>CAXXUE010000001.1:0-104241 GCA_963662475.2 uncultured Pseudodesulfovibrio sp.
ATCTGTCAGCGTCCTCCTTTGCGCTTGAAGGTTTTGCTCATGGGCCTTATGTCCTTTACGTCGGACACGGGCGACATAGCGTGTTTCGCTTTTGCCTTTGCTGGTCTTGAAATTTTTCTTCCAGATAGTGGCCATGCTGACTCCTTGTGGGTGTATTTTAAAGCACGGTGTCACTGCGTTGTCAATCTGAGTGCAAAAGAAAAGAGTTTATGGGCTTTGTGACTCATAAACTCTTTAATTTCTGGTACCTGAGGCGGGATTTGAACCCGCACGGAGCAAGCTCCAAGGGATTTTAAGTCCCTGGTGTCTACCAGTTCCACCACCCAGGCATTTGGTTGTTTGCATTATCCCGTAACGTGGCGGCTAGTCCAATGGATTTTTGCCGCGTGCGGGAGGGCTGCCCTATTTTGAACATAGTTAGATAGTTTTTTGAAAAGTCTTGGGCTGACGCGGGAGTATTGGTCGAAATCGGATACGATTTCCAGGCCGGGCACTATGGGCGCGGGTGGACCCGGGATGCCGAGGTCCTTGCGGGTCAGATCCGCGTAGACGGGGTGGTAGCCGTTGGGCCATGAGTGTTGCCTCCAGAACCATGAGGTCGCCTTGGGCGGAGCCGGTGGAGTAGTCGGGCAGATCCTCCAGTTTTGCGGACCTCCAATCCTTCGGGCGCGGGGCCGCTGGTTGGGCCCGGGGTAGGGGTATGCCGTCCTCGGTCATGGCGGAAATCAGGGCGGATTTTGCCGCACAGGCCGCAGCCGCCTCCCTTGTTCACGTCGCCGTGCTTGCCCAGGACTACGGATTTGTAGCAGGGAATGCCCATTTTCCGTGGTCACGTCCTGAAACCAGACATTGATGCCGTCGGTCTTGTACCCTTCGAGTAGTTTGGCGATTGCCGGGTCGTCGGATTTCACGCGGAAGCACCGGGGCCGGATCGAATAGGCTTGTGGCGTCCGCTGTCGCGTTCGATGACTTCGGTCAGGGCCGACACCTTGGCCTCGGCCATGGTGTTGCCCGAGGCCAGGCCCGTGGACCCCAGAGCCGAGAAAAGGTTCTGTTCGTCCAGGTTGCAGAACAGGAATACGAATTGGGCCGGTATGAGCACGGGTTTTCAGGTCGTCTTTGCCGTCTGGTCCATGCCCTTCGAACCAGTGCAATTTTTGCCCGGCATAGGGGACTTCCAGCCTGACTTTGTGCGGGTCGACGGCTTTCCGCGTCCCAGTTCGTCAAAGGCGGCATGGGTGAGGGGATATTCCTGTTTCATAGCCGAGCACGCCCTTTTTGCCCGAAAGAGGCATAGGAGGAGAAGCGCTCCCGCCATTTCCATGGCGCAGGAGGTGTCGGCCTGGGGCGCGGGACAGTCCCCCGGCCATAACTCGTCTGGATGCCTTCCAGAGCGTTGGAGAGGCGTCCCGTTTGTGGTGCGCGTCCTTGGGCATCCAGTGGCGTAGACCTGGCAATGGGCGAAAGAGAGGCCTTGTTGTTCCATGACCGGGCCGAGGAAGGGCGTCTGCCTTGTCCAGCACTCGGAAGGCGTGGTCAAGGGTCTCCTCAAGGGGGCGGCGCGGTTCGGGCGGCGGTAGTTTGCCTTCAAGCTCCGTACGGATTTTGGGCCAGGGAAATCGGGGCGGGCAGGGTGAGTTCGTCGTCGGAAAAGATTGGCTCCAGCCCGGTGTCATCCGGGTGGGGCAGGGGGGCCAGGGTGAATATGTTGTCACCGAACAGGCGTATCCATCGAGTCTGGTTTGCCTGATCGGAAAGCAGGCGGGAGCGAATGTGGATGGCCGGGGTATAATCAAGCAGGGTTGCCGGGTCCAGACCGTCGAAAAGCGGCAGGAGCGGGACGTTGCCGTTCATGGTAAGAGACAGGCTTCGTAGATGACGGCGGTCAGGATCGGATCGGATGCCCCCCTGTCCTTCATGACTTTCCCGGGACGAGTTTTTTCCAGCTTGCGGGTACGGAAGTCCTTGAATCCCTGGAGCACGAATTGGTGCATGTAGTCGTCAAAGGGATATTTGCGGAGATGATCGATCATCTCGTTGAAGCTCAGGTTTCGGCTCGGGCAAAGCGGCGAACATGCCCACCCCGAAGTCGGTATCCATCATTTGCAGCTTGTATCGCATGAACGTTCCTTTCGTTTTTGATTTCCCTCTTCAATTTTCCCCGATTAGTCCGTACAAGACGGGAAACGGGGGCATCGAACCCGGGCGATAGGCTATGGCATAAAAAGGGCTGATTACAAGGGTTGGCTGTGAGAGAATCCGGGCTATGAAATATTTAGAAACAAGGCGTCATCTCCCCTGGAAAGCCATTCTCAGGGGAGTGGCAGTGCTCGGGGCATTGGGCGCGTTGTCGTATTGGTCCTGGAGCATTGGGGCGGACGGTACATGTCCCGTGTGTCCGCGTTCGTGGCCGAACAAGGCCGCCTGGCTCCGGTGGTTTTTATCATCATCAACGCGGTCTTGACCATGACACTGGGTCCCCCAGGTGCTCTTTTCCGTGGCTGCCGGGGCGTTGTTTGGCTGGAAGCTGGGCACGGCGTATGCCTCCCTGGCCATGACTCTTGGTGCCGTGGGTGCGTTCTTCACCGCCCGCTACGGTGTGCGGGAACGGATCAAGGCTAAATTCGCGGGATCATCCCGTATTCCGGCAGATGCAGCGTCTCAGTCGGTCCCATCCTCTGTACGTAATTTCCTTTAGCCGGATCATTCCGGTGCTGCCGTTTTCCGGTGACCAGCTATTTGCTCGGTGTGACCGAGGTTCGATTTCTACCCTACGCCCTGTTGACCTGGGCTACCATGTTGCCCGAGGACGCTTTTTCTGGCCTCGGGAGGGCAACCTGCTTCATTCCGGGATCACGGGACGTACCTCGATCGAGGCGGCCGTGGTGCTCGGTGTGGCCGGGGTGGGCTTGGGCGTGGTGGTCCATCGGATGCGGAAGAAGATATATGAGGGCGGGGACGGGGGACTAGCGGTCGATTGTTTTCGCCAATGTCGTCACTTGCGGCAGCAATCCCCGTACGATGGCTTCAACGCCCTGCGCGTTGGGGTGCATGCCGTCCATGAGGGTCAGCGGACATATCACCGAAGTAAACAGGCCAGGATGTCCGGGAACAGGGGAACGGCATATTGTTTTGGCCAGTGCCGCAAAACAGAGGGTCGAACCGGGCTTTGTATCCATCGTCCCAGGTTGGTCAGCGCCGTGATGCCTACCATAAGGAGGGGGATGTTTCCCGGCTTTGAATGGTTGGATGATGGCCCGGAAAGGTTGGCGGTCAACGTCTTCCACCGATTCGCCCACAAAGCAGTCGTTGGCCCCCGAACTCCACGATGACTGCGTCGGGATCGGCGTCGAGCACGGCATCAAGCCGAGCCAGACCCGTCTCCGGCGGTATCCCCCGACACCCCGAAGTTGAGGCAACGGGCCGCAATGCCTTCCTCTGCCAGGAGTCCTTTCCAGCAACCACTGGCAGGGCTTCGTCGGGAGCGAGGCCGTACCCCTCGGTCAGGCTGTCCGCCGAAGCAGGCAATGCGGACGGGGGGACGGCATGGGGAAGGGCCGCCTAGCCGTTGATCCAGAGCTTGACATTGGCGGCCTCTTCTTTCCAGTCCTTGCTCATGCGGAGCGTCAGGAAACTGGGTGTAGACCACGTCGAGCATTTCCAGGCAGCGTTCGATGAGAAATATTTTTTTCCAGGAATTTGGCATCCGGGTCATCGCCCTCGTCATCCTTGGTGGCTATCTTGGGCGTCTTGAGACCGGAGAGGCCGAAGTCCGCGGCGCTGATCTGAACCAGCCAGTTTGTCTTGGTCCATGGCGAACAGGAGTTTGCGCCTTGTTGACCTTCTTGCCGTGCAGGCAGGCCGGTTCTGGCTTCGCTCATTTCGTTGCCCGGGCTGGAAACCGTGGTGGTGGCCTTGGTCTCGCCCCTCGCCTCCCTGGACCGAGATCTTTTGTTTCCATTTGCAAGGTAAAGGTGCGTTTGTCCTTGAGTGAGAACAGCACGTTTTCGCTGTCGGTCCTTGTACCAGAGCCAAGTCAGGAAATCCTGGCCGAGCAGGGTGTTTTCGCGTTCGACAAGTGAGAGGTCCATGCTGTTTCCTTATACGAAAATGGTGGGGGTCGAGATTTTTCCAACCGGGGGCGCAGCCTTCTCGCCGAGGATGTCCATGGCCATGAAGAACGAGGTCAGCGGTTCGAGATGGAGATCGAAGGTAAGGGTGAAGTAGTCCTCGAACAGGGCGCGCATCTTGGGATTGGTCGTGTCCAGATATATCCGGTTGGCAGTCGGGTTCCAGATGACATCGAACACCGCCGGGATGGGCAGGGAGCGGGCGCGCAAGCGGAGTGTGACCTGTTCCTTGACCTCGCGCTTGCGGTCGCGGGACACGAAAGTTCTTTCCTTGTTCCTTGTTGTGTTTCCAGCTCTTTGTTCAGGGCGATGGTGTAGTGTTTTTTGAGCACTGCGGGCGAGATACGCCGGGTATCGAGGCGGAGTTTGAAGGTGAAATATTCCGCCTTTTCCGGTGGGGGACTGCGGTCCAGTTTCATGTCCAGCATATCATCGATGTTGGGTCCAGCCGAAGGCGCGTTCATCTGCGGTGGCATCAAATGTCCACAAAGCAGAATTTTTTCAACTTTTTCAGGTATCTGGGATAGCAGCTCACGGGGTACTTCCTCGATGATTCGATACCGTGTCAGGGCCCAGGCTGGCGGATAGAATGGTCAACTCCGACTCCTCATGTTGTCCGCGTTTACAAAAGCAGTGATTGAGTAAAACCAATTGCGCCGATTGTCCAGCCCTGGAAGCGGAGAAACGGCTGGGAAATGCGGTGTCGTGGCATGTAAATTGAAAGGTTTTCCTCAACCGGAAGAAAGTGAGAATATCGACGTTTCAAGGAGATTGTATCGTGCATTGACGAGGAGATGAGCAGGAGGTGACACCATGACGGTCTGGCAGGTCAGAACCGAGGATCAGGTCATTCATTTGGGTGAGCACAGGCGGAGGATGCTCACCCGGCAGGGGTGCAACGAACCGTTTCAAGGGATCATTCTGGTGTCCCCGACGCAAGTGGTTTCGGCGGGAGCAATGCCCGTTTCGTCAAACAAGCACGAGTGCAATACCTACTACAAGCTTTGTGGTTCGCTGTGATTGTATCTTTTGCTGCCTGACGGATGATGGGTTGCGGTGAAGTGTCCGCGGCGGTCCGTCCTTGTTTTCTCTCGTGGACGTGGGTAGAGTGGCTGAAAACCTGGAGAGAATATGGCAAATCAAGCACTTGTCGATTTTGATAGCGTTGTTGGAACAGACAGCCGCCACGGTGCGTCGCCTGGAAGCGGAAGGGGATGCCGTTGTTGAGTCCGAAGGCCAGTTGGCGTTTCAGGCCAAAACTGGAAAAAAAAGGCTCAGCTTTTGGCTGCGCTTGGAGAGAAGGCACAGGAATTGGCGGATGCGGTCGGAGGCGGATTGGGCGGAGATATTGCCCGGCAGTTGGATCAGTTTTCCATGAGTGCCGGAACGGCCTTGCGCATCGGCAGTGTGTTTTTCATGACTGCGCTCTTGTACCCGGAGGGACCACAAGCCGGGTCAGCCCAATGATTTGGAGCGCTACATCGAGGAATTGAAGGCCAAGGTCCTAGCCTTATTCCGGGAGTTTGAAATTTCGGTCTTTTTTGGGCCTTCTTGCGTTCTGCTTGTTGCTTCTGGCCGAGCAGGACCACGGCGTGCACCGCGTCGTCCTGAGCGCGGTCCAGTTCTTCGAAGATGCATCCCACCGAGCCCCGTTCGTGGCGCATGACTTTTCCTACCAGACCGGTGGGCTTTGGTCTCGCCGTTGAGGAAGAGATCCATCCTCCAGTTTGATCCCTCCCTTGATGCGGGGTTTTTCAAAGTCGAATCCCAGGCCGGTGGCGCTGATGTCCCGTGACCGGATATTTCTTTCCCAGTCGTTTGACCAGGACGGTCAGCCCCTTCACCTTAATGCGGATGGCCTGGCGTTTTTTGGCTCGTTCGTCCTCTCCTTTCAGCGAGATGCTGAATCCCAGAGCTTTCCGCATCGATGGGGTCGGCTGATATCTGCGTTGACTTTTTTGCGTTTTTTTGGGCTTTTGCCGGTGAGGCTGAGTCCCGAGGTTCTTGGATGGGGACTGCTTGGTCGCCTTTTTTTTGGCGGGTACTTTGGGGGAGGACGAAGGTAGTGAGGAAGGTTTCCCCTTCGATTTTTTGGCGGGAGCTTTTTTTCCCTTTTTCGATTTGTCCTTGCCGGACGAGGAAAAGAGATCGGTTATGAAATTGAAAAGGCCCATGGTGTACCGCTTGCGTGCTGTATTGTGATGTTAGAAAAAACTCCATTGATTAGTATAGGCAAATTGCTTGGTTCTGACAAGGCTCTTGGCAAAGTCTTTCATGTGGTGAAGATGGATTTATGGCCGAGGGGGTTGACATTTTCCTGTGCAACAGACAAAGAAAGAAAAGCTTTTTAAGCCAATAATGGGTTGAGTTAGGAGGATAACATGATTGGTGAACTGCTTTCTGGAATGGCGCATAGCTCCGGCCCCGGCTTTGTCGGTGTGTCTTTGATCTTCCATCTATCTCGCATGGATCGTGGTCATCGGCTGCATCCGAGTAAAAGAGGCCATGAACGAGGATCATCACTAGAAAATGAAAACGCGGAGCCATGGCCCCGCGTATTGAATTTCCTGAAAAGGCCCCCCCTTCCTCTGGGAAGTGTGGTCTTTTTTTGTGGTCTATACCGCGCAGCTTCCGGCCTGGCCTTCGAGGGACCACGTCCAGCAGGTATTGGCCGTAGCTGTTTTTTGCTCATTTCACAGGCGAGTTTCTTGAGTTTGCTCGCCGCCTATGAAACCCCATGCGGTAGGCGATTTCTTCCGGGCTGGAAATGACGTATCCCTGTCTTTCCTGAACCGCGCGCACGAAAACTGGCGGCTCCGTGCAGGGACCTCGTGGGTGCCCATGTCGAGCCAGGCGTATCCACGGCCGAGAGTTTGGACTTCCAAATCCCCTTGTTTCAAATAGAGTTTATTGATGTCCGTGATCTCCAATTCGCCGCGAGGAGATGGAGTCAGGGATTTCGCCATTTCGATGACGTCGTTGTCGTAGAAGTACAGGCCGGTGATTGCGTATTTCGATTTCGGGTTTTCCGGTTTTTCTTCAATGGAAAGGGCTCGGTAGTTTCTTGTCGAATTCAACCACGCCATACCGTTTCGGGTCTTTGACCAGATAGGCGAAGACGAGGCCCCCCTTTGGTCAGGCTGCCTGCTGTTTTCAGGATGGAGCCGAGGCCCGTGTCCGTAATAGATGTTGTCGCCGAGTACCAGACTGACTGTGTCGTTGCCGATGAAATCCTCGCCGATGAGGAAGGCCTGGGCCAATCCCTCCGGCTTGGGCTGCACTTTGTAGGTCAGGTTGATTCCGAGTTGCGAGCCGTCGCCGAGCAGTTCTTCGAACCGGGGCAGATCGTGTGGTGTGGATATGATGAGAATATCCCGGATGTCTGGCCAGCATGAGGGTTGAACAGGGGATAGTAGATCATGGGCTTGTCGTAGACGGGCAGCAGTTGCTTGCTCACGACGCGGGTCAGGGGGTGCAGGCGCGTGCCGGAACCGCCTGCCAGGATTATACCTTTCATCAAAGCCTCGCTGGTCCTGTGATTTACTTCGTATTTGAGTTAGGTTACATCCCAACGGCACATGACGCGCTTCGGAGTATAGTTCCGGGATATAAGAAAAAGCAACCCGCTTTAGGCGTGCAAGGCGAAGTGAGCAGTATGAATTATCCGTATTTTCAGTTTTCCGGCGGTGTTTTCGCGGCACTCCTGTTGTTGGTGGCGTTGTTTTTTTCTTTTTATTTTTCTGCCGGTTTCCCTGGTGACCGAGGCCTTTTCAAAACTCGGACTGACACCGGTCCAGGGTCTTTTGATGCTCATTGCCATTTTGCTCGGACGGACGGTGGAATCTGCCGGTATTCACTAGTGACCGACTGGTAATGGTTGCCCGGCGGGCGGACCATGCATTTTACGGTGGATGGCTCCGGCCGTCCCGTGCAGATTGAGGAAGAGCCCGCCAATGAATTGAAAAAGCAGGTGATCGCCGTGAAATTTTGGCGGTTGTGTCATGCCTGTATTGCTCAGCCTGACCTTTCTTGTCAGCCTGCATGTGAGCGGAAAGGCCGAGGGCGTGTACCCCTGGATAGGTTTCACGCTGGTCATGGTTGCCGGGGGCTGCTATGCCATGGCCAAGGCCGATCCTCTGACTGGATTGCGTGTGCCCCTGATCTTGCCAGGATTGATGGACTTTTTTTGCAGTCTATTTCTTTGTGCCCGAGCCGTTCCGTCCCGTGGCAGCCTATGTGGCCGGGACGCTTGGGACGCTCATTGGCGGCAATCTGGTGCCGCTTTTGACTCCGCGTATACGCAATAGTATCGGCTCTCCCCTGGTATCCATCGGCGGGGCGGGGACATTCGGCGGTGTTTTCGTGGCGGGCATTCTGGCTGTTCTGTTAGCCTGACAATCAAGGAGTGACGATGACTCTGTGCAAGGTCCCCCTGGCTTTTGGGGGAACGATCAAAAAAAGGCAGTACGTTCATTTTTGTGCGGCGGGTGACACCCTCTCTGCCGATTGGGTTACCACGCAATTTGCCATGCCATCGCTGCGGGTGGGGGATCATCTCGAAGGTGATGGTGTGGAATTCGCCGTCGTTTCCGTAGGTTGGCTGCCCGGAAGAGCGAAGCAGGCTTCGGGGCGGTTGTATCTGCTCAAGGCGTTGACCGACGCCGAATGCGGCCAGTGGCAGTGCACCGTTTCCCGGAAAGGCTTTTCCCTAGCCTGGATTACCTTGAGCGACAAGGGCGCAGCAGGCAAGCGGACAGATGAATCAGGGCCTCTGGTCGGGGATTTGGTTGCCGAGGTCCTTGATCTGGCTTTTGTGCAGGGATTCATCATTCCCGACGAATCGGTGCAACTCAAGGGATTGTTGTCTGATCTCGCGCTGGTGCAGGGATTCGATCTGATCCTGACCACTGGTGGGACCGGCGTGGGACCGCGGGACATCACCCCCGAGGCCACCCTGGCCGTCATTGAGAAACGACTTCCCGGGTACGAGCGGGCCATGACCGCTGCCAGTCTGAAAAAAACACCGCACGGGGCCATATCGCGGGCTGTGGCCGGAACGCTCGGCCAAACGGTTATCGTCAACATGCCGGGCAGTCCCAGGGCTGTTGCGGAGTGTCTTGAGCCCCTGTTGCCCACGTTGAAGCATACTTTGGATAAATTGCAGGGCGATCCTTCTGATTGTGCTGTATTACGTAAATGATTCACCGTATTTGTGGTTGCAGCCCGGGCCGAGAATTGCTATGTACCATATGTTAATTTGTTGCAAGTTCAACAAAAATGTTTGAAATATTAAGCAGGATACTACTTATGCGCCTTAAATGGATGTTGTCTGTGGCCATCGTTGCCATGGCTGTTTTGGCCCTTGCGGGTCTTTCTGCCGCCGTGGATGCCGATCCCGCTCCCGGAACGGCTGCCGAAGTGGCTGCCCAGGATATCTCCGGATCTTTTGACATGGAGCGATGCGTTAAGAGGGCCTTGGAACTCAATCCGAGCATGACAGCCATTCGGGCCCAGCTCAAGGGGAGCCAGTTTGGAACCCGTTCCTCTGTTGGCAGCTTTCTGCCTTCCGTGAGTGGCTCTTACGGGTGGACCAACTATGGCCGTAAGTCTACCTACGGCGGTCACTATAGTGAATGGGCGACTTCGGTAAACATCAGTCAGCCTGTGTTTCATGGCTTCAATCTGCTGGCCACATGGCAGAAGGCCAAGTTGACCGAGGAGTCCACAGAGGCTTCCCTGACCAATGTGGAGTTGTCGCTCATCTCCAGCGTACAGTCGAATTTCCTGTCCCTGCTCAAGGCCCGTATGGACGTCAAGAGTGCCGAAGATTCCGTGGCCCGTCTCGAATCCCAGCTCAAGGTCATCACCGCTTTCTACGATGTGGGGCTTCGGCCCAAGGCGGAAGTCCTGGATGCGGAAGTCGACTTGGCAACGGCCAAGCAGGGCTTGCTGAATTCCCAGAACCAGGTGTCCATTCAGGAAACGCAGCTCAATACGTTGCTCAATATTCCTTTGGAGACCAAGGTCGACTACGTAGGCGAACTTCAGGACTTTCCCTTTGATCTGAATCTGAAGGATTGTCTGAACCGAGCCTATGCGGGTCGTCCCGACTTGGTCATCGGCAAGAAGAGCGTCGAAATCGCCGAAAAGGACGCCTCCAAGGCTGCCAGCAGCTTTTATCCTCAAGTGGACGCGGACTGGAATTACTACAACAAGGGCACTGATCCGGGCATGAGTCGCGGCGGGAGCGAAGGGTATTCTTATCGCGTCAAGGAATATTGGACTGCTGGAGTGACGGCTTCCATGTCGATCTTCCAGTGGGGCGAGGATTACTACGACTACAAGAAGTACGTGGAGAATGTGAAGCAAATAGAGGCGGAGTTGGAAAATACACGCCTCAACGCCGGGTTTGAGGTCAAGCAGGCATTGCTTAACATCAAGGTGGCCGCTGACCGTATCGTCGTGGCCCGGAAGTCGGTGGAAGCCGCTACCGAGGCGTACCGTATGGCCGTGGCTCGTTATCAGGCCCAGGTTGGTACCAACACCGATGTGTTGAATGCCCAGGCCCGTCTCACCGAAAGTGAAGCGCAGCTTTCCCAGTCCCTGGCTGACTACGGAACGGCCATTTCTACCTTGTACGTCGCCATGGGTGAAAAAAATCTCGGGTTGAAGGAAGCCAAGTAGTCGGTATGTTTGGCAAGAAACGGTCCTGGCAGGCCAAGGGCATGCACTGTGAAAAGTGCGGCCTGGACCTGACCGCCTACCGCGGTTGTCGCGAAGTGATCCTTCGATGTCCTTCCTGCGGGCAGGAGTATGATCTCAAGAAATTCGCACCCGCGATGGATGAGGATTTCGAGGAGGAAATGGGGTTTGTTCCCATGGACAGGATCTGACCGATACGCAACACAGCGCATGCAACGCGCGGCCATCGTTTTTTCGTTGGCCGCCGTTTTGTTTTTGGGTTTGGTATCGCCGGCCTTGGCCGGAAGCAATGAGTGGCAGCCCCTTGTCGATCATCTGGTAGCCGATGGTTTTGACCGAAAATACATCGATTCTTTGTTTGGTCGGAAGAGCCTCAGGTTCGATCCCAAGATTATGGCTCGCAAGATGAATGTGCTACTTGATACCCGGCTGTCGGCACGCAAGCCTACCCCTCCCCCAGAGTTTGCGGTCATGAGTCGATATCTCAACCCCATATTGATTGCCGGAGCATATGCCTTTTTTCGTGAATATTCCGGGGAGTTCGCGGTCATTGAGAAAAAATTTGGAGTGCCCGGCGAGGTGCTTACCGCGCTTATGCTTGTGGAGACCAAGCTCGGCACTCAGGTTGGCAGCCATAACGCATTGACGATTTTGGCCAGTATGGCTTTGGGTTGTGATTTCGAGCGAATTCGACCGTATATCGACTGTAGCGATCTTTCCGACGAGAATTTGCGATGGTTGAATCGGCGGACGCAGCAAAAGGGCAGTTGGGGATACGAAGAGCTCAAGTCACTCATCATCTACGCCCGCAGGAACGGGCAGGACCCCTTGAATATTCCCAGTTCCGTTTATGGTGCCATCGGTCTGTGCCAGTTCATTCCCTCCAGTGCCATTCATTATGGGGTGGATGGAAATGGCGATGGACGGATTGATCTCTTCGATACCACGGATGCCCTGCATAGCATGGCCAATTTCGTCAAGCGGCATGGGTGGAAGTCCAGGCTTGACCGAGAGGGGAAGCTCAAGGTTATCTACCGTTACAATCATTCCAGAAGCTATGCCTTGACCATCCTGGCCGTGGCGGACAAGATTAACAAAACCAGCAGATTATTTGGGAATTAGTGTTCGTCCAACAGGCTGTGGTAGAGGTTTAGGCTTCGCTTGAGAAACTCTTCCAGCGTGAGTTGGGACATGGTATTTTTTTGTCGGGCCAGCACTTCGTTGCGCACTGTTTCTTCCGTTAATTTGGCGATGGCCGAGGCCAGGGCGTCCGAGTCGCCCGGAGGTACCAGGACGGGAGGGCGGACCAGATCGGGCATGACGCCTACGTTGGTGGAAACCAGCGGGCGTCCGACGGCCATTATTTCCAAGGCAGAGCGGGCAATGGTCTCGGACCAGAGAGAGGCGACCACGCCGATGTCCAGGGCGGAGATGCAAGCGTTGACATCAGAGCGTTTGCCGCTGATGCGGGTGATGTCGTTGATGCCCGAGGCGTTGATGTCGGCTTCGATTTCCGAGCGGGTCATGGCGGTGTCGAAGCCGATGAGAAAGAGACGAATGTTGCTGAATCCCTGTTGGTGCAGTTTGGCCACGGCCCGGATGGTTTCTCTGTGGCCCTTTACGCGGTCGAAACGGCCCAGCAGGCCGACTACCAGATCGTCCGGGGCAAGATCGAATTCTTTGCGAACCCTCTCGCGTCCAGCTAGATCAAAGGCGAAATATTCCGTGTCTACACCACCATGGATGAGCCAGAGACCCATGCCCGGAGTGTGCATGTGTTTGAGGAAGTGGTCCGCCATGAAACGATTGGTCACCACCACGGCATCCGCCACTTTGGCATGAAGCGCGCGGTTGAAAATATCATTGCGGGGCGGACGTTGGTCGCCGCGGGTGCGCACCAGCTTGAAGGGGAAGCCAAGAAGCTTGAGCAGGCCCCATAGGAAAAAGCCTTCGCCCCGATGGCAATTGACGATATCCGGACGGTGCTTCCTGAGAAGTTGTATGATATGACCAGTGGCACGGATGAAGCGGATGGGGTTGGTGGTATTCAGGTCCACAGCGACGGTATTCAGCCCCCTATCCTGTGCCATTTTTTCCGCATCGGTGCCTTTCAGGGTCAGGACAACGACATCGTGCCCCGCCTCGGCCAGAAGCTGACTCAAGGTGATGGCGTACCATGCTGTGGCGTTGAACCAGCGGACATTGATGACTTGAAATATTTTCATATCGTGTAAGCTCTGACTATGTTGAATTGATAACATGACAGTTCATGTAAACGAAAGCAAGGCCTTATATTTATGGATGATACACTTGTTTCCATCATATTGCCCACCTTCAATCGGGCGGAGTTCCTCGGGGCCGCTCTGGATTCTGTTTTTGCCCAGACCTATCGACATTGGGAGTTGGTCATCGTGGACGACGGGTCCATCGACGACACCGTTCGTGTCCTGAAACGGTATGAAGATTCCAGAATTTTGTATGTTTATCAAGAGAATCAAGGGGTTTCCGCAGCCAGGAACACGGGGGCCAGCCGTTGCTCCGGCGAGGTGATGGCCTTGCTGGATTCCGATGACGAGTGGTTGCCGAAAAAATTGGAGAAGCAATTGGCCTACATGCGTGAGCATGACTATGCTATCTGCCAGACCGATGAGATATGGATGCGGGGAGGCAAACGGGTCAACCAGAAAAACAAGTATGGCAAGCCGGAAGGATGGTTTTTTCAGGAAGCACTGGAAATGTGCCTCATCAGCCCATCCTGCACCATGTTTACGCGGGCGGCATGGGAACGGATCGGACCGTTCGACGTGAGTATGCCGTCGTGCGAGGATTATGACATGTGGCTCAGGGCCTGTCTTCATTATCCGGTGGGGCTGGTCGCTGAGAACCTGACGATAAAGCATGGCGGCAGAACGGATCAGTTGTCCAACTGTGTGCCGTGTGCCGATCGGTACCGTATTCATGCTCTGGTGAAAATCCTGCAATGTGGGAAACTTGACACCCGCCAGGCTTCGGATGCCATGGCTGCTTTGGGCCGAAAGGTTGAGATTTATACGCAAGGGTGCGAAAAAAGAGGAAAAAGCGATGAGGCAAAACGGGTTTGGAACCTGTTTTGCATGGTGCGAGAGGGGAAAAGAATTCCCTTGAATACACTGCGTTAGCTGACAGGTGTACGTAGCGAAAACCGTCCAATCGTTTCGGGATCATGCCGGAATGGAACGGATTTGGGGTATTGTGTGTCAGCCATTGCCAAACTCATAGAAAGACTTCCCGACATAGAGCAGTCGCGTATGGTCGCGTCCGGTTTCGGCGTTTGGGTTTCCTGGAAGGGAAATCTCCACAATGCCGTGGACAACACGTTGCGTGAATATGGTTCGTTGCTTCTGGCGGAGGATGACGGACAGGCTCTCTGGTTTTGCAATACTTCAGAGTTGTTCCGCGCTTTGGCCCGCCTACAGATTTGGGCTCGGGTCAATCCCATGCCCGTATTGTGTCAGGCGGTGCCGCTGACATTCCTGGTCGGATATGAAATGGAGTTTTCCGTATCCCTGTCAGCGGAATTGGATAGACAGGATTCTGGGTGTCGGATGATTTTGAGGTTCTCATCCATCCCAAGCTCAAGGATCGCGTCAACGAAGTTCTCGGGTTGAGCTGTGCGACCCTCGGCAACGTGGAAGGGTTGGCTCCTGTGGATTGGCTCACGCTCCAGGTGGATCAGGGGCTGGACTACGAAACCGTCCGCAAATGGTACTTTATCATCAAGCCTTTGGGCAAGATGTCGGATCGCGAAAGTATTGTGGGATGGCGTGATTTTTCTGGTGATATCCTGGGACTCGTCCAGCGCCTGGGGTTGAAATATGTGTCGGACGTCAAGGAAGGCGTCATATTTTTCCCTCTGGACAATTTTCAACTGCTCAAGAATTTTTGTAATGAGATATTGACGCTTATCCGCGAGGTGCATGAGGACCCGGAGAAAGAGGGTTGGCCGGTGGTCATGGCGGCGGTGTCCTAGGAGAAACTTCAGTTCACGGGCGATCTGCCCAAGAAAGTTGGGCTCGACTGGAATCGGCTGGCTCCGGATTTTCCCCATGTTCGGTTCATGGACGGTTTTCTGCTTTCCAAGTGGTTCAGGGTAAATGAAGCCCGGTACGGTACTGATGCTCTTTCTCTTGATTCCTGGTGCACCATTGCCCAGAGGGAAGGGGGAGAACTTATGGAACACGGCACCATGGAGGTCATTTTACCCAATGTTCTCCTTGGCGTCGAAGGGACCGAATGCTTTTATTGCGGTCAAAAGAATCATGAGCCCAAGAATTGTCCTTCCAGAAAGTTGGCCACGATTCATCCGCAGGTCTGGCATCTCCTGGCCAAAACAGATATCAAAAGTTATAATAAAGGCTTGAGTGCTCTTGGTGAGGAGGTGTCCTCCGAAGACTTTGCGTCAACCATCCTGGAAATCATGGACAGGAAGAGCAATTTTGAGAGCCTTATCGCCCGAGCTCTTTTCGAGATCAATGTCGCGTCTCAGATTAGAATGCTCAAGCTTGTCTGGCGCAGTCGCAGCAAGGAGTGGACAGACGGTTTCCGCCAACTGGCCCCGGTCGAAGGGGGATTTGTCTGGGATGCCTTGAATTGTATTGAGGCCGACGATCTGGCAGCCGCCGAAGAACTCATCAAGTCCGCTCAATTGAAATATCCCCGTAGCTACCAGCCGCATTCCCTGTGGGGGTTCTGGCATCTGGAAAGTGGTGATCTGAACCAGGCCATTTTCCATTGGCAGGAAGCGGAACGCATGAGCTACACGCCATTGCAGCAGGGCTATTTTTCTTATTTGCAGGCACGGTTACAAGAAGTTGGCGGCAGCTTGAAAGAAGCCATCAACACCTACAAACGGGTCAATACTTTTTCGCCGACCTGGATTGATCCGGTATATCGGCAGGCCGTGTGCATGGTGAAGATGGGCTTCACTGGACAGGCCATGGACCTGCTTTCCGATCTCATCAGGCGTGATCCGCACATTTTTAATCGTATCCTTCTGGACCCGGAACTCGATCGGGGACGGGTGCAGCTCATGCGTTCCTTGTGGGAGCTGTGGGCCATGGCTTCGGAGGAGATGGATGAGGCGCGTACACAGGTGGAGACGCTGATTCATGATATCGGTCAGCGGTTCAATGAAAATCATGACTATTTCGAGTCTGCCAATGAAGAGTTGGAGCGGCTCAAAACGCTTGGCGAAACCAACAATTATGTCGCATTCCGTCTGCTGTCCAAAGGGGCTCTGAAATTCAAGTCGGATCTTGATAATGAGGTCAAGCGGGAAATTCAGCGCATAACCACTAATCTGGAATATCAATCGGACCGGATTCGGAACGTCCAGAAAGAAGCGGCTTGGTTTCCATTTCCCAAGTTATTGTTGGAATTTAACAAGGATTTCAATTTTTGCGTGGACAAGATCAACTGGATCAAGACACAGAATCTGAAAGACGCCGACAATTTCCGAAAGGCTCTGGTTTTTCTGGAAGAGGTCGAGGATAGAATCGACACCTTGCAGGGACGACTGGTGACCCTTCGAATTATCAGAGACAGTACGCTGTTTGTCCTTATGTTGGGCCGTAATTTCATTTGGCTGGAGCTGGTTAGCCTCGGCCTGGCATTGGTGGCCGTGCCCGCGCTTATCTATTTTACTCAGGACGTCCAGGGCAACTGGGTCGTTGACACATTTCGGGAACAGCGGTGGGAAGTTGCCAAGGGATTGGTGATTATCCTGAGTGTTCTGTCCATTGCCTTTGCCTCCATCAAGAGCGCGCTTACCTTTGACAAGCGGAAACGTGAACTTTTTGATCAACTGGATGAAGAGATTCGCGGCTCGGCACCCAAACGGTACTGATTATCATACCGGCCTTCTTCACATTGGCCTGTATTGCAGGTAATACTCCGGGGTATTGATTGCGATACCCTTCGGAGGCGTTATGCATACATTGGTCTTGATTCGGCATGGGCAGAGTGAATGGAATCTGGAGAACCGGTTCACCGGTTGGACCGACGTGGACCTGACCGGGCAGGGTGTGGACGAGGCCAAATCCGGCGCTCGTCTTCTGGTCGATGGCGGGTTTTCTTTTGATATTGCGCACACGTCGGTATTGAAGCGGGCCATCCGCACGCTTTGGCTTGTTTTGGATGAGTTGGACCTCATGTGGCTTCCGGTCTCCCGGACCTGGCGGCTTAATGAACGGCATTATGGCGCATTGCAAGGACTCAACAAGGCCGAGACCGCGCAGAAGTACGGTGACGAGCAGGTCTTTGTCTGGCGGCGCAGCTTTGACATTCCGCCGCCGGAATTGACGCCGGAAGACGAGCGATTTCCCGGACATGACCCTCGGTATGCGGATTTGTCCCCGGCGGAACTTCCTCGTTGCGAGAGCCTCAAGACCACTATCGACCGCACCATGCCCTACTGGTTCGATGCGGTCGTGCCGCAGATCAAGGCCGGCAAGCGGGTGCTTATTGTGGCCCATGGTAATTCCCTGCGTGGCCTGGTCAAATACCTTGACGGCATGTCTGATGAGGCGATCACCAAGCTCAATATCCCCACCGGGTTACCGTTGGTTTACGAGCTCGATGACGCATTGAAGCCCCTTCGACATTACTACCTCGGTGATCCCGAGGCCGCAGCCCGGGCTGCCGAAGCGGTTGCCAACCAGGCCAAGGGCGGGTAAGCCTGTCCCGTCATGAACGGGAATCATTTCACGAAACAATTGCTGGGCTGGTATGACGAGTTTGGCCGGGATTTGCCATGGAGGCGAAACCCGGAGCCCTATCCCGTGTGGATTTCCGAGATCATGGCCCAGCAGACTCAGATGGACCGCGTGGTCGAGTACCATGCCCGGTGGATGAAGAAATTCCCGGATATGTCGGCGCTTGCCCAAGCCGGGGAAGAGGACGTGCTCAAGCTCTGGGAGGGGCTTGGCTATTATTCCCGTGCCCGGAATATCCGTAGGGCCGCCGTGCTTCTGGAACAGGAATGCGGCGGAGTGTTTCCGTCTGATGTACGGCAGATTCGAGCCCTGCCCGGTGTCGGGGAGTATACTGCCGGGGCCATAGCCAGCATCGCTTTTGGTCAGCCCGTGCCAGCCGTTGACGCCAATGTTCTCAGGGTTTTTTCTCGCCTTGGGGATGTATCCGAGCCGGTCGGGAAGGCTGCGGTCAGGCGGGGAATCGAGGAGCGGGTGCGTACCTTGCTGCCAAAGGACCGGCCTGGCGATTTCAATCAGGCGATCATGGAGCTGGGGGCGTTGGTCTGTTCCAGGCGGCCGGAGTGTGCCCGATGTCCTGTCCGGGAATATTGTACGGCCTTTGCGCGAGAGACCGTGGCCGAGCGTCCGGTCCTGCCTTCTGCGGTGAAACCGATCCGTATCGACATGGTCACGGGTATTCTGGTGCATGAAGGGAAAGTGCTCGTCCAGAAACGTCGGCCCGATGATGTTTGGCCCGGCCTCTGGGAATTCCCGGGTGGGTGCATTGAAAAAGGGGAGACCCCCGAGCAGACTCTTCGGCGGGAATTTATGGAAGAGGTCGAACTGGGCGTCCGTCCCTTGGAGAAAGTCACGGTCATTCGCTACAGTTACACCCGCTACCGGGTGACCATGCATTGTTTCCTGTGCGAGGCCGTCGAGGGTCGACCGGTGACCCCTGTATTTCATGAGGCGTCCGAAGGGCGTTTCGCTCCCTGGTCGAGTCTCTCTGATTTTGCTTTTCCTGCCGGTCATCGACGACTCATCGAGTTCGTCCAGCAGGATATACGGTTTGCTTCCTTTTTTTATTAATCCATAAAGACAGTAGGTTGTGTCGAAAGGCACGCCCTTTGCTTTGTCCTCGTCGGAGGCTTGCGTTCAAGCCAAAATTTTGACGTCGGAGAATGCGTATGTCTATTGGGACCACGTTTGATTTACAGGCCTTGGCGTCCTTGCAGGATAGCAAGGGGAAAGCTGTCAATCGGCGTTGAAAGTTGACCCATCATCGGCGTCGAAATTTGACCCACCCCGAACGTGATTTTCGGGTGTTGGGGGGAGGCTTTTCCGGGGGCGGCGGCAGGGTCGGGAATGGAGGGAGCCCGGAGGGCGACCGGAATTCCCGACCCTGCCGCCGACGCTTATGCGTCCTGCCCTTGGTGCTGTCCCCTGCCTTGTTTCAGCCTCCAGCTTTCATTGCCTGTTTCGATGATCTCGCAGTGATGTGTGACGCGGTCCAACAGGGCCGTGGTCATCTTGGCGTCTCCAAAGACCTGTGACCACTCCCCGAAGCTCAGGTTCGTGGTGATCAGCACCGAGGTCCTCTCGTAGAGCTTTGAGAGCAGGTAAAAGAGCAGCTGGCCTCCTGACCTGGAAAACGGCAGGTAGCCGAGTTCGTCCAGGATGACCAAGTCGAAGCGCGCCAAAGTCTCGGCCAGCCGTCCGGCCTTGCCGTCCGCCTTTTCCTGCTCGAGCTGGTTGACGAGGTCCACCAGATTGAAAAAGCGCACTCGGGCGCCGTTGCGCACGGCATTGGAGCCGATGGCGATGCTTAAATGCGTTTTTCCGGTGCCCGTGCCGCCTACAAAGACCACATTGATCCAGCTCTCCATGAAGCCGCCCTGGTATAGATCCCTGATCCTGGCCTCACCGACGTGCGAGTCCTGGAAGTCGAAACCGTCCAGATCTTTGCTCACGGGAAATCTGGCGATCCCCAGGCGGTATCGGATGCTGCGTACGCGGCGCTCGGCCTGTTCCGCCTTGAGCAGATCTAACAGAAACCGTTCCAGAGTGGCCCCGGATCGACGACCGTGCTCAAGCATCTCGTCGTAAGCTCCGCGCAGGCCATGCAGCTTGAGCTCTTTGAGCAAAGCCAAGATGTCATTGCGAAGCATGGCTCGCCTCCAATAGCTGGTCATAACGTCCGCAGTCGGCCACAGGCTCGCATTTGATCCTGAGGTGATCGGGGACGCAAACCTCTTGGGTTGGCCTTTGATCACGGGAGCGGTTCAAGATGTTAAGGACCACGTCCCGACTCACCGTGTTCTGGTCCAGGGCCGCCTGGCAGGCGTCGGTTACTGCCTGGAGTCCATGGCTGGGCACCGCTGTCAGGATACCCGCAAACTGTCGGTCCCAGTCCTTATGCCGCCGCAGGGACAGACGGATTTGCTCCATCGGCGCAGGAAGCCTCCAGTCCTGGAAGGGAGCGCCGTTGCGGAGCGCTCCGGGCTTACGCTCCAAGACAGGCACGTAGTGCCACGGGTCATAGACAGTCTTTTCTCTGCCGAATCGGCGGGTATGTACGGCCAGCACCCGGCCATCGCGAATCACCGAGATGTGGTCGGCGTACGCCTTGATCTGCGCCGCCTGTCCAGCCGCCTCGCAGGGTACGCTGTACCGGTTGTGATCAAACCGCACCAGACATGTGGAGGAAACCCGGCATTCCTGAATACGGTAGCCATCGAAAGGGGCTGCGGGCTTGATTAGGTTTTCACGCTCCTGCAGGAAGACCTCCCAGATCGTCTTGTCCGTAATCTCCGGATGAGCCTGAGTCTTGGCCCAACCAATAGCTCGCTCCAGCAGCCAGGCGTTGTACTCCTCAAGGCTCCCGAAACGCCATCTGCCGGATAAAAAACGAGTACGTACCAGATGGACTTGATTTTCCACCTGCCCTTTTTCCCAGCCAGCAGCAGGCGTACACAGCGTGGGGTCCACCAGGTAATGAGTGCACATCTGCTCGAAGCGGGAATTGAGTTCGCGTTGCTTGCCGCGTAGAACTTTGTTCACTGCGGTCTTCATGTTGTCGTAAATACCTCGGCCACAAGATCCGCCGAAAAAGGCAAAGCCGCGCTGATGGGCGTCGAATACCATCTCCTGGGTCTCTCGAGGGTAACCGAAGCAGAAGACCATCCGGCTATGGCACAATCGCATGTGCGCGGTCTTGACCGTCATTGGCATGCCGTCAATTTCGAGTTGCTCGTGGCTCCAGTCGAACTGGTAGGCCTCTCCAGAGGCGAAAGTCAGCGGGACAAAGGCTTGCGACACCCTGTGCCCTTCGGCTTCGCGCCAGCGGGAGACATGACGCCGGACAGCATCATAGCCTCCCTCGTAACCTTGCCCCTGAAGCTGCTCAAACAAGACCTTGATCGTGCGTCGATGTTTGCGTGGAAGCCCGACATCCCGCTCCAACTCGCTTTCCAGCCAGGTCGTGAATTCACCAAGTTTGGGCATGGGCTGGATCGCTCGTTTGTACTCGAAGCGCGTCTCCTCCGAGCGCAACACCTTGCGGACCGTATTCCGGCTCATGTTTAAATTCTTGGATATCTGCCTGATCGGCGTCTCATGCCGGTCATGGGCCACCTTAATCTTTCGAATTGTTTCCACCGTCAGCATCTCCTCGCTGGCCCTCCCGTCACGATTTTCTCGTGACCTTGAGGGGCTTGCCGGGGTGGGTCAAATTTCGACGCCGATTACCGGCTCAGGTGGGTCATATTTGCACGCCGATTCACAGCCTTGATTTCGACAGCGCGCCTCCTGCCTTGCGGGAAGTGTTGTGGAGTACCTCCGTACAGCACGGCTCCACGGGGGCGGCCAGAATTTTCAGCAAGGTGATCGACCAGTTTGTGGGCACTGGCTCGGACGGGGATTTTGGTGCCCGGCTCATCAAGGGGGTCTACGATACCCGCAAGGGGCAGTTTGGATCGTCCACAGGGCGGGTGCAGCAGGCGGTTGCCAATCGTCTCAATGACGAGAAACAGCTTGCCTTGAGTATGCTTGGAAGAACGCAACTCAATAGAATGGTTTAATAATTCCAGATGGTCTTATTTCAAGGGGGTGCGGTTATCCGCACCCTTTTTTATGCCAGGGCCTTTCTTATGCGGCACCATGTCAAGAATTTCCTTTTCTCTTCATTCCTTCTGTAATTAGGCTAGGCTCCACCCTCGCCTTATAGCATAATAGTAATGTATTCCTTTTCTTATTCGTGCTTTATGGCACCAAGTACCGATTCGGTACATTAACAATTTAGGATCGCCATTTTTTGTTCGTAGTCTAGGCTACCAAAGGCCGCTCGCGATCCGTTTACGACTGCGCCACAGGTAAGCTAAGCTTCCAGAGTAACGCGGCCAGTTTACGAGCCAAAGCAGCTATCGCCTTTTGAGCAACTCCGCTTTTGCTGTAAATTCGGTTGTAAAATTCTCTCGCCCATTCGTCTCTCTGTTTCCAAATCCATGCCGCCTCAATGAGCAAACTTCGTAATCGCCGTTGCCCAACTGGGCGCAAGCGGCCTTTCCCTTTGCTCAATCCGCTTTGCCGCACAACAGGCGCAAGGCCCAAGTAAGCCGTAACCTCCTTGCTATTGTTGAATCGTTCAGGTCGGAATATCTCGGCCGCAAAGGTGGTTGCCACGACTTCACCCACTCCAGGAACGGACCTCATGGTGGCAATGCGTCTTGCCTCGTCTTGTTCCTGGGAAATGACTCGTAATCGAAGATCAACCTGACGCTGTGTGGAAATGAGATAATGCAATTCTTCGAGTAAGCTATTTCGGGTGTCGTCAGCTCCGGGTGGTAGTGGCAGTATAGCCAGAGCTGCAATAGCGATTTTGCTCCAATGGTCGATCCCAACGGGTTCGGCAATGCTCAGAGATAACAGCAAAGCGCGAATTCTCTGCTTTACTTTACGCAATGAGTCGGTGAGTTGATGTCTTCGACGTTGGAGTGACCGAAAAGCTTCTTCTCTTTCACTAGGAATGGCAATTGGGCGGATCAGTCCTGCTGCGGCAAGTTCAGCCAACTTTCGGCAATCGAGGCTGTCTGTCTTGTTGGTTGCGGTTACTGGGCGTGGTATTCGGCTGGGCGCGGCAACAATCACACGAATACCTGCAGCCTTGAGGCTTCGAGCAAGGCCAAAACCTGTCGGGCCAGCTTCGTAACAAACTGCACCGATGTTAACAGGGAGTGAGGAAAGGATTTGTGTAAGTGATGCCACGTCGGCGGGACTAGACCAATCTTTGATCATTCCGTCTGGTCGTAAGAGTGCAACACTGAATGTCTTTTTGTGAACATCAACGCCAACGAAAATGCGCTGATCAACAAATGCTTCCACAAACCGATAAGCTGATGATATCTTGATACTCGCCATGTCGGCCTCCTTTGAGCTTCACATTTACTGGTACTGTTACCAGATTAAGCCGTGGAGTGCCGACATGGTATTTTTTGTTGTCGAGTCAGATTTACAGGAATACCTTGGTCACGTTGAAGCCGATGACAGCCAAGAGATAGGCCAGGCCGGTGGAACCGACCACGCTGAAGGCGGCCCAACTCCAGCTGGATTCACGGGCCATGGTGACCACGGTTACGAAGCACGGGGCGTAGAGCATGGTGAAGATAATCAGCGCAACGGCAGAAGCGGCGGTGAATTCCGGGTCCCGCAGGAGGCGTTGTGCCAGAGGTTCGGTTTCTTCCGGGTCTGTTTCGCCCATGGAATAGGCGGTACCCAGGGTGGAGACGATGACTTCCTTGGCAGCAAACCCGCCGGTCAGGGCGATATTGGTGCGCCAGTTGAAGCCCGCCAGTTGCGATATGGGTTCCAGGGCCGTGCCGATACGTCCGGCATAGGTATGTCGAATGGCTTCCTCGGCCTGGGTGTTGTCGATGGTGGTAAGGACTTCCTCGGCCTGCGTGGCCGCCCGGAGTTGGTCATAGTGGGCAATGCGGTCTTCCGGCAATTGCGGGAAGGTCATCATGGCCCATATGAGGATGGAAATGCCAAGAATGACGGTACCCGCCTTTTTGGCGTATTCCCAGGTGCGTTCCCATGTGTGGATGAGCACGCCTTTGAGCGTGGGCATACGGTAGGGCGGCAGTTCCATGACGAATGGGGTGGATGCCCCTTTGATGACGGTGGAGCGAAGGATACGGGCCACGATCAGGGCCATGCACCAGGCTCCGAGAGTGATGAAGAGCATGACCATTGCCGAATGGGCCGGGAAAAAGGCAGCGGTGAGCATCAGAAAGACCGGCACTTTGGCACCGCAGGTCATGTATGGGGCCACGAACAGGGTGGCCAGTTTTTCCTTGGGGCTGCGCAGGGTCCTTGCGGCCATGACACCCGGAACCGCGCATCCGCCAGCGATGCCGCCGGACACGATAAAGGGCAGCACGCTGGTACCGTGCAGACCGAATATCTTGAACACGCGGTCGAGCATGTAGGCCATACGGGCGATATAGCCGGAGTCCTCCAGGGCCGAAATCATCAGGAACATGAACATGATCAGTGGCACGAAGCCGAGTACGCCGCCCACGCCGTCGATGATGCCTGAGACTACCAACGAGCGCAGATGTCCATCAGGCAATGCCGAGTAGGCGGTATCGCCGATCAGACCGAAGAGGCTTTCGAGCCATCCCATGGGGATTTCGCCTACGGTGAAGGTGATTTTGTAAATGAAATAGATGATGCTGAGCATGATGAGCGGGCCGAGCACCGTGTGCGTGAGGACTTTATCCATCTGGTCGGAGCGGGAAATGCGGTCTTGGTCGAGCACCGGGTAGGAAACCACGTCCTTGATGATGCTTGCGATGAATCCGTAGCGATGGTCCGCGATGAGCGCGTCCGGCAATGCCTTGAGGGTTTTGTCCGTATGCTCGGCTACTTCTTTGGACATGGCTTCGAGCTGGTCGGAAAGGGCGGTGTTGGTCATGCGGCCTTTAATGATCACGTCCTCATCCCGTTCCAGATACTTGATGCCGGTCCATCGGGGGGGGACTCTGTCGGTCATGAATTCGGCTTTGATGATTATCTTTTCCATCTCGTCGAGGACCGGGTCCAGGTCGGGGCCGTAGGAAATGTTGAGGGGGCTCCATTTTCCATTCTTGGTCTTTGCAAGGTCGATGGCGGCCTGGAGCAGGGTGTCGGTGCCTTTGTTGCTGCGGGCGACAGTCTCTACCACCGCGCAGTTGGAGAGATGGGCCAGTTTTTCGCTGTCGATGGATTTGCCGTTATTGCGGACCTCATCCATCATGTTGAGTCCAAGGACCAGGGGAACGCCCAGTTCCATGATCTGGACGGCCAGATAGAGATTACGTTCCAGGGCGTCGGCGTTCATGACGTCGATGACCACTTCCGGGCGTTCGTCGACCAGGAAGTTGCGGGCGACCAATTCTTCCTGAGTGTAGGCGGTCAGGGAGTACGTGCCGGGCAGATCGACAATTTCCAGGGCATCGCTGTTTCGAGTGACATGGCCGATTTTCTTTTCCACGGTGACGCCGGGCCAGTTGGCCACATGCTGGTGTGCGCCAGTCAGAGCGTTGAAGGTTGTGGTCTTGCCGCAATTGGGGTTACCGGCGATGCCGATGATGTATTGGCTCATGACCTAGTCCTCCTGCACCATGACGGTGACGTGATCCGCTTCGCTGTTGCGAAGCGTGAGGGTGAAGTCTTTGAGGCGTAAGGCTACGGGGTCCTTGAGAGGGGCTTTGCCGATGACCTTGCATTCGGTGCCGGGGATAAGTCCCATGTCACGGATGCGGCGGCCCAGTTCTCCGTCGGCTGTTACAGTGACGATTTTCAGATGTTGGTTGATCTTGGCTTTTCGCAAACAAATCGATTTGCCCATGAATCCTTCCTTGATGTTTTGCAATAACTGTTTTCGGTGGCTCGGCAAGTCCATTACCGATGCGGATGACAGGACAGCGAGTTCGTCGTCCCCTTGGACGGACAAGCGCTGCCCTGGCCGCAACCTGTACAGTTGCAAGCTGTCGTGTCTGATGCGAAAAGCCGAAAAATACGTCGTCCAAAGAAAACTAATGCGGCAATGACAATAGTGCCTACAATTATAGTGTCAAGCATGGTATCCCCCCCCCCCAAGTTTTTTTCTGTTTCGGTGGCTAGACAAATGAGAGGTAGTGATGTTGAGAATCAATGTCAAGTAAAAGGTGAAAAATTGTGTTTAAATGTTCGGCAAAAATATTGGATATTAGCAAAATGATGTTAGTATTTACAATAAAATCATGGTGTTAAATAAGAATCGTTCACCTTGCTTGTCAATAATTGACTTTTGTGCTCATATGCAATGTCCTTTCTAGGAGTTATGGTCTAGTGAAAATAAAGTTGTTGCTTATTGCCGAAGAAGGGCTTTCCCGTTCCGCCTATCAGGAGGTCCTGCGTGGGCTTGACGTGGAGGTGGATTGCATTGCATCTCCAGACGAAATGACTGGTGCTCTGGTGGATGCGCCCTACAGCGGTTTGCTCATTGACGTGCCGACCATGATTCGGTGCGAGTGCAACAACAAGAATCGTATCACTCGGATCATGGACCGTTTTCCTGTACTTCGGGTCATGTACGATCCAAAATATGGTGGGATTCGAGGGCTTTCCCACGGCGGCACCATGCGGGATAACCGTGATCTTGTCGATTTCGTCCTGCATGAATGTCTCCTGTTCACTCCCCGGTCCATTCGCGTTGCCCAGCGCCATGAATTGGTTTTCAACGTCATGCTGTTCAGACGGCAGACGGAGGATATGGAGGCGGGAGAGCGGACTGTGACAATCAACGTGTCCGAGCATGGGTGTTTCGTCTATTCGGTCAACGATTGGCGGTTGGAAACACCCGCGTGGCTTGTGGTCAACGAGTTTGAGGACCGGACGCCTATTGAGCTCAAGGTGCGTTGGCAGCGTCACTGGGGGTCGGTGTTACAGTTTCCTGGCATCGGCGTAACGTTTGAGTCCATGACAACGCATCAATACGTGCAACTTCATTCCTACCTTTAACATCAAGGCGAACGTATCATGTCCGACGATTCCAGGGAATTCATGCGGTGGATTGATGCCCTTGCCAAGGGGATCATCGCCGGGTGTGCCTTCGGCTTTCTGTTCAGCCTGACAGGCCTGATGGCCGCGCCCAAGGCTGTGGTCCTCGGTGGGTTGGCCGGATGTCTCGCCTCCATCACCTACAAGAATCGGCAGGATGACAGGAAGGATAGGGAAAAGTAGTCGGGTTCCGTCAGATTCCCTTGTTCTTCATGCCGATTTCGAGCAGCCGCAAGGCGTCATCGAGTGTGTCCTCGGGGGTAAAATCTTCCAGGCACTTTCGGTGTTCGCAACGGTTGCTGTTGCACGGATAGCAGGGGAGTTTCTTGCTGGCGCTGACGTGTTCTTCCGACGGGAATCCCCAGCCGGTGCCGGTAGCGCCCTGGATTGTCAGGGTGGGAATGCCCACGGCCACGGCGAAATGACGCGGGGCCGAGCAATTGCCCAGGTGCATGACGGCCCGCTCCTGCACGGCGGCCATTTCCCGGAGTGAGAGCATGGTCTCGGTGATCATGACTCCTTCCCCGGCCTGGTGTGCCACCTTGATGGCCAAGTCGCGTTCGCCCGGCCCGTACAGAATGACGGCTCGTAATGTCGGCTGGTGCTCGCGCATGCGTTTGATGAGACCGGCAAAATGGCGTGAGGGCCAGCGGCGTGTTTCCCTGCGGTGGCTGGGGTCCACGGTGATGAAGGGCTGCCCGACCAAGCCATGCGTCTGGATGAATCTGTCTGCAAACTGGCGTTCGTCGTCCGTGAGCCAGATTTCCGGTTTTTCTCCATTCCATTGAATACCCAAGGGCGCAAGTACGCCCGCTTTGCATTTGGCGGCGTATCCGTACACCAGCGGGCCCCAGTGTGTGTAGAGCCTGCGGCTGTACCATTTGGGCGGGAAGCTCAGCTTTACCGGTGCGTTGGAAAATCGGATGACCCATTTGCAGCGTGGCAGTTGTTGAAAATCTACAATGAGATCGAATCCCTGGCGACCGACTTTTGCATAATAGGCCAAGGCCTTGAGCGGATTCTTGAGAGCTTTTTTATCAATGGGCCAGAGGGTATTGATGTGGGGGTTGTTTTCCAGAACAGGCACGCATTTTTTTTCCGTCAGCACATGAATTTCAGCTTCGGGAAAATGCTCCTTGAGCAACCGGATGGATGGGGTTGCCAGCAAAACGTCGCCGATCTGCCGGAGCTGACAGACAAGAATTCGTTTGGGATGTATATTGGTAATGTCGTTCATTGAGCGTGATGTTATGGTTGTCCACCGCCATGTGGCAAGCGGGTGGAATTTCCCCCATACCCGATGCGATGTCAAGGCTGACGGGTATGGACAACGGGTTCCGGTTGTGTTTTTGTGTCCCTTCTTGTCAACTTGACTCAATGAACGAGGATTCAATGCTCTGCGCCATACCTATAGAAATCGTGAACAGGGAGCTGGATGCGGTTCTCTATCTTGCTCTGCATTTGGCTGAACGAGGCTTGCCGACGCTCATGGGTGACTACATGGTGCGTAAGTGGGTTTTTCGGTTTGATGCTGGCAAGCCGGTCATCTATTTCGACCAGGATCAAAGTCTGCGGGACAATCAAAAGGTGCTTGATTCTGGGGGAGTGGTGTTCAATCTCAACCAGGAAGGATTGGTCCTGGAGGATTCTCTGGAGCAGGCAGATTATGCCCGTGCCTGCCAAGCCCTGACCCTGCTTTTTGCCTGGGGCGAGGCGGGCAAGCGAAACATCTTCCGGCAGTTGCCCGAGAATATGCACTCTCGGGTTAAAATAACCGGACATCCCTCGTTTGATCTGGCCAATGAGCGTTTCGTGCCTTTCTACCGTGACCCGGAGATTGTCCGTGAGCACGGTGAGGATTACATTCAGGTCAATACCAATTTTTCCTACGCCAATCTCAAGATGGACATTGACCGGTACTGCAAGATGATGGCGGGCATGGACGAGTGGAAGATCTACGGTAAGCCGGAAGTGCAGCAGTTCGTAAGAGATCTGCATGCATTTCAAACGGTTCTTCTGGAAGAATTCGTAACACTTGTGCATGGCTTGGCCGAAACGTTTCCAGACCGGCACATCATTTTCAGGCCGCATCCCATGGAGGATCGGCAGCGTTATATCAAGGAGTTCGAGCCGCTGGGAAATGTATACGTGGACAATTCCAAGCCGGTACGCAATTGGCTGGCGACGGCTGGTTGCGTGGTGCACTATGATTGCACCACGGGCATGGAAGCCTTGCTCATGGGGCGTCATGTCATAGGTTATCGTCCCGTGCAAGATGACGGTTTGACAAGCAAGCTTTTTGGTCGGATCGGAACGCCTACCGACACCCTGGATGGGGTGGTGGAGGCCATCAGGCAGGGTGATATGGCGGCTGATCTCCGTCAGGAACAGTTGGAAATGCTCACGCCCTACCTTGCCAATCTCAAAGAGAGCGCGGCGGCCCGCATCGCCGATTATGCCGTCGAGAGTACGACGCCTGACAAGGTGTGGTTCCCTCGGCCTCTTGGCTGGAAGGAGAAGCTGGAGTGCTGGCGTAAACACGTCAGTAAGCTGCTCAGGGCGCGGCAGCCAGGCCACAATGGGCGCAAGGTCCGTTATGCCTTGGATAAATTTCCACCTATGCCAGTGGAAGTCGTGATCGAAAGGGTTCGGCGACTGCGCGAGGTCGAGCCGACCCTCCCGCAAGTTCGGGTGGAGCAGATGGCTCTGAATACCTTCCTCATGGTGCCTGAAGAATAGACTGCCAGCTTACGAGTCGAGTCGTTCCAGCAGGAAAATGACTGGTCGGTAGCCGTCCGTGCAACAGGTCACGAATCGTTTCGGCCCACCGCGTGCCATACCCCAAAGCATCTTTTGCATGTCGGCCCAGGCCCAGCCGCAGAATTCTTCGGGTTTGTCCCAGGGGGCATTGGCGTCGATAAGGAATTCGTCTCCTTCCGCAAACTTGGTGCACGGAGTCCAGGTCGAGGGGGTGTCCGTGAACTCTTTGATCAGATCTTCGTGAAAGAGACGTTTCTTGACGGTGATTCTCACGGCGTAGCTTTTTGGCATGAGATCAGTCCTTTCTGACGTGAATTCCTGATTTTCGCAGGTGCGCCCTGGCCTCGGCAGGCGTCTGTTCCGTGAAGTGGAAGATGGATGCGGCGGCTACGGCTGTCGCGCCTCCTCCCTGGATGGCATCGAGCATGTGCCCGTAGTTTCCGGCTCCGCCCGAGGCGATGACCGGGATGGACACTGCATTGCAGACTGCCTTGGTGGCCTGGATGTCGTAGCCCTTGAAGGTGCCGTCGAGATCCACGGAGGTCAGCAGTATCTCGCCCGCACCCCGTTTCTCCATTTCCGCAGCGAATGTCACCAAATCCAGGCCTCGCGGGTTTTTGCCCGAGTGGGTCACCACTTCCAGACGACCGTCAGCGTGACGTTTGAAGTCGATGGACACGATGGCGCACTGGGCACCGTATTTGTCCGCCACCCTGGTGATCAGGGCCGGGTCATCCACAGCGGCGGTGTTCATGGCCACCTTGTCTGCTCCGGCATCCAGCAATCTGCCCACATGATCGACATGCGTCACGCCGCCGCCCACGGTGAGAGGCATGAAGCAGTCGTCGGTAAAGTCGTTGACCCAGGCGAAATCCGGCTCGCGTCCATCCTGGGTGGCCTTGATGTCCACGATAATCAGTTCGTCCACGTTGCGCATGTTATAGACTTTGATGGACTGCATGAGCGATCCGACGTGTCGCCAGCTATCAAAGGCCACGCCCTTGACCAGACCGTAGTCGCGGTAGAGCAGGGTGGGGATGATGCGCGTCTTGAGCACTAGAATTCCTCGCTGAGCTTGATGAAGTTCTTGAGGAGTTTCAGCCCGATGGCCTGGCTTTTTTCCGGGTGGAATTGTGTTCCGTAGACATTGCCGTGGTTGACCACGGAGATGAATTCGCCGCAATAGGGTGTGGTTGCCACACCGTCTTCCGGGTTGTCCGGATCAAAGTGGTAGCTGTGGACAAAATAGAAATCCTCACCCGGCGGAATGTCGGCCAGCAGAGGGTTGGGCGTTTCGTAGTCCACATTGTTCCAGCCCACATGCGGGATGCGTTCGCCGGCCTGAGGTTTGAAAGGGCGGACCGTGCCGGGTATCCAGCCCAGCCCTCGGTGTTCGCCGTATTCCAGTCCGGTGGAGGCCAGGAGCTGCATGCCCAGGCAGACGCCCAGGATGGGGATGTCATAGGCGATTATCTGGTCTTCGAGAATCTTGTCCAGGTTCTTTGCCCGCAACAGGCCGATGGCATCGCCGAACGCGCCTACACCGGGCAGGATGCAGGCGTCCACGGTCTTGAAGTCCTCTTCCCGATCGGTGAGGAGCGGCTTGGCCCCACATACCGAAAGGGCACGCGAGATGGAGCCGATGTTACCCACGCCGTAATCGACTACAGCCACTGTCAGCATGTTGTTCCTGTCTGCTAGACGTTGTCGTCGTTGAGTCGCACCAAGTCGCCGCTGCGGTTTTTGAGCAAATTGCCGCGTCGGTCAGTCTTGAATATCTTCTTGTTGGTGAAACGGTCGCACACGGCCTGGAATTCTTCCAAAGCCATGTCTATCTCTTCAAGGATGGTTTCGAGATCACACCCCAGGTAGGACCAGGGGAATTTGCCCTCATGTTTCTTTACCAGTTTAAGGCCTTGCTCTCGAGTCAGGCGGCCTCGGCGAATGTGCCAGCAGGCCCAGTCCGTGGCGCGACTGTATCCATATTTGAGGAATTTGAAATAGTCATGGATGCGCATCTGCTGATTGTCGAGGTTTTCGTAGTTGACGATGGACCCCTCGACGATGGTGGGATTGCTCTCGAAGCCGTGGGCCGCAGCCACCAGGGCATTGGAAAGGCCGTCCCATTGTTTGTAATAGCCAAGAAAGATGCCGGTGACGCCCACGCGGGCCAACTCCTCGTCCGAAGGATAGGTGTAAGGGACGAGATGTTTCTTTTCGATTTCGGCCCGACCGACCAGATCGGTGACGCGAAGGCCGAGCAGACCGCCGAATTCTTCCAGCCAGCGTCGGGTGAGATTCGGGTTGCCGGCATCGGATGCCGGGCCGCCGTTTTCGTTTTGGGAGTTCTCACCCCAGACGATGAGCGGGACGTTGTGCATGACGGCCATGCGCACCGGGATGGTGAAGATGGTCAGGTGTTCTGGCCAGGAAATGTCGCCCACTTGTTCCAGGCAGAGTTTGTTGATGCGGCGGCGGACCACGGGATTGGTCGAGACCTCAATGTAGTCCACGCCGAGTTTTTTGACGTTTTCTATGTTCCGTCGTCCGAGGGGAGAAAGCCGGTCCGTAGTGGCGGTGACACACAGGGGATTGAGTCCCATGTCGAGCATGGTCAGGGTCTGGTAGGTACTGTCCTTGCCGCCGCTGCACGGAATGATGCAGTCGTAGTTGGAGCCATCCCTGGAACGGTATCTTTCGACAACTTCCTCCAGCTCGTGCTGGCGGGCGTTCCAATCGATTTTCTCGCGTTGATCGAAAAATTTGCAGGCGGCACACACGCCATCTTCATCAAACCACAGATCGGGTTTTGTTTCGGGCATGAGGCATTTGGTACAGTAGCGGATATTGTTCGACATGGGTTTCTCCATGGTTATTTGTGTCGTTGGCCTTTCTTACTTGGCAATGAGCTTCCAGTCCAGCGGCGTGCCCTTGACGATGTCGCGGGAGGCCTTCCGGCCCAGTATTTCGGACAGGTGGCGGGTGTGCAGACCATGGCCGGGGCGGATGGAACGGACATTGTTATCGGTGAAAACATCTCCTGCTTTCACGTTCCGGGTCACGAAGAGGGAGCGTCGAAATATGGCACTTTCCTTCTGTTTTTCCGTCAGGGCAAATCGGACTGATCCCAGTGCTTTTTCCGTTTTGCGGATACCCTCGACCATGGCCTTGAATTCGGCAGGTTCCAGGGAAAAGGCAGAATCCGGGCCGCCTTCGGAGCGGGCGAGGCAGAAATGTTTTTCAATGATCCCGGCACCGAGGGCTACTGCCGCAATGGGCATCTCTATGCCCATGGTGTGGTCGGAAAGTCCCGATACTACATGGAACTTTTCGGCGAGGTAGGGGATGGTGCGCAGATTCATTTCTTCGGGCGGGGCGGGATAGGCCGAAGTGCATTTGAGCAGGGCAAGTTCCGTCCCTCCAGCAGCGCGGAAAGCATCTACTGCTTCTTCAATCTCGGCTTCGGTGCCCATGCCGGTGGACATGATGACCGGTTTGCCTGTGGCGGCGACTTTTTTTATGAGCGGAATATCCACCAGTTCGAACGAAGCGATTTTATGGCAGGGGACATTCATATCCTCAAGGAAATCGACCGCAGTGTGGTCAAACGGCGTTGAAAAGAAAACGAGGCCAAGTTTTTCGGCTTCGGCTTTGAGCTTGGGCTGCCAATCCCATGGAGTATATGCTTCACCGTAAAGGTCATGCAGGGTGCGGCCTTCCCACAGGGTGCCCTTAATGCGGAAATATTCGTTGTCGCAGTCGATGGTGATGGTGTCCGGCGTGTAGGTCTGGATCTTGACTGCATCCGCACCGGCGGCGTGGGCGGCCCGGATGATTTCTACTGCGCGGTCGTAATCCTGGTTATGGTTCGCGCTCATTTCTGCGATGATGAAGACCGGATTGTCCGGTGAGAACATGGGCTTATTGGTCATGGCAGTCGGTCCATTCAAATTGCAGGTAGTCGCTATCAAGATTTTCTGTTTTCGAGAATCCGGCCTTCTTGAACATGGCGGCCGAGGCGGGATTGTCCGGCTTGACTTGGGCTAGCACCTTGATGCCGGGCCATTGGTTCGCGAGAGCGGAACATCCCTGTTTTGTCATGACGGTACCGATGCCTTTGCCATAGGTGGAGGGGATGACGCTGATGCTGACGAGAGCTTCATCCCCGTTTCGGTCAAAGCGGATTTGGCCCACAGGAAATCCGGAGCCGTCTTCAGCGATGAAAAGGAGGCAGTCGTCGCTGGAAAGTTTGTTCAAGAACCAACGTGTGTGTTCATCCAGTCCAATGATATCCGAAGAGAATGACCGGGTCCTGACCGCCGGATTGTTGCGCCAGTCCAGGAGGGTCGTGCAGTCTTTTTCAAGCGCGGGTCGCAAATGGATGTCCGTGCAATACAGGGTGTTGGCAACGCGGGCTGCGCCCTGGCCGTCCACTAGTTGGCGACCTTTGGCAATCATGATTTCGCGCTGGCTGTTGTTGTGTATCAGGTCTTTTAGCATTGTCGCAATGTCCTCTACCGTTGTGTCGGTGTCAAGAACGGGGGCGACGCCCTGAGATTTGAGGGTCTGACCGATGCCCTGCTGGTTGTTGGCAATGACGATGGCGACCAGAGGAATCTTGAGAAAGCAGAGTTCCCAGCAAGTGGAGCCCGCGCCAGATATCGCCAGATGTGCCCAGTTCATTATGGGCGGCATGTCGCTGATGTTGCTCAGTAGTTCGTGGGAACCGGGCAATTCCAGACATCTTTTTTGTAATTCAGAAAAATGGGGATTGGCGGCACCGGCTACAATCCTGATGTGGAGTTCGTTGTCACCGAGATATGCCAGCGCTTCGAGGATGCGGGCTGTCATGTTGCTTGGGTCAGCTCCTCCGAGGGTGACCAGGATGTTGTTCGCTTTTGCCGGAATGTTCCGGTTGTCTGTCGAGTGATCGAGAAATTCTTTTCGAAGTAAGACGTACTTTGTTCCGAGTAACAGCGTCGCATCCGGATTGATATCGTATGCGTACTCCTCGGCATCACCGTTCTGGTTGAGCAGGATGTCTGCGTGGTATTCGCCCCGGTCGCAGATGTCGTCCATGACCAGGGTTCTGCGGCCTGCCTGCCGCACGGCTTTTTGGTAATCCGTATCGAAGTGGTAGCCGTCGATGGCGATCCAGTCGTTCGGTTTGGTATGGGCGAGGAGGGTTTCCAGGTCCGACTTGTCCGGGTGGACTGCCGGTACCGGAATCACGGCGAAACCTTCGTCAGTCAACCGGTCGTTGAGCGCTGCGGTTTCGCCCACGAATTGCACCGTGCCGCCGATATCCTGCCAAGCCTGACCTAAGGCAATCATCCGCATGACGTGCCCGGTGCCGAGGGTCGGCGAGCAGTCGGCTCTGATGGTCAGCGTGGTCGTCACAGTTCGTTGGTCTCCTTGAGAACGCGGTACATGGCTTCGGCCCGTATCCAATCTTCTTCGGTGTCGATGTCCTGCACCCGGTAGCGCGGGATGGGGATGCCCACGGCCTCGCCTTCCATGAATTCCTTGCCGGAGAGCAGAAATTCGGTGGTCGCCCAGTAGAACTGGCCGCAGTCATGAAAGGTTTCGGGCAGGTCCTGGGAGCGGGTGGCAAGATGCTCAGGCCAGACCAGGGAGACACGACCGTCGTCCTGCTGCTGTACACCTCTGAAAATCGGAAAAGGAAAAGTGGTGATGGAAAAGGAGGCCGGCGCCTTCTCCAGAGCCTGATACCCCTGCTGGATGTCTCTGGGCCGGATAAACGGGGCCGTGGCATAAATTCCGCAGACCGTTTGGATGTCGCGTCCTTGGTCCAGACACCACTTTGCGGCGTGGCGAAAGACCGGCGTGGTCCCGGTGAAGTCGTCGGAAAGTTCGGCAGGGCGGATAAAGGGAACTTCCGCTCCGAACGCCTTGGCCACCTCGGCTATGACATGGTCGTCCGTTGACACGATGACCGAGGAGAACAGGCCGGTCTGGAGTGCGGTTTCGATGGAATGGGCGATGATCGGCTTGCCGCAAAATTCCCGTATGTTCTTGCGCGGGATGCGCTTGCTGCCGCCACGGGCCGGAATGACCGCTATATTCATGCGAGCTCCAGAATGGTTTTGATGACGTATTCCAATTGGGCGTTGGTGAGGTCCGGGTACATGGGCAGGGAGAGGATTTCCTCGTATGCGGCTTCGGCCACCGGGCAGAGGCCCTCTCCTGTGCCGAGTTTTTCTCGGTAATATGGATGGAAATGGACCGGGATGTAATGGACCTGCGCATAAATATTCGCCTTGCGCAGTTCTTTGTACACCTCGTTTCTGTTCTCAAGACGAACCACATAGAGATGGTAGGCGTGCTCCACATCGGTACGGACGGACAGCGGGCGGACCTTGGAACCGGCGAATGCCGTCTGGTAGCGGGTGGCGATTTCACGGCGTCGGGCCAGGAAGCCGGACAGCTTTTTCATCTGACTGGAGCCCAGGGCGGCCTGAATGTCGGTCATGCGATAGTTGTAGCCGAGTTCCTGCATCCCGTAGAACCATGCGCCTGTCTGCTCGCGGGTGCGGGCGTCCGTGGTGATGCCATGATTGCGGAAAGTGCGGAGCCGGGCATCCAGAGTGTCATCGTCGGTCAGGATCATGCCGCCTTCCCCTGTGGTCGCGTGTTTGACCGGATGGAAGGAGAAGACCGTCATGTCCGCCAGAGTTCCCACGGGTTTGCCGTCGAGGGTGGCTCCCAGGGCGTGGCAGCCGTCGGCCACCAGATTGAGGCCGTGGCGGTCCGCGATTGTTTTCAGGGCATTCCAGTCGCAGGGCTGTCCGGCGTAGTCTACCGCGATGATTGCTTTTGTCCTGTCGGTGATTTTTGACTCCACCAGGGCCGGGTCCATGAGCAGGGTCCCTTCGTCCACGTCGCAGAAGACGGGGGTGCCGCCTTGATACAGGACGCAGTTGGCCGTGGCCGCAAAGGTCATGGGCGGCACGATCACCTCGTCGCCGGGACCAATGTCCAGGGCGAACATGGCAGCATGCAGGGCCGCCGTGCCATTGGACACGGCAACACCGTGCTTTGCTCGGCAAAAATCTGTCATCGAAGATTCGAATTCGCCGATGCGCGGGCCTGTGGTCAGATAATCGGACCGAAGCGCATCGGCAACGGCCTTGATGTCATCCTCGTCGATGTGTTGTCTGCCATAGGGAATGATGGTCATGATTACAGCTCAAATCCCTGTTCTCTGAGGGTAGCCCTGAAATCGTCCAGGGAAATCCAGTCGTCGTTGCTCTCGGAGCTGTATTCGAATCCCTCGGGGACTTTCTCATACTGGCTGAGGTCGCCCTTGTAGTCCATGACGCCGATCATGGGCAGGATGATGTAGCCGGTATCGGTCCGGACAACGTTGTGGGATTCTTCGGCCGGGATCATGCACTCGTGAAGCTTTTCGCCGGGGCGGATGCCCACGACCTTCTGTTCGCATTCAGGCGCGATGGCTGTTGCGATATCCGTGATCTTCATGCTCGGAATCCGGGGCACGTATATTTCGCCGCCCGCCGAACTCTCAATGGCATGGAAGACCATCTCCACGGCCTTGTCCAGGGTGATCCAGAAGCGTGTCATGCGATCGTCCGTGATGGGCAGGACGCCTTCCGCACGTTTTTTCATGAAGAACGGGACCACGCTGCCGCGACTGCCGATGACGTTGCCGTAGCGAACCACCGAATATCTCGGGCCGACGGCAAAGGCATTGGCTGCCACAAAAAGCTTGTCCGAAGCGAGCTTGGTGGCACCGTACAGATTGACCGGGGCCACGGCCTTGTCGGTGGACAGGGCCACCACGCATTCCACGTCGAGGTCCGCAGCCACGTTGATGAGATTTTGCGCCCCGTAGATATTGGTCTTGATGGCCTCCGTGGGATTGTATTCGGAAGCGGGCACATGCTTCATGGCGGCGGCATGGACGATGATGTCCACACCCCGGCAGGCGCGATAGAGGCGTTCCTTGTCGCGGACATCGCCGATAAAGTACCGGATGGGCGAGTCGTCTGACATGGGGTAGTCCTGGGCCATCTCGTACTGCTTGAGTTCGTCCCGGCTGAAAATGATGAGGCGTTTCGGCTTGTAGCGTTCCAGCGTCATCTGGATGAATTTCTTGCCGAAAGAGCCGGTGCCCCCAGTGATGAGAATGGTTTTGTTGTCTATCATGCGAAGTCCTGTAATAGGATTTTTTAGGTTGGTTCAAAGTGCGAGCTGATGCGGGCCAATGGCGCGATAAGCCACTGGGGATACTAATAGCCGATGGGGGGAGGGTGTCAAGTATTGGCAGGATGTGTAATCCGTCCTGTTATGGCCTAGTTGTTGACGCATAAGCCGTGCCGCGGGTATAGGGGGCAGGAAGTTGTTCATTGAGATTACGCTTGGGCGGGATAACTGAAATTTTTATATTTAACAGCGGGATGGGCGGAGTTGGTATGCTCGACAAACTTACGATTGTAATCACCACCCATAATCGGCACCATCTGTTGGAGAACAGGGTCCTGCCGCATTTCCTCGAGTTCGGGATACATATTTTGGTGGTGGATTCCAGCGCGGAGCCACATCAGTGGTCCGTGGACAATTCGGGCGTGGATTACGTTCATTGTCCCAACGAGCCCCTGCCTCATAAGCTGGTCAAGCCAGTCCTGGAACGGGTTAAAACCCCTTATATGCTCATGCATGCGGATGATACCCTGACATCGCGCCAGGCGGCCATTCGGTGTCTTGAATTCCTGGAGGCTCACCCGGATTTTTCGGCGGCAGACGGCCTAGTTCTGCAGTGTCATTACGACGACAAAGAACGGATATCCTCGCGTAATCTTCACGAGGCTCTGCTTCAGGCTGATTCGGACCGACCGGGCGAGCGGGTTCTGCAACACTTCATGCTGTTCGATACCGTCTATTATTCAATACAAAGGACCGACTGCTGGCAAAATATCATGCTTCGTCTGCCGAAGGAAGTCGTCAATTACTACTTGGCCGATACCTATGTGGCCATGATGGCCGTTATTCACGGCAAGCGGGCCAGGTTGCCAATTTTCTACCAAGCCACCGAAGCGGGGCCATCCATCAACGAAAAAGATCTGCGCTACATGTGTAGTCCTTTCAAGCTGGCCACGGACAGCCGATATGCTGTAGAAGTCGCTGCGGTACGAAGGGTCGCCATTGATTACCTATTGGAAGTGGCGGATATTTCGGAGAATGTAGCCCCGCGGTATGTCGATGGGGGGCTGGCTTTGTACTGGCTTCAAGACAAGCCCGTTAAGAGTTTTGGCGATCGTCTCCGCAACGAATGGCAGTCTTTTTTGAATAAGACTATTCATAAGGAGCGGGTCCGTAGGCTCAAGGCTCAGAAACAGGCCGAAGCCCTCGCCAAAGAAGTCCGTGATAGAGACGAGGTTATTGCTTCTCTCGATGGTGAAAGTTTGAAAGAGTATCAACGGCTTATAAAAATAGTCCAGACCACCTTCATGTAGTTCTTTTTATGAAAATTTTGGTCACCGGCGCAACCGGCTTCATTGGCTCTTCTCTGATCCCCTTGCTGGCTGGGCAAGGGCATAAAATTATTGCAACATATAGAACCGCTGGTCGGGATTTGTTTCAGGCGGGCAGAGGGAATGTTGTCTGGAAACCTTTGGATGTGTTTGATCCGCCTCGGAATCCGTATGAATTTCTGGGAAGCCCGGATCGGATGATCCACCTTTCTTGGAGTGGCCTGCCGAATTACAAGGACGAATTTCATCTGACGGAGAATCTTCCGGCGGATAAGGCGTTCCTGATGGATATGATGCGTGGCGGGCTTGATCATCTGTTGGTTGTCGGTACCTGCTTTGAGTATGGTATGCAGGAGGGAAAATTGCGGGAGGACAGTCCTTGTCTTCCGGGCAATCCTTATGGCAAGGCAAAGGTTTTGCTTAGGCAATTCCTTGAAGTTAACGCGTCTGAAATGGGAAAGGTTTTTCAGTGGGCGCGTCTGTTTTATCTGTATGGTCCGGGGCAGAGCCCTCGCTCGCTCTTTGCCCAACTTGATGCGGCCCTGGAGAGCGGGGCAGACTCCTTCGATATGTCCGGGGGGCAACAGATTCGAGATTATCTGTCTGTGAACGAAGTGGCACGCTGTCTGGCGGCCATCGTGGCCCAGGATGAGGTTACGGGTGTTATCAATGTTTGCTCTGGTCGTGATATTCCGTTAGTTGACTTGGTTAGGGAATATCTGACTGCCAAGAGAGCCGACATCAAGCTGAATCTGGGCATATTTCCTTATCCCGATTGGGAACCTTTTTGTTTTTGGGGCAATACTGCGAAGCTTGATACGGTCATCGGGTTGAAATCCAAGAATTAACAATTTGCGAGATAAGTAATGGAAGTAATCATATTGTGCGGCGGGCTCGGAACCCGACTTCGTGAGGAAACGGAATTCAGGCCGAAACCGATGGTCAATATCGGGACCCGACCGATTCTGTGGACATCATGAAGACCTATGCCACTTACGGGCATACGGATTTCATCTTGCCCCTCGGGTACAAGGGCGAGATGATTCGCGATTATTTCGTCAACTATCAGTGGATGAATAATGACGTAACCGTAGAACTGGGCAAGCCGGAAAATATTTGTCTGCACGGCTGTCACGAGGAATCGGATTGGAAAGTCACCATGTCCGATACCGGCTTGAGCACGCTCAAGGGAGGTCGCATCAAGCGGGTGGAGAAATACGTCAAGGGACAGACGTTTATGATGACCTACGGCGATGGCGTTGCCAATATCGACTTGGACGCGCTTTTGACATTCCATCGGTCGCACGGAAAGGTGGCCACCGTGACCGGCGTGAATCCGGCCCAACGGTTTGGGGAACTCAAGGTTTCCGGCGATACGGTGGAGGCTTTTATGGAGAAGCCGGTAGAGGCAAAAGAGAAAATGATTAGCGGCGGTTTTTTCGTTTTTGAGAGAAGTCTGTTTGATTACCTCGCGGACGACGAACAGTGTGATTTGGAATACGGGCCTTTGGAGAGGATTGCCGGTGAAGGGCAGTTGATGGTGTATCGTCATGAGGGATTCTGGGGATGTATGGACACATTGCGCGATACCCTTGCTCTTAACAAGCTTTGGGACAGAGAAGAGGCTCCCTGGAAAATCTGGTAGCCTTGGCCGACCATTCATTTTATTTCCATCTATTTACGTGAACAAGAGCGAGATTGTATGCTGAAGAAACTTCGCCGGACGCTGCTGGGGATGATGCCCAGAGAGCTTGAAACCATAATTCGTTGTATCGGAGCACCAAAGAAATGCCTTTATTTGAAGGGGTTTGACAGCGGGCAGTTGAATTATGCCCAGGACAGCCTGTGGGCCATGACCGGTGCGGATTTTATGCATGATCCTTTGTTCAAGGAGGCCTTTCGTTTGGGTGAAGCCACGGGATCGTGGAAGGGAGCCCAGCCTGCCTGGCGGTGTTATGTGGCTTGTTGGGCGGCAATGCATGCGTTGAGCCTGGAAGGCGACTATGTGGAATGCGGGGTAAACCGTGGTGGTATGCCTAGAGCCATCATGCATTATATTGATTTCAATGCCCTTGGAAAGACCTTCTGGCTCCTCGATACCTATTGCGGATTTGACCAGGAGCAGTTGAGCTCAAAACAGAAATAGGATCTTGACTTCAGCTACTATGACGAATGCTATGAAAGCGTATGCGAAACGTTTGCCTCCTTTCCCAATGCACGCATAATTCGGGGCACGGTCCCCAACACCTTGGCGGAGGTTTCGTCGGAAAAGGTGTGTTATCTTAGCTTGGACATGAATATTCCCCAGCCGGAAATAGCCGCTGCGGAATATTTCTGGGACAAACTGGTGCCCGGTGCGGTCATTCTGCTGGATGACTACAATTGGCCCAAGTGTAAGGATCAGAAGGCGGCTTTTGATGATTTTGCGAAGCGATATGGTACAACGGTCCTTTCGATGCCCACGGGGCAGGGCTTGATGATCAAGGTTTAGGGACTGGATAGCGGCATGACATTGGGTGATTTTTATAACGGGAAGCGGGTTCTTCTTACCGGTCACACCGGCTTCAAGGGGGCTTGGCTGGCGTTGTGGCTGCACGGCATGGGTGCTGAGGTTGGCGCGTTTTCCCTGGAACCTCCGTCTGTTCCTTCTCTTTGGGAGCTGGCGGGAGTGGAAAATTTCGTAACTCGGTTGGGCGGTGATATTTGCGACTTGGGTGCATTGACCGCCGCTTGCGACCGGTTTCACCCGGAGGTGGTCATCCATATGGCCGCGCAGTCTCTGGTTCGACAGTCCTACAAGACGCCCGTGGAGACGTTTTCCACCAATGTCATGGGCACAGTGCACGTGTTGGAAGCCGTGCGCCGGGTCCAAGGTGTGCGCTCCGTCGTTATCGTGACCAGCGACAAGTGTTACGAAAATCGGGAACAGAGAGAGGGCTACCGTGAGGGTGATGCCATGGGCGGGCATGACCCCTATTCGGCGAGCAAGGGCTGCGCGGAATTGGTGACAGCGTCCTATACCAGAAGTTTTTTTCGGGAAGGAGGTACGGCCGTGGCCTCGGTGAGGGCTGGCAACGTCATCGGCGGCGGGGATTTTGCCGCCGACAGGTTGGTGCCTGACATGGTTCGCTCCTTTCGTGCCGGCGAGGTGGTTCAAATTCGCAATCCGCACGCCATCCGGCCTTGGCAATTCGTCCTGGAGCCGCTTTCCGGTTACCTGCTCCTGGGGCAAAGTCTGGCCGAGCGGGGGCAATCCTTTTCAGGGGGATGGAATTTTGGTCCTGAGGACGATGCGGCGCGCACCGTCGGCGAAGTTGTTGAGCGTTTTGCGACCCTTTGGGGTGGAGACGCCGCCCACGTATTTGACGGTGGAGATCATCCCCATGAAGCCACTTGGCTCAAGCTTGACTGTACCAAGGCAAATACGGTGCTAGGCTGGACGCCGAGGACTGATTTTTCCCAAGGGCTTGCATTGACCTGCGAATGGTATCGGGCCTGGGCCGCAGGAGAAAACCCGCAAGAGACGGCTCTTGATCAAATTCGCCATTTCGAGGAGTTGGCATGAAGATAACACCATTGCCCCTGAGGGGACTGAATTTAATTGAATCGGAGCCATTTTGCGACCAGCGAGGCCGGTTTGCCCGGATGTTTTGTGCCCGTGAATTGGCCGAAGTCGGGTTGAACGCGAATGTGGTCCAGGCCAACCACTCTGTTACGAGCCGTAAAGGGTCCATTCGGGGAATGCATTTTCAGCGTTCACCTCATGCGGAAACCAAGATCGTGCGTTGTCTGGCCGGAGCCTGTTTCGACGTGGCCGTGGATTTGCGACCGGAATCGGAAACCTACCTTCAGTGGCATGGCGAGATGTTGACCCCTGATAATTATCGCGCCTTGTACATTCCGGAAGGTTTTGCCCACGGTTTTCAGTCACTTGAAGATGACACGGTGTTGTTCTACATGGTTACAGCCTGTTATGAGCCTTCTGCCGAGGGGGGAATCCTTTACAACGATCCCGCTGTAAACATCCAATGGCCCCTGGCCGTGGCCGATATTTCCGAGAGAGATCAACGGTTTCCTTTGATAGGAAAATAGGCATATTTGTTTGGGAGTCCAGTCTGGTTTTTCTCCCTGTTTGAATTAGGTTTTCGTACTTGCTGTGGCGTTGCTTCATGTTGATACATGCGGTGGAGCCTTTTGGGTAGCGATTGAAAAAAGGCCCCGCAACAAATGCGGGGCCTTTTTTCATGGCAGAGGTCGGGCGGCGTGGAGCTTGCGGCCGAACCACACTTCCGCCGCAGGGGGCTGGTCGGGGTCCGCGCCGGGCGGCACGAGCAGGTAGCTGGTGTAGTCTACCTGTTTGAGGCGATCGGACTGCTTGAAAGCCTCGTGGGCCGAGAGATCGGTGACGAACAGGGCCACGGTGCGGTGGTGATTGCGTAGGATGGCCATTTTTACATGGTCTTTGCGAGGAGTCCGTTTTCCCTGTTTGCCGGTGAATCGGGCAATGATGAATTCTTCCAGAAAGTTTGGCTGCCAGTGCTCGTAATGCATGAGAATGGGCTTGCCCTCGGCCAGCAGGGGGGTGAGCAGGGTGTAGTCGCGGTTGAGTTGGACGATTGCGTTTACTGGAGGGATTTTTTTTGCCGTGAATCCGAGGAAAGCGAGAAAGACGATAATGATGAGGGCGTTTGCCGTGCGCGGCCAGGTTTTCTTCAGGCCGAAGAACGACCGGAAGAGCAGCAACAGGCCGATGGGAGCGATGACGCCCCAGAAGCGGGTGCCCACGGGCATGGCCAGCTTGAGGGGAGAGAGGCTGGACACCATGTAGAGCAGCAGGAATGTGTGAATGAAATAGAGTAGGGCCAGGGCACGCCAGCGGGAGTTGCCCAAGATGGCCAGATGAATGGAGGCGATGAGGCAAAGTGCCCAGATGGCGATAAGCCCTTTGAGTTTGGTTAGTTGCTTGATGTTCAGCAGGTATTCGCTGAACGAAATGTCGAGCCCGGCGGTCTGGAGATGGGTGCTCGCGATGACGCCGAACCGTCCCATGGGGTTGCCGGTGATGTGCCAGAAGACGCCCCATTCCAGGCAGCAGAGTGCGCCGAAAATGGCGAAAAAGAGGAAGACAGGTTTGAATTCCCTAGTGGGCAGAAACAGGAGTAACGCCAAACCGGGCGCGGCATAGATCACGGTCACCCGGCATCCCCAACCGAGGAACAAGGTGATGGCGGCCAGAATGAGGATGCTCCGGGAGCGGGTGTCCAGCCAGACGAGAACGAGCCAGACGCATAGGCAGATGTACCCCAGTTCAAAGACGCCGGGCCAGAGTTGGCTGCCGGTCTGGGCCATTTGCGGAAAGAGAATGGTTGCCAGGGCGGCGACAATTCCAAGGGAGCGGCTGTGAAGCCTTTCGCCGATGAGGTAGATGAACCCCGCGGCCATGGAGGAGTAGAAGATCGGCTGAACGTAGGTCAGGATCGGATTGAGCCCGAAGGTTTTCATCAGGCCCGCGAGGGGAAGCAGGATGCCCCAACGCACGGTTTGCTGGTACCACTGGGTGTAGCCCAGCCCTTCTATCAGGTAATGGACCTGACGCCATTTTTCCGAGTTGTCGCCGCCGATATCGATGTATTCGGCAGTGAGCATGCGTACTACCACGCTGACCAGGAAAATGCCGAGAAAGATGAGCAGCGAGTTCGCGTTTTGTCTCGGCTTGGTGTTGATCATGGTCCGTTTCTCGAGGCTAGAGGTTTAGCTTCTTTTCAGGAAACACCAGCATTTTTCTTGCGATGAAGTTCAGGATGAAGCCGATAAACGTGGCAATGAGCTTGGCCCCAAGAGCTGAGAGACCCAGTTCGATGAGTGAGACCGTGATGCCCACGTCTACCGCGCAGAGCACGATCACGGATGCGCCGTAGATGAGGAGTTCACCCGGCGCACTCCATCGAGCCTTGTGACGGAAGAGAATCTTGACGCACAGCCAGTAGTTGACCGCTGCGGCCACGATAAAGGCCACTGCGGCGGAGGTTCCGGCGGACATGGCGGGCAGCAGGGCCAGAAAGGCGATGGTGTTGACGATGGCGGCTGTCAGTCCGATGAAGAAATAGATGAGAATCTGCAAGGGCAGCGGCGCGCAATGGGCGTTGTAGTGGAAAAGGCAGTAAAGTGCCCTGACGCCGTCCTTCCAACCGATCTTCTTGCCTTCCTCGTAGGTCCGGCCGTCATAGGAGATGCCGCGTTCGTAGACCCGTGCCTTGGAGTGGGCGAGGTTGGAGACCATCTCCGGCTCGATCCCGAACCGTTTTTCCTTGAGGTCAAAGGACTGGATAAGCTCGCGCCGATAGAGCTTGTAACAGGTCTCCATGTCGGTCAGATCGAGGTCGGTAAACAGGTTGGAGACGAAGGTCAGTCCCTTGTTGATCATGGAATGATAGAAATAGAGCACGCGGCGGGTGCCGGTGGCGTTGAGGTAGCGGGAACCCAGCACGGCATCGGCCCGGCCGTCCACCAGGGGGACCAATAGTTGGCGAAGGTCCATGGGGTTGTATTCGAGGTCCGCGTCGTGCACGCCCACATAGTCGCCCGTGGCCGCGGCAAAGCCGGTCTGGAGGGCTCCGCCCTTGCCCTGGTTGATCTCATGTCTGAGCACCCGGATGCACTGGTGCTCTTTTGCCAGTTCGTTTGCAATTTCAAGGCTCCTGTCCCTGGAGCAATCATCCACGAGGATGACTTCAAGGGTCAGTTGGGCATCCTGTATTTTCAGGAGTCCCTCAATGCTTTCACGCAGGGTTTCCTCTTCGTTGTAGCAGGGAATCACCACGGTGAAGACAAAGGGAGTATCGAATGTGACGTCGGGCATATATGCTCTCGTTTGGTGTCTTTGAAAGCGAAGTTCGCTGGTGTGTACGAATGCTGGGGAGACTCGCCCCAGTGCCGAGCCTGATTACCATACATGATACCCGGCTGCAATAGTCGGACAGGAAGGCGGGGCGAGGCGTTTTGCCGGAAAAATGACAAAGCGGCCTGCGACCGGATGGGCGCAGGCCGCTCGTTGAACGGTTGGAACAGATTACAGAATCTGGCTCAGGAATAGCTTGGTTCGGTCGTTCTCCGGGTTGGTGAAGAAGTGCTCTGGCGGACCGACCTCGATGATCTTGCCTTCATCCATGAATACCACATGGTCGGCGACTTCCCGGGCAAAGCCCATTTCGTGGGTGACCACGACCATGGTCATGCCCTCCTTGGCCAGGGTCTTCATGACGTCCAGGACTTCACCGACCATTTCTGGATCAAGGGCGCTTGTGGGTTCGTCGAACAGCATCACCTTGGGGTCCATGGCCAGGGCGCGGGCGATGGCCACACGTTGTTGCTGGCCGCCCGAGAGTTGTGCCGGATAGTTATCCGCCTTGGCGTGAATACCGACCTTGTTGAGCAGGGTCATGGCCTTTTCCTTGGACTCTTTCCTGCCGCGTTTGCGGACCGAAGTCTGTCCCACGGTGACGTTTTCGAGCACGGTGAGATGCGGGAACAGGTTGAAGGACTGGAAAACCATGCCCACTTCCATGCGGATGGCATTGATGTTGGTCTTCGGGTCGAGCACATCCACGCCGTCGATCATGATGTGGCCGGAGTTGGCATGTTCAAGACGATTGAGGCAGCGAAGGAAGGTGGATTTCCCCGAACCGGACGGACCGATGACTACGACCACGTCGCCGGGATCGATGTGGTAGGTCACGTCGTGCAGGGCCTGGACTTCGTGCGGAACAAAGAAGGTTTTGTATACGTTTTTTACGTCTATCATGGTTACGCCTCCGCCGTTCGTTTTTCGAGATATTGGACGAACATGGACAGGGCAAAGGTTATGACCAGGTACATGACGCCGCACAGGAACCAGAGTTCATACGGCATGAGGCTGGTGGTAACCGCCTCGCGGGTGGCCTTGGTCAGTTCGCGGATGGCGATGACGCCGAGCAGCGAGGAGTCCTTGATCAGGCTGATGAACTGGCCTGCCAGGGGCGGAAGGATGCGTTTGAAGGCCTGGGGAAGAATGATCTTGCCCATGGCGGTGGCCTTGGTCATGCCGAGCGACCTCGCGGCCTCCATTTGTCCCTTGTTGATGGACTGGATGCCGGCACGAACGATTTCAGCCACATACGCCCCAGCGAAAATGGCCAGTGATGCCACGCCGAACCAGAGTTCCGGGATTTGAGGTATCCCCGCCTTGGCGAACAGGTTGTTGATGATCGTGCCCAGGACGAAGTACCAGATCATGATCTGGACCAACAACGGCGTGCCGCGGATGATTTCGATGTAGGTTATGGCCGTCCATTTTATGCATGGGTTTTCCGATAGCCTTGCCAATCCGGTAAAGAGGCCGAGCAGAATGCCCAGGATGATGGCGACGATGCTCACCTCGATGGTGATGATCAGGCCGTCTGTGAGCAGGCCTATTTTGCCTTCTTTATACACACCGAGGGTGTCGCCCATGTAGACCGTGGTCCCCTGGCTGACACGGATGTCGGTTCCGGGAATGGAGTAATGTTCTGATCCGCCACTGCCTTTGACGATGACGACCGATACGCCCTTGGTGCTGGTGATCGATTCAACCTCGCCTTCAATTTCGGCAGTCACGTCAATAGTATCTATAAAATAGAAGTATTGCGGCAGCCGGTTCCAATGCCAGATGTAGTTGGTCTGCGTGGTGGCCCAGTAAAAGCCGAGGCAGGTTCCAACCAGCAGGAAGACGTATAGCGACTTCCATATGAAATTTTTGTTGAATCCTTTGACGGGTTCAACCTGTACGGTATTGCTCATTGGGATAGCTCTATAGGATATGTGCGAAAAAGAAACGAACGGGGGCCGCAATGTGCGGCCCCCGGAGTGTCATTAGTGGGCGACGTTTTCATACCAGTCGTTGGAACCGAACCACTTGTTGTAGATTCGGTCGTAGCGACCGTCGTTTTTCAACTGGCGCAGGAAGTTGTTGAGCCAGTTCAGGAAGTCCGGGTCACCCTTGTTGATGGCCCAACCCAGGGGCTCGTAGGTGAAGGGCTTGTTCAGGAACTTCATGTTGGCATCTTTGCCGCGTTGGGCATAGAAGATGGAAGTCATGGGCAGGTCGTAAACAGTGGCCGCAGCCTTGCCGTTGAGGGCTTCCAGCATGGCCTGGTCTTCCATCTCGAAGGACTTGTAGGTGGCCTTGGGGAGCATGCGTTTGACGGCCTGCTCGCCGGTGGTGCCGAGCTTGGAGGTGATGACGTACTTGGGATCGTTCAGGTCGCTCCAGGTCTTGATCTCGTCGGCGAACTTGGGGTTGACCAGCACGGTCTGGCCCACGATGATGTACGGGTCGGCGAAGTTGACCTTCAGGTTGCGTTCCTGATTGATGGTCATGCCGGAGGCGATGAGGTCGTACTTTTCGGACATCAGGCCGGGGATGATGCCGTCCCAGGCGGTGTTGATGATTTCGAGCTTCACGCCCATGGATTTGGCCATTTCGGTGACCATGTCCACGTCAAAACCGACGACGTTACCTTTTTTGTCGGTCATCTCGAAGGGCATGTAACCGGCTTCAAGGCCAACGCGAAGGGCGCCGCGTTCAATGATTTTTTCCAAAGTGGAAGATTTTTTAAGTTCAAGGCGGACATTGGTGTCGCTTGTGGGGGCCTGGGCCTTCTGTTCGGTCTGCTGACTGCACGCAAAAAGAAAGATCATGGTGCAGAGAGCCGCAATCAAGGTAATGAGACGTTTCATCCTTTCCTCCAATGAAACAAAGTGGGTTGATATTCTTTCGTTTGGGAGGTCGCGATCCGGGTAAATCGCATCCTCCTAACCCCAAAGTCTATAACAGCTGTCGTCCTGAAATGGTTCCTCTCCGCAGGACGACAGTCCTTATTACCCGCAATTTACGGAAAATACAAGATGGCTCCCTGCTTCGGGATGAACCCGTCTCTGGCATGGAAACGGGGTATTGTTCACGAGAGGTTGTAGAACTTCGAATAAGATTCGGTCCTTTCCTGCGTCATAAACAGGTGTTTGATGATTCTTCGTTGGTTGGCAAATGAAGTTTGATTGATATTTGAAGACAAAATAATGATTTTAACGGGCTTACCCTTGATTCCAGGCTGTGGTAACGATTTATTTCAAGCGGATTTTCAATTTTGCAATCCTATTGCCCCGGAGTTGCCAAGACATGGATACGGTTAAGATTCTTGTGGTGGAAGACGATGTGGCGGCGCGCATGGATATACAGGCGGCCGTCGAGCGGGGCGGTTATGGAATTGCGGGGGTGGCTTCTTCCGGTGCGGAAGGTATCCGGTTGGCGGATGCGCTCAATCCGAATCTTGTGCTTATGAGCATTCGCACGGAAGGTGCAATGGATGGCGTAGCTGTTGCCGACGAAATTTTCCGCCGTTTGGATATCCCCGTTGTCTTCATCACAGCCCATGCCGAGAGTGAAATCCTGCGTCATGTCGGGACTGCGGGACCGTACAGCCATGTCCTCAAGCCGGTGGACCACAGAGAACTCAAATTCGCCATTGAGATGGGATTGTACAAACATGCCATGGAGCGGGATCTGCAAAAGGCCCGACAGGCCGCTGAGGCCGCGGACCGAGCCAAGACCTCTTTTCTGGCAACCATCAGCCATGAACTGCGCACGCCCATGAACGGCGTGCTCGGCATGACCGAACTGCTCCTGCTTTCGGATCTCGAAGAGCCGTATAGGGAAAATGTCGTTTTGATCAAGGATTCGGCTCTTTCCCTGCTGTCTGTGCTCAACCAGATTATTGATTATTCCAAGCTGGAAACCAGTTCCATGAAGCTCCGGGAGATGGATTTCAGGCTTGAGGATCTCTTGACCGGTGTGCTTTCCCAATACAAGCGGACCGCTTCGGCCAAGGGAGTCAAGGTCGGGTATACGTTCGATCCAGTGGTTCCGGAGTGGTTACGTGGCGATTCCGGGAAGATTCGCCAGGCGCTTGGGAATCTTATCAACAATGCCGTGAAGTTTACGCCTTCCGGGCAGGTGATGGTGGATGTGTTGCCCACTCCGATCGGAGAGAGCGTTCCAAAAGACGGTGGCCTGTCCATTCAGGTTTTGGTTCAGGATACGGGCGTGGGCATGAGTTCCGAGCAGATGGATATCATTTTCGAATCGTTCTGCCAGGTTGAGGACCACCTTTGTCATCGTACCGGAGGTCTCGGGTTGGGATTGGCCATCGTCAATCGGCTGTTGACCATCCTCGGCGGATCGGTTCAGTGCACCAGCGAAGAAGGAAGAGGAAGCACTTTTTCCCTTATCATCCCATTGAAGCGGAGCCGATATGAGATCCATTCGCCTTTAACCGCCGTTATGGGAGGCGAGAAGCCGTTGCAAGGTGCCAGAGTGCTGGTGGCCGAAGACGATTTGATCAATCAGCGCTACATTGTCCGGTTGCTCGAAAAGATGGGGTGTACCGCGGCATTGGTGGAGGAAGGCCAGCGAGCCGTCGATATTCTCAAGGCAGAGCCGTTTGACATCGTGCTCATGGACATCGAGATGCCTGTCATGAACGGTATCGAGGCGACTCGAGCCATTCGGCGTCAGGAAACCGGCTGTCTTGATCCGAATATCCCCATTGTCGCCCTCACTGCCCATGCCATGTGGGGCGATGAGCAGCGTTGCATGCATGCGGGCATGACCGATTATGTCCCGAAGCCTGTGGATATGGAAACTGTGGCCGCGATCATCCAGTCGACGCTGGCCGCCCGATAGCATTGCCTCTTTTTGTGCCGGTTACGGCGGACGGTGGGCATACTGGCCGGGCATGATGTCATCACTCCCTTCGTGCGTGCACGATATCCCATTTCATTCTTTCCGAATGATTGACTTCACAAGGGTTATGATAATATTCAATACATTGTGGAGCATATGACAATGAATGACGTAAATGGTTCCTCTTCTTTGCTATCTGGCGGCATCTACAAGGTGTTTCTCATCTTGCTTTTGCTGTTTTCGCTGTACCTCGGCTTTTCCATCGTTGAGCCTTTCGTGCACACCCTGATTTTCTCCACGGTGCTGGCCGTGCTGTTTTCGCCGGTCTTTGCCTGGGTTCTGAACCGGTGCAAGGGGCACCGCGCCTGGGCGTCAATTCTTACTGTGTCCATTATCGTTTTTTGTTTGCTGCTGCCCATGACCTTTCTGATAATGGCCCTCATAGGCCAGGGGGTCGAATCCCTTGTCACGCTCAATGCCTGGTTGGCCAAAGGGGCATACAAGGCCTACATCAGTTCCGAGATCCTCGACAAGTACCTGAGCATGCTTCACGAAGGGTTGCCGTTCCTGCGTATTGACGAGCTCGACTTGCAAGCAAATATTATCCAGTATTCCAAGCAGTTTGCTCAAACAATGCTGAGCTTTGGCACCGGGCTGGTCAGTAACGCGGCCAAGCTCGTTCTCCATTTTCTGCTCATGGTTTTCATTCTGTTTTACTTCCTGCGCGACGGGTCCAAGATGGTGGCTTATCTCAAGCATCTTTCGCCACTCAGGCCTCAACAGGAGGACTTCATCATTGATTCCCTCAAGCGGGTGGCGCGCGGCGTGCTCATGGGGTGCCTGCTGGTGGCCGCTCTTCAGGGTATCGTCGGAGGGGTGGGGCTTTCCATAGTGGGTATCCCGGCTTTTTTCTGGGGTGCCATGGTTGCGCTGGCCTCGTTGATTCCCGTGGTGGGAACTGGTCTGGTTTGGGTGCCGTCGGTCGGCTACCTGCTTCTTTCCGGTGATTGGAAAATGGCCATTTTTCTGGGCCTTTGGTTCGGCGTCTTCGTGGTGGGCATCGATACGGTGCTTCGGCCCATTTTTATGCGTGAGGCCTCCAGAATATCAACCTTCTACATCTTTCTCGCCATTCTCGGCGGTGTATATACCTTTGGTATGCTGGGTGTTCTCTACGGCCCACTCATCTTGAGTTTTGTCATGGTCATGTTGCAGATTTATGTAGAAGAATATGCGGATGATCTTGATGATTCCGGAGATTGCCAACCATGACGCTTTGGCACCGTTGTTTTTTTCTTTTTCTGATTGCAAGTATTAGCGGTTTTGCCGGGTGTTCGACAAAGGTGGTGCCGCCTGTGGACAAGCCTACTTTTGTGCCTGTTTCCGGACGCGATGCCAGGGGGCTTTCCGCTCATCTGTCAATTCGGGCGCAGGGGCTCGGCTCATGGAAAGCGCTTCGGCCCGGTTTGGAAGACAGCTTGGGCTACATCCTCAGGAAACCGGATGACGCGGTCTGCGTGCGTCGTCCCGGTCTGACCCTGACCTGGGGTGAACTCGGGGACAGTGTGGCCGAGCTCATGGCACTTCTGCCGCAGCTCGACCGGGATTCGCGTTTGATTGCCGAACATTTCCAGTGGCTCAAGGTGGCACCGAACACCTTGCTGACGGGATATTACGAGCCTTGGCTTGAAGCCTCACTTACGCCCGACGAGACGTATCGGTTTCCTCTCTATGGGGTGCCGGATGATCTCAAGACGGTTGATCTCGGGAAATTTCATAGTCGTTGGAAGGGACAGCGTCTGGTCTATCGCATGGGAGAGGACGGCATTGAGCCCTATCCCGACAGAGCCGCCATCGATAGCGGCGAGGTCCTGGATGGCAAGGGGTACGAGATAGCCTGGGCCAAGGATCCCGTGGATATTTTCTTTCTTCAGATTCAGGGTTCCGGGCGGCTGGCCTTGCCCGATGGATCGGCCAAGCACATCTTGTACGGCGGCAGGAATGGGCAAAGATACGTTTCGCTTGGGCGGTTGCTGATCAAGCGCGGGTATGTTCCCAAGGAAGAGATGTCCATGCAGCGCATCCGGGAGTTCCTGACTGCCAATCCGGTCAAGGCCCTTCATCTGATGTTCGAGAATCCGAGCTACGTGTTTTTTCAACTGGCTGACACGGGTCCGTTCGGAGCCATTAATTCCATTCTCACACCCAAAGTCAGTGTGGCCGTGGACCCGACCATGATCCCGTTGGGTAGCGTATGCGCGCTCAGGACCGCACTCATGGATTATGATACCGGGGTGGCGGATCCTTTTTTTTCTCTGGTCCTCGCTCAGGATAAGGGTGGGGCCATCCAGGGGACACGCATGGATCTGTTTTGCGGATCGGGCCAGGAGGCCGAACATTTGGCCGGGCACCTGCAGGAACGGTCCGAAGTGTTCCTGTTGGTGAGCAAGCAGGTTTTGGCCTCTCGTGAAAAGGACAAAAAATAGGAAAAATTTCTATGCAGTATGTCGCTTTGTTTGAAGAGGAAAAGCAGGGCTTTTCGGTGAGTTTCCCCGATTTTCCGGAGTGCGTCACTTTTGGCGAAAATCTGGATGAGGCGGTGGATCATGCCCACGAGGCCCTGGCTTCATACGTGGAGACATTGCTTGAGGATGGCGGGAAGCTGCCGGACCCTGTCTCCAAGAAGGCTCTGTTGTCACAGCCCGAGAACAAAGAAAAAAAAGCGATCAATATCGAAGTGTCCGGTGACGGGAGTGACTTCGAGGAATTCGAGGTTTGTATGCACCGGCACCTGCTTGAGCGCATTGAAAGGTATTCCCGGCAGAACGGGGTGTCCCCGGCTGACTTCCTGGCCGACGCCGCGCGCGCTGCTTTGAAAGAAGATATCTACGACGCATAGGGTCATCCCACCATTTTTCATTTTAACGTTCCGGAGGGCTGGGGAAGTTCCGTTTTTTGATAGACGGTTCTCTTCGCGTCTCCTTTGCTGTCGTCATTATTCCTTGTTTTTCTTCTACAATGTTGTCAAATAGCGGGTAAACCCACTGCTTGCGTGATTTTATCTTTTGGTTTACGTTCCTGAACCGGGGTGAGTTTCGGCTTCTAGCCTTTTGCTGCTAAAAAATATTCATTTTTTCTTGCAAAAATGTAAATTGGCTGCGATTGAGGTCGCTCAAAGTGAGTTGAAACGATTTTTATGTGCTTTTTTTGCCAGGATGCTGTTTCCCCGGCCATAACGTTAAACAGTGGAGTGACGACAAACTATGTGCCGTTTATTTGCACTCACCAGCCGTGACCCGGTGTCGCCAATGCTTGCCATTGATGCCCTCAATGTGATGAAGGAGGGGCATGATGGCTCCGGTGTCGGGTTGTTTCTCAGCGGCCTTGCCGGGCCGTTTGAAGAATTGAAGGAATGTCCCATTCTGTCCGGTATCTTTACCGAAGCCGGGCTTCAGCGGGTGTACGAATATATGGCGGAGAAAGGATTTCGGTCCATATATTCCGCGATGTTCACTCCTGATGTTGAACCTCCGGCAGGAACCCCCAAACGCGGAACCTATGCGTCCATCGCCTACAAGTTGCCTGTCGAGTGGAAGGGGTTGGGAAAGGATGAAGTGGGACAGCGTCTGGTTCGTATGCGTCTGGACCTGCGGGCCATGGGTGAGGAAAAAGGCGACATCATGGTGTTTTCGTTCTGGCCCGATACCATCATGATCAAGGAAGTGGGCGACCCGCTGGCCATCGGCGAGTATCTCCAACTCGATCGAGAAGAGTTGCAGGCCCGCCACATTTTGGCTCAGGGGCGGCAGAATACCAATTATGCCATCAACCTGTATGCCTGCCATCCTTTCTTTATCGAAGGGGTGAGCACCATGACCAACGGCGAGAACACGGCGTTCGTGCCCATCAAGGAATATCTTCAGTCGCGTGGCGTCACCGGATATCAGGGCTACCAGTCCGATTCCGAGGTGTTTACGCACATCGTCCATTATACCACCAAGAAACTTGGACTCGACATTTCCGCGTATAAGCATGTCATCACGCCCATGAATGATGAAGAGATGACCGATCATCAAGATCGGGAATTCCTTTCCAATTTGAAAAGGGCATGCCGCAAGCTCATCATCGACGGTCCCAACTGTATCATCGGTTGTCTGGAAGATGGTTCGATGTTCATGGTGCAGGACCGCAAGAAGTTTCGCCCCGGCGTGGTCGGCGGCAATCCGGACCTTGGCCTTTATGCCTTTTCCTCTGAGATCTGTGGTCTCAATGCTGCCATTCCTGAACGTGACAAAAATAAAGATTTTCAACCCATGCATCTTGATACGGCCATCGTCAGACCTGATTGCCGGGAGGTTGTCCAATGCTCTCAGAAAGACCCATTACTCCTTCAACGTTAAGCGTCAAGGACCTGCCCTGGCAGATTCAGTGGGACAGCGGTGCCTGCACCAAGTGCGGACGTTGTACCTCGGTTTGTCCGGTCAATGCCATCGAACTCGGCGTGTTCCGCAAGCGTGAGATTCACGCGCCCATGGGACTCTCCGAAAGGCCGTCCAATACCTTTTCGACCTTTTATGGTATCCGGCAGCGCACGGACCCGGCCTATGCGTGTATCGGTTGCGCCATGTGCAACATGGTCTGTCCGAACAATGCCATAAAGCCGGAGCGTCAGTACGATTCCACCACGCTTCAGTTCCAGAATAACCGCGGTGGTCAGCCCCGCACTCGTGGCGGTCGTCGCAACAATAGTGAATCCCTGCTGGACCAGATCAAGTTCATTCGCATTTCCATGCTCACCGATCCCGCTCTTGATGCGGGGCGTCATGAGTTTGATATGCGGACCCTGCTCGGACGAGTGCTTTCGCCCGAGGCCGAGATCAAGTGTTACCGGGAAAACGGATGGAAACCGCCGGTTCGCGAGATTTATCCGCTGGTCATCGGCGGCATGTCCTTTGGTGCGCTTTCTCCGAACATGTGGGAAGGCCTCCAGATGGGCGTGGCTTATCTCAATGAGGAAATGAACATGCCGGTCCGCATGTGCACGGGCGAGGGCGGGTGTCCGCCGCGTTTGTTGCGCTCGCGCTTCCTCAAGTATGTCATTCTCCAGATCGCTTCAGGGTATTTCGGTTGGGACGAAATCATTCATGCCATCCCGGAGATGAAGGAAGACCCTTGCGCCATTGAGATCAAGTACGGCCAGGGTGCCAAGCCCGGCGACGGCGGTCTGCTGATGTGGCACAAGGTCAACAATCTCATCGCCGCCATTCGCGGTGTGCCCAAGGGCGTCAGTCTGCCCAGTCCACCCACGCACCAGACCAAGTATTCCATTGAGGAAGCCGTGGCCAAGATGATTCAGTCCATGTCCATGGCCTGGGGATTTCGTGTGCCGGTCTATCCGAAAATCTCTGCCTCCTCGACCTCTCTGGCGGTGCTGAACAATCTCGTGCGCAATCCGTATGCGGCGGGACTGGCGATTGACGGTGAGGACGGCGGCACGGGCGCGGCATACAATGTGTCCATGAACCACATGGGACATCCTATCGCCTCCAACCTGCGCGATTGCTACAACGCCCTGTGTGTGGCTGGTGCCCAGAACGAGATCCCGCTCATAGCGGGCGGCGGCATCGGCAAACACGGCAACTTGGCAGCCAACGCCGCCGCTCTGATCATGCTCGGCGCGAACATGGTGCAGATCGGCAAGTACGTCATGCAGGCTGCGGCCGGTTGTCTGGGCAGCGAGAAGGATCGTTGCAATGTCTGCAATATCGGCGTCTGTCCCAAGGGCATCACTTCCCAGGACCCGAGACTCTATCGCCGCCTTGACCCGGAAAAGGTCGCTGAGCGTGTGGTGGATTTTTACCTGAGTTTTGACACGGAATTGCGCAAGGTCTTTGCGCCGCTGGGTCGTTCCACGTCCCTGCCCATAGGCATGTCGGACGCGCTCGGCATCAGCGACAAGGATGCTGCCGAACGTCTCGGCATCAAGTACGTGGTCTAAAGTTCAGGAATATCGGAGTAGTATAATGGCAAAAAAAACATATTGCATAAGTGGCACCGAGGATGGGCTGCGTGTTGAATCACGTATTCTCGAAGAACGAATTCAAGCTGCGGTCCGCAAGGGTATCCGCAAGTTTGAGATCAATGCCACGGGACAGCACGGCATCGGTGGGCGTCTCTGGATATCCAAGGAAGAGCCCATTTCCATGACCATTACCGGATCGCCCGGCCAGCGCGTCGGTTCCAAGGGATTTCCCGGCACTACTATCGAAATTATGGGTGCTGCCTCCGACGACGTGGGCTGGCTCAATGCCGGAGCCGAGATCATCGTGCACGGCAACGCTTCTAACGGCGTGTGCAACGCCATGGCTCAGGGAAAGGTCTTCATCGCGGGCAATATCGGTTCGCGCGGCATGACCATGACCAAGACCAACCCCCGTTTTGATCCGCCCGAACTATGGGTGCTCGGTTCGGTGGGTGATTACTTTGCCGAGTTTATGGCGGGCGGCACGGCTGTGGTCTGCGGTCATGAGGCCCAGAGTCCCCAGAATGTGTTGGGCTATCGTCCCTGCGTGGGCATGGTCGGGGGGCGCATTTTTGTGCGCGGTTCCATTGATGGCTTTTCGCAGGCCGATGCGCTCATGGAGTCCATTGATGATGAATCCTGGGCATGGTTGACCGAAAATATTTCGGCATATCTGAAGAAAATAAAGCGGACCCGGCTGCTCAAGAGGCTTACCAGGCGTGAGGAGTGGCAACTCCTTCGTGCCAAGACGCCGTTCGAGAAGAAGGGCAAGGTCCGCCGCTCCATGACCGATTTTCGGGCCAAGGTCTGGGACGCCGAGTTGGGGCGGGGTGGCATGATCGGCGACCTGACCGATCTGGATCGTTCCCCCATTCCGCTCATCGTGCACGGCGATCTTCGCCGAAAGGTTCCCGTGTGGGAGAACCGAAAATATATGGCCCCTTGCCAGGCCAGTTGTCCCACCGGTATGCCCGTGCAGAAGCGTTGGCAACTGGTGCGCGACGGCCTGGTCGATGAAGCCGTTGACCTCGCTTTGGCCTATACGCCGTTCCCGGCTACGGTCTGTGGCTATCTTTGCCCCAATCTGTGCATGGACGGGTGTACCCGCTCCACGCAACAGGGCATGGCGGCCATCGACATCACTAAGCTGGGTCAGGAAGGATACAAGTCCAAGGCCCCGAAGCTGCCCCCGCTTTCCGGCAAGCGTGTGGCTGTCATCGGTGGTGGGCCCGCCGGTATCTCGGTGGCCTGGCAGATTCGCATGAAAGGGCACGAGGCGGTCGTTTTCGACATGGCCAAGACCCTGGGCGGCAAGATATCCTCGTCCATTCCCAACAGCCGTGTGCCCAAGGAGGTCGTGGAGGCAGAGGTCAAACGCGCTGCCGAAGTGCTGCCGCATGTCCACCTTCAGCAGGAACTCAAGACCAGGGAGTTCGAGGAACTCAGGGACGAGTACGACTATGTGGTGCTTGCCATTGGCGCGCAGAAACCGCGCATCATTCCGGTCCCCGGCCATGAGCGTATCTATCCGGCATTGACGTTCCTCAAGGACGCCAAGCAGGGCAAGGCCAAGATCGGCAAGAGGGTTGTCATTATCGGTGCGGGCAACGTGGGTTGTGACGTAGCCACGGTCGCCGCAGGGGTGGGGGCCGAGGATATCCTGCTTATCGACATTCAGGAACCCGCGTCTTTCGGCAAGGAACGCAAGGAAGCCGAGGCTGCTGGAGCCCGTTTCAAGTGGCCTTGCTTCACCAAGGAAATTACGAAGAAGGGCGTATTGTTGCAGTCCGGTGAATTGCTGGAGGCAGATACGGTCATCATGTCTATCGGCGATGCCCCGGATGTGGAGTTTCTGCCGGACAGCATCGCCTTGGATCGGGGGCATATTGTGGTCAACGATGATTTTCAGACCACGGATTCTCGGGTATTTGCCATTGGCGACGCCGTGCGGCCGGGCCTGCTTACGCATGCCATCGGCCATGGCCGCCGTGCTGCCGAGGTGATCGACGATTTGTTCAATGATCGTCGTCCGCAGTCCGACACCCGGGAAATGATCGACTACACGCGCATGACGCTGGAGTATTTCGATCCGCGAGTCATCGAGTTCGGCGACATGAATCAGTGCGGGGCCGAGTGCTCCTCCTGCGGTTCCTGCCGCGACTGCTACATCTGCGATACGGTTTGTCCTCAGGCGGCCATCACTCGCAACGAGCTGCCTGATGGCGGCTTCGAACGCGTGGTGGACCCGGACAAGTGCATTGCCTGCGGGTTTTGCGCCAATTCCTGCCCTTGCGGTATCTGGGATATGAAGAATCCGGCTCCCCTTGAATAGGGGGAATGGCGACTAAAATATTAGGCGGCGAGGTATACCTTGCCGCCCTTTTTCATTTTTGCGGGGCGCGATGGAGGAAGAAAACAGTGTTTTATGAGGGAGTTGAATAGGATTTCATTCAATATTTTGATGAAAGTTGTTCCAAGACGTTGAACGGATTGACGAATAATGGACGAAATATTCAATGGATATTTGAAAGGAATTAGCTGGCAGGGCGGTGAACAGATATTCGCGGTCCATTTTACTGCTTTTTGTATCGTTCCTGTTTCATGCCGTGCTCGGTGAGTCGGTCGTAATCCTCCTGGAGCTGCTGGTGTTTCCTGAAAATGAAATTTGCCTGGGAAGTGACCGTATTCTTGACGTTGGAATACGGTATGTTTTTGATTTTTTTGAGTTCTCGTTCAAGCTCATGGGCGCTTTCCTTGGCGATCTCTCCGTGAATCCTTTCATGGACAGAGAGTTTTTTCAGGATGTTGTCCCACCATTTTTGCGTGTGTTTTCCCGGTGAACCGGCCAGATGGGGATACACGTAGGTGATATGCAGGTGGATGTTGACCTCGGTGATGGAGCAGGTGTTTTCATGTTTCACCCAGGTGTAGTTGTATTTGAAGGTAGGCTGGGCATAGGCACTGTATTTTTCCTCGCGCTGTTTGTAAAAATTCGCGATTTGCCCCACGGTGGAACCCTGAACGATATAGTGGTCTTCACTGGCCGAGACGGTCACCCCGGCCAGGGCAGGTACGGCAAAAAGAAGGCTCAGTATAAGAATTTGCAGGGTCCGCATGGGAGTCCTTCGGGGGTATCAGGATCGATCGGTTGCAAGCCAGTCGGAATCGGATTTCTTGGCTGCATACATGGCTTGGTCCGCCCGTTTGGTCAGCACGTCGAGGTTTTCTCCCTTGTTATATTGAGCGATGCCGCAACTGAAGGAAACCGGGATGTCCGGGGCCTCAGCCAAAGCCTCGTGCATACGGGTTGCCAGGATTTCGGCATTAGCCTGTTCCCCGTCGAGCATCACCAGGAATTCGTCGCCACCCCATCGAGTCAGGAGGTCGGACGGACGGATGACGTTCATGATTTCCAGTGAAACGGCCTTCAAAATTTTGTCGCCTGCCAAATGCCCGTACGTGTCATTGACCTCCTTGAAGCCGTCCAAATCGAGAACGATGATGGAGAAGGACTCGTCATATCGATCAGCTCTGTAGGACGCCAGGGAGAACCGATCTTCCAGAGTCCGTCGGTTGGCTGCGCCGGTGAGAGGATCAATTTTGGCCAGGCGTTCCAACCTGTACTGGAAGTTGTTGACCGTGATCACACACAGGATAATGATCAGGATTGAGGCTCCCACCCCTATGGAAATGGTGCGGACGAGATTGTTTCTGGCCGTTGTCAAAGCGTGGGATTCATCTTGCTCCACGATCAGATGCCAATTGAATTCGGGTATGAAGTGCGAGGAAAGCAGGATATGTTTCTTTTCCAGATCGTATTCGAAATTGACCGAGCCATGGCGGGAGTTGAGGATATCCTCGGCAATTGATCCTATGCCCGGAGCTTCGGTGATATAGACGTTCTTGATGAGGTCTTTATCGGCATGTACCTGCACCAGGCCGTCCTGATCCACGAGAAATACGTTTCGGTGGTACCGATTCTGGGCTTTTGCCAGCAATTGGGCAGCGTGGTCCATGTTCACGCCGACGCCAGCCACTCCCAGCAATTTCCCGTTGGCATCTTCCACACGGAAGTTCATGAAGATGGTCAGTTTGTGATATTCGGCTTCATTGGTGTCCACGTTCAGTTCATAATTCTTGTTGGATCGGGTGAATGCGTAGAACCAGACGTCGTGGCGGTCACGGGGGCCGATTTTTTTCAGGATGCCTTCCTGATAATAGTAGTTGTCGGTTATGGCGGAGACAAAAAACGCGGTAAGGAATCCGTATTTTGTCTTTATTTCATTCAGGTATCTGGCAAGTACTGCTGTGTCTTTCTCGCCTTTGAGCACCCAATCCTTGAGAAAGGTGTCATTGGCCATGGAGGAGGAAACCAGGAGTGGACGCATCAGGTCGGAATGGATTTCCGAATAGATATTTTTTCCGGTGAGTGGCAGGGAATAGTTGAGTAGTTCTTCCCGCACGGCTTCACGGGTGATTCGATAATTAACTAGACTGGTGGTCATGAATGCCGCCACCAGGATGGCTGAAAGTGCCGAGAGAAGTTTGAATTTAACGCTCATTTTTTAAATTTTAGTTAAAAATGGCGGGATGTGCAAACGATTTAGCCATAGAATGTTCGTAATAGTGCTTGCCGGAGGGGGGTGAAAAATTGGCAACAGTCGTATAATTTCTTGTCGTCTTTACTGTACTGGGGTATCCACCTGGAAACGTGGTCTTTTGCCGTACTTTTCCATTAGATTAATCCAATCCGGGAGAATCCTGCCATGAGCAGGGCTTGCAAATTGTCCTCGACTCTTGTCGCACTGATTGCTCTCATGCCTATCATGCTGGCCCATGGTCAGATGTTCGATAGTGACGGGCATTCCATGTTCTTCCTCAGGCAGGACCCATTTTTTCTTGAAGAAATATGGGCGCATGGATGGTACTTGATGTACGCGTCTTTCCTGCTTTTTAATAAGCTTTCTCAGATTACGGGCATCCCTCCGAAATTCTTTTTCAATCTGTTGGGTGTGGTTTCCATTGCAGGAATTGCGTGGGAGACATGCCGTTATCTGCGGCTTCGTTTCGGCATGGAAAGGGGACCGGCCTGCATTGCCGGGATGGCAGTCCTGGCTTTCCCGATCTGGCATGTGTCCCTGGCGTCGTTTTTCATCAGTCATCTTTTTTGCTTCTGGATGTTCATGCTGGCAGTGAATCTGTATCGCCAGAATGGGTTTTTTGCCGGTTTCTTTTTGTTGCTTTCACTCAATCTCTTCTCTTTATTCCCCTTTGCCGTGGGCATAGCCTGCGTGGAGTTCCTCATGACGGCGGACCGGAAAAACTGGTTCCGTCAAGGGTTGCGCGTGATGGCTTTCTCCGTTGCTCTGGTCGTCTGGTATGCGATTCTGACCTCTTTGGTCAGCGTCCACGGTGTATCGGGGAGCTATAACGCCTTTGCTTTCCGGTTCGAGTCTTTGGGGTATTTCGGGATATTTTCCGCATTGTTCGTGACGCTCTGGTTCGGGATAAGTCGGATATCGACTCGGGAGGAATCCCGGCGGCTCCTACTGATTCTCCTGAGTTTTCTTACCCTGTGTTTTTTTGCCGCCTTTGCCTATTGGGCCGTGGACAGGCCGCTGCTTTATTTCAGGTTCGGGAGTTTCACCTCTCGGCACACCCTGCTGACCTGCGTGCCCTATGCCCTGATGGTGGGCGTTGTGTGCCAGTATGTCTACAAGCGATGGGGGGGCCGGGTCATGGATGCCGTGGCGGCATTTGTTCTGACGGTATCGGTGGTGTTGCTGTATCAGGGGTACGATCACAAAGTGGCGGCTCTGTTGTTCAAGGACATGCTGACATATTCGCTGGAGCAGATAGAGGCCCCGCCGTCAGGGTATGTGTCCATCGTGGCGAAGGGATTCAAGGCTCCGCAGCATGTGCACAACTATTCCGTGAACAAGTGTTTTTACAAAGCCTATGGCAAGGCGGCCTGGATGGCCAACGGATTCTGGGCTCGTCGGGGATTTGCTTATGACGAGCCTTCCATGCGCGAGCTGTATGCTGTTGACGACCGGAGCAAGAAGGCAATTCTCGCCTTCGAAGTGACCGGAGATGTGTTTACGCGCTATGATTTCAGTTTGGAGAACTTTCACCAGGAGGGGCGGCTTTGGTACTGGTACAACTATCTAGCCAAAGACTATTCCTCTTTCACTCCCAAACTTAAAAAATCTTGAAATGATGCATTCATCCGCTGACATACGAAGAGAAAATCGTATCGCCTTCTGGGCATTTTTCTGTCTGGCGGTCATCTATAATTTCGACAGTTTTCTGCTCGGAAAGTATTCCCTTGTTTCCTACGCCGATTTTTTGGACAGCTCTTTTGTAATCAATCTGCGTTTTTACGGAAAGCTGCTTCTGGAGCAGGGGATATTCAATTGGTTTCAGCCCTTGCTGGGTGGCATGCCTGCCCTGGTGTCGATGCAGCCGTCATGGACCCTGCGCTCCCTCATGGCCGAACTCATGCCGATGTGGATGGTCATGGCCTTTATCAAGACGGTGACCGCTGGTCTGGCCGGATACGGCATGTTCCGTCTTTTGCGCTCTTATTTCGGGGCTGATCGCCGGATTGGGGTGGTCGCCGGGATAATATATTTTATGGCCTGTCCGTGGACGTATAATTTTATTTGGATGTGCTATTTCCCTTTGAGTCTTGTTCATGTGGACGAGTTGAACGATCCGCGAACCGGACTTGGGGGGCGTCTCGGGCGGTTGTTGCTTTTTTATGCGTTCGCCTTGAGTTCACTGCCGGTGTTGACGTTGCCGGAATTTTCCGTCGGGCATTTTGCCTTTGTGCTCTTGTTTGACCGGTCGGGCGAGCGTCTGAAGCACTTGGCCGTGGTTGTGTTGTTGTGGACCGGATATCTCCTCACCTTCGTACCGTACATGTTGGATCTGTTTCAGTATGTTCCCGACGTCAGCCGGGTTTATGACATACGGTACACCGGGCTGTGGGACGCTTTAGTCAGCCTGACCAAGATCTCGGCTTTGGTCCGTGATTACGTGGTCATGGGACTGGGAATTTTTCTTTTGCCCATGCTGAGGCATTCGGCACTGGCTCGCAAGGCATTGAGTTTTGCCGTGGTGCCGCTCTTGCTCTGCGTCCTTCTGGGGTCCGATTTTATCTATGGATTGAAAGACTCTTTCATAATCAAGATGGACTTGGGCCATTCCATACAGCTCTTTTATTTCGGTGGAGTGCTTTTTTGTGGATTAGCTCTCCAGTCTATGCGTGAGCGGGGTTGTAAACCCAATGTCGTTTGGGCTGTTGTGGCCGTTCTCTTGTTGCGGATTTTCTGCAATGAGGCCCAGATAATCCGGGATGGGGCCGTCATTGCCTTTGCTCTGGTGACCATTTTTTTCAAATCGGGCAACATCGGCCGCAAGGAGGCCGTCGTCCTTGCGGGTACGGTTGCTTGTCTGGTTTTCTCTCTGCTGATCATGAAGCAGCGGGAGGAACTCAAGTTCACCCATGTGCCGTTTGCCCGATCTTTTGGGGAATACGAACAACTCAAGCGGATTGCGAAAGAGCAGAAGGCGTACGATTTCCGCGTTGCCTGTATCGATCTGCATCCCTCGGCAGCTCGGTATCAGGGACTGGATACGGTGGGGGCGCGTCATGTGCTGACCAATCGGTATTACAAGGACTATTTGGCAGAATGCATGCGTCCTGCCTTTGCCTCGGAGGAGCATTTCACCCGTTTTCAGTCGCAGCAATATGATGGCTACACGACTCCTCGTGAAGACAACCGGGACGATCTCCTGTTCGAGAGTTTCTATCCCGATAAAAGTCGTTCGGTGGATGAATGGCAGATGCCCATGCTGCTCGCCATGGGGGTGAAATACGTGATCACGCCAAAGGCCATCGCGGGCATTGATCGCTATACGACAGCACCGGTTGTCGACCCCGGAGCCCGGTTGCCGGGAATGTTTGCGGGCACCCGTGTTCAGGAATTCTATTCCTTGCCCATCAAGGTGTATCCGGTGCGGGAGTCATTCCCGCTGGCGCGGTTCGTGTCCGGGGTTCGTCGTTTCCCGTCCCGGCCGGAAGTGCTCAAGGCCTTGGGACAGGCGGACATGACCGGGTTGCAGTCCTCGCTCTATCTGTATACTGGGGATGTGACCTCAGAGATTCGGGAGACTTCGGGGGCTGGCAAGGTGCTTGAGGTTGGTCGCGCAATGGATTCGATGACTGTCTCCGGTACGGCTGATGGCCCCGGGTATGTCATTCTTGCCGTTAATTTCGATCCCCGCTGGTCCTGCCGGGTCAACGGCAGGGAGAGTAAGATCTTTCGGGCCAATCACGCCTTTCAGGCCGTGAGTATCGACCGCGCAGGGCCCTTCGAGCTGGTTTTCACCTATGCCAACCCCGCCTTGGACATGAGCTATGTTTCTCTGCCGATAGGGTTGTTGTTGATACTGGGATCGTTGTTTTTCTCCATCCGGCCCACGGGTTGCGATCCGGTTCCGTCAAGGGGGAACTGGCTTTTCGATTTGCGGCAGACCGGGCAACGTCGTTGGCTGGTTCTGGGAGGTGTCGGAGCCAGCCTCGTTTGGGCTATCGGCTTTTTCCTGTTCGTCTATCGCGGGTATGCGGACGTTCCTTTTGCTCCTCATGGATATCTGCTCGTTCAGTTGACCGTGATGGGGGTGTTGCTCACCGGCTGGACCTGGTTTCTTTCCCGCGATTAATCGAGGCCAGGGGAGAGGGTGTTCCTCTTTTGTTTTAGTTCTCCGGCTTTACACTCCAAGTGATTTTGTGTACTCATCCGGTGGTTTTCGTGTCATTTCGTATGCGCGGAAAATCCTTGTGAATACGAGCTGGAAGTCTTGTCTCGTGCGGATATGAAAAGGAAAATATGGCTGACATACCCAGCGTCTATATTGCCGGACATACCGGGCTGGTCGGAAGCGCACTTACGCGTTTGCTCAAGGATAATTCCACCGTTCGCCTTGTGCTCAGGACGAGTAGGGAGCTTGATCTGCGCGATCAGGCAGCCGTGCAGCGGTTTTTCGAGGAAGAGAAGCCGGACAAGGTCGTTCTGGCCGCTGCCACGGTGGGCGGTATCTGGGCCAATAAAACCTATCCTGCCGATTTTCTTTACAACAACCTTGCGATTTCGAGCAACGTCATCCATGCCGCGTATCTGAGCGGTGTGAAGAAATTTCTCAATCTCGGATCGTCGTGTATTTATCCGCGACTGGCGGAGCAGCCTATCCGGGAGGAATCGTTGCTCACCGGTTCACTGGAGCCTACCAATCAATGGTATGCCGTGGCCAAGATCGCTGCGGTCACGATGATCGAAGCGTACCGTCAGCAGTACGGGTTCAACGGCATGACGCTCATGCCAACCAATCTGTATGGTCCTGGTGACAACTTTGATCCCGAGTCCTCGCACGTTATTCCCGCGCTCATTCGCCGTTTTCATGAGGCCAAGCATACGGGCAGCGAAGCCGTGGTCCTCTGGGGTTCCGGCAGCCCGCTTCGGGAGTTCATGTACGTGGACGACCTGGCGAAGGCCTGTGCCTTTTTCCTGGACCGGGATGTGGAGCACAGTCTCGTCAACGTTGGGTGGGGCGAGGATCTGAGTATCGCTGATCTGGCCCGGCTTGTGGCCGAAGTGGTGGGGTATGCGGGACGACTGGAGTTCGACATCTCCAAGCCGGATGGCATGCCGCGCAAGCTCCTGAGCAGTGAACGTGTCCATGCCTTGGGTTGGAAGCCCTCGGTTTCCCTCGATGAGGGCTTGAAACGAACCTATGCGTGGTTCTGTGCACAGCAGGTCGCAGATCAACAATAGATAACCCGTTGGATAATCGATGAAATTACCTTTTGGAACTATATCCGTCACTGACCGGGCCAAGGAGCTGGCCATTAAAGCTCTGGATGAAAAACGCCTCTCTTGCGGCAAGCTGGTTCTTGAATTCGAAAAGGAATTCGCCAAGTTGCTCGGGGTGAAATATGCCGTGTCCGTAGGCACGGGCACGGATGCCGACGCCCTGGCCCTGGCCGTAGTGCATGACTTTGGTGCTCAGCCCGGCGATGAGGTCATCATGCCCGCGCTCTCTTTCGTGGCTACGGGCAACGCGGCTTTGCATGCCCGACTGACTCCGGTGTTCGTGGATATCGACCGCGAGACGCTCAACATCGATCCCGCCAAGATCGAGGCTGCCATCACCGAGAAGACCCGCGCCATCATGCCGGTACACCTCATGGGCAAACCCGCTCCCATGGACGAGATCATGGCCATTGCCGAAAAGCACGACCTCCTCGTGATCGAGGACGCGGCCGAGGCCCATGGCATGATGTACAAGGGTAAGCCTGCCGGTTCCATCGGGCACATGGGCGGCTTCAGTCTGTACGTGGCCCATATCATTTCCGCCATTGAAGGTGGCATGATCACCACCAATGACGAACGTTATGCCGAGATCATCCGGTCGCTGCGTTCCCATGGCCGGGCATGCTCCTGCGTCACCTGCACCCTGTCTTCCACCCAGGCCTACTGTGCCAAGCGGTTTGACAAGGAAACAGGCGAGGATACCCGTTTCACTTTCCCGCGCATCGGTTATTCCTGCAAGATGAACGAATTGGAAGCCGCCGTGGGGCTGGGCACGTTGGACTTGTACCACCACATTGTTCAGACCCGGCATGACAATCTCAAGTACGTGCTGGATCGTTTCGACAAATTTGCGCCGTATCTGACCACGCTCAAGGAAGAGGAGTGGGAATTCATCGGCCCGCATGCCGTACCCGTGATTCTCGGCCCAGAAGCGTCGTTCACTCGCGTCCAACTGACCGAGTTTCTGGAAAAAAACGATATCGAGACGCGCAATTTGTTCCAGTCCATGCCTACCCAATGCCCCGGTTTCGAGTACCTTGGCTACAAGCTGGGTGATTTTCCCAACGCGGAATACATCGGAGTCAACGGTCTGCATATCGGCTGTCATCAGGACATGACCACCGAGCACATGGAGTACTTTCTCCACATCGTCGAGAAGTTCCTGACACAGTATCAAAAGTAGGGAGAATCCCCATGGCCATGGTCATCACCCGCACGCCGTACCGAATTTCATTTTTTGGAGGCGGCACCGATTACCCCATCCATTACCGCGAACACGGCGGTTGTGTCCTGCACACGACAATAAACAAGTATTGCCACCTCATCTGCCGCGATCTGCCGCCGTTTTTCGAGCACAAGCATATCGTGCGCTACTCACGTACCGAGTATCCCAACTGTATCGACGACATCGAGCATCCGTCTGTTCGGGAGTGCATGCGCAAGTATGGTATCGAGAGCGGTCTGGAGATCAACCATAGCGGCGACATCCCGGCCATGTCCGGTGTGGGCTCCAGTTCGTCGTTTACCGTGGGATTGGTGCACGCGCTGGCCGCCATGCGTGGGGAGATTCGTACCAAACGCGAACTGGCCATGGAGGCCATTCACGTCGAGCAGAACATGATCGGCGAAAACGTCGGTTCCCAGGATCAGGTGGCTGCGGCCTTTGGCGGGCTGAATTTTGTGGAGTTCGATGCCCAGAACGAATTTCGGGTCAAGGTGGTCACGGCACCCAAGGAGACCATCACCACCCTTCAGGATAACCTGATGATCTTTTATACCGGAATCTCCCGGTTTTCTTCCACCATTGCCGAAGAGCAGATCGCCAATGCCAAGAAGAACAAGAGTGATTTGTTCACCATGCGCGAGATGGCCTACGAAGCATTGAATATCCTTTACAAGGGCCCGGAGCACCTGGACGACTTCGGCCGTCTGCTCCATGAGTCCTGGCAGCTCAAGCGCGGGCTGGGCAAGAAGGTTTCCAACCAGACCATTGACGCCATGTATGCGGCGGCGCGGGACAAGGGAGCCCTTGGCGGCAAGCTCTGCGGCGCGGGCGGCGGAGGTTTTCTCATGGTCTACGCGCCTGAGGAGGCGCAGGCCGGGGTCCGCGAAGCGTTGAAGGACCTGCTTCACATTCCGTTCTCATTTGAAAATCTGGGGTCGCATATTGCCTTCTACTCTCATGCATAACATTACGCCCGTCATCCTGGCCGGGGGATTGGGGACACGGCTCAAGTCGGTCACCGGCGAAACGCCCAAAGTCCTGGCCGAGGTGCGTGGACGGCCCTTCATCACCTACCTGCTCGACTGGATTCGCGGTGCTGGGTTTGGGCAGGCGTGCATCAGCATCGGCTACGGGGCTGAAGTGGTCATGGATGCGCTTGGCGACGAGTACAAGGGCTTGAAAATTCAGTATTCCCGAGAATATGAACGCCTCGGAACCGGCGGGGGCGTCCGGTTGGCACTCGATTCCATACAGAGCGAAGCCGTGCTGGTCATGAACGGAGACAGCGGGCTGTCCGTACCCCTTTCGGCTTTTGTCGAGTTTGCATTGCAGGGAGAAGGGCCCGCGCTACTGGCCGTGAAGGTGCCGGACACGACCCGGTATGGTTCGTTGGATATCGCGGACGGTACCGTGCAGCGGTTCCTGGAAAAGGGACGCTCGGGCGCGGGCTGGATCAATGCGGGGGTATATTACTTCCCGCGTGCGGTCATCGAGGCGTTGCCGGAAGGCGCGTCTTCCCTGGAGACGGATTTGTTGCAGAAGATGACCGGCGACTTGCGGGCCATGTGCTGCGAAGTGGAATTTCTGGATATCGGCACGCCCGAGGATTTTGTTCGGGCCGCGGATGCCGATTGGTTCGACGAACTCGGTTCTGGGCAGGGGTATTGAGGATGGCGGGTATGGCTCGATACGGCAAGCGGCTCATCCAGTTCGGCGTGGCCGGGGTGCTGGTGTGGGCCATCTTTTATTTCAAGATCATTTCCGTAAGGGATATTGTCGGGTTGACGCAGTATCCATACCCTCTTCTGTTCTTTTGTTTGTGCATGGGGGTGTTGTATATTCTGTCATCGGTCAGATGGTATCTGTTGCTGTCTTGTCAGGACATCGCGCCTTCCTTTGGGCAAACGTTTCGCATTACATACATCGGCTCCTTTTGGGCCTCTACGTTGCTAGGCGGCATGGCGAGCGAGTTTTCCCGCGCTTATATGCTGTTTCGACAGGTTCCCGGCTGTAAACGCAAGGGGGGCATATCTATCTTGGTGGATAAGATTGCTTCGCTAGCCGCGTTGCTATTGTGGGTGAGCGCCTGTGTAATCATCAAGTTTGATTTAATAGTAAATTCACCATTGTTTATCTCAGTGTGTGTTTTTTTGGCTATTGGCAGCGTTTTTTTTGTAATATTTATCGGTATGCTGGTTGTTAATAAACGAAGGTTGGGAGTCTCAAAATGGATTGAGGAGCGTTATCCCAATAACGCTATTGCCAGTCATGTTTTGCTTATTATGGATTCTATTTATTATTATCGGAGTTCACCAAAAATACTGCTGTGTGTATTTGCTATTTCTGTTTTTAACCAAGCCATCATGATTTTCATTCTCTATCAACTTGGTGTATTGCTCAATAGTTATATGACTTTTAATGATATTGGTATTTCCGGTCCAGTTACTATATTGCTCAATATGATGCCCATATCACCCGGAGGCCTTGGTGTTGGGGAAGTTTGTTTTGCTCAGGTGAATGCCATGTTGAACGCTTCATCGAGTATGCAAGTTTCTGGGAGCGTTTTTTTGACGTATAGGATTTTATCGATTGTGACTTCTCTGCCTGCCGTAATATTTCTTTTTAGGCGAAGGTGATATTGTTAGAGTTGGTTTATTAATATGAGTTATTGCATATAACTGGTTTGGCGTTCTGGCACAGCCCCATCTTTTTTTTGTTAACTAGATAGTAAAATTTATACGTATTTGAGGTTGGTTATGAAAAAAATTGATATTGTTATTGTTAAGCCGGGGAGTCAAAAAGTTCTCTATGGAGATCTGTCGAATTTCAATTTGACTGGTCTTGAGCCGCCCCTATGGGGGGCCATCATCGCCGGGACTCTGCGAGGCAAAGGATACGAAACAATTTTGCTTGATGCAGAAATTGAAGAGTGGTCTTGGGAAGAAACCGCCAAACAGATATATGAAATAAATCCTGTATTGGCCGTGATTAGTGTTTCTGGTTCTAATCCATCTGCTTCAACTATGAATATGGTTGGAGCGGGAGCTATTGTGAAGGAACTCAAGAAGTTGACACCGAATATCCCAGTAGCACTTTCTGGGCTGCATCCGAGCGCTTTGCCTTTGAAGACAATGGAGGATGAGGAGTGTGATTTTGTTGTGCAAGGGGAGGCTGTAGGGACTCTCCCTGATTTAATTGACGTCTTGAAGAGCGGGGGAGATTTTTCTAAGGTACTTGGGCTTTGGTATAGAGAGGAAAAAGCTATTTTTTCCAATTCAATGCCTCCACTGATGAAAGATCTGGACGTATTGCCCATGCCTGCCTGGGATATGTTGCCCATGGATCGTTATCGCGCCCATAATTGGCATTGTTTCAACGACATTGCTCAACGTCAGCCGTATGCAATTTTGTATACAAGTCTCGGGTGTCCATATAAGTGCACATTCTGTTGTATCAATGCGTTATTTGGCAAGAGGACTATCCGTTATCGAGGTATTGATGCGGTTATAGATGAAATTGATTGGCTTGTGCGTACGCACGGCATTCGTAATATTAAAATTATGGATGAGCTTTTTGGTGCTAACGAGAAGCGAGTCATCGAGTTATGCGATCGTATTATCGAGCGTGGCTATGATTTGAATTTTTGGGCTTATGCCCGCGTTAATACTGTCACAAAACGGATGTTGGCGAAAATGAAGGCCGCTGGCATTAATTGGATTGCCTATGGTTTTGAATCCGGTAGCAAGAAAGTCATCGAGGATGTAACGAAAGGGTATAATACCGAAAAGGTCATGGAGGTTGTGAATTGGACCTACGAGGAAGGTCTTCATATTTGTGCAAATTATATTTTTGGTCTGCCTGAAGATGATTATGCCTCCATGAACAATACGTTGGAAATGATGTTCGAGATTAATGCAGAGTGGGCCAATATATACTCAGCCATGGCTTTCCCCGGCTCCAAACTGTATGAAATGGCCTTGGAAAAGAATTGGACTCTGCCGGAAAGTTGGCAGGGTTTTTCTCAGTATGCATACGATACACTACCGCTTCCTACGAACTATCTTTCTGGTGGGCAAGTGCTGGCATTCAGAGATTATTCTTTTGATGCCTACTACAAGAACCCCGCATATCTGGCTATGATTCACCGTAAGTTTGGTGAAGAGACTATGTCTCATATCAATAAAATGACCGAAAACAAACTCAAGCGAAAATTTGCCACGATTTAGCTGCTGCAAGGATTTTGATAAAATGAAAATTACGCTTGTTGTTATGACCTTAAATGAGATTGTTGGGATGCGTGCTCTCATGCCAGCAATTAATCCAGATTGGATTGACCAGATTCTTGTTATAGATGGCGGTTCAACAGACGGAACCATAGAGTATTGCGAGGAACACGGTTTAGAGTATTACATCCAGAAGAAAAAAGGTATACGCCATGCCTATACCGAAGCGCTTCCCTTGATGCGAGGAGATGCTATATTGACATTCAGTCCAGATGGGAACTGTCGCGTTGAAGATATGCTTCCTCTTATCAAGAAGTTTAAAGAAGGCGATTATGATATGCTTATTGCTTCTCGTTACTACGAGGGCGCCAAAAGCGAGGATGATGACATTGTAACAGCATTTGGTAATTGGCTGTTTACCGGGACGATCAATTGGCTTTTCAAAGCTGAATTTACTGATGCGATGACAATTTATCGTATATACAAGAAGCAACTTATTTACGATCTCGAATTAGACAAGGATAAGTGGTATAGTTCTTTTGAGTCTATTTATGGCACAACTCTTAGTTGGGAGCCAATGCTGTCTGCCCGTGCTGCTAAGCGTCGACTCAAATTGGGTGAAGCTTTAGGCTTTGAACCAGCGAGAATCGGCGGAGAAAGAAAGTTGCAGGTTGTTAGGTGGGGGCTTGGTTATTACTCTCAATTTATTCGTGATTGGCTTTTTTGGAAATGATGCGGTAACCATCCGGTAATCCTCCCATTTTAGTCGGCAAGAAAAGTAGACGTTACGCTAACTCGGCTAGCCTTGCCCATGGGGAATGGTCATTACCGACCAACTTTTAACAGCCTGAATTGTTTCTGTTATTCAGATTAGGCTTTGTTTTTTGTGTTAGCAGGCCGTTGAAAAAGTCAAAAACACAGGCTGTTCAAAAATGGTGAGATGCAAGGCGCGAAAAAAGTTCAAGGCCGAAGCGTACTTCCTGTACGTGAGGGTTTGAACTTTTTGAAGCAACGCCGCAGATCGCCGTTTTTTAACAGTCTGTTAGAAGGGACCCTTGAAGTTGTTTTCGTAAGTGTAGAATATTTCGCCTGACAGATCTGCCGAGGGCAGGCCCAGAGCCTTTTCCGCACTGCGGATGATGTTTTCCGCGTTGGGGTAGAAGGCATTTTCCAGTGGACGGGTGGTGGGGCACGGCACATGGGCGAAGCCGAGGCGGGTGACCGGTCCCTTGAGGTTGCCGAAGCAACGTTCGGAGATCATGGCCGCCACTTCGGCGGAGAAGCCGCAGAAGGTCCAGTCGTAGTCCGCCACCACGCAGCGGCCGGTTTTGTTCACGGAGTTGATCAACAACTCTTCGTCCAGGGGATGGATGGTGCGCGGGTCTATGATTTCAAGGCTCACGCCGTGTTTCTTTTCGAGAATGTCAGCGGCCTTGACCGCCTCGATATTCATCCATGAGGTGGCGATGACCGTCAGGTCGGACCCTTCGCGTACCACACGGCCTTTGCCGAGCGGTTCCACATATTCGCCGTCCGGGACTTCGCCTTCGATATCGTAGAGCATGCGGTGCTCCAGGACGATCACGGGATTGTCGTCGCGGATGGCAGCAGCCAACAGGCCTTTGGCGTCGGCCGGAGAGGTGGGCATGACCACCTTGATGCCGGGGATGTGTGCAAACAGGGATTGCATGGATTTGGAGTGCTGGCAGGACTGCCCCCAGCCGCGACCGATGACCGCGCGCATGGTAACAGGTGCCTTGAGCAGGCCACCGGACATGTAGCGAATGTTCGAGTACATGTTGGCGAGCTGGTTCATGGTCAGGAGCATGAAGTCCACGCGGATGTGGATGTGTACCGGGCGCATGCCGCACATGGCCGCGCCGAGGCCGAATCCGGCCATGGAGTCCTCGGCCGTGGGGGTGATGAAACACCGCTCGGGGCCGAATTTTTCCACGATGTCCGCTGTGGAGCCGAAAATGCGTTTGTGGTCCGAGACATCAAGACCATAGAGGAACACGGACGGATCGCGTTCCATCTCCTGGGTCTGGGCTGCGACGATTGCGTTGCGATAGGAGAGGGTGCTCATGCGTATACGTCCTTGTGCAGTTCGCTGTCTGTCGGGAAGCCGGATTCTACGGCCTTGGACACGGCGTTCTCGATGGCCGTGAGGATTTCTTTTTCCATGGCATTCACTTCGACTTCGGGCACACCCGCCTTGAGCACGTTGTTTCGCTGTACGCAGACCGGGTCCTTTTCATACCAGTGCGCGCAATCTTCCTTGCACCGGTATCCGGCAGTGAAGTCCTCGTTGATACCGACGTGTTCCAGGTAGCGGTGGTACTTGAGGCAGAGGAAGGCCGGACCGTTGCCGGAGCGGACATACTTAACGGCGTTGGCCGCGAGTTCGAATATTTCGCTTGCGTCAGTGGAGTCGGAGCAGTGGACAGGCAGTTTGAAGGTCTTGGCCGTCTCCGCGATGTCGTATGCCTGCCGGTCTTTGATATGCGAATGGATGGCAAGCTCATTGTCCTCGCAGACGAAGAGCAGGGGGAGTTTGGCCAGGGAGGCATAGTTCAGGGTCTCCCAGAACACGCCCTCCTCGGTCGCTCCGTCGCCGAAGAATACGGCGGCGATATTGCCTGTATTTTGTGCTTTTTGCGCATAGGCCGCGCCCATGGCCACGGGCAGGATGGAGCCTACCACGGCGGAAGCGGCCAGAAAACCGTGCTCGGGCGAGGAGAGGTGCATGGACCCCGCCTTGCCGCAGGCAATGCCGGTCTTGCGGCCGTAGAGTTCGCAAAAGAAATTGTCGAGCGTTCCGCCCTTGGACAGGTACAACGCGTGGTTGCGCCAGGTGCCGAAGACCTTGTCTGTGGCGGTGAGGGCCTGGACCACTCCGGCCACTGCGGCTTCTTCGCCGAGGCTCAGATGGACCGGGGTTTTCATCTCGTCGTCCATGTAGTCGGCCCGGATGCGCTCTTCGGCCATGCGGATGGTGTAGACCTTGTGGTAGAGTTCTTTGTGGAGAATTTTATCCATAAATATTACCTGGTTAGGAATTTTTTCCCGGAGGATACGCGGGTCCGCCAGTAGTCGAGCAGGTCCTGCATGGTGGTTTCAAAGGGGATTTCTGGTTTCCAGCCGGTGTGGGTGGTAAACTTGGTGGTATTGGGAACCTGGAGGTCGGCGTCCAGGGGCCTGAGGCGCGCCTTTTCGGTCTCTACGGTGATCTTGTCCTTGGCCGTGGAGAGCGAGATGAGGTGATCGAGCATGTCGCGCACGGTGCAGGAGAAGGAGCCGCCGATGTTGTAGTACGCGCCTGTGATGGGCTTGACGGTCACCAGCATGTAGTAGGCGCGGACCGCGTCGCGCACATCGGACCAGGTGCGCATGGAGTCGAGGTTGCCGGTCTTGACCACAGGCTCGATCATGCCCGCTTCGATCATGGCAATCTGTTTGGCAAAGGTGGACTCCGCGAACACATCGCCCCGGCGCGGGCCGGTGTGGGTGAACATGCGGGTGGTCATGATCTTCAGGTTGTGGGCCTCGGCAAAGTAGCGACCCACCAGATCGGTGCCGGTCTTGGAAATGGCGTAGGGTGAGGCCGGGTGGAACTTGCATTCCTCGTCGATGGGTAGACATTCCTTGGGCACGCGGCCAAAGACTTCGGACGAGGCGCAAACATGAATGATCGGATCGCAACCGGTCTTCATGACTGACTCAAGCAGCCGGTGGGTACCGAGAATGTTGGTGTCGTATGTCTGGATGGGCGAATCGAAGCTGGTCTTGGGATAGCTCTGGGCCGCCAGGTGGAAAATATAGTCTGGCTTTACCTCGTCCATGACGTTGTGCAGCGAGATGTAGTCGCACAGGTCGCCGTAGTGGAAGAACACCCGGTCGCCTTTGTTGGCGCGGTCCAGAAGATGTTCCACGTCGTCGAGCGGGCTGCGCCAGCGGCACATGCCGTGCACGTCCCAGTCGGTGTTTTCGAGAAGAAAATCGGTGAGATGCGACCCCACCATGCCTGTTATGCCGGTGATGAGAGCTTTTTTCGCCATGTGTTCTGTTTTGTAGAGGGTTTGATGAAAGACGCAATGAAGACGGCTAATTGGCGTGTTTCCGGAAGCTGTCCCAATCGTGCCGCGATCATGTCTATATATTAATTGGAAACACCACGGTTCTGATATTCTCTTAGCCGGTATACGTCAACGATTTTGAGAACGGGAAGCGGTTGCCTTGCACAAGAAAGGGGCTTTCTCGCCGTGATGCGGGAAAGCCTCTTGGTTGCCATGGTGCCTGCGCCGGGATTTGCCCCCGCACATTTATGATCCGTTGGCTTGTTCGGTTTCTTCGACAGTCGATTAACAGATGCGGGGGAGCTGCTCGCCTTCAAGCATGTTCAGCAGACGCTTGCCGCCCAAGGGGGTTATCAGAACTACCTTGCCGGGGTTGGCGTCGGTCATGGTGCCCACGCGGCAGGCTTCGCGGCCGTTTTCGTCGGCGCGCATGATTTCCAGGGCCTTGTCAGCGTGTTCGCCGGGCAATACGCAGATGAACTTGCCCTCGTTGGCTAGATAGAGCGGGTCCAGGCCCAGTATGGAACACCCGCCCGAGACCTCGGGGCGCACCGGGATGTCCGCTTCCACCAGTTCGCAGCAGACCCGGGAGCTGAGGGTGATCTCGTTCAGGGTGGTTGCCAGACCGCCTCGGGTGGGGTCGCGCAATACATGAATATCCGGGATTGCGCGGATCAGCTTGACCAGCAGATGGTTCAGGGCCGCAGAATCGGACTGGACCTTGGCTTCGAAATCCAGTCCCTCGCGGGTACCGAGGATGGTCAGGCCGTGGTCCCCGATGGTACCGCTGACCAGCACGGCGTCGCCGGGCCGGGCCGCGTCACCACTGGGGCCGGGGTCGACGATGATTTCTCCCAGGCCCGTGGTATTGATGAAAATCTTGTCCACCACGCCTTTGGACACCACCTTGGTGTCACCGGTGACCACGTTGACCCCGGCATGGCGGGCTGCCTCACCCATGGCCTCCACGATCTTTTCCAGGTCCGTCATGGGCAATCCTTCCTCGATGATATAGCCGCAGGTCAGGTACTTGGGTATCGCACCCATCATGGCCACATCGTTGACCGTACCATGCACGGCCAGGGAGCCGATGTTTCCGCCGGGAAAGAAGATGGGGTCAACGGTGAACGAATCAGTGGACATGGCCATGCGTGGGGAGCACTGAACCTCGGCCGCGTCGTTGAGCCGGTTCAGCTCGTCGTTGCCCAAGTGTTTGAGAAAAAGCTCTGAGACCAACCGTTGGGAGGCTCTGCCTCCGCTGCCGAAATCGAGAAGTACTTTGTCTGTCATGATCTAATCCACTTGATATTTATAGTATGCGGCGCAACTGCCCTCGGTCGACACCATGCACGGCCCCACGGGGTTGGCCGGGGTGCAGGCCTTCTTGAACAACGGACACTGGTCCGGGCGGATCTGGCCCTTGAGCACACTGCCACACTTGCAGCCGGGCAGGGCCGGGGATTCGGTGATGGTGATGCCGAATGCTTTGAGCGCATCGAATTGCTCGAACTCGGGACGAATTTCCAGGCCGCTGCCCGGAATCAGGCCCAGGCCGCGCCACAGGGCGTCGCAGGGCGCGAACACGGTGTACATCACCTCCACGGCTTTCGGGTTGCCCTCGTTGCGTACGACGCGGGAATAGCCGTTGCCCACATGGACTTCGCCCTTGTTGCGCCATTCAACCATCTGGACCAGAGCCTGGAGGATGTCCGAAGGCTCGAACCCGGTGACCACCGCGCTTTTGTTAAACTTCTCGGCGATGGGTTTATAGGGATCAAGACCGATGATGGCCGAAACATGGCCGGGCAGGATGAAGCCGTCGATGTTGGTATCCGGGTCGGCCATGAGCGCTTTCAGGGCCGTGGGCACGGTTTTGTGGAAACAAAGCACGCGCAGATTCTTTATTCCCTGCTCTCTGGCCATGAGTATGGTAGCGGCGATGGTCGGGGCCGTGGTTTCGAAACCCACGCCGATGAACACCACCAGGTCATCAGGGTTGTCCCTGGCTATTTTCAGGGTGTCGGTTGGAGAGTAGACCACCCTGACCCGTGCCCCGTCGGCCACGGCTTTCTTGAGGTTGCGGCCACCGTGGCCGGGCACACGCATGAGATCGCCGAAGGTGGCCAGGATCACGTTGTCGCGTCCGGCCAGATCCAGGAAGGCGTTGACTTCGGATTCGTGGGTCACGCAGACCGGACAGCCGGGCCCGCTCAGGTGCACGACGTCCTTGGGCAGCAGCGAACGCAGGCCGCTTTGGAAAATAGCCACGGTATGGGTGCCGCAGACCTCCATGAAACGGAGTTCCCGGTCCAGTTCCCGGTCCAGCCTGTCGAGCAGTTTGCGGCACAGGTCGGGATCACTGAATTGATCGAGGATGTCGAAGCTCATGAGATTATCCCTCTGTGCCTGTGGCAATGTCGCCACAAACGGCCCCGTCCAGGAGTCGAAGACTTTCCTCGGCCTGGGTGCGGTCCAGGATTCGCAGGGCAAATCCGGCATGAATAATGAGAAATTCGCCCGGGTCCGGGGGCTCAGGCAACAGCATCAGGGATGCCTTGATCGTGGTTTGACCTCGATCCACCCGGCAGGTGGCCACTTCGCCTTGGATGCTTAAAACTTCAGCGGGAACGGCAAGACACATGAGTTCCTCCAATATTCGCGGTCGTTGCAGGCCGCCGGTTGATCATTACGAGAAATGTTCGGATGCAGACGACGGTCACTCGGCCTCGTGCAGTTGCGCGGCCAGATACTCGTATCCCTTGTCCACGGCATACTCATACGGCAAGTCCCAGTATATTCTGGCGCTCATGGCAATATGCGGCAGAGAGACAAAGGTGGCTGAGCTGTTCAACAAAGCCCGATAACAGGGATCGGCCACGATCAGGTCCACGTCAGGGGCGTTCATGAGCGCGGCGATCCCGCGCTCGTCGTCCGTGTCCAGATCGTTCGGCCCACGCTCGGCCAGGAGCCCGATACGGCCCTCGGATTGGCAAAAGAGGGGGTTGCTGGGGACCACGGAAACCACGTCCACCCGCTCGATGCCGAAATCGTGACACAGGCAGTGCTTCAACCCATAGCTGATCACGGGCTCGCCGATGACCAGGGCATGTTTGCACGGGGTGGACTGTTTTGCCGCAGGCCGGGAAGCGACCGCCTCTCCGCGCAGCAGGGACAGGAAGGCGTCACGGCCCGCCAGTCCCACGGGCATGCCCGCGACGTAAGGAATCCCGTAGTCGGCGTACATGCGCTCGGCCAGGTCCAGACCGCTGGTGGAGACCACGGCGTTGACCGCCGCTCCCGAAGCCAGACGGACACCCTCCAGGGGGTCCTCTTGCCCGGGCCGGGGTGCCGAAAACACGCCCAACAATTCGAAGCCGTCATCCTGGATGGCCTGAAGCAGAGGCTCAAGATGATTTTCCTTGCCGGTGGACAGGTGGATGGCCCCGAGCACGTTAACCCCCTTGGGCCGTTTGGGTGCGGCCGGGTCCATGAATATGTCGGCCAGGGCCAGAAGCGCTTTGGACGCCCCTTCGGGATAGGGCTCGGAACCCGCCGTAGGCACCATGAATACCGGCATGTCGATACGGGCCGCGATGGTCCGGGCAAAGCCCTTGAGGTCGGTGCCGATGATCTCGGAGATGGGCGTGCCCGACAGGGCCACGAAACGCCGCTTCAGCCCCTTGGCCGTTTTCACGATGTTGTCGATGAACTTGTCGTCGTTGCCCAAAATCACGTCCATTTCCAGCATACCCGCGCCCACGACAGTGGCCGGGCCGCGATACCAACGCGGTTCGTCTTCGATATTGATGTGCCACGCTCCACCGGCCGGGCCGTAGATAACCACCAGGCCGTCGAAGTCATAGAGCGCGGAACTGACGCCGAAGTAGCCGGTGGCCAGGGGGAGGAGTCGATGATATTCTTTCATGAGAAATCCTTTTGCATTGCGGTACGATGTGCTGCCGAGCCGAGAACAGCCACCCTCAGATGAGGAAGTCGTGGCCGTAGATCCAGTCATAATTGCTGACCGGATTTTCCAGGGCTTCACGGGTCTGCTCCAGCATCCAGATCGTGGCCTCAAATCCGTATTTTTGTTCCTGGTAGCGGGAGAGGGGCACGTTGGCTGCGTTGACGCAGAACATGCCCGCGTCCACCCCGTAGGCGATCTCCACTCGGTCAAAGGCCTGGGTCTGGCCGCAGAGCGCGGGATGGGAGGCGTTGTAGACCAGGATGTCCGGCTTGACCGCACGCAGTTGGTTGATGAGTTCCCACTCGTAGGGCTTGATGGTGCCACGGGCGAAGATGGTATCCACCTCCAGACCGCACTGGACCAGAAACAGGGCCAGCTCGAAGGAGCTGCCGTTGATGCTGCAGCCCACGGCCGTGGACTTGCCGCGCAGCGCCTCAATCAGGGGCTCGGCAACTTGGCGGGCGGCCTGTTCGTGCCCGTCGATATCCAGGGACCGGCCCACGGCCTGGGCAATCTTGTCATACTGCTCCCGGATGGCCGAAAATCCATAGGAAGTGGGCGCAAAGCAGGTCGGGATGCCCATTTCCGTTTCCATCTTGCCACTCAGGCCGTTGGCCAGGGGATGCAGAACCACCGAGGCCCGGGCGTGGGCCATGCGGGCGAATTTTTCCAGATCGGAACAAAGGGGAATCTGCACCACCTCATTCATTCCGGCAGCGGCCAGCACTGCATACAGTTCCCCGGAATCGGACAGGGGCATGAATGTGCCCAGCAGGTTGACCACGCCCTCGTCGGGCACGCGGGGTTCGTGCTTGAGAAACTCGAAAAACGAGGTATAGGCCGAGGTGAAGGGCGACTCCTTGAGTCCTATGGTGATGGGCGCCATGGCTCCGAGGATGATCCGTTTGCCCGTGGAGGCCTCCAACCGGTTGATGACCCCGGTGAAGTCCGTGCCCAGGATGTAGTCCGGGCACCCCACGATGAGAAAGGCGACCTTTTCGTCGCGCCGGGCCAATATGTCCGCCATGCCCCGCTCCACCTTGCCCAGATGGTTGCCTATGGTCATGTCCAGTTCGGACAGACAGAGCATGTAAAACCGCTCGGTGAAGCCCCGGGCGTGAGCCATGAAGGCCGAGTGGCGCAGACAGGCCGAGGGGCCGACCATGATGGCCACGGACTGGGGCAGGAGCAGGCAGGTCTCGATGACCCCCCAGCCTGCCAGGTTGGGTCCTACCCCCTCAAGAGGGGCGAAGGGGAAATCCGATTTCTGGTGCAGGTGTTCCAACCTGATCCGGGCTTGTTCCAAATTCATAGGGTTCTTCTCCTGGTTCCGTGGGCTCAGGCGGCGTTTTGTTTGTCCGCGAAATTGACGATGGTACGGGCCAGGTCGAAGAACCGGGCCGAGGTGGGCAGTGTGCGGTCGCCCTCCACAATGGTCTTTCCCTCTTCCTCGAAGGCGTGGATGGCCGTGTCGCGCGGGATCACGCCGATGACCGAGGTCTCCATTTTGCGGGCGAATTCTTCCACCCGCTCCACCTCATCGTCCATGTCCCGGCAATTGAGGATCAACCCGCCCAATTCGGCGTAGTTTCGGTCCGCGAAATTGCGCAGGGCCAGGATGATGTTTTTGGCGGCCAGCAGGGCCATCTTCTCGCCCGAGGTGACAATGCAGACCTTGTCTGCGAATCCTTCGCGCATGGGCACGGCGATGCCGCCACAGACGACGTCGGCCAGGATGTCGTAGAGCACCACGTCCGGCTTGTAGGCCTCGTATGCCCCCATCTCGTCCAGAAGGTCGAAGGCCGTGAGCATACCTCGGCCAAAGCAACCGACCCCCGGAGTGGGCCCGCCGACTTCCATGCAGGCCACGTTGCCGAACCCGCGTTTGGCAATGGCATTCAGACTTTCGGGACGACCGTTTTCCTGCAGATATTGCAGGATGGGAGGCGGCGGAGTGCCGCCCAGCAGGTTGATGGTGGAATCGGTCTTGGGGTCGCATCCCAACTGCATGACGTTGTATCCCTCAAGCCCCAGCGCCGCGGAGATGCTGGAGGTCACCGTGGATTTGCCAATACCGCCCTTGCCGTAAATTGCTACCTTTATCAAAGCCGTTCTCCTTGCTTTTTGAGTGAATGGCCCTTGCTTTGGCCTTCCGTTCTTCCGGCACGCTCCAGCACGCTCCTGGCCTCATCGACGGACACGTAGCGTTTGTGAGTGGTGATCTGGAATTCGTATTCAATCTTGTCGGTTTTGCTCTTCAGGAACGGGTTGCAGTTGGGCATGATGACATTGGCCCCGCCCTGACTCAGAGCCCGAAATTGGCCGTTATCCGGGTCCAGGGTGGCCACGGTGTTGGCCGCCGCCATGTGGGTGTTCCCGGTTACGATTCTTGTCAGGGCAAAAACCCGCAACATGAGCTCAATATCCCCTGCCGGGTCGTCCGTGAGCGGCGTCTGGGCATGGGGTATGAAGGGGCCGATGTTGATCATATCAGGCTGGAAGTCCTGGAAAAAAAGAATATCCTCGCAAAGGTCTTCCAGGGTCTGGCCGGGCAGGCCCACGATGTTGCCCACGCCCACCTGGAACCCCAGTTCGCGCAGCATGTCGATGGCACGCAACCGATCTTCCAGCCTGAGTCCCGAGCGCATTCGGGAATAGAGCTCGGGGTTCATAGTCTCGTGTTTCATGAGGTATCGCTCGGCCCCGGCTGCTTTGAAGGCGAGCAGGTCCTCGCGGGAACGCAGACCCAGGCTCAGGGTGATGGCCACGTCCGCCTTGTCCAGGATGCGCTCGATGATGGAGCAGAACATGGCTCGGGTGTAATGCGGGTCTTCGCCTGATTGCAGCACCACGGTTTTGAGTCCTGCCTCGGCGATGGCCAGGGCCGTGTCCACGATTTCGTCTTCACTCATGCGAAAGCGTTTACATTGATCGTTGTCCTTCAACAGACCGCAATAGAGGTCGTTGCACCGGCAATAGTTGGAAAAATGGACCACACCGCGCAATTGTGCCGTGTCGCCGACTTGGGTCCGGCGCACTTGGTCGGCTTCCCGGAACAGGGCCTCCTGGTTTGCCTCGTCCCGAAGCGCGTCATGAATGGTTTCTCGATTCATTGTTGGGGTTCCTGTGTTCGTATGGTGGTTATTTGGCGTTCGCCACGGTGGTCCGGCCTGTATCGAGATTCTCGATCACGATCAGGCAGGTGTTGCAGGGGTCAAGTTCGTGCACGGTTCGCAGGATTTCCAGAGGATGACCGGGATCGGCCACCGGAGTGCCCAGAAGGGCATGCTCCAAAGGCCCACGCATGCCGTGCGAATCACGCGGGGAAAAATTCCACAGAGAAGGGATGAGATAGTCGTGGGCCACAATCTGGTTTTTTTCCAGCCGGATGGTATGGGTCAGGGTTCCTCGGGGTACCTCCACCCGGCCCGTGCCCAGGCCCGATGAGGGCAGGCTCAGGTTCGTTCGCATTATCAAGGGGCCGTTGACCTGCGAGGATTCGAGGTCGTCCAGCCATCCCAGGGCGGCCTGGGCCAGAAGCGAGGACTCGATGCCCCGAGACAGCACTCGACCCACGGTGGAATTCATGGCTGCCGTAGCGAGTCCGCAGGTGTTGAGGGTTTCCGCGATGGCCTGGCGTACCTCGGTCCGGCCAAGAGTCAAGCATCCCATGACTCTGGACAGGGGACCTACCTCGCAGGCTTCGCCGTCGTGTCTGGGGGCGGGCAACCAGGAGAACTCGCCTGTGCCCCACTGGAACGACGGGCCACTGTCACCGGGAAGCAGCCGATAGCGGTTCCGATCCGCCACACTCCAATCCGGTTCCTGGTCCTCCCGAGTCTTTTCGGGTTGGAGCGGACGCGCAGTCCAGGGAGCGGCATCATTCTGTTTCTCGTCTTTCGGACAGATTATCCCGCCCGGAAAGAATGGACCGTCCTCCCGATGGCAATCGAAATCACCCCAGGTGAGAAATGTGGAACCGATACCGCGTCCCGCCCAATGGCCATAAACCTGTGCCAATCGTTCCAGATCGGTCAGAAAAACGTTGCTGACAAAGGCAAGGCAATCCGTGAGCAGGCCACGCAGTTGGGCTTGTTTCTCCGTACCCAGGTCCATGTCTTCGGCAAGCCCGCCCAATTGGTACGCTCTGAATCCTTTGGGACCGCAGCCGAGCAGACTCAGGGCCGTATTGAGCAAACCTCCGATTCGAAAGGATTCCAGGCCGTGGGTGTGGATGAGCAAATGAAGTTCGTCGGAGCCGCAATAGTCGGGATGACTACCGAGTTTTCCGCCAAAGACATCGCCTTTCAGGTCCCCGGCAAAAGCCTGAAGCCTGCTTTGGGCACGACGAAAGTACGCGGTATCCTGCTGTGGCTGTTGAGCCAGGTGGGCGACCTTGGCCGGATCGGCGCGGAGTGCTGATTCCAGGTCCACCCAGTCGGTCAGATGAAATTGATAGACATGGAGCAGATGCTCCTGAATACATCGCAGAGCCTGGACCATGTTGCGCACTAGGAGCGCGCCATGAGGCGGGACCGAGCCAGCCAGATTCTCAAGTGCTCGAATGGCGGCCAGTGCGTGGCCGTCGTTACACAGGCAGTGAGCCTGATGGACAAACTTCGGGCGGCCTTGTGAGTCCAGCCCTCCCCGCAGGAGCACGTTCATGTTGCGCATCATCCGACCGGTGCTCCAGGCTTCGTCTACACGACCGTTCACGAGTCGTACGCGGGTGACAAAGGTGTTGCCAGGGCAGGGGATATCCTGATGGGTTTGCAGTCCGTCCGTATTGCTGCGCACGGGACCGACGGGTTCCTGAACCATGGATTTTTCCATGGCTTGCGTAGCTGAATCGATACAATTGATTTTTCTCGACATGGTCACCTCGGTATGATCCGAGGGAAGGGAGGAGGCGTAAGCTGGCGGCGCATATACGGGAAGACAAACACGCCACAGCACGCTCGCCCTAAGGTTCAGAAACTCCCTACCCCGCAGGATGCGTTCACAAAATTAATTGTGACGGCGTGAAGATAGAAGTCTTGGTAACACTTGTCAAGAATTAGTAGCACAAATTTGCTACCAAATAATTAAATGTGGCACGAAAGTGTTTCGATATCATGGCAAACAAGCGAGCCAGGTCTCTCAAGATTGCCCGGAGGCATGCCTTCAGGACTTGATTCTGGAGGCGGATGCGGTTTTGGTGTCAATCGGCGTTGAAAGTTGACCCATCATCGGCGTCGAAATTTGACCCACCCCGAACGTGATTTTCGGGTGTTGGGGGGAGGCTTTTCCGGGGGCGGCGGCAGGGTCGGGAATGGAGGGAGCCCGGAGGGCGACCGGAATTCCCGACCCTGCCGCCGACGCTTATGCGTCCTGCCCTTGGTGCTGTCCCCTGCCTTGTTTCAGCCTCCAGCTTTCATTGCCTGTTTCGATGATCTCGCAGTGATGTGTGACGCGGTCCAACAGGGCCGTGGTCATCTTGGCGTCTCCAAAGACCTGTGACCACTCCCCGAAGCTCAGGTTCGTGGTGATCAGCACCGAGGTCCTCTCGTAGAGCTTTGAGAGCAGGTGAAAGAGCAGCTGGCCTCCTGACCTGGAAAACGGCAGGTAGCCGAGTTCGTCCAGGATGACCAAGTCGAAGCGCGCCAAAGTCTCGGCCAGCCGTCCGGCCTTGCCGTCCGCCTTTTCCTGCTCGAGCTGGTTGACGAGGTCCACCAGATTGAAAAAGCGCACTCGGGCGCCGTTGCGCACGGCATTGGAGCCGATGGCGATGCTTAAATGCGTTTTTCCGGTGCCCGTGCCGCCTACAAAGACCACATTGATCCAGCTCTCCATGAAGCCGCCCTGGTATAGATCCCTGATCCTGGCCTCACCGACGTGCGAGTCCTGGAAGTCGAAACCGTCCAGATCTTTGCTCACGGGAAATCTGGCGATCCCCAGGCGGTATCGGATGCTGCGTACGCGGCGCTCGGCCTGTTCCGCCTTGAGCAGATCTAACAGAAACCGTTCCAGAGTGGCCCCGGATCGACGACCGTGCTCAAGCATCTCGTCGTAAGCTCCGCGCAGGCCATGCAGCTTGAGCTCTTTGAGCAAAGCCAAGATGTCATTGCGAAGCATGGCTCGCCTCCAATAGCTGGTCATAACGTCCGCAGTCGGCCACAGGCTCGCATTTGATCCTGAGGTGATCGGGGACGCAAACCTCTTGGGTTGGCCTTTGATCACGGGAGCGGTTCAAGATGTTAAGGACCACGTCCCGACTCACCGTGTTTTGGTCCAGGGCCGCCTGGCAGGCGTCGGTTACTGCCTGGAGTCCATGGCTGGGCACCGCTGTCAGGATACCCGTAAACTGTCGGTCCCAGTCCTTATGCCGCCGCAGGGACAGACGGATTTGCTCCATCGGCGCAGGAAGCCTCCAGTCCTGGAAGGGAGCGCCGTTGCGGAGCGCTCCGGGCTTACGCTCCAGGACAGGCACGTAGTGCCACGGGTCATAGACAGTCTTTTCTCTGCCGAATCGGCGGGCATGTACGGCCAGCACCCGGCCATCGCGAATCACCGAGATGTGGTCGGCGTACGCCTTGATCTGCGCCGCCTGTCCAGCCGCCTCGCAGGGTACGCTGTACCGGTTGTGATCAAACCGCACCAGACATGTGGAGGAAACCCGGCATTCCTGAATACGGTAGCCATCGAAAGGGGCTGCGGGCTTGATTAGGTTTTCACGCTCCTGCAGGAAGACCTCCCAGATCGTCTTGTCCGTAATCTCCGGATGAGCCTGAGTCTTGGCCCAACCAATAGCTCGCTCCAGCAGCCAGGCGTTGTACTCCTCAAGGCTCCCGAAACGCCATCTGCCGGATAAAAAACGAGTACGTACCAGATGGACTTGATTTTCCACCTGCCCTTTTTCCCAGCCAGCAGCAGGCGTACACAGCGTGGGGTCCACCAGGTAATGAGTGCACATCTGCTCGAAGCGGGAATTGAGTTCGCGTTGCTTGCCGCGTAGAACTTTGTTCACTGCGGTCTTCATGTTGTCGTAAATACCTCGGCCACAAGATCCGCCGAAAAAGGCAAAGCCGCGCTGATGGGCGTCGAATACCATCTCCTGGGTCTCCCGAGGGTAACCGAAGCAGAAGACCATCCGGCTATGGCACAATCGCATGTGCGCGGTCTTGACCGTCATTGGCATGCCGTCAATTTCGAGTTGCTCGTGGCTCCAGTCGAACTGGTAGGCCTCTCCAGAGGCGAAAGTCAGCGGGACAAAGGCTTGCGACACCCTGTGCCCTTCGGCTTCGCGCCAGCGGGAGACATGACGCCGGACAGCATCATAGCCTCCCTCGTAACCTTGCCCCTGAAGCTGCTCAAACAAGACCTTGATCGTGCGTCGATGTTTGCGTGGAAGCCCGACATCCCGCTCCAACTCGCTTTCCAGCCAGGTCGTGAATTCACCAAGTTTGGGCATGGGCTGGATCGCTCGTTTGTACTCGAAGCGCGTCTCCTCCGAGCGCAACACCTTGCGGACCGTATTCCGGCTCATGTTTAAATTCTTGGATATCTGCCTGATCGGCGTCTCATGCCGGTCATGGGCCACCTTAATCTTTCGAATTGTTTCCACCGTCAGCATCTCCTCGCTGGCCCTCCCGTCACGATTTTCTCGTGACCTTGAGGGGCTTGCCGGGGTGGGTCAAATTTCGACGCCGATTACCGGCTCAGGTGGGTCATATTTGCACGCCGATTCACAGGCACCCCGAACCTCATGGCATTGACCATTGGAGCAAAGGGGCGATTGCTACACTGCGCCAACTCGAACTTCCTCTGGGAGCAAAAGATACTCTTCAAAGCTATCTTGATGAGTTGGACTATTTCATCTGCGCTCAGCGAAAGGTAGACCAGCAGCTTCGAATGATTGTCCGGGAACAAGACGAGGCAAGACGCATTGCCGCAATGAGGTCCGTTCCCGGCGTTGGAGAAGTTGTAGCCACTACTTTTGCAGCAGAGATTTATCGCCCAGAGCGTTTCAATCGCAGTGAAGAAGTGACTGCCTATCTAGGTCTTGCGCCAGTCATCCGACAGAGCGGAGGCAGTAAAGGCAAGGCGTTTCTTCGCCCAGTGGGACAAAAACGATTGCGAAGCCTGCTGATTGAAGCAGCCTGGGTGTGGAAACAAAAGGATGATTGGGCCAGAAAATTTTACAACCGAATTTACAGTCGGCATGGCGTTGCTCAAAAGGCAATTGCTGCACTGGCTCGTAAACTGGCCGCGCTATTATGGAAGTTAAGCTTGCCTGTGGCGCAGTCGTAAACAGGTCGCGAGGGGCTTTTGGTAGCGTAGACTACGGAAATAAAATGGCGATCTTAAACTGATTTATGTACCGAATCGGTACTTGGTGCCGCAGAGCACGAATAAGAAAAGGAATATAATAAATCAGCCAGTTAGGTGAGGGGAGAGTATGGCCTAAGAGACAGAGATATCAAGTAAATAGGGAGTCCTTGACATGGGGCCGCATAAGAAAAGCCCCCGAGTCGAATGACCCGGGGGCTTTTATTGCCATACAGGCAAACTCAGAATTGCCCTTTGTAGCATGTGCGGTACTGCAATTCCTGCAAGATGACTCGTTCGTATTCCGGATTGTAAGAAATGTCTGTTTCTTCATCTTGGTCTAGCATTTTGGCAAGCTGCTGAGTTTCCTCCCAGAAATCGAGGAGTTCTTCATCTGCCAAATTTTTAACCTGTTCTTCCAGTGAGCCCTGGGCGGAGAAAGAAGCGTATTGACCCATGCGGGAGTCCTGTCCTTTTGGTGAAAATTCTTAAGAAAAACAGCCTCATAGAGGTGAGATGAAAATTAGATTATTCTTTTATCCGCAGTGCGTCAACAAGACTTTGGTGACGATAGATTATAACTCTTTCAATAAGTTGTGAAGATTGATTAAATTTACGTTTATTACAAGGTAGCCGTGGAAATTAGTCGGGAATTATGGAGAGGAGGGCATGGTGAAGAACAATCGCTTTTCAATTGACAAAAATGCCTCTGGTTGACAGATTGAATGCATTGAAAATTGTTTAGATTTTTATGGTATGGAGTATTGACGAAGTGACCATGAACGTTGAAATCGAAGATATTGTCGAAGTTGAGGAAGCGGAGACCGATCAGAAGCTTATACAACTGGTTACTTTCAGCATCGGCGAGGAAGAGTTTGGGGTCAACATTCTTCAGGTTCAGGAGATCATCCGCACTATGGATATCACGAAAGTGCCTCGTTCTCCGGACTTTGTCGAAGGCGTCATCAATTTGCGCGGCAAAGTCATTCCCATCGTTGACATGCGCAGCCGTTTTGGACTGAGTTCCAAGGAACATGACAAATATACTCGTATTATAGTTATTGAAATAGAGATGATGATTGTCGGTTTCGTGGTTGACGCAGTGTCCGAGGTTTTGCGCATTCCCGCCAATTCGGTCCAGCCACCGCCGCCAGTGGTTGCGGGCATGGATGCCGACTATATCGACGGCGTCGGCAAGCTTGATGACCGTCTGCTTATTCTGCTTGATCTTGATTCCTTGCTCGACAATGAAGAGAAGGAAGCCTTGAGCAACGTGTAGCTCTTGTAAATTGTTGGTGACAAGCCGTCTTCCTCCCGTTAGGGAATAGGCGGTTTTTCATTTTTAGAAGGGATTGATTCCCGATCCGTCAAACACATGTCATCGACTTTTCCTGCAGCCATAAACGATTTCCTCCGTAACAAGAGTGACACCGTCCGCGTATTCAAGAGCGGTCCGGGGTCTCAGGCTTTTGTGGCCGGTGCTTTGTTGTCCAAGGGTGCCAATACGGTCATCGTTGTGCCTGGTGCTGCGGAATTCAAGCAGATGCGGGCCTTGCTCACATTGTTTTCCTCTTCTCCGGAGCAGGAGGGTGTCCCGGTCTGGGAACGGGACTGGGTAGCCCTGCCTCCGTATCATCCCCGTAAGCCCGATGCCCGGGATTGGAGTGAACGGTGGGCGGTTTTGTATGCCTTGGTGTACGGGAAAAAGCCGTTCGGAATCCTCATGACAGCGGACAACCTGCTGCCGTATTGGCCGGCTGCCGACGTTTTGCGTGACAACTGGGTCACCTTGGCCCGGAATGAAGAGATGTCCCCGGATATATTGCTGGAGCAGCTCGTGTCTTGGGGATACGTACGGCGCAAATTGGTTTCCGGTCCTGGCGATATGGCCGTGCGCGGTGACATTCTTGATATCCATCCACCGGGATATGATTTGCCGGTCCGTTTGGAGTTTTTCGGGGACACCCTGGAGGAAATCCGGTTGTTTGATACCGGTTCCCAGCGATCCAAAGGCGATTTGGATGAAGTCGTGTTGTTGCCGGTGGCTCCGGGGCTGACAACGGACGCCTATACAGGGCAGGCCGCCAAGGTCTGGAAACGGTTGCGTGTCACCGGCGAGATGGGGTCATCCGAAGAGCAGGCTTTGCTGGAACAGCTGGACAGGAATGATGGGTTTATTTGGCCCGGCCTGTATTATGAAAATCCCGTGGGTTTGGAAGCCTATTTTTCCCGGGATACTGTCTATTTGTTGTCTGCAGGCGGCGCATTGCGGGCCCGCCTGGAAGATCAGGATCAATCCTGGCGGGACTTTGTCGAAGAAGAGGGACGGCAAAAAGGGGTGCGTTGTCCCTTGCGATTTTTTATTCGTTCCCATGAAGTGGCCCGTTCTGCCTGGCAGGAGGCGCGACAGATCGTTTTCGAGGAGTTGACGCTGGGCCGGGAAAAGAATGGCATAGACCTGTCCGAAATGCCCTATAGTGATTTTACCGATCTGTTTTGGCAGCCGGCAGCCTCCCGTCGGCCCTGGTCGGCCTTGGTGGCTGGAATCAAGGAATGGGGCCGGTCCGGTTTTCAAACAATTCTCAGCTTTCGTTCGGAGCGCAGTCGTCAGAAATTTTTGAAGTTGGCCGAGCAGGACAATCTACCTATTGCCCTGGAATATTCTTCGCGAGTGAAGGGACTTTTCGCTTTGGTAAGCCCTTTGAGAAAGGGCATGGAACTCTCCTGGTGCCAGACCCGGATTCTCGGGGAGGAGGTGTTGCAGCCGGAACCACCACGGGTGCATGGGGGAGGTGACAAGGCTTTCAAGGGGTTGGACAAGTATGAAGACCTCTCTGAAGGTGATTTGTTGGTTCACCGCGATTACGGGCTGGCGCAGTTCGGCGGCTTGCACCATATGAGTATTGGCGATGCGGCCAATGACTATCTTTTATTGTTTTTTTCCGGTGAGGATAAACTGTATCTTCCGGTGGACAGGCTCAATCTGGTTCAGCGTTTCAAGGGACCCGAGGGAGCTCGGGCACCGTCTTTGGACAAATTGGGAGGCACCCGATGGGCCAAAACCACGGCCAGGGTCCGCAAGGCCATCGAGAAAATTGCACACGATCTGGTAGAAATGTATGCATTCAGGCGGGTTGCCAAGGGGTTTGTCTACGGCCCGCTGGATGACATGTATTCGGAATTTGAGGCGACCTTTGGTTTTGAGGAAACACCGGACCAGGACAAGGCTGTCAGCGATGTTTTTCGGGATATGGAAAAGTCGGAACCCATGGATCGTCTGGTCTGTGGCGATGTGGGATTCGGCAAGACGGAAGTGGCTCTTCGTGCGGCATTCCGTGCCGCTCTGGAAGGATTGCAGACCGCTCTTTTGTGTCCGACAACTGTCCTGGCTGAGCAGCACTATCAGACATTCACCAAGCGCATGGAAGGTTTTCCCGTGCGTGTCGGGCTGCTCAGTCGTTTCGTGTCGCAAAAGCGTCAGAAAACCGTGCTGGAAGCGGCCGCAAGAGGGGAGATTGACATCCTCATCGGTACCCATCGTATATTGTCCAAGGATGTGGAACTACCCAACCTGGGGCTGCTCATTCTGGACGAGGAACAACGTTTTGGCGTCAAGCACAAGGAAAAGCTCAAGCATTTCAGACAGAATATAGATGTTCTGACGCTGACTGCCACGCCTATTCCCCGCACGCTGCAGTTGTCCCTGTCCGGGATTCGGGGGTTGTCCGTCATAGAGACGCCGCCGCGTGACCGCAAGCCCGTGGAAACGGCCATCACCGAACGGGACCAGCTTGCCCTGAAGGGCATTTTGCAGCGGGAGCTGGATCGGGGAGGGCAGGTCTACTGGGTGTATAACCGGGTCAACGGTCTTGAGCGGGTCGTCGAGTTCGTCCGAGAGCTTGCTCCGGAAGCCAGAGTGGGTATGGCCCATGGCAAGATGACGGAGAAAGGCTTGGAGGAGGCCATGCGCGGATTCTGGCATGGTGAGATTGATATCCTCGTGTGTACTTCCATTGTGGAGTCCGGGCTTGATTTCCCCAATGCCAACACGCTTATCGTGGATCAGGCGCAACTTTTCGGATTGGGACAGCTGTACCAGCTTCGTGGACGGGTCGGACGCAGTGACCGTCAGGCCTATGCCTATTTTGTGGTCCCGAGCCTGGATGATCTTACCGAAATTGTGCGTAAACGCTTGCGTATCATTCTGGACATGGATTATCTGGGAGCAGGATTCAAAGTCGCCATGGAAGATTTGCGGCTGCGTGGAGCCGGCAATATTCTTGGTGAAACGCAGTCTGGTCAGATTGCCAAGGTCGGCCTTGAGCTATTTCTTGAGATGCTTGAGGAAGAAGTCCGTCGAATACGTGGCCAGGCGGACGAGCGAGCTTCGGAACCGGAACTCAATTTTGTTTTCGAGGCCCATATTCCCGGTGGATATATTCCTGATTCCAAGGAGAGACTTCGTTATTACAGAGCGTTGTCGTCAGCCGTGGATGAACGGTCACTCCGGGAGCTTGAAGCTGAGATTCGTGATCGTTTTGGGCCGCTGCCGCAAGAGTTGGGGGCTTTCTTGGGTATATTGAGACTCAAGCAGGTATTGTCTCGGCTCCAAACTAGCCGGGCGGAACTGTATCCCGGAAGAGCAGTCATGTCCTGGGCGGACAAGATGGTTTCTGTCAGTCCTGAGCGGCTTATGGATTGGGTCGGCCAGCGAGAGGGCCGGGCGCGTATCATTCCCCCGGCCAAGCTGGAGTTTCGTTATGATGGAGCGGAATCCATGCGTCAGGCCCTGGAAGGAGCTGCTGACGAACTTGAGGAAATGCTGGAACCGGTTGTCGAGAAAGTGCGAAAACCGTAATTCGAGAGTACCTATGATACGAAAATTATATATTTGCGTTCTCGTTGTTTTGATTTTTGGATGTACCAATAATTCTGAGGATATGGGGATTGTTGCTCGTGTCAACGGTGCCCCCATCTATCTTTCCCAGTTGGAATTTCAACACGATCAGTTTCAGGCAGATACGGCTGGCACGTATGTCCCCAGCGTGGAAAAGCTCAAGAATGAATATGGTGAAATCCTGACGGAACTCATTGTGCAGGAGCTCGTGGTTCAGGAGTTGGTGAAACAGGATATGGCCGTTACCGAGCATGAGTTGCTCAAGGCGGAGGAAGTGGTTCGTGCCGACTATCCCGAAGGTGCCTTTGACCAGATGTTGATCGAGGAATGCATAGACTTGAAGTCCTGGCGTCGGCAACTTTTCGACTATCTGGCAATGAAGAAATTTTTCCAGCAAGTGCTCAGACCGCAGATCAAGATAGATTACAAGGAAGCGCAAGCGTATTATCGAAAACACATTTCTGATTTTTATCTGCCGGAAAGCCTGCGTATTCTGGTCGTTCATGGTCCAAGTCGGCAAATTGTGGAGCGGGCTGTAGAAAAATATCTTGCGGAAAAGGATCAGGTCAATCTGGCGACTGCCTTTGGTGAAGTGGAGACTCGTGAGGTCGTGGTCCGAGAGGGTGGACTTTCCGCCACATGGAAGAATGCGATTTCCGGGCTTGCGCCCGGTCAGTCGAGCGGGGTGTTGACGGATCGTTTCGGATTTGAGGCGTTGATATTGCAAGAAAGGAGCCCTGCAAAAGTGTTGGCTCCTGCCCAGGCATATCCGTTGGTGGAGAAGGCCCTGCTTGAAAACAAGTTGCGCGATGCTTTTGCAACGTGGCTTTCCTCGTCTGTGACAAAAGCCAAGATAACCGTAAGCAGTCATCTGTTGCCATCCTCTGATACAAAGGATGGGGAATCTCGCCAGTCGATCACCGATACAGGCGCTGATGACGGGGACGGAAATGGTACCGGAAGTTAACCTTTTGTGCTCGTTGCATAGTTTTTGTAAAGAGACTAGAATTCGTCAAAATTATGAGTGGTTCCGTTTTCGGAGTCTCTAGGAGTATATACGTGTTGCGAAGTTTTTTTTGTGTTGTTTGGCTGGTTGTAATGCTGGCGCCCCTGTCTTCTTTCGCGAAAGAGGTCGTGTATGATCGTATTTTGGTCAAGATAAATGACGACATCATTACCTTGTACGATTTGGAAGAGGAGATGAAGCCTATTTATACCAAGATCAAGGGAAAAACATTGAGTGCTTCCCAGAAGGAGCAACTGGAAAAGCTTCGTAAGCAAACATTGGATAAAATGGTCAACGACAAGTTGATGGCTCAGGAAATCAAGAAGTATCAGATCGATATTCCCGACAAGGTCATTGATGATGAAATTGCGAATATAAAAGAAGAGCGAGGTCTTTCTGACGAGCAGTTTGCAGAGATGGTCAAAGGGGACGGTCTGACAGTGGAGGAGTTCCGCACCAAGCTGAAAAGTGTTATCGAGAAGCAGGAATTATTGGGATATATGGTCCATAGCAAGGTGTTGGTAACGGATTCGGAAATACAAAAAGAGTATGAAGCGCGGCAGGATGATTATCGGTTGGAAAAAATGGTCGAGTTGTCCATTATTCTATTGCCACCCGATGTGGCTGCCCTGGAAGTGAAAAAACGGATTGAAGATGGCGAGATGACTTTTGCCCAGGCCGCGTCCAAGTTCAGCATCGGTCCGGGAAAGGACAAGGGGGGCTCTATCGGTGAGCTCAACTGGGGGGATTTGGCTGACGACTGGAAAACGTCTATTGAGGGAATTCCTGCGGGAGGAGTCGGTACGCCGATTACTGTCCAGGGTAAGGAAGCTCTGCTATCACCAATCAAGATTGTCGAAAATCGACTTGTCCCATTGGAAGAAGTCAAGGATGATATTTCGAATAAGCTGATGCAGAAGAAGCGTGATGTGGTTTTTGATGACTATTTTAATAAACTGAAGCAAAGCTCTGTCATTATTTATATGGATTAGCTCGTATGCTCAAAACGGAGTAGCATGATGAATTTTGAGGAACTGGGAATGACCCTGCAGCGGGAGCGGGAAAAAAAGGGACTTAGCATCGAGGTGGTCATGGAGGCTACCAAGATCAGCAGGACCAACCTCATGGCTTTGGAGAGCGGAGACCAATCAGCTCTGCCTCATCCCGTGTATGCCAAGGGTTTTGTGAAAAGTTATGCACGATTCCTCGGCCTGGATGCTGATGAGATGTGCATGGTGGTTGATCGGGAATTTCAGGACCACGATGACGGGTTGGACGAACATTCTTATGAGGTCTCGCCTGCGGCGGAAAGAGCGTTTCATGAGAAGGATGGTCCCGATGCCCGTACAAGAAAGGGTCTCTGGCCTCTTTTGCTTGTCCTTGTAGTGGTTCTCTGCATTGTTATTGTTGTATTTTTTGGCTTGAAGGGAAAGGATACAACGGAAGTTTCAAAGTCCGACATCGTGATCGAAAAGACGGAAACGGCAACCTCCGGCGATGGCGTCGACCAGGAAAAGGTTGTTGCCGATGAGTCGGATAAGGCCGACTCCAGTGTCAAGGAGGGGGATGCGGGAGTCGCTCCATCCGATCCCCGGATGCTGCGGCTGGAACTGCGGACAAGGCCGGAATTAAGGATGAGGCTGATCCCGAGTTGTCGGCTACCACGAAAGTGGAGGCAGAGTCCTCCATGGTGGATGAGAAGGCCGTGACCACATCGGAAAAGCAGAAGTATGATCATATACTTATCATTCGCGCTACCACGGAAAAAGGTTGCTGGGTTGGAGTCTGGAAGGAAGGTGAGGCCAAGATGGCCCGTGATTTTGTTTTCAAGCAGGGTGAGCCCCTGCGTTTGATGTTCAATTATGCCCGAAGGATTCGGATCGGCAACGCCTCCGGTGTTGTCGTTTCTTACAATGGCAAGCCATATCCTCTGGATTTGACGCACGGCAATATTCAGACTTTGCGTTTCGGCTCGGAATAGGGTGACTGCCCGCCCCTGACGCCAAGGAGCATGGCCGTGAGCAGCACGGAAAAAGCCCTGGTTCTCAAAGTAGGACGTTTCAGGGAGGCGGATTGTTGGGTCCGGCTACTCACCCCCTCGCGGGGTGTTTTTAATGGGTTTGCTTTTGGTGGAAGCCGCAGTCGTCGGCGATTTGTGGGATGTCTTGATCCGCTGAGCCATGTTCTTTTTACCATCGGTTCCAGCAAGCGCGGCGAGTATATTGTCCTCGAAGAGGGCTCGCTTCTTCATAATTTTCCAAATATACGAGGGGACTCCGGAAAGACCGGTGTGGCCGTCAACTGTGTCAAGTTCATTGAAGCCATGGAAGTTGACCCTGATGACAGTGCTTCCGCGTATATGTTGTTGCTTGAATCCTTGGAAATGTTGGATTGTTCTGACGGAAATATCGACTTTGTTCCGTGGCTTTTTCGGGCAAAGTTCGCCTTTGATATGGGGTACCAGCCTGATTTTCTGTCTTGTGGGGATTGTGGAAAGAGTGTTCGCGTCGAGTCAGGATATCAGTTCGGCATTGAAAAAGGACAAGTGGCCTGCCCGACTTGTCTTTCGGCCGGGAAACCGTTAGAGGGACTTGCTCGGCCAATTTCCAGCGGGGCACTTCGTGCTCTGGATTGGATACAGCACAGCCGCCCGGCCGATTGGGCGAAGGTCGCCATGGATCGCGAGGTTCGGCGGCAGTGTAGCCAACTCATCGAGCTGTTTGTTGCCTACCACCTGGGCCTGTCCTGGGAGAATGGTGTATATAAAAAGGTATGATTTGGAGTAGCTGATGAATTTTCAGGACGTCATATTGAAATTGCAGGGCTTTTGGGCAGATTATGGCTGCGCCATTGTCCAACCCATGGATATTGAATGTGGAGCGGGTACTTTCAATCCGTCCACCTTTTTTCGTGTCATCGGTCCCGAGCCGTGGAAAACCGCCTATGTCGAGCCTTCTCGTCGCCCCACGGATGGTCGCTATGGCGAGAATCCCAACCGACTGCAACACTACTATCAGTTTCAGGTCATCCTGAAACCGTCTCCGGACAATATTCAGGAGCTTTACCTCCAGAGCCTGGCTACCCTCGGCATAGACGCCAGTGAGCATGACATTCGGTTTGTTGAGGACGATTGGGAGTCCCCGACTCTGGGTGCCTGGGGGCTTGGCTGGGAGGTCTGGCTCAATGGCATGGAAGTGACCCAGTTTACCTATTTCCAGCAAGTGGGGGGCATTGATCTCAAGCCCGTTTCCGTGGAAATCACCTACGGCCTTGAACGTATTTCCATGTACTTGCAAGAAAAGGAATCCGTCTACGATCTCAAATGGAATGACACGATATCCTACGGGCATGTCTTTCATCAGAACGAAGTGGAGATGTCCAAGTATAATTTTGAATTGTCCAATGCGGACATGCTGTTCGATCTGTTCAACAAGTTCGAGGCCGAATGCCTGAATCTGTGTGAGGAGAAATTGCCCTGGCCCGCATACGACTGCTGCCTCAAGTGTTCCCATTCCTTCAATATGCTGGACGCCAGGGGAGCCATATCCATCACAGAACGCGCTACCTATATCGGGCGCGTCCGAAATTTGGCTTCGAAGATTGCCAGACTCTACGCGGACCAGCGTGAAGAGATGGGCTACCCGATGCTGAAGAAATAAGACGAAGCGAAAAGACAATAAAAGAGTATCACGATGCCAGAATTCATATTGGAGATCGGAACAGAGGAAATGCCGGCCCGCTTTGTGCCCAAGTTGGCCGCAGAGTTGAAGGCGGTTCTCGTCAAGTTGCTTGGCGAGGCCATGGTTGAAAACAACGGTGTGGAGACGTATGCCACCCCGCGTCGCATCATTGCGCATGTGGTGGACATTGCCACCGAGCAGCGCAAGGAAGAGGAGACCGTGACCGGTCCGCCGACCCGCATTGCCTATGATGCGGATGGCAATTTGACCAAGGCCGGGTCGGGGTTTGCCAAGACCCAGGGAGTGGCCGAGGACACGTTGTTTGCGCTCACCTCGGACAAGGGGGAATATCTGGCTGCCAAAAAGGTGGTCGGTGGCGGTAAGACCATTGATATCCTTCCGGGAATCTGCCTCAAGTCCATTGAATCACTCTCTTTTCCCAAGAAGATGCGCTGGGGCGGATACGATTTTACCTTTGGCCGTCCCATCCGTTGGCTGCTGGCCTTGCTGGACGAGGAAGTGGTCGAGATTTCAGTGGAAAACATGACTTCCGGCCGTGAGACTCGCGGGCATCGGGTCATGGGACCGGGACCTTTTTCCGTGTCCAGTGCCAAGGAATATTTCTCTGTTGTCCAGAATGACGGCAAGATCGTCATCGATCCGGAAGAGCGCAAGAAAACCATTGTTTCCGAAGGTAACCGTCTTGCCAAGGAGCTCGGTGGGGAGATCGTCTGGGTTGACGGCCTTCTCGACGAGGTCGCCAATCTTGTGGAGTTTCCCAAGCCGTTGATCGGTGACATTGATCCTCTGTACCTGGAATTGCCGCGCGAGGTGCTCTTGACCTCCATGCAGTCGCATCAGAAGAGCTTTGGTGTGCAGGGTCCAGATGGCAAATTGTTGCCACACTTTTTGACCACGTTGAACCTGGAGCCCAAGGCTGTGGCGTTGGTCAAAAAAGGGTGGGAGCGCGTTCTCAAGGCCCGCTTGGAAGATGCTCGTTTCTTCTGGGAAGCGGATTGCAAGGTGGATTTCAAGGTCTGGCTTGAAAAGCTTGAACACGTCGTCTTCCTTGGACCTTTGGGGACCGTTGGCGACAAGTCGCGCCGAATGGAAACGTTGTGCGGCAAGTTGGCTGAAATCCTTGGGGAATCCAAGTCCATTCTTCCTGGCGAGATTGAGAAATATGCCCGGGCAGGGCGATTGGCCAAAGCGGACCTTGTTTCCGAGATGGTTATCGAATTCGATTCGCTCCAGGGAAAAATGGGTGGCATTTACGCCGAACGCGCCAACAAGGGGGCGATCGTGGCCCGAGGGATCTACGAGCAGTATCTGCCCGCTGGTCCGGATTCTCCGGTTCCGGCCAGTTTGTCGGGAGCTTTGGTTTCCATGGCCGACAAGGCGGATACCATGGCCGGTTGTTTCGGGCTGGGCAAGATTCCGACCGGTGCCAATGATCCGTATGCGCTCAGGCGGTGTGCCCTGGGTATTGCCCGGATTATCATGGAACATGACTTGGCTCTTGATTTGAAGGAGTTCTTGCAGTCGGCGCAAAAAGCGTATGCAGAGGATATCAAATGGAAGGTAGGGCAGGATGAGGCCTTGGAGAAATTGCTTGATTTCTTTGCTCAGAGGCTTCGCGCCCTGTTTACGGGCCAGGGATTCGAGACCCGTGTCGTGGACGCGGCCATTGGAGCCGGGTTCAATGATATCCGCACGCTGAAGGCCCGCCTCGAGGCGTTATCCTCTTTCAGCAAGGAAGCGGATTTCGAGCAGGCTGTCCTGACGTTCAAGCGTGCTGCCAATATTATCCGCAAGCAGGGTGACGAGGCCGGACAGCCGTTGACTGGCTGTTATGAACCGGACTTGTTTGAAAATGAGCACGAGACCGCCTTTGGCAGTCGCTTGGAGGAGATGGCTCCTCGGTTTGACGATCTGTGGGAAAATGGCGATTTTGCGGGCCTGTTGGCTCTCCTGCGGGAGTTGCGGCCCAGCGTGGACGGTTTTTTCGACAATGTCATGGTTATGTGTGATGACCTGAATATTCGTTTGAATCGTCTCAATTTACTCAAGGCCCTGGTTGATCGGCTTGGCCGTTTGGCTGATTTTAATGCCTTGCAGGTGTAAAATGTCTTGACATACAAGGGAGAGTCCATATAAAAAGCTCTCCCTTTGGAAAAACAGCGATTAACAGCTTTTAATACGATACAAAAGATCAGGAGTTAGTACTTTGGCCAATCACAAATCCGCCTTGAAGAGGCACCGTCAGAGCTTGAAGCGTCGCGCACGCAACCGTATTTCCAAGACCCGCATCAAGAACACCGTCAAGGAAGTTCGTGCGGCCATCGAGGCGAACGATGTTGCAAAGGCACAGGAGGCCCTCAAGGCCGCTTCGTCCATTTTGGGCAAGGCTGCTCGCAAGAAGGTTATCCACACCCGCCAGGCAGAACGCCGCATTTCTCGCCTTCAGACGGCCATCAATAAGATCGAAGCCTAGCTTCGGTATCTGCCACAGACCATGTAGCCCGCCACACATATGTGTGGCGGGCTTTTTGTCAATCGGCGTTGAAAGTTGACCCATCATCGGCGTCGAAATTTGACCCACCCCGAACGTGGTTTTCGGGTGTTGGGGGGAGGCTTTTCCGGGGGCGGCGGCAGGGTCGGGAATGGAGGGAGCCCGGAGGGCGACCGGAATTCCCGACCCTGCCGCCGACGCTTATGCGTCCTGCCCTTGGTGCTGTCCCCTGCCTTGTTTCAGCCTCCAGCTTTCATTGCCTGTTTCGATGATCTCGCAGTGATGTGTGACGCGGTCCAACAGGGCCGTGGTCATCTTGGCGTCTCCAAAGACCTGTGACCACTCCCCGAAGCTCAGGTTCGTGGTGATCAGCACCGAGGTCCTCTCGTAGAGCTTTGAGAGCAGGTGAAAGAGCAGCTGGCCTCCTGACCTGGAAAACGGCAGGTAGCCGAGTTCGTCCAGGATGACCAAGTCGAAGCGCGCCAAAGTCTCGGCCAGCCGTCCGGCCTTGCCGTCCGCCTTTTCCTGCTCGAGCTGGTTGACGAGGTCCACCAGATTGAAAAAGCGCACTCGGGCGCCGTTGCGCACGGCATTGGAGCCGATGGCGATGCTTAAATGCGTTTTTCCGGTGCCCGTGCCGCCTACAAAGACCACATTGATCCAGCTCTCCATGAAGCCGCCCTGGTATAGATCCCTGATCCTGGCCTCACCGACGTGCGAGTCCTGGAAGTCGAAACCGTCCAGATCTTTGCTCACGGGAAATCTGGCGATCCCCAGGCGGTATCGGATGCTGCGTACGCGGCGCTCGGCCTGTTCCGCCTTGAGCAGATCTAACAGAAACCGTTCCAGAGTGGCCCCGGATCGACGACCGTGCTCAAGCATCTCGTCGTAAGCTCCGCGCAGGCCATGCAGCTTGAGCTCTTTGAGCAAAGCCAAGATGTCATTGCGAAGCATGGCTCGCCTCCAATAGCTGGTCATAACGTCCGCAGTCGGCCACAGGCTCGCATTTGATCCTGAGGTGATCGGGGACGCAAACCTCTTGGGTTGGCCTTTGATCACGGGAGCGGTTCAAGATGTTAAGGACCACGTCCCGACTCACCGTGTTCTGGTCCAGGGCCGCCTGACAGGCGTCGGTTACTGCCTGGAGTCCATGGCTGGGCACCGCTGTCAGGATACCCGCAAACTGTCGGTCCCAGTCCTTATGCCGCCGCAGGGACAGACGGATTTGCTCCATCGGCGCAGGAAGCCTCCAGTCCTGGAAGGGAGCGCCGTTGCGGAGCGCTCCGGGCTTACGCTCCAGGACAGGCACGTAGTGCCACGGGTCATAGACAGTCTTTTCTCTGCCGAATCGGCGGGCATGTACGGCCAGCACCCGGCCATCGCGAATCACCGAGATGTGGTCGGCGTACGCCTTGATCTGCGCCGCCTGTCCAGCCGCCTCGCAGGGTACGCTGTACCGGTTGTGATCAAACCGCACCAGACATGTGGAGGAAACCCGGCATTCCTGAATACGGTAGCCATCGAAAGGGGCTGCGGGCTTGATTAGGTTTTCACGCTCCTGCAGGAAGACCTCCCAGATCGTCTTGTCCGTAATCTCCGGATGAGCCTGAGTCTTGGCCCAACCAATAGATCGCTCCAGCAGCCAGGCGTTGTACTCCTCAAGGCTCCCGAAACGCCATCTGCCGGATAAAAAACGAGTACGTACCAGATGGACTTGATTTTCCACCTGCCCTTTTTCCCAGCCAGCAGCAGGCGTACACAGCGTGGGGTCCACCAGGTAATGAGTGCACATCTGCTCGAAGCGGGAATTGAGTTCGCGTTGCTTGCCGCGTAGAACTTTGTTCACTGCGGTCTTCATGTTGTCGTAAATACCTCGGCCACAAGATCCGCCGAAAAAGGCAAAGCCGCGCTGATGGGCGTCGAATACCATCTCCTGGGTCTCCCGAGGGTAACCGAAGCAGAAGACCATCCGGCTATGGCACAATCGCATGTGCGCGGTCTTGACCGTCATTGGCATGCCGTCAATTTCGAGTTGCTCGTGGCTCCAGTCGAACTGGTAGGCCTCTCCAGAGGCGAAAGTCAGCGGGACAAAGGCTTGCGACACCCTGTGCCCTTCGGCTTCGCGCCAGCGGGAGACATGACGCCGGACAGCATCATAGCCTCCCTCGTAACCTTGCCCCTGAAGCTGCTCAAACAAGACCTTGATCGTGCGTCGATGTTTGCGTGGAAGCCCGACATCCCGCTCCAACTCGCTTTCCAGCCAGGTCGTGAATTCACCAAGTTTGGGCATGGGCTGGATCGCTCGTTTGTACTCGAAGCGCGTCTCCTCCGAGCGCAACACCTTGCGGACCGTATTCCGGCTCATGTTTAAATTCTTGGATATCTGCCTGATCGGCGTCTCATGCCGGTCATGGGCCACCTTAATCTTTCGAATTGTTTCCACCGTCAGCATCTCCTCGCTGGCCCTCCCGTCACGATTTTCTCGTGACCTTGAGGGGCTTGCCGGGGTGGGTCAAATTTCGACGCCGATTACCGGCTCAGGTGGGTCATATTTGCACGCCGATTCACAGAAGGACTCAAGGAAGTAGGTCTCGTCGGTTTCCACGATACCTGAAAGCAGGTTGCCATCCCCCAATCGCAGCAAGGCGTTTAGCACCTTGTGCCGCCAGTAAAAGGCTGTCGGGATGCTGATCTCAAGTGTCTTGGCGCATTGCTTCAAGGTTTTACCTTCAAGCATCAACTGGATGTATTCCATCCAACGATCTGGGTAGTGAGTGCCAGCGATGGGCGTACCTGTCCAATCGTTGAATGTTTTCTTGCAACTATGACAAAGATATCGCTGTCGGCCATTGTACGTCCCATTGCGTTTTACCTTCTGGCCACCACAATGCGGGCAGGAGAAGCCGTCAGCAAAACGGGTCTCACGAATGTCTTTCAGATGGTCAGAAATGGGAAGCAATTCACCAAGCATGCGCCTGATGTAGTTGAAGAAATCCCGTTTTCCCTTGGCATCCAATCTTTCGAAAATCTGAATAAGTCCTGCAAAGTCGCTCTGCTGCATCGTATCCCCCTACAGTTACAATGAGCCAGTTTCTTAAGACTTAAGACCGTTTACGTGAAAAGCAACAGGATATTTTAAAACCGCCTTTATGTAAGGATCATGTCCACATGTATATTGCGATTCCGCCCAAGTATTCTGTGTCGCAAGTTGTTGGCTTTATGAAAGGAAAGAGCGCTATCCATATAGCTCGGGAAGTTTAAGGCAGAGCAAGAGGCTATGCCGGTCAGAGTTTCTGGGCACGTGGATATTTTGTTTCTACCGTAGGTCGAGATGAAAAGGTGATTCGCGAATACATCCGTAGGCAAGAGCAGGAAGATAAGCGAATCGAGCAATTGAAATTCCGCCTTTAGGCGGTGCTTAAAGCCGCTTTGAGCGGCTCACAAACTCAAGCCCCCGGCTTTGCCGGGGGTACTATGACTTTTTCTTGGTCTCTTTTGGTACTTCCGATTTACAGAGACGTGAATCGTTGGTACAATTTTTTCATACCTGATCATCCCCCCGCTTTAATCCAACAGTCACAGTGTGTTATTACTATTTTGTTGCTTCCTTGTTTTGAGTGTGGCATAGTCTAAAACAAGAATTGGTAATGATTGTGAAAAAAATGATTCATATTTTGGAAACAAGTAAATCGACATAGCCGTTGAGGCTTGCACATATGGGACTTGAACTCAGACAACAACTCAAACTTTCCCAACAACTGGTCATGACACCCC
>CAXXUE010000002.1:0-180955 GCA_963662475.2 uncultured Pseudodesulfovibrio sp.
TTCTAGGAGGTCTCAGAAATTCCCGGCGCAGGCCCGCCATTTCAAATTTCTGATCGAGGAATATTCCGCCCTGCCCCGGAGAAGTTCGTCAAGCCGGGCGCGATCTGCTTCGCCTACCAGGGAAAGGAGGGGCTGTTCCACCTCCGGGACAAGCAGCAGGCTTTCCCGGATACGCAGATCCCACCCGTCGCCGTGCACGTCGATATCGTCGAGCCGCAGATGCTTGCGGCAGTCCTGGCACCCGCAGTGGATTTCGTAGGGTTCCTGAATGTTGAGCAACCCGTATTCCGTGGTGAGTTCCTCGCCTGCCGCGATGTCCCGGATCGCGATCTCCAGGTTATAGTCCGTCATCATCGTGTTGCTGCGGCAATTGTGGTTCATGTAGCGGGCATGATCCCAGCTAAGGACAAGATTGCCGCACTTGTCGTGGTACATGTAGATTTCCATTGAGGCCCGCACCGGGTCGGGCAGCAGACCGAATTCCTCCTGCGACAAACAGGTATCGTACGGGTCCCTGACCACGACAATGGTCCCCCTGGGGATGGCGCAGGTGGCGAACACGCCCACCCCGATATCGGGCGAAACGTATCTGACGGCGGTGTACGGATGAATCACGGTTCCCCTCCCGATCAATACAGGTAACGGACCTGATGCCTTTCGGTCTCGATCCGGTTGTAGATGGATCGCATGATGCGCTCGTAGAGCTCGTCGCCGAGCAACTCGTCCTCGATTCCCGCGTCGATGCTGGGGTTGTCGTTGACCTCGATCACATACGCCTTCCCGTTGATTTCCTTGACATCAACTCCGTAAAAGCCATTTCCGATGAGCGACGACGCAGCGACTGCCGCCTTCAGCACGTGCTGGGGGGCCTGATTCACGGGCAGGGTTTCGGAACGCCCACTGAACTCCTCGGAGCCTCTGGACTGCCAATTGTATATCTGCCAGTGGTTACGCGCCATGTAGTACTTGCATACGTACAGAGGCGTGTTGTCCAGCATGCCGATCCTCCAGTCGTAGTCCGAAATGAGGAATTCCTGGGCGATGACGAGTTCCGTTTTGGTGAACATTTCCTCCAGCTTGGCCTGCAACTCCTCGTGCGAATGCACCAAAAACACGCCCTGTGAGAATGAGCTTTCCGGCAGCTTGAGAACCAGCGGAACAGGAAGAGACCGAAGGTAGGAGGACGGGCACGCCTTGTGCGTCAGAAGCCATCCCCTCGGCTGGTTGACGCCTGCGCTGTTCAGCCGCTCCTGTAGGTATACCTTGTTGGAGCACAGCATGATGGACCAGGGATCATCAATCACGACGAGTCCCTCGGTGTAGGCGTGGCGAGCCATGGCGTAGGTATGATTCTCCATGGCCGTAGTCTCGCGGATGAACAGGGCGTCGAATTCGCAAATCCGCCGATGGTCCGCCTTGGTTATGAACTCCACGAAAAAACCCACCCGCTCGGCAGCCGCACGGAATTTCTCCAGCGCCAAAGGACAGGAGGGAGGTGTATGCTCCTTAGCATTGACCAGGATCGCCAGATCGTATTTGAAGTTCCTGAGCCGCTGACGATTGTATCGCTTCTTGACAAAGTAACGGGTCAAGGCATCGCCCAACAGCTCCGGATAGTTTTTGGCCACTTGCTTGATCTTGAGCAGCTTGACCTTTTTTATTTTCCAGACGCCCTGCTTCTCCAAAACAATGGAGAAGAAGGGAATGGAGAACAACGAAAACAATTTCCTGGCAAGGTCGTTGAACTTGGCATCGGGCGTTCTCCCCAAAATGCAGGTCAACTCAAAATGACCTGCCGCAGTTGCCGGGATCTTGTCGAAGGAATTGTCCCTGATTTCATCCAGCAGGCTCTGGGCCACCATGGGCGTCGTGGCGTCCTTGACCGCCATGACCGACGGAGTTACCCGATGATTGCGAGCGGAGGCCAGCAAGGAGACATAATAGCCCAACGAGTGCGTCTTGTGGGAACCGCACAGGTTGAGTACATGAAACCGGTTGGAACTCGCGTAATTGGTGTCGGTCAGGTAGTCCGTGGCCGAGCAAAACTTGATATCGGGTACGCACCGCCGGGCGACACCCGGTTCATCGACGACAATGACGATGTGCTCCGACGCTCCCCCTCTGTTCGCCAACATCAGGACCATCCTGAGCGCGGGCTCACCCAGACCATAATAGTCCGGCAACGTTCTTTGTGCCTCGAACCCAACCTTCTGGTACCATTCTATGAGCCGGAGGTTGCCGGCATCGGCCTCAAGGGTGATGCGCTCGTATCCATGGCTCCTAGCGAAATCCAGGATATGCTGCATGAACGTTTCGCCCACCCCCATCATCCTGTGGGTGTCTTCCACGGCCAGGGAATAGATGCGTAGCGAACGCTTGTACTGGAAAATGACAGCCGCCCCCACCGGACACAGGCATCGCTTCCTGCCCCGGCTCTCGACGATGACCACCATCTGGCTATGGCTGGTAATGCTGTTGCGCAGACTCTCCTTGGAACTCTGTCGATTCTTGCCGAAACTCGTCTGCTCCAGTTGCAGGAGAAAACCGAGGTCAGCCAGAACGGCTCTTCGAAATTGAAGGGGGTCGGGGGGGACGGAATCCGTCCCGAATTTGGGGCTCATGAATACAGCCTCCAGAATATACAGTGTTTCAGCTTGAGATACAGCATCTCCCTAAAAAGTGGGAAGGCAATACGCATATCCGAACCTGCCGTAAACAGAAAAGTAGCCCCGCTCGAAAAATTGTCCTGAACCGTTTGCAGAGAGTAGGCAAAACCACATCAACAGACAATTTTACAGCAGGATTGCCCCGTCTCGAAATCTACCGGAAACCGGGGTGGCCGCTGTGTTCCGGAACGGCCGGGGCCTTGATTTTTCGACTGAACACCACCGCGACGGACTTATACACGGTCAGTACGGCCAGGACGAGCAGAATGACGGAGATGATGCCCAACTCATAGGACGGCGTCGACGAAACAAAATAGCCGGTCATCGGGGCGAATGCCTCCCAGGCCAGGGCGGCGGTCGATGTGGCGAGCATGATGACAGCCGGGATGAGCGTGTAGAGTCGAGGCAATTTCTGATGTGCGAGATAGGCGGTTATCGTGGTCAGGGTGATGGCCGCAATGAGCTGATTGGACGCGCCAAAGAGTTTCCAGACATTGGACCAGGAATTGGTCACCGCGAGCAGGTAGCCGGGAATGAGGACCAGCAGGGTCGAAGCGACACGGCTCTTGGCAAAAAACGGCACCTTTCGTCCCAATGTCTCGGCCACCAGAAAACGCCCGAGACGAGTGCCGGAATCAAGCGTGGTCAGGATGAAGGACTTGACCATGACCGCACCGAGCAACCCGGCGATAGGCGCGGTCAGAAGCGGGATATTCAAACCGCCGACAAGACCGCCGAACCCGTTGCCAAAGGCCACGATCCACCCTTTTTTCAACGCGGTCCCAAACCACATTCCGGCCGCGCCCGACGGGGTGCCTGTGGGAGCATCGCCCCAGTGCAGACCCGCTGCAACGACCATGATGACCATGAGAGCCAGCGCCCCCTCCACGATCATGCCGCCGAAGGCAACGGAACGGCCCGCCGACTCCTTATCAAGCTGCCTGGACGACGTGCCGGTGGAGACCAGACTGTGAAAACCACTGACCGCTCCGCAGGCCACGATGATGAAAAGCAACGGCCAGATGGGCTTGCCGCCGGACAGAAAATCCCCCTGGTGGAAAGGCGCACTGATAGTCGGGTGAATAACCAAAATACCGATAAATCCCAGCCCCATACCGACGAAAAGCTTGACCGTCGAAATGAAGTCGCGCGGCTGAAGAATGAGCCAGATGGGGGAGATGGACGCAAGAAGACAATATGCGGCAAGGAATGAACACCAGACCGCAAGCACGATCTGCCCGCTCCACGAGGCGGGCAGGGAAACAGGGAAAGAAAAACCAACCCAGAGCAGGCCATACGCGCCGACGATACCGAGTGCCATGACCATCACTTCGTTCATCCTGAAGGTGGTGATGCACACCCCCATGATCATGGCGATGACGACCAGGCCGAAGGTGGGGATGACCAGTTCCGGACGGCTGATGAAGGCCTCGGCCACCGAGACCATGAACACGGTGATAATCAAACTCAGCATGAGATAGACCAGGATGGAGACGAGCACCTTGCCGAGTCGCCCGAGCATGGGTTCGGCCAGATCGTAGATACCGCGCCCCTTGTTGCGCACGCTGATCATGAGCGAGAGGTAATCGTGGACGGCACCCAAAAAGACAGCGCCCACCGCGACCCACAACAGGGTGTATCCCCAGCCGAAGATGGAAACGGCAAGGATCGGCCCGATAATCGGTCCGGCCCCGGCAATGGAGGCAAAATGATTGCCCCAGAGCAGACGCGTCTTGCTGGGGTGATAATCCATCCCGTCCTGGAACTCATGGGCAGGCGTTTCGCGGGAATCGTCGGGAGAGACCAGCTTTTTTTCGATGAACCTACCATAAAACCGATACCCGAGCAGAAACCAACCAAGAACAACAAGCGTAATAATAAGGCTATTCATGAAGACGCTCTCCGGGATGCAAAGTGGTGGCCCGTTGTCGAAAAATGGACAATGCGAAAACAGTACACGGAATGAACGACAATGCAAACATGACCGATCCCGATTACCCCTGAAAATAGATTTGTTCAATTACCAGGTTTGTTGTATTTACTTGATCATTGGAGGCAATATGGCAGGCATAGAATGGACCGAAAGCAATTCTGTCGGGATTAGCTCCTTGGATCAACAGCACAAACAACTTATAGCCCTCACCAACCAATTGTTTCAAGCCATCATGGAAGACCGGGGGCGCGACGTTGTCATAGGTGTACTTGATAAATTGGCTGACTACGTTAAATATCACTTCTCCTATGAGGAAGAACTCCTCACGAAGTACAACTTCCCTGCCGACCAACGAGAAGAACACGTGAAGGAACATCGTGCTCTGGAAAGACAAGTACATGACTTCATCAAGGATATAAAAAATCAGAATTCCCTTGATTTGGAGGTCTATGATTTCCTCAGAAATTGGACAACGAACCATCTCAACACCACAGACAAAAAATACACCCGGTTATTGAAAAGCCATAAGGTCGAATAACAAGCCTCGAAAGGGTACCCTATTCGTCAATCACCCCTTGAAAGTAATTTCCGGCAACAACAACATTAACGCTACCCAACATTTCACAGACGAAAAGGCGCATATTGACTAACCCACGATATACAGGCATACTTATTGAGTATTAATAATTAAAGGCTGAATAATGACAATTCTACTTCAATCCATCAGCGCCATATTTCTTTTCCTGCTTCTTTCCTCTTCACCAGGAAATGCCATGGAGATTGAAGAGGTTATTTCCACCAGCCCGTCTTGGAACACCTTTACCAATCGTGACGGGTCCGGCTTGTATCACGAAGTTCTCCGTGAAGTTTTCTCCCTCTATGGAATTTCCGTGCGGCATGAATATGCAAAATCCAATCGATCGTCCGAACTCGTCCTGCTGAACCTGGCCGACATGATGACCTGTGACGATAAATTCAATCCGCCACTTTCCCTGGCGCGATACCCTCTGTATGTAAATTATTTTTATGTATTTTTTAACAAAAAGCGAATCGGCCCCTGGAAAGGGGTACAAAGCCTTTCGGGAAAGGAAGTGCTGAGCCAACCGGGATATTATTCACAACAAAACTTCCCCGTTCCCGTTTCGGTCAAGCAAGTGATGACCGGAGCCCAAGGCTTATCGATGATTTTGATGGACCGGTCCGATTTCTACGTGGACGACTTCACTCTGATCCAACAGTCTCTCAGGGAAAACACCGTCGCCTTTGACAAAGAGGATTTCGCCATCAAGAAAGTCGGCAGGAGGGCATACTTCCCCCTTCTCAACACGACAAAACGGGGAAAAATGATCATGAAAATGTATGATGACGGCATGCTCCGGCTGCACAAAACGGGAAAACTCAAGCCCATCTACAAAAAATGGGGATATCAATACCCCGATTTTAACAGCTACTAATACCTGCCCACGCACATGTCGGCGGTTTGAGACAACTCCATCACGGCAGGCCTTTCCATGATTCAATTCAACAACGATGCCGTGGGTGCCCTCCGATTCACCGTCACCTGGACCAAGGACAGCATCGTCCACGAGGAAATCTTCATTGGCCGCAAATTCAACGCGGTCAACGACATCTTCCCAACTGGCATGCGCGAGGCTCTGGAGGATAAAAGAACGGGCGAATCCGTCACCCTTGCCTACGCCCCGCGCCGATGCATCCCCCGCTTCCGCGAAAGTCGGATTCTGACCCTACCCCTTGACCGGCTACGCAAAAAAACCGTGCTTGGGCGCGATATCACCCCGAGCGTTGGTCGTTTCTACCCTCAGGGGCACATCAACGGCTTGCTCGACGTGTATCCGGGCACCCTCACCCCCTTCCGGCTGATCGGGCTCACCGAGAACACCTTCACCGCCGACTGCAACCATCCGCTGGCAACGATTCCGGTCATCATCGAAGCGAAAATACAATACATGGAACGCCGCGACACGGGCACCTACGGCGCACTGACCCACTGGCGGGAAAAGACCTGCGACTGGGGACCGGGCATGCAGACTAGACACCAGGACCACCCCACGGACTTCTTTCTCCCCGGTTTTTTCGATTCAGCCGGACAGGAGAAAGCACCGCCCGCACCTCCTGCCATGGATGCCACCGCCCGCCGGAATATCCAGGAGATCACGGCCCGCTTCGTGGACCAGGACAGGCGGGTGCTCGATCTCTCTCCCGGCTCTCCGACTCCGTCCGGCACCTATGACGCCGCCGTCTGCCTGCACACAATCGAATATCTGCCCGACCCCATAGCCCTGCTTGAAAAAACGGACGCGCACCTCGCCCCGGGTTCCCCCGTGGTCATCGCCTTTACCGAGAATTTCGACCCGAACCGTGTCATCCGGGGCTGGATAGACCTTCACCCGTTCGAACGCATGGGGCTGATTCTGGAATACCTGCGACTGACCGGACTCGACGACCGGGCGGCCACCGTCAGCCTACGCAACGACTGGCGGCCGAGGGAAGACGCGCTGTTCCTCGAAACCCGCGGCGTCAGCGACCCGGTCTACGTGGTCTGCGGACACAAAAGATAAGGGACTGGCCCCCGAGCACGGACGCAAGGGATGGGAAGTCCTACAGGGTCAGGACAAGACGCAGGCTGACGATGCCCACGTTCGAGACGCCGGGAGCGTCGGTGGGGTGCACGATGAATTGTATGTCCGGCGAACATTGCAGGCTGGGCGTGAGTTGGAAGCGCATGAATGTCTCAAAGACATATTGATCCCGCAATCCTTCTGTGGACGGCTCTCCCCAAGTGACGCCCATCCCTGCTCCGTTGCCCTTGGAACCATACAGCCCTTCCACCACTGCGGAAACGCTGAGAAACTGCTCCGTGGCCACGGCCTTGTCCCCCTGGTAACCATAGCGAACAGCACCAATGGCCGTATACCCGCCGACCTTCGCCAATTCCTGGTCAAATCCCGCAAGGAACCCGCTCCCGGCCATACGATCCTCTTCCTTACCGGGCGGTTGATGCCACCAGGAGGCGCGCCAGGTCCCTTTCAGATCATCCCAGTCAACCTGACGGCTGACCTGCCCTTCTACGTAGAATTGCTTGCGGTCAATGGTCTCAAAGCCGAAATTGGTCGTCTTGCCATTGGCGTCGTGCATGCCTGCGGTCAGCAACCATTCGCCCACATCGGCGGCCAGGTTGACACCCAACCCCTCGCTGGGTTGGTTCCCGGCAGGATTGTCGGCCAAGCCGTAACTGAGAAAGTAATGGTCCGCATCAGCCAGTCGGTTCTGGTCGTAATAGCTGCCGGGATTGAGCTTGCCCACGGTCAGATGAATTTTCTTGTCGGCAAAGGCCTGCTCCCACCACCACTGCTTCCAGGCGAACTGACGCACGCCCCAGCCGTCCGCGGTGGACCACTGCGACCCCACCTGATCACTGAAAGACCCTGGCGAGGTGTCCGTGACCTTGTGCCGGTTGTCAAAGGAGAAACCGAAGGTCCCGGAATACCCGTCGCCATCCAGCAGCAGCCAACGGCCATAAAAATCCACCACCCCTCCGGCGGAAACCGCCTGTCCCGGACTGTCCGTGGCAGACTGATACAGAAATTTGTAATCTGCGGCAAAATCCAATCCATGGTCCTGTTTCACGGCCAGCTTCCAGTCCAGCCAGTCCTGCATCACGGGCAGAGGTTTCTCGCGCAGCAACCCCGGAACGGTCTTGGCCTTGGCACGCAACTTCCCGGTGACACTCTCAGGACCGTGGAGACCACGATGCACGGTGTCGCCCGCCATCACAGGCGAGCCAGCGGCAAGGAGGAAAAGACAAAAAAGAATCAACAGGAAATGCTGCATGGCCCCTCTCTACCGAAAAAGCCCCTAACAGTCCAAGCTTATGGATAATTCAAATAAAATACCATGTCGGCACTCCTAAGTTTTGCTGGTAATAATACCAGTGAAACCCAAAACAAAGGGAGACCGACATGGCAAAGCTCAAAGTATCATCTGTTTATCGGTTTGTTGAAGCTTTTTCCAATGAGAGAGTTTGGATTGGCGTTGATGTTCACAAACTCAGTTTCAGCGTAGCCCCACTGAGGCCCGATGGGGTAATTAAGGACTGGGCCTGCCCAGCGAATGTGGCAGCGCTGACTCAAGTCGTGGCATCACTTCCGGTTTCGGTCGGGGCTGTTTGTTATGAGTCTGGGCCGACCGGTTTTGGCTTGGCCAGAAGCCTTGAAGCAGCAGGGATCAAAGTCATTGTCGCCGCGCCCAGCCGGATCCCACGTCCCATTACCGCCACCAACAAAACAGACAGCCTAGACTGCCGCAAGCTGGCAGAGCTGGCCGCTTCTGGCCTTCTTCGCCCAATCGCGATTCCTACAGTTGAAGAGGAAGCATTCCGTGCGTTGGAACGTAGAAGGCATCAAACTACAGAATCTCTTCGGCGATCAAAGCAACGGATTCGATCTTTCCTCCTCAATCTTGGGCACCCCGAACCTCATGGCATTGACCATTGGAGCAAAGGGGCGATTGCTACACTGCGCCAACTCGAACTTCCTCTGGGAGCAAAAGATACTCTTCAAAGCTATCTTGATGAGTTGGACTATTTCATCTGCGCTCAGCGAAAGGTAGACCAGCAGCTTCGAATGATTGTCCGGGAACAAGACGAGGCAAGACGCATTGCCGCAATGAGGTCCGTTCCCGGCGTTGGAGAAGTTGTAGCCACTACTTTTGCAGCAGAGATTTATCGCCCAGAGCGTTTCAATCGCAGTGAAGAAGTGACTGCCTATCTAGGTCTTGCGCCAGTCATCCGACAGAGCGGAGGCAGTAAAGGCAAGGCGTTTCTTCGCCCAGTGGGACAAAAACGATTGCGAAGCCTGCTGATTGAAGCAGCCTGGGTGTGGAAACAAAAGGATGATTGGGCCAGAGAATTTTACAACCGAATTTACAGTCGGCATGGCGTTGCTCAAAAGGCAATTGCTGCACTGGCTCGTAAACTGGCCGCGCTATTATGGAAGTTAAGCTTGCCTGTGGCGCAGTCGTAAACAGGTCGCGAGGGGCTTTTGGTAGCGTAGACTACGGAAATAAAATGGCGATCTTAAACTGATTTATGTACCGAATCGGTACTTGGTGCCGCAGAGCACGAATAAGAAAAGGAATATAATAAATCAGCCAGTTAGGTGAGGGGAGAGTATGGCCTAAGAGACAGAGATATCAAGTAAATAGGGAGTCCTTGACATGGGGCCGCATAAGAAAAACCCGGCGAACAAATTGTCCGCCGGGTCCATGATCTTTCACATTTTCCAAACGACTAATCGTCGAGCTGAATATCCTTGCCCTCAAGGACACGATTCATGTTGCGCACGGCGCACATCTTGCCACACATGGTGCAGGAATCCTCATGCTCGGGCTTGGAAGATTCGCGATATTCCACAGGCCGGACCGGGTCCATGGCCAGCTTGAACATGGCATTCCAATCCAACGCGGCACGGGCCTTGGACATTTCGTCGTCCCAATCGCTCGCACCGGGGTATCCCTTGGCGATATCCGCCGCATGGGCCGCGATACGGGTGGCGATGATCCCCTCTTTCATATCCTCAAGCGTGGGCAGACGCAGGTGCTCGGCCGGGGTGACGTAACAGAGAAAATCCGCTCCGGCCATGCCCGCGATGGCTCCGCCGATAGCCGCAGTGATATGGTCGTATCCGGGGGCCACATCCGTGACCAGAGGACCGAGGACGTAGAACGGCGCACCATGGCACAGCCGCTTCTCCATCATCATGTTGCCCGCGATTTCGTTCATGGCCATGTGCCCCGGTCCCTCAATCATGACCTGGACATTACGCTCCCAGGCCCGCTTGGTCAGCTGGCCGAGCGCGATCAACTCTTCCACCTGGCAACCATCCGTTGCGTCGTGCAGACATCCGGGACGGCAACCGTCGCCCAGGCTCAAAGTGACATCATGCGCTTCGCAGATGTCGAGCAGCCGGTCGAAATGCTCGTAAAAGGGATTTTCGGCGTTGTTGATCTCCATCCAGGTGAACAGCAGCGAACCGCCACGCGAGACGATATTGGTCAACCGCTTCTCTTTCTTGACCATCTCGGCGGTGTGCTTGTTCAGTCCCGCGTGGATAGTCAGGAAATCCACCCCGTCTTCCACGTGCTTTTCCACCACGTCGAAGAACTCGTCCACCGTGATATCCTGAAGGTTCTTGTCGTAAAAACCGACCGCATCATAGATAGGCACGGTCCCGATCATGGCCGGGGACATCTCCACCAGCCGTTGACGAAACTCGCGGGTCTTGCCGAAACAACTCAAGTCCATGATCGCCTCGGCCTTCATGTCCAGGGCAGCGCGGACCTTGTCCAGCTCCGGCTCCACCTCACTGCAATCCTTGGAAATTCCGAGGTTGACGTTGATCTTGATCCGCATGCCTTCGCCCACACCCTCGGGGTCGAGGCTGACGTGGTGTTTGTTGGCCGGAATGATGACGGTTCCCTTGGCCATGCGCGCCATCAAGTCTTCCACACGCATGTTTTCCTTGCGGGCGACCGTTTCCATCTGGGGGGTGACGATACCCTTGCGGGCGGCGTCCATCTGTGTCGTATATTCCATGTATCTACTCCTTGGCGGACTGCATTTTGGCACGCAGCGCCGTTATTTTCGCACCGATATCCTCGGCCTCGACTATTTCCGTGACCAAAGCCACGCAACGCGCGCCGCGTCGTACCACCTCGGCCACGTTGTGTTCCTTGATGCCGCCAATAGCCACGAACGGAATGTCCAGATTCCCGGCGACATATTCCAAATATTCAAACCCTACCGGGTCCACCACGTCCTCCTTGGTGAAGGTGCGGAAAATCGGCCCTACGCCAATGTAGTCCGCGCCGCTCTTCACGGCGGCCAGCGCCTCTTCCGGTGCATGGGTGGACAGCCCGATGGCCATCTTCTCCCCCACCAGTCGCCGCACGGCCTCCACCGAAAAATCCTCCTGCCCGATGTGTACGCCATCGGCCCCGACCATCAGGGCCAGATCAATGTGGTCGTTGACAATAAAGGCGGCTCCGGCATCCCGAGTCATTCGGCGAATTTCCAGGCACTCCTCGTACATGACTCCCGACTTTTTTTCCTTTTCCCGGTACTGAATGAGCCGGATGCCCGCATCCAGCATGGCCCGGACCACGTCGAGATTATTGCGCCCTTGCGAAAACTTCTCTGCGGTCAGGCAATAGAGATCCGTATCCAGAATCGTGTGCCGGGTGATCTCCCGCTGCATCATTTTTCTCCCTGCCTATTTTCGAATTTATCCAGAAAATGGGCGAGCACCACATCCGCCTGCTTGGCCGCAGCCACCCCCACTCGGGGAGAAAACGGCGGGTGCTCCCCGCAACATTCGGTCTTCATGTCGCCAATCAGATAAAACATATCCCGAACCCGGCGCGTGACAATGGCGTCCGCATTCCCGGCCCCGCCCATGCCTGAAGCGGCCACCACCAGGACATCCGAAGACAAAAACGTCTCCACGACCAGGGCCTTGGACTGCGGGGCATCCAGGGCTTCGACCACCACGTCACACCCAGCGAACAGGGCAGAGACATTATCGGAAGTGAGGCGCACGCAACGCCCATCCACTTCCACATCGGGATTGACGTCGCGCATGTTGGAGGCCAAGGCCGACACCTTATCCAGCCCCACCTGATCCAACCGAAAGGCTTGACGATTGAGGTTGGTCTCGTCCACCCGGTCGAAATCGGCCAGCACGAACCGCTTGAACCCGCTGCGCACCAGATGCATGGCGCAATTGGAACCCAGGCCGCCCGCCCCGGCGATACCCACAGTCACGGACTGTAAGTACGCGAGCCGTTCCTCGCCCAGATAGGCGGCCATGCCCTGCTCGGCCAGGTTCACGCAGCCCCCTTCTCGATCAGAAGTTCCCAATCCTTGAAAATGGGCTGATAACCGTGCTCCCGGAGCATGGCACACATCTCGTCCACACTGCGGCAATCGCTGATCTCGAACTGCCCCACATTGGCATCGTCGCCTTCCTGCTCGACGTGGCCGCCCACAGCAGTAGACACCCCTGCGGACATCCGGGTCACGCCCAGAGGCAGGATATTTTCCCGGAACTGCGGAGCCTCACGCGTGGACACAGTAATGCCCAGACGCGGCCGGAAGATGCGGAATGCCAGGAGCACCTGAACCAAATCGCGATCGCTCACCACAGTGGCGGGCTGGAACTCACCGGCATGGGGCCGCATCCGGGGCAGGGAAGAGGCGATGTCCGTCTCGGGATAACGATCCATGAGGTACGCGGCATGCATACCGGTCAAAAAAGCGTCCTTCCGCCAGTCGGACAAGCCGAGAAGTGCACCGATGTTGACCACCCGCATACCGGCGCGGCACGCCCGTTCAGGGGCGTCGAGCCGAAAGCGGAAGTCACTCTTGGGACCGTGCGGGTGCAGGGAGGGATACAATACTTCATCGTAGGTTTCCTGAAACATGGTCATGCCATCCACCCCGTCCCGGACCAGACTGGCGTACTCCTCCTCTTCCATGGCGTATATCTCGATGGATACCGACGGGAAGTAACGACGGAGTATCTCCACGCAATCGTGCAGATACTCGGGCGAAGCCTTGGCCCGGCTGTCACCCGTGAGGATGAGCAGATTCTTGAGCCCGGTGGCGGAGATGGCTCTGGCCTCGTCCTCCACCTGTTCCAGGGTGAGCTGGCTGCGCCGAATGCGATTGTTGGTGTTGAATCCGCAATACACACAGTGGTTCGTGCAGAAATTGGACAGATAGAGCGGGGTGAACAGGTGGATGGTACGCCCGAAATATTGCAAAGTCAGGCGGCTCGACTTCTCGGCCATGGCCTCCAGAAACGGCGTCGCAGCCGGACTCAGCAGGGCCAACAGGTCCCACGGGCCGGGTGCATCAGCGGCAATCGCACGGAGTACGTCCGCCTCGGTCATGGCCGCCAACCGTCCGCTCAGGTCGGACTCCATCAATTCGGTACAGACGGGGTAGAAACTCATGGTCTACTCCCCGTCCAGAAAGCCGGTCAGCGGCGAAGAGGCTACAGCCTGCCCGTGACGGGCTCCGGGACCGGAGAGATAGGCCTCACGCCCGGCCCTGACAGCGCGCCCGAAGGCCCTGGCCATCATCACCGGATCGCTGGCCGTGGCAATGGCCGTGTTGACCAGACAGGCATCGGCCCCCATCTCCATGGCCTCACACGCCTCACTCGGACGACCGATACCCGCGTCCACAATGACCGGCACGTCGATTTCCTCGATCAGGATACGCACCATCTCACGTGTCTTGAGACCGCGATTGGACCCAATGGGCGCACCCAAAGGCATGACGGCGGCGGCCCCGGCAGCCACCAGGGAACGCGCCACATAGAGATCGGCATTGATGTACGGCAAGACGACAAACCCTTCCTTGGCCAGGATTTCCGTGGCCTTGGCCGTTTCGTAACCGTCGGGCAGCAGATACTTGTTGTCCGAGATGACCTCGATCTTGATCCAGTCGCCGCACCCCATGGCCCTGGCCAGCCGGGCAATGCGCACTGCCTCGTCCGCGCTCCGAGCACCCGAGGTGTTGGGCAGAAGCTGCATATGTTTGGGGATGCAATCCATGACGTTGCCGGTGCCGGACTCCAAGTCAACCCGACGCAGGGCCACCGTGATAACCTGAGAACCGGACGCCTCACACACCTCGGGGATGACCGAGTCGTCACTGTACTTGCCCGTGCCGGTAAACAATCGGCTGGCCAGCTTGAGTCCGCCAATTTCAAAACTGTCTTCTTGCATCATTTTCCTCGTTTAACCGCCGCCGACAAAGCGGAGTATTTCCAAATGGTCGCCGTCGTTCAATCGGATTTCGCCAAAGGTGCGTCCCGGCACAATCTCCTTGTTCAACTCGGCAACCACGCCATCCGGCGCGATGCCCCTTGCCTCAAGCAGATCGAGAAGGGTATCCCCTTCCTTCAACTCTGTTTCGACCCCATTGACGACAACAACCATTATCGGCTCCTTGAAAAAACAAAAACGCTTGCCCAAAAAAGGCAAGCGCATACAGGTGTTATGCAGCTTCCCTACGGCAGGATTACCCGCATCAGGTTCAAAGGGTCAGGCAAAAATGCCATCTCAGCCCAAAGGGGCACCCCTAGCTGAAAGAACGGTATGCCAATCCAATTCCGTTGTAAAGCGATACAGACAAAATACTTTTATCATTAATAATAGAATGTTATCTGTTTTTACCAAAGATATTCCCAACCGTAGCAAACAAAAAACAACAGAATTTCTATTTCAACCAATTTTGTAAAAAAAACTAAAGTTTCATACGTTACCGGACGATAAACCCATTGTGACCAAATTTTAACGGGGGAATTGGCTCATGTTTTCTACCTTGTTTCAAGCCACCGGTTTCAAACGCGTACTCACCCTTTGCAAAGCAGGGAAGTATGACCAGGCCGAAGCAATCCTGAAAAGCCTTCAAGATGAGTTCCTGGCCATGTGTGAGGAAAACGATGCACTCAAATCGCAACTGACCGAAGTGGCTGACGTCTTGGATTTGGCGGGAAAAGTCCAATTCGACGGACAAAAATACTGGCTGATGGAAGGTGACGAAAAAAAAGGCCCGTTCTGCCAGGTCTGTTATGACCGCGACGGGCTGCTGGTTCACCTCCAGGAGCATGAAAACCACTGGGAATGCCAGAACTGTCGGGGACTGTACATGATCCCTCGCGGCGAGACGAATCAGCCCACCAAGAAAAAGCCCCTCATGCGGTCAACCCTGAAAAAAACCATCCCTCTCTTTCTTGAACACGAAATGGGATAAAAAAAGCGCGACCAGCCGGTCGCGCTTTTTTTCCTGTTGCGAGGTTACAGAAAATCCGTGCCGAACAACGTGGTTTTCCTGACCCATAATTCCAACAACTTCGCGTCATCGAACTGAATGACCGCAAAAGAGAGATCTTCGGTGTCCATGCCAGGCAAATAGATGAGCACCGCCAAGTTCTTGGTGGCTCGCTTGTGCTCCTTCCACAACGTGGTGGAAAAATCCCTGAGCGCATCGGAACCGGGCAGGGTCTTGGTAGACAGAAAAACCTTGAGCGTGATCCAAGACTCACCATACCGCTTGGTCTCCGACTTCTCCAGCAAACGATATTGATACCCGTGGGCCGTCTTGTTGGGCGAGGGGTCGGCCCGCTTGGCCCCGGTAAACTTCGACCGGTCAATGACAATAGTCTTTCGGCCGGTCTCCGCTGCCTGCTTGGGCGTAACAGCCTCCGCCTGCCTGGGCGTGGCCTGTGCCGTCTGCTTAGGCTCTTTGTCCACTTGAGCACTCGACATAGGAACAACTTCACTGCCATCATCCCCGTCAATCAAGCTACGCAGGGCATACCCCAAAGCGCGTTTTTCCTGGCGCACCACTGCATTCTCAGGAAACACCGCGTACCAACCCTTGTCCAGAAAATCCACCCGCACCGTTTCGCCGGGTTTGAGAGTACGCACCAAACGGGAGCTTGATGTCCGATCCTGGTGCAGATTGATGGTACGACCGACAGCCACGGTTCTGCCCCAAGCACTGTCCTTACTCTGCTTCCCAAGCGTGTCCGGAGGCGGAGCCACCGCACTGCTTACCTGTCCCTGACCACTGCCCGCCTCGACAATTTTTGACACCCTGGACTCGGCTTTGGGCTCCTTGACCTCACGGACTACCGGAGCGGCCTTGGCTGTCGACGCGACAGACGACTTTGGAACCGGCTGAAAATACTTGGCACTGCAATACCCGAGTCCGTTCATCATGGAACGGATGGTCGCCTTGGCCGAGAAAACCATAGTCCAGTCGCCATCCGGAAAATCAATCCTGACCTTGTCGCCCGCATTGAGCATATCCAACCGCTTGCCCCGAATGTCAGCCCGAGCGCGAATGTTGAGATTGCGCGGCGTAAAGACCAGCTCACCCCACGACTCGGGCTCCACCCGTGTCTGTTTGGCTTTGAGATATTTGGCGTTGGAAAACCCCACGGCTGCGGACTCGCTGGCCCGCGTCTCTCCCGGCTCGAAAATGGCCACCCAGCCATCTTTCATAAAAGCCACCCGGACCTTCTGGCCCGGATAAAGACTGCCAACCCACTCGGCCTTGGCCGATCGCGCCCTGCACAGATTGAGCGGACGGTCGGGATAACGAATATCGCCGAAGGCCATGGCCGAAGTAGCCAGCAGGAGCACACAGACAAAAACGGATAACAACCTGAAAATATTTTGCATTCAAAACCTACAACAAAGAATTGAGTTCAATGATAACCCGATCGGTGATATCCATGGCATGGGCCACGTAACCTATGATTTCGGGATCAGTCAAAATCATGGTAAAGCCCTGCTCCTCGGCAATACGCTTGAGAATGGAATCCGCCCGCCGCATGACGAACTGGATGAGTCGCCGCTCCTCGCCCTGGATATCAAGATTGCTGCGCTGAACCATATCCTCGTACTCTCGCGCCTTGAGCCGGAGCGCCTTCTCCTTGATCTGCTCCTGAGACACGGACAGCGTACTCGCCTCCAGTTGCTTCTTGACTTCTTCCACCTGGGCCAAAGCCTCGCGCACCCGACGATCCTTTTCCTTGCCCAGCCGGGACAGGTCTTCCTGAGCGATACGTCCGATCTTGGATTCATTAATGATGCGCTGGGGATTGACAAATCCCACCTTGGATTCCTGCGCCCACGCCATGGCGGCACAGCACAGGAGTGAAAGGCAGCTCACCAAACTGATCTTCAACAGTTTCATAGGGATAACTCTCTTCTTTTTGCTGATTCCTGACGTACTGTAGCCGTAAAAGCCGTGCGTTGTCGAGACGCTTTACAAAGTTGTCAGCGGGTCCAGATCCAGGGAGATGCTCACCTGCCTGGGATTGGGATTGGCCCGGATCAGATGCCCATACAGGGTTCGCAGATGTCCCCAATCATCCCCTTTAAGCAAGCAATTGAACCGCTTGCGCCCCCGCAATACCCCCATGGGAGCCGGAGCCGGTCCGAGAACAGAAATGCCGAGAGAAGCAGCCTGCTCCTTGAGCTTCCGGGAAAAAAGCAAAATGGCTGCCGGCCCGTCCTTGTACTTCACGGAATAGTTGATGCGCACGAGCGCCAGCCGGACAAACGGCGGATAGCCGAACAATCGCCGCCGCCCGACTTCCCGTTCGTAAAAACCGACATAATCTCCGCTCAGCACCTCGTTCCAGATGGGATGGCCGGGATTGCGGGTCTGGATAAGCACCCGGCCCGGCATGTCGCCGCGCCCGGCCCGACCAGCCACCTGCACCAGGAGCTGAAACGTCCGCTCGCCGGAACGATAGTCCGGCAGATTCAAGCCGAGATCACCGTCGGCCACGACCACCAGCGTTACCCCGGGAAAATGGTGGCCCTTGGAAATCATCTGGGTGCCCACCAGCACCTGAGCTTCTCCCCTCCCGAACGCGGAGAGGATTTCCTCCATGCGCTCCTGACGACGAGTGGCGTCCCGATCCAGGCGAAGCACTCGCGTTCCCTCGGGCAAGGCAGCTTCCAGATGCTCCTCCAGCCGTTCGGTTCCTTCACCCATGGGAATGAAATTGCCGCCGCCGCATTTGGCGCAAAGCATGGGATAGGCATAGGACAACCCGCAGTAATGACAGATCACCCGCTCGCGTCCCTTGTGGTAGGTCATGCCCACCTCGCAGTCGGGGCAACGCACGGTCTCGCCGCAATCCAGACAATACATGAGCGGCGCATAGCCTCGCCGATTGAGCATGACGATGACCTGCTGCCCTGCCTTGACTGTCCCGGTGATGGCTTCCAGGGTCTCGGGAGCGAAAAAATTGTCGGAACCGGTCAATTGGCCGATATTCACCAGGGCCACCTCGGGCAGCACGCTCTTCCCCACCCGCTCCCGGAGCGTGGAGACGGGAATCGTCCCACTCCGGGCTGCAAAAAATGTCTTCACGTCCGGCGTGGCCGACCCCAGCACCAGCAGGGCGTTATTCCGCTCCGCACGAAACCAGGCCACTTCCTTGGCGTGGTAGGCAAGACGCTCTTCCTGCTTGAACGATTCGTCGTGCTCCTCGTCCAGCACGATCATACCCAGATCGGGTACGGGCAAAAACAGCGACGACCGCGTGCCGACCACGATCACAGGCTGTGTTTCCCTGGCCAGTCCGGCAAAGGTCATCCCCCGCTTCGTGGGACTCTGGTAGCCGTGATAAAGCACAATCTTGGCCTGCGGAAAGTACTCCGCCACATTCCGGTAGAGGTTGCAGGCCAGGGCCACCTCAGGAGCCAACAGGATCACGGACAATCCGCGCTCAAGACAGACGCAAGCCATTTCCAGATATAACAAGGTCTTGCCGCTACCAGTCACACCGTGCACCAGATGGGCTCCCCCGCCGCCATCCAATGTGGCAGCCATCTGCTCTAGGGCGACCCGCTGCTCGCTCGTCAACTCGTAGTCAAGGGGTTCGACCTCGGCACAAGCGATTCCCTGATCAACCGTATCCACGGTATCCGCAGCCAACGCGCCCAGAGTAACCAGGCCGAGGCCTTCCAGCTTGGCCGCGATCTCGGGAGCCCAATCACCCAACGCACATTTGAGGGAAAAAAGACTCTGAGGACCGTTGTCCAACAAATGCTCAAGCACGCGCAACTGCCGCTTGGCACTTGGCCGCACAGCCCACGGAGGATCGGCAACCAGGGCCGCGAACCGCTCCTCGGCTTCGCGCCGGGCACTGACGCGCACCCTCATCCGGCCAGTCAGCCAGAGTTCCATGAGCGCGATCAGATCGTCCGGGCCGAATCCGCCAAAGGCCGACGGGCGCACCGAACCCGGCAGATCCCGATCCGACACATGCCTGTCCACCTTGAAGGTGACAGCGGCAGTGCGCAGGCCACTCGGAAGGAGTATCTCCAGGATTCGCCCCACGGTCGACATCTGACGGGACGCAAGATTGGCCGCCAGATCGAGATATTCGGCAGAGAGAAGCGGTCGCCGCTCAAGGGGCCAGATAAGCGATTTGATCGCCACACCCTCGGGAATGCCCTCCGCCGGACCGAGTACCACGCCCATACGGTGGGATCGGCCCAGAGGGACAATGACCCGCAGGCCGGGCTCAAGTTCGGGGAAATACGGCGGCCGCTCGTAGGTCAGGACCTGGTAAGGCGGACTGACGAGCGAAACCTGCCAGAGATCGGCCATGATCAGCCTACCGGACAGCAGGATAACGGAAAATATCGCGCAGCATATCAAACGGCGCAGGCGGCTCGGCGCACGGCGCACCGTCCACGGCATCGGGAGCATACAGCTCCTGTCCGTCGGCCCGGTTGACCGCTATCCACTTGACCGTGGCCCAAAGCACACGCCCGCCTGTGGTCACCGTGACGGACTGGGGCACCCCAAAACCGCCCAGGGTACGATAATTCCCGTACTCCACCGTGGTCAGCCCACTCCCCGATCCATACCGTATAAGCAACGGGGCAAATGATTCATTGTGCATGAAGACTGCGGGCGAAGTTGTGTCGCCAGGGTCCGCTCCGAACATGTAACACGGCGATTCGTCGCAAAATCCGTAACTGGCCGTGGCATTATCCACACCCCAAGATTTCCATGTCTCGACCGGATTCGGGACCATCCAGACAAAAAGCGGCGACAGAGGGAACTCTCCGACCGTGCATTTGGCCGAAACATTGCCGTTCAGCCCCACGGCCAAGGCTTTATCCTCTGCTTTCCATTCCTGACGCCACTTGCCGCGCGCATACCAAAGGTGCACGGTCACGCCGGGATGGTCAGCAAAGGACATCTCCGCCTCCCAGGACGAGAGCGCTCCGTAATTCCTGTGCAGAAGCTGCGCCAACTCGCCGTCGTCCGGTGTAAAGGCGGACGCAGGCAAAGCAAAAAGACAGACAAAGACAAACGTTGCAACAATTCTCATCAGCTGGGACAAGACAAAAGCTCCCGAAGCCTGTGGACAAGTTCGTCTCGCAACTCCTCGTCCTGCAGGGCAAAATAAATGTTGGCCGTGAGATATTCCACCCAATCTCCGGCATCGAATCGTTGACCGCCCAGTTTGACCGCAATGAGCTTGTCCTGATCGGCCAGTCCCTGCAAGGCATCGGTGAGCTGAATTTCACCGCCCACACCCGCCTTCTGGTCCCTGAGAATGTCGAAAATCTCTGGCAACAACACGTAGCGACCAATGATGGCAAGATTGGACGGAGCCTCCTCCATGGGAGGTTTTTCCACCAGACTGATCACCCGGTAGGAACCATCTGCCAGCTTCTCACCCTTGATCACGCCATATTTGCTGACTTTTTCTTTGGGAACCTCAATGACGCCGACCACCGCCTTTCCCGTTCTTTCCGCGGCCCGGATCAACTCGCCGATGCCGGTGCCACGACCAAACATGAGGTCATCACCCAACATGACCGCGAACGGCTCGTTCTTGCAGACCTCGCTGGCCGTGAGCACGGCATGCCCCAGACCAAGCTGCTCCTTCTGACGCACGGCAATGACATTGACCAGGTTGGCCACACGACGAACCTCATCCAGGAGTTCGACCTTGCCCGCCCGTGCCAGCAACTGTTCCAGCAGGAAGTTACGGTCAAAGTGATCTTCAATGATGGTCTTGTTCTGGTTGGTGACAAAGACCACGTCGGTCAGCCCTGCTTCAATGCCCTCTTCGACGATATATTGCACGATGGGCTTGCGAAAGATGGGCAGCATTTCCTTGGGAACGTTCTTGGTTGCAGGCAGGGAGCGGGTGCCCCAACCGGCGACGGGGATAACGGCTTTCTTGACTTCCATACGATTCCTCCGGGAGATATATGCTTATCGCAAAAACTTTTCGCAGGCCTCGACAATGTCGGCAGTATAACATTCCACCAAGTCCACATCGGGACCTTCCACCATGACACGGCAAACCGCTTCAGTGCCGGAATAGCGCAAGAGTACCCGGCCCTTGCCGGTAAGCGCCTCTTCGACTTTCCTGACCGCCGCTTGCACTTCCGGGACCTGGCCAAAGGGAATCTTGCGCTCGACGTGCACGTTCCTCAGTACCTGCGGAAACGGCTCCAGCAGCCCAGCCAGCTCCGAAAGCGGCTTTTCCTTCTCGCACATTATACGCAATAATTGCAGGGCGGCAAGGAGACCATCGCCGGTGGTGGAATGTTCCATGAAAATAAGGTGCCCGGACTGTTCTCCACCCAGTACCGCCCCCTCGCGGCGCATGGCCTCCACCACGTACCGGTCGCCGACCGCCGTGCGCAACAGAGTTCCGCCCTGCGCCTCCATGAACAACTCCAACGCCATGTTGCTCATGACCGTGGACACGAGCATTTTTTTCGGCAGCCGATCCTTTTCCATAAGCTCCAGGGCGCACAGGGCCATGATCTGATCGCCGTCCAGGATACGCCCACGCTCGTCGCACACGATAAGCCGGTCCGCATCCCCGTCCAGGGCAATGCCCATATCCGCGTTCTCGTCCACCACAATGTTCGAGATCACCTCGGGATAGAGTGAGCCACACTTCTCGTTGATGTTGAGACCGTCAGGCTTCATGCCGACCTTGACCACCTTGGCACCCAGTTCCTCAAAAATGTACGGGGCCACGCCATAGGCCGCGCCATTGGCGCAATCCAGCACTATTTTCATGCCGTCCAATGTAAGCCGGGGAGAAAAACTGTTCTTGAGATAGACGATGTAGCGCCCACGGGCATCCTCGATACGGTAGGCACGTCCGATGCGCTCGGGATCCGGGTAGTCCCACTGCGGATTATCGGCCAGGACCAGTTCGCTGATCGCATCCTCTGCCTCGTCCGCAAGCTTGAACCCTTCACGGTCGAAGAACTTGATGCCGTTATCCATGAACGGATTATGGCTGGCGGAAATGACCACCCCGAGATCGGCCCGCATATTGCGGGTCAAAAACGAAATTGCCGGGGTGGGCATGGGCCCGACCAGAAAGACATCCATGCCGTTGGCGCACAGCCCGGAAGTCAGTGCGGCTTCAAAAACGTACCCGGACAATCGGGTATCCTTGCCGATAACCACCCTGTGACGACGCGATCCATTACGAAAATACTGCCCTGCGGCCAAACCGAGCCTCAAGGCTATCTCCGGGGTCATGGGGAATATATTACCCTGACCACGCAGACCATCGGTACCAAAAAGCCTCTGCGTCATGAAAAACTCCACTCAACCGCTCTACGCGGTTTATTTCTTTCTTAGTCGGATATTGATGGTCTCGGGATTCTTCTTCACAACACGGCAACCTTCCGGCAGCACAGCCTCGTAGGCGAGCTCGGAAGTTCCCGGTGCGACCTCACTGCTGAAAACAATATTGACCGCAATATCCTTACGATATTCGTCAGTCCTGAACAGGGCAAGGGGCCCTTCTATGAGCAATCGCACATAATCCTGGGATACCGAAACCTTGAACCCTTCCGGCGGCGTTATGGACAGGGGCACCTTCACCCATATCTCATGCGTTTTCGGCCCGAAGAACGCCTCCACACGTACCTGCCCAGGAGAGGCTTCGATCTCGTCCGGCAGCCCAAGACCGACATTCTTGGCCCAACTCTTGGGCACTTCTTCCAGAAAATCTTCCTGCATTACGACCTTGGTCCGGTTGATCTTCCTGAGTCGGGTCTCGGGTCCGCGAATCTCCACCGTATCGGGTGCCACCACGACATCCAGAAGCTTGTAATCAGGATTAAGCTTGCCCGCCCAGGCGGGTTCCAGAACAATCGTCTTGGAAATTCGACGATCCACCAGAAGCGTCAAACGGTTGGGCTTGACCTCGATGATTTCGTAAGTGGACGAGAGCGGCAGTTTATCCGCGTCGATCTCCACTATCTGCTGACCGATCTTGAGCTTGCTCACATCCAGAGGATAGGTAAGTTGCTGAGAAGCCAGGTTGCCGACCAACCCCTTGGGCCCGCGCAGACGAACCTGGATCTTGTCCACCAGACCACCCTCGATAATCATGCCCTCGGGCGGATTGGTCATGACCAGCGGCATGTCCAGCCAGGTTTCCACGACCTCACGGCCAGTCACCAGGAACCAGGTAAAAACGGCCAGGGCAACGGCCAGAAGTACGGTTTGCCAGTTCTTTACCATGTTATCGTCCTAAAGCGTTCCGCAGAACGCGACGTAAACGGGTTTCGTCCAGGCTGGTCGTCAACCGGCCGTTCATGGCTACGGACACCTCACCGCGCTCCTCGGAAACCACCATGGTGATGGCATCCGACCCCTCGGAAATGCCGAGTGCGGCCCGGTGCCGAGTGCCGTACATGGGCTGGCCACGCAGCTTGCTGGACAGAGGCAGGATGCAGGCCGCCGCCACAATCCGGTCGCGCCGGATGATGACAGCCCCATCGTGCAGCAGGGTGTCGGTCACGAAAATGGTTTGCAGGAGTTCCTTGTTGACCTTGGCATCCAATTCGATGCCGCGCTCGACGATGTCGCCAAGCGGCATGTTCTTTTCGATGACGATGATGGCTCCGGTACTGCTCTCGGACATGTTCATGACCGCCGTAACGAGATGGTCCAAGGTGTCGTCGCGTACCTGCGACTTGGTCCAGAACCGCTTGGTGCCAACGCTGGCCAGGGCCTTGCGGATGTCATTCTTGAACAGGATGACCACCACAAGGAAAATGGAAGTCAGGAATTCGCCCAGCAAGGCATTGAGCGTGTAGAGGTTGAACAGGCTGGACACGTAATAGATTACCAGGACCACCACCATGCCGTAGAGCACGGCAGCGGCACGGGTGCCCCGGACCAATACGATGATATTGTAGTAAATGACGGCGACCAGCGCGATATCAAGAAGGACTCGCCAGGTGACCTGAATACCAAAAAGTTCAAACATATCTAAAACTACGCTATTTCCTGAACTATGGTCAATGTCTGACGCGCAAGTTCCACTTCATGCACGCGATGAATGGGCACGCCTTTGACCGCCATGATTGCCGTGGCTGCCTGGGTGGCGTACTGTCGCCTGTCCACCGGCAGCCCCAAAAGCCCCTGCCACAACGACTTGTTGGACAACCCCATGTACAAGGGCAGTCCCAGTCGCTTGAATCGCTCAATCTCGTTCAGGATGGCAATGTTGTGTTCCAAAAGCTTGCCGAACCCGATGCCGGGGTCCAGAACAATCCTGTCCCGGGGCAATCCCACCTTGTCCAAAATTTCGAGCTTTTCCTCGAAGAAACAAAGGATATCATCCACCACATCATTATAATGCGGCTCGTTCTGCATTTCTCCGGGTCGCCCCAGGCTGTGCATGAGAACATAGCCCGGCTTGTACTGGGCAATGACATCAAGCAACTCCGGCTCGAACGCGAACGCGGACACATCGTTCAGGATATCAGCTCCCGCTTCAAGAGCCCTGGCCGCCACCTGCGCCTTGTAGGTGTCCACGGAAATCACACATCCGGTTTCTGCCGCGACCAGCCCCCTGATAACCGGGACAACCCTATCCAGCTCTTCGGACACCGACACGGAATCAGCATAGGGACGAGTGGACTCGCCGCCAACATCGAGAATATCCGCCCCCTGTCCGGCCAGCTCGACACCGTGGGCAACCCCCGCTTCGGAACCGACGTGCCGTCCCCCATCATAAAAGGAATCCGGGGTCACGTTGACCACCCCGGCAATAAAGAAAGGGGCAGGCCCCAACGCCTTGCCCCCTTTCACTTTCCAAATCGTGTCGTTCATTTGCGATGGTTTCCGTATTTATTGGAGCTTGGAATTTCCATCGTCATCGGAACCGTCCGGGTCGGGTTCTCCGTCATCCTCTTCGAGAATGAAGTCGTCCCCTTCCTTGGGCTTGTCCTCGCTCACCGGCTTATATCCGGGACCGGCGGGCTTGCCTTCGGCGGTATACCCTGTGGGAGAGTCCCCACCAGGTGCTCCGTTCGGCGCGGCAAGCCCCGTATCCCCGGAGTCCATGGGCGGCAACTCCTTGCCTTCCATGAGCAGATCAATGTCCGCTCCCGTAACGGTCTCACGGTCAAGCAAAGCATTGGCGATAGCATTAAGGGATTCGAGATTCTCCTTAAGCAACTTCGTAGCTTCCGCGTAGGCCCCCTCCACGAAACGACGAACTTCGGCATCGATGACCTTGGCGGTCTCTTCGCCGTAATTCTTGTTGTGGATGAGTTCCTTGCCCAGGAAGACCTGCTCCTGACTGTCGGCAAAACTCAAAGGACCGAGCGCATCGCTCATGCCCCACATGCAGACCATGTTGTGGGCTGTCTTGGTGGCACGTTCGATGTCGTTACTCGCCCCCGTAGTGAGCTGGTTGAGGACGATTTCCTCAGCGCACCGCCCGCCCATGAGCACGGTCATGGTATGAAGGAGAAATTCCTTGGAATAATTATGCCGGTCCTCGCCGGGCAACTGCATGGTCACGCCGAGCGCCATGCCGCGAGGAATGATGGAGACCTTGTGCACCGGATCGGTGCCGGGCAAAAGCTTGGCCACCAGGGCATGACCCGCTTCGTGGAAAGCCGTGGTCTTTTTCTCGTCATCGGAAAGGATGAGACTACGCCGTTCGCGCCCGCCCATCATGAGCTTGTCCTTGGCTTCCTCGAAATCGGACATGTCCACTTGATCCTTGCCCGCCTTGGCTGCCTGGAGCGCGGCCTCGTTGACGAGGTTCTCCAGGTCCGCGCCGGAAAATCCGGGCGTGCCTCGGGCAATGGTTTCCAAATCGACCTCTACGGCCAATGGCGTCTTCCGGCTATGCACCTTCAGGATATGTTCGCGTCCGCGCAGATCCGGGCTGGGCACCACCACCTGACGATCGAATCGACCGGGACGAAGCAGGGCCGGGTCGAGCACGTCGGGACGGTTGGTGGCCGCCACGAGGATAACGCCCTCATTGGACTCGAAGCCGTCCATTTCCACCAAAAGCTGGTTGAGGGTCTGCTCTCGTTCGTCATGTCCCCCACCAAGGCCCGCGCCACGCTGACGGCCCACGGCATCAATTTCATCAATAAAAATCAGACAAGGCGCATTCTTCTTGCCCTGGGCAAACAGATCGCGCACGCGGGATGCTCCCACGCCTACGAACATTTCGACAAAATCGGAACCGGAAATGGTGTAGAAAGGCACGCCGGCCTCTCCGGCCACGGCCCGCGCCAGCAGGGTCTTGCCGGTACCGGGACTGCCAACCAGAAGCACACCCTTGGGGATACGCCCGCCCAGGCGGGTGAATTTGCGGGGTTCACGCAGAAAGTCCACGATCTCGGAGAGTTCCTCCTTGGCCTCGTCAACACCGGCCACGTCATCAAACGTGACTTTGGCGGTCTCCTCGCTGATGAGACGAGCCTTGGAACGCCCAAAACTCATGGCACCACGCCCACCGCTGCCGCCACCCTGCATCTGACGCATGAAGAATATCCAGACGCCGATCAAAAGCAACATGGGGAACCAGGACAAGAGCAGCGTCATGTACCACGGCGACTCGTCCGGCGGTTCGGCCTTGACCTCCACGCCCTTCTTGATGAGCGTGTCAATAAGTTTGGGATCTTCTGGGGTGTAGACCTGGAACCGTTCACCCGAACTCTTGAGTCCGGTGATCCTGGGGCCCTGAATCTTGACCTCGGCCACGGCACCGCTTTCCACCAGGGTCAGGAACTCGCTGTAAGACGGCTGATCCTGCGGTATGGGAGGCTGGTTGAAAAGATTGAACAGGACGACCATCAGGACAAAAATGATCGCCCAGATCACGAGATTCTTCATATGATTATTCAAAGAAACATCCTCCGGATATGCAGGAATCTCCCTGCCACCCTTTCTAGAAGGGACCGCTCAATGGGGATTGCGGCCTATGGTTTACGAGCATATCTGATAATGTAACCTAATGCCCTTCGGTGAAAAATCAAGGGACATACTGCAAAAAGACTCAGGATTTTCAATTTCATTGCGAAATCGTATTATATGGAAGCAAGCCAGACCTTCAATTCGTCGATCTGCCGGTCCACGGACTCCGGACCGGTGCCGCCATGCGACGTGCGCCGCTGGACACAGGCCTTGTAGTCGAGCACCGCAAAGACATCCTCGTCAATTTCGCTGGAAAACTGTTTGAGTTCATCAAGATTCAGGTCTTCCAACCCCACGCCCTTGCCCTCGGCAAAGGCCACGGCAGCCCCGGTGACGTGGTGCGCCTCGCGGAAAGGCACGCCCTTGGCCGCCAGGTAGTCGGCCAGTTCGGTGGCATTGAGAAATCCCTGCCGGACGGACGCCAGCATGGCCTCGGGCATGAACCGAAGCTGCCCGAGCATCCCGTTCATGATATTCAGTGACGAGGACACGGTCTTGTCCGTATCGAAAAATGGCTCCTTGTCCTCTTGCAGGTCGCGATTATACGTCATGGGCAATCCCTTGAGCAACACCAGAAGGCCCATCAGGGAACCGACCACGCGCCCGGTCTTGCCGCGCATGAGTTCACAGGCGTCGGGATTCTTTTTCTGCGGCATGATGGAAGAGCCCGTGGCATACTGGTCCGGCAGCTTCACATAGCCGAAATTGGGATTGGCCCAGATGATGATCTCCTCGCACATGCGGGAGAGATGGGTCATGATCAGGCTGCCCGCAAAGACCGCTTCCAGCGCGAAGTCGCGGTCGGAAACAGCATCCATGGAGTTGGCGAACACGGCGTCCACCCCGAGGTCCTCGGCCACGGCCTGCGGATTCACCGGATGGGTGGTTCCGGCCAGGGCAGCAGCTCCCAGCGGCATGACCAACACCCGCTTGAGGCAGTCGGACACGCGCTCGAAATCGCGCTTGAACATCTGGCAGTAGGCAAGCAGATGATGGGCCAGGCTCACGGGCTGGGCAGGCTGAAAATGCGTGCATCCGGGCAACAGCGTGTCCCGATGCTCCTCGGCACGGCTGATGTAAACCCCGATGAGCGAGGCGAGATATTGTTGCCACGCGCCGAGCCGAGCAGCCACATGAAGCCGAAAATCGAGCGCCACCTGATCATTGCGGCTTCTGGCAGTGTGCAGCTTGCCGCCAACCGGACCGATGAGCTCGGTCAGGCGCGACTCGATGTTCATGTGCACATCTTCCATGCTCGTCTTCCAGGTGAACTCCCCGGCCTCGATCTCGGACCGGACCGCGTCCAGGCCGTCGCAGAGCTGCCGAGCTTCACTCTCGGTCAGAAAACCCTGCCGGGCCAGCACGCGGGCATGGGCCTGGGAGCCGCGAATATCCTCGGCATAGAGCTGCCAATCATAGGAGACGGACTCGGAATATGCTTCCATGGACGCGGCGGTTCCTTCGGCGAACCGCCCGCCCCACATCTTTTTTTCTGCCATATGCTACTCGCAGGTATCCTCAAGGTCCTTGCCGCCCCATTTGGACTGCTGCATACGTCCCTTGAGCCTGAGCCCCACCAGCTTGATGAAACCAGCGGCATCGGCCTGATCGTACACATAGTCTTCCTCAAAGGTAGCCAGCTCGGAACTATACATTGAAAACGGAGACTTGCGACCCAGCGGCACGCAGTTGCCCTTGTAGAGCTTCACCCGTACCGTGCCAGTAACCTTCTCCTGAGACTTGTCGATCATGGCCTGGAGCGCTTCCCTTTCCGGGGAGAACCAGTATCCGTAATACACCATCTCGGCATATTTTGGAATGAGAGAGTCTCGCAAATGCATCATCTCGCGATCCATGCACAGCCCCTCCAGATCGCGGTGAGCAGCGGCCAGGATGGTGCCGCCGGGGGTCTCGTACACGCCACGGGACTTCATGCCCACGAAGCGGTTTTCCACCATGTCCACCCGGCCTACGCCGTGCTTGCCGCCCAGTTTGTTGAGCGTGGCCAGCAGGGCCGCCGGGGAATATTTCACGGAGTTGACCGCAATGGGATTGCCCGCCTCGAAATCAATGGTGATCTCTTCGGGCTCGTCCGGGCACATCTCGGGCGGGGTGATGTTGCGGTAACAGTCGGGACCGGGGGAATTCCACGGGTCTTCCAACTCACCGCCCTCGAACGAAGTGTGCAGGAGGTTGGCATCAATGGACCACGGCTTCTCCCGGCTCACCGGAATGGAGATATTGTTTTCCTTGGCGTAATTCATGAGGTCGGTGCGGGACTTCAACTCCCACTCCCGCCAGGGGGCGATGGTAATGAGCCTGGGATTGAGAGCCATGGTGGCCAACTCGAAGCGGACCTGGTCGTTGCCCTTGCCGGTGGCACCGTGAGACACGGCCTGCGCGCCCTCCATCTCGGCAATCTCGACCATCCGTTTGGAGATCAGAGGCCGGGCAATGGCCGTACCGAGCAGATACCGCCCCTCGTACAGGGCATTGGCCCTGAACATGGGAAATACATAGTCGCGCACGAATTCCTCACGCAGGTCTTCAACATACGCCTTGACCGCGCCAGTACTGAGTGCCTTTTCCTCGATGCCGTCCATCTCCTCGCCCTGACCGAGATCAGCGGTCATGCAGATGACGTCGCATTCGTAATGGTTCTTGAGCCACTTGAGGATAATGGAGGTATCGAGCCCGCCGGAATAAGCCAGAACCACTTTTTCTATCTTGCTCATTTGATTAATTCCTCTGGATTATATACGATTGAATTATTTATAAATCCATTCCAAAATTGCTTTCTGCATATGCAGTCGGTTCTCCGCCTGGTCCCAGACAATGGATGCCGGGCCTTCGAACACGGATTCGCTGACTTCCTCGCCCCGGTGGACAGGAAGACAATGCATGAATTTGGCATCCGGCGCACCCTTGGCCATGAGGGCCTCGTTGACCTCATATCCGGCAAAGGCGACTTCGCGCTTTTTCTGTTCCTCTTCCTGGCCCATGGACGCCCATACGTCGGTGTTGACGTAGTGTGCGCCGGACACGGCCTCGACCGGATCACGAGTCAGCGTGACCTTGGCCCCGAGGGACACAGCCTTGTCCATGATGGCCAGATCGGGATAGTACCCTTCGGGACAGGCCAGGGAAAGCTCGTAGCCAAACGTGACCGCGCCGTTGATGAAAGAGTGCGCCATGTTGTTGCCGTCACCGATCCAGGCCACCTTGATCTTCTCGAGATCGGGCGTGCGCTCGTACATGGTCAACATATCGGCCATGATCTGGCAGGGATGGTATTCATCGGTCAGCGCGTTGACCACCGGGATGCTGCCGTATTCGACCAGGGTTTCTAGCTTTTCCTGGCCGAAGGTACGCACAATGACGCCGTCCGCATAGCGTGACAGCACGCGAGCGGTGTCCTTGAGCGGTTCGCTGCGGCCGAGCTGAGAGTCCCTGGAGGCAACAAAAACCGGGTCTCCACCGAGCTGGCGAACACCCACCTCGAAAGAAACGCGAGTCCGCGTGGAAGCCTTCTCGAAAATCAAAAGCAAGGTCTTGCCAGCCAAAAGATCGGTCCGGACCTTGTTGTCCTTCATCTCCTTGGCCCGCAGAAGCACCTGCCGGGCCTCATCCTTGGGCATGTCCAGAATAGTCAAAAAATGCTTGGCCATCGTACGGTTACTCCATCGTCAAATGCCTATTCAAAATGAAAGAGACGAAGTTTGGCCCATATTGATATTAATGTAAAGCGCTTTGCCACCGGAAATCCGGCCCGGAGCTACGGGGGACAAGGGATCGCCGTGAGGCATACTCCCTCGCAAAATTTGCCGTTCTGGAAGCAACACGGCAGCAAAAACTCTTTGCCGGTCTTCAGCATCAGCGATGTCGACAGCAAAAATGTCGTGCGTTTTTCAACAGCAAATTAATGATTTTGCAACCACTCGTAGAACTGGCTGAGCGTGAGTTGGCGGCTTGCCGGACCGCTACGCACATAAAACTCCTCGCTCTTGCCATTATCGAGGATAGCGGGAACCGGCGCGGGCAGACAATGGACGGCGAGCACCGATTTCCCCTGCACCTCGATGACCGTACTCTCCAGGTAACGGGAAAACTCCGTGCCGATCTGCTGATTTACCAGATTATTGAAATGCAGAAGGGCCTTGTCCGCATTCTCGAACCGATCCTCCTCGAACCCGGCCACGACTCCATCGTCGGCCACACCCACCAACAGGATGCCGCCTTCGGAATTGAGAAACCCGGCCACGGACTTGAGGCTCGCATGCTCAATTTCCTTGCCGTTTTTGCCCGACTTGAGATTGAACCGAAGCGTCTGCTTGAATTCCACGATACCGCTCTCGCCCTCGGCGATGAGTTTAAGCACGTCCTGCGCGTTCCGGGGCACCTTGTGCCGAATCCCGATGGCCTCAATGCGCGTCTTGTTCCGGTGAAGCACGAGCAAAACCGCAGCAGCCAGGAGCATCAACACGCCACCGAAAAGCAGAAGGAAATTGTCGCCGGTCAAAGTGGAAACAATATTCTTGCGAGGCACGGCCACGCCCAGAGACATGGTATCGCCAAACACGGACAGAGGCAGGACGTATCCCCACCAAACCTCACCATTTACGGTATAAAAAAACGGTGCCTTGCGGGTCCCCTTACCCGAAGCCAACATCTGTGCAGCCCCGGCAATGACCGGATCATCCATCTTTTCGCCATCCAGAAACGGACGAGCCTTGTCACCCTGGGCCTCGGCCCTGGCCGAAGCCGGAACAGGCAACACCTTGCCGCTGTCCCAGAACAGAAACACCTTTTCTGCGCTCCCCTTTTCCGCACCGCCCAACCGGTTGACTATCGCATCCACCGGAAACACATAGGACGCCATAATGCGCTGGTCCTCGCTTTGCACCAGGGTCGAGGCCGTGAGCCACGACTCACCCGAAGCGCGAAACCCGTAGGAACTGCGCCAGTTCACCTGTCCCGGCATGAGATGCCCGAATTCGTCGGCCAAAGCGGAATCCATGACCGTGCGCTGATAATCCTTCAGCGGGGTGCCCGGAACCGAACTGCCGTCGCGCTTCCACAGGGTCCACCGGGATTCGGTATCACTCCCGCTCTCCGGCAAGACCTCCAGGCCCCCCTCCGGGGTCCGGACGAGCATGAAGCGCAGCCCGCTCCCGTCCGAAACCATGATGGCCGTCAACACCGCGTGCTTTTTAAGAATTCGCGTAGCTTCGCGCCGCAGAGCCTCAGGCTTGAGGCTGGTAAATGCCTGCGCACCGATCTCGCCGTTGGAACTGGCCACGGCATCCATGAGCACGGTCACGGCCCCAGAAAGCCCCCGTGCCGAACTCTCCACCGCCACAGCCGCAGCATCACGCCGGAACTCACGAACGCCCAAAAGGGCCAGTGTGCCCACGGCCAGGACAGTAAAAATCACGCCGAAAAACAGAATCCTGTACAGCTGCTTGCCTTTAATGGCATTGCGGGACGGCATGCCAACTCCTCAATTTTATACTGAATATTCCAAGAGTGCGCGATCCACGGCCGCGTCAGTCAACGCATACATCTCGTCGCTGTGGTCATACCCGGCCAGATGCAGAATGCCATGAGCCAACAGGCGGGCCAAGTGCGCCACAGGCGGCTGCCCGTACAGGGCGGTTTCACGGGTGAGGGCATCCACGGACAGAGCGAGTTCGCCCAGAAAATTATCGCCGTCGCCATCCGGCAGGTCTTCTACTTCCCCGGCAGGAAAGCTCAGGACATTGGTGGGACCGACGCAGTGAAGAAATTCCCTATTGAGCCGAGAAATCTCTCGGTCGTCCACCAGCCGGACCGTCACAACCTGTTCGGCCAGGCCCAAAGAGTCCAGAATGATTTGACCAAACAAAGCAAACTCTTGCCTGGACAGAGGGAATTTTGGGTCGAGCCGGGTTTCGCGCAAGACTCTGAGACCGGACGGCATGCCTACCCCGCTCCGTTCTCGTGCTTGTCGTAGGCCCGCACGATGCGTCCCACCAGGGGATGCCGGACCACATCCCGCTCGTCGAACAGGACAAACTTCACTCCCTTGACGTTTTCCAGGATACCCCGGGCATGGAGCAAACCGGACCGGGCATGGACAGGCAGGTCCACCTGGGTCACGTCGCCCGTGACCACGGCCCGCGACCCGAAGCCGAGTCGTGTCAGAAACATCTTCATCTGCTCGGGCGTGGTGTTCTGGGCCTCGTCCAGGATGATGAAGGCATCATTGAGCGTGCGACCGCGCATGAAAGCCAGGGGCGCGACCTCGATGACACCGGTATCCTGAAAGTCCTGGACCTTGGAAAATTCGAGCATGTCGTGCAGGGCGTCGTAGAGCGGACGCAGGTAGGGATTGATTTTCTCGGCCAGATCACCGGGCAGGAAGCCGAGCTTTTCCCCGGCTTCCACTGCGGGTCGAGTGAGCACGATACGCTTGACCTCGCGCCGCAGTAACGCGCCCACGGCCATGGCCACGGCGAGATACGTCTTGCCGGTGCCTGCCGGACCGATGCCGAAGGTCAAATCATGCTGGCGGATGGCATCCAGATACTCGCGCTGATTGAGAGACTTGGGCGACACCGACCGCTTGCTGGACGTGGCGTACACGTCGTCCTTGAAGACCTTGCCCACGTCTGCGGTAGGCTGGCGTTCCAAGATACGGCAGGCAAAATCCACATCTTGCGGATAAATTTTCTTGCCCGCCTTGAGCATGGCATAGAGTTGGGTGAGCACCTGACCAGCCAGGTCCGCCTTGTCCTCATCACTTTCGTCCACCACGATGGTCACGGCATTGCCACGGCTTTCAATGGCACCGTCGATACGCTCGGCCAGGAGCTTGAGGTGCTGGTTCTGCGGCCCGAAAAGGCGGCTGGCCAGCTTGCCGTCGTCGAATTCAAGTTTGATGGAAGACAGGGGGGTTACCTCCGGTTAGCCTTTTTCTCTCAAGAACATCCACCGACACGCCCTTCGCTCCAGAACATTGGCTATCTCGTACAGAGCCGCACCCAGCAGAGACATGCCGAGGATACCGTTGAACATGGTCAGGTAGTCCATGGCACCCCAAGCGTCCATTATCATATAGCCCAGACCTCGTGTGGTGGCAAAAGATTCCACAAAAAATAGCACAGCCACGGACACGCCGGTGCCCAGCCTGAGCGCGGTAAAACCGTGCGGCAGGGCAGCGGGCAGCAGGACCTCACGCAATACGTTCCACCGGCTTCCGCCCAGGGAGCGTACCGAATCGAAATACTTGGGATGAATGGATTTCACCCCGTCACGGGTGGTGACAAGAATCTGGTAGGCGAGGATAAGCGAGATCATGGCGATCTTGGCCAAATCGCCCAAACCAAACAGGAGCAGGAATATCGGCAGGAGCACGATCTTGGGGATGGGATAGGTCAAAAATATGAACGGGGCCAACAGGTCGTCGGCCCGCTTCACGCTGCCCATGACCAGCCCCAACGGAAAGGCTACCACCCAGGCCAGGATCATGGCGGTCACGGCCCGATAGGCACTCACCGAAAAGTGTTCCCAAAAAATCACCGTGCCCAAGGCCGAGAAGAAGGCCCTTCCCGCATCTTCCGGGGCGGGCAGGATGATGCCCCCCAAAGCCATGGCGGACAGCTTCCAGAGAACGCCGGTGACGCAGATCACCAGAAGATATCGCAGCACGGAACCGACGCTCACCAGACCTCCTCCACGGTATGACGCAACTGCCGGAGAAGGTTGAAGCACTCCTCGGTATCGAGAACACCCTGATTGCCAAAGCCAGGGTTATCAAACACCTTGATTGGCCGCGCCGGACGATCAGACATGACCATAATCCGCTGGCCGAGGACCACGGCCTCTTCCAGGGAATGGGTCACCAGCACAAACGGCACCTTGCGCCGTTTCCAGACGTCGAGCAGCGTGTATTGCAACCGCTCACGGGTCAGGGCATCGAGAGAGGAAAAAGGTTCATCCAGCAGCATCAGCCGGGGCCGGGTCACAAAGGCCCGGGCAATGGCCACCCGCTGCTGCTCGCCGCCGCTCAAATTGGCGGGGTAATCGCTGTCACGCCCGCAGATGCCCAGCTCGGCCAACTGCTTCCGGGCACGATCCCTGCGCTCTTTCCGGCCCACACCCTGCACCTTGAGCCCCAAGGCGACATTGTCGAGCACATTACGCCAGGGCAGGAGCCCGTAATCCTGAAGAATGATGGAGATATCGGACATCGGCCCGTCCACGGGAATGCCGCTGACGAGTGCTCGACCCTGGTCGGGAGAAACCAGCCCGCTCAGGATATAGAGCAACGTGGTCTTGCCGCAACCCGAAGGACCGACAATAGCCAACGTCTCCTCCTCTCCCAAAGAAAAAGAGACGTCACGCAAAACGGCCTCACCCCCGTACGATTTTCCGAGACTCTCGGCTGTCAGCATCGGCTAAGGGATCACCGGGGGAAGAATCTGTTCGTTGGGAATACGCTGCTTGAGCAACCCCTTGCCGATCATCCACGTCTGTACGTCAGCCAATTCCCCGTCCGAAGGCAGGTTCGGCATGGGATAGGGATATATGGGGAATTCCGCCATCAACGGTTTCGGAATCCGGCAGGTTTCAGCCATGAGCTGGCGATACTGCTCCGGGGTGTCCGCAAGCCGCTTGACCGCCTCGCGGTACGCGGCCACAAACCCCGCATACGCACGGGCATCATTGTCGAAATACTTGTGATGCAGACACAAAACGGTCAGCGGCAAATCAAGGGTATCTGCAACAGCCAGGACACCGGCCCCCTTGATTTTGGCCAGGGAAAGCAACGGTTCGGGCAACAATGCCGTGTCGAGTTGCCCCGCCATGAGCATCTGAAAACGGATGGGCAACTTCTTGACCTCCATCCTGGGGAAATAGCCCCGCTCGACGCCAAACTTGTCCTCCATCTTGTCGGCCAGGAATTCCATGATCGTGGACTTGGACAACCCGAGCTTTTTCCCTTTCATGGCCGCAAGGCTCTTGCCCTTGTCGGCAGGCGTGACCGCAATGCCGAACATGGGATGTCCGGGCAAAGTCCGCCAGGAAGTAAGCGCGATATACATGGGTACGTTGCGGCTGATGAGCAGGTAGGTGGCAATGAGATCGCCGAAATAACCGTCGAGCTGGCCCGCCTGCATGGCGGTGTCGCGCTCCAGGGCCGAGGTGAACCGGATCAACTCCACATCCAGTCCCTGCGCGACAAAGAGCCCGTCCTTCACAGCGACCTGAAGAGGCAGAGTGTCGAGCACCGGCAGGATGCCAAAGCGAATCTTGATATTGTCAGCATGAGCAAACCCGCTGCAAAGCAGGACAATAAATATGCCGAGGAATAACTTTTTCATTCCCGTTTCTCCCTTGAATTGCTGGCGGCTATGTAGCACGGCACCGAAAGAAAGAAAAGGCAATGGACCAAACCAGTTTCAGCTCCCTCGAACCGCCGCCCTTATCCTTCACAACGCCTGGGGGAAGGCAGGAAACCGCGTACGACCAGCCCCAACAGAATCACGGCACCGGCCACGCCCACCCAGTGCGGCAGGGTTTCGCCCACTTCGGCGACCACGGCCCGGATATCCAAGCCAAGAGCGAGATAGAGCCAATCCACGGCAAAGGCCAGGGCCAGGGAGCACACCACAATGGAGACCACGTACAGTCCGGCTGCCCGCTTGCCCAAGGTCTTGAGCATGACGGTGATAGTGGCACCGTTGGTAGCCGGACCGGCCAGCAGAAAGACCAGGGCCGCGCCGGGAGAAATTCCCTTGAGCAACAACGACGCGGCAATGGGCGTGGACGCGGTGGCGCAAACATAGAGAGGCAAGGCCACCACCAGCATGACCAGATAGGACAGCACGCCGCTTCCGGCAAAGGACGCCAGTAAATCGTCAGGCACGACCACGGCGATGACGCCCGCCACGACCACGCCAACCAGCAACCAACGGCCGATATCGCCGATCATCTCGCCAAAGGCATACCGCATGCCTGATAGAAACTTCCCGCGCAGGGAAGAATCCCCTTCCGCGTCACATTGGCACCCGCCGCAACCGCAACCGCCATGTTCATGAGAGTGGGCGTGCCCTGCCAAATCAACCATTGCCTGAGGCGCTTCATCCTTCTCCGGGAATGCATTGACCAGGATTCCGGCAAAAAGCGCAGTGATCGAAGCGGCCACGGGCCGGACCACGGTCATGATCGGATCTATGAGCGCGTAGGTGATGGCCATGGAATCCACACCCGTTTCCGGGGTGGAAATCATGAACGCGGTGGTCGCCCCCTTGCTCGCCCCCTGCCTGCGCAATCCCAGGGCAGCGGGCAGTACGCGCAGGAGCACAAAGGCAAAGGCACGCCTATGACCGCCGCCTTGAACACCGAACCAACTCCCCGGCCTCCCAGGTGTTTGGCCATCAGACTATCCGGTACAAACGCCTTGAGCAGACCGGCCACAAAAAAACCGAACAGGACATACGGTGCGGCTTCCACCAATACGTTCCAGGATTCAAAAACCAATTCCATCACGAGCGCCATAGTGAAAAGACCCCACTTACGCAGTCACTTATTACAATTGAGCACTTACTCACAAGACTGGACAAAAAAATATATGTTCCGATTCATATGTATCGCATGCTCAGAGCCAAACGCACCGCACTGCGGCAATCCCCCCTACTCCCGGTCCGAGGAAGCCGAAGCTCCCCCGGCGACCGCCTCCGAGACGGTCAACGTTCCTCGCGAATATGATCGATTCCCAACACTATCAGATTGCGGACATGCTCGTCATCCAGTGTGTAAAAGACATTCTTGCCTTCCTTGCGATACCGGACGAGCCGGGCTGCACGAAGCAGCCGAAGCTGATGGGAAATGGCAGACTGGGACATATCAAGCACTTCGGCCAAGGCACAGACGCAAAGCTCATTAACGGACAAGGCATAGAGGATACGCATGCGCGTATAATCCCCAAAGGCCTTGAACAACTCCGCCAAAAACAGAAAATCCCGTTCGGAAAGCATGTCCTTCCTGACTCTCTTGACATTTTCCAAATGGATTTCCGAATTGCTGCAAGCCAAACTGACCATACTCGCCTCACGTGTTTAAGTGTTCAGATGTAATAGTTATAACTACATGCTTTTTATGAGTCAAGAATCAAAATGAAAAGTCGCCTGTCCCAAGTGGGACAGGCGACGCACGCTATCTTTTCCGGGCAACTCAGCCCACCAGTTTTCCAGCCGCATCCAGGGCAGCATCATAATCAGGTTCTTCTGTTATTTCAGAAAGGTACTGTGAATCGGCGTGCAAATATGACCCACCTGAGCCGGTAATCGGCGTCGAAATTTGACCCACCCCGGCAAGCCCCTCAAGGTCACGAGAAAATCGTGACGGGAGGGCCAGCGAGGAGATGCTGACGGTGGAAACAATTCGAAAGATTAAGGTGGCCCATGACCGGCATGAGACGCCGATCAGGCAGATATCCAAGAATTTAAACATGAGCCGGAATACGGTCCGCAAGGTGTTGCGCTCGGAGGAGACGCGCTTCGAGTACAAACGAGCGATCCAGCCCATGCCCAAACTTGGTGAATTCACGACCTGGCTGGAAAGCGAGTTGGAGCGGGATGTCGGGCTTCCACGCAAACATCGACGCACGATCAAGGTCTTGTTTGAGCAGCTTCAGGGGCAAGGTTACGAGGGAGGCTATGATGCTGTCCGGCGTCATGTCTCCCGCTGGCGCGAAGCCGAAGGGCACAGGGTGTCGCAAGCCTTTGTCCCGCTGACTTTCGCCTCTGGAGAGGCCTACCAGTTCGACTGGAGCCACGAGCAACTCGAAATTGACGGCATGCCAATGACGGTCAAGACCGCGCACATGCGATTGTGCCATAGCCGGATGGTCTTCTGCTTCGGTTACCCTCGGGAGACCCAGGAGATGGTATTCGACGCCCATCAGCGCGGCTTTGCCTTTTTCGGCGGATCTTGTGGCCGAGGTATTTACGACAACATGAAGACCGCAGTGAACAAAGTTCTACGCGGCAAGCAACGCGAACTCAATTCCCGCTTCGAGCAGATGTGCACTCATTACCTGGTGGACCCCACGCTGTGTACGCCTGCTGCTGGCTGGGAAAAAGGGCAGGTGGAAAATCAAGTCCATCTGGTACGTACTCGTTTTTTATCCGGCAGATGGCGTTTCGGGAGCCTTGAGGAGTACAACGCCTGGCTGCTGGAGCGAGCTATTGGTTGGGCCAAGACTCAGGCTCATCCGGAGATTACGGACAAGACGATCTGGGAGGTCTTCCTGCAGGAGCGTGAAAACCTAATCAAGCCCGCAGCCCCTTTCGATGGCTACCGTATTCAGGAATGCCGGGTTTCCTCCACATGTCTGGTGCGGTTTGATCACAACCGGTACAGCGTACCCTGCGAGGCGGCTGGACAGGCGGCGCAGATCAAGGCGTACGCCGACCACATCTCGGTGATTCGCGATGGCCGGGTGCTGGCCGTACATGCCCGCCGATTCGGCAGAGAAAAGACTGTCTATGACCCGTGGCACTACGTGCCTGTCCTGGAGCGTAAGCCCGGAGCGCTCCGCAACGGCGCTCCCTTCCAGGACTGGAGGCTTCCTGCGCCGATGGAGCAAATCCGTCTGTCCCTGCGGCGGCATAAGGACTGGGACCGACAGTTTGCGGGTATCCTGACAGCGGTGCCCAGCCATGGACTCCAGGCAGTAACCGACGCCTGCCAGGCGGCCCTGGACCAGAACACGGTGAGTCGGGACGTGGTCCTTAACATCTTGAACCGCTCCCGTGATCAAAGGCCAACCCAAGAGGTTTGCGTCCCCGATCACCTCAGGATCAAATGCGAGCCTGTGGCCGACTGCGGACGTTATGACCAGCTATTGGAGGCGAGCCATGCTTCGCAATGACATCTTGGCTTTGCTCAAAGAGCTCAAGCTGCATGGCCTGCGCGGAGCTTACGACGAGATGCTTGAGCACGGTCGTCGATCCGGGGCCACTCTGGAACGGTTTCTGTTAGATCTGCTCAAGGCGGAACAGGCCGAGCGCCGCGTACGCAGCATCCGATACCGCCTGGGGATCGCCAGATTTCCCGTGAGCAAAGATCTGGACGGTTTCGACTTCCAGGACTCGCACGTCGGTGAGGCCAGGATCAGGGATCTATACCAGGGCGGCTTCATGGAGAGCTGGATCAATGTGGTCTTTGTAGGCGGCACGGGCACCGGAAAAAACGCATTTAAGCATCGCCATCGGCTCCAATGCCGTGCGCAACGGCGCCCGAGTGCGCTTTTTCAATCTGGTGGACCTCGTCAACCAGCTCGAGCAGGAAAAGGCGGACGGCAAGGCCGGACGGCTGGCCGAGACTTTGGCGCGCTTCGACTTGGTCATCCTGGACGAACTCGGCTACCTGCCGTTTTCCAGGTCAGGAGGCCAGCTGCTCTTTCACCTGCTCTCAAAGCTCTACGAGAGGACCTCGGTGCTGATCACCACGAACCTGAGCTTCGGGGAGTGGTCACAGGTCTTTGGAGACGCCAAGATGACCACGGCCCTGTTGGACCGCGTCACACATCACTGCGAGATCATCGAAACAGGCAATGAAAGCTGGAGGCTGAAACAAGGCAGGGGACAGCACCAAGGGCAGGACGCATAAGCGTCGGCGGCAGGGTCGGGAATTCCGGTCGCCCTCCGGGCTCCCTCCATTCCCGACCCTGCCGCCGCCCCCGGAAAAGCCTCCCCCCAACACCCGAAAATCACGTTCGGGGTGGGTCAAATTTCGACGCCGATGATGGGTCAACTTTCAACGCCGATTGACACGCTTGCCCTTGAAGGACTCAAGGAAGTAGGTCTCGTCGGTTTCCACGATACCTGAAAGCAGGTTGCCATCCCCCAATCGCAGCAAGGCGTTTAGCACCTTGTGCCGCCAGTAAAAGGCTGTCGGGATGCTGATCTCAAGTGTCTTGGCGCATTGCTTCAAGGTTTTACCTTCAAGCATCAACTGGATGTATTCCATCCAACGATCTGGGTAGTGAGTGCCAGCGATGGGCGTACCTGTCCAATCGTTGAATGTTTTCTTGCAACTATGACAAAGATATCGCTGTCGGCCATTGTACGTCCCATTGCGTTTTACCTTCTGGCCACCACAATGCGGGCAGGAGAAGCCGTCAGCAAAACGGGTCTCACGAATGTCTTTCAGATGGTCAGAAATGGGAAGCAATTCACCAAGCATGCGCCTGATGTAGTTGAAGAAATCCCGTTTTCCCTTGGCATCCAATCTTTCGAAAATCTGAATAAGTCCTGCAAAGTCGCTCTGCTGCATCGTATCCCCCTACAGTTACAATGAGCCAGTTTCTTAAGACTTAAGACCGTTTACGTGAAAAGCAACAGGATATTTTAAAACCGCCTTGAAAAAAGCCTCAGGCGGTACTCCACACTCTCCAGGGCCAATTCCAGTTCAGTCTCCTGCTTGCGGCTTTGCAGCATATCCTGGTCCGACTTGCTCTTCAGATCAAGCTCGGCTGCCTGGACTTCGGCTATCTTGAGTTTGCAATCATTGATCTCGGCCAGCACGGACTGCATGTTCTTGCGTGTGGTCTCGATTTCCTTGGGCGTGATGTAGCCCTTGTTCATGGTGTCGAGCCCTTTGACATGCTTCTTGAGAAAAGCGAAATATTCCTGGAGATAGGCCATACGAAACCGCAAATGCTCGATGCGCTCGGCATTGTTGTGCCCCTGCACCCGCATGGTCTGTTCGTAATAGGCCACACGCTCTTCGGTCCAGAGCTTGGCACTCTTCAGACTGGCCAGAACGGATTGGCGCTCGGCCTCCAGTTGGGGCATGGATATCCGGGCCAGGATGTCGCCGCTGGCAATGGTATCCCCGGGGGCCACGTCCACTTCGGTGACCTGGCCCTGTCCCAGCGCGACCACGTCCATCAATCCCTCAGGCGGAACCAAAATGCCCGAACCCAGGACCATGGAGGGCACCGACCCGAACACGCTCCAACCGACCAGAACCACGGCCAGCAACAGGCCCGCACCCACCGCGAACTTGCCTTTGGCATCCACGATGGATATCCGCCGCGAAAGCTCCTCGGGTGTGGCCAAGGGATTCCTCCGCCGTTTCGACTCTGATCCACTCATGAAAATCCCATGCCTGAAGGTTGCACTCTTCACAGTTATTGCCAGTCAACGTATTAACTATATCCTAAATCGAGCGGAGGGGTCTCATTGAAGCCTTCCTCGGCAGAAACCGGAAGAAGATTGACTCCAAAAATGGTGCGAATGGGGACAGCTTGATCGCTGAAGCGTGAAAATGCCACTCGTTTCGGTTGTGATACCAGATTTTTCAGGAAATTGGACGCACCTCTCCCATCGCTGGACATGGAGCGGGGCGTTCAGATCAGGTCCAGACGAATTTTGGAGCGCTCAGGCAGCGCTCCCACAGTTCTTTGAAACGCAACGATTCCATGGCGATCGCCGTGACCTTGAGTACGGTTTTGCCAGCATGGGACACCACCTTGGCGGCGACGTCCACCAAGGTGCGACGCAGTGTGGTCGGGAAAGACTTGACCGGTACCACCGGCTCACTCACATCTTCCTTGAACGCTTCAAACAGGAAGAAGCCGAGGAGCATGGTGTAATAGAAGGCGGCGTTGGGCACGAAGCGCTGGAACGGCAACTCCTCGAATCCGAAATCCTTGAACGCCCTGTGCACCAGTTCGTCCGCGCCCCGCTGGTGGTAGGAGTGGATGATGGCATCGGTTTCGGCCATGAACGCGAGGCCAGCCTCCTGCAATTGCTGATCCACGACACTATCCATGCCAAGGTTGGTGTAGACGATGGTGCCTGGTCTTGATCCGGGTAGCAGGAACTGCTTCTCTTCCAGTAAAGGTCGCCAAAAGATGGTCCTGAAGGACTTTTCCCAGGACTTGCGGCGGTCGCAGAACTCGTAGCACTGCCAGACATCCTCATCGGTTTTGCCGAAGTGATGCTGAAAGGCGGTTTCGGGAAGTGCCCCAATCATGGCCTTGATGTCGCTATAGAACTTGCCTGCGCAGATGAAACCGATATCCAGCCGCTCCATCTCGTCGAAGAGCTCCTGGTCGAAGAATCCGGAGTCCATGCGAATGATGATGGGTACGGTCTTGCTGTAGCGGGTACGGATCATGCGCACCACGTGACGGATCATCTTCGGGGCTGAGTCGCCGTTGAGAGAGTGTTTGTCGCCGCCACGGAACACGGCGTCTATAATGTAGCGGCCCCAGGTCATCTGGAGAGGCTGAAAGCCCAGAACCTTCTTGTAGGTGGGCTTGACGCCGTGACGCTTCGGCGCTTGGTCGTTATCCATGACCATGGTGTCGATGTTCAGTTCGATCACTTCTGGGCTGGTCATGCTGAGTCGCCAAAGGAAGAGTTGCTGCAACAGACGGCGAAAAAGATAGGTCCGTTGTGCGGAGAATGATTGGTAGAACCGCTTGACGGTGTGCGATGAGGCCATGCTCTTGATGTCTGTTTCGATGGCAGCCGCGTAGCCCGGATCTTTGGTCAGGACATCAAAGTGGGCCAAGTGACGGCTGGTGCCGTCAAAGAGGAAGCAGAGCACCTGCTTGAAAAGTTCATCGATGGGCGTGCCCTTGGGGTTCTTGCGCATGGAGCCGAAAAGGCGGTTGATGTGGGGGAAAAGACCAATGCCACGAATGTAGCGAGCAAAGAGGTTGAGCCCGGCCCGGCTTGTCAGACAGTCGTTCGTGACTTGGACATCGTCGATGAATTTTGCTTTGGTTCTCTTTGAGTTGGACATCCAGCCCTCCACCAAATGGGTGAAACGTTCATGACGTAGTGACTGGATGTGATTGTAAACAAAAACAAGGTGATATGCCAGCTTTGATGTTGTGTCAGGCTGGAGAATCGCTCAGATTAGGTATATGATTAAAATGCAAGGGTGATCGGGAAAATAAAGAGTACCCAACTCCACCCGTCCAGGCCTTCACGCGCCGGACTCGACAAGTCGCCGGGGTCCGTGAAATAATGAAACTGGTCTGCAATTTCCGCCGCCCGACACGGGCCGGGGGAAAACACAAAAAGACCTTGTCGTCAAAAGGATGCGGGTGCAGCCGGAGCCGTTAGGTGAGCGGTCCTCCGCGAATCTTACGGATAGGGACGGCAGCGATAGGCGCGAAAAGAGTTCAAGACCGAAGCGTACTCCCTGTACGCGAGGGTTTGATTCGCCCCGTCCTGGGGCTCACCCCTTGTGGGGCGTCGACAAAGCCCACGTCCGAATTCGCTGTCCTGCGAATTGGTGAACTCTTTGAAGCAACGCAGCAAACGTACCTTTTTCAACAGCCGACAGGAGGCTTGCCTTGCCGCCGAATCCTTTCACGCAACGAGTCATGGACATCATCCTCGCCATCCCACGCGGCACGGTGACCACCTACGGGCTGGTGGCGGCCTTGGCAGGCAACCGTCGAGCGGCCCGGCAGGTATCCCGCGTCCTCCACTCCTCATCCCGGAAGCACGGGCTGCCCTGGCACCGGGTTGTCAACCGCGAAGGCCGCATATCCCTGCCGCCGGGTCAGGGGCGACAACAGCAACGGCAGTGCCTGGAAGCGGAAGGCATCCGTTTCGACGACACGGGCAAAATAGACCTCCAGGCCTTCCTGTGGCAACCGGATTCCCCCCTGCTGCCGTGATGGCGAACCTGCTCAAACCAGACCGCATCGACAAGAAGCCCTTTCGCCGACACCTCTCCGACACTTTTCCCCCTACATTTCCATTTCCTACTCATCTGGACAAGATACATTTTAAGAAATTAATGACACTTTTGACAACATCAATCATTTTATGTAGGATAAAAATTGGATTTCGCACAACATTTCATTTCAATGTTGTTTTTAATTACAACATTAAATTTGCAGAAAAAACCAATGCAAAACCAACTAGTGCATTAATTTTCAATAGTACATTTGAAAGTACTATTTGTATTTTGCTATATCTTTGAACAACCAAAAAAAAATTTAATCAGTAAAGATTTCTTACATGCCCATACCCACCCTATGCCATATTCGGGCTGAGAACTCTCCTGTTCACGGCCAACCTAGGGCCACGACGCCCTGCGGCTTGCGCGACCGCGTTCCCCTGCCCTAACAGGCTGTTGAAAAACGCACGATTGCTGCGTTGCTTCAAAAACATCAACCCCTCGCGTGCAGGAAGTACGCACCGGCCTTGATATTTTTTCGAGCCTTGCACTCGCACCTCTTTGAACAGCCTGCATTTTGACTTTTTCAACAGTCTGCTAGCCAACCTCCTCACTCTCAGTCCTTTCATGAATCTCTTCCGGGAAGAGGCTGTGTTGTCACATTTATCGGAGTAACAATGGAAAAAATCCGCGTAGAAAACCTATATAAAATTTTCGGGAACAAGCCCCAAGCCGCCCTGAAAATGATCAAAGAAGGCCACGACAAGACTTCCGTCCTCGAAAAAACCGGCATGACCGTGGGCGTGAACAACGCTTCCTTCGCCATTGAGGCCGGAGAAATTTTCGTCATCATGGGCCTGTCCGGATCGGGCAAATCCACCATCGTGCGCATGCTCAACCGGCTCATCGAGCCCACGGCCGGACGCGTCTTCGTCAACGGCCAGGACGTCACCGCCATGAACTGCGACGAGCTGGTCAAGTTCCGGCTCCACAACATGAGCATGGTCTTCCAGTCATTCGCGCTCATGCCGCACCAGACCGTGCTGGACAACGCCGCCTTCGGACTGGAGCTGGCCGGAGTGGACAAGGCCAAGCGGTACGAACGCGCCCGCGAAGCCCTGGAACAGGTCGGCCTGACCGGGTGGGAAGACCAGTATCCCTCCCAGCTCTCCGGCGGTATGCAGCAGCGTGTCGGCTTGGCCCGAGGGTTGGCTGTGGACCCGGAAATCCTGCTCATGGACGAGGCTTTTTCCGCTCTTGATCCACTCATCCGCACCGAGATGCAGGACGAACTGCTCAAGTTGCAGGAGGAACACCAGCGCACCATCGTCTTCATTTCCCACGACCTGGACGAAGCCCTGCGCATTGGCGACCGCATCGCCATCATGGAAGGCGGGCAAGTGATCCAGGTCGGCACGCCCGACGACATCCTCCAGAACCCGGCCAACAACTATGTCAGGGCCTTTTTCCGCGGCGTGGACCCCACAGGCGTCATCAGCGCCGGGGACATCGTCCGGGACAGCCATCCCACCCTGGTCGTGACCAAGCAAGGCAGTCTGCGCACAGCCCACGAAATCCTGAGCGGCAGCGAACGGGATTACGGCTACGCGCTCGACGCCCGCCGCCGCTTTCTAGGCGTGGTTTCCTCCGAATCCATTCGGGACGCTCTGGAATCAGGTCGCCCCAGCAACCCGCTGAGCCAGGCATTCATCGAAAACGCCCAGGCCGTACACATGGACGATTCCATGCAGGACATCCTGCCGATGGTCGCCTCAAGTTCCTGGCCGGTCCCCGTAGTGAATGAAGACGGCGTCTACAAGGGTGTGGTCTCCAAATACCGCTTCCTCACGACGCTGCATAAAGCCGAAATCACCCTCGAAGAGGGAGGAAATTTATAATGTTCGACAATTATGTCATCCCTCTCGACTCATGGGTTTCCACCTTCGTGGAATGGCTGGTTGATAACTACCGCGAGGTATTCCAATCACTTAAATGGCCGGTGGAGCAACTTCTCAACGGCTTTGAGCACGGCCTCAACGCCCTGCATCCGGGCATCGTCATTGCCGTCATCTGTCTGGCAGCCTGGAAATTCTCCGGCAAGCGGTTGACGGTCTTTACCCTGGCCTCTCTGCTGGTGATCGGCTTTCTGGGGTTGTGGGAAGACACCATGATCACGCTGGCCATGGTCCTGTCGTCCGTGGTCATCTGCACCCTTTTCGGCGTTCCGCTGGGCATCATGGCCGGGCGTAGCGAACGGTTCGATGCCTCGCTCAGGCCCGTGCTCGACGCCATGCAGACCACGCCCGCCTTCGTCTACCTGGTGCCCATTGTCATGCTCTTTTCCGTGGGCAACGTGGCGGGCGTGCTGGCGACCATCATCTTTGCCCTGCCGCCCATCATCCGGCTGACGAGCCTCGGAATCCGAGGCGTGCACCCGGAACTGGTGGAAGCGGCCCAGGCATTCGGCGCCACCCGCTGGCAGGTGCTGGTCAAGGTCCAGATTCCCCTGGCCATGCCCACCATCCTGGCCGGACTCAACCAGACCATAATGATGGCCCTGTCCATGGTCGTCATAGCCGCGCTCATCGGCGCGGGTGGGCTGGGATCGCCCGTGATCCTCGGCCTGAACACCCTGGACATCGGGCGCGCCGTGGTCGGCGGCCTGGGCATCGTGCTCATGGCCATCGTCCTGGACCGCATAACCCAGTCCATGGCGCAAAAAAAGTAACCAACGAATCCTAGGAGGTTCTATGAGAGTATTGAAATTGACCCTGGCCGTGATCCTCACGGTCGCCATGGCATCCGCCGCTCTGGCGATGGACATGACACCCGGTAAAGGCGTGACCGTCAAACCCGCCCGCGCCACCTGGAACACCGGCTTCTTCCAGGAAGCCATTATCCACAAGGGCCTGGTGGAACTCGGCTACACGGTTGCCAAGCCCAAGGACCTTGCCAACCCCATCTTCTACAAGTCCGTGACTCTGGGCGACCTGGACTACTGGGCCAACGGCTGGTTTCCCATGCACAACGCCCAATTGCCCAAGGATTTTGACGAAAAAGCCAAGATAATCGGCTATGTGGCAAAGGCAGGCGGCATGCAGGGTTACCTGGTGTCCAAGCGCGAAGTGGAAAAGTTCAACATCAAATCCCTGGACGATTTCAAACGTCCCGAGGTCAAAGCGGCCTTTGATTCCAACGACGACGGCAAGGCCGACCTGACCGCCTGCCCGCCCGGCTGGGGCTGCGAGAAGGTCATCGCCCACCACATGAAGGTCTACGGTCTGGAAGACGACATCAACCCGATCAAGGCTTCCTACGAGGCTGGCATGGCCTCGGCCCTGGGTGCCTACAAGGCCGGAAAACCTGCCTTCTTCTACACGTGGACGCCCAACTGGACGGTCTTCAAGTTCAAACCCGGCACCGACGTCATGTGGATCAACGTGCCCGAAATCAATCCCACCGAGGCTCAGGCCCCTGCCAAGGAACGCATGACCATTTCCGGTGTGGAAGGCGCGGTCTCCGATCCGCTCAAGGCAGGCTTCGTGGTCTCCGACATCCGCGTGGTGGCCAACAAGAAGTTCCTGACCGACAACCCGGCCGCCGCCAAGTTCCTGGAAGAATTCAGCCTGTCTCTGAACGACATCAGTGAACAGAACACCCGGATGAACAGCGGCGAAAAGTCCGACAAGGACATCCAGCGTCACGCCGACGAATGGATCGCCAAGAACAAGACCACGTGGGATGGCTGGCTCAAGGCCGCCCGCGAAGCAGCAACCAAATAACCGGGTCTTCCTTCCGGTCAATTCATGGGGTCCGGGCCATTCCCGGACCCCTTTTCCTTGAGCAAAAAATCAGAGCCAGTCCCAAAACTTCTTCACTCCGTACCCCACGGCCACACCGACAGCCAACGGCAGGGCCACGGCCGACAGACCGCCCACAGCCAAGCCTCCACTCAAGAGGGCCGCAGTTCCGCCACAGGCAAACGTTCCGCCCGTAATGGCCAAAGTCAGGCCTCCGGCAATGGCCCCTGTCAGCAAGCCCGCGTTAGCGGAAGGGGTCGAATCCATGGACACCACCGCCGCGCCACCCGGTCCGAAAGAAAAAAAATTCGGGCCCCTCCCAACCGTCCTGGCAAAACAAAATTTGCTGCCGGTGAGATACGCGGGCACACAGACATAACCCAATCCGCTGACTACCTGCTGGCTGTACTTCACTCCGAAGATACACCAGTTCACGAAATGCTCACAGTTATTGAAAAGCACGCTGTACGCATTTTCGCCCAGCCTGGAGTAAGCGCGTTCGACGCTCTCCGCCTTGCCATAACCCCTGAAGGTCGAATATTTCACTCGCAGGTCGCCGTCACCCTGAAATTCGGCAAGAGACGTCAACTCGACGCTTCCCTTGCCAACCCCCTGCTCACCTCCTGCGTAGTGAACGACCTTGCTGTCGCCCACATACAGACCATGATGGTCATACCCCCTGCGAATGGATATCAGATGGTCCCCTTTTTCCATGTCATTTCCTCCCTGTTTTCCGCTTATGACGAATCCGAACGATGCCAGATTCGATCTTTTGCCGCGCAAAGCGTAGGAGAAATCCGGTGGCTGTCCCCCTGCGCTTTCAATAAGCGGACCGGGATAGGAAATCAGCTCAAACACGAAATGGAGACCGGTCTTCCTTCACAAGACGAAGACCCCGTGCCTGACAACACGGGGTCTTGCCTATGGGGCCTGCGAACCCCAGGGGGAGGAGATTATAGCTATGTTATTCCGAGGGATAATTCAAATTGACTTGCGGAGCCGGGAACGGAGGCCCTTCATGTTCCGGCGCGCCCTGGGCAAGCTCCCTACGAACTTCTTCGAGATCAATGATGCGCGGCGGCACCAGAGTGAAACCGGAGGCATCGCACCAATCATGGTTCGTGGCAAAGGATTCGCCATAACGAACTTCGTCAAGAATGAAATACCCCTCTTCGCCCATGATCCGATCCCACTGATGGACCATAAAATCGAACTTTGAAGAATCAAACGGCCCCTCAATGTCCCACTTCCAGGAGAACTTGCACACTTCGTTGTCGAATCCGAGAACGCACAAGTACTTGGCACGACTGTCCAAATACATCCGCCGCCGGATCTTCAGCGGGTTGGCAACGATCTCCCGGTAATCGAATTCAACCGGCTTTCCATCCACGGTGACCTGAATATGACAGATATCATCAATACGCATGCCCCAGGTAGCGGTCTTGCCCTTGCGCCACCAGTCCAGCGCGCGCATGGAGTAGACATCGACACCGTTCTTATCAATCAATCTGGCCGTCTTTTCAGACACGGGGTGCAGCGCTAGATCACAGGAATGACCGTGTGCGGTAAAAATGAGTTCCATTATACGTCTCCTTGTTGGATTTCATTTACGCAATGTCTCCTGCAATGCATGGGCCGTGCCTACAAATAGCAGCACGCACACTATTATTTTATCCTACTGAATAAACAGTATAAAAATCTAGCAAGCGACAACGGTCGCACCAATATTGCGAGATGTAAATATGGCTGGCAAGATATGACCGAAAGATTGCGAGGGTAATGGCCTGACTTGGCAGGACCATGAAAACCGAGTCCCTTTTATGTCCTATCGGACAAAAAATCAGGAGGTTGGATCTACGTTCCGAGGGGGGGGGCCGAATCAGGAATAGGAACGCAGACGGACAAAGACATCTTCCAATTTCCGGCGCACAGGCAACGGCTCGGTGCAGGTGGCGAGCACATACTGCACCGTCTGGTGAATATGCTGCCACCTGGGCTTTTGCGGCAGGGACTCTTCGGCCAGATACTTATCCAGAGTCTGCGTTCGGAAATAGCCGTCCCGTTCCATGTACACATTCCAAAGCCCGGACTGTTCGGCCAGGTCCGCCTTGGTGAAGCCGCTGGCGGTCCAATATTCCAGAGCCAGACACATGGCTTTGACCGCCACTTGTCGCCTGGCGTCATCCTGGTTCGCGGGAAAGAGCCGGGAGCCGATCCTTTCGAGCAGTTCGTCCAGAGAATTCAGATCCTCAAGGACTTCCTGCTGCCGAGCCGGGTCCCCGGCTTCCAGAGAGAGCACGGTTTCCTCAAGACTGAGAATCCGCTGCCGGTTGTTGTTCAGTTCCCGGAACAGAGCAAGGGGAATCCGGGTTGTCTGAATTCCTTCGGTCGAGTCTGCCAGACGGACAGCCATCAGGAGCATGGGCTCGTCATCTATGACAAAGCCCGTCACGAAAAACACGGTCATGAGCCGTTGTCCGCCGCTGTCGACGAGCACGACGTTCTCGAAAACACCAGTCTGGTCCGAATCGCAGGGTCCGTCGAAAACACCGCCGATCAGGGGGGCTGTGAATCGGCGTGCAAATATGACCCACCTGAGCCGGTAATCGGCGTCGAAATTTGACCCACCCCGGCAAGCCCCTCAAGGTCACGAGAAAATCGTGACGGGAGGGCCAGCGAGGAGATGCTGACGGTGGAAACAATTCGAAAGATTAAGGTGGCCCATGACCGGCATGAGACGCCGATCAGGCAGATATCCAAGAATTTAAACATGAGCCGGAATACGGTCCGCAAGGTGTTGCGCTCGGAGGAGACGCGCTTCGAGTACAAACGAGCGATCCAGCCCATGCCCAAACTTGGTGAATTCACGACCTGGCTGGAAAGCGAGTTGGAGCGGGATGTCGGGCTTCCACGCAAACATCGACGCACGATCAAGGTCTTGTTTGAGCAGCTTCAGGGGCAAGGTTACGAGGGAGGCTATGATGCTGTCCGGCGTCATGTCTCCCGCTGGCGCGAAGCCGAAGGGCACAGGGTGTCGCAAGCCTTTGTCCCGCTGACTTTCGCCTCTGGAGAGGCCTACCAGTTCGACTGGAGCCACGAGCAACTCGAAATTGACGGCATGCCAATGACGGTCAAGACCGCGCACATGCGATTGTGCCATAGCCGGATGGTCTTCTGCTTCGGTTACCCTCGGGAGACCCAGGAGATGGTATTCGACGCCCATCAGCGCGGCTTTGCCTTTTTCGGCGGATCTTGTGGCCGAGGTATTTACGACAACATGAAGACCGCAGTGAACAAAGTTCTACGCGGCAAGCAACGCGAACTCAATTCCCGCTTCGAGCAGATGTGCACTCATTACCTGGTGGACCCCACGCTGTGTACGCCTGCTGCTGGCTGGGAAAAAGGGCAGGTGGAAAATCAAGTCCATCTGGTACGTACTCGTTTTTTATCCGGCAGATGGCGTTTCGGGAGCCTTGAGGAGTACAACGCCTGGCTGCTGGAGCGAGCTATTGGTTGGGCCAAGACTCAGGCTCATCCGGAGATTACGGACAAGACGATCTGGGAGGTCTTCCTGCAGGAGCGTGAAAACCTAATCAAGCCCGCAGCCCCTTTCGATGGCTACCGTATTCAGGAATGCCGGGTTTCCTCCACATGTCTGGTGCGGTTTGATCACAACCGGTACAGCGTACCCTGCGAGGCGGCTGGACAGGCGGCGCAGATCAAGGCGTACGCCGACCACATCTCGGTGATTCGCGATGGCCGGGTGCTGGCCGTACATGCCCGCCGATTCGGCAGAGAAAAGACTGTCTATGACCCGTGGCACTACGTGCCTGTCCTGGAGCGTAAGCCCGGAGCGCTCCGCAACGGCGCTCCCTTCCAGGACTGGAGGCTTCCTGCGCCGATGGAGCAAATCCGTCTGTCCCTGCGGCGGCATAAGGACTGGGACCGACAGTTTGCGGGTATCCTGACAGCGGTGCCCAGCCATGGACTCCAGGCAGTAACCGACGCCTGCCAGGCGGCCCTGGACCAGAACACGGTGAGTCGGGACGTGGTCCTTAACATCTTGAACCGCTCCCGTGATCAAAGGCCAACCCAAGAGGTTTGCGTCCCCGATCACCTCAGGATCAAATGCGAGCCTGTGGCCGACTGCGGACGTTATGACCAGCTATTGGAGGCGAGCCATGCTTCGCAATGACATCTTGGCTTTGCTCAAAGAGCTCAAGCTGCATGGCCTGCGCGGAGCTTACGACGAGATGCTTGAGCACGGTCGTCGATCCGGGGCCACTCTGGAACGGTTTCTGTTAGATCTGCTCAAGGCGGAACAGGCCGAGCGCCGCGTACGCAGCATCCGATACCGCCTGGGGATCGCCAGATTTCCCGTGAGCAAAGATCTGGACGGTTTCGACTTCCAGGACTCGCACGTCGGTGAGGCCAGGATCAGGGATCTATACCAGGGCGGCTTCATGGAGAGCTGGATCAATGTGGTCTTTGTAGGCGGCACGGGCACCGGAAAAACGCATTTAAGCATCGCCATCGGCTCCAATGCCGTGCGCAACGGCGCCCGAGTGCGCTTTTTCAATCTGGTGGACCTCGTCAACCAGCTCAAGCAGGAAAAGGCGGACGGCAAGGCCGGACGGCTGGCCGAGACTTTGGCGCGCTTCGACTTGGTCATCCTGGACGAACTCGGCTACCTGCCGTTTTCCAGGTCAGGAGGCCAGCTGCTCTTTCACCTGCTCTCAAAGCTCTACGAGAGGACCTCGGTGCTGATCACCACGAACCTGAGCTTCGGGGAGTGGTCACAGGTCTTTGGAGACGCCAAGATGACCACGGCCCTGTTGGACCGCGTCACACATCACTGCGAGATCATCGAAACAGGCAATGAAAGCTGGAGGCTGAAACAAGGCAGGGGACAGCACCAAGGGCAGGACGCATAAGCGTCGGCGGCAGGGTCGGGAATTCCGGTCGCCCTCCGGGCTCCCTCCATTCCCGACCCTGCCGCCGCCCCCGGAAAAGCCTCCCCCCAACACCCGAAAATCACGTTCGGGGTGGGTCAAATTTCGACGCCGATGATGGGTCAACTTTCAACGCCGATTGACATACACACAAATTGTCATGGAACTGAAGTTCCAAATCCGTGAAACACAATCCGTTCTAGACAACCAAAAAGAAGAGTATGACGGTCTTTGTTCAGAATTGCCTCACATAAAAACGGCCTTAGACGGTGTTCAGAACGAACTGCATAATCAGATTAGCCATGTTACTCCTTCCCAGGCTGCTATTGAATCTATCTCCAAAGAGATTGGGTTTATTGAAGCCCGCATTCAACAAGAAGAAGGGAAATTGCAACACGCAACAAAACTTGAAAGCCTTTATGAACAAAAAAAGGGGCTTAACGAATCTATTTCAGACTTGAATGACAAGTTAGATGAGCTTGATGCTCTCAATAGAGATAGGGATTTAAATGTCAGAAAGCGGCTTGAGGCGAAGGTATTAAACCTAATCCAAAAAGACGATGGAGATGAGAAGAGCTTCGACAACCCACAATCATTTAGTTTCGATTTTAGAGCCGATAAATACTCCCTGGATGGGAAACAAAAAATCTCCGACAGCTCTATGGTGATTCTTAAGAATTCTCTAGGCTTGGCCCTCTTCTTAGAATCAATAACCGATCCTCAAATAAGAATTCCAAAATTTATGCTGTTTGACAATATTGAAGATAACGGGATGCGCGAAGAGAGAAGTGGTAATTTTCAACGCCTGATTGTTGCTGAATGTGAAAAAATGAAGAACAAAGGAGAGTTCCAGCTTATTATGACCACATCCATGATCGATAAGGAACTAGAAGGCTCCAAATATTGCGTTGGGCCATTTTATGATCGCAATACCCCAACCCTAGACTTCTCAAAGTGTAATCTTCTGCTATAAAGACTAAACGCACTTCGATTGGTCTAGTAGCGGGACTTAGGAGGACTGTATACCTAAAAGACTGCTGTCAATTTAACGGAAGATAGCCCTTCGTCCTCTAACAATCCAATATTTCCTGCCGGGTGGCGTCCTGCACGGACGGCGGTACTTTCTTGGCTGAGCCGCCCCAAGAAAGTACCAAAGAAACTCGGCTTTTTTGTGCTCCGCCGCCTGGCGATCACAGGCAAAGAATCTGATCAAAGCGGGACGGCTCCCTCTTCGCAGCTTCACGCTCATTGCCAATCTTACAAACCATAGGCCGTCCGAGACAAGCCTGATTTTTGGAAATAGAGCCGCCTTACCCGCTTTGTCAGCTTCTAAGCCCTGTGCTCGATGGCTGCCGCAGGTCTGCGTAAGGGCATTCCCTAAAAAACAAGCCGAAACGCGAACAGGTGCACCCGTACTCCAAATTCCGGCGAACGCACTGGCCTTTCGGCACTTACACGCGCCCTCACGAACAAGCCATCAAACCCATTACGGCTTGGAGGGTGACAAAGCGGCGGGAGCGGCTCTTTCGAATCACCGGAGGGAGCGCAGCGCACGACCTTGATTCGGGAGCGAAGCCGCTTTGATCAGCCTCCTGCCGCAATGGGGGGCGGGTAAACGAGGCACCCCAAAGGCGGTTTTTGCTTACTTTTGAGCGCCTTGGTTCAAAAGTAAGTCGTAGCCGAAGGGTACGAAATCCTTGCATCCGCATGTGTCGCCGCCAAAAGCGGCTTTCCCATCTGCCTTTCAGCCTTACCCGCTTTGTCAGTTTCTAAGCCCTGTGCTTGATGGCTGCCGCAGGTCTGCGTAAGGCCATTCCCTGAAAGGCTAGCAGCAGCGCGAGTGCTCTGGCCTTGCTCCAAATCTCGGCTAACGTACTGGCCTTGCGGCACTGTCCCGCGCCCGCACGGATAAGCCATCAACCCCATTGCGGCTTGGAGGGTGACAAAGCGGCGGGAGCGGCTCTTTCGAATCACCGGAGGGAGCGCAGCGCACGACCTTGATTCGGGAACGAAGCCGCTTTGATCAGCCTCCTGCCGCAATGAGGGGCGGGTAAACGAGGCACCCCAAAGGCGGTTTTTGCTTACTTTTGAGCGCCTTGGTTCAAAAGTAAGTCGTAGCCGAAGGGTACGAAATCCTTGCATCCTCATTTATCGCCGCCAACAGCGGATTCCCCTTCTGCCTTTCAGCCTTTCCCGCTTTCCCACTTTGCCGCTTTCACAAACAAAAAAGCCGCCCATTATAGGGCGGCATCCATTTCTCTCTTCAAGTCCGAGCCGAAAAATTCAAAAACCGAAGCTACCGCTCTTCCCCCAGGGAATCGAGTGTCTCCTTGAGCCGCTTCCGCTCCACCGCCAGCGTATCGACATTCAGCTTCTCCGTTGTCACGGCATACGGCTCGCCGAACACCAGCTCGCAACGGGAAAAGAACCAGGGAAGCTGAAACCGGTCCCAGGCATTGGCAAAAACTTTTTTCCTGGATGTGTAGGCCCGGATGGGAACGATCTTGGCCTTGGCCCGCTGGGCGAGAAAAATGACCCCGTCCTTTGGCTCGTGGCGGGGGCCGCGCGGACCGTCCACGGCAAATACCGCCATGCGATTCTCCCGCTCCATGACACGCTTGGCCTCCAGCAACGCCCGCACCCCCCCATGGGAGCTGGAACCCCGCACCGTGGTCTGGCCGAGCCCCTCCATGACCGAGGCCACGAACTGCCCGTCCTTGCTTTCGCTGACAATCCCCATCAGGCCCGTGGTGTAGACACACCCGTACCCGGCAATGGGAAACAGCTCGTCATGCCACAGGGCAATGACGAATCGCTCGCCTTCCCGATTCCGCTCCATTATCTTGTCCAGGGCTTTTGGCACGGTATAGCGCATGGATTTGACCCATAGCCTGAAAAGGGCAGCCATGGCCGGCGCGAATCGAATGGGATCAAAGGAAATTCTCATCTGTCCTGCTTATGCGACAACGCTACAAAGAGGAGGGATACGAAAGATATCCCACAGTACGGCACGGTTGACGTGACCACAATGAAAAAAAACAATCACTTCCAGCCGCCTTTCACTAACACCGCATGCCGTTCTCCCCCTCTCTTGACTCAGGGCGCCGGAGGCGTATCCTGAAATCATGTCTAGGCAAACGCAATCTCCGGGCACGTTTCGATACCTGATCCTTTCGATCGGAACGTTCTTCGTCCTCCAGGCGATGGTTATCGTCCTGCACGAGTTCACCCATTCCACCACGGCCTGGCTACTCGGAGAAATGAAAAACCCGTTCGATATCGTCTGGGGAAACCCGGTGATCATGACCTGCTGGGACGAGGGCGTGGACTACACACAAATATTCAAACACGGTGACGACTGGCAAGGGGCGATCATCGGATTCATGCCGATCATCATGCACTCCGCTGCCGTGACCGTGGCCCTGTACCTCATGGGCGGGCAATGGCTCCCGAAACGGAAATGGCTATTCAACATCGTCTACTGGCTTACCGTGGTCAATCTCATGGAACTCATCGCCTATGTCTACATGCGCGCCTTTTCCGGGCACGGCGACATCGGCAATTTCGACCGGGGCATGTCCCTCTCGCCCTGGTGGATATTCCTTTTCGGCTCGGCCGCCCTGACCTGGGCACTGTGGCTTTTCTACCACAACGCCCTGCCCCGGCTACAAGATCTGTTTGCGAAAGACCACCCGACAACGGCCTGGACGATCCTGGTCATGACGTCCTTCCTCCTCTTTCTCTGGGGAAGCGGCATCCGGGTCATGGCCCATGTGAGCGGGAGCCAACGATTGTTCGGCCTCATCGGAGTCGTGGGATTCGTCACAACCGTATGGGCGTTCAAGTCGTGGTCGGGAACCGATGCCAAAACCACCCCGAAAGATTAAACCTCAAAACGAGACGATTCCAGCTCTCCGTTCCAGCATGTCGCTTGCGACAAAACAAAAGGAACAGCCTGCACAGCAGACTGCCCCTCAGGTTGCTTACAAACCCCAATTGGGCAGGCTGTTGAGAAAGGTTCGAGGGCAAGGCGCAAAAAAAGATCAGGGCCGACGCGTACTTCCTGTACGCTAGGATCTGATCTTTTTGCAGCAACGCAGCAATCGGGCCTTTGTCAACAGCCTGAGGGACAGCCTGCACAGCAGACTGCCCCTTCCTTTCAATTCGAATCAAGCCTACCAGGCATAAAGCGGGAATTCACGGGCAAATTCCTCGACTTCGTCACTGATTTCCTTGAGCACCTTGTCGTCTTTCATGTTGTCCAATGCCGCAGTAATGGCCTCGGCCACCACGATCATGTCTTCCTCAATCATGCCACGGGTGGTCAGGGCCGGGGTGCCCAAACGCACGCCCGAGGTCTGGAACGGAGACTTTGTCTCGAACGGGATGGTGTTCTTGTTGGCCGTGATGCCCGCCTTGTCCATGGCGATCTGGGCGTCCTTGCCGGTGTAGTCCTTGCCGGAAAGGTCCATGAGCATCATGTGGTTGTCCGTGCCGCCGGAGACCAGCGTGTGGCCCGCCTCCATGAGCGAAGCGGCCAGCACCTTGGCGTTCTTGACCACCTGCTGCTGGTATTCCACGAACCCGGGGGACAGCGCCTCGCCGAAGGCCACGGCCTTGGCCGCAATCACATGCATGAGCGGGCCGCCCTGGATGCCGGGGAAGATATTGGAATTAAGCTCCTGCTCCAGGTCCTCGTTGGACAGGATCATGCCGCCACGGGGGCCGCGAAGGGTCTTGTGGGTCGTGGTGGTGGTGTAGTGGGCGTGCTCGATGCAGGACGGGTGCTCGCCAGCAGCGATGAGACCCGCAATGTGGGCCATGTCCACCATGAGCTTGGCCCCGACCTCGTCGGCAATGGCACGGAAACGAGCGAAATCGATGATACGCGGATAAGCCGAGGCACCGGCAATAATCATGGTGGGCTTGTGCTCCTTGGCGAGCGCCTCCACCTGATCGTAATCAATGGTCTGGGTATCCTTGGACACACCGTAGTGCACCATCTTGAAAAGCTTGCCCGAGAAGTTGACCGGGGAGCCGTGGGTCAGGTGACCACCGTGGGACAGGTCCATGCCGAGCACGGTGTCACCGGGCTGGCAGGCGGCAAAATAAACGGCCATGTTGGCCTGGGAACCGGAGTGCGGCTGGACGTTGACGTAGGATGCTTCAAAAAGTTCCTTGGCGCGATCGCGGGCCAATTCCTCGGCCATATCCACGAATTCGCAGCCGCCGTACCAACGCTTGCCGGGATACCCTTCGGCATATTTGTGGGTCATGACCGAGCCCTGGGCCTGACGCACGGCCGAGGAAACGAAATTCTCGCTGGCGATGAGTTCCAGCTTGGAGACCTGACGTTCGGTCTCTTTGATGATGGCGTTAGCCACTTCCGGATCTTGGATGAGCAGTTCTTCCATGATGACATACCTCTTGCTAAATGGTGGATGCGAATGGCTTCCCACTCCGACCGGACAACCGGCGGTCCCTGCGTCACAATCGACGGGTTCGACTTCAACATCGTTCCCGGCAGACGCTCTCGTCGTCCTCCGCGAAGTGGAGATCCGTCCTTATATTGTCACGGAACGCTCGTTCAAGGGTTCCGATTATTGCCTCTGGCAGCCCTACCGGGGGTCGCTTTCAGCGGGGCCAGAGAACCCTTTGAAAAGGGTTCTCTGGGCTCTCCCAAACTTTTTGGTTCCGCTTCGCGGGGGGAGACGCCAAATGCACTTTGTTGAACAACCCGCACCGGAAGCGCATATGGGGTTTCAACCCAATCGCGTACCTATCCGGTAAAACGCTTGAACAACATACAGGCGTTGGTGCCGCCGAATCCGAACGAATTCGAAAGCACGTACTCAGCCTGTTTCTTGCGCGGGCCGTCCACCGTGATATCCAGATCACATTCCGGGTCCGGCGTATCGCGGTTGATGGTGCCGGGAATGATCCCCTCGGCCAGGGTCTTGACCGCGAAAACAGCCTCCACGCCGCCAGCCGCACCAAGCAGGTGCCCCATCTGCGACTTGTTGGCGCAAACGTCTATGTTGTAGGCGTGGTCGCCGAAGACCGTCTTGATGGCACGGGTCTCACAAAGGTCATTGAGTTTGGTGGAGGTGCCGTGCGCGTTGATGTGGTCCACCTGGGACGGGTCGATACCGGCCTCGCGGACAGCGGCGGCCATGGCCAGGGACATGCCAGCCCCATCCTCTTGCGGAGCGGTCATGTGGTAGGCATCGCCGGACGCGCCGAATCCCACGACTTCGGCCAGAATATTGGCACCACGCTTCTCGGCGTGCTCCAGGGATTCGAGAAGCATCAGGCCGCAGCCCTCGCCCATGATGAATCCGGTACGATCCGCATCAAACGGGCGGGAGGCCAGTTCGGGCTCGTCGTTGCGAACGGAGAGCGCCTTCATGGCGTTGAACCCGGCCACGCCAAGCGGAGTGATGGTGGATTCCGCGCCACCGCAGATCATGACATCCGCACGGCCCATGGCGATATCAGTGTAGGCATAGCCCACGCCATGGGTACCGGAGGCACAGGCCGTGGTGGTGCATACGTTGGGCCCCATGGCTCCCGCCTCGATGGACACCTGACCGGCGGCCATGTTGGCAATGAGGATGGGAATGAAGAAAGGCGAAATACGACCAGGGCCCTTGGCGATGAGTTTGGTGTGCATTTCCTCAATACTGTGCAGCCCGCCAAGCCCCACGCCGATTATGGTACCCGCCCGGTGCTTCTCGGCCTCGGGGATGGACCATCCCGCGGTGTCAAAGAGCATCCTGGCGGCACTCACCGCATACTGGGTGAATATCTCCATGCGGCGCGCTTCTTTCTTGTTGATGAAAACCGTGGGATCAAAATCCTTGACCTCACCGGCAATCTGGGTGGCGAATCCTTCAGCGTCGAACCTGGTGATTCTGCCTACGCCGGATTTCCCGGCAAGCAGATTCTTCCAGCTCGTTTCAACATCATTGCCCAACGGAGTAACCGCTGCGACACTGGTAACGACAACCCTGTTCATAATCACGTTCCCGTGTTGTCTCGATTTAAAATGAAAAAGGAGCGTCTCACACGCAAGGTGCGTAAGACGCTCTCATAATAATGTATTCGATCGGACCGGAATTAGCCCTGGGCCTTCTCAATGTGAGAGATGGCATCGGAAACCTTGACTATTTTCTGCGCTTCTTCGTCATCAATTTCCAGGTCGAACTCTTCTTCCATAGCCATGATCAGTTCGGTCAGATCCAGAGAATCGGCACCCAGATCTTCAACAAAAGCAGCACCTTCAACGACTTCCTCTGCGCTCACGCCCAGCTGCTCCACAATGATCTCTTTCACTTTGGCTGCTACGTCGGACATACTTTCCTCCAGTATCAATTGTTTTCTGTTTTCTGAGGTTACATATACATGCCGCCATTGACGCCCAGCACCTGACCGGTGATGTACCCGGCTCCGGGTCCGGCCAAAAACGAGACGGCGGCTGCGATATCCTCGGACTGCCCGAGGGATTTGAACGGAATCTGGGCCAACATGGACTCAACGACCTTTTCCGGCAATTGCGCGGTCATGTCGGTCTCGATAAAACCGGGAGCCACGGCATTGACCGTGATTCCCCGCCCGGCCAATTCGCGGGCTGCGGACTTGGTCAGGCCGATGAGGCCCGCCTTGGCGGCACAATAATTTGCCTGACCCGCATTACCCATCTGCCCCACGATGGAAGTAATGTTGATGATGCGACCGGAACGCTGCTTGCCCATGATCTTGGACGCTTCCTTGAGAAAGACGAAACAGCCGGTCAGGTTGATCTGGATGACCTTGTCCCAGTCCTCATCCTTCATGCGCATCATCAGGCCGTCGCGGGTGATGCCCGCGTTGTTGACCAACACGTCCAGGGCAACCTTGCCCTTGATTTCCTCATTGAAAAACGCGGCAACGGCATCGCGATCGCCAGAATCGAGCTTGAAGGCCTTGGCCTTGCCGCCCGCACCCTCAATGGCGGCCACGACCTTGTCCGCCTCTTCCGGGCGGCTGACATAGGTCAGAAAAATTTCGAAACCGTCGGCGGCAAGCGTCTCGGCAATGGTGCGACCGATGCCGCGTGAACCGCCCGTGACAAGGGCAACGTTGGGAAGATCACTCATTGACGTACCTCATGAAATCTCGTTGGTCAGCACCCAATATACCAAACCGTGGCCGACTGCAAATTCGTCGCTTGCCGGATGGTGCCGAGGTCTATCATAATCATGTTACGAAAGCATAGCGAAACGGCCGTTTGAATGGCTTAGAACTGCAACAGAGCCGATCCCCAGGTAAAACCACCACCGAACGAAGTCAACAGCACCAGGTTGCCGGGCTTGATGAACCCGGTTTTCACGGCCTCGGACATGGCCACCGGAATGGAGGCAGCCGAGGTATTGGCGTAGCGCTCGATATTGGAAAAAACTTTTTCGGCCGGAATACCAAACATGCGGCCCACGGCCTCAAGGATACGCTGGTTGGCCTGGTGGGGCAACAGCACGTCGATATCCTTTTTGTCGATACCATGTTTATCCAGCAACGCATCGCATATCCGACTCATGTTGCGCACCGCGTGTTTGAAGGTCTCACGCCCTTGCATCTGGACAAAAAACTCTTCGCCAACAGGCTCCCCCATCTTGTAGCAATACCCGGACCCACCACCATTGACGGTAAGCAAATTACCCAGGCTGCCATCAGCCGCCAGCATCACATCGATAACGCGGGGGGTCTCTTCGGCATCACCATTGGTGAGCACTACCGCGCCCGAGGCATCACCGAACAGCACGCAGGTGGAGCGGTCGTCCCAGTTGGTACGACGGGAAATAACCTCGGAAGCGGCCACCAGGATCTTGGCCTCGGGGTCCAGGGCGAGATACCCGCGTGCGGTCTGCAAGGCATAGAGGAAGCCCGAGCAGGCGGCCTGCACATCAAGACACATCTGACCCTTGATGCCGAGCTTTTGTTGCAGGCGGCACGCCGTGGATGGAATCATGGAGTCCGGGGTAAACGTGCCGACCACGATGTGGGTCAGCTCCTCGGGCGCGATGCCTGCTTCATCCAGGGCAATCAGGGAGGATTGGTAGGCCATGTCGGATGCGGACTGATCCTCAGCGGCAATGTGTCGCTGTTTGATGCCCGTCCGGGTGGTAATCCACTCGTCCGTGGTGTCGACAGTCTTTTCAAGATCGGCATTGGTCAGAATGCGCTCGGGCGCATAGTGACCGAACCCGCGAATAATAAACTTGGTATGCATTGAGGGTGTGTAAGCGAATGGCCGTGCCGGGTCAAGCGTGCACTTTTTTGCCCGCCGCCGATCGCATAGTAAATTTTAGGGTAAAAACGCTATGCCGCAGAGATTGTGGACTTGGCCGTCAACCCGGCATGGGCTTCCAGCCCTTTCGCCAGATGTTCGTGAGCCTTGTTGCGCACACTGGTTGCCGCCATGCGAATACAATTGATAATGGCCAACTCGTTGGATTTGCCATGAGCGACGATGACGGTGCCCTTGAGGCCAAGCAGCGGAGCGCCTCCATATTCGGCGTAGTCCACCACCTTCTTGAAACGCCGGAAAGCGCGCAAAGAAAGTAGTGTACCGAGCTTGGACAGCCAGCTCGACCGAAGCTCTTCCTTGAGGATGTGGCTCATGGACTTGGCCAGCCCTTCGGACAGTTTCAGGGCCACATTGCCCACAAAACCATCGCAGACCACCACGTCCACATCGCCGGTAAAGATATCGCGTCCCTCGACATTGCCGATGAACCGAAGCGCGGACTCACGGAAAAGATCAAAGGCATCACGCACGGCGGCATTGCCTTTACCCTCTTCCTCACCGATGGAAAGCAGGCCCACCGAGGGGTTTTCCACTCCGAGGACATGGCGTGACAAAACATCGGCCATGAGACCGAATTGGAGGAGATGCTGCGGCTTGGAGTCTACATTGGCCCCGACGTCAATCAGCACGACCGGGGCCTTTTCCGTGGGCATGATGCCAGCCAGGGCGGGCCGGAGCACCCCTTTGATGCGGCCAAGCACGAACATCCCGCAGGCCACGGTGGCCCCGGAATTGCCAGCACTGACCACACCGTCGGCCTGCCCGTCCTTAACCAGACGGCAGGCCACCTGAATAGAGGAATCCCGCTTGCGCCGCAGGGCATCACCCGGCTTGTCGTTCATCTCCACCACCTGCGTGGCGGAGAGAACGGAGATATCCAACCCGACAACATTGAGGGTGGCCAACTCGGCGTTTATACGCGCCTCGTCCCCCACCAAAACAATACCTATGCCCTCGCGCGCGGCATTAACCGCTGCAGGCACAACGACACGGGGGCCATAATCGCCCCCCATAGCGTCCACAGCAATGCGGGGCGCCGTATCGGAAATGTTAGGCATCGTCGCTGCTGACAACCTGGCGACCCTTGTAGGAACCGCAGACGGAGCAGACACAATGGGGGAGATTGGGCTCACCGCACTCGCAGTAAACTACGTTGGGAACCGCCACATGATCGTGGGAACGGCGCATGCCCTTACGGGACTTGGAAGTTTTTTTCTTGGGAACTGCCATGATATACCTCGTTCAAAGTTGATTTCAAAAATTCGTTGCGCGGGCCGGGCGACAAAAGCGACCGTCCGGCAAGGCGCATTACTTTATCTTCAAGTTGCGGAAAACCGCAAGCCTTTCGTCGCCCTCGTCCTTTTCGCAGGTACAGGCCCCTTTGTTCAGGTCCTGACCGCACGCGGGACACATACCCTTGCAATCTTCGGAGCACAACGGCTTGACCGGCAGGGCCAAGGCGAACTCCTCCCAGAGGATGGCCCCGATGTCGAGCTGCAACTGACCGTTTTCCTCGCGGACCCGGGGGACTTCACCCGGTTCCCCGTCAGGTAGTTGCTCAAAGAGATCGAAGGTCTCGTCGATGTTCATTTCGAACTCTGCGAGGCACCGATCACAGGGGATCATAACCGATCCCTTGAGCGTACCGCGTATCAGCGCACCCTTGTCGTCCTGGGGCAGCACGGTCACGTCGGCCACGAGATCGTTGCCCGGCGAAACCACAAGGGAAAACGCCTTCCACCCCTCGCGCCACAACGCTTGGTCGTCAAAGGTGAACGTTTTCCCTTCAGGGGAAATATCACTGATAGGCATCCAAAATTCGATCATCGTTTTCCTCCACCCGTCGTCCCGCAGGTTCAACAGGCAACGGAGGTTCCTATATGGGAACTTTTTACATTGTCAAGAAAAAAACCCTTGCCATTTGAGGGAAGGCTGGGTAATGAATCACTCCCGCTGCTTGGGCAAGCTACCTGTTCCGACTGGCGAGACAATTTTAAAATTTAACGATTCCATTAGCATAAGATTAGGAGGTCGCCATGTCCCAGGTTTGCGATATTTGTGGAAAGGGCCCCAAGAGCGGCAACAATGTCAGCCACTCTCACATCAAGACCAAGCGTCGTTTCATGCCCAACCTGCAGAAGGTCCGCCACCAGCTCGAATCCGGACAGGTCGTCACGGTCAAGGCATGCACCCGCTGTATCCGTAGCGGTGCCATCACCAAGCCGGTTGCCCAAACGAAGTCCGAAGACTAAGCCACACAATTTCAACCGTTGGGTTGTCGCTGCCACCGGAATTTGCCGGTGGCAGCTTTTCTTATGCGGCACCATGTCAAGAACTTCCTTTTCTCTTCATTCCTTCTGTAATTAGGCTAGGCTCCACCCTCGCCTTATAGCATAATAGTAATGTATTCCTTTTCTTATTCGTGCTCTATGGCACCAAGTACCGATTCGGTACATTAACAATTTAGGATCGCCATTTTTTGTTCGTAGTCTAGGCTACCAAAGGCCGCTCGCGATCCGTTTACGACTGCGCCACAGGTAAGCTAAGCTTCCAGAGTAACGCGGCCAGTTTACGAGCCAAAGCAGCTATCGCCTTTTGAGCAACTCCGCTTTTGCTGTAAATTCGGTTGTAAAATTCTCTCGCCCATTCGTCTCTCTGTTTCCAAATCCATGCCGCCTCAATGAGCAAACTTCGTAATCGCCGTTGCCCAACTGGGCGCAAGCGGCCTTTCCCTTTGCTCAATCCGCTTTGCCGCACAACAGGCGCAAGGCCCAAGTAAGCCGTAACCTCCTTGCTATTGTTGAATCGTTCAGGTCGGAATATCTCGGCCGCAAAGGTGGTTGCCACGACTTCACCCACTCCAGGAACGGACCTCATGGTGGCAATGCGTCTTGCCTCGTCTTGTTCCTGGGAAATGACTCGTAATCGAAGATCAACCTGACGCTGTGCGGAAATGAGATAATGCAATTCTTCGAGTAAGCTATTTCGGGTGTCGTCAGCTCCGGGTGGTAGTGGCAGTATAGCCAGAGCTGCAATAGCGATTTTGCTCCAATGGTCGATCCCAACGGGTTCGGCAATGCTCAGAGATAACAGCAAAGCGCGAATTCTCTGCTTTACTTTACGCAATGAGTCGGTGAGTTGATGTCTTCGACGTTGGAGTGACCGAAAAGCTTCTTCTCTTTCACTAGGAATGGCAATTGGGCGGATCAGTCCTGCTGCGGCAAGTTCAGCCAACTTTCGGCAATCGAGGCTGTCTGTCTTGTTGGTTGCGGTTACTGGGCGTGGTATTCGGCTGGGCGCGGCAACAATCACACGAATACCTGCAGCCTTGAGGCTTCGAGCAAGGCCAAAACCTGTCGGGCCAGCTTCGTAACAAACTGCACCGATGTTAACAGGGAGTGAGGAAAGGATTTGTGTAAGTGATGCCACGTCGGCGGGACTAGACCAATCTTTGATCATTCCGTCTGGTCGTAAGAGTGCAACACTGAATGTCTTTTTGTGAACATCAACGCCAACGAAAATGCGCTGATCAACAAATGCTTCCACAAACCGATAAGCTGATGATATCTTGATACTCGCCATGTCGGCCTCCTTTGAGCTTCACATTTACTGGTACTGTTACCAGATTAAGCCGTGGAGTGCCGACATGGTATTTTTTGTTTGCAACAAGGTACCAGCTTCCCGGCTGTCACCCGGCTATCACGCTCCACCAACCAAAGAAGCCCTCCACATAATATAATGCGGTTCCTTTCCCCTTTTCTTCGTGATAGCTTCATAAATGATACGACCTAAATCGAGCGGAGGGGTCTCATTGAAGCCTTCCTCGGCAGAAACCGGAAGAAGATTGACTCCAAAAATGGTGCGAATGGGGACAGCTTGATCGCTGAAGCGTGAAAATGCCACTCGTTTCGGTTGTGATACCAGATTTTTCAGGAAATTGGACGCACCTCTCCCATCGCTGGACATGGAGCGGGGCGTTCAGATCAGGTCCAGACGAATTTTGGAGCGCTCAGGCAGCGCTCCCACAGTTCTTTGAAACGCAACGATTCCATGGCGATCGCCGTGACCTTGAGTACGGTTTTGCCAGCATGGGACACCACCTTGGCGGCGACGTCCACCAAGGTGCGACGCAGTGTGGTCGGGAAAGACTTGACCGGTACCACCGGCTCACTCACATCTTCCTTGAACGCTTCAAACAGGAAGAAGCCGAGGAGCATGGTGTAATAGAAGGCGGCGTTGGGCACGAAGCGCTGGAACGGCAACTCCTCGAATCCGAAATCCTTGAACGCCCTGTGCACCAGTTCGTCCGCGCCCCGCTGGTGGTAGGAGTGGATGATGGCATCGGTTTCGGCCATGAACGCGAGGCCAGCCTCCTGCAATTGCTGATCCACGACACTATCCATGCCAAGGTTGGTGTAGACGATGGTGCCTGGTCTTGATCCGGGTAGCAGGAACTGCTTCTCTTCCAGTAAAGGTCGCCAAAAGATGGTCCTGAAGGACTTTTCCCAGGACTTGCGGCGGTCGCAGAACTCGTAGCACTGCCAGACATCCTCATCGGTTTTGCCGAAGTGATGCTGAAAGGCGGTTTCGGGAAGTGCCCCAATCATGGCCTTGATGTCGCTATAGAACTTGCCTGCGCAGATGAAACCGATATCCAGCCGCTCCATCTCGTCGAAGAGCTCCTGGTCGAAGAATCCGGAGTCCATGCGAATGATGATGGGTACGGTCTTGCTGTAGCGGGTACGGATCATGCGCACCACGTGACGGATCATCTTCGGGGCTGAGTCGCCGTTGAGAGAGTGTTTGTCGCCGCCACGGAACACGGCGTCTATAATGTAGCGGCCCCAGGTCATCTGGAGAGGCTGAAAGCCCAGAACCTTCTTGTAGGTGGGCTTGACGCCGTGACGCTTCGGCGCTTGGTCGTTATCCATGACCATGGTGTCGATGTTCAGTTCGATCACTTCTGGGCTGGTCATGCTGAGTCGCCAAAGGAAGAGTTGCTGCAACAGACGGCGAAAAAGATAGGTCCGTTGTGCGGAGAATGATTGGTAGAACCGCTTGACGGTGTGCGATGAGGCCATGCTCTTGATGTCTGTTTCGATGGCAGCCGCGTAGCCCGGATCTTTGGTCAGGACATCAAAGTGGGCCAAGTGACGGCTGGTGCCGTCAAAGAGGAAGCAGAGCACCTGCTTGAAAAGTTCATCGATGGGCGTGCCCTTGGGGTTCTTGCGCATGGAGCCGAAAAGGCGGTTGATGTGGGGGAAAAGACCAATGCCACGAATGTAGCGAGCAAAGAGGTTGAGCCCGGCCCGGCTTGTCAGACAGTCGTTCGTGACTTGGACATCGTCGATGAATTTTGCTTTGGTTCTCTTTGAGTTGGACATCCAGCCCTCCACCAAATGGGTGAAACGTTCATGACGTAGTGACTGGATGTGATTGTAAACAAAAACAAGGTGATATGCCAGCTTTGATGTTGTGTCAGGCTGGAGAATCGCTCAGATTAGGTACGAGTTTCATAACCATACCCTCAAAGCCCGATGGGAGACAATACCCGTGCTTCTTTTCAGGAATGTTCTGCCGATACTATTTCTGGCTGTAGCCACCACCCTGCAGGCGGTGCCGAACGCACGTGCCGCCGAGTCCGAAGATCTTGTCTTCCTGCACTACTGGACCGGGGCTCTCAGCGGCGGCATCGACGAAATGGCCAAGGCGTACAACCGGGTTGACCCTCCCTACCGCGTCCGGGCCACCGGTTTTGAACACGAATCCTTCAAGCAAAGCATTCTCTCCATGCTCGCAGGCGGCAATCCGCCCGACATGTTCTCATACTGGGCCGGAGCAAAAACCCAGTTCCTGGTGGACAAGAATTTCCTGGCATCCATCGACTATGTCTGGACTATTGCCGGACTGGACAAAATTTTCCCCGCTTCCGTAGCCCAAGCATGCACCTACAACGGGCACAAGTATGCCATCCCCCTGACCCAACACTACCTTGCCTTTTTCTATAACAGGGCAATTTTTGAAAAGCACGGCCTCACGCCCCCCACCACCTGGAAGCAGTTTTTCCAAACCTGCAAGATTCTCAAAAAGGCGGGCATCACGCCCATCGCCCTCGGAACCCGTGAACGATGGCCTGCGCAATTCTGGTTCGACTTCCTGCTTCTCCGCATGGCCGGGCCCGAATACCGGCAACGGTTAATGGAGGGAAGGGCTTCCTACGACGATCCCCAAGTGGTCCAGGCCTTCTCCGAATGGCAAAAACTCCTTGAAGCCGGTTATTTCAATGCCACTCCTTCCCTGCTCAACTGGTCCGAGGCGGCCGGTCTGGTGCAATCCGGCAAAGCGGCCATGACCCTCATGGGAACCTGGATCACCGGCCTGTTCGATGGGAAACTGGGTTGGAAGCAGGGCAGCGATTATGATTTCTTTCGATTCCCCGCGATGTCCAGCGACGTGCCCATGACCGCGCTGGGTCCCATCGACACTATCGTGATCACACGCAAAGGCAACCCGGACAAGGCCAAACAAGTCCTGGCCTATTTCTCGGACCCGGGACCGCAGATGGAAATGAGCCGAGGCTCCGGTGCCCTGTCGCCCAGCCTGGCCATTCCTCCCTCCTTCTACACACCCATGCAGAGCCGCATCCTCAAGATCATCAGGACGACGCCCCATTGGGCGTTCAACTATGACCTGGCCACCCCGCCCCCTGTAGCCGAACTGGGACTGGAGGCTTTCAAATTGTTTGTGGAAAACCCGGCGGACATCCGGGAAATCCTCCCTCGCCTGGCCCAGCAGACGAAGCGGGTCTTTGAAGACGAAAAACTGTAACCCGACGACAGGAACGACATGCGGCTCTTCGGAAAAAGTCTCATTTTCAAAATAGGTGCCGTCGTGCTCCTTGTGGAATGCCTGGTGCTCACCTCCCTGGGACTCTTCTACACCGGGACCTTCTCCATCGAGATGGACCGCTATCTTGAAGACAATGTCCAGCTTCCCGGCAAACTCATGAACCGTCAGCTCCTGCGCTACGAATCCGTGGGCAGCGAAGACGTCATGAAGGAGCTGGTGGGCGAGGAGTTCCTCGATGCCATGGTCATCGGCGCGGGTGGCCGCATCTATTATGCCTTCCGCCCGGAGCTGGTGGGGAAGACCATCTTCGACGTCTCCGAAATAATCCCGGACCTCCTGGCCGGTGCCGAAAAAACCATTCTCGCCACAGACACGACAAAGGGGCACCACGCCATCATCTCGATCACTCCGCTTCGGGCCTACAAGGGAGCCAAGCCGTTTTTTCACGTCTATATCAAAGTCGACACACGGGGCGTGCGAGTCCGCAAAAACAAGATCGCCGCCATGTTCATCTTTGGCTCGGCCTTGTGCATCATCCTCACCTCGCTGGCCATCATCGGCTACACGCGCAAGCACGTCACCAATCCCCTGACCGAACTCACCCGCACGGCCAACGCCCTGCGCCAGGGCAACCTGAACATCTCCATTCGCACCGATCGGCAGGACGAGATCGGCAGCCTGGCCGAGAGCTTTGATGCCATGCGTCACGCCATCAAGCAGAAGATCCGGGAACTGGAGCAGACCAACCTCTCCCTGGAGGACAAGGAAGGGAGAATCCAGGCCCTGGTCGAAGCACTTCCTGATCGGATCATTCTCTTTGACTGGCATGGCCGCTACCGCGACATCTATCCGGGTTACGAGGAAGATCTGATCCTCAAGAGCAAGGATATGCTGGGTCGCCTGCTTCACGAAGTCCACGACAAGGAACTGGCAGACAGGGCTCTCAATGTCATTCAAAAAACCATTGCCACGGGTCGAAGCCAGGAGATGGAATACACCATGGCTCGGCACGTCGGTCAGGCATGGTTTGAAAGCCGGACCTCCCGCATCGGAAGCGACGACGGCGAGAGTGGCACCGTGGTATGGGTCGCCCGCGACATAACCTACCGCAAGGAAATGGAAAAACGTCTGCGCCAGTCCAAGGAAGAGGCGGAACATATAAACAAACGGCTGAGAGAGCTGGACCAGACAAAGTCTACCCTGGTTTCGTCGGTTTCCCACGAATTGCGCACCCCGCTGACTTCGCTGCTGGGTTTCTCCAAACTCATCTTGAAAAATTTCTCAAAATATTTCTGGCCGTTGGCCAAAGGCGACCATAAGCTCCTGACCAAGGGGTCACAGATCGTGGAAGATCTGAACATCCTGCTCCACGAAGGCGACCGGCTGTCCCGACTCATTGGCGACGTGCTCGACCTCAACAAGATCGAGATGGGCTACACCGAATGGCACGAAGAAAAAATCAATCCCGCCGAACTGATCCATCGGGCAGCGACCGCCGTGAGCGGCCAGTTCGCCAACAACCCGGACCTCACCCTTATCACCAAGGCCGAGAAAAACCTGCCCGACATCGCGGTGGACCCGGACCGTATGCTCCAGGTCCTGCTCAACCTGCTGACCAATGCGGCCAAGTTCACGGAAAAGGGGACCATCACCCTGACAGCCACGGCTCCAGCCACCGGCCTGATCCGAATCCAGGTCAAGGACACCGGGCCGGGCATCCCCAAAGAGGAGCAAGACCGCATTTTCGACCTTTTCCATCAGATCAGCAACCTGGACCCGGCCGACAACAAACCCAAGGGTGCTGGGCTCGGCCTGGCAATCTGCCGCGAAATCGTGGGGCACCACAACGGCACCATCTGGGTGGAATCCACGCTCGGCCAAGGTGCCTCCTTCATCATCGAACTTCCCGTCACCTGACCGTGTGCAACATTCTTCCCACCCACGGGCAAGAATATGCACAAGTGCACATCCCACAGGACCCGCTAATCAATTAACACCTCAAGGTCATTGACTATTTTTATTGGCACGCCCTATGCATCTTCAATAGAAAAGGAGTGACGGTATGGACTTTACCTCAGCGTTCGGCATTGGGTGCGGCGGCCCTGGAGTTTGGCATGGCGGCGGTACATGGATGGGCGGGTTTTCCTTCCCCTTTGGTGGAATCATCCAGCTTTTGTTAATCGGGATGATCGTCTACTTCATTGTCAGAACGTTCCACCATCCTGCCACCAACACGGGTGCGCCCTCCCCGCACGACGTGCTCAAACGCCGCTATGCCGCAGGTGAAATAGACCAGGAAACCTTCGCCCGGATGAAGGAAGAATTGAAATAAGCAACACATTTCCAGAACGCACACACCTCCCCTCAAGCCGGGCCTTCGGTCGATTCAGTCCCGACCGGAGGCCCGCAGTCAACCAAAAGGCCCCGCCGAATTACTTCGACGGGGCCTTTTGGTTTTTTCCATGACAAGCCGATTACAGTTCGACCGCCCGTTTGATCCGGGCCAGGGTCTGCTCCCTGCCGAGCACCAACATGGTCTCGAACAGACCGGGAGACTGGGTCTTGCCCATGATGGCCACACGGATGGGCTGGGCAATGACCTTGAACTTGATGTCCTTGTCCTCCAGGAACTGCCGGTGCACTTCCTCCAGGGACTGCTCCGTGAACTCGTCCAATGCCGCGATACGCTCCGCGATCTCAGACAACATCGGCTTGGTCTCGTCAGTAAGAAACTTCTTCACTGCCTTCTCGTCATACGCCAGGAAAGAGGCATCCACAATGAAGGGACGGGCCTGTTCCAGCATGTCCACCAGGGACTTGGCCCGAGGCTGAAGCAGCGGAGCCACGGCGACAAAGGTAGCCCGGTCCACGTTGGCGGCCTCTTCCTCACCCACCTCGCGGGCCAGAAAATCCATGAGCAGGTCGGCCAACCGCTCGGGATCGGCCTTTTGCATGTACTGACCGTTGACCCACTCGAACTTGGCCAGATCGAACACCGAGGGCGAATTACCAAGGTTGCCTTCGGAAAAGAACGCCACCATCTCGTCCATGGAGAACAGCTCCTGGTCGCCGTGAGACCAACCCAGCCGGGCCAGATAGTTGGTCACGGCCTCGGGCAGGTAGCCCATTTTTTCGTATTCCATGACCGAAAGTGCGCCGTGCCGTTTGGAAAGCTTCTTCTTGTCCGGCCCCAGGATCATGGGCACATGGCCGAACTGGGGCACATCCCAACCCAGGGCCTTGTAGATGAGGATCTGGCGCGGAGTGTTGTTGACGTGATCGTCGCCACGCAGGACGTTGGTCACGCCCATGTCGTGGTCATCCACCACCACGGCCAGGTTGTAGATAGGCGTACCGTCGCTGCGCCGCAGGATCAGGTCGTCCATCTCACTGTTTTCCACGGAGATGAACCCCTTGACCATATCCAGAAACCCGGTGGCCCCGTCCTGAGGCGCCTTGAGCCGGACCGCCCCGGAAGTCAGCCCCTTGTCGCGGCAGGTGCCGTCGTACTTGGGCTTGCGGCCTTCCTTCATGGCCTTTTCGCGCATGGCGTCCACGTCTTCCTTGGAACACTGGCAGTAATAGGCATGGCCGGTCTCGATGAGCCGGTCAATGATCTCATTGTGGCGGGCAACCCGGGTGGACTGGAACACGATCTCGCCGTCGTGTTCAAGCCCGAGCCACTTCATTGAATCAATGATGGCATCCGTGGCTTCCTGGGTGGACCGCTCCCGGTCCGTATCCTCAATGCGCAGGCGGAACTCGCCGCCTGAAGCACGGGCCAGCAGCCACGAAAACAGAGCGGTGCGCGCTCCGCCGATATGCAAATAACCGGTCGGACTGGGCGCGAACCGGGAAACTATCTTGGTCATGTATGAATTCTCCTTGGGGGAATGTTACCGTGCGCCCCGCGAGAGGCTGCGGAGAGCGGATCAACACCGAAACGAAAGAGGCCACTCGGCCACCGACACAACAGCATTGCGCCGGAGAGCGATTCGCCCCTTCCAGTAACAGGATCAGCCAGCAGAGGCCGGATCAGACGGCTTCAACGCCTTTGACTTCCGGGATTTCCTTGAGAATGATGCGTTCGATGCCGTTTTTCAGGGTCATCTGGGACATGGGGCACCCCTTGCAGGCACCGGTAAGCCGCACCTGGACGATCCCCTTGTCGGTCACGTCCACGAGTTCCACATCCCCGCCGTCGGACTGAAGCATGGGGCGGACCTTGTCCAGCACTGTTTCTACTTTTTCACGCATGGGAATATATCTCCGTAAGAGTATGTTGGGAGGCAGAAGTAAATATCTTTGCGCCTCCTGTCAATCGGACTACACCTTGATGAGCACGCCGAACGCTTCGTCAAGCTCCTCGTCCAGGTCCTCGATCATCTCGTCCATGCGGTCGGCCGTGAGTTCCATGGATTCCCATATGGCCGGGTCGGGCGGCTGGACAAAATATTCACCGCTGGAGCCGATGCCCAGTCCGGTGGCGATGGTCTCGGCGCAGTGGACCAGGCCGGGTTCCGCTTCCTTCTGCTTTTCCTTCGGGTGGTGGTGTTCGAGAACCGAGGCCACGAGCACGAAGGGAAAATTCCATTTTCTGAGCAGCATACCGCCCAGGGTGGCGTGATCAAACCCGAGCAGGGTCTTTTCCTCCTCATAAAGCAGCACGTCACGGGATCGAGCATGGGAGAGCACGGCAGAGGCCCGCTCCGGTTCGGACTGGAGCAGGATGAGCTGGCCTATGTCATGCAGCAACCCGGCCACAAAGGCGCGCTCGGGGTCGCCCTTGCCGGTGATGCGGCAGAGCCGACGGGCGATCAGGCCGCAGGTCAACGAATGTTTCCAGAACTGCTCCATGTCGAGCACTTCGGCGGGCACATCCTTGAACAGGGACATCACCGAGGTACCCACGGCCAGGGTGGAAAGCTGATTCACACCGACCACGGTGACGGCGCGCGAGATGGTGTCGATCTGCATGGGCAGGCTGTAAAAGGCGGAGTTGACCATGCGCAGGAGAAAGGCGGTCAGGCTCGGGTCCTGGCTGATGATCACGGCCAGGTCCTTGGCCGAGGTGTTTCGAGCGTTGATGGCCTGCTGCAACTCCAGGAACACCTGAGGCAGCGCGGGAAGCTGATGTTCCTTGCGCAGGATGTCCAGGGGATCAAGGGACTGGACTTCGGGCACCGGGGCCATGGGCCTGGGGGCGTAGCGCTCCGGTGCAACCGTCATGTCCTTGGCCACATGTTTCGCTCCGAGCCGAGCAAGACGCTTCAGGGCTTCGTCCGGCTTTTTTATGAATTTGAACCGTCTGATCAATAACTTTTTCGCGGCTTCAAGGGACTCGGGCGCGACTTCAACTTCCGTGGTGGCGGTTTCTTCTGCCATAATGCATTCCTGTATGGTTCGGGAACAGTCCAGAATCTTATTATAAGCGAAAACGCCGGGAAGAAAAAGGGGTTTGTACGAAATGGAGCTTAGTGCAATGTCCCGACGGTCAAAAAATGAAATGGGGATTGTTCAGTTTTTCGTGGATCACGGTGGTCATGGGGCCGTGACCGGAATAGACGCGGGTGTCGTCCGGCAGGATGAAAATGCGCGAGCGGATGGACTGAAGCAACTGCTTCCCGTCACCACGCGGCAGGTCGGTGCGTCCCACCGCGATCATGAAGAGGAGATCACCCACGAACACACACCCGCTGGCCGGCAAGAAGTAGGACAGCGACCCCGGCGTGTGGCCCGGCGTGTCAAGCACCATCATGGTCTGGCCGAGAACGGTCCTCGGCCCCGGCCCGATGGGCTCGAAAGGGAAATCCGCCAGTTCGGCGAAATCGGCAAACCCGCCCTGCTCCACGGGATAGTCCTTGAGAAAGACATCCGCACCGCTGGCAAAGACCGGCGCGCCGAACCGTTCGTGCAGCTCGCGCACCCCGCCGATATGATCGAGGTGAAAGTGGGTGACATAGATGGCCCGCAAATTGAGCCCGGAGGTCTCGATGCGCTCCACCAGACGTTCCTGGTCAGTGTCCGCATCAATGACCACGGCATCGGAACCCGAACTCAACAGGTAGCTATTGGACTCTTCCGGCCCGAGAATGAAGGTTTCAACGGTCAGTTTTCCCACCGGGTGACCATGCGGTACGAACGCAAGGATTGTCAAATTACAACACCGGTCATCGCCGCGTCAGTCCGTATTTCTTGAGCTTGTATTGCAAGGTGCGGCGGCTGATACCCAGGGCATCGGCCGTGTGCTCACGGTGATTGCCGTTTTCTTCCAGGGCGCGCATGATGGCCAGCTTCTCAGCCTCCTCCAGGGATGCGGGCGAGGACATCCCATGGGGCGCTCCACCGAATTCCGCATCCCCGTTCATGTCCAGGCTCATGTTCATGGCCGCTTCACGCGCCCCGGTGATTTGGGACGGCAACAGGTCCGGGCCCAGGGCATCGGCCCGCGAAAGAATCAGGGCGCGTTCCAACACGTTTTCCAGTTCGCGCACATTGCCCGGCCAATCGTAGCCGGACAGGGCATCCAGAAACGCGGGCGTGACCGTGCGGATAATCTTGTTGTTCTTGTTGCCCAACCGCCGAAGCAAAAAGCTGACCAGCAAAGGCAGGTCTTCCTTTCGCTCGCAAAGCGGCGGGATGCGGATCTCAAGCACGGCCAGCCGATAATAGAGATCCTCGCGGAACCGTCCGGCATCCACTTCCTTCTTCAGGTCGCGGTTGGTGGCCGCGATGATGCGCGTATCCACCTTGATCGTCCTGACCGACCCCAGCGGCTCCACGGTCTTTTCCTGAAGCACGCGTAACAGTTTGGCCTGAAGCACTCCGGGCAACTCACCTATTTCATCCAGAAAAAGTGTACCGCCGTCGGCCAGTTGAAAACGGCCCGGCTTGTCCTTGATCGCGCCGGTAAACGCGCCCTTCTCATAGCCGAACAATTCGCTCTCCAGCAGGTCGTCAGGCAGGGCCGCGCAGTTGACCTTGATCAGGGGTCGATTGATCCGGTGAGACGCCCGGTGCAACCCCTCGGCCACCAGCTCCTTGCCCGTGCCGGACTGGCCCAGAATGAGCACGGTGGCCTCGGCCGGACCGGCCTGGGAAATGAGGTCGCGCACCCGCTCGATGCCGGGACTCGCACCGATGAAATCCGCTTCGCCGCCCACCTGGGCCTTGAGCCGAACGTTTTCCTTGACCAGCCGGTAATATTCAAAGGCCTTGCCCATGACCGCGGTCAGCTCGTCGTTATCCGCAGGCTTGGTCAGGTAGTCGAACGCGCCCTTTTTCATGGCATCCACCGCACTGCCCACGCTGCCGAAAGCGGTCAGGAGCACCACGGGCATGCCGGGCCGCCGGATCTGCAACTCCTTGAGCAGTTGCATGCCGTCCATGCCGGGCATCTTCATGTCCACCATGGCCACGTCCGGGAAGGTATCCGACTCAGCAGCCTCGCCCAGCACGGCAAGCGACCGCTCGCCGGAATCCGCTTCCAGCACGGTCCAGCCGTCGTCTTCGAGCACGGCCCGGACCATCATCCGGTGACCGGGTTCATCGTCCACAATAAGTACTGTACGATCTTCCATCTAGGATTCCTCGTTCTCTTTGTCGGGAAAAAACAACTGCACCTGCACGCCCTTGCCGGGCTCGGAATCGATGACCACCCTGCCCTTGTGGACGCGCATGATGTTCTGGACGATGGCCAGGCCCAGTCCGGTGCCGGTCTTCTTTCCGGTAACGAATGGCTTGAACACGTCGCCCTTGATATCCGGGTTCATGCCGGGACCGTCATCGGCCACGGTGAGCCAAACACCACCATCCCCGGGGCTGGAAGTGATCCGGACGCAGCCGGGCTTGGGACAGTCGTCGCAATCGGCCATGGCGTCGAGACTATTGGATATCAGATTGAGCAACACCTGCCGAAGCGCATCCGGGTCGGCGTAAACCGTCTCGGTGCCGAACTCGAATTCGGGCGCGGCCTGCTTGTCCTCGAAATCAAATCGCATGAGCTGGCCCAGGGACTCTCCCAGGCTGACCAGATCGACCGCCACGGGATCGAGCTGGCGCGGACGGGCCAGATAGAGCAGGTCCGTGACCACACGATTGAGGCGGTCCGCCTCCTGTACCATGGTTGCGGCATATTGATCCAAGGGGGCCTGCCCCTTGAGCTTGGTGGCAAAAAGCTGGGCAAACCCGCGCAGGGCACTGAGGGGATTGCGCACCTCGTGGGCCACGCCCGCAGCCAAGGAACCGATGGCCGCCAAACGCTTGGCCTCATTGAGGTCCTCTTCCAGGGAACGAATTTCGGTGCGGTCGCGGATGAGCACCAGATGTTGGCCGAGTTCGGGCGCGGCCTCCTCATCGCTGGCCTGAAGCGGCAGGGAAAGGATTTCGAGCTGTCGGCCCTGGTAGTCGTACTGTTCCCAGGCGTAGGGGGCGTCCCCGGTCTTGAGGCCAAAGGAAAAGCTGCTCCAGCTGACGCCGAGAATCTCGGGCGGCACGGGCTCCCCTTGCGGGGCAAGCAATTTCTTGGCCGAACGGTTGGCGGCCAGAATTTCGCCGGATTCGGCCAGGGTGACCAGTCCGTCGGGCATGTTGTCGAGCAGCTTGTTCTGAAACCGCTCCATGCGCACGAGTTTGCGCCCCTCGCCGCGCCGTTTGAGATAGGCGAAAACCAGAGACCAGAGCACCACGGCGGCCAGGAAGACATAGCCGGTTTGATAGATGGCGGCCCGGCGGTACTGCCGGAACTGGGCCAGATGCTTTTCGGCGTTGAGACCGACCACAAGGTACACAGGCGCGGAATCCAGCGAACTGACCTCGGGCGGACGGCCGCGTCCCATGCCACGCCCCATACCCTGGCCCATGCCCTGGTCCGAACTCTGACCCTTGCCGGGCCGAAAGTTCTCACCCCTGGAAAGGGCAGCCACGACCGGGTCCACCATCAGCCCGGAGATAAGCACGGCACGCTTGCCGAACTGGGCCATGACGTGCCAGGCGCGGCCCGGTTCCAAACCGTGAGCAACGGCGTCAGGCAGGTTGATTATCGGTTTTTTCTTGTCCTCGCCCGAGGTGACGACAGGGGTGCCGTCCGTGCCGAGCAGGGTGATGAATTCAATATCCTCGGAACGGGAAAGCTCGGTGAAAAGCTCCTCGGCCATGGCCGGAAAAATCGGCGCGGCCTGGGGATTCATGCGCAGGGAACGCCGAAAGCGCGACAGGTTGTTCTCCACACCGCGCAGGATAGAGGAACCGGTCATGATCATGTGGTCCTCCACAATCTCACGCTGGTGCGCAATGGACCGCCAGGTCAGGTACAGACTCCCCAGCCCCAGCACGATGAGTGCCAGAACCAAGGCGACCAACGGGCCTTTTTCCTTTCCAAGAGAATGAACTTCCATGATGAACCTTACTGCCCCCGAAGCGCGTTGTATACGTCACGGGGCATCTGTCCGCTTTCCGTAGCGATCTGCTTGAGGGTCATGTCGGCATCGGCTTTGAAGGACTTGGCCTTGAGCCGGGCCAGGGCATCGTCCACGGAAAGGCCGAAGGTCTGGCACACGTCGGTAAGCTTGAGCTTGCCCAGCCCCTGAGGCGGTTCGGCAGGCAGGACCTTGAACGGGTCGCCGCCAAGTCCGGCCCGGATATCGTCAAAGACCTGCTGCGGGCTGACCCCTTTGGTCCGGGCGATGTCTTTGATCGGGGTGCTCTCGTCCTTGTCCAGAGTGTATCCGGCCTTGCGCAGGACGGCCATGGCCTTGCCTGCGTCGAGTCCGAGATACCCGCAAAACTTCTTGAGCTGGCTGTCCTCCGCATGGCCGTAGGGCGGATTGCCGTAGGTTGCCACGGCCCCCTCCTTGATGGCGGTGCTGAAGTCGAGGAACTGCTGCATGGGCGGCCACCCGAGCAGGGTCCCCGCGAAAACGAAAACCGTGATCGCCAGGCTGACGACCATGGGTCGGGTCATAATCACCAGCTCACGCGCCTTGTTTTTCATGTAGGCGGTAATGGGCTTCCAGTTGAGCCAGATGTGGAGGAGTCCCGCGATAACGAACAAGGTGCCCACCGTGGTGTGGGTACCGCCCCAGTCGTCCTTGGTCATGCCGCAGAAAGTCCAATCGGCCCAGTTGGCCACCCGGCCATGGGGCACAATGTACAAAACCACGCTGGTGATCAGCGTGACAATGAAGGAAAGCAGGGTGGTCAGCGAAGTAATCTTACGTAACAACGGATTCTCCTGAATCTTATGGTTGAGCAGGCACACTCCCAACCATGCTCTCCGAGCAATATACCTGATTTTTCATCGCATTGCAGTGCATTATTTTCAAATGACGGGACGGCCTCTCCCCATGAGAAACCGTCCCGTGCAATCCTGTTTTCCGGTTTATCGGAAAATTATTGCCAGCGGGGTCCGCCACCGCGCTGACCGCGCCCCTGGCTGTAACCGGGACAGTTGTCAGGGCCGGAACCCGGGCCGCCGCAGTTGAGGCCCTGGCCGTTGCCGGGACCGAAGCCCCTGCCCACGCCCATTTCAAGACCGGTTTCCTTGGTCAATTCGTCACGCATGGCCTTGTTCAGGTCGACCATACGATCACGCAGGGTGTTGATGTCCTGAGTGAGCTTGGTGATCTTCTTCTCGTCGGCCTGGCCGCCGTTGATCATGGCCTGGAGCACGGCGTGCTTGGCCTGGAGGGAGGTTCTCACTTCATCGAACTTGGGACGGTAGCTTTCAACGATCTTGTCTACAGCCACCTGCTTTTCCGGGGTCAACTGACTGTACAGGCCCCTGGGCCCCTGGCCGCCACAGGCGCCACGGCCATAACCCGGACCTGCAGCAGCAAATCCTGCCACAGCCAGGACCAGAACCATGGACAATGCCATTGTGGTAATGTTCTTCTTGGTCATGTCGTCTCCTTGTTATTTAAGTGTGATGTAATTTGGAAGAAGCGTGCATCGCCTTCCCTACCCTCACCTAAGCATGGGACGTGCCAAGTTGTAACACATTGTATTTAAAAGAATTTATTAAATCTTAACAATCAGAACAGCGCAATAAGTGCAAGTAATTGCGCTAAAAATTGCACGCATTGTGCAAACAGTGCAAGAAAAATCCAGGCCGCCTTCACAGTCGCGCCGGTTGTCGCACCCAAAAGATGCGGGGGCGTTTTTCACCAAAGAATATCAATTCTTGGGCATGACAGCTGCCTTGACAGGAGGCTCCACATCCAAAACCGGACAGAGGAACAAGGAGACGGTGGTGCCCTCGCCGGGCACACTAGCCAACTCCACATGGCCGCCGCACTCCTCAATGATCTTCTTGATCATCGGCAGACCGAGGCCGCTGCCGCCTTCCTTGGTCGAATAGAACGGATTGAAGGCCTGGTCCTGCTCGTGCTCGCTCATGCCGATACCCTGGTCCATGACCTTGATCAGAACTTCGCCCTTTTCCAGGCCGATCTCAAGGGTGATGACACCGCCGTTGCGCATGGCCTCAATGCCATTCTTGATGAGGTTGACCAGACATTGCTTGATGGCGTCCTGGTCACCCTGAACCGACGGCAGGACTTCGTCCGCCACGACCTCCACGCTATACCCCTGCTGACCGTAGCCAATATCCATCAGTTCGCCCACGTCCTTGCAGACGCTCAGGATGTCCACGGAACCTCCCGGCGCGTGTGAGGAGCGTGCAAAATTGAGCATATTGGTGAGCATCCGGTCCAGCCGCTTGGTTTCATTGACGATGATCTGCACCTTTTCCCGCTCCTTCTCCCCCAGTCCGGGGGACCGCAACAGGGAATTGGCAAACCCGCCCACCGCAAAAAGCGGGTTGCGGATCTCGTGGGCCAGGTAGGTGGACATCTCGCCGATAACAGCAAACTGATCCCGCTGCTGCTTATACTTCTCCCGATGGGTCCGCTCCGTGATATCCCGATGCATGACCATGATGTGCGTCATGTTTCCCCGAATGTCGTAGATGGGATAGGCATAGAGCCGATAATACTGGAGCAGGCCGCTTCCGTTGACCCGTGTAACCAGGGATTCCTCTTTTCCGCCGCTCTGCAGGGTCTTGTGAAACGGGCAGATCGGGTCGAGATGGCTGCAAAAGCAGGAGCCGTCCCGCAGACGGGCCGCGTTCCAGCACGGCTTGCCCAGCAGACTCTTCCGGGAAACACCCGCCCGCTGCCAGACAATACGGTTCAAATCCACGACATTGCCGCTCTTGTCGAGCAGAAAGATATCCTCCCGGATCTCGTCGATGATTGATTGTATCAGGGTACGCTGATGATCCATCTGGTTCATGTAGTTGCTCTTGACCAACGCCATGTCGTGCAGACCGCAGAAAAACACGACCTGCCGATGGTCCATCAGGGAGATGGAATTCGGCAACGCCCGGCGCAACTGCGCCAGCACAGCCATATCCCCGGTCATTTCGACCACCAGATTGATTTCAGGATGACTCGCGACCATCTCGTCCCAGGTCGTGTATACCGGACAAGACACCTCGCTCAAGCAGGCCTCCACCTCGACCCCGTCAGGGCAGCTCACAGCACACAGCTTCATCTCCGGCAGAAATTCACGAAACGCCTCGTTGTAGACGATGTCCACCAGGATACCCAATGCCGATCCGGAACCGACCACCCCCACGTTGAAGGGCCCCATGGTGCCATTCCAATAACATATCCCCAGATTCTCGTACGCAAAATCACCCATGAATCTTCTCCGTCATATTCTTCCACCCCAGATGCCGAACGCCGTCATTCATCGGAAAATCCGAGGAGATGGGACACCTGAATTTCATGGTTTCGCAACAACTTACATTCCATGGCCCGGCTGACACACTCCAATATTTCCGACACGGATGCCGGCTTCAGGAGATAATCGAACGCCCCCTTTTGAAGGAGTTTCGTGGCATCGGGCACCGAGACATGCCCCGTAAGACAGATTGTTTCGACGTCAAACCCGCGCTGCCGAATCTCCCGAAAGGTCTCCTCGCCGCTCATGCCGGGCATCTTCAGGTCGAGCAGGACCACATCGAAATCCCCGCTCTCCAGCTTCTTGATGGCGGTCGGTCCGTCCGGGGCCTCATCAACAACGTGGCCGTGTTCCGCCAACAGGCGGAGCATACTCTTCCGGAACCGGTCTTCGTCATCGACCAAAAGGATTCGTGCCGCAGTCTTCATGGCAACCTCTCATGCTTTTAATGGAATGCGAACGATAAAGGCAGCACCCTTCCCCAACTCGGAACGGACCGCGATCTCCCCCCCCAGTTGCGTGACGATACGCAGGCTCACGGAAAGCCCGAGGCCGGTCCCCTCGCCGGGTGCCTTGGTCGTGAAAAAGGGATTGAATATTCTGTCGATGTCGGCCTGAGCCACGCCCGGGCCGGTATCGCGGACCTCCACACACGCCATGGCCCCCTCGCAATACGTGGTCACATAGATTATCCCGTCGTTATTCACGGCCTGGACTGCGTTTATCAGCAGATTGAGAAACACCTGACGCAACAACGGCGGATCGGTCTTGACCGGGCGCAAGTTGTTGTCGAAAGCCTTTATTATCTGAATCTTCGGGCCAGCTCCGCGTTCGAGCAGCCCCAACATGTCTTCGACCAACCGGTTGATGTCCGCAACCTGGGAGATGGGCACCCGATTACGTGCGAAATCGAGCAGCTTGTGCGTGATATCGGAGCATCGTTCCACCTGCTTCAGGATGACATCCAGGCTCCCCCGGATTTCCTCCAGGGATTCCGGAGTTACCTCCTCCTTGAGATCCACCCGCATCAACTCGGCCTCTTGCATGATGATATTCAACGGATTGTTGATCTCATGGGCGATGCCCGTGGAAATTTCCCCCAGGGCCAATATCTTTTGCGACTGAATGAGCTGATTGCCCAGCTCGGACTGTTCCTGACAGACGTGGCCCAACCATTGGTCGGTCGTTCGCATCAACAGCCATATCCCGACGGCCGCCAATGTGGCGACAACGGGGACAGCAATCTCTATTCCCGCCGAAGGCCGTCTCCAGGCAATAGCCGCGAGTGCCAGGAATACCGAGGGCGCAACATATTGCCCCAGCCTGACTATCCGTCTGGCCTTGGGCAACGTCATGCAGTCCCTCCGCTTCCCCGCTTCAACTGGGAGTGTTCACAAGCGGCCCGTATCCGCTCCAGCAAATCGTCTATGGAAAACGGCTTGAGCATGTAATCATACGCTCCGTGACTCATGCCCTCGATGCCGGACTGCACGGAGCCGTGGCCGGTCAGCATGATGACCTCGGTGTCCCGGAACCGCTTCCGCATTTCCTTGAGTGTCTCGATACCATTCAGGCCGGGCATGCGGACGTCGAGGATAGCCACGTCAACCCGGTTTTCCGCCAGGAATTCAAGGGCCTCCTTTCCACCGGGAACCACGCTCACGTCGACATTCCGCTTTTCCAGTCGCCTTTTGATGAGTTTCAGGAAATCCAATTCGTCATCCACGACAAGGATCTTTATTCTGGCCATGACTCCTCCAAGCGGCCGGGAAAGTGGGAATGAACAATGGGCAGGGAGATGGTAAACGTGGTCCCGACACCACGTTCACTCTGCACGGAAATCCTGCCGCCAAGCTTCTTGAGTGTGCTGTAAACGATGGAAAGGCCCAGCCCGGTGCCCTTGCCCGTGGCCTTGGTAGTGAAAAAGGGATCAAACACCCGGGACAGGTTTTCCTCGGCAATACCTTCGCCGCTGTCCCTGATGTCCATGACCACATTATCACCCTCCACCTGAGTTTCCAAATGCAGGGCCCCCTTCTCGCCGATGGCGTCGATGGCATTTTCCAGCAGGTTGAGAATGACCTGCTGCACCTGGTTGGAATCGGTGGTGATCAGGGGCAGGTTCGGATCAAACTGACATTCCACCTCGATATTGCGGTGGCGAATTTCATTTTCCAGGAAAGAGACCGTCTGCCGCGCCAGCATGTTCAGGTCCACATCTTCCTGCATGGGCTCCATGCGGCGGGCGAACCCGAGCATGCGGTGGGTAACCGTACGCGCCCTTTCCACATGCCGGTCGATGTCGTTGGTGGCTTCCTGCAGGTCGTCCACAGCCTGGGATTCCCCCAGTTCACCGTCGTTTATGATATCCCGTATCCACCCCGCGCTCTCCCGGATAATGGAGAGCGGATTGTTGATTTCGTGTGCCACCCCGGCCGCCAGCTTGCCCAGCGATGCCATCTTGCTGGACTGCATGACCGCTGCGTCCATGGACGCACGCTCCTTGTCCGCCTTCTTGAGCCGGGTGACCACCGAGGCCACGGAGAGATAGGCCCCGATAAAGATCATCAGACCACAGGCCGCGAACAAAATATATATCAGGGACTGGGTCCTGAGCAGGGGCGAAAGCTCCTCCTCGGGATTCTCTATTACCACCAGCCGCCATTCCGTATGGGCCAGCGGTGTGATCCCGGCCACAAGGCTCGTCCCGTCCTCGTCCCATTCGAGGATATCCACTCCGGCAACTCCCCTGCTCGCGGGCAAAGTCACCCTGGTCAGTGCCTTGCCACCAAACCGCGAGGGCGTCTGAAGCACGCCGTCACGATTGACCAGGTAAGCGTCCCCGAACTGGCCGGAGCGGACGTTACGGACCAGCGAAGTGAAGATATCAGAATCAATGGTCGCCCTCAGTATCCAGGTCCGGCCCGCTTCCCGCCGTTTCACCGCAATGATGAAGTGGGGAAAGTTGCGGAACCCCATGAACACGTCGCTGATGTACAACCCCTTGAGCATGACCTGATGAAACCAGGGTTCATCCCGATAGTTGACATCCTTGAGGTCAAATGGCCCACTGTACGCCTCGTGACGTCCATTCTGGCCAATGACCCCTATGTCAATAAAAGAGGGACTCGTCTCGTGCACGGTGTCGAACACTGCTTCCAGATATTTCTGGTCCGTTATCCGGGAAAAGGAATGCATCCCGGCCAGCATCTGGAGCTGCACGACCCGTTCGTTGAGAAACATGTCGATGGCGTCGCGCTTGTTGCTGACCACCAGGCGTAGGTTGCTGGTCAGCTTTTCCTCATACGACTGCCTGAACTCGGAATGGATAACGTAACCCAGCGCAAAGAGAGGAAGAATAGACAACACCAGGGTCATCAGAATAAGATTCCAGCGCAACCTGACGTAGGACGTATCCGTCATTGCTCACACCTCCGCGTGGTCGACGCTTCGGACAGTTCGGAAAGTATCACATTGATATCCTTGCTAAATTTTTCTCTATATCTCTCTTCCGATGCCCCGTCGGCCATGACCATGTCTATCTGCCGGGTATGCACCAGCAGGTAGCCCATTATGGCAAGGGCCTGTTCCGCGACCTCGCAGGCCACGCCCTCCATCCGGGCGTACAGGGAATCCCCCCTGACCTCGACGATGAATCCGTGTTCCTCAAGCAGGCCCGCCACAAGCCTGATCCGGGTCTGGCGGCGACCTATGTCCGCCCCGCCGCCCTTGTACTGGAACAACGCGTAGTTCTCGCCCGGATCGTCGCCCGCAAAGCCCTCGACCGTGCAGAAATGAAAGCCGAAACGGGATTGGAGATTACAGTAATGCCTTCCCACGATGAAATAGTTGCGCCTGCCCATATCGTTGGCCACGCCCGGAGTCAGAGCCGGATTCTGCGCGGCTTCGGAAACAATGGACATGAAACCGCTCATGTTGACCGGGGGCGGCCCTTCCCACTCCACTGCAGTCATGCCGTGCCACAGGGACAGCATGGCATTGGACAGGATATCGTCCAGGGAAATATGCCCGCCCTCACCGGAATCAAGGGTGCCGCCGCCGATGTCCACCAGCCAATAATGCATGGGCAACTCGCCCCTGAGCTTGCGCGCGTTGGCCGTGGGATGGTCTCCGCCGGAAAACATTTCGAACACGGCCTTTTCATGACAATACCGCGTGATGTCGTGCAGAGACGTGCACCCCTCAGGCGTGAATTCGGCGCTGTCGGGGTCGGTCAGAGAAAGAGGCACCACATAGGGAAGCACCCGACGCAGGGCCAGAACCACGTCGTTTTCCCTGGGCAAGGATTTTACCGTGCCTGCGGCATCAATCTGTGCCTGCCGGATACCGCGATAGATATTGCCGGTATCGGCGTTGACCGTGACCACGCCGACATCGGACAACCGTTGCACCGCACCGGGCGCGCCGATCAGGGCAGGAACGGAAAATTCACGCGCCACGTTGGCCAAATGGCTGGCCGAGCTGCCAAATTCGGCCACCAGCGCAGCGGCCTTGGGCAGCAGAGCTGACAATTGCGGCCTGGCATTGCGCGTAAGCAGGATTCCCCCATCAGGGAATTGCAGCATGTCCTCATCCGTTTCCACCAGAAAGACGTGGCCCGAAGCCACACCCGGACTGGATGGGACAGCGGACGTAAGGACAACAAAAGACGCGTCTTCGTCATATTCCGGGTCGAATTCAATCGCATCCGCCTGTCCGGAAACCGCCAGGGGGCGGCATTGAAGAATGTAGACAAGGCCATCCCGATCCACGGCCCACTCCACATCTTGCGGCTGGCCGAAATGGGACTCCATACGCATCGCCATCCCGGCGAGAAGGGTGACCATCTCGTCGGATATGGAGGGAGCGGAACGTTGCGGCCCTTCCAATTGATGCCGGGTCACAGTGCCATCGTGGGCCATGCTTTGAAGCCATTGCTTGTCCGCAATTCTCGCCTCGCGAATCTCCAGGGTATCCCGGTCAACCCGCCAGGTGTCAATCCGGGCGGAGCCGTCCACCACGGCACAGGGTAGGCCGAAAGCACCATTGACTATCAATGCCGTGTCACTGGTGGAAACGGGATTGCACGTATAGACAACGCCTCCGGCCACGGCATCAATCATTTCCATACAGCCCACGCACATGACCACTCCGTCTTCCCGGAGTCCGCGATTGAATCGGTAGATCATGGCCGTGGCCGAATACATACTCCCTACCACGCTCCGATACGCCTCGGTTACGTCTGTCGGCCTGACGCCGAGCAGGGAGAGAAATTGTCCGGCAAAACTGGTGTCCTCGGCGTCCTCGCCCAGGGCGCTGCTGCGCACGGCCAGTCTGAGGTTCTCCTTTCCGGCCATAAGCGTCTTGCACTGCGCCTCGATGGCCTCCTCAAGTTCCGGCGGAATGGCCGCCATGTCGATGGCCTGGCGAATGTTCGCCTCCAGCGTGCGGAGTTCATCCAGCTCGTTGCTGTCCGTTATCTGGATCAGACGGTTGATCTCGTCCTCAAGACCAGTGGAGTCCATGAAAAGTCGAAATGCCGAAGCCGTTATGGAAAATCCCAGGGGAATCCGAATATCCAGCTTTTCGCCGATCTCTCCGAGCAGGGCCATCTTGGACCCGGTTTCGAGTGCGGACTCCGCCCTGACGGACTCCAGTCCCAGGACCAACGGGCCGGACGACTCGGCCGGGCGAAGGACAACCGCCGCCTCCATATCCATGACGATGCGGTTGAAAATATCCTTGAGCGGTTCGTATTTCCCCGGACACATGCGGCACAACCGCTCAATCATCTGGCGGACCGACGCCGCCACCTTGAGGCTCTGCGCCCTGACGTGCGCCATGCCGAAAACGCGATTTGACTTCGCGTCCTCGGTCATCTCGCCCATGCGTTCAAGGGCATCGTTGTTGGCGGCGAGCAAGAGACGAAAGTTTTCCGACTTGGCAAGGAACCGATCGGCAGCAGCCGTTCCGGCCGGTGCCCGTCGGATGAGATTGAATATATTCTTGATAAGGGTCTGCATGGCATCACCGCCGCAACTCAAGCGGGAGCAAGGCGACGCGATTTGACCGCATCCAATACCTTGAAATACAGTTCATCGGTTCCCACTGGCTTCAGCAGGTAGTCGAACGCCCCACACTCCATCCCTTCGATGAGGACCTTCGAGTTCGCATGACCGGTCAAAATGATGACCGGCAAGGTCGAGTCCAGTGCCTTGATTCGACGCAGGGTTTCTATGCCGCTCATTCCGGGCATCATGACGTCGAGAATCACCACGTCAAAGGCTTTGGCCTGCACTTTCTCAAGGGCCTCCAGGCCGCTGGTCGCGATGTCGATTTCCGTATTCCGGCGAATGAACCGGCGCGAATAGGCGGTGAGGAAGTCATTCTCATCATCCACCAACAGCAAACGTATCTTTTTCATCTCTGCTCTCCTGCGGCTTTCTCCGCGCCCGGACCGGGGGCTAGGGGCGTGCCCCCGGCCAGGGGTTGGAGGGGTGAGGGAAGGGTATGTCCTCATTATCTATGCGCAAAAAAACGGTGTGATCCTCACATCAACTCTTGCAGTTCGGTAATCAGCGGCGCTGCGGTCCAGAAAAACAACAGCAGCAGAAAGCCCGTCATGACAACGATCAATGCCGCCTTGATCTTGGTTGTACCGGCCGCCTTGACCAGCCCGATACCCACGAGCAGGGCGCGGACCGGCTCTATGGCAATGGCCAATCCCGGAATCCAGGAAACCACCATGACCGCGCCGCTGGCGTACGCATAAATATTGAAGACCTTGCCGTAGGATACCTTGTCCATGCTGGTCATGCCGAGAAGGATAAAGGTGATGACCGCACCAAAAGCTGGCATCGCCACCGCGTTGACCATCATGATCACGCCCATGGTGAGCGAGTTCTCGAAAAAGTAGGCCATGCTGACCGAGCAATAGAACAAGGCCGAAATCATCAGGAAAAACAGTGCGCGCCTCGAACTGGTCTCCGCAGCGACCGATCCGAAGAATTTGATAGGCGACCGCATAACGGAAAAAATCGTATCGAAATATTCCCTGGCATTCATCCGGGAACCGTTTTCGCAAGTAGCTTCCATGCCCCCCCCTTATCGTTAAATGAGATCCTTGGCGTAGTCGACAATGCCCCACAGGAGCATGGCCAAGGTCATGATGAAAAGAACCCGTCGTTCGGTCTGCTTCGTAAAATAGGTCACGCCCTTTTTGTGGACAAATGCGCGTTCCTGACTTTCATTGGCATTCATTGTATTCTCCTTTGTTGTGGCCCGGCGGCCCGCCCTGAAGCGGGCCGCCGGGGTATGGCATGTTGATTCAATTGCGTCAGAAGGCTGGCAAACTGCCGAACCCGATGCCGCACCAGTAAACTGCCGTCAGAAGGACGATCACGATATTGGCTATGAACCACATGGGAAGTCCGACCCGGATATAATCCTTGGGTTCCAGGTAGCCGGATGCATAGACGATGGCATTCGGCGGGGTGCCGATGATCAGGCAGTAGGCAAAGGACGATGCCACTGCTGTCGCCATGGCCATGAACGGCAGGAACGTGGTGCCGGGATGGACGATACTCGCCAGGTTGAGGGTGATGGGACCAACTGCGGCAGCGGCGGGGCCGTCAGCCATCAGGTTGGTCAGAACCGCAGTCAGGCCGTTGGACGTAAGCATCAGCGGGATGCCGTGGTCCATGCCGAGCGGGGCCAGCATATCGATGACGGACTGGGCCAGCCAGTAGGCAGCGCCGGTCTTGTCCAGGGTGCGACCGAAGATGATGGCACCCGCGTACAACCAGACAACACCCCAGTCGACCTTTTCCTGGTAGTCACGCCAGTTGACAACACCCGCGAACAGGTAGGCCACAGCACCGGCAACCGCGATGACACCAATGCCCAGGCGGATGGGGTAGATACCCAGGTTGTAGAATTCCTTTTCCGTGAACCAACCGAAGACCATGACGGCAAAGATGACCATTGCCCAGATCTGATTCCGGTTCCACTTGCCCATCTTGCTGATTTCACCTTCGAGGTGGCGCATGGCCGGTGCCAGGGAGGTGATTTTCGGCTTGAAGACCATGTTGGTTACGATCCAGGTGATGGGGATCATGACGACCACGAACGGCATACAATAGGCGATCCACTGGGCGTACCCAATGTCCATGCCGAACATGTCGCTCAGATAGGTCATCATGATGACGTTGCGTGCGCCGCCCGAAGGTGCGCCGGGACCACCGATGTTACACGCCATGGCAATGGCAATCATCAGCATCTTGGCCAATTCCTTGTCCTCGGGGACTTCATCGGTCAGGCTGTTCTGATAGAGCAGCATGCCGATGGGCAGGAACATGGCGGCCAACGCATGGTCGGAAATGAACGCGGCCAGCGGGCTGATGACGATGAAGAAGATAAGCGTGATCCAACGGACGTTGGGCACCGCCAGCTTTTTGAACATCATCAGGCACATGCGCTTGTCCACGCCCGTCTTGACGAAGGCTGCAGCAAACATGAGTGAACCCATGATAAACCAGCAGGCGTCAGACCAGTAAAGACCGGCCACTTCGCTTCGGGTCACGACCCCGGTGAAGACCAGAATCAGGCCGATGGAGAACGCCACGCCCGGAAGCGGGATGCACTCGGTCATGAAGCAGAAGACAACGAACACGACCAGAGCGATGGCGACCTTGATCTTCCAGGCACCCTTTTCGGCGCTCTTCTTTTCACCCTTGGATAGCTCGTCGTACTTGAGGCCTTTCATTCTCTTGTTAAACGCGCCCTTCATGAACTTGAGGTAGGCCTCGTCCGCGACGGAGGTCTTGACGTAGTCCATGGCACGCTTGAAGTTTGTTGCATCAGCGGGGATCTTGTACTTCTTCGCCCACTTCAGGTTGCGCTTCATCAAACGGTCCTTGGAAAGCGCGCCCATACGCATATTCTGTTCCATCATGCTGGCGGTGAGAAGCTGCCATTGTTCGCAATCCGCACTTTTTTTCTGGAAGAGCTGCTGACACAGGTAATTGGTTACGACCTTGGGGCCGACCGAGTACTGCATGCCCACGTCTTTCATCCCGTTGGGGGTGGGTAACATGAGAATTACAGCAAAAAGTACCACCGGAAATATGAAAAGCTTCCAATTGACGTACTTGTCGTAACCGGTCGCTTTATTCTTTTGTTGAGCCATGGGTAACCTCTAGGTTTTGCGCTTCAATGAATTCAGCTGGATGAAATGATCTTGGCGATCTCGTAAAAGAGCTCCTGCTCTCGAACGATACCGACATCACTACCATTGGCCTGTACCAACATACGTCTGGCAGGGAGGGTCACCATGGTATTGGCCGCATCCATGAGATTGGCATTGGCATCAATCACGGGGAGAGTCTCGGACATGAGGCCACGCACGGGCTTGTCCATGATTTCCTTGACCCGTGAGGTAAAAAGCCCCTGCCAGAACATGGCCGAATATTGCAGACTGTCGGCCATAGAGGGTTTTGATGCCGAGAGGTAGTCAGGCCTCACCGCATCAATGAGATCCAGCGGACTGAGCAATCCGACAACGCTTCCGTCAATGTCCGTCACCAGTACGGACCGGTGCCCGGTGTCCATGAGACGGTCGGTGGCCAGCAGATGACGCATGGCCTTTTCCAGTGCCCGAATGGCGTCCCGGACCGTGCTGTCAACCGGAATTTGCGTATACCGCTCCAGCGGGATCATGATGTCGCCTGCCAGCTTTTCGATGTAGGCCACTTTGGTGGCGTAATCGTAGGCATCCTTGATCTTGGCACCCAGCAGGTCTACGTCACAGGGCTTTGCCAGATAGTCGAACGCACCTGTTTCATAGGCTTTTTTTGCGCCAGGAACATCGCCATGCCCGGTCAGCATGATGATGGGAATATCCGGCAATTTAGCCTTGATGAGTTTCAAAGTGTCATGCCCGTCCAGACCACCCATTTTCACGTCAAGGATGACCACATCCGGCGACTGGTCCAATTTGTCCAATGCCTCCTCGCCACTTTCCGCTAGAATTGTTTCAAATCCTTTGCGAGCCAGTATCTTTGCTGTCGTGGTGCGAAAGCGCTCCTCATCATCAACCATGAGGACCTTGATTTTAACCATTACAACCTCCTTATTTTCTAACCAATTCACTCTGTCCACCCGAGGATTCGGCCATTTGGGCAGAGTGTATTTTCCGTTTCTGAAGCTTGACCTTTTCAAAAGCCTCCTCAGCCTTGCTCAGGAAATCCTTCATGCTCACCGGCTTGATGAGATAATCCAGCGCACCCAGCTTGAGCCCCTCCACCGCAGTCTCCATGGTGGCGTGACCTGTCAGGATGATGACCTCGGAAAGCGGGTAATCCTTTTTAATGCGCTGCAACGTCTCCATGCCGTCCATGCCAGGCATCTTGATATCGAGAAAGATGACATCCACGTCCCGGGTTTGCAGAACATTCAACGCTTCCTGACCCGAATTGGCCGTAAGCGCTTCGATGCCGATTTTCTCGAAAAGCTTCCTGGTAGTGCTAAGCAACCGCTCTTCGTCATCCACAAGTAAAATTCTCATCTTTTTCATACCGTCACCATGCATTTGGCCTGAGCGTTTTGTGTGAACATGCCGAAGCCTTAGCAACCAACATGCCAATTTTAACTATCTGTTTTTAATTGCTTTTTTCTTGCAATGATTTTGGCAAATAGGCCTTGCAACGCGCAAAAAACACGCAAAAGCCCATTAGAAGCCAAAGAAACCACTCGCCGCGACACGAGGCTTGAGTATGGATAAATTCAATGAAGACAATGGTTGAAAGCTGACAAACAACCCCGTATGGAATGATACAACCTGGCAAGGCATGGTTGCTGCAAGATATCAATCGCAACCACAACAAGGGAGAAAGGTTTTGCCCCCCCATTCCATCTACTACGACAACAACGACTATAAGCTTCTCGAAATACTCAACGATTTAATGAATCGGGAAGTGGACCGTTCACGCTTCAAGACCATCCTGGCCCCGTACCTGAGGCCCCACGGCATAAAGGAACTGGCTGCGGACCCGGGACTTCGGATCGGGTATGCGATCATGCACCTGCTCCAGTCCCTGAAGTCGGAGCAGTCATCCGACCGCATCAAGGCACTCACGACCTTGCGCGACGAAACCATGGCCGCCGCCCGCGGCAGCATGCGCAACAACCGCGCCCGCGTACTGATTCAAATCGGCAAGGAACTCATCCGGGCAGGAGACGACGGACGAAAACAACTGGAACTGGCACACGATTTCCGCCTGGCCGCCATGGGAAAGGTGAGCTTCCTGCGAAAGCAGCTCAAAAAATATCACCTGCTTGAAATGCCCGAGGAATGGAACCAGATCACCTTTGACGACCGGGTTCACGACGCCAATAGCAAAGGGCGCAAATCGGCAACCCACCTGATCATGGATGCATGGGTCAAAGGCATCCAGCACCTGACCGTGGTCTACTATGACTTTCTTGAACCGGCTGTGGCACGCGAGCTATTTGCTTCTGCCCGCATATTGGGTGTTACCGTTCGTGTAGGCATAGAATACCGAGCGGAATTCCGAGGACGCTCCATAAAAATAGTCTGGAGCCCCAGCGGATTGCAGGATAATTCTGATATTGACGAATTCTTCCAGCAGGAAGCCGTGCAGGAACTGATGCAGTTGGGTAGAATGGTTCAGGAACGCAGGACAAGCTATGTCCAGGCGGTCACCCAACAATTCAACGAAGTACACCTCAAATCCATTCACCAGGAATTCGGCATTCTTCTGCCCCCCATCGACTACAGCGACGTGGCCCGAGTCATCGGAACCGGACAGCCATCGATTTTCCATCTCGGCAGCCACATCCACGAAATAGCCATGCCCCTTTTCATCGAGCACACCGCGCTGCTTCGGGAACAATATGCCGCAGCAGATTACGACACCAAGGCTGCCATAGCCATGCAGCTCGAATCGCTGGATTCGCTCGATGCTGAAACCATTGTGGAACGATATCTCATCCCGAAGGAAAATCCGGACATACCGGACCCGGACGCTTTGCTCCCGGGCTCGGATGCCCCGGAGCATCTCCGGCAATCACCGGCTGAACTGACCGCCCGTCTCCGACAGGCCTGTCCGGGCAGTCATCTGACGCTCATACTCTCCGGCCTTGAAATCGCCGATATGATTGAAATATTGTATGATTGTAGCGGAAGAATAACTCATTTCGAGGTCTTCAACGTCAAATCGCTCACCGAATTGCAGGTCATCCAGCGCAAACCGTTCAACCGTTTGCAACAGGCCATAAACGAACACAACGCCGTCACCCTGAAGCGGATGATCCGCAACGGCATTGAGGAAATGCAGTCCGATCCCCGGCCTGACGCCGCAGAGAGATCGGATAGGCTGAAAGCGATCCTTACCGATTTTCATCGCCTGCTCGAACACTATCGGCGCACCCCCTTGCGCGGAACCATCGGCAGCGGCTCCACCGGACGTTCCACACGATCACACGGCATGGGGTTTGCCGTTGCGTACACTCTGCCACTCCGGGCTCAGAGGGAAATCCACTCCCGCGCGCGTTCAAACTGTATTCCGGTTGTCGGCACGGTGTCGGCATCCGTGGAATTTATCCCGCCACCGCGCAAACCCGGCTTTTGGGGAAGAATCGTGCAATCGGCCAGTCGTTTGCCAGGTTTGCGCGCCTTGCTTTGCGCAACACACCATCGCTGGCACGTGGCAGAATTCCGCATTGAGAACGCCACGTGCGGCAATGTCGTTTCCCTTGGCGGCATAAGCCGGGAAGGCAACGGATTAAGCCTGTACGAGGAACAAAATACCAAAAATGAACAGCCTTCTCTGGGAAAACTGAACAGCTCTCTCAAGAATGCTCTCAAAATTCTATTGGGATTCATCCCTGCCTTCCTGACCTTCTACCTGACCAAGGAATGGTGGATTCTGGCCTATCTCGGCGGGGTCATCTGGTTTGGCATCACCGGCCTGCGAAACGTCATCCAGTCCGTACTCGGCGGCGGCGGTCTCAGGCGTTCCGCCCTTTTGCGCTGGAACGACTACATTGATTGGGACCGTATTTCCGATTCCCTTCTATACACCGGATTCTCGGTACCGCTGCTCGACTGGCTGTGCAAATCCGTGGTCCTGGATCAAGGGTTCGGCATTAACACCGCCACCAATCCGCTCATGCTGTACACCGTCATGGCCCTGACCAACGGCGTCTACATCTCCAGTCACAACCTGATCAGGGGATTGCCCCGAAAGGCGGCCATGGGGAATTTTTTCCGGAGTGTCCTTTCCATTCCGGTGGCCTTTGCCTTCAACCTGGCAGTCGGTTCATTTCTGCAGATGTCCGGGGCCGTGGATACGGCCATGACCCTGCAACTCTGGGCCGCAGTCATCTCGAAGCTCGCCTCCGACTGCGTGGCCGGCTTCATCGAGGGATTGGCTGACCGCAGTCACAACATCGCCATGCGGCATTGGGATTACACGGAAAAAATCCGACAGGTGTTCGATCTGTTCTCTCAGCTCGAAATCGTTTTCCCGAACCTGAACATGCTCGATCAACTCAACGACCCGAAGGCCTTCATCGAACATTCGCGAGCTTCAAACGCCGATCACGTTTCGGAACTCATGGCCAACGCACTCGACCTGCTCTACATCAGGATGTACAAACCCCGGGCGCGCGAGGCACTTCACCTGGCAATGACCAAGATGACCGAGGATGAATTGGACGTGTTCCTGGCTTCCCAGCAGATTCTGGCCGAGGAGAAAGAGGTTGCCCTGCTCTTTGTCAACGGCCTGGTAGGCCGCAACTTTTCCAAGGCCCTGTCCTTCTATCTCCTCAGGTATCGCGGATATCTCAGGGAACTAGGTAATATGAGGACGCACTACCGGCCGCAAGCCGAGTAGTCCCTTTGGCAGACGACATCTGACAGGACTCAGGATTCCATCCCCGGCACCGTGATCGTAAACACGGTGCCCTGTCCCTTGTGACTGTCCACCGAAAGCTCTCCACCCAAAGAATCAATGATGCTGTAACAAACGGAAAGCCCCATGCCCGTTCCCTGCCCCGGTGCCTTGGTCGTAAAGAAGGGAACAAATATCTTCTCCAAATTGTCCTCTGACATGCCGCAACCATTGTCCTTCACCGTGACCACAGCGTTGCCGTTCTTGTCGCCACGGGCGGCTATGCCGATCTCTCCGCCACTGGCCCCGTGACGGTCAACCACAGCGTAAATGGCGTTGTTCAACAAGTTGATCATGACCTGTTGCAATTGGCCGGGGTCCGCCTCAATAATGGGAACGGACGCATCCACATAGCACTGCATGTGGATGCCGTGCACGTTGGCCTTGTTCTCGACCATGGCCCCGACCTTGGGCAGGTAGGTCGAGAGGTCTATGGGCTGCAATTCCGGTGCATCCTGCCTTCCAAAACGCAATATTTCCCGCGTAATGACGGCACACCGGTCTATCTGAACCTTGAACTGCTCGGAGATATCCTTGATCTCTGCGTACTGCTCTTCGTGCCCGTCCTTTTCCATGAGGTCGTTGACGGTCATATCGAGCAGCGCCAGGTCGGTCTTCATGATCTGGAGGGGGTTGTTGATCTCGTGGGCAAACCCTGCGGACATCTCGCCCAATTCGGCCAGACGGGCCGCTTGCAACAACTGATTCTCAAGCTTGACCACGGCCGCAGCCTGTCGATCCAGTGTATCCACCACCCGTCGGCTGACGACCAATGCCAGCCCGAGAATGAGAACCCCGCCGCACGCCAGGATCACCAGGACCATGTATCCGGCCTCCGTGGTGGACCGAAAGGCCTCGTCTCGCTTCTGGCGGACAACGAGCCGCCACTTCCCGTCGTTCATCGAAGCGGATGCGTACAAAAATTCGTTGCCTTCTGCCCCGCCGCCCATGAATGACATGACGCTGCCCTCCTGCCGGGGATATGAAGAACCGTCCGCTTCGAGCAAACCTCCACCCGAACGCCGTCGCGTTTGCAACACATTGTCAACATTGAGAATATACGCCTCACCCGAGTCGCCGATGCTGACCTTCTCGACAATCTGTCCGAACAGGCTCGAATTGACCGTTGCCCGCAAGACCCACGTCTGCCCTTCAAACCGCCGGGCCACAGCGATCACGAAATGCGGAACGTTCCGGTATCCCAAGAAAACGTCACTGATGTAGTACCCCATTTTCAAAGTTTCCAAATACCAGGGAGCAGTCCGATAATCCTTGCCCGCCAGATCATACGGACCGATATAGGCTGACTGCCGTCCGGCCGGATCAATGACTCCCAAATCGCTGAACACGTTACCGGCCACCTGCCGCATCAGCGCGATTTCGCTCTGCGCGCCCTTTCCGGTCAGCATGTCCGGTGGAGTCATGACCAGGAACGATTCGAGATCACCCCTGCGTTCGTCAAGAAAGGCGGTTATCATTTTCTTGTGATCAACTGCAGTCTGCCGGATGGCACTGACAGCCAACCGCTCCGTAGTCTGGGAGAAGGAATAGAACCCTATGGCCGCAGCCAGCAGCAAAGGGACTGCCGGGATAATGAGCATGGAGATAAACAGCAGCCTGTGAACACCGGAAAACAACATGTCTTTCTTCATGTGAAGTCTGCCTGATTTTTTGCGAAATACTGCTACAAAATAATGACTTATTCCAAACACTTAAAAAATCACGCAAAGAGTGTCTTTTGCGCAAGTAAATCCACCCCGATTTAGCAATCATCGTGCCACAATAGCCATTGACAACAAGCAGAACTGAGCATAACCGGAATAAAAAAAGAGACAAGTTCTTTTTTCCGCAACACGGGCCACACCGCTCCGGAGGAACCCCATGAATGATCCCCAACCCACCGAAAAACGCACTTTCCTACCGCTCAGATTCGCTGCCAAAATATTGCCCAAATTGGGCCTGCGGGGCAAACTGCTTGTGGCCCTCCTGCCATCCATTGTTGTCATCCTGTTGGTAACGGGCTACGCCTCGTACAAGGTTTCGGAAGGATTTATCGGTATAGCCCTGGAACGGTCCGTCAAGGTGCACACCTTGGCCGTGGCACATGAGATGGAGGAATTCCTCGACCATTGCAAAAAGGACCTGCTCTTTTTCGCGCAAGGGGAAATGACCGTTGCCCCGCTGCGCAACCAACTGGAAAGAAGGCTGCGTGCCGGAGCCATCCCGTATCTCGAATTGTGCTACCTGCCCGCTTCGGGCGGCCAACCGATCATACTCGTCCGGCAAGGGAAAACCATCAGGGAATTGACCCCAAAAGAATACGGCGCTGTCAGTCCCTCGCCTTTCGAAGAGCTTGACAGACTCGACACACTCACGCCGGGGCAGGTCATCCCGTCCGGCATCATGGAAGTCACCCACCCCATATCCGGCGGACAGGCATCGAATCTCCAAGTGAAGTCCCATGTCATCCGTTTTTATACGCATATTGCGGGAAATGGAACCTATCCTCCCGGGATTTTATTCCTTTCGGTGGAAGCCTCGACCTTCCGCAACATCCTCTCCTGGTACGATTCCAAGGAGTCACCGCTGTGGGCGTTTCCCCGTAGCGACGAACTCCGATTCAGTTATTTTCTGAATCCTGAAGGCTGGATTCTCTTCCAGTCGGAAGCGCTGCAAAAAACGAACGCGGAACTCACCACCTACCTCGCCCGCGAGAACTTCAAGGGAACGCTCGGCAAGCGGGGCCATGGCACGGCCTTCCGGCCCAATGACAACAATCCCCGCTACTGGAAGGCAGTGGACACGATCAACAAGGGCACACACGGCATCGAGGTGGTGCCGGAAGAACGGGTGAGACAATCCGTGGTCGACTCTTTCTATTTCAGCTACGCGCCGGTGATCTTCCGCACCACCCTGGACGGTCAGCCCATGGTCTACGGCGGCGTCGTCTTTGTGGACCGAAGCCAGTTGCCCGCCTTGGCGGGCTACAAGAACCTGGATATGATGCTCTCGGTCACTGCCGGAGCTATTGTTCTGATTTCATTTCTTATTTTCTGGTTCGGGCGTGTTTTCACCAAACCGATCCGCGCCCTGGCGGACAAGATGAATTCTCTGGATTCGCTCGAATCCATGGAGGAAATCCACCTGCCGTACAGCGGCTTCGACATTGTCAGGCTCCAGGATTCCATCAACAACATCATCAGAAAAGTCAAAGAACAGGTCCTGGAAATCAAAGTCAGAGACGAGGCCATTCTCAACGTGAACAAAAAGGAACGCGCCTCGCTCGAAAGAGAACGCGCCCTGCTCGCCGAAACCGAGTTCAGTCGAATTCCCGAAATCATCGGCCAGGGTGCGGCCATTTCCAACATGAAGGTCAATATCCTCAAGGCGGCACAAGCGGACGTGGATGTGCTCATTTCCGGTGAGACCGGCACCGGCAAGCAGTTGGTGGCCGAAGCGACCCACAACAACAGTGAGCGCTCGGCAGAGCCATTCATTGCCATCAATTGCGGTGCGTTAGATGAAAACCTCCTGCTCGATGCGTTGTTCGGCCACGTCAAGGGTGCCTTTTCCGAAGCCAAGGAAGACCGCAAGGGCGCATTCATAGAAGCCAACAAGGGCACCCTCTTTCTCGACGAAATCCAGTCCGCCTCGGCCAAAGTGCAGCAATCCCTGCTCCGCGCCATCGCTTCACGAAAAATCAAACCACTGGGCAGCGACAAGGAACTGGATGTGGACGTGCGCATCGTGGCCGCGACCAACGTGGACATCCCCTCCCTGATCGAACGAAAGGCCTTCCGCGAAGACCTGTACTACCGGCTCAAGGTCGTCTCCATAGCGACCCCGCCCCTGCGGCAACACCCGGAGAACATCCCGCTCCTGGCGGTCTACTACCTGCAACAGGCCGAACAATTGGCCGGACGTACCAACCTGGGCCTGAGCAAGGGAGCCATTGCCAAGCTGATGTCCTACGACTGGCCCGGCAACGTTCGCGAGCTGGTGAACAGCATCACTCGGGCCGCGATCATGGTTGAATCCGACACCATCCAGGCCGAGGAGATCCGTCTGGAAAACGAAACTGAAACGGCACGCGAACAAGTTCCCGTCTTTGACCAAAGTGCGGACGAAGTGGAAGAATCGTCTGCCGCCTCCTCCGAATCCCATGAGGCCAACGGGAAAAAGGGCACATCCCCTTCGCTGAACGCCCGGCAAAAAACCGCCTGGTCCGCCATCCAGAAACAGGGCACCGTCACGCGCAAGGAATACCAGGAACTGGTCGGCGGCCAACTCCCCACCCGGACCGCCATCTACGACCTACAGGATTTCGTGAAGCGCGGTCTGCTTGTCAAAAAAGGCAAGGGCCCCTCCACCCGGTACGAAGTCATCAAAAAGTGATCCTTCGGGGTCATTTGACATCACCGTAACGCCCTTCTCCAATGCCGACTGTGTGCGCCTGCGCAGACAATCGGCTCCCCGGTCTTGACATTCCGTCACGAGAACGCACTTTATTGCGGCAAACATTTATCCATATTGCAGGGAGAACGGTATGCCCATCTATGAATACAAATGCAGTGAATGCGACACCTGCTTCGAGGAGCTGGTCTTTTCCCGGGATGAAACGCCCCCTTGCCCCCACTGCGGTTCAACGGTTGTGGAAAAACTCATGAGCGCCTGCGCGGTGCAGACCGACGGCCCCACGCCCAGCGGCCTGGACGCCATGCCCACGGCAGGCAGCGGCTGTGGCGGCTCAAGCGGCGGCTGAGGCATTTAGACACCCGCCCCGGTTCGGGGCGGCACGATTCCGACCATGGGTTCGCCGGACACCTTCGTTTCCATATACTTGATCGCCATAAATTTGCGACTCACAGTCTCAAGAGAATGTAATTGAAACATCTCGGCTGGCTCGTTGCCCTCGTCCTTTTCATGCCCCCCTGCCCACGCCGGGTAATTCACCGTCCTGTCCAATCAACTGCCGTCCAACACCGCATAGACGGGGACATCGATCGGCTCGCCTTTCCCAAATCATCCGCGTTCTACCTCCTCACCCCAAAAGGCATCCCCCTCACCGATTACGCTGTGGTTTTCGAGATGAAGCCGCTCGATCTATTCATTGGCTTCAACAAAAACACAAACAATGGCCTTATCAATGCACTGCAAACGGCTCTTGATACCATGAAATTCCGGGGAAAGGACGAGGACAGCGTCTAGGAGTCCATCATCAGGGAATACATCCACCCGGTGCTCTGAGTCCCCTTTCCCGCCGTTCCCTTTCGCGGGAAGAAATGATACGTGGAGCATTCAACCATCCACCCGCCTGTATGCGTGAGGGAAAACAATGTCCGACAGATTACCCTGGCCCGAATATTTCATGCGCATCGCCCATCTGGTTTCCCAGCGATCCACCTGCACCCGCCGCGCCGTGGGTGCCATCGCCGTGCGCGGCAAACGCATCCTGGCCACCGGATACAACGGCGTGCCCACCAACATCGCCCATTGCGAGGAAGTAGGCTGCATCCGCGACCAACTCGGCATTCCCTCCGGCGAACGCCACGAGCTGTGCCGAGGCCTTCACGCGGAGCAAAACGTCATCATCCAGGCCGCCACCCATAACCTGGATCTCAAGGGATGCGACATCTACTGCACCACCAAACCCTGCATCCTGTGCACCAAAATGCTCATCAACTGCGAAGTACGGAACATCTATTATTCCGAAAACTACCCCGACGAACTCTCCGAACAGATGCTGGATGAAGCGGGAGTGAACTATGTGTACATGGAAGGCGACTACGCCTAACCGCGAGGACTTCATGGCCCGCGCCGTGGAGCTGGCCTACCGGGGACGCGGCAGTACCGCGCCCAATCCCTGCGTGGGCGCCGTGCTTGTGCGCGAAGACGAAGTGGTGGCCGAGGGATGGCACCGGCAGTACGGCGGTCCGCACGCCGAGCGGGAATGCCTGGCCGATGCCGCCGCCAAAGGCATCAACCCACGCGGCATGACCATGTACGTCACCCTGGAGCCATGCAACCATACGGGCAAGACGCCGCCCTGTAGCGAGGCGCTGATCCAGGCCGGTGTGGCCGAGGTGGTCATAGGCACCCTGGACCCCAACCCCGTGGCTGCCGGAGGCGCACAGCGGCTCTCGGAAAACGGCATCACCGTATCCACCGGCGTGCTTGAGCGGGAATGTCTGGACCTGATCGCTGACTTTCGGCTGTGGCAGCACTCCCACTCCCCTTTCAACATCCTCAAGATGGCCACGACCCTGGATGGCAAGATCGCTTCGCGCTCGCAAAAACCCGAGCCCGTGTCCTGCCCCGAGTCGTTCCGGCGGGTTCACGAATTGCGCTCCCGCGTGGGCGCAATCGTCATAGGGGGTGGCACTTTTTATGCCGACAATCCCAGCCTTACCTGCCGCCTGGAGAATCTGCCAAAAGACGTTGTCCAGCCCTTCGGCGTGATAATCACCTCCCGCCTGCCGGAAAATCCCGAAGAATTCATCCTGCTCCGGGAAAGACCGGAACGCGCCGTTTTCATGACCACGGACGATTCAGCCCGCAGCGAGAGAGCGGATCGGCTTCGGGAACGTGGCACCAGTGTCTGGCCCCTGTCCGGCGGTCCGGGCTGCCTCAATCTCTCCCTCGGATTCGAGCGCATCCGGTACGATCTCGGGTGTCATTACACCCTCATCGAGGGCGGCGGGAATCTCGCCCTGCACTGCGCGGCCCAGGGAATCGCCGACGAAGTTATCCATTTCGTGGCCCCGCGCATCCTGGGCGACAACCTCGCCCCTGCCGCCTATTCGGGAAGGCAGGACGTGACCATGGACAAAACCCTGGACCTGCGCATCATCCGAATGGAACAGAGCGGGACGGACGTGATGCTCACCATGCGCCCGGTCTAGACTATCCGGTTCCCTTGAATGTATGGACAACAACATCTCACTCGGGCTACCAAAATGAATATGTCCGATATATCTCGCTATAGGCTGCTTCTCCCCCTACTGGTCGTGTGCCTCTTCTGGATGCTCTCACCAAGGCTCGCGTCCGCCCAATCTCTGGAAAATCTCACCTATCTGACAGAAGAATACTATCCGTTCAACTACACGGAATCCGATAAAATCAAAGGTTTTTCCGCAGATATACTCCGACTGGTATGGGATCGGCTCGGAGTCCCTCGGCAAAAAATCGAGAGCATGCCGTGGGCCAGAGCATACGACCGCGTCCAGATCGAGCCCGCCACGGTCCTCTTCAGCATGGCACGCACGCCGGAACGCGAGGCCATGTTCCGGTGGGCCGGCCCCATCCTGACCGTACGCTTCGTGCTCATTGCCAAAAAAGAAAAGCACATCACCATAACCGATCTCACCCAATTGGCAGGATTCTCGATCGGGACCATGCGTGAAGACATTTCCGATACCATCCTGGCCCCGTATGGCTCAAAAAATACCATCGAGGCCTTGGCCGACATGCGACAAAACGTCAAGAAGCTCAGGGAAGACCGGTTGGACATGATCGCCTACGAGGAAAAATCCTGGCCTCATATGCTCGCCAGAATCGGGCTCGATCCGAATGACTTTGAAACAATTCTCGTTCTGAAGGAAACACCGATCTACTATGCCTTTCACCGCAACACCCCGCTCGAAATGATCGCACGCTTCCAGCAGGCCCTCGACGCAATCAAGGACTCGGCCGCCTATGACAACCTCCTGAACAAATACTTGATGTGATCAAATTTTCCCCTCGGCAGGGACCAAATATTTTTGTTGACAATATGAACTTGAGTTCATATTCATATTGAAACATTCAGGAGGTACCATGAAATACCTGGACAGCAATCAGGGCGATCACGTCTTTGACTGGAACAAGCATCAAACCCTCGACAGCCCATTCAGGCGGTGGTTTCATCCCCCGGAAAAACTCCTGGGCGGATTCATCACGCCCGGCATGACCGTTGTCGACACCGGTTGCGGCACCGGCTTTTATTCCCTTCCCATGGCCAGGATGGTCGGCCCGACAGGCCGCGTCATCGCCGTGGATGTCCAACCGGAGGCCTTGGTAATGGTCGAGAAAAAAGCGGAGCAAGCCGGTCTGCATCCAATAATCGAGACATGGAAATGCGAAGCAGACGACCTGGGCGCACTCCCGGCTTGCGATTTTGCCATCGCATTTTTCATGGCCCACGAAGTGCCCGACATTGATGCCTACTTCAGCCGCATGAGCCAATGTCTGCGTCCCGGTTCGGCCTTGTTCCTTGTTGAGCCGTGGTTTCACGTCAAACGGGCAAATTTCGAGAAGGAACTCGTTGCCGCAGTCAGGGCCGGATTCTCCATGGAAAAAGCACCGACTGTCCGGTGCAGCCACTCGGCGATCCTCAGGAAGGGTTGATGGAAATCCCGACTCCGGGTACTCTGGGAGATCACATGAGCACAGAAAAAACCACCAGAAATCCCCAACAGGCGCGTAGCATCGAGAAACGGCAACGCCTCATGGACGCAGCCATCTGCCTCTTCGACGAGAACGGGTTTGACGGGACCAACGCCAAGGCCATCGCCCGGCGGGCAGAGGTCTCCGTGGGCACTTTCTACGCCTATTTCAAGGACAAGAAGTCGCTCCTCCTGGAAATCCTCGGCGAACATATCGGTGAGGTTGACCGTACCATATTCGGCAAACTCGAAACCGCTATCCGGGAACGGGCAACGGGTCGGGAAATTATGCGGTTGGTCGTGGAGGCGGGCCACGCCACCCATACCCAGCCGCCGGGGCTTTTGCGCATGATGCTCGCCATGCGCTACACTGACGACGACATACACCAATTCCAGAAAGCCGAAGAAAAGGCCCTTCTCAAACGATTGGCCGCTTTATTCGAAATGCTCAAGCCGCGCCTGCGCATCACCGACATGGAGGCCGCCGCCTTCGTGATGGCATCCGCCTTCGAGGAGGTCATGCATTCGGTCATCGTCTTTGAACAGGAGATCGAGCGGGAACGACTCTTTGCCGCCCTCGCCGACATGGGCGCGGCCTACCTTTTCACCGATCCCGACGCCAAGGGATGATCAGTGCCGGATTTACACCCGCCCTGCTCCCTGCTACAACTCCCTTGCACCACTTGAAGGGAGGCTTGCCATGTTCACCGGACTGATTTTGGGAATGGGCCGCATTGAGGCGGCAGACAACCGGGGCGCGGAAACACGCTTTCGCATCCGCGCGCAGTTCGACCTCCCGGCCATTGAGCACGGCGAATCCATTGCAGTCAACGGCGCCTGCCTGACCGTGGAAACTTTCGGCGAAAATTGGTTCACGGTCTACGCCAGCCGGGAGACCCTGTCCGTCAGCAGCCTGGGCAGTCTGCGCGTGGGTTCCGAGGCCAATCTGGAACGCGCCCTGGCCATGGGCGACCGCTTCGGCGGGCATATCGTCTCCGGCCACGTCGATACATTGGCCGAAGTGACCGAGGTGCGCCCTGCCGGGGAATCGAAAATCTACAAACTGTCCTTCGACGCAGCCCACGGCATATATGTCATCCCCAAAGGCTCCATCACCCTGGACGGCATCAGCCTGACGGTCAACGGATGCGGAGCCGACTGGCTGGAGGTGAACATCATCCCCGAGACGCAGAAGGCCACCACCATTTCCAGTTGGACTCCGGGCCGCAAGGTCAACATGGAAACCGACATCATCGGGAAGTACGTGGAGCGCATGGTCGCGCCCTGGACCGCTGGCGGGACGGATGAGAAAAAATCCGGCATCACCATGGCCTATCTGCGGGAACACGGATTCTGAGCCCCTGCCGTGCGTCCGCCGTTGTCACGACATTTCATTTGTTATAAATAAAGAAACGACGCGCTCTTTCTTTTATCTTTCGGAGGACACATGGGCTTCATTGCATTGCTTCTTTGCATCATCTGGTTCGTCGGCATGTGGCGGGTGTTCGAAAAGGCGGGGGAACCCGGCTGGGCCGCACTCATTCCCTTTTACAACCTCTGGGTGATGGTCCGCATGGGCGGCAAGCCCTGGTGGTGGTTTTTCATGTTCCTCATTCCACTGGTCAACCTGGTTTTCCTGCTCCTGCTCAGTCTTGCGATGGCGAAAAAATTCGACCAACCCGTTATTTTCGGAATTGCCCTGTTCCTGTTCCCGTTCATTTTCTACATGATAATCGGGTTCAGCGACATGCGGTACCGGCGGTAGGAAGCGGAGTCTCTCTTCAAGGGAAAAAAGGCCGTCCGTTACCGGGTGGCCTCAGATTGACAACGAACCCCAATCTGGCAGGCTGTTGAAAAAGGTTCGAGTGCAAGGCGCAAAAAAAGATCAGGGCCGACGCGTACTTTTTGTACGCTAGGAACTGATCTTTTTGCAGCAACGCAGCAATCGGGCCGGTGTCAACAGCCTGAGGCCATCCGTTACCGGGCGGCCTTCTGTTTTTCTTCAATCGACGAATTTAGTTGGCAACAATATTCACCAGCTTGTTCGGGATCACGATCACTTTCCTGATCGTCGTGCCCTCGATGAACTTGACCACGTTCTCAAGTCCCAGGGCGATCTTCTCGACCTCGTCCTTGGGGGCGTTGTTCGGAGCCTGGAACTTGCTGCGCACCTTGCCGTTGACCTGGACCACCAGGGTCACCTCGTCCTTGACCAGGGCGGATTCGTCAAAGGCGGGCCAGGACTGGGTAGCCAGGCTCTCGGCATGCCCCATGGCCTGCCACAACTCCTCGCAGACATGCGGAGCAACGGGCGAAAGCAGGGTGATGGCCGTTGCCATGGCCGAAGACAAGGCTTCGGACTCGCTGCCGAGCTGGTCCTTGAGACCGTACATCTCGTTGACCAATTCCATGATGGCCGCGATGGCCGTGTTGAACTGGAACTCGTTCTCGATGTCGCGGGTCACGCGGCGGATGGTGTCGTGCTCCTTGAAGCGCAACAGCTTGGCCGCATCGGACGCCGGGTCGGTAAAGGACGCCGGGTGCACCGACGAAATGGTCGGCTCCAATTCCTCCATCAGCCGCCACAGGCGGGAGAGAAAGCGGAATGCGCCCTCAAGGCCCTGATCCGACCACTCCAGTTCCTTGACCGGCGGCGAGGCGAAAAGAATGAACAACCGAGTGGCGTCTGCGCCGTACTCGTTGATCATGGCATTGGGATCGACCACGTTGCCTTTGGACTTGGACATCTTGCCGCCGTCCTTGAGCACCATGCCCTGCGTGAGCAGATTGGCAAACGGCTCGTCCGCCCGGATGAAGCCGGTGTCCCGCAGTGCCTTGGTGAAGAACCGGGAATAGAGCAGATGCAAAATGGCGTGTTCGATGCCGCCGATGTACTGATCCACATTCATCCAGTAATCGGTGGCCTCCATGCTGAAAGGCTCGCTGTCGTTGCGCGGGTCGCAATAGCGCATGTAGTACCAGGAAGACTCGAAAAAGGTGTCAAAGGTGTCTGTCTCGCGACGGGCGGGCATGTTGCAGCGCGGGCACTGACAATTGACGAACTCTTCCATCCCCGGCAGGGGCGATTTACCGTCCTTGCGAACCTGGGCATTCTCGGGCAGCAGTACCGGGAGCTGATCCTCGGGCACAGGCACCACACCACATTTTTCGCAGTAGATGACCGGAATGGGCGCACCCCAGAACCGCTGACGCGAGACATTCCAGTCCCGCAGCCGGTAGTTGACCGCCATCTTGCCCAGCCCGGACTTGTCCAGATGCTCGACAATGGCCTTCTTGGCGGGTTCGTTCTCCATGCCGTTGAAATCATCGGAATTGACCAGGATACCGGGTTCCGTATAGGCGGCTTCCATGGTCGCTTCGTCCAGGATCTCGCTCTTGGCATGCAGTTCGGGCGGGTTGATGACCGTCTTGAGCCGCAGGCCATACTTGCGGGCGAACTCGAAATCGCGCTGGTCGTGGGCGGGCACGGCCATGACCGCGCCGGTGCCGTATCCCATGAGCACGAAGTTCGCCACATAGATGGGAATGTCCTCGCCGGTGACCGGGTTGACGCAGTACTTGCCGGTGAAAATGCCCTCTTTTTCCAGGTCGTCGGCCCCGCGCTTGATGCGGTCCATATTGCGGATATTGGTGATGAACGCCTCGACCTCATCCTTGTTGTCCACGTCCGCAATAAGCCGCTCCACCATGGGATGCTCGGCAGCCACGGACATGAAGGTCGCCCCGAAAAGGGTGTCGGGCCGAGTCGTGAAAACCGAGATAGTCTCGTCCATATCCTTGACCTGAAAGGTCAGTTCCGCACCGTAGGACTTGCCTATCCAGTTGCGCTGCATGGTCAGCACGCGCTCGGGCCAGCCGCCCCCGAGGGAGTCGAGTTCGGCCAGCAATTCGTCGGCGTAATCGGTGATGCGCAGGAACCACTGCTCCATGTCCCGTTGCTCCACCTCGGATTCGCAACGCCAGCACAGCCCCTCTTCCACCTGCTCGTTGGCGAGCACGGTGTTACAGCTCGGACACCAGTTCTGCGGGGAATCCTTGCGGTAGGCCAATCCCTTTTCCAGGAACTTGAGGAAAAATTTCTGCTCCCACTTGTAGTATTCGGGACGGCAGGACGCCAACTCGCGCCGCCAGTCGTAGGAGTAGCCCAATCGCTGGAGCTGCTCGCGCATCTCGCTGATATTCTGGTAGGTCCACTTGGCCGGATGGGTCTCGTTCTTGATGGCCGCGTTCTCGGCAGGCAGGCCGAAGGCGTCCCAGCCCATGGGATGGAGCACGTTGAACCCCTGCATGGACTTGAACCGCGCCACCACATCACCGATGGAGTAGTTGCGCACGTGTCCCATGTGAATCTTGCCCGAAGGATAGGGAAACATTTCGAGCACGTAATATTTGGGCTTGTTGTGGTCGACTTCGACCTCGAAGCAACCGGAATCCTTCCAGACCTGCTGCCATTTTTTTTCGATTTTTTCCGGATCGTACTTACCTATGGCCATGATCTTCTTCCTTATGGGAATTGTGCGCGATCGCGCTATTTCTTCATATTCTTGGCCGCGCCGTCGAGGATGCCGTTGACAAAGGATCGGGACTTGTCGTCGCCGAATATCTTGGACAACTCAAGGGCCTCGTTGATGGCGACCCGCACCGGAATGTCGGTGAACAGCATCTCGTACAGTGACAGACGCAGAATGGTCAGCTCCACTACGGCGATGCGCTCAATCTTCCAGTGCTGGGAGTGGGCCTCAATAGTCCGGTTCAGGACTTCGAGATTCGCCCCGACGCCGATCACGAGATCGTGGGCGAAATCACGCGCAGTCTCGGATTCCTGCTCCATGATGACCGGATTGATGGCGAACTGCGTCTCGATAGCGGCGGGTTTTTTCTTGTCGGCAAAGCACGTGCCGAAGAGCACCTGAAAGGCCAAAGTACGGCCCACCCTGCGAATGCCGGGCTTGTTGCCCTTTTTTTTGCCTGCCATTTAGATCAGTTCCAGCACGCGAACGGTCTCAAGCATGGCGGACGCGGCTTCCACGCCCTTATTGCCACCCTTGCTCCCGGCACGCTCGATGGCCTGATCCAGGGAATCGCAGGTGAGCAGGCCGAAGCCAATGGGCACACCGGTCTCCATGGATACCTGGGCCACGCCCTTGGCACATTCGTTACAGACGTAATCGAAATGCGGGGTGGCACCACGGATGACCGCGCCGAGCACGACCACGCCGTCATACTTGCCGGACCGGGCCAGCTTCTGGGCAGCGATGGGCAGCTCAAAGGCACCGGGTAGTCGCACGAGCGTCAGATCGTCCTCGTTGCCGCCGTGGCGAACGAGATAATCAATAGCTCCGGAGATGAGCCGGTCAACGATGAAATCGTTGAAACGGGCGGCGACGAGGGCCACCTTGAGGCCTTTGGCGTCCAGTTGTCCTTCGATGGTCTTAACGGGCATGGTCATTTCTCCATGAGTGATGAAATATAGTACAATAATACGGTATGGATTCCGTAAAAGTCAACGTTGCGGCAACCGGGATCAGTCGACGTGGTCCACCTTGAGCATGTGGTCCATCTTGTCCCGCTTGGTCTTGAGATATCTTTCGTTGAGTTTGCAGGCACCAACCTCAATGGGGACACGCTCCGTGACCTTGAGACCGTACCCTTCCAACCCAACCATTTTCTTTGGATTGTTGGTCATGAGCCGCATCTTGGATACGCCGAGCGCCACCAGAATCTGCGCCCCGGTGCCGTACTCGCGCAAGTCCGGCGGGAAGCCAAGCTTGACGTTGGCCTCCACGGTGTCGAGACCCTGATCCTGAAGATGATAGGCCTTGATCTTGTTGCCCAGACCGATTCCCCGGCCCTCCTGGCGCATGTAGACCAGCACGCCCTTGCCCTCGTTGCGGATCATGCACATGGCGTCCTGCAACTGAGGACCACAGTCGCACCGCAGGGAGCCGAACACGTCTCCGGTCAGACACTCAGAATGCACGCGGACCAACGTGGGCTCGTCCGGGTGGATGTCGCCCATGTAGAGCGCAATATGCGTCTTGCCATCGGTATCGGAACGGAAGGCGGCAGACTTGAAATCACCCCAGCGGGTGGGAAGGATGGCTTCCGCGACCTTTTCCACGCAATGACCGTCGAACTTCATGCGATAGGCGATGAGGTCTTCCACCGAACAAATTTTGAGGCCGTGTTTCTTGGCGTAGATTTCCAGGTCCGGCAAGCGGGCCATGGAACCGTCCTCGTTCATGATCTCGCAAATGACGGCTGCGGGTTTGAACCCGGCCAGACGAGCGATATCGCTGCCGCCCTCGGTCTGTCCGGCACGAACCAGAACGCCGCCATCCTTGGCTCGCAGGGGGAAAATGTGGCCCGGAGTGACGATGGATTCCGGCCCGGCCCCGTCGGCAACGGCAGCCAGGACGGTGGTGGCGCGGTCTGCGGCGGAAATGCCCGTGGTCACGCCATGGCGTGCCTCGATGGACACGGTGAAATTGGTGCCGAACCCGGACTCGTTCTTCTGGGCCATGAGTTCCAGGCCGAGACTGTCGGCTATCGTATTGTTCATGGGCAGGCAGATGAGCCCCCGACCATGGGTGGCCATGAAATTGATCATCGCGGGCGTGACCGCCTCAGCAGCGCAGACCAGGTCGCCTTCGTTCTCGCGGTCCTCGTCGTCCACCATGATGACCATCTTGCCCTGGCGGATATCCTCAATGGCTTCTTCTATCGTGCACAGTGCCATGCTCAAACTACCTCGTTATTCTTTGGTTCCGGCGCAAAAACGGGAAAAACACCCCCACCCCGCGCGGACCCAACTACTATCAATAAAGGGCGGCAGGGGAAAGGAGAAATTTTTCAACAAAATATCCTGACGAATCAATAGGATGAAACGACTACCACCCAACGCCGCGTATGACGGCGAAATCCGTTGCCGAAAGGATAGTCATTTTGAAGCCATTGGCAAGACAGCCACGCAATGCGAACCGCCGGTCCGGGAGGTAAAGCCCGAACCGACGGAGATTTCACATTTTGCCGTGGCCGATCAGAGAAGCGTCAGACCTGCGGCCTCTCTCGCCGGAAATACCGTGCTCAAGGGCACGACACCGCGTTCGGCGACCAGCCGATCCAAAAGATCCTGCTGCCGCACGGACAGGGCGTTGTTGTCCAGATTGCGTCCGCTGTCGTACACGCCCACGATTTCCTCGATGACGGTCACGCTCTGAGCGCGGCTATACCAAGTGAGGATATTGCGATAGTCCGCATCGATCCTGCCCCGGTGATTCCAGCCGCCGCAACGTTCCACCATGCGGCGGGACAGACACAGGCACAGGGGATCGATATTTCCCGGCCGGATCAACGGAGACGTATCCTGCACGGGCAGGTACGGCCTCTCCAGCGCCAGTTGGGTGTCGATGCGCCCGATAATCATCTCGGTATCGAAATGCCGGAGATAATGGTGCAGGGCATACGGCTTGATGACGTTGTCGTCGTCAAGAAACAGAATCTTGTCGCCAAGGGCCAGCTTGAGCAGGGTATTGCGAATGCCGTTGCCCTAGTCGTTGTCGCTTGGCAGGTTAAAGGCCCGAATGGGATAATCGCAGGCAGGTGCCTTGCCACTGACCCCGTCGAAACCAATGAGAATTTCCACACGTCCCGTCTCCAATCCGGCGAACCTGGCAGCCTTCTCAACGGAATTCACCGCTTGCTTGAGCGCCTTTGGCCGCGTGCCGATGGAGGGGATAACCACCGAAAAGAGTATATCGCCGTCCCTGGCCATATCCTTTCTCTCCCTCCCCGCATCCTTGCGGGTCTTGAAGGGTCTCCCAACCCCTTATGTGTCTCCCGACAGGCCGGGTATATTCCGGCTTGTCTCAGATGGTATCGACTGAGTTGACGAAAAGCTTTAGGGCAATCCACGCACGCCGGGCAAAAAATCCCCGGCCTGGCTTGAAACGCCTTCTACCGCTTCCCGGATGTGGACCTTTGCGCCGATTCCACGTACTATCGTCTGTCATGACGCACACCACGAAAACATCCCGGCTCGCTCCGTGCGGGTTCCTGCTCCTGCTGCCGCTCCTGCTTGCGGGTTGCGGCTATTCCTTCGGTGAGTCCGGCCAGTCCGTACTCGCAGAACGGTACCGGACCCTGGCCATCTCCGGGGTGGAGAACCCCACCACCATGTCATGGCTGGAACCCCGCCTACGCAAACTCCTGCGCGACGAACTGACCCGGCGCGGCACCATCACGTGGGTGGACGAAAAAATGGATGCGGAAGCCCTCATCAACATCAAGATACTCCGTTACAACCGCCCCACCGCCGTTGCCGGTTCCAAGGACGAAACCCTGCAATCCGTGGCCAGCTTCGAATTCGAGGCGACCATCAAATCCGCAACCGACGGTTCCATCCTGTGGACCTCGGGCAGGATATCCCAGAACTGGCCCTTTTTCTCCGGCCAGGAAACCGAAGCGGACAAGGAAGTCACCTTGCTCGGCATCCGCCGACTGGCTGACCGCATGTCCCAGGATTATTAGCACTTCCTCATGAGCATGCACCGTCCGAAATATCTCTTTCTGGTCTGCCCTGACCCCCAACTCATCAAGACGGAGGTGGCGCAGAGGTTGGCCGCTTCCGGCCAGCAGGGCTGGGAGACCAAAACCTTCTGGGGTGACGACGACGATCCCCTCACGACCGCATTCTGGACCGATCTGACCATCAAATCGCTGTTCCCCCAACCCAAGGCCCTGCTCGTACGCCGCGCCCACTCCCTCAAGGCCGAACAATGGGACAAGCTCGACGCCGGGGTCAGGGGATTGTCCAGCGACATTTTCCCCATTTTCTGCCTGGAAGGGGAATGGAAAGGGAAAAAATCTTCGATCCCGGCCACGCTCTCCCGCCGAAACTTTTTCAAAAAAGCAAAGGAAAGCGGCTGGATATGGGAGTCTCAAGGACTGGATCAGCAATCCCTGGGCGCCTTCGTGCGCCAATGGGCCGGGCAGTCCGGCATAACCTTCGAGCCGGGCGCGGACCAGGCCCTGATCATGGCTCTGCCCATGGACGCGGTGGCCGCCCGCCTGGAACTGGACAAGCTGGAACTGGCCGCTGGCGAGGAAAAGGTGCTCCGCCGCGCCCACGTGGACCTCGTGGCCCGGACCGGCGAACTGGCCTTTTTCGACCTCATGGACGCCCTGGGCCAACCCGGTGCCGAAGCCGCCGTGTGGCGACGGATCATCGACGACCACGCCAAGAGCGCCAAGGACCAGATGTTGTTCAACCTCATAGGATTTCTGGCCAGCCAGGCGCGCATGTTCTGGCAGATCGTGCACGGCGAAACGGCCCGGGGAAACCCGTACGCCATCCGCAAGAAAACCCCGCTGGCCAAACGGCTCGGCAGCCGGGGCGTGGCCCGCATGATCGACCTGGCCATGGATGCGGAACTCTCCATCAAGACCGGGGAGCGCAAATACGAAGAGGTCCTCGACATGCTGGTGGCGGACCTGATCGATTTGTTCCAGCCCAACAAACCGATCCGGCATTCCTGAGAAACCGGCCACGGTTTTCCTCAACACGAACCCAGGCCCTGCCATGCCCGACACGAAAAAAAACCCGCTCCCCCACTACCTGGGCCATCGAAAACGACTCAAGGAAAAGCTCACGCGTGACAGCCGGGCCCTGGCCGACTACGAAATCCTGGAGCTGGTCCTGGCCTCCGTATTACCGCGCCGGGACACCAAACCGCTGGCCAAGGACCTGCTCGCCCGGTTCGGTTCTCTGAAGGACGCGATCATGGCCCGGCCTGACCAACTCGCCGGAATCAAGGGAATGGGCGACGGCGTCAAGGCGCACTGGCAGCTCATGCAAGAAATTTATGCCCGCGTGGGCGAGGACTCGGCCCGCAAGGGGACGCCGCTCTCCGATCCGACCCAGGTGGCCCAGGCAGCCATGGCCCGCATCGGCAACAAGGGCACCGAGGAATTCTGGACTGCGTTCCTGGATTCCAAAAACCGGCTCATCGCCTGGGAACAGGTGAGCAAGGGCACGGTCAATGCCACGCCGGTCTTCCCGCGTGAAATCCTGGCCACGGCGCTCCGACTGGAGGCGGTGGGCCTGATCCTGGCCCACAACCACCCCGGCGGCGATCCCACCCCGTCCAGGGAGGATGTGCTGCTCACCGAGCGCATCCGGGAATCGGCAGAAGGACTGGATATCCGGGTCCTGGACCACATTATCGTCACGGACCATGACTATTACAGCTTCAACGAACAGGGGCGGTTGTAGATGGTCGAGCTGCACGCCATCGTCCACGGCATGGTCCAGGGAGTCTGGTTTCGAGCCTGGACCCGCGACCTGGCCCGGGAGATGGGTGTCTCCGGCTGGGTACGCAACCGGCCCGACGGCGGAGTGGAAATCCTGGCCCGTGGCGAACGGAAACAGGTGGAGCAATTTCTCGACCGGTTGCACGACGGTCCACCCCTGGCGCGGGTAGCGAGAATAGACACCGATTGGCGGGAAACGGACCAAGATTCCGGGAGGTTTGATGTCCGGGTATAAAAAACCTTTTTTACAATAATAATATCCTTGCCAAGCGGATTTGACGACCTATAAGGGGTAAGACACACTGTTTTCACCCAAATGAGGATGTCATTTTGAGCAAGAAAAAAAATAAATCCCCCATCAAGCCGGTGCGCGTCAAACGCAAGAAGCCGGATACACGTCCCGAGAACCAACCCGCAGGCAAAACCTCTGCCAAGCCCAAGACCGGCGAGGAGCTGCCGGATATCATCGAAGCACTCACCGGCGCATCCGGCCCGGCCGGGCTCTTCGGAGACGGCGAAAGTATGTCCGGTCCCTCTCCGGCTGACCTTCCGCAGGAACTGCCCGTGCTCGCCGTGCGCGACATCGTGGTCTTCAACTACATGATCCTCCCGCTCTTCGTGGGCCGCGAAAAATCCGTGCAGGCCGTGGATGCGGCCCTGTCCGGAGACCGCTACATCCTCATCCTGACCCAGAAGGACGAGGCCGTGGAAGACCCCGGCCCGGACGACCTCTACATGACCGGAACCGTGGGCATGATCATGCGTATGCTGAAAATGCCCGATGGCCGCCTCAAGGTCCTGGTGCAGGGACTGGCACGCGCCAAGGTCAAACGCTTCAAGACCAGCGACCCCTTCCATATCGCGGAACTGGAACCGCTCATGGAACCCGAGGTCGGTACGCTCACCTCCGAGCAGGAGGCCCTCATCCGGTCCTCCCGCGAGCAATCCGAACACATCCTCTCCCTGCGCGGCATATCCAGCCAGGACATCATGAGCGTGCTCAACAACGTGAACGAGCCTGGCCGTCTGGCCGATCTCATCGCCTCCAACCTGCGCATGAAGGTCAGCGCGGCCCAGAAGATCCTGGAATGTCACGATCCCATGGAACGGCTGGAACTCGTCAACTCCCAGCTGCTCAAGGAAGTGGAAGTGGCTTCCATGCAGAACAAGATCCAGACCATGGCCAAAGAGGGCATGGACAAGGCTCAACGCGACTTCTACCTGCGCGAACAGCTCAAGGCCATCAAGCGCGAGTTGGGCGACGAGGGCGACGAAAGCGAGGAGATGGAAGATCTGAAAAAGGGCATCCAAAAGTCCGGCATGCCCAAAGACGTCATGAAGGAGACGCACAAGCAGCTCAGACGTCTGGAATCCATGCACGCCGAATCCAGCGAAGCCACGGTCATCCGCACCTATCTCGACTGGATGATCGAACTGCCGTGGAAAAAACTTTCCCGCGACCGCCTGGACATCAAACAGGCCGAGAAAATTCTCAACGATGATCACTACGACCTGGAAAAGGTCAAGGAACGCATCCTCGAATACTTGAGCGTGCGCAAGCTCAATCCGAAGATGAAAGGCCCGATCCTCTGCTTCGTGGGCCCTCCCGGCGTGGGCAAAACCTCGCTCGGTCGCTCCATTGCCCGCTCCTTGGGGCGCAAATTCCACCGCATGTCGCTCGGCGGCATGCGCGACGAGGCCGAGATTCGCGGCCACCGGCGCACCTATATCGGTGCCATGCCCGGCCGCATCATTCAGGCCATCAAGCAGTGCGGCACCCGTAACCCGGTCCTGATGCTCGACGAAATCGACAAGCTCGGCAGCGATTTCCGGGGCGACCCGTCCAGCGCGCTGCTCGAAGTCCTCGACCCGGAGCAGAACTTCTCATTCACCGATTACTACCTGAACGTGCCCTTCGACCTGTCCAAGGTCATGTTCATCTGCACGGCCAACATGCTCGACTCCATCCCCGGCCCGCTGCGCGACCGCATGGAGGTCATCCGCATCCCCGGCTACACCGAGCAGGAAAAGACCGTCATCACGCGACGCTACATCATCCCGCGCCAGATCCATGAAAACGGACTCAAGGACGGAGAGCTGACCATCAGCGACAAGCTGGTGGCCAAGGTGGTCCGCGAATACACCCGAGAAGCGGGATTGCGCAACGTGGAACGCGAAGTAGGCTCCCTGTGCCGCAAGATGGCACGCAAAAAGGCCGAGGGCGAAAAAGGCCCGTTCAAGATCACCACCAAAAATCTGTACACCCTGCTCGGCCCGCCCCACTTCCTGGACGATGAGAAGGAAAAGATCCTGCCGGCCGGTGTGGCCGTTGGCTTGGCCTGGACGCCGGTGGGCGGGGAAATCCTGCACATCGAAGTGAGCACCATGCCCGGCAAGGGCAAGCTGATCCTGACCGGCAAGCTGGGCGACGTGATGAAGGAATCGGCCCAGGCCGCCCTGTCCATCGCCCGCACGCACGCCAACGAGTATGGCATCGACCCGAGCTTCTCCGAAAACATGGACATCCACGTGCATGTGCCCGCCGGAGCCACGCCCAAGGACGGTCCGTCCGCAGGCGTCACCCTGGTCACCGCGCTGATCTCCGCGCTCACCAACATCCCGATCAGCCCGGATCTGGCCATGACCGGAGAAATCAGTCTGCGCGGTCGCGTCCTGCCCGTGGGCGGCGTCAAGGAAAAAATCCTGGCCGCCGTCTCACGCGGCATGAAAAAAGTGCTCATTCCGGCCCAGAACAAAAAAGATCTGGCCGAAATCCCGGACGAGCTCCTGAAACGCATCACCATCAAAACCATTGAAAAGGTCGACGAGGTCTGGCCCCTGGCCAAAAGCAAGTAACCCCTCGCGCAAAAAATCAAAGGCCCCCGGCAGCATCGGCTACCGGGGGCTTTTCTTATGCGGCCCCATGTCAAGGACTCCCTATTTACTTGATATCTCTGTCTCTTAGGCCATACTCTCCCCTCACCTAACTGGCTGATTTATTATATTCCTTTTCTTATTCGTGCTCTGCGGCACCAAGTACCGATTCGGTACATAAATCAGTTTAAGATCGCCATTTTATTTCCGTAGTCTACGCTACCAAAAGCCCCTCGCGACCTGTTTACGACTGCGCCACAGGCAAGCTTAACTTCCATAATAGCGCGGCCAGTTTACGAGCCAGTGCAGCAATTGCCTTTTGAGCAACGCCATGCCGACTGTAAATTCGGTTGTAAAATTTTCTGGCCCAATCATCCTTTTGTTTCCACACCCAGGCTGCTTCAATCAGCAGGCTTCGCAATCGTTTTTGTCCCACTGGGCGAAGAAACGCCTTGCCTTTACTGCCTCCGCTCTGTCGGATGACTGGCGCAAGACCTAGATAGGCAGTCACTTCTTCACTGCGATTGAAACGCTCTGGGCGATAAATCTCTGCTGCAAAAGTAGTGGCTACAACTTCTCCAACGCCGGGAACGGACCTCATTGCGGCAATGCGTCTTGCCTCGTCTTGTTCCCGGACAATCATTCGAAGCTGCTGGTCTACCTTTCGCTGAGCGCAGATGAAATAGTCCAACTCATCAAGATAGCTTTGAAGAGTATCTTTTGCTCCCAGAGGAAGTTCGAGTTGGCGCAGTGTAGCAATCGCCCCTTTGCTCCAATGGTCAATGCCATGAGGTTCGGGGTGCCCAAGATTGAGGAGGAAAGATCGAATCCGTTGCTTTGATCGCCGAAGAGATTCTGTAGTTTGATGCCTTCTACGTTCCAACGCACGGAATGCTTCCTCTTCAACTGTAGGAATCGCGATTGGGCGAAGAAGGCCAGAAGCGGCCAGCTCTGCCAGCTTGCGGCAGTCTAGGCTGTCTGTTTTGTTGGTGGCGGTAATGGGACGTGGGATCCGGCTGGGCGCGGCGACAATGACTTTGATCCCTGCTGCTTCAAGGCTTCTGGCCAAGCCAAAACCGGTCGGCCCAGACTCATAACAAACAGCCCCGACCGAAACCGGAAGTGATGCCACGACTTGAGTCAGCGCTGCCACATTCGCTGGGCAGGCCCAGTCCTTAATTACCCCATCGGGCCTCAGTAGGGCTACGCTGAAACTGAGTTTGTGAACATCAACGCCAATCCAAACTCTCTCATTGGAAAAAGCTTCAACAAACCGATAAACAGATGATACTTTGAGCTTTGCCATGTCGGTCTCCCTTTGTTTTGGGTTTCACTGGTATTATTACCAGCAAAACTTAGGAGTGCCGACATGGTATTTTATGCAAAGAGGCAATTTCCGCAGCCCATGCAGGCCGCATCTTCCCCTGTCACGGTTTTTTTTTGCCGGAAGGACGCGCATACCCATCGCCACGGGAAAGCTCACGACGGGCGGACGGCGTTGCCTTCTCTTCTTCCGGGCCGTTGCGGACGCGGCCTTTCTCCATCGGCTCGGTGCCGGGACGAAGCCTGACCTTGGGCGGCATGGCGGGATGATCCATCTCCACGACCCCCAACACGGCTTCGGCCAGGGTATCCGGCACGGGCGGCTTGCCCTTTTTCCGGCACAGGGCGGGATTGCCCGACAGCCTGACAATCAACTCGCCCAGATCACGGGCCGCTTCCAACTCCGGGTTGATCTCCCGGCACCGGACCAACGCAGACACGCACTCTTCCCAATTGCCGCGCTCGAAATTGGCCCGCGCCAGATTGTAATAGAGATGATCGTCGTCCTCCACAAAGACGAGGGCCCGCGAGTAATACTCCACGGCCTCGTCGCACAGGCCGTTCTTGCGAAGGGAAATGCCGAATTCGTTGAACAGATGCTGGTCCTTGCCCGTGAACGTCGATTTGATGGAAAGCAGGGAGCGCAGCAGATCGCGGGTCTTGCCCACGTCCTCCAGTTCCATATAGATGAGCCCAAGGTTGAACAGGGCCCGAACATTCTGCTCGTCCAAACCGAGCGCCTTGTCGAAGCACCCCTCGGCACTGTAGAGTTTTCCCTCTTCGCGCTGCTCCTCGCCTTCGTCCAGATAGTCCTCCAGAAGCTCCATGGCCGGGAGCGTGAACTCCTCGTAGAACGCCACCTCCGGGACATACTTTCCCGTCAGCTCCTCAAGCCCTATGACCCGATCCTCCCCGGACGGAACATGATGGGGATTGATCTTGCGCACCGAAAATTTCCCATTGCCAAGCTCCTCCACGAACCAGAGCAACTTGCTGACATGCGAACGGGTGGTGGTGCCGGTGCCCACCTTGATCTGCTCGTCCGAGGAAAAGACACAGCGAACCGGACCGTCCTGACTCAAGGTGGAACCGAGTAGCCCCTGGTCGTCATCCAGGGCGGATAATACGATTTTTTTCTCCATGACCTAATCGTCTCCAAAATCTTCGGACGCCCCGGTTCGCGCATCCGTGTCGTCGAGCCGGGTACGACCGCTCCGGGCCCGACCTCTGGCCACACCGAATACAACCTCCCCTTGATCCAGGGCCAGACCTTCCTTTTCCGCTCGCAATATCTGCCTGGCCCGCACAGCCACGGCCGGGGGAACAGGCGTTTTGTGGTACCGCTGCAACCGCCGCTCATCCTCGGACAGCCCCACGATAAGCTCGAACAGATCGCGTGTCTGTGACAGTTCCGGATTGAGGCGATGGGAATGGATGAGCGCATCCAGACAGGGACCTCATTCGTCGTTCTCGTAGTGAGCGCGGGACAGATTGTAATAGAGATTTTCGTCGTTCTTCACGAAATCCAGCCCGCGCCGGTAGTAGACCACGGCCTCATTGAACAGCTCGGATTTTCTGAGGGCTATGCCGAACTCGTTGAACAGGAACTGGTTCTTGCCATCAAAGGCCGCCTTGACCTGCACCAATTCGTTGAGCAATTCGCGTGTGCGTTGGATTTCCTTGCGACTCAAAAAGATGAGTCCGAGACCGAACAGGGCCCGAACATTCCGCTCTTCTATGTCCAATGCCTTGCCATACTCCATCTCGGCACTGTAGAGACGGCCTTCCTCGCGGTACTCGTCACCCTGGTCCAGGGTTTCTTCCAGAACGCGCATGGCCGGAAGCACCACGTCCTCATAGTAGGTCAACTCAGGAGTAAAATCGTTCACCAGACGGTGCAGGGGAAGTATCTCGGCATTGCCAGCCGGAACGTTTCCAGGGTTGATCTTGCGGACCTCGAACTGTTCAGCCCCGATCTGTTCCACAAACCACAGGACCCGGGTTTCACGGGTACGCGCGCTGCTCCCGATGCCCACCTTGGTCTTCCTGGTCGTGGAAAAAACGCACCGGACCAAGCCACCGTCGGACAGATAGTCCCAGCCGGATACGGTCTTGGGTGTCCGCCCTTCCGGAGTATCACCCAAGTCGAGATCACGAGTACCGCTCCCCATAGTCCCCCAGACAACGTTCTCAATCGATCACATGAAAAACCTGTTTCAGGGGCTGGAATCCGCCCTTGGATTCCCCGGATTTCCGGCATCCCTTGAGCCCCTTCCACGTCACATCCGTCACCAGATCGAACGCCCGTTTGCTGTTCAGCAGGGAAGACATCCGAGCCAGCACCAGGGCTACCTCCTGGCCGTCGAGAACATCCACGTCATCCCACTGGAAAGACATGGCCCCATCGCACCGGCCCCAAAATACACCGAGCATGTCTTCCTTGGACCAGCCCTGCATCAGATCGCGGGGCCGGACAGTCCGGTTCTCCGCCTCCACGACGTCCAACGGGGTAAACCGCCCCCCGTGAAACACCTCCAGGCCGAACTCCGCGCCCTGCATCATCACGCCCTCGGCCCGGTATTCGATGCTCAGTCCCTGGCCGAGCGTATGACCGACCTGCTCCATGAGTTTGCGCCGGTTTTTGCCCAAGGCAATGGCATTGATCATGGAGTTCCACTCCTGCGATCCATAGAGTTGAATCCCTGCCTTGGCCATGCTCCGCGTAAACCGGATCGCTGCCACCCGGTACATGCTCCCGAAAATCGTTATTTCAAGCCGCTTGCTCACATCAGGCACCTAATCGCCAAGAGAGATGGTCATGTCGTCGCCCAAACCCATCCCCTCGGCCACAATCAAATCCCGATCACCATTTTTCACGCCGAGCAAATCGGCTGCCTTGTCAGCCACGTCCGGCGGCACAGGCGGCTTTCCGTATTTCTCCTGCAATTTCGGCTTGCCGGAAAGGGCCAGGGCGAGTCGGCACAGAGACAGGGCGAACTCATGGTGGTCGTTTACGGCCAGAGTTCGGGACGCAAATTCCAGACAATGTCCCCATTCGCCCATTTCGTAATAAGCCCGGGCCAGGTTGTAGCAAAGATTCTCGTCCTCGCCGGACTCCTTGTTGATGTCCAACGCGCGGGTGTAATACTGTACCGCCTCGCTAAACAGGCTGTTCTTGCGCAGATTGATCCCGAATTCGTTAAACAAATGCTTGTGTCGGGCCTCGAAGGCCGCGTCCAAGCCCACCAGTTCATCAAATATTACACGGGATTTTTCCCTGTCATTCCGGCCAAGGTAAACCAGTCCCAGCCCAAAGGTAGCCCGCACGTTGGTTTCGTCCACATCCAGGGCCTTGGAATACTCCATCTCCGCAGACAGAGGCTCATTTCTTTCGCGGTGGCCGTCAGCCACATCCAGCGTCTTATCAAGCTTCACAATGGCCGGTTTTATTCGGGAATTGTACAGATCCACTTCCGGAGTGTACTCGGCCAGCAGGGTCTCCCTGTCCACCACACTTTCCTTGCCCACAGGCACGAACTGCGGATTAACCTTGCGCACGCCATAGGTTCCATCCCCCAGCGTTTCCACATACCACAGGTGTCTGGTCTCCTGTTTTCTGGCCGTGGTTCCCGTGCCCACCTTGACGCTCCTGACCGTGGAAAAGGCGCACCGGAGAGGCTCATCGACAAGGCCTTTCGCATCAGCCTTGATGCGCTTGTCAGAGCTGCTATGTATTCTAATATTTTGCATAATTTATAAAAAATGCCCCGTAGTTATCGATAGCATCCATCAGAGATGCCATTATGGCATCCTCTAAAGACGTACAACGGAACGCCATGCCCGTCTACCATAGTCAAGAGGGCAGAATGAGTCTTTTATAATACAGACTCTAGACAATCGTGAACCAGGTATTACCTCCAACCGGCGGCGGGGCCGGCGTTGCCAGCCGGTTCCTTTTCCGCTATGCAATCTCCTCTGCCGGAAATTCCGGCAGGCAGACCGATCAAGCCATTGGAGCCACCTATGCCCATATTTGAATACCGATGCAGCGACTGCGGCAACGAGTTCGAAGAGCTCGTGTTCGACCGCGACGATTGTCCGCCCTGCCCCAAATGCCAATCCGAAAAGACCGGCAAACTCATGAGCGCGGTCCGCTCCCGAGTGAGCGGCGGCGCTTCCGCCCCTGCCGAAAGTACTTCCGGCGACGACGGAGGAGGACTCTCCACGTCCACATCCAACCCCTGTGCGGGCTGTTCCGGCGGCGACTGCTCCAGTTGTGGCAGCTAGCCACGCGCTACACTCTACTCCAAGGTTCCCAGAATGAAAAAACTCGTTATCGCCACCCGAGGCAGCGCCCTGGCTCTCTGGCAGGCCAACCACATCAAGGACTGCCTCGAAGCCGAACATCCCGGCCTTGCGGTCGAACTGCTCAAAATCAAAACCAAGGGTGACAAGATCCTGGACGTTCCGCTGGCCAAGGTCGGGGGCAAAGGCCTCTTCGTCAAGGAGATAGAGGAAGCCCTGCTGGACGGTCGCGCCCACCTGGCGGTCCACTCCATGAAGGACGTGCCCACCGAACTGCCCGAAAGTCTGGAAGTGGGCATCATTCCCGAACGCGAGGTCTCCACCGACTCCCTGCTCTCGGTCGAATACGACGGCCTCAAGGGATTGCCCCACGGCGCGGTGGTCGGAACCTCCAGCCTGCGCCGCCAGTCCCAACTGGCCACACTCCGGCCCGACCTGAAGATTCAATCCCTGCGCGGCAACCTCGATACCCGAGTCAAGAAACTCCTGAACGGTGAGTTCGACGCCATTGTGGTGGCCACCGCCGGACTCAACCGGCTGGGAATCACCGCCCCCAAACACGAAATTCTCGGCCCCCCGGACTTCCTGCCCGCCGTGGCCCAAGGTGCCCTCGGCATCGAATACAACAAGGACAACACCGAAGTCGCCGCCCTGCTCCAATTCCTGGACCACACGCCCACCAAACATCAAGTGCTGGCCGAACGCGGTTTTCTCACCGGCCTGGACGGCGGCTGTCAGGTGCCCATCGCGGCCTGGTCCCAGCTTAAGGGCGACACTGTCCACCTGACCGGCTTTGTGGCCGACGTGGACGGCTCCCGCCCCATCCGCCTGGAAGAGGAAGGACCCGTGAGCGAAGCCTGGGACGTGGGTATGCGCCTTGCGGACAAGGTTCTCGGCGCAGGCGGCAAGGCGATCCTGGACGAAGTCTACGCCCGCGAATCCCAATGAGCGACGAAGCCCTGAAACGACTCCAAGTCATTCCGGGCATCGGTCCGCGCATGGCACAGGACCTGCTTTCCCTGGGGTATCGTTCGGTCCCCGAACTGGCGGGCCAGGACCCGGAGGCCATGTACCAACGATTCATGGATCAAGTCGGCTGCCATGTGGATCGATGCGTGCTCTACGTGTTCCGCTGCGCTGTCTATTTCGCGTCCAATGACCGGCACGAACCGGAAAAACTCAAGTGGTGGACATGGAAAGACTGAAAGGAATCCGGCTGGTTGGCGACTCACGGCCCCGTGTTCTGAACCGCCCCCTAAAGATTTTTACCAAATATCCGATAAGAGCTACAGGTTTTACATACAAAGCTCTACTCAAGGAGGTACGAATCATGGAAATTAGTGGACTTGAAGTACAAAGCACGGACGTTGCGGATCAGATGAAGTCCATTCGCAAGGTACGCCTGCAACGTGAAGTTCTGGAAAATCCGGAAATGGCACGGGATCTCGTCAAGGTCGAGGCCACGGGAACTTACAACGCCAAGGGCAATGTCATTCAGACCGTAGGAGACCTCGGTGCGGCATAGCTTAAAAGCCGGGAGACACGGCCCCACAAAAGAGTAGGCCGAACACGATATCGTGTTCGGCCTACTCTTTTGTGGGGCCGAAGCCGATCACCCTTCCGGCGAATCTACGCTGTTGCCCCGGAAACCCCGGCGTCGGCAAAGGTCGCCATCCTGTTATACATGTCGGCGGCGCTGCGCACGAGATACATGGCACAGGCCGCGCCGGTGCCCTCGCCCAACCGGAACCCGAGGTCGAGCAGCGGCTTGAGTCCCAGCACCGAAATGGCCTCGCGGTGACCAGGCTCGGCGGAAACGTGGCTGATGACACAATAGTCCTTGACCGCCGGACATATCTTCCAGGCCGCGACATAGGCCGCCGTGGAAATGAACCCGTCCACACAGACAAGCTGGCGGTTTTTCGCGCCACCGAGAATCAGACCGGCCAGGGTGGCTATTTCCAAGCCCCCCAACCCGGCGAGGATATTGAGCGGATCGCCAGAATCCACAGCCTCGCTGTTGGCGACAAGCCCCTTGCTCACGACATTCGCCTTTGAGGCCACTGCCTTTTTGTCCAGGCCGGTGCCCGGACCGGTCACGGCTTCAGGCTTCAACCCGAGATAAGCGCAATAGAGTGCCGTGGAAGGCGTGGTATTGGAAATGCCCATGTCGCCGGTGCCCAGCACCTTGACGCCTGCTTCGGCTGCCCTGTCAGCCAGGGAAATGCCGAGCAGGAGTGCTTCAAGACACTGCTCGCGGGTCATGGCCGGTCCCTTGGCAAGGTTGGCCGTACCCGGCGCGATCTTGGCCTGAATGAGGTTGGGATGCTCGTCATAGGTCCCCCCGCAGGAACCCGCATCCACCACGTAAAGCTGGGCGTCAGCGGTCCGGGCCAGGACGTTGATGCCCGCGCCGCCGGACAGAAAATTCATGACCATCTGCCGGGTGACCTCCTGGGGAAACAGGCTGACTCCCTCCTCGTTAACGCCGTGATCTCCGGCCACGGTGTAGATACGCATGGGGTCGGCGGCAGGCGCTCCCCCCTGGATCAGATAGAGCTGTAACGCCAATTCCTCCAAACGGCCCAGGCTCCCCTTGGGCTTGGTCAGGTTGTCGATGTGGGCCTGCCCGGTCTCAGCCAGAGCGCGGTCTACCGGACGAATTTCACCAATGACGGCATCAAATTTTTCTTGCATTCCATCCTCATGAATATCGGTTCTGAATTGTAGTTCAGGTGGGATACACCCATGCCGCACCCATGTAAACAAGCCAAAATAGCATTGAATACCATTCCCATGCATGATATTGATATATTGTAACTTCCGTTGACCCTTGGACACGCCAAAACCATGAGTAAAGAACTCTGCATTCTCCACGCCAACTGCCAGGGCGAACCACTACTTGAACGGCTGAGTTGTTGCCCCGCTTTTTCCGACCGCTACGAGACCCGTCTTTTCACCAACTATGTGCACGAGCCGGTACCGGATACGACACTCGCCGGATGTTCGCTGTTTCTCTACCAGTTTCTGGGACAAAAATGGGGCGAACTGGCCTCGGAAAACCTGCTTGGCAAACTCCCCGAGACGGCTCGAAGCCTGTGCATCCCGAACATGTTCTTCAAAGGGTACTGGCCCCTGTGGAGCGGCGAGGAGGGCTTCAACTACCGCTGTGCCCACCTGGACGAAATCATCGACCTGGGGTTATCGCCCGAGGAGACCGCCCTCATCTTCCTGCATCAGGACACGGCCACAAAATTCGACCTGCTCGAATTGGTGGCCGACACCCTCAAGGAGGAACGGGAGCGGGAACGGCACACGCCCATCAAATACGTGGACCTGATCGCAACCAACTACCGCGACAAACGATTGTTCAACACGGTCAACCATCCCGGCCCCATGCTCATGAACCACGCCGCCGGGGAGATACTGCACAACCTGGGTTTCGAAGTGCCGGACCCCGCGCTGTTCGAGGCATTGGGCGATCCTTTTCCCGAATTCGAACAACCCATCAACCCGAAGGTCGCGGCATTCTTCGGGTGGGACTTCGCCGGGCCGGACACGGAGTACACCATATACGGCAGAAAAATGACCTTTGTCCGCTACGTGGCCAGCTACGTCATGGCCCGGCAGGCCAATATCGCCGATTTCATCGGCTTCCTCCAGGGAGCATACATCACCATCTAGTGCAGAAAGTCCTTACTGTTCCGATTGATCCCGTTGACAGGAAAAGGACCGGCCCGGACGGTCCTTTCCCGACCCCGAATCACGCCCCCCGCGCATGCAGGGACCCCCACTTTTGTCCACTCCGCCCTAGAGTATCACAGCCGACCCGCCGATAGGACCAGTACACAACCTCCAGGGAGGGTCGGTTATGTACGTGGAATTTGAAATGGACGGCACCCGCATGCACGGGCTGAACTTCGAGGCGCACCTCAGGGAGGTGGTGCAGGATGATGTCAAGCAGGTGGTCGGCGACTGGGTCGACTTCTCCAAGGAAGCCATCGCCGCGTTCAAGGAAGCGGCCATTGAGCCCATCAAGAACGGCACATTCACGCTCGAAAGCCTGGAAAAGCGAATCAACGTAGTACGCGGAGAGATAACCCAGGTCTGGAATTCCCCCCTGCCCGACGACGAGAAATACCGTCAGATATCCGCCAAGGAAAACGAAATATCCCTGCTCCAGGCCGGCCAGTTCACCTTTGCCAAGGCGGGCTTCACCCGGTCGGTGTAGCCCCACACACAAAGCGACAAAGCCAGCCGACTCCCCAAGCATGAGCCTCGGCTCCGAGAAGGGGCCGGGCGCAAGGCGCAAGAGAAGAACGAGATCGAAACGTATCTTAATACGCGAGGGTCCGCCCTTCGCGCAGCAACGCAGCGAATGCCCCCCTCCACTTCCTTTTCCCCCGACATTCCCCCAAGCATGAGCCTCGGCTCCGAGAAGGGGCCGAGCGCAAGGCGCAAGAGAAGGACGGGATCGAAGCGTATCTTAATACGCGAGGGTCCGCCCTTCGCGCAGCAACGCAGCGAACGGCCCCCTCCACTTCCTTTTCCCCCGACATTCCCCCAAGCATGAGCCTCGGCTCCGAGAAGGGGCCGGGCGCAAGGCGCAAGAGAAGGACGGAATCGAAGCGTATCTTAATACGCGAGGGTCCGCCCTTCGCGCAGCAACGCAGCAAACGGCCCCCTCCACTTCCTTTTCCCCCGACATTCCCCCAAGCATGAGCCTCGGCTCCGAGAATGGGCCGGGCGCAAGGCGCAAGAGAAGGACGGGATCGAAGCGTATCTTAATACGCGAGAGTCCGCCCTTCGCGCAGCAACGCAGCGAATGGCCCCCTCCACTTCCTTTTCCCCCGGCATTCCCCCAAGCATGAGCCTCGGCTCCGAGAAGGGGCCGGGCGCAAGGCGCAAGAGAAGGACGGGATCGAAGCGTATCTTAATACGCGAGAGTCCGCCCTTCGCGCAGCAACGCAGCGAATGCCCCCCTCCACTTCCTTTTCCCCCGGCATTCCCCCAAGCGTGAGCCTCGGCTCCGAGAAGGGGCCGGGCGCAAGGCGCAAGAGAAGGACGGGATCGAAGCGTATCTTAATACGCGAGAGTCCGCCCTTCGCGCAGCAACGCAGCGAACGGCCCCTTATCGGAGCCGAGGAGGGCCGAGGACTATCATTTCGGCTATGGTGTGGTCGACTTTGGGGAATTGTCGGAGGTCTTTGCCCACAAACTGCATTTCCAGCATGACCAGGTCCTTGTAGAGCGTGGTCCGGTTGACCACGGGCACGACAGCGCCTTCGCTCTCCAATCCTTCGGTCAGTTCCTGACAGCGATGGCAGCCGGGGAATTGCACCTGCTGGCCGGTCGGTTTGACCAGGATGTTGGGCACGCCGTGCATGCGGCAGATCATGAGCCGGTGCTTGTACAATCCGCAGACACCCTGCTTTTCGTCGAGGTTGAGCGGGCACATGATGTGCGGCCGCTCGCCCTGATTCAGGGCGGCCTGGGCTTGATCCACATAGGCCCGGGCCCGGACCTTGATCTCTTCCAGCCGGTCCGGGGGAAGCTGATTCAGCCCCTCCCAGAGGTAGGCCCATTCCACATAGGTGTGGTGCTGAAAAAAGGAGAGACAGCAGTTGTCGGCGCAGCCGTCGCAGGTCAGACCGATGGCACCGGCGGCCTCGGCATACTGGGCGACCATCTTGTCGTATATGGCGGCCAGCTTGCGGTAAGCGGCCTTGGGGGTAAGTTTTTTCATGACAGATTGATCTTTTCGAGAATCTGGTCCACGCAAAGGTCCGGCGTGTTCCGGTCGGTGCGGACAACAATGTCGGCGGCGGCACGGTACAGCGGCTGCCGCTCGTTGTAAAGGTCGCGCATGGTCTTGCCGGGCGAGATGGCCAGCCCCCGGCCCTCGGCTTTACCCACGCGGTCGAGAAAGGTGGACTCGTCGATATCCAGCAACACCACTGATCCCAGTTTCTTGAGCTGCGCCATGCCACCCTTGCTGTAGATAACGCTGCCGCCGGTCGAGATCACGGTCCGGGTCAGATTGAGCTCACTGACAAGCTGCCCCTCAATGCGCAAAAATTCTTCCAGGCCGTAGGTATCCATGATGCCCTGAAGCGGCATGGCGTAGTAGGATTCCAAATAACGGTCGGTGTCGAGCTGCCCCCACCCGAGGCGGTCGGCCAACGTCTGGCCCAGGGTGGACTTGCCCGCCCCGGCCATGCCGACCAGGGTGATGCATGGCTCGACGACCTGAGCTCGTTCAAGGGGGGTAAAGGCCATGGCCGATCAGCTCCTGACCAGGCGGACCTTGTCCTCGCCGTCGCGTTCGGTCACGAGCACATCGACGTGTTCCTGATCGTGGGTCTCGACCTTCTTGCCCACGTAGTCCGCCTGTATGGGCAGCTCGCGATGACCCCGGTCCACCAGGACCAGCAGCTCCACGCGCCGGGGACGGCCATAATCGAGAATCGCCTCCAGGGCGGCCCGGATGGTACGGCCCGAATAGAGCACGTCATCCACCAGTACGATGGACGCGCCCTCGATCTCGAACCCGATCTCGGAACAATTGATGGTCGGGGCGAGCTCCAGGTTGGTGGTCCAGTCGTCGCGGTAGAGATTGATGTCGAGCCTGCCCAGCGGGACCTTGCGCCCCAGCCGGTTGTCCAGCAGCAGCTTCAGCCGCTCGGCCAGGTCCGCGCCACGCCGCTGGATGCCGATAATGGCGAGACCCTCGTCGTCACCCCTGCGCTCGTAGACTTCCACGGCCAGCCGCTCCAGCGTCCGGCTCATTTCCTTGCCGTTCAAAATGGTGCCACATTCTTTCATCTGGAAAACCTCATGGGTGCTGTAAGCCTTTTGCAGACTGGAAAACTAGCCCATCGGCACAGGACGGTCAACACACGCGACAAGGATTGTGGGATTAATAATTTGACAAACCATACTATTGATCTTACCTCTTCATTTCCCGACCACGAATAGGAGGAATTCTATGTTTGAGATTACCGAAGCTGCCCAAAAGCAGCTTGAAGGCTACTTCCAGGATAAAGAGCCGTCACCGATCCGCGTCTATCTCGCGGCTGGCGGCTGAGCAGGCGCGCGCCTGACTCTGGCTCTGGATGAGCCGAATGATAAAGACGAAGTGTTCGAGGCCAATGGGCTGACCATTCTCATTGACAAGGAACTCCAGGCCCAGACCGGCCGGGTGAAAATCGACATGACCTACTACGGTTTTGTTGTTGAATCCGAAAATCCGGTCGGTGGTGCCAGCGGCGGGAGCTGCGACTGCTCCTCCTCTGGAAGCTGTAGTTCCGCGGGAAGCGGGGGATGCGGCAGCTAGGCCTGAAGTCACGGACTTCGAAGACGGCGTCTCATATCGAGATGCCGTCTTTTTTTTGGACACCGCCCCAACCGGGGATTGCCCCGGCTTTCACTCCACCACAAAACAGACAGGAGGCTCCAATGATCAACGTAACCGAAGCGGCAACAAAGGAATTAACCACCTTCTTCAAAGACAAGGAAATCAGCCCCATCCGTGTCCATCTGGAAGACGGCGGTTGTAGCGGCATGCGCCTCTCCCTGGCCCTCGACAAACCGTGCGACGGCGATGAATCCACCACCCATGGCGATTTCACCTTCCTCATCAACGAGGAATTGGCCAAAACCACCGGCACAGTGACCATCGACATGACCCAGTACGGTTTCGCTGTCGATTCCGAAAATCCCGTCGGAGGCGGTTGCAGTTGCTCCAGCGGTGGCTGCTCTGAGGGCAGTTGTTCCTGCTGATCACCAAGCAAGCATAAAAGGCGGTGTCCATCGGTACGCCGCCTTTTTTCATTGCCACCGGAGGGAACGGGCCTGTTACTCGCTGGGGGGCTTGACAACGTTGATGTGATTCACCGCTTTTTCGAGTTCGGGAAAAACCTGATACGGTGGCACGCCATCCATAATCGTCGCGTATCTTTTGCAGGACTCTGAACGTGCCCCCCGAAGGCGGGGCGTCCCACACCCGAACCCTAAGCACGATTTTCTGGGCTTCATCCGAATCGCCTACCCCCTGGCTGCACCCGCAGGTCAGCACGATCAAGCTGACCAGCAACAGCCAAAGACAATTGAAACATCGCATCCTCATGCAGCGCTCATCCGGTTACAATTTTGTTCATAGTCGCAAAACTAACACTCCAAATTCCCGCGTGTCCATGCCAAACCCTTATAAACTTTCCCCTCCAGATACCGGGAATTTCACTCCAGAAAAAAATAAAAGGGCCGGCACGCATGGTGCCGACCCACTCGATTAGGACCGCAACCCCGACCAGAAGCCGGGTTTAACCAAAAGTTCTCTTGTCGACGAGCCTGGGCGCGTCCGCCGGAATTGTCCCGGGAACCGCCACCTCGACAACGGGTTTGAGCTTCATTAAGGCTTGGAAATCGGCGGCAAAGGCCTGCTTGTCGATTTCCGTACCGGTTTCCACTAGCACGACCAGCTCGTCTCGTCCACCCGGGTTTTCAACACGAATCTGCCAGTTGGTCACATCCGGATATTTCTGAAACACGGCTCCGGCCTGGGCGGGATAGATGAACTGTCCCTTGACCTTGGCCGTATCGTCGGCGCGTCCCTTCCACCCCGTAAGCTTGCGTGCGGTGCGGCCGCAGGGACACTGCTCGGCGTCGATGGACGACAGATCGCCCGTGGCCAGTCTGACCAGCGGATAGTCGGTGAAAAACGGGGTAACCACGACCTCGCCGGTCTCACCGTCGGGCAGAGGAACGCCCGTGGCCGGATCGCAAATCTCCACATGGCGGTAGTTGGACAGGTGCATACCCCCGAGTTCCATGCACTCGTAGGCGATGCAGCCCACGTCCGCCGTGCCGTAGCCCTGGCGCACGGTAATGCCGAACATGGCCTCCACTTCCTTTCGCAACGATTCAGGCAAAGGCTCGGCGGCCACGTAGGCCTTCTTGAGATGGAAATCCTTTTTGAGATCAAGCCCCGCAGCCTCGGCCTTTTGCCCGATGACCTTCAGATAGCTGGCCATGCCCACGAACGCGGTGACCGGCAATTGCGTCAGAAACTCGATCTGCTTTTCGGTGTTGCCCGGTCCGGCCGGAATGACCGCGCAGCCAATGTCCCGAAGCGGCTCCTCCAGCATCAGCCCGGCGGGCGTCATGTGGTAGGAAAACGTCATCTGCGCCAAATCGCCGGGCCGGAATCCGGCAGCGAAAAACCCCTCGGCCCAGGCCCAGTAGTCCGGTTCGGTCCCCTCGGGATCGAATATCGGTCCCGGGGACTGATAGATGCGGCCCAACTGACCCGGCTCGCAATTCAGGAACCATCCGATCCCGTGCTCTGCCTGCCAGGCGATGATGTCCCGTTTCCGAAGCGGCGGAATCCTGCCGTAGTCCTCGAAATTCTTGAAATCCTTCGCGCATGCGCCAAGGGATTTAAGCCGCGCCTGAAACTCGCCCGAAGACCGCTCGGCCTCAAGCAGGACTTCGCGCACCCCCTTCCACTTGCGCTTGAATCGCTTCTCGCGCGGCTCGGTCTCATATTCATTATAATACATGGATGCCTCCGGCGACCCCACCGTCCCCTCTCTTCCGACACTTTCTATTTTCACTTCGCAGGGAAAGATACGGGTGTTTGATCTATCATATGCTACGCCTAAATAATTTTCTAGCGGGACAACGCCCCCCAGACCAAGGCTTTCGAGAGTGGTGCAGATGCGCCGCTATCGGAAGCCGCCTACCCGAACCCCACAAACAACGCCCCCAACCTCCGCGTAAATCTGTTCAGAGTGGTTCGAGTGCCAGGCGCGAAAGGAATACAAGGCCGAAGCGTAGTCCCTCTACGCGAGGATTTGGATTCCTTGAAGCAACGACGCAATCGGGCCGCTCTGACCAGATTTACCCATACTACCGTTTTCTTCGATTGCCCTTGCCCACAAACAACGCCCCAAATCTCCCCGTAAATCTGTTCAGAGTGGTTCGAGTGCTAGGCGCGAAAGGAATCCAAGGCCGAAGCGTAGTCCCTCTACGCGAGGATTTGGATTCCTTGAAGCAACGACGCAATCGGGCCGCTCTGACCAGATTTACCCATACTGCCGTTTTCTTCGATTGCCCTTGCCCACAAACAACGCCCCAAATCTCCCCGTAAATCTGGTCAGAGTGGTTCGAGTGCTAGGCGCGAAAGGAATCCAAGGCCGAAGCGTAGTCCCCCTACGCGAGGATTTGGATTCCTTGAAGCAACGACGCAATCGGGCCGCTCTGGACAGATTTACCCGAGCCACCGTTTTCTTCGGCGGTAGTGCTTCACATCGCGGTAGCTTTTCTTGTCGCCGCTGTTTCCCATGCCGAGATAGAATTCCTGGACATCCGGGTTGTTGAGCAGCTCCTTGGCCGCACCCTCCATGACCACACGGCCGTTCTCCATGATGTAGCCATTTCCAGCCACGGACAAGGCAGCCCGGGCGTTCTGCTCCACCAGCAGGATGGTCACGCCCTCGTCCTGGTTGAACCGCTTGATGATCTCGAAAATTTCCTCGACCAGCAACGGCGCGAGGCCCAAGGACGGTTCATCCAGCAAAAGCAACTCCGGCCGGGCCATGATGGCGCGGCCAATGGCACACATCTGCTGCTCGCCACCGGACATGTACCCGGCCAACTGCTTGCGCCGTTCCTTGAGACGGGGGAAGTAGTCGTAGACCTTTTCCATGGACCCGGCGATCTCACCCCTTGGCCGGGTGTACGCGCCGCACCGCAGATTTTCCTCTACAGTCAGGTCCTCGAAAATGCGACGGCCCTCCATGACCTGAAAGATGCCCTTTCTGACGATCTTCTCCGGGATCACTCCCTGGATCGGCTCGTCCTGATAGAGAATCGTCCCGTCCGTGACCTCGCCGTCCTCGGTCTCCAACAGCCCGGAAATGGCCTTGAGCGTGGTGGACTTGCCCGCCCCGTTTGCCCCGAGCAACGCCGTGATCTCCCCAAGGGGGCAGGTCAGCGACAACCCCTTCAGGACCAGGACCACGTCGTTGTAGACCACTTCCAGATTTTCCACTTTCAAGAGTTCGTTCAAGGGATGCCTCCGGCGGCCAGAGAACCTTTTGGAAAAGGTTCTCTGGACTCTCCAAAACTTTTTATTGCGGCGCGGGCGAATCGTGCCAACTCGACTGCGCGGCATGCGCCGATTCGGGTGGTGTCCGGTGAAGCAAACGGCTCTTTCGAGCCCGCACCCCACGCCGCCAATGCTTGTTTTCGTTCCCTTCGGTCTTCCTGGCGGCGTGGAGCCAGAAAGTTCTGGAAGGGGGTCTGGGGGAAACCTCTCTCAAGAGGTTTCCCCCAGACTCATTCTTTCAACTTTAATGACCGAGCCATTCGGCGCGGCGTTCGAGGATGGACTCCTTGACGAAGGTCAGCTTGCCATCCTTGATGGTGTAGAGGAACACAGCCATGTTCGGGCGGTGATCATCCGGGAAGTAGGAGATGAGCGGCGCGAGTCCCATGGGGTCGAAGTCGCGCAAGGTCTCCAGGGAGGTCTTGATGGACTCGCCGGTGATCGGGCCGTTGGCCACAGCACGCTTCATGCCTTCGACCATGACCAGAATGGACACGAAGCCTCGGGTGAAGTGGGTCATCTGCGGCTTGTTATCGGTCACCTTTTCGATGACCTTCATGCCGGGCACATCCGCGCCGTAGACCGCAGCGGCCTGGTTGGAATAGGAGCCGTTGGCATCGTCGCCCGCCAGCTTGGGCAGGGTCTCGTCCGTGCCCCAGATATCGGTGAAGAACACGGTATTCATGCCGATGTTCTTGGCCGACTTGAGGATGACGGACGTGGACGGGGTGGTGCCCCCGATCCAGCAGAAGTCAGGAGCCGTCTCCTTGAGCGGCAGCAACTCGGTGGTGGCATCGATGGCCTTGAGGGAGACATTGACATCACCCACTATCTCATAGCCGAGTTCCTTGGCGTATTCCTTGCCGCCCGCAATGGGGGCCAGACCATAAGGGTGATCGGGGTAGATAAAGGCCAGCTTGGGAGCGCGGTCTTCCTTCCAGGACTCGCGGAAATACTTGAGCGCGGCGCGAAGTTGCGTGGTGTAATCCGCTGCGATGAAGAAGTTGTAAGGGGCCTTCCTCGGGTCGGTCAAATGCGCCGAGTAGGACGCGGAAAGATTGGGGATCTTGTCCTTGGCCAGGGTACGAACCAATGCCTCGGTCACGGCAGAGCCGAATCCCTGGATACAGACCACCTGGTCAGAGTTGACCATTTTCTTGTACATGGAAAGGCCCTGCTGCACATTGTAGGCCGTATCCTGAAGGCTGAATTCGATCATGCGGCCGTCAACACCGCCGTTGTCGTTGACGTACTTGACTGCGGCCTTGAGGCCGTCTGCATAGGGGACGCCCACGGACGAAGTCGGACCGGACAGATCAATGAGACCGCCGACCTTGATCGGAGAAGCCTCTGTTTTGGTTCCTGCCGGTTTCTGTTCCTCGCCTCCGCAACCAAACAGCATCAGCCCGGCAAAAAGCATGATGCATGTTGCGGTTATTAATTTACCTACCCTCATGTGAATCTCCTAAGGGATTTAAGGTTTACACGCCCTCTCAGGGTGAGCCGGACGTCGTTTGTATATGTAACCCGCCTTTTGGACGGGATTGCAATCGCCTGCCGGGTGAACGGCCCGAATCAATGGGCAAACGGATACAGTTTCCAATAGGCCTTCATCAGCCGCCAACGGTGGGCCAGCCCCTCCGGCTCGAAGATGAGGAAGAGGATGAGCACCAGGCCGAACACGCCCTCGCGCAGGGCCACCACGTATTGGGCGATGTCCGGGAAATACCCGCCCAGAAGGGACGACAGGATATTGAGCAGCTCGGGCAGCAAAACCACGAACACCGCCCCGAACACCGAGCCGATCACGCTCCCCAGTCCGCCGATGATGATCATGGCCAGATAGGAGATGGACAGGCCGATATTGAACTGCTCTGCGGAGATAAAGCCGGTGTAATGCGCCCACAATCCGCCCGCGACCCCGGCCAGAAACGAGCTGACGCCAAAGGCCACGAGCTTGTACCAGAACAGGTTCACGCCCACGATCTCGGCGGACAGGTAGAAGTCCCGGATGGAAATAAACGCACGCCCGTACTTGGTACGCATGATGTTCGATACCATGAGCAGGGACGCTACCGCGAAAAAGAGGAGCAGATAATACATGCGCGATTCGGAATCGAAAGCAAAGCCGAGAATGGTGGGCGGGTCGAGCTGTAGCCCGTTGGAACCGCCGGTCAGTTCGCCGCCGTGCAGAAAGACGTATTCCAGCACCAACTGGGCGGCCAGGGTGGCGATGGCCAGATAGATGCCCTTGAGCCGCAGCGACGGCACCCCGAAGACCATGCCGACCAGAGCCGTGATCAGTCCGGCTGTGAGAATGGCCAGCGGAAACGGCACGCCGTGCAGGGTGCACTGCCCCGCCGCATAGGCCCCCACGCCGATGAACGCGCCGTGGCCCAGCGATATCTGGCCGCAAACGCCGGTAAGCAGGTTGAGCGACACCGCGCCAATGACCGCGATAAAGATGAGATTCATGATCGAGGTCGTGTGGATATCCAGCAACGCCGGACCAGCCATGAGCACCAAAAGGAACAGACCGATCATGGATTTCTGGAACCCGGACTGGAATATCTGCGCCTCGCCCTGGTAGGTCGTGAAAAAAAGACCGCATTTGCCCTGCATGGCTAGACCCTCTCGATCTCTTTGGTCCCGAAAAGACCATAGGGTTTTATCATCAGGATGATGACGAGGATGATAAAGGCCGCCACCTCGCGGAAGCCGCCCAGGCCGAGCAGTTGCCGGGCCGCGCCATCGCAGACGTTCTCAAGCACGCCGATGATCAGGCCGCCCAGGGCCGCGCCCAGCAGCGAATCCAGCCCGCCCAGGATGACCGCCGGGAAGACCTTGAGCCCGAGGTGGCCGAGCTGCGAGTTGATGCCGTTGATGTTGCCCAGAATCACGCCGCCCACGGCGGAAACGACGCAGGCGATGCACCAGCTCATGGCAAAGATATTCTTGATGCCGATGCCCATGGACTGCGCCGCCTGCTGGTCGAATGCGGTTGCCCGCATGGCCACGCCGGTCCGCGAATACTTGAAAAAGAGGGAAAAAATGGCGAACAGGATCGCTGACAGGAGAAAGGCCGCGATGTAGACCGGGGCCACGGGCAGCCCGGCAATGACCACCGGCTCGGTGGGCAGAACCTGGGGGTAGACTTTGATCTGGGTGCCCCAAAAGACCTGAACCAGGGATTTGAGCACCGAGCTCATGCCCACGGTGACCATGATCACGGAGATATGCTCCTCGCCGATGAGCGGCCTGAGCACCATTCGTTCAATGGCCAGACCGAGCAGCACCGAGAAGGCCAGGGTAAGGAAAAAGGCCCAGATGAACGGGATGTGAAACTGGACCGTGAGCGAGAAGCAGATGTACGCCCCGACCATGACCAGCTCGCCCTGGGCGAAGTTCACGACCTTGGTGGCCTTGTAGATGATGACAAACCCCAGGGCGACCAGCGAGTAGATGCCGCCGACAACCAGGCCGTTGACGATAAGTTGCAGATAATATTCCACTTAGGCCTCCATGTCCTCGATGCGGATATCGCCGCACATCTCACGCACCCGGCCATCCTGGTAGGTGATTTCAGTCTCCAGATTCAGGGCGCACACATCGGTGTACAACGTCTCGATGAGCTGACCATACCGTTCGCCGATGACCTTGCGCCGGACCTTGCGGGTCCGGGTCAGTTCGCCGTCATCCGCGTCCAGTTCCTTGTAAAGCAGGCAGAACCGCTTGATGCGGGTCTCCGGGGGCAGGGTCTCGTTGGTCTTGGCCACCTCGCCCTTGATCAAGGCATAGACCTCATCCTTTGCGGCCAGATCCTGATAGGTGGTGTAGGTGATCATCTGGCTCTCGGCCCAATGCCCCACGATGGGCATGTCGATGCACAGGATGGCAGTGACAGAATCGCGCCCGTTGCCGAGCACAACGGATTCGCGCAGAAATGGGGAAAACTTGATCTTGTTCTCCAAAAACTGCGGCGAGAACCGGGTGCCGTCATTCAGATGCATGACGTCCTTCAACCGGTCGATGACCACCAGACGGCCATTGTCGTCGAAATAACCCGCATCACCCGAGAGCAGCCAGCCGTCTTCGGTCAAGGTCTCGCGGGTGGCCTCCTCGTTTTTGTAATAACCGAGGAACACCGCCGGACTGCGCGAAAGGATTTCCCCCTCCTCGCTGATCCTGACCTCGGTGCCGGGGATGGGCGCGCCCACGCTCGAGAAGTCCACCTCGCCCTCCTTGTGGATACAGGAGATGCCCGCGATCTCGGTCTGGCCGTAAATCTGCTTGAGATTGACGCCCAGCGCGTGGAAAAAGCGGAAAATATCCGGCCCCAACGCCGCACCGCCGGTTGTGGCAGAACGCATGCGCGAAAAACCGAGACGGTCGCGCAAGGCCCGGAACAATCCCTGATCCGCAATGAAATACTTGAGCTTCAACCAGGCCGAAGGTTTTTTCCCGGCAAACAGGGTGTCCACGTACTCGTAGCCGATGGGCAGAAACCGATTGTACAGGAATCGCTTGCAGGGTGAGGTTTCCATGATGTCGCCCTGCACCTTGGCCGCGATGGATTCGTACACGCGCGGGGGCGAAAAGATGAAGTGCGGCCCGATCTCGCGGGAATCGGCAGACGCAGTGTCCGGCTCCTCCGGAAAATTGACGCAGAACCCGAAAAGCAGGGCCGAAGCCACGGCCATCATCTGTTCCCCCATCCAGGCCAGGGGCAGAAATGAGACGAATTCGTCCGTGGGATGCTTGGGGTCGTGCTGACCGAGATTGTGGGCCATGGACAAGAGATTCAAGTGGGAGAGCACGGCCAGCTTGGGCCGTCCGGTGGTGCCGGAAGTGGTGGCGATCAGGGCCGGGTCCTCGGGTTTCAGCTTCCGAACCTGCTCCTTGTACCACTGCACGGGATCGGACTGTTTCTCCCGTCCCAGACGGCGGACGCTCTTGAAATCCATGAGCCCATCCACGTCTTTTTCATAGGACAGCAACCCCTTGGCATCGTGGTAGACGATATTCCGCAGGTGCGGAAGGTTCTCCCGAAAGGACAGGGTCTTGTCCACCTGCTCCTGATCCTCGGCCACCACCAGCTTGCACTCGGACAGGCTGAAAATGTATTCGATCTCCTCGGCCGGGGAATCCTGATAGAGTCCGAGAGCCATGCCGCCCAGTCCCTGAATGGCCAGCTCGGCCCATATCCATTCCGGGCGGTTGTCGCCGATGAGGATGACGATGTCGTCCCGGCCCAGGCCCAAGGCGTGGAGTCCGCAGGCGAACTCCGCCGTGGCCCTGAGATTGCCGCGCCAGGTAACAGTCTGCCACACGCCCCACTCCTTTTCGCGGAGTGCGGGCTTGTCGGCTCGTTCCTCGGCCTGTTTGACTAACAGCCTCGGCAACGTGGTCTTGTAGGGCTTTGCCATGAAATTTCCTTGTATCGTTGATTCTCGCCCCGGTCGGGCGTGCCTTCCTGAAACTATCTCCCGGTGAACGCAGCGTCTTCGGTCCCTAGATACGCGGCGATCACATCTTTGTTTGCCTGCACCTCGTCCGGCGAGCCCTCGGCTATCTTTTGCCCGAAGTCGATGACCACGACCTTGTCGGAGATGTCCATGACAACTCCCATGTCGTGCTCCACCAGCAGGACGGTAACGCCCCACTCTTCGGCAATGTCTAGGATATACCTGGCCATGTCCTCGGTCTCTTCGAGGTTCATTCCGGCCATGGGCTCATCGAGGAGGATTAGTTTTGGTTCGGCGGCGAGTGCGCGTCCGAGTTCCACCCGTTTCTGCACCCCGTAGGGAAGGCGTCCCGCGTGCTGGTGCCGGTAGGGCGAAAGGTTCAGGAAATCGATGACATCTTCCACGCGTCGGCGGTGGGCGTTCTCGTGTTTCACGGCCCTGCCCCAGTAGAGAATAGAGGACAGGAGTCCGTAATTCATCTGGCTGTGACGACCGACCATGAGGTTGTCGAGAACGGATAGTCCCTTGAACAAGGCGATGTTCTGGAAGGTGCGCGACAATCCCAGCTCCGTGCGTTTATGCGCGGGCAGGGAGAGCAGGCACTCGCCGTCGAGGGAGATGCCACACGGCCCGAAGGCCCCGCCATCGGGGGTATACCGGCCGCTGATACAATTGAGCATTGAGGTTTTCCCGGCACCGTTGGGACCGATGAGGGACGCGATGGTCCCCTGCTCCACGGTGAAGGAAACCCCCATAAGGGCGGCAATGCCCTTGAACGTGAGGGTCACGTCACTGACGTCAAGATAGGCCATAATCCTGCAATTATGGTTGAGAGCGCACCCGTGAGGGCGCAACGTGTGTACGTCCGGGTCGGCGAATACCGTCTAATTCCGCCCCGATCCGTACTGTCGCGTTCGCGTGTGGGCCCTTAGGTCCATTCTCCCTTGAAATCTTCGGGAGCGACCAGTTTGTAGCCCCGGTCCGTGAGCGCAGCGGCCACGGGAGACGGGTCTTCGGTATCTATTCGGACGACCACGATACGGCGTCCGTTGTAAAAGAAGGTGCCGGTGGAGATGATGGAAATCTTCATGTTGGCGATAACGCCCGAGACTTCGTAGATGACGCCGGAACGGTCTTCGACCTCCAGAGTCAGACGACTGCCGCCTTCGCGGTAGCCCATCTCTTCGGCAAGCACGTCGAGCATGACGTTGCGATTGATATATCCGATCAGCTCACCTTCCGCATCGACCACGGCCAATCCGGCCAGGTTCATCTCGTACATCATGTCCGCCGCGCCCTCGATTTCTGTCTCGGGCGACACGGTCTTGATGTCGGTGCGGTATATCTTTTCCACGGTGAGCTTGCTCATGAGGTAATTGAGCTCATGCTTTTCCAGGGATGTCATGATGGAGGGCAGGGCGGCTGAGATGTCTTCCTTGCGGACGTAGCCGACCAGCCGGTCTTTCTCGTCCACCACCAGGAGCATCCAGAGCTTGTTGTCCTCAAGCTTTTTCTGGGCATCCTTGACCAGGGTGTCCGGGGTGACCTTGACGAAGTCGCGCAACATTTTCAGACCGACGTACATATGACTCCTCCTGCCTTTCGGCACTGCCTTCTGCGTTGAAACTCGTAACAAAAAACTGTTGGTACCGAATACACTTTTTCGGTGAACGATGCAATTCCTCCCGTAAACGGGAACACTTCGGCAGTCCGCTTAAAAACCTGTTTTTCATCCTCAAGTCAAGACGCAAACGATTGTTTGTGAATTTTTTATCGAAAAGAGACGCCCGACCAATTTGCCGAAAAGAAACGGCAAGGCCAAGATGGAAGCCCGGAGAGACGGCTTTTTACTAAAAACGAACGTTTCCAACGACGGAAGACGGGGGGGGGGATCCAGGCAAGGTTCCCCAAAATTCTTACCGATTTTCATTGAAAAGAACCTGTCCAATGATTATAAAAAACCATTAGCTGTCTGGAATACATGGGCCTCCCAAGCGCAGGTTCATACAATCCACAATGAGGTACTCATGATTACGAATATTCTGATAGGCGTCTTTTCCTTTTTGGCTGGTATTGCCGTGGTATTGTTCTGCCGCCAAGGGAAAAAACCAAACCTTGCCAAGAAAAATCTATCCCGATTCAATTTCGACGTACAAAAAAAATATGAAAAGGACGGCAGGAAATATCCCTTTTCATACTGATTGGGAGGGAGGTGGCGAATCCCCTCCGGGGCCGCTCCCTGCTCTCTCCTGCCGGGAACAACAGGCCCGCCCCGACCGATGTGGAACAAGCCGCTGCGAGACTCGGAAACCTGAGGTATAATCCGCATCCGAATGCACCGAAAAAACAAAAGGTCGCCCCGTAAGGGCGACCTTTCTCATGAAACAATGGCTGGATTCACAATCACTGTTCAAAGGGGTGATGGAACACCCTGCCTATCCGACCAAAACGAATGTCCGTGACGGAAGCCCAGGACCAGTAAATTATGATGGCTCTACCCACGATTTTCTCGCGCTTGACCGGCCCCCACCAGCGGGAATCGTGAGATCCCTCGCGGTTGTCGCCAAGCATGAAATACCGGCCCTCGGGCACGGTATACGGACCAAAATTGTCGCGCACGGGCAGGGTGTTCGCCTTGGTGTGGCGGACGTAAGGCTCGTCCAGAGGCGCGCCATTGATGTAGACCACCTTGTTTTTGATCTCGATGGTCTCACCCGGCAGGCCGATGACGCGCTTGATGAAGTCCTTGGTCTCGTCCTGAGGGTACTTGAACACGATGATTTCCCCGCGCTGGGGATCACCGGTCTTGAAAAGCACCTTGCCATCCGTGGTATCGAGCCAGACGGTGGACGGCAGCCGGATATCGTAGGCGAACTTGGACACCAGCAGATGGTCGCCGATCTGCAGGGTTTCCAGCATGGACCCGGACGGAATCTTGAAGGCCTGGACCACGAAGGCCCGAATGACAAAAGCGAGCAGCAGGGCCACCACAATGGCTTCAATGGTGTCGCGGAACGATTGCATGGATTTGTTGGTCATCTCTCTATTATCCTCAAAAGGGTGAATGCAGGCGATCAATCATCGTCTGTCTTGAGCACGGACAGGAACGCTTCCTGCGGAATTTCCACGTTGCCCATGCGACGCATGCGTTTCTTGCCTTCCTTCTGCTTTTCCAGAAGTTTACGCTTGCGGGTAATATCGCCGCCGTAGCACTTGGCCGTGACATCCTTACGAAACGGCGCGTTGCGCTCCTTGGCCACAATCTTGTTGCCGATGGCGGCCTGAATGACCACCTCGAACATCTGGCGCGGGATGGACCGCTTCAGCTTGAGCGCGAGCGATCGGCCGACGCGGGCCGAGTTCTCGCGGTGCACAATGCAGGAGAACGCATCCACCGGGTCGCCGTTGATCAGGATGTCGAGCCGCACCAGATCCGCCTCGCGGTAGTCGATAATTTCATAGTCCAGGCTGGCGTAGCCCTTGGTGGACGATTTGAGCTTGTCAAAAAAGTCGTACATGACCTCGGCGAACGGCATCTCGTAAGTGATGATCACGCGCTTTTTGGTCACGTAATTCATGTCCTTCTGGATGCCGCGCTTTTCCTCGCACAGGGCCAGAACCGCGCCCACGTACTCGCTGGGCACGTGGACTTCCAGCCGCACGAAGGGTTCGAGCACGGATTTGATCCGGGTCGGGTCCGGCAGCTTGGACGGATTGTCGATGCGCAGATTCTCGCCGGTGACGGTCTCCACCTCGTAGATGACCGAGGGCGCCGTGGTGATGAGCTTGGCCTCAAACTCGCGCTCCAGCCGTTCCTGAACAATCTCGATGTGCAGCAGGCCGAGGAAACCGCAGCGGAAACCGAAACCGAGTGCCTGGGAGGTCTCGGGCTCGTAGCTGAAGGCCGCGTCGTTGAGCTGGAGCTTTTCCAGGGCGGCCTTGAGTGTCTCGTACTCGCTGGGCTCCACCGGGTACAGGCCGGAAAAAACCATGGGCTTGACCGGCTTGAAGCCGGGATACGGCTCTTTCACCGGATTTTCGGCCAGAGTGATGGTGTCGCCCACGGGCGCATCGCCCAATTCCTTCATGGAAGCGCACAGGAACCCGACCTCGCCGGGTCCCATCTCCTTGATATCCACGGCCTCGGGCATGAATGCGCCCAGCCGGGTGACCTCGAAGACCTTGCCCGTGGAGAAAATCTGGATGTCGTCACGCTTCTTCAGCGTGCCCTCAAAGATACGGAAAAGCACGACCACACCTTGATAGGAGTCGTACCAGGAATCAAAAATAAGTGCCTTGAGCGGCGCGTCCGGGTCGCCCTTGGGCGGCGGCAATTCGTTGACCACAGCCTCGATGACCTTTTCCACGTTCAGCCCGGTCTTGGCGGACACGGACAGCGGGTCGGTGCAGTCCAGGCCGATGACGTCCTCGATCTCGCGGGCGATCATCTCCGGTTCCGCGCTGGGCAGGTCGATCTTGTTCAGGACCGGGATGACTTCCAGGTCGTTGTCCAGGGCCAGATAGACGTTGGCCAAAGTCTGGGCCTCGACTCCCTGGGTGGCATCCACCACCAGGAGCGCGCCCTCGCAGGCAGACAGGGAACGGGAGACCTCGTAACTGAAATCCACATGGCCGGGCGTGTCGATGAGATTGAGAATGTATTTTTCGCCGTCGGCCGCAGTGTAGGGAATACGCACGGTCTGCGCCTTGATGGTGATACCGCGTTCGCGTTCCAGATCCATCTTGTCGAGGTACTGTTCTTTTTTGTCGCGGTCACCCACCATGCCTGTCAGTTCCAGGATGCGGTCGGCCAGCGTCGACTTGCCATGGTCGATATGGGCAATGATGCTGAAATTACGTATTTTATCGATCTTGTTCATATTTTCCATTGGAGCAGGTTGAATTCGCCAGGAACGGGCCAAGACCCCATGGACCGGGCGTGTGGACAGTCTTTAAAGGATTTGGGTGGGGTTGTCTAATGGGATGATGGGGGGAGGGGAAATGGGGAAAAATTAACAGAGTACAACAAACGCAAAAGATACGGGCAAGAAAACCGTATAGCACATACCGTCGCCCTTCTCGGTTTCCTGTAACACTTCAATACATTAAGTTAAGACGCACAGAATTAGCACACTCCCCTAATCAATCTTATCAAGCCTCTTAAACAAAAGACTCGCCAAAAAGAGAGCATGAAGGGCTTCTTCTTTAGGGATGTCTAACCTAAATCGAGCGGAGGGGTCTCATTGAAGCCTTCCTCGGCAGAAACCGGAAGAAGATTGACTCCAAAAATGGTGCGAATGGGGACAGCTTGATCGCTGAAGCGTGAAAATGCCACTCGTTTCGGTTGTGATACCAGATTTTTCAGGAAATTGGACGCACCTCTCCCATCGCTGGACATGGAGCGGGGCGTTCAGATCAGGTCCAGACGAATTTTGGAGCGCTCAGGCAGCGCTCCCACAGTTCTTTGAAACGCAACGATTCCATGGCGATCGCCGTGACCTTGAGTACGGTTTTGCCAGCATGGGACACCACCTTGGCGGCGACGTCCACCAAGGTGCGACGCAGTGTGGTCGGGAAAGACTTGACCGGTACCACCGGCTCACTCACATCTTCCTTGAACGCTTCAAACAGGAAGAAGCCGAGGAGCATGGTGTAATAGAAGGCGGCGTTGGGCACGAAGCGCTGGAACGGCAACTCCTCGAATCCGAAATCCTTGAACGCCCTGTGCACCAGTTCGTCCGCGCCCCGCTGGTGGTAGGAGTGGATGATGGCATCGGTTTCGGCCATGAACGCGAGGCCAGCCTCCTGCAATTGCTGATCCACGACACTATCCATGCCAAGGTTGGTGTAGACGATGGTGCCTGGTCTTGATCCGGGTAGCAGGAACTGCTTCTCTTCCAGTAAAGGTCGCCAAAAGATGGTCCTGAAGGACTTTTCCCAGGACTTGCGGCGGTCGCAGAACTCGTAGCACTGCCAGACATCCTCATCGGTTTTGCCGAAGTGATGCTGAAAGGCGGTTTCGGGAAGTGCCCCAATCATGGCCTTGATGTCGCTATAGAACTTGCCTGCGCAGATGAAACCGATATCCAGCCGCTCCATCTCGTCGAAGAGCTCCTGGTCGAAGAATCCGGAGTCCATGCGAATGATGATGGGTACGGTCTTGCTGTAGCGGGTACGGATCATGCGCACCACGTGACGGATCATCTTCGGGGCTGAGTCGCCGTTGAGAGAGTGTTTGTCGCCGCCACGGAACACGGCGTCTATAATGTAGCGGCCCCAGGTCATCTGGAGAGGCTGAAAGCCCAGAACCTTCTTGTAGGTGGGCTTGACGCCGTGACGCTTCGGCGCTTGGTCGTTATCCATGACCATGGTGTCGATGTTCAGTTCGATCACTTCTGGGCTGGTCATGCTGAGTCGCCAAAGGAAGAGTTGCTGCAACAGACGGCGAAAAAGATAGGTCCGTTGTGCGGAGAATGATTGGTAGAACCGCTTGACGGTGTGCGATGAGGCCATGCTCTTGATGTCTGTTTCGATGGCAGCCGCGTAGCCCGGATCTTTGGTCAGGACATCAAAGTGGGCCAAGTGACGGCTGGTGCCGTCAAAGAGGAAGCAGAGCACCTGCTTGAAAAGTTCATCGATGGGCGTGCCCTTGGGGTTCTTGCGCATGGAGCCGAAAAGGCGGTTGATGTGGGGGAAAAGACCAATGCCACGAATGTAGCGAGCAAAGAGGTTGAGCCCGGCCCGGCTTGTCAGACAGTCGTTCGTGACTTGGACATCGTCGATGAATTTTGCTTTGGTTCTCTTTGAGTTGGACATCCAGCCCTCCACCAAATGGGTGAAACGTTCATGACGTAGTGACTGGATGTGATTGTAAACAAAAACAAGGTGATATGCCAGCTTTGATGTTGTGTCAGGCTGGAGAATCGCTCAGATTAGGTATAATCTGTATGCTAATAGTTGTTTCAATCCACGCCCCCGTGTGGGGGGCGACGCCCAGTGTCTTAAGCTGCTCTTCAAGCCGCTCGTGTTTCAATCCACGCCCCCGTGTGGGGGGCGACTTGGGCTTGCTCATATCTTTGAGGCCCAGGACAAGTTTCAATCCACGCCCCCGTGTGGGGTGTGAATCGGCGTGCAAATATGACCCACCTGAGCCGGTAATCGGCGTCGAAATTTGACCCACCCCGGCAAGCCCCTCAAGGTCACGAGAAAATCGTGACGGGAGGGCCAGCGAGGAGATGCTGACGGTGGAAACAATTCGAAAGATTAAGGTGGCCCATGACCGGTATGAGACGCCGATCAGGCAGATATCCAAGAATTTAAACATGAGCCGGAATACGGTCCGCAAGGTGTTGCGCTCGGAGGAGACGCGCTTCGAGTACAAACGAGCGATCCAGCCCATGCCCAAACTTGGTGAATTCACGACCTGGCTGGAAAGCGAGTTGGAGCGGGATGTCGGGCTTCCACGCAAACATCGACGCACGATCAAGGTCTTGTTTGAGCAGCTTCAGGGGCAAGGTTACGAGGGAGGCTATGATGCTGTCCGGCGTCATGTCTCCCGCTGGCGCGAAGCCGAAGGGCACAGGGTGTCGCAAGCCTTTGTCCCGCTGACTTTCGCCTCTGGAGAGGCCTACCAGTTCGACTGGAGCCACGAGCAACTCGAAATTGACGGCATGCCAATGACGGTCAAGACCGCGCACATGCGATTGTGCCATAGCCGGATGGTCTTCTGCTTCGGTTACCCTCGGGAGACCCAGGAGATGGTATTCGACGCCCATCAGCGCGGCTTTGCCTTTTTCGGCGGATCTTGTGGCCGAGGTATTTACGACAACATGAAGACCGCAGTGAACAAAGTTCTACGCGGCAAGCAACGCGAACTCAATTCCCGCTTCGAGCAGATGTGCACTCATTACCTGGTGGACCCCACGCTGTGTACGCCTGCTGCTGGCTGGGAAAAAGGACAGGTGGAAAATCAAGTCCATCTGGTACGTACTCGTTTTTTATCCGGCAGATGGCGTTTCGGGAGCCTTGAGGAGTACAACGCCTGGCTGCTGGAGCGAGCTATTGGTTGGGCCAAGACTCAGGCTCATCCGGAGATTACGGACAAGACGATCTGGGAGGTCTTCCTGCAGGAGCGTGAAAACCTAATCAAGCCCGCAGCCCCTTTCGATGGCTACCGTATTCAGGAATGCCGGGTTTCCTCCACATGTCTGGTGCGGTTTGATCACAACCGGTACAGCGTACCCTGCGAGGCGGCTGGACAGGCGGCGCAGATCAAGGCGTACGCCGACCACATCTCGGTGATTCGCGATGGCCGGGTGCTGGCCGTACATACCCGCCGATTCGGCAGAGAAAAGACTGTCTATGACCCGTGGCACTACGTGCCTGTCTTGGAGCGTAAGCCCGGAGCGCTCCGCAACGGCGCTCCCTTCCAGGACTGGAGGCTTCCTGCGCCGATGGAGCAAATCCGTCTGTCCCTGCGGCGGCATAAGGACTGGGACCGACAGTTTGCGGGTATCCTGACAGCGGTGCCCAGCCATGGACTCCAGGCAGTAACCGACGCCTGCCAGGCGGCCCTGGACCAGAACACGGTGAGTCGGGACGTGGTCCTTAACATCTTGAACCGCTCCCGTGATCAAAGGCCAACCCAAGAGGTTTGCGTCCCCGATCACCTCAGGATCAAATGCGAGCCTGTGGCCGACTGCGGACGTTATGACCAGCTATTGGAGGCGAGCCATGCTTCGCAATGACATCTTGGCTTTGCTCAAAGAGCTCAAGCTGCATGGCCTGCGCGGAGCTTACGACGAGATGCTTGAGCACGGTCGTCGATCCGGGGCCACTCTGGAACGGTTTCTGTTAGATCTGCTCAAGGCGGAACAGGCCGAGCGCCGCGTACGCAGCATCCGATACCGCCTGGGGATCGCCAGATTTCCCGTGAGCAAAGATCTGGACGGTTTCGACTTCCAGGACTCGCACGTCGGTGAGGCCAGGATCAGGGATCTATACCACGGCGGCTTCATGGAGAGCTGGATCAATGTGGTCTTTGTAGGCGGCACGGGCACCGGAAAAACGCATTTAAGCATCGCCATCGGCTCCAATGCCGTGCGCAACGGCGCCCGAGTGCGCTTTTTCAATCTGGTGGACCTCGTCAACCAGCTCGAGCAGGAAAAGGCGGACGGCAAGGCCGGACGGCTGGCCGAGACTTTGGCGCGCTTCGACTTGGTCATCCTGGACGAACTCGGCTACCTGCCGTTTTCCAGGTCAGGAGGCCAGCTGCTCTTTCACCTGCTCTCAAAGCTCTACGAGAGGACCTCGGTGCTGATCACCACGAACCTGAGCTTCGGGGAGTGGTCACAGGTCTTTGGAGACGCCAAGATGACCACGGCCCTGTTGGACCGCGTCACACATCACTGCGAGATCATCGAAACAGGCAATGAAAGCTGGAGGCTGAAACAAGGCAGGGGACAGCACCAAGGGCAGGACGCATAAGCGTCGGCGGCAGGGTCGGGAATTCCGGTCGCCCTCCGGGCTCCCTCCATTCCCGACCCTGCCGCCGCCCCCGGAAAAGCCTCCCCCCAACACCCGAAAATCACGTTCGGGGTGGGTCAAATTTCGACGCCGATGATGGGTCAACTTTCAACGCCGATTGACACTACAGAATCTCTTCGGCGATCAAAGCAACGGATTCGATCTTTCCTCCTCAATCTTGGGCACCCCGAACCTCATGGCATTGACCATTGGAGCAAAGGGGCGATTGCTACACTGCGCCAACTCGAACTTCCTCTGGGAGCAAAAGATACTCTTCAAAGCTATCTTGATGAGTTGGACTATTTCATCTGCGCTCAGCGAAAGGTAGACCAGCAGCTTCGAATGATTGTCCGGGAACAAGACGAGGCAAGACGCATTGCCGCAATGAGGTCCGTTCCCGGCGTTGGAGAAGTTGTAGCCACTACTTTTGCAGCAGAGATTTATCGCCCAGAGCGTTTCAATCGCAGTGAAGAAGTGACTGCCTATCTAGGTCTTGCGCCAGTCATCCGACAGAGCGGAGGCAGTAAAGGCAAGGCGTTTCTTCGCCCAGTGGGACAAAAACGATTGCGAAGCCTGCTGATTGAAGCAGCCTGGGTGTGGAAACAAAAGGATGATTGGGCCAGAGAATTTTACAACCGAATTTACAGTCGGCATGGCGTTGCTCAAAAGGCAATTGCTGCACTGGCTCGTAAACTGGCCGCGCTATTATGGAAGTTAAGCTTGCCTGTGGCGCAGTCGTAAACAGGTCGCGAGGGGCTTTTGGTAGCGTAGACTACGGAAATAAAATGGCGATCTTAAACTGATTTATGTACCGAATCGGTACTTGGTGCCGCAGAGCACGAATAAGAAAAGGAATATAATAAATCAGCCAGTTAGGTGAGGGGAGAGTATGGCCTAAGAGACAGAGATATCAAGTAAATAGGGAGTCCTTGACATGGGGCCGCATAAGAAAAACCCGAGGGAAAGGCGCTGGGGCACGGGGTTACGGGAAGAGACCGCCTGAGGAGAGACGGCCAGCCAGGGAAACGCTGATTAATTACTCTTTAGGAAGCGGTGTAGAATTGTTCGCTGGCAAGACACAAAAAAAAATCAAGATCGACATGGAGTTAGACATGCATGAGGGTGTGTTTTTTTTGAAGCAACGAAGCCCGCGGGCAAGTATGCAGTGCTTCCCTAGCCGAAATCCGCCAGCAGGGCGCTGACCTGAACCCCGGCAATGACCGGGGTTTCATCGTACCGTTCCCGGATGCGAAACAGGGCCTGGTGCAACTGGTCCGAAGAAATGCCGTTTTTCAGGGCGGTATGGGCCTCGATATAGGCGGCCAGGGAATCACAGACCTTGAGCAGCGGGCCGTCCTTGGGGTCCAGGGTATCCTGGTTGCACTCCCCGGCCAGTTGCGCTTCCGAGGCTTCACAAATGACCCCGTCGCGGCAGACCGTGGCCGTGAATTCGCTGCCGATCTCCAGGCCGAGAAAATATTCCAGCCGGTCGGCGATATCCGCGTACCCCCCTTCCTTGAGAGGCGTGAGCACCACCCGGTCGAGTTCGATGTGTTCATATTCATGAATGAGTCCGGCGATTTCCAAAGACGCGCTCTTGACCGGCGAGATGATGTCGCGGGTGAGCATTTCGGGCAGATCGTGAAACAGGCCGGAAAAGAAATTATTCTGGCACCGGGCGCGGCATGCGCCGACCTCCATGCTGAAGAACCAGGAATAGGCGGCCACGATGAACATGTGTCCCAACACCGAGGTCTCGGGCACGCGAGGCGTCTGGGACCACCGTTTCTGGAACCGCAACCGCCCGCACATACGCGCAAACCGCCCGAACACGTTGCCGTCCTCGTCCAAAAGCTCGGCCACCCCATTGATATCGCGCAGCTCGTTCAACCGGTCCACAAAGCTCTCCTCGATCTCGGTAAGCTCATGGTCCATGCGGTTGATGGACTTGAGCAGCTTGAACTCGGAATAGCTGGCATAGAGGTGCGCAGCGTGCAAGATACGGCGGCCCAACCCCTTGTCCTCGGGCTGCATCAAATACTCGCCCATGCGGTTCATGAAGTCCTCGCCCAGAGGCATGATCCGGGGTTTGAGCTGATTGAGCACCCAGTTTGTCAGGGTACGGTAGTCCTCGGGATTCTCTTTGATGCGATAGAAAACCGGCGGCTTGATGTCCGTGATCACGAGCCGGTAGAGGTAGTCAAACAAGCCGCCCTCAACAATGGCCTCGCCCAGTGCCCGCTTGCGAGCCACATCCATGTCCCGTGAATTGAGCAGAAACAACAGCCAGGCCACGATCATCTTGTGCGCCTGCTTATCCACCTCCACCAGCTCCATGGGCCGAAGCTTGTCGTTCCAACGTTTCATGAACGCGCCGGAAAAAATGAGTTCAAGCAGGCTTTTTCGAATGATGATGGACATGGCAGAGACTCCCAGAAGGTTCGGTTTGACCAAGACTGCCGAAATCACGCCGGAAAAGCAACGAGAGATACGGCACATGTCGGAGGAGCCACAGACGGACCCTGCCGGGGGCCTCTCCGAGGGCGCCTGCCGGCGGGGCTTCAAGGCCGAGGGCCTTGAAAATCCCATAGGCGCATCCGCGCATTTGTGCAGGAGCCTCATCCATGCCTCGCTCCGGTTCGGGTAGCGGTTTGGGACAAATGAAACCAGTGGGGGCTATTGCCACTTCACCTTGCGAAAGACCGCCCTCCCCCCCGCCTCCGCACTGGCCTTTTGACTCAAGACCGCCCCGAAGACCTGCACCAGCCATCGAGCACAAGGCTTAGAATATGACAAAGCGGGTAAGGCGGCTCTGTTCCCGAGAAACAGGCTTGACCTGTACGGCCTAAGTTTTTTGAGAGTGGCAGGGAGCGCAAAGCTTCGCAGAGGGAGCCGTCCCGCTTGATCAGATTCTTAGCCTGGGATCGCAAGGCGGCGGAGCACACAAAAAAGGGGCTTTTTCGTCTATTTTTGCCCCAACAAAAATAGACCGCCGCCCGCGGAGGGCATTTGGAGCCACCGGCTCCAACCCGGCTCTCGCCGAAGGCATTCTTCCTCCCCATTCCTCATCGCCGCCGCAGGCGGCATCCTCTCCCGCCTTTCCTCTTCCCCAATAAGGCCTCAGCGCACCCATCGGGCAATCCCCACAAAAAATACCATGTCGGCACTCCACGGCTTAATCTGGTAACAGTACCAGTAAATGTGAAGCTCAAAGGAGGCCGACATGGCGAGTATCAAGATATCATCAGCTTATCGGTTTGTGGAAGCATTTGTTGATCAGCGCATTTTCGTTGGCGTTGATGTTCACAAAAAGACATTCAGTGTTGCACTCTTACGACCAGACGGAATGATCAAAGATTGGTCTAGTCCCGCCGACGTGGCATCACTTACACAAATCCTTTCCTCACTCCCTGTTAACATCGGTGCAGTTTGTTACGAAGCTGGCCCGACAGGTTTTGGCCTTGCTCGAAGCCTCAAGGCTGCAGGTATTCGTGTGATTGTTGCCGCGCCCAGCCGAATACCACGCCCAGTAACCGCAACCAACAAGACAGACAGCCTCGATTGCCGAAAGTTGGCTGAACTTGCCGCAGCAGGACTGATCCGCCCAATTGCCATTCCTAGTGAAAGAGAAGAAGCTTTTCGGTCACTCCAACGTCGAAGACATCAACTCACCGACTCATTGCGTAAAGTAAAGCAGAGAATTCGCGCTTTGCTGTTATCTCTGAGCATTGCCGAACCCGTTGGGATCGACCATTGGAGCAAAATCGCTATTGCAGCTCTGGCTATACTGCCACTACCACCCGGAGCTGACGACACCCGAAATAGCTTACTCGAAGAATTGCATTATCTCATTTCCGCACAGCGTCAGGTTGATCTTCGATTACGAGTCATTTCCCAGGAACAAGACGAGGCAAGACGCATTGCCACCATGAGGTCCGTTCCTGGAGTGGGTGAAGTCGTGGCAACCACCTTTGCGGCCGAGATATTCCGACCTGAACGATTCAACAATAGCAAGGAGGTTACGGCTTACTTGGGCCTTGCGCCTGTTGTGCGGCAAAGCGGATTGAGCAAAGGGAAAGGCCGCTTGCGCCCAGTTGGGCAACGGCGATTACGAAGTTTGCTCATTGAGGCGGCATGGATTTGGAAACAGAGAGACGAATGGGCGAGAGAATTTTACAACCGAATTTACAGCAAAAGCGGAGTTGCTCAAAAGGCGATAGCTGCTTTGGCTCGTAAACTGGCCGCGTTACTCTGGAAGCTTAGCTTACCTGTGGCGCAGTCGTAAACGGATCGCGAGCGGCCTTTGGTAGCCTAGACTACGAACAAAAAATGGCGATCCTAAATTGTTAATGTACCGAATCGGTACTTGGTGCCATAGAGCACGAATAAGAAAAGGAATACATTACTATTATGCTATAAGGCGAGGGTGGAGCCTAGCCTAATTACAGAAGGAATGAAGAGAAAAGGAAGTTCTTGACATGGTGCCGCATAAGAAAGGCCGCCCATTTGCGGGCGGCCTTCCAAATCTATTCCTAACGAGAATCAACCTCAGCGCCGCACCAGCAACGCCACCGTCTCGATATGATGGGTATGCGGAAACATGTCCACCGCTCTGGCGCGTTGCAACACATACTTCTCCGAAAGCCGCTTCACATCCCGCGCCAACGTCGCCGGATCACACGACACGGCAATGAGCTTTGCCGGTTCCAGCTTGAGAATGGCCTCGGCCATTTTCTCACTCATGCCGGCACGCGGCGGATCAACTACCACCACATCCGGCTTCGGCAGGGACTTCAAATCCTCGATGCCGCCGTCCAGGTTGGCGGCGAAAAAATCGCAATTGGTGAGATTGTTGAGCTTGGCGCTGCCCCACGCCTTGCCCACGGCCTCCTCGCTCAGCTCGACACCCACAACCCGCGCCACCTTGTCGGCCAGATAAATCCCGATGGACCCGAGGCCGCAATAGAAATCAAGCAGGATCTCCGAGCCGGTAAAGGCACCGAAGTCGGCAATGGTATCGAACAGTCCGACCGCCCCGGCAGAGTTGGTCTGAAAAAATGCATTGGGGGAAAGGAGGTACCGCACTTCGCCGTCACCATGAGGCAGCCGCTCTTCGATAAATTTGGGGCCGAACCGAAACTCGAACCGCTCGCCAACGGCAATCATCGACCGCCGGGTCCGCGTGGAGTGAACAAAGGTGGTCATGGTGCGGAACGCCTCCACCAGGAGTTTGCCCAGGGCCTCGACCTCGTCAAAATGCGCACTGTCTTTGGTCGTGATAACGTGCACCATGATCTCTCCGGCCGCCGTGTGCCGGACGACCAGATGCCGCCAGAATCCGGTGGCGGTTGCGGGATCGAAGGCCGCCACGCCCGAGGCCTGACAGAACTCCCGCACCCGGTGCAGTATCTCCACGTCACGAGGAGCGCACAGTCGGCAATCCTCGATATCGAGCACCGGAGGCAACGCCCTGCCACCGAGCGTCCGCTCGCGCAGTCCGAGATGCAGACCGTCGGAACGCTGCTCGAAAGCGAATTCCATCTTGTTGCGGTAGCCCCATATTTCCGGCGAGGACAGGGGCGGTTCCATGACCAGTTCCTCCACCCCGCCGATGCGCCTGAGCGCGCTCTCCACCTGGGCCGCCTTCTGGGCAAGCTGCTCCGGGTAGGCCAGATCCTGAAAGACACATCCCCCGCAAACGCCGAAATGCGGACATTCAGCCTTCACGCGATGGGCCGAAGGCGTGACAACGGTCTCGGTCTCGGCCTCGGCAAACCGCTTCTTGGCCCGGACAATGCGGGCCTTCACCGTGTCGCCGGGCAGACCACCCGCCACGAATACGGCCATGCCGTCCACGCGGGCCACGCCGCGACCGCCAAAGGCCAGGGATTCGATTGTGCACTGCACGATGTCGTCTTTCTTGAGAGGCATGTTCGCTCCGGGGTTGGGTTTCAGGCAGACCGGCGGTTTGACACGGATTCCGACGACTGTCTATGTATATATGCATGATCGACAAGGCTACGGCCATACAAACCGTCATGCACAAGCTCAAAAAATTGCCCGTGGGCTACGCCATCGACCTGCGCACCTACAAACGCAACCGGTCGGTGGTCATCGCCCGCTCCGGGGAGGATGCCTTTGACGTGGTGGAAAAGGGATTCTTCGAGGAACGCTTCCTGGTGTCGCTATCCGGGATGGGCAAACTCCTCAAGAGCTTGATAAAACGGGAATTTCCCCGGTCCACCAAAATCCGGCTCTATGACCTCGGCCCGGCCGAGGCGGACATTCACGTCATACGGAAAAAAATCTGATGCTCGACAAGGCCGGAGCCCTGCCCGACATTCTCAGCCGAGTCAAAAAACTCCCCATAGGGAACGGACTGGACCTGCGCACCTACAAACGCGACCGGTCCGTGACCGTCATCCGACTGGCCGAAGACGCATACGAGGTGCGAGAGAACGGTTTTGAAAAAGGCGTGCACACGATCGACTTCAAGGGGCTGAAAAGACTACTCAAGACCCTGCTGAAACGGGAATTCCCGCGCAGCAGAAAGATTCGACTACAAACCCTGCCAACGGTGAAAGGCCGGAGAGAGGGACACGAAAACTAGCTTTACCGCCAGGCTTTGATCCGCCTCAGTCCCTCAACCACCTGATCCGGGTTCCGAAAGGCAGCTCGACGGACCGATTCAGGCACCTTGCCGCTCATGACCATCAGGAGATCGGGGTCCTCGCCCAACGCCTCGGCCAAAGCGATTACCCTTTTTTGGGTAAGCGAGGCAGGCTCTCCCCGTTCAATTTTGCTCAGATAGGAATGATGAATGCCAATTCGTCGGGCCACTCTCCTGATAGAGAACTCGGGGTCATCTTTGCGAAGGGCTTCTCTTTTCGCTCGAATGTAATCACCAAAAAGCTTGCTCACAATACCTCGAAGTTGAAAGGCAATAGCTATCAAGACCCACAACTCTTAATGACTACTATACAGTAGCCGGCAATCCAGGGACAAGGATGAACGGCATAATACTTTTATTAATATTGCATTGCCGGATTCCGGCAAGCTGAAAACATGGTCCGGCCTTCAACAAAATGGAGACATGGATAGATTGATCAGAAAAATAAGGCTCAGTCCTTAGAAGCGCTGACCTGCGAGACAGCGGGGGGACGATAATCCACCAGTTCCATGGTAAAATGGCCGACCTTGACCTTGGACCTAACCCTGACAGGAATGCGGCGACTGTCGGCCGAAAACCAGACCAGGAGTTCGGCATCCGGGCTTTTCTTGAACACGCCGGAGAGATGCTTGATATCGAGACGGACGCGAAAGGTGCGAATGATGCCCATGGGTGTTTCCACGTCTTCCATGTCCTCCACATAGGCCTGGCTCAACACGCTGACCTTGCCGTCAGTGACATTGGCCCCGAACCGCATGGTCTTGTAGAGAATCTGCTTGCGAAAATTGAAGAGTATGGACATGGGGTCGAACACGTCCACAGGCTGGTCCAAAGTGTGTTTCAAATCGCCACGCACGAACCGTTGGGACCGATTGGCCTGCTTGTCGAAAACCAGGTCCACCTTCTTGTGATAGCTCCCCTCATTCTGGTCCTTTTGATAGCGCAGGGAATGGGTCACATCCATGTTGGTCCAGGCATCCATGAAATCGCGGACCTTGTAGAACTTGTCCACCCAGGGCATTGTCCGGGCCGAAGCCTTGAAGTGACGGGCCGGGACGCCATCAATTTCGGTGTCGGGCATGACTTCGAGCACGGCATCACCCGCGTGGATGAAAGTCCAGTGGATTGTATAGGTCAACCGCTCTCCGGGGCCGAACGGGACCTTGACTCCGCCGAGAGCGGGGCCGCAACACACCAGGACGACCAGAAAAGACCAGGCAAAAGCTTTCAGTCTCATGCGACTATTTGGACACGGCTTGGCAACAAGTCAAGTAAGGTGCACCAAACTGCACACACCGTATGGACAAAAAAAGATCGAGAAGATAGGAAAAGAGTCGAGAGGGTCTTTAAAACGACAGGATATACAAGGAGATTGATTCATGATGCTCAGAAAGCGCGCCTGGGACATGATGCGCGACGATTTTCCCATCGTGCAGGAGGATGCCAGCCTGGCGGAAGCCATCCGTGTCATGCGCGAGGCCATGGTGGAGACCCCGGACTCGCAGATGGTGGTGGTCCAGAACAAGAGCGGCAAGCTGGTGGGTGCCATCAACTTGTGGAAGCTCTTCAAGGCGGTCAAGCTGTCGGTGCTCAAGGACGAGAACCTCAAGGCCGACGGCGAGGTGGACTGGGACCAGCAATTTGCCAATGCCTGCCTGATCTGCACCCAGCTCAGGCTAAATGATTACATCATCAAGGACCCGCCGGTGCTCAAGCCCAACGAGCCCATCCTGCTGGTGCTCGACACGTTTCTCAAATCGCGCCGCGACTGGGCCCTGGTCGTGGAGGGCGACAAGGTCATGGGCGTGGTCTACGTCACGGACGTGTACCGCGAAATGACCCGCGACATGATCAAATTCTTCAAATAGACAGCGCCAACCCGCAAAATCAAGCAGCCCGCACCACTTCGGTACGGGCTGCTTTTCTTGTGCGTTGAACGAAACAGCCAACAGCCTCTTGAAAAATCAGCAACAAGACCGAAGCGTACTCCCCGTACGCGAGGGTCTGATTCGCCCCGTCCTGGGGCTCACCCCTTGCGGGGCGTCGGCAAAGCCGACGTCCAAATTCGCTGTCCTGCGAATTGGTGTTGTTTTTTCGCAACGCAGCAGGCGTGCGCTTTTAAACGGAGGTCGGGCAGGCTGTTTAAAAATGTGCGAGTGCTAGGCGCGGAAAAACAACAAGACCGAAGCGTACTCCCCGTACGCGAGGGTTTGATTCGCCCCGTCCTGGGGCTCACCCCTTGCGGGGCGTCGGCAAAGCCGACGTCCAAATTCGCTGTCCTGCGAATTGGTGTTGTTTTTTCGCAACGCAGCAGGCGTGCGCCTTTAAACGGAGGTCGGGCAGGCTGTTTAAAAATGTGCGAGTGCTAGGCGCGGAAAAACAACAAGACCGAAGCGTACTCCCCGTACGCGAGGGTTTGTTATTTTTTCGCAACGCAGCAGGCGTGCGCCTTTAAACGGAGGTCGGGCAGGCTGTTTAAAAGTGTGCGAATGCAAGGCGCGGAAAAACAACAAGACCGAAGCGTACTCCCCGTACGCGAGGGTTTGTTGTTTTTTCGCAACGCAGCAGGCGTGCGCTTTTAAACAGCCTGCTAGCGCATTTTTAGGTCGATTAGGAGCAGGACCTGGAGCACCTTGGTTATCTCCTTGTCGTACCGGCCGTCCGCTCCGATGTCCGCAGCAGCCTGGAGCAAGGTCAACCCCTGGCTGTAGGGACGGTCCGCGATCATGGCACAAAAGGAATCCACCACGGCGCACAGTCTGCCGGGGAATGACTGCTTGAGGCTCTTCTGGGGATATCCCGAACCGTTGACGCGCTCGTGGTGCTCGGTGACGCACTGCTCGATCTCGATGTAGCGGAGGTCGAGCCGATTGAGCATCTCGAATCCCACCTTGGTATGCACATTGATCTTGGTACGCTCGTCCGGTGTCAGGGGCTTGTTCTTGGAACGAATGAACGGCGGCACCTTGGCCATGCCGAGATCGTGCAGGAAAAGCCCCACGGTCAACCGATCAAACGTCTTGCGCTTGACCTCGGAGTAGAAGTCGTCCCCCCGAAGCTTGCCCAGCAGGGCCAGGCCGAGAAAGCCGCAATTGACGGAATGATTTTCCAGGGAATGGGTCTTGTGCATCCGCCGGACCAAGGCTCTGGCCCGGTTGATATCCTGGTAAAGGTACTCGGTGAGCACCATCAGATCCACCCAGAGCTTCTGAAACACCGCCGGTATCGGCTGATCGAAAAACTCGGCCATGCGCCGGGTCAGGGCCTGGGTGAAAATGTCCGCGATTTCCCGCTCCTTGAGGTTGGCGTCCACCAGAACCAGATCGAGCTGGTAGCTGATGTGTTTGACGTAGACCGAGTGATCTTCGCGCGAGACAAAGATGTCCCCCTGCTCGGTCAGGTCGGCCAATGCCTCGACCCGTTCGGAAGAGAGTCGCTCCCCCACCTTGTAGTACGGAATGATACGCGCCACATCCTCCTTGAACAGGAAGATATTGAGCGGCGGACGGAACTTATTGAAACTCCCCAGGATGTCGGTGCTGATCTGGTAATATTCCTCGTTCAGCCCATCCGGGATACCATGTTTTTTCTTCGGACTCATCAACTCACTTCTCTGTTGGACCGCCGCCTATAGAGTGACGGATTCATACCTCAGGGGGGAATTTTGCCATGGACCGCGTTACTTGTTCTCGTTCAACCCCAACTTCTCATACAGCTTGACCACGTTGGTCTGGGTCACAGACTTGCCCCGTTCGGGCTGGCCTGCCGTGACGATGACGATATCCCCTTCCTCAAAGGCAGGGGATTGGCGAACAAAGATTTCCGCCCGTTCCTGGTGATCGTCGATGACATCCAACGGCTCCGCAGGAATAACCCCCCAAGAGAGATTTGTGAAGTGCCGAACTATGGGGTCCGTGCTCAGAGCATAAATCGACTGCATGGGACGACAGGAGGAAAGCAGCCGTGTCGTGGCTCCCGAAGTGGAATGGCAGACAATGGCCTTGGCTCCGGTCTTGCCCGCCAGCATGGCGGCGGCGTGGGCCAGGAAGGTCGAAGGTGGCAGCTTTTCGCCGTCCGTGACCCCCCTGTTCGCATTGGTCTCGAACATGAATTCCTCGATCTGGTAGGCAATCTTGCGCATAAACCGGACCGCTTCGCCGAAGTATTGGCCGATGGCGGTCTCCTCGGAAAGCATGACGCAGTCCGCGCCGTCCAGAATGGCATTGGCCACGTCCGTGGTCTCGGCCCGGGTGGCCATGGGCGAATTGACCATGGAAAGCAACATCTGAGTGGCCACGATAACCGGCTTGCCCGCCCGATTGCATGCCAGGATGATACGCTTCTGGGCCACGGGCAGCTCAGCCAGATCCAACTCCAGACCGAGGTCACCGCGCGCCACCATGATGCCATCGGCCTCTTGGATGAGGTCCTCCAGACACTCCAGGGCCGCGACACGCTCCAGCTTGGCGATGATGGGTACCCGCCTGCCGTACTGGATCATCTCCGCACGCAGGTTGCAGATGTCTTCGGGTTTCTGCACGAAACTCATGGCCACCACGTCCACGCCCAGCTCCATGCCAATGGCCAGGTCCGCCTTGTCCTTCTCGGTAAGCGGTGCCAAGGGGGTTTTCATGCCCGGAAAGGTGATGCCCTTGCGGGGCGGGCACATCCCGGAATTGGTGGCCTCCAGCCGGATGAGGTATTCTTCCTCGATAGCCTTGACCACGAAGCGGATCATGCCGTCCGACAGGGCTACGGGATCGCCCACCTTCACTCCCTCGTACATCTCCGGAATATCGAGACAGATGAACGGTCCTTCCGCGCCTTCGGCCTTTTCCTTGATGCCGAGCAGCACCTCGGTACCCTTGTTCACCTCAAAGGCACCCAGACCGATATCACAGGTACGGATCTTGGGACCGGAAAGGTCCTGCAACACGGTCAGGGTCAACCCGGTCTCCTCTTCCAGGCGACGAATGATCTTGACCATTTTCTCGAAAAAATCCCGTCCGCCATGGGAAAAATTCAGCCGAAATATCTTGGCACCGGACTCCACCAATTCCCTGACGGCTTCATAGCTTCCGGTTCCCGGTCCCAATGTGGCGATGATTTTTATGTGCCTGTCCATGAAATTCCTCCAATACGGTTGGGGAAAAAGGTTCTGATTGAGCTTCGGCAGGCCGCTGCCGATGACATTTCATTACTTATTAAAATTGTTGTCTTTTATAAAGACAACAGTCGTTAACTTCAAAGGAAGTCTAGGCGTGTGCCCATAAAAAATCAATAAACCTCGTTATTTTTTACCCATCAATTTAATTTCAGCGGTTGACTTTCTCTTGATTTTCAAGCATCCGTGGGAAGAAGTGGATTTAAGTGTGAAAATTGGGTAAAAATGTGGAAGAACAATGGAGCAAAGGGCAGCTCCGGGGGAACGATGAAGTTTAGAGGTCACGCACACAGAAGCCTGGATGACAAAGGTCGGCTCATATTGCCGCCCGATTTCCGGGATTTGATCCGCGCCGAAGTGGAGGACGCGGTCATTGTGCTGACCATCTACGATAAGAACGTCATCGGCATCACCCCGGAACAATGGACCCGTCTCGAAGGGGAGCTGGAAAAAGTCAAAGCCCCGAGCCGAGCGCTCCAGAACACCATCCGCATCCTGTATTCCGGCTACACGGAAACGCCTGTGAACAAGCAGGGACGCATCGCCATTCCCGCGCACCTGCGCAAGAGCGGCAAGCTGGAAAAGGACGTGGTGGTCATGGGCGCTGGAAGGCGCTTCGAAATCTGGCCCGCGGAAAGCTTCGAAAGTCTGCTCGATCAGGACTACGACGTGTCCTCCGAGTTGGCGGAAAACAACGTCACCCTGCCCTTCTAGACGATGGCAGGACCCATGGACCCCGCGTCCATACACACGACAGTTCTTTTACATGAAGTAGTTGACTGGCTCCGCCCCAGGCCCGGCGGTCGTTATCTGGACGGCACCCTCGGCATGGGCGGGCACAGCCTGGCGCTCCTACGGGCGGCAGGCGGCGAGGCCGAGCTTGCAGGGCTCGACCGGGACCGGGAGGCTTTGGGACACGCGAAAATTCGACTTGAGGAATTCGGTGATCGCGTCCACCTCTTCCACCTCCCCTTCTCCCGATTAGAGGAAGCCCTGGATGAGCTTGCGTGGGAAACGATAGACGGCGCGGTCCTGGACCTCGGAGTCTCCTCCCTGCAACTCGACGAAGCTGATAGAGGATTCAGCTTCATCCATGACGGTCCCCTGGACATGCGCATGGACAACGAGAGCGGCCCTTCTGCCAGCGATCTGGTCAACACGCTGAAACACGGTGATCTGGCGCGGATCATCCGGACCATGGGGGAAGATCCCCTGGCCGGGAAAATCGCGTCTGCAATATTGAAGGCACGGGACAAGGAGGCGATTACGAGGACGCTTCAACTGGCAGAGATTGTACGACTGGCCTACCCGCCGAAGATGCGGCACACGGCCCGGAATCATCCCGCCACCCGGACCTTCCAGGGACTGCGCATGGCAGTCAACAGGGAAACTGAGGAACTGAAATATTACCTTGAAACCATCGTCGAACGCCTGAAACCGGGCGCGAGAGTAGCGATTATTTCGTTTCACTCCCTGGAGGACAGGGCCGTGAAACACGCTTTCCGGGATGCCGCCAAAGGGTGCAAATGCCCCCCGCATCAGATTCACTGCACCTGCGGCGGTGTTCCCGAACTGAAAGTGCTGACACGAAAGCCGCTGATCGCGTCCGAGACGGAACGAGCCGGGAATCCCCGCAGTCGCAGCGCCAAGCTGCGGGTCGCGGAAAAACTCGGTCCCGACGGAGAGGAAACATGAGCAAGACCGACAAGACGCTCCTGTGGATGATCCTCACCCTGCTGGGTGCGGCACTCTCTCTCGGTTTGGGGGCGGTGTGGCTGAATATCGAGCGCATGGATCTGGCTTACGGCCTGCGCAAGATGGAAAAGAGTCTGGGCCGGAAAGAGGATCTGGCAGTGAAACTCTCGGTTGAGAGGAACAACCTGGTTTCACCGTACCAACTCAAGAAGCTCGCAGGCAATCATGGCCTGGGAGTAGCCGCGCCGGGCCAGATCCGGCGCATTACCGACACGAGGTAACTCGGCGCTTTTACGGTAAAAGCGCCTTAGTGGGATACAGGGAAAACAGATGGCAAAGGGAAGCCAAGGGCGCAAGGATCACAGCAAGGTGAAGATCGGGCTCGTCATGAGCCTTTTCGCCATTGCGCTGACCGGTCTTTGGGTCAGAGCAGGATGGGTACAGCTCCACGAGGGCGCTGTCCTGCTCAAACAGGCATCAAGACAGAGCCGCGCCGCCGAGTGTGAATACGGTGAGCGGGGCCGCATCTTCGACCGCAATGGACAAATGCTCGCCACCAGCGTGGAAGCCAAGTCTGTCTTTGTGCGGCCTTTCGAGGTGGTGGACGTGGACGTCGCCGCCGACGCTCTCGCACGCACTCTGCACATGTCCCGCAGCACCATCTACAACCGCCTCAAGTCCCGCAAGAAATTCATCTGGATCAAACGGCAGGTCACGGATCGGGAAGCCCTGGCAGTAGCCGAGGCCGCTCTGCCCGGCATCCGTCTTGTCAGCGAATATTCCCGCATCTACCCCAACGGCCACCTGGCCGGACAGACCCTGGGTTTCGTCAACATCGACGGGCGGGGGCTGGAGGGCATCGAACGGGTATTCGAGGACCGGCTCAAGTCGAGCAAGGCACAGTTCGTGGTCCAGCGCGACGGCAAGGGCCAGCGCAGCTACATCGACGCTCAGGGCCGTGAAATGGACATCAACGGCCTGGACGTGCGCCTCACCCTCGACACCCACATCCAGCACGCGGCCGAGCAGGCCCTGGCCAAATCCATCGCCAAATACGGTGCCAGAGCGGGCATCGTCCTGGTGGTGGACGTGGATTCGGGCGACATCCTGGCCATGGCCAACCAGCCCTTTTTCAATCCCAACAGCTTGTCCCGCTCCAAAGCGACCCAGCGCCGTCTGCGCGCCCTGACCGATATCTACGAACCCGGCTCCACCATGAAGCCGCTTCTTTTCGCGGCCGCCCTGGAAGAAAAGGTCATCAAGCCCGACACCCTCATCGATTGCGAAAACGGTCGCTGGAAGGTCGCCCGAAAAGTCATCCGCGACACCCACCCGAACAAGTGGCTGCCAGCCCACAAGGTCCTGCGCTACTCGTCCAACATCGGTTCGGCCAAGATCGGCATGGACCTCGGCGCGGGTGTCTATCACAGCTACCTGACCAAACTCGGCTTTGGCGAAAAAACGAACATCGGTCTGCCCGGCGAGGCCTCGGGAATTCTCATGCCGCCCGGCAAATGGACCAGCGTGGATCTGGCCGCCATCAGCTTCGGCCAGGGCCTCGGCGTCACGGCCCTGCAACTGGCCAAAGCCTATCTCTGTCTTGCCAACGGCGGTGTGACCAAGGATCTGAGCCTGGTCAAGATGCCCGATCCCGTACGTCGGAACGCGGCCATGCAGGTCTTCAGCCAGGAAACCGCAGACACGGTGCTCGCCATGATGAAGGACGTGGTCCACGAGGACGGCACCGGCCGTAGCGCGCTTATCCCCGGCATCACCATGGCGGGCAAGACCGGCACGGCCCAAAAGGCTGCCAAGGGCGGGTACGGCGACCAGTATCTCTCCTCTTTCGTGGCCCTGGTCCCGGCAGAACAGCCCGAACTGCTGGTCATCACCATGATCGACGAGCCTCAGGAGGCCAACTACGGCTCCATGGTCGCCGCTCCGGTTTGCCGCGAGGTAACGGTGCGTACCCTGGCCTATTACGGCAAACTTTCGGAAACCCTGGACACCGTAGTGGCCCAGAGCGTGTCCATGGACGAGCTCCGCAACCAGCCCCTGACCGGGGCGGTGGATGCGCTCAAGTCCCGTCCGGATACGGGAAAAGTACCCGATATCAAGGGGCTGCCCGTGCGGCGCGCCCTGGAACTCTTGACGAAAAAAGGAATCGTCCCCGTGCTCAAGGGCCGGGGCATGACGGTCAAAAGCCAGAAGCCCGAAGCAGGGCAATCCTGGCCCGACGGCCAAAGGACGGAGGGAACGGATGATGTTTTTGTTCTCTGGCTCTCCTAGCGAGAAAAAGGCAGGCGTTATGCAATTCGAAACGCTCCTGAAAAAAGCGAAAAAAGGGCTTGTGGTGCGCACCGATTCGCGCAAGGTACAGCCCGGCGAATGTTTTGTGGCCATGCCGGGCACAGCCGTGCGCGGTTTGGACTATATCCCGAGTGCCCTGGATCACGGCGCCAAATACGTGGTGGCCCCCGAGTCGGCCCGCGACCTGGTGGCCCCGGTGGTGGAAAGCCGCGCCCTGGCCGTGTACGTGGAAAATCCGGCCGTGGCCCTGGGCCAACTGGCACGCAATCACTTCCACCTCATGGACCGGGACCTCAAACTGGTGGGCATCACCGGCACCAACGGCAAGACGACCACCACCTATATCATCGAACACCTGCTCAAGTCGGCCGGTCTCAAGGTGGGCGTGTTGGGCACGGTCAACTACCGCTGGCCCGGCTTCGAGATGGACGCCCCCCTGACCACGCCCGACTGCTGGATGATCCACGAACTGCTCTACAACATGAAGAAGGCGGACGTGGACGTGGCGGTCATGGAAGTCTCCTCTCACGCCCTGGACCAATACCGCGTGGCCGGACTGGAATTCGACGCGGCCATCCTGACCAACGTCACCCAGGACCACCTGGATTATCACGGTGATATGGAGACCTATTTCCAGGCCAAACGCAAACTTTTCACCGAGTATCTCAAGGGGAACAAGGCCGGGGTTCTCAACTATAACGCACCCGTTCGGACGCCGTCTGCTGGCTGAAAACGACGGCGGCATCGGCTACGGTATCGGCGACACCGGCATTGTCCGGCAGGAAGTAGGCGACAAGCCCATGGTCCAGGGAAGCATCATTGAGATGACCGGCCAGGGCATGCGCATCGAGACCGCCTTCAAGGGCAAGAGCTGGGAGATCCAATCTCCGCTCATCGGCTCGTTCAATGCCATGAACCTGCTGGCTGCCCAGGCCGTGGGGCTGCAACTCGGCCTCAACTGCAAAGACATGCGTGCGCTCAAGAACTTTCCCGGCGTACCCGGCAGGCTGGAGCGCGTGGAAAACGAGCGCGGTCTCGACATTTTCGTGGACTACGCCCACACCCCGGATGCCCTGATCAACGTGCAGCGCACCCTCAAGGAGCTCGACTTCAAACGGCTCATCACCGTGTTCGGTTGCGGCGGCGATCGGGACAAAACCAAACGGCCTCTCATGGCCAAGGCCGTGGCCAAATATGCCGATGTCGCCGTGCTGACCTCGGACAATCCCCGATCCGAACAGCCCGCCGCAATCATGGACGACGCCCGGCCGGGTCTGGCCGGAGCGACAACCGTCATCGAACACCCGAACCGCAAGGCCGCCATCTGCCTGGCCGTGAAGGCAATGCAGCAAGGAGACGTCCTGCTCATCGCGGGCAAGGGGCATGAGGACTACCAGATCATCGGTGGCCAAACCATCCACTTCTCGGACGTGGAAGCAGCCCGCGAGGCCGTGGAGGAATTGGCATGAACCTCACCTTGGCCGACGTACAACGCTGCCTGAGCGGCCTGGCCGAAGAAGGCCACGAGCAAATCACCATCCACTCGGTGCAGACGGACAGTCGCACCGTGGAACCGGGCGACCTCTTCTTCTGTATCGACGGAGAAAACTTCGACGGACACGAATTCGCGCTCCAGGCCCAGAAGAAAGGGCGCAGCAGGCATCGTGGCTTCGCGGCCGTTGGACGGGATTTCCATACCGACCGTCATGGTCCGGGACACCACCCGCGCCCTGGGGCAACTCGCCGCCTGCTGGCGCGACACGTGCGGCGTCAAACTCATCGCAATCACCGGCACGGCGGCAAGACCACGGTCAAGGAAATGCTCTTCGCCGTGGTCTCGCAGAAGTTCACGGCCGCAAAAAACTACCGCAATTTCAACAACCAGATCGCCTACCCACATCCATGCTCAAGGCCGGATGCGAACAGGATCTCTGGATCATGGAGCTGGGCATCTCGGTCAAGGGTGACATGGAAGAGCTTGCCCCCATCGCCAGCCCGGACATCGCCGTCATCACCAATGCTGGCCCCGGCCATCTGGAAGGACTGGGCGACACGGCGGGCGTGGCCCTGGCCAAAGCCTCTCTGCTCAAATACCTGCGACAGAGCGGCACGCGCGTTATCTGCCGCGACTATCCCCTGCTCTGGGACGCGGCCCGCGAGATCGTGCCCGACCCCGTGGGCTTCTCAACCAATCAAGACGACATGACCACCTCCCATGTTGCCTCGTTCCTCGGGGGCGCCGAAGCCCAAGGCTGGGGACGTTTCCGACTTCGGACCCCTGAAGGCGACGGCGAATTCACGGCCCCGTTCCTGGGCGAACACTATGCCGAGAACCTGGCCTGCGTGGCTGCGGTCGCCCACCAACTCGGCCTGGGTCGAGACGCCGTCATCAGGGGGGTGCAGACCTTCATCCCGGACAAGCAGCGGTTCTGCTGCAAGACGACCGGCGAGTGCATGGTCATCGACGACACCTACAACGCCAACCCGCTCTCCATGGCCCGGTCCATCCGCACGGCAGTGACCATGGCCGGCGAGAAGCCCCTGGTGCTGGTGCTCGGCGACATGCGCGAGCTCGGCACAGAGAGCGACGCAGCGTCACGAGGAACTGGGGGGACTGCTCCGGGACATCGATCTCAAGGCGATATTTTTCAAGGGTGACCACTTCGACGACGTGGCATGCGGCCTGGGCAAAGAAAAGGAACTGGTCCGGGTAACCGGTGCCAAGGACTTCATCCAGGCATGGCGGGAGCGCGGGACTCGGCCACGCGGTAGCCCTGTTTCAAGGGTTCACGCTCCATGAAAATGGAAGAGCTGGCCAATGCCCTGTGCAACGAACTCGACAACCAGACGGAAGACAAGGAGACGACCCGGTGATTTTACCATCTGCTCGTACCGCTGAGTACCGAAGTCGGCATTCTGAATGTCTTCCGCTACATCACCTTCCGGTCGGTGTGGGCGATTCTGACCGCGCTGATCATTTCCATCCTGTTCGGCCCGGCCATGATCCGCTGGCTCCAGGCGCGTCAAGTGCGGCCAGTATATCCGCGAGGGACGGTCCGCAACATCAGGCCAAGCAGGGCACCCCCACCATGGGGCGGCATCATGATCATTATCGCCGTCACCATATCCACCCTGCTTTGGCGGATCTTTCCAACGTCTACGTATGGCTGACCCTGCTCGTGTTCGCCGGCTTCGGCGCGTGGGCTTTGCCGACGATTACATCAAGGTGGTCAGAAAACAGAATGAAGGGCTTTCGGCCAAGGTGAAATTCTGTTCCAGTGCGCAGTGGCTGCCGCTGCCCTGTACCTGCTCATTCAGGAGCCTGCCTACTCGACCCAGCTCTCGGTGCCGTTCTTCAAGAATTTCAATCCCGACCTCGGCTGGTTCTATCTGCCGTTTGCCATGGTGGTCATGGTAGGCGCGTCCAACGCGGTGAACCTCACCGATGGTCTGGACGGACTGGCCATCGGCCCCATGGTGGTTGCCATGGCCTGCTTCGCCATTTTCATCTACGTGTCCGGCCATGCCCAAAATGGCTGAATATCTGCCGTGCAGAACATTCAGGGCATCGGTGAAGTGACCGTGTTTCTGCGGAGCCATGGTCGCGCGGGATTGGGTTTTCTCTGGTTCAACGCCCATCCGGCCCAGGTCTTCATGGGTGATGTGGGTTCGCTCTCCCTGGGCGGCGCGCTCGGATTCGTGGCCGTGCTTGCCAAACAGGAACTTGCTGCTGGCCCATCGTGGGCGGCGTGTTCGTGTTCGAGACCCTCTCGGTCATCCTCCAGGTGGGCTACTTCAAACTTTCCGGCGGCAAACGCATTTTCAAAATGGCCCCGCTCCATCACCATTTCGAGCTCAAAGGCATTCCGGAATCCAAGATCATCGTCCGGTTCTGGATTCTCTCCATACTCATGGCTCTCATGGCCCTGTCCACGTGAAACTGAGGTAGTTCCGTGAACGAGATCGTGCAAAATTTCATCGAAAAATCCATCCTCGGAGGCAAACGGGGGTGTGGTCGTGGGTGCGGGGAAATCCGGCCTGGCCGCCGCCCGTCTGCTCAACGTGCTCGGTGCCAAGGTCTGTCTGGTGGACCGTAGCGAGTCTCTGGACCGCGACATACTGGGCGACATGAAAGACACGATCAAGCTCGTCACCGGCCCGCACAAGAAGGAACATTTCGCGGACGCGGACATTATCGTGCTCTCGCCGGGCGTGCCCGTGAAAAAAATGGAGGATGTCCTCGCCGGCATCGAGCCGCGCAAAATCGTATCCGAACTGGAGTTCGCCTCCTGGTTCATCCAGGCCCCGGTCCTGGCCATCACCGGTACCAACGGCAAGACCACGGACCACCACCCTGGTCAGCGAGATTTTCCGACACGCGGCGTCAAGGCCTTCACCGGCGGCAATATCGGCACCCCGCTGTGCGAGTATCTCCTGAACATGGAACGCGTGGACGTCATCGTGCTGGAAGTCTCCAGCTTCCAGCTCCAGAACTGCCGGTTGTTCAAACCGAAAGTCGGAGTCTTCCTCAACTTTGCTGCCAACCACTGGACTACCACGACAACATGGCAGAATATCTCGGCGCGAAACTGACCCTGTTCGCCCGCATGACCGGTGATGACACCGCCCTGTTGCACGAGTCGCTCCGGCCGGTGTTGAACAAGACCTTCGGAAGCCAGAAATTCATCAACGCCCAAGTGGAGTGGTTCGGTCCCACCGACCGATTCGAGGCCCCGTTCCTCCCCCGGTGAGCACAACCGCTCCAATGTCGAAGCCGCATGGCAGGCAGTCAAACGGTTCGGCGTCACCGAGGAACAGGCTGCCGAGGCCATCCGGAATTTCAAGCCGCTGGGTCACCGCATCGAGCCAGTCAGCGAAGTGGGCGGCGTGCTGTACGTGGACGACTCCAAGGCGACCACCCTGGACGCGGTGGTGGCGGCGGTGAAAACCTTCGACCGCCCGGTGCGCCTGCTCATGGGCGGCGTGTGGAAGGGTGGCGACGTGGAATCCTTTGCGGCTACGGTCAAGGAATCCGTGGTGCACGTAGGGCTGTTCGGCGGCAGTCGCGACGTACTGGAAGGACCGCTCAAAAAGACCCTTTTCCGTGACCTGGGACGAAACCCTTGCCCAGGCCGTGCAGCGTCAGGCACAGGACGCCCCGCGAAGGCGACGTGGTCCTGCTCTCCCCGGCAACCTCCAGCTTCGACCAGTATTCGAGCTACGGCGAACGCGGCGACGACTTCAAGCGTGCGGTGGAGGCCCTGGCATGAACAAGCGGTTGAATGTCCACGACAAGGCCGCCGCTGGCCGCCTGGACCCCTGGCTGCTCGTGAGCACCCTGCTTCTGGCCGGATTCGGCCTGATCATGGTCCTCTCCTCCAGCGGCATCACGGCGGAACGCGATTTCGCGGACAAGTATTTCTTCTTCAAGCGACAGCTCATGTTCGCGGGTGTCGGCATTCTGGCCATGATCGCCTGCATGCAGATGCCGCGTCGGTTGCTCTACGGTCTGACCTATTTCTGGGTCGCCCTGGCCGTGGTTCTGCTCGGGCTGTGCCTCACCCCCGTGGGGCGTGAGCATCAACGGTGCCAGCCGCTGGATCAATCTGGGTCCGGTCAATCTGCAACCCCTGGAATTTGCCAAGATCGCCCTGGTCCTCTACCTCGCCTATTTTTTCGCCAAAAAGCAGGACATGGTCAGGACCTTTTCCGTGGGCTTCCTGCCTCCGTTCATCGTCACCGGCTTTTTGTGCGGTCTGCTCCTGCTCCAACCGGACTTCGGCGGGGCCGTGGTCCTGGCCGGACTGCTCTTCTTCATGTGCATGGTGGGCGGCCACGCGACTCAGCTACCTGATACTCTCCCTGGGTTTTCGGCGCAGGGCGCGGGCTGGCTGCTCATCTCCTCTTCGCCCTACCGGCTCAAACGGTGGACCGCGTTTCTCGATCCCTTTGCCTCGGCCAGGGAGGAAGGATACCAGTTGGTCCAGTCCCTGTATGCCTTCGGTTCGGGCCGGTTCTTCGGCTCCGGCCTGGGCGCGGGCAAGCAGAAGCTCTTTTTCCTGCCCGAAGCGCACAACGACTTCATCATGGCCGTGGTGGGCGAGGGAACTCGGGTTCGTGGGCATGTCACTCTTCTTCCTGACCATCGCCTTTTTCCTGTGGCGGGCCTTCCACGTGTCCATCCAATTGGAGGACCTTCAGGACCGTTTCACCGGGTTCGGCATCACCTGCATCCTGGCCCTGGGCATGATCCTCAACCTGGCAGTGGTGCTCGGCACAGTACCGCCCAAGGGCGTGGCCATGCCCTTCATCAGCTACGGCGGTTCCAGCCTGACCGTATCTTTCATCTGCGCGGGCATCCTGCTCAACCTGTCGAGGAGGGTGAAGGCATGAGCCTGAAGGCGCGTCATTCTCACCACCGGCGGCACGGGCGGCCACATCTTCCCGGCCCTGGCCGTGGCCGACGAGCTACGGCAACGCAATCCCGGCGTGGACATCCTGTTCATGGGCGGTTCCGGCCCCGAGGGCGACCTGGCCCGCAGCCACGGCCTGCAATTCCAGGAACTCCCCGCCAAGGGCATCATGGGACACGGCCTGTCCGGCCTGCTCTCCGGCCTGGGATGGCTCGGGCTTGGGTCTCCCCAAGGCGTTGGGCGCGGTGCGGACCTTCCGGCCAGACGTGGTCATCGGCTTTGGCGGATACGCGGGCTTCTGCCCGGTACTGGCGGCCTGGCTGCTCCTGATCCCCACCGCCGTGCACGAGCAAAACTCTGTGCCCGGCGTGACCAACAAAATCCTGGGCAAGCTGGTCAGACGAATTTTCCTGAGCTTCCCGGACGAGTCCGGCGTGTTCCCGGCAAGCAAGACCGAACTCACCGGCAACCCGGTACGCGCCGCGATCATCGAGGCAGCAGCCGGACGCAAGGGACGCACTCCCGGCAAACGGGTGCTCATCCTGGGCGGCAGCCAGGGCGCACGGCCCATCAATGATGCCGTCATCCACGCCCTGCCCGAACTCATGAAAGCGGGTGTGACCCTGGTCCATCAGGCGGGAAAACAGGATTTCCAGCGCGTTCGGGCCTCATACGAGACCGCCAAGGCAGACCCGGCTCAGGTGCATGATTTCATCGAAGACATGGGAGCGGAATACGCCCATGCCGATCTGGCCATCTGTCGGGCAGGCGCGACCACGGTCTTCGAACTGGCGGCGGCAGGGGTTCCGGCCATCTTCGTGCCCTTCCCCCAAGCCACCCACGACCATCAGACAATGAATGCCAGGGCGTTGTCCGCCATCGGTGCGGCACACCTCCTGGCCCAGAAAGACCTGACGGGTGAGACGCTGACAAGCGCGGCCCTGGACCTGCTCGGCGACCCGTCACGGCTCGGCGACATGGAAAATGCGGCACGCAAATTCGCCAGGAAACACGCGGCAACGGATATCGCGGCCGGTTTGGAACGTTTGGCAGCTTAAGGATAGCAGTATGGCAGCAGCACAAGGACCCTACCTGACAATCGGCGGCGAAGCCTGTCCGGCCATGCGGGCACGGGTAAACAACATCCACATGGTGGGCATCGGCGGTTCCGGTATGAACGGCATCGCCGAGGTGCTCATCAACATGGGATTCAACATCACCGGCTCGGACCTGTCCGCCTCGGCCTCGGTCAGACGGCTGGAGAATCTCGGAGCCAACGTCTTCATCGGCCACGGCGCAAACAACGTGGGCGAAGCCGACGTGCTCATCAAGTCCACGGCCATCCCGGACAAGAACCCGGAATTGGTGGCTGCCCGCGAACGCGGCATCCCCATCATCCCGCGTGCCGAGATGCTGGCCGAGCTGATGCGACTCAGAACCGGCGTGGCCATTGCCGGGACCCACGGCAAGACGACCACCACCTCGCTGCTGGCGACAATTTTCACCGAAGCGGGTCTCGACCCCACGGTCATCATCGGCGGCAAGCTCTCCATTTACGGCTCCAACGCCCGGTTGGGCGAAGGCGACTACCTCATCGCCGAGGCCGACGAGTCCGACGGCTCCTTCCTGCTGCTCGCGCCCATTATCACCGTGGTCACCAACGTGGACAAGGACCACATGGATTTCTACGCGAACCAGGAAGCCATTGACGCCTCGTTCACCCAATTCATGAACTCCATTCCCTTCTACGGAATGAACGTGGTCTGCGGCGACGACGAAGGCGTGCAACGGCTGTTGCCCAACATCAAACGCCCCTATCTGACTTACGGTCTGGGCCCGAAAAACAAGCTACGGGGCGAGATCATCACCTCCCATCTGCGTTCCCTGTTCCGGGTTTACCTGGACGGCGAGGAATGGGGCCAGGTCACCGTGGCTCAACCCGGCACCCATAACGTGCTCAATGCCCTGGCCTGCATCGGCGTGGCCCTGGAAGCGGGGTTGAACAAGGAAGACATCATCAACGGCCTGGCCAATTTCAGCGGCGTGGGCCGTCGCTTCGAGCGCAAGGGCGAACGCAAGGGCGTCATGGTCATCGACGACTACGGGCACCATCCGGCCGAGATTCAGGCCAACCTGCGCACGGCCAGGGAATGTTACCCGGACCGGCGGCTGGTCGTTGCCTTCCAGCCCCACCGTTTTTCGCGCACCCAGGCCCTGTTCGGCGAATTCTGCAAGGCATTCAAGGACACGGATATACTCCTGCTGACCGAAATCTATCCGGCCAGCGAATCGCCCATTCCCGGCGTATCCGGTCTTTCCCTGGCCCAGGGCATCAAACAGGTCAGCGAAACCAAAGTACAATTTTTCCCGGACTTCGAAGCGCTGGAAAAACGGCTTGCGGTTACCCTCAAGCCCGGCGACCTGTTCATGACCCAAGGTGCTGGCTCCATCTGGCAGATCGGCGAAAACTGGCTCAATCAAACCGACGCGATCGAAAACATAGAGGAAAATGAAAAACCCGAGGAAGACGAGGCATAGCCATGGGTCTTGAACTGATTCGCAATCCCTCGCTCGCGGAGCGGACCACCCTGGGCCTTGGCGGCACCGCCGAGGTGGAGGTGATCCTTCGCGAGCCCGATGATCTTGATGCGCTGGGTCAATTCCTGACCAGGGAAACCCTGCGCCCGTTCGTCATCGGTGAAGGAAGCAATCTGCTCGTCCGGGACGGACACCTCGATCTGGCGCTCATCCGTGCAGCCACTCAGCCAGGCCCGATACGGGTGGAAAAAGTAGACGACCAGTTCACCGTCCGCTGTGGTGCAGCCCAACGGTTGCCCGGCCTGCTCGGCTGGGCGCAGAAGGCAGGACTCTCGGGACTGGAAAACCTGACCGGAATTCCCGGTTCGGTGGGCGGAGCCGTGGCCATGAATGCTGGCTCCTATGGCACGGAATTCGGCCAAGTCCTGACCCGCATCCGGCTGTGGTCTCCCGGCCTGGGATTGACCTGGGTGGACGCGGAAGAATGTGTGTTCGGATACCGTCACTTCGGCTGCGCCGGGCACGGAGGCAAATCCCTGGTGTGGGAAGTGGAGCTGACATTGACCGAAACCACGCCCAAGGCAGTGCGCTCGGCAATGCAGGATATTTACGCAAAAAAGAAAGCCACCCAGCCGGTTACCGCCAAAAGCGCGGGGTGCGTGTTCAAGAACCCCGAGGGCAAGGCCGCCGGGCTGCTCCTGGACAACGCGGGCTTGAAAAACATGCGAGTGGGACACATGGCCTTCTCCGACATCCACGCCAACTTCCTCATCAATCTCGGCGGGGGCACGGCTGGCGAAGCCCTGGAGCTCATCGACATAGCCCGAAACGCGGTCCAGACAAAATACGGCATCACCCTCGAACCGGAGGTCATCATACTGTGAGCACCCTGACCATGAGCAAGCAAGGCCGATTCGGCATCGGCTCCAAGCGAGGCGGTAACCGCAACAACACGCTTCACAGCCCCAGGAAATCCAGTCGGCATCTGACCGGCACGGGCCAGATGATCGTGCGTTCCATCATGTTCATGCTGTTGGTTTCCTTCGTGGCCGCCCTCGGCGTGGGGCTGCTCTTCGGTTACCGGTACATCACCACCAACCAATATTTCGAGCTCAAGGAAATCAACGTCACCGGCAACGATCGCCTCACTTACGGCAACATCCTGAACTGCGGCGATGTGGCTCTTGGACTCAACTGCCTGGAAATGAACGTGGGCGAGGTGAAATCGCGCCTCTCGGGCAACCCGTGGGTGCAATCCGTGACCGTGCGCCGCGAATTCCCGGACCGGTTGCACATCAATGTGGTGGAAAAAGTCCCGGCGTTCTGGACGCGCCAGGGCGACGGCCTGTACTTCGCGGATGCCGAAGGCAAGGTCATCGCTCCCATGCATCCGGGCGAAATGGCCTCCCTGCCCGTGCTGGAAGTGGCGGACTCCATCGACGACGGCGGCAAGGTCCTGACCGGCATCCTGACCAGCATGGACGAAAAAAAGGCCCCATTCACTCTGGATCAGGCGGCCTGGATCAGGCTGACAAGCGCCCATGAATTGGAAATTTTCCTGGACGGTCACGACAAAGGCAAGGGACTCACTGTCCGGCTCTCCATGGATAGGTGGGAGCTCCAGCTCGAACGGATCAAGATAGCCTGGCGTGACCTCATGCGGCGTGACGAATTCAAGGACATCGCGATCATTGCGGCCAGTGGCGACAAGGTTTGGGTCAAGAAACGCCCGGCGGAAAGCTGAGGTTTTTTTGAATATTACAGGGAACTTAAGAGGAAACTAAGGAGTTTGTTATGGCCAAAAGCGATCTGATCGTGGGCCTTGATGTGGGAACCACAAAAATCTGCACCGTGGTCGGCGAAGCGAGCGAAAACGGCGTGGATATCATCGGCATCGGCACGTCGCCCTCCACCGGGCTCCGGCGCGGCGTGGTCGTGAACATCGAAAAAACGGTCCAGTGCATCAAGAAGTCCCTTGAGGAAGCGGAACTCATGGCGGGCTGCGACATCCGCACGGTATACGCGGGCATTGCGGGCAGCCACATCCAGGGCTTCAACTCCCACGGCGTCATCGGCGTCAAGGGCGGCGAAGTTACCCAGCGCGACGTGGACCGGGTCATCGAGGCAGCCCGCGCCATCGCCATCCCCATGGATCGCGAAGTGCTGCACACCCTGCCCCAGGAATTCATCGTGGACGACCAGCGCGGCATTTCCGATCCGCTGGGCATGGCCGGGGTACGCCTGGAAGTGAAGGTCCACATTGTCACCGGCGCGGTGACCTCGGCACAAAATATCATCCGGTCCTGCAAACGCGCGGACCTGAACGTGGCCAACGTGGTGCTCGAATCCTTGGCCTCCAGCAAAGCCGTCCTCTCGCCCGAGGAACGCGAGATTGGCGTGGCGCTGGTGGACATCGGCGGCGGCACCACGGATATCGCGGTCTTTTCCAAGGACTCCATCAAGCACACGTCGGTGCTGGCCTTGGGCGGACACAACCTGACCAATGACATCGCCTACGGTCTGCGCACGCCCATGCTGTCCGCGGAAAATATCAAAATGCAATACGGCTGCGCCCTGGCCGATCTCATCACCGCAGAGGAAATCCTTGAGGTGCCCAGCGTGGGCGGCCGCGAGTCGCGCACCATGAGCAAACGGGTACTGGCCGAAATATGCGAGCCGCGCTGCGAGGAAATCCTGGCCCTGGTGGATCAGGAACTGATCAAGTCCGGCTTCAAGAACATGATTGCGGCGGGCGTGGTCCTGACCGGCGGCACCTGCCTCATCGACGGCATGCAGGAACTGGCCGAACAAATATTCGATCTGCCGGTACGCATCGGCGTCCCCGGAGACGGGCTGGGCGGCCTCAAAAGTGAGGTCATGAGTCCCATGTACGCCACGGCTGTGGGGCTGCTGCTCCATGGAGCCGACGAAGAAGGCGTGCGCGGCCATATGCCCATCGACGAGGATTCGAGCTTCGACAGGATTTTGGGCCGCATGAAGCGGTGGTTTACGGATATCGCATAGAGAAACGGGGAAACTGAGGAAGACAAACGCGTAACAGGGAACGTTTACGGTACAATGCAGCTTTTTCGCCCAACGGGAGAAGAAGCTGATCCGAGGAGGAAGACACAATGGAATTTTCGGAAATCGTCCATGACAGCAATGCCAAGATCAAAGTCGTCGGTTGCGGCGGCGCAGGCGGCAACGCAGTCAACAACATGATTCAGTCGGCGCTCAAAGGCGTCAAATTCATCGTGGCCAATACCGACCACCAGGACATCGACAAGTCTCTTGCCGAACACAAGATCCAGATCGGCGAGAAGCTGACCAAGGGGCTTGGCGCAGGGGCCAACCCGGAGATCGGGCGCAACGCCGCCATGGAATCCAAGGAACTTATCCGCGAGGCCCTGGAAGGCGCGGACATGGTCTTCATCACCGCAGGCATGGGCGGCGGCACGGGAACGGGGTCTGCCCCGATCGTGGCCGAAATCGCCCGGGAAATGGGCGCGCTCACCGTGGGCGTGGTCACCAAGCCCTTCTATTTTGAGGGCAAGCAGCGTCTGCGCCAGGCCGAAGAAGGGGCCAGAGCCCTGGCCGAGGCCGTGGACTCCATCATCACCATCCCCAATGACCGGTTGCTCCAACTGGCCGCCAAAAAAGCCTGTTTCTCCGACATGCTGAAAAAAGCGGACGAGGTGCTGTACTACGCGGTCAAGGGTATCGCGGACCTGATCACCGTGCACGGGTTGATCAACCTGGACTTCGCCGATGTCCAGGCTGCCATGTCCAATTCCGGCATGGCCCTGATGGGCACGGGCATCGCCTCGGGCGAAGGACGGGCCAAGGAAGCGGCCATGAAGGCGATCACCAGCCCGCTGCTGGAAGACGTCTCCATCGAAGGCGCAAAGGGCGTGCTCATCAACATCACCTGCGGCCCGGACATGCTCATCGACGAGGTCTCCGAGGCAGCGGACATCATCTACAAGGAAGCCCACGACGATGCCGAGATTTTCTTCGGCACTGTCTTCGATCCCGACGCGGGCGACGAAATGCGCATCACGGTCATCGCCACCGGCATCGAGAATGTCAGGGAAGAGTCCGAGCCCGTCATGAGCAAGGCCGAAGAGCAGAAACTCCGTCTCCTCGGCCCCCGTGGCGTGAACACGCTCCAGGGCCAGTCCAAGCGCCCCGGTCATCAGAAAGTCATTGCCCAGGACCGCAACATCCCGGCCTATTTACGCAAGGCGGGCGGCGACCTAAACACCACCGAGATGCCCCAGCAGCCCCTGGCCAGACGTGTGGCCGCAGGCGCGGGGCCCGGCGAAGAGGAATTCATCTTTGACGAGGGAGAAGATAACCTCGATGTCCCGGCCTTCATTCGCAAGAATGTCGACTAGGACCCGAAAGTAGCGCGGAGGGGAATCACCATCGGTACTCGAACCCTGTACCACGGTGTGTCGGAGCCTATGGCTCCCGACCTCGGAGGACGGCTGCCCATTGCGATGGCCGTCCCCGGAGGCGAAAAGACCGCCCTCTCGACCCTTGGTTGGCAAGCCGTTTACCGGATGCTGACCGAGGACCCCGGCCTGGCCGTAGAACGTGTCTTCCCGGACAAGCTGGGAATGACCGATGGCGAAGCCCCGAAATCGCGCGAATCAAATAGCCCACTATCCTCATTCCCTGTAACCGCCTGGAGCGTCACATTCGAGGAGGATTTCCTCAACCTTCCTCGGATGCTCCAGGCAGCGGGCGTTCCGCCCCTAGCGGCGGAACGCCCGTGCCTTCCTCTGATAATCGCCGGAGGGCCGCCGGCCTTCCTCAATCCCGCGCCCATCGCGCCCTTTGTGGACCTCTTCTGGGTGGGCGAGGCAGACGAATATCTCATCCCGTTTTTCCTCAAGCTCAAGACCCTCGTCTTTGACGGCGCGGACAAGGAGACCATCCTCGACGCCATCAAGGACCATTCCGGCGTCTATGTGCCGGGACGGTCGAAAACCCCGGTCCGGCGGGTAATCTCCGGCCCACCCGGTCCGCTGGCCGATCCGGCCTATTCCTGCTTCATCTCGGGGAAAGCGGCCTTCCGCGACACCCTGCTCCTGGAGGTCAACCGGGGCTGTCCCTACGGCTGCCGGTTCTGCGCCGCCGGGTTCATCTACCGCCCGCCCCGCCATGCGGACATGGACGAACTCAAGCGCATCGTGGAAATGACCGACCCGCCCAAGGTCGGCTTGGTGGGCACGGCCCTGACCGACTGGCCCGATCTGCTCCCCTTTCTCAAGTGGCTGCACAGCAGGAAAAAGAAATTTTCCCTCTCCTCCATGCGTGCCGACGGCCTGACCGAGGAACTGCTCACCTATCTGCGCGAGCGCGGCATCCGCACGATCACGCTCGCCCTGGAAGGGGCCAGTGAGCGGCTCCGCCGCATGATGAGCAAGAAGCTGAAATCCGAGGACTTCCTGAACGCGGTCCGGCTCTGCGCCCGTTACGGCGTCAACCACCTGAAGCTCTATCTGATCGCGGGCTGGCCCGGCGAGACCGACGCGGACTACGAGGAACTGCGCGAGTTCCTGGCCGAGATCGTGCGCATCCGCTCCGAGGAACCGGGCGGCCGCAAGAAACATTTCATGCGCATCACCATCGGCGTCAGTTCGCTGGTTCCCAAGCCGTTCACCCCGTTCCAATGGGCCCCCATGATGGGCGAGGCCGAGCTTTCCAAGCGCATGAAGATGCTCACCCAGATGGTCAAACCCTACAAGGGCGTCACCCTGCACCACGACAACCCTTTCCAGGCGCGGCTCCAGGCCCTGCTCGCCCGGGGCGGCGAGGAACTGGCCGAGTTCATTCTCCTGGCTGCCGAGCACGGCGGGTGGAAAAAAGCACTCAAGATGTGGGACGGCGACATGAATTCCATCCTGGACCGCGAACGGGGCAAGGACGAAATCTTCCCCTGGGAGGTCATCGACATCGGCGTGCGGCGCGAC
>CAXXUE010000003.1:0-193263 GCA_963662475.2 uncultured Pseudodesulfovibrio sp.
AATTTCTCGAAGCAGCTACAATTCACCCAGCGCACACAGCACTTCATGAATGAGGTAGTGCGGAGTGGACGCCCCGGCGGTGACGCCGATGGTCCCGTATCCGGCCAACTCGTCCAGTGCAAGATCGGCTACGGTTTCCACATGGACGCACGGTGTACCGCGCTCGGCGACCACCTGGGCAAGACGGCGGGTGTTGCCGCTGTTGTAGCCGCCGACAACCACCATGAAATCCACCGTGTCCGCCAGTTTGCTGGCTTCCTTCTGACGCATTTTTGTCGCGTCGCAAATGGTATTCAACACCGTGGCGTTCACTGCCGGATCGTTTTCCAACCGCCGAGCCATACTGTCGAAAAGCTTACGGTCCTGCGTGGTCTGAGCCGCCAGGACATACGACTTTTGGTCGGACAAGGGATAGGATGCCAGCTCCTCTTCGGAATCAAAGACGAAATGGCCGTCTGCCGCATAGCTGACCAATCCCTTGACCTCCGGGTGATCCGCTTCGCCGTAGAGCAGAAGCTCGCTGCCGTCCGCCGTGTGCCGGGCGATGAGCAATTGCGCCTTCTTGACACGGGGACAGGTGGCGTCCTTGATGACCACATCCCGCGTATTGAGCTGTTCCTCCACCTTGCGGGGGATGCCATGGGCCCGGATGACCACGCAGGCACCGCCGGGCACTTCGGACGGATCATCGACGGTCTTCACACCCTTTTCCGCGTACCGCTTCAACACCTGCGGATTGTGAATGATCGGTCCGAGAATATAGATGGGCCCCCCAGCGGCCTCGGCCACCAACTGGTCCAACCGCTTCAAGGCCATATCCACACCCATGCAAAAACCAGCGGTTTCAGCGAGTCTCACTTCCACTTGACGCTCTCCTTGACGAACCGGACGCACCGAATACAGGGCATTAGCCACTCGAAATAATACTTGACGAAAACCCCTATCCTTACATTAAGCTTGAAACAATTGCTTAAAACAACCGGGGCACGCCTTTGCCGGAGCCAATCATTATGAACAGAAAGCCCGACGTCAATACAAAAGAAGCCCTCCTGACTGCCGCCATCGCCGTCTTCGCGGACAAAGGATTTGACACGGCCACCGTGCGCGACATCTGCGGTCGGGCCAAAGCCAATGTGGCGGCCGTGAACTACCACTTCGGCGGCAAGGACGCCCTGTATGTGGCCGTGCTCGAAGAAGTCTTTCCCAAGGACGGGCACCAGGCCGAAAGCAGGTCGGGTTCCGACACCCCGGAAGACCGGCTGCATCTGTTTCTGCGAAACCTGGCCAGCGAAATCTACGAACGCGGCAACGACATGGTCGCCCAGCGATGGGCCATCTTCCTGCGCGAAATGGCCAAGCCGAGCCACAACCTCGACTTCATCATCAGACGCCAAGTACAGCCCCGGGTGGACGAACTCCGGGATATCGTGGCCGAAATCCTCGGCCCTGACACGCCCGAGACGGTGCTCGCCTTTTCCAGCACCAACATATGGGCCCTGATGCTCGACCACCTGCTCACCCAGCCCATCCTGGACAGGCTGACGCCCTGCCGCCCTGCCGTGCAGGATGATATCGACGCGCTGGTGGAACACATCACCACTTTCTCTCTGGGTGGCCTCAACGCCATCAAAAAACAGCAAAAAAAATAGGGACAGCCCCGCTCTCCCCTTGACCGATTCCCGATTTCAGGCCAATTTCCTCCATGCTGACAGGAGACGGCATCCCCATATGCCGCTTCCCACGATTTCATTTTCATGGAGAAATGCATGTCGACTTTCCTGTGCCGACGAATCCTGCCGATTCTTGTAGCGGTCCTGCTGCCATGTGTCACGGCCATGGCCCAGGCTCCGGTCTATCCCTGCCGGGTAAAGGCCGAGTACCCCCACGACCCGGACACCTTCACCCAGGGGCTATTTTTCCTGGACGGGAACCTGTTCGAATCCTCGGGCGGGTTCGGCAAATCCTTTCTGGCCGTGGTGGAACTGACCACCGGTAAACGCCTGCGCACCCGGGCCATCGACGCCAAGCACTTCGCCGAAGGCATCGCCCCATACCAAAACACGCTCTTTCTGCTCACCTGGCGATCCGGCATCGGTTTCATCCACAGTCTGACCGATCTCACGCCCCTGGATTCCTTCGCCTACCGCGTGCCGGACGAACACACCGAGGGCTGGGGGCTGACCTTTGACGGGTCGCGCTTCATCCTCAGCTCCGGCGCCGACAACCTCCATTTCCACCAGCCCGAGGACTTCTCGCCCACCGGTGCCGTCCAGGTCCACGACGGCAATACGCCAGTACGCCAGCTCAACGAGCTGGAATGCATGGAAGACCTCGTCCTGGCCAATATCTGGAAACAAGACAGGATAGCGGTTATCGACCCCGCCGACGGTTCTGTAACCGCCTGGATCGACCTTTCACCCCTGAGAAAACGAATCGCCCCACAGTCCGGGGTGGCCAACGGCATCGCCTATAACAACGCCACAGGCCGCCTCTTCGTCACCGGAAAGAACTGGGACAAACTGTTCGAGATCGAAGTGGACCCCGCCTGGCAGAAGCCCCTGCCAGACGGCGAATAGTCAGGTTGTCGTCCGGCTACCGGCCACAACACTTCTTGTACTTTTTGCCGGACCCGCAGGGACAGGGATCATTGCGTCCGATCTTCGGCCCCTTGCGGATGTTCGGGCCAGCGACCATGGCACCATCCACATAGCGCCAGAGGCCATCGACCTTCCTGAAACGGGACCGCTCACGGTGCGTGATTTCCTCACCGTCCACCGAGTACTTGGCGGAAAATTCCACTATCCCCTCGTCGTCGGCTTCGCCGCCGTCGCTGGTGTCGTGGATTTCCAGACCGAGCCAGGTCGCCTTGTCCGCCCACTCCTCGACCGAAGACTCGTCATGATTCTCGCGGGCTTCAGGGGCCAGAGACTCAGTCAGGTAGTCGAGTTCATGATGGACGTAGGCGGTGTAGCGCGAACGCATGAGCGCTTCGGCCGTGGGCACGGCCTTGTCGCCGGAAATATATGGGGTACAGCACTCCACGTGGTCCTTGCCGGACCCGCAGGGACAGGGTTTGGTCATGACGGCATCCTCTCTCAGGGTTTGATTGCGCGGATTGTATAGGAAGTGCGCGGAGTGTCAATCACGATATGCCCCTTGCGGCGGAATGCAAGCCATGGCAGGTTGCTGCCATGATTCGAATCACGGAAACCATCGTCATCCCTTACGAGGAAATACGGTTCATCACCTCGCGCAGTTCGGGGCCGGGCGGTCAGCACGTCAACACCACGGACACGCGGGTTACGTTGCTCTTCGACGTGGACAACAGTCCGAGCCTGACCCAGTTTCAAAAGGTGGTTGTCAAAGGCAAACTCCTGAGACGACTGAATAAACGCGGCGTTCTTCAGGTGACATCGCAAAAATTCCGCTCCCAGAAATCCAACAAGGACTCGGCCATTGAACGGTTCGTGGAACTGATGCGCTGGGCACTTACGCCCGTGACCAAGCGCAAGAAGAGTGCCGTGCCCAAAAGTGCCAAGCGCAGACGATTGGAGCGAAAAAAACGGACCGGCGAAAAAAAACGGCAACGGGGCACGCCCGACGTGAGCAAGGAATACTGACCCCAGGCTACTTGCGGGTGGCCTCTCTCAGATACTTCACCCCCAACTCGGAATCGCCCAGGGCCTCGGCCCAATGCAGATAGACCAGCTTCAGATACTTGGCCCGGATATACGCAGCGGACTTCAGGCGCGCCTGCACGGTGGCAGGATCCAGGCTTGTCCATGGCGTCGAACAACGCGACCGTGCGGTGCTCGGGCCGGTGCCTGGCGTTGACCTCGGCAAAACCCGCCTCGGCAATGGCTTCCCTGCGCTCCCTGTCGGCCAGCAGTGAACAGACGATATCCACCAGCCCATCCATGTCGTCCGGATCATAGGTGACGAGATGTTCGCCGTCCCGGAAAAGCAGGGACTGGCCGTGCCCCACTTTCGGTGTGACCAGACAGGACCGGGTGGCCAGGGCCTCGAACACGCGGAAATTGAGGTCCCCGTGCTCCGCTATATTCAGGACCACCCGCGCCTGCGGAAACAGCTCGGCGAACTCGCCCTTGCGGACTTCCAGATTGGGCAGACGCGCCTTCAGTTCCTTGAGAAATGCGTGGCGTTCGGGAGTGGTCTCCGGGTCCACATTGCCTGCAAAAAGGAGATCCCACCGCTTTTCCGGCAGAGGCTCCGGCGGGTATTCATCGCGGATGGGAAACGGCGGAAACCAGAGCACGTGGTCATGATCCAGCCGCTGCCGGAACCGGGGCAGGTGATCGCGCAGGCTCACGACCGCGAGGTCAAAAGCCTGGCCATACATGGGCAGCCAGGAGTGGATGTGCGAATCAATGGCGTAAAAAATCGTCGGACAGGGGAACGCCTCCAGACCGAGCAGGGGCGGGGGCAGGGAACGGTCGGCATAGAGCACGTAGTCCGGCTCGCGGCCACATTCGGCCACCAGATCGTCCCAAGTGAAAACCGCAGGCTCGGTCATGGGGAAATGCACGACCTCGAAGCCGCGCTCACGGGCATAATGCTTTTTGAAATAATAGCCGCCCACCCAGGCAATCAATCCCGACGACAATGCTAATTCCTCTTTCCTTGCTGATGTGACACGCCATTCGCCTGTCGGATATACCCTTAAATCCAGAATCAGGAAAGGCCCTCGTTGCCGATGGAAACGGCCCACAGGCCACGCCATGCCCGAAATCGGGACTTTTCAAATCACGCGGACAAGGGGGGACAAGAGAACGAAACGCCGACGCGACAGACGGCCTACCCTCTCCCTCCCCTCGAAGCCTTCACCTGAAATCTTCCTTTTCAGGGATTCGGCATCTCCCGCGTCATGCATGCGGGAGGGCGGAATGATTATGCCCCGATCAGGCCGAGTTCTTCGAGGGCGATATAGAGTTCGCGGCTGATCCAGGCATCGGTGGCCGCGTAAGTGATCTGTTGAGGCGTGAGTTTGTCCTTGGCCCAATTGGAACATTGAGCGGACTTGGAAATGCGGAAGCCCAGAAGATTGGCGGCCATGTTGCGCAGGCCGTGGGTCTGCATGTTCGCCTTGGCCGTGATGTCCGACAGGTCCACGAACCCCTTGGGCGTGAACTCGGCCAACCGCTGCAGACCGAGGATGTCGTCGCGCACGGCCACACCGGTCTTGATGACTCTCTTGTCGGCCAGCAGGTCGCACAGTCCGTTGCATATGGGCAGAACGCCGAGCTGGAACACATAGACCTTATCCTCTGCGGCGAGCTGGACAAGAGACGGCGGCCCCGGCTTCCTGCCTTTCTTGAAGACCGGTCGGGTCTCGGTGTCGAAGCCGAGCACAGACTCCCTTTCCATCTCTCTGATGGCGCGGGAACGCTGTTTTTCCGTACGAATCACGTCCACCGGTCCGTCATAGCGACGCAGAGGCATGGCGTTGATGTCGTCCTTGGAAAAGGCGCGCAGGTATTTGTCTGGTATGCTTGAAACCGTGATCATGGATTGTGTATATGTTCTGATGGGACAGCCGCGCCCCGTTGGGTGGCAGGATGGTTGTATATTTTTCACCGGTTCGTCAAGTCCTGTGTGCAAAAAGAACGAATCAGGCCCGGTTTTCATGAAAACCGGGCCTGAAAAACTATTTTCTAATTGCTGATGATGCGGCCCTGGCTGCACGGAGCCTTGCTGTTCCGCCACCAGAATGTCCCGTTGCACTGTCCGGCATCATTGGAAGTGTTGCGGCCCTTGAAGGTGACGTTGTTGTCGAACTGCCGGAAAGCAGCCTCCTCCAGGGCCGGAGCCACGCCGTCAAGAGGACCGGAGTCCGTCTGCAAATCGGTCAACTGCTTCTGCACCACGTTGGACAGAATGGGCTGGCTCGGGTTTGACTTGAGATACCGCTCCAAATACTCGACAGTCTTGGCCTTGTCACCCTGGCGGGCATGGGAGAGGGCTGTATAGAGAAAGGCCTCCCAGATGGTGTCATCCTTGTAGATGGCCTTGTCCAGGGCGTTGATGGCCTGATCATACCGTCCCGCATAGTAGGCGGAAATACCCGCCATGGTCAGGTTGGAGGGGAACATGGTGGTCCGGCTGGGCGGATTTTCGGCCAGGGCCAAGCCAAAGGCGTCGGCGGCCTTACCGAAGTACTCCGTTGCCTTGTCCGACCGTTTGAACAGGAAGGCGGACCAGGCCCGCTCGAAATTCTTCTGCCCCGTCCTCACGGACCGCCAGGCCTGGGCCGATGGGGTCAACAGTACGATGACAAGTGCCGCTCCCAGCAAAACACCTAGTATTTTCTTCATGATATCCTCACTCTTCAGTTACGGCATATAAGCGCGCCCAATGCGGAAGACCTCGTCATAAGTGTGCTTGTCCCGAATGGCAAGGGCCATTTCCAGCGCCATGTCCATCTTGCGTCGGGTCTCTACAATGGTCCGGTCCCGAATGCCTTCCATGTGGTGGGCGAGGAAATCAGCCTCAAAATTGTCGATGGCCAGGGAAATGCCCTCGGAAAAAAAACGCGATCCCATGTGGGGCATGAACCGCTCCAGCCCCTGCTTGGACTCACGGCGAGCAAACATGACAAAGAACAGCAGCTTGACCAGCAACCGATCCGCCATGAGTTTGTGGTTCACGGAAAGCAGGGTATCCATGTCCACCCCTTTGGGCTTGATGGCGTCGAACATGGCGGTGGCCATGTCAAAGACCTTGGTCTCGGCCATGAGGGGGGAGGCAAACTTGGAATCCATCCGCACCAGAGTGATGCGGGGGTTTTCCCCCGAAGCGATGGCGAACACGGCCAGACGCATGAGGTCGATCTTGCGCTCATAGTCCTCCAACTGGATATCCCGCTTGACGCGGACCAGACGACGGACCATATCCCGGCCCAGCGAGGAAAAGACCATCTCCAGCAGATACAGAATGTACGGCTCCTGCGTGTGGGTGATCTCCTCGTCTATGATAGCCCGCCCCTTCTTGGCATCCAGGATTTTCTTGATGGAGAGCCAGTAGGCGCACAGCCCCTCGAAGGGCATCTCCAGAATATCAAGTTCCTGCGGTATTTCCATGACCATAACTTCCCGGGGTTGACGTGGGTTTCAAAATGGCACACCTTGTGCCGGGTGCGCAAGCATACCCGAATTTTAGGATAAAACAAAGACACCCGACAGGTTTGGAGCGCCCAGATGTTATTGTACCCCCGCTTTGATCCCATCATGTTTTCCATCGGCCCCCTCCATTTTCGCTGGTACGGCATGATGTATGTCCTCGGCGTAGTTTCGGGCTGGCTGCTCGGCCGCTACCGGGCAGACAAACCCTGGAACAAGATGACCCGCAAGGCCTTGGACGATTTCATCTCGTGGGCCGTGGTCGGCGTGGTGATCGGCGGGAGGCTGGGGTATGTCCTGTTCTACAATGCACAATACTACTTCGCCCATCCGCTGGAGATATTCGCGGTATGGCAGGGTGGCATGTCCTTTCACGGCGGGCTCATCGGCGTCATTCTCTCCTGCTGGCTGTTTGGCCGTTTCCACGGGATGACACTCATGGAAATCACGGATTTTGTGGCCCCACTGGTGCCGCCGGGCCTGTTCTTCGGCCGCATCGGCAACTTCATCAATGCCGAACTCTGGGGCCGCCACACCCAATTGCCCTGGGGAATGCCCTTTCCCGGCGCGGGCGGATTGCCGCGCCACCCCTCCCAGCTCTACGAAGCCGGACTCGAAGGTCTGGTCCTGTTTATCATCCTGTGGCTATACTCGGCCAAACCTCGGCCCACGGGCTGTACCAGCGGCCTGTTCCTCCTTGGCTACGGAACCTTCCGCTTCCTGGTGGAGTTCGTCCGCGAGCCGGATGCGCACCTCGGTTTCGTGGCCCTGCACTGGGTGTCCATGGGCCAGATCCTGTGCCTGCCCATGCTCGCCTTGGGCGCGTATCTGATGTGGCAGGGCAAGAAAAACCACTCGAAATGACCCCCGTCCCCAAAGAACTATCCCCGCACGGTTTGCCCACAGCCAAGGCGTATTGCCTTTTATTATCCAGAAATACATTTGACCGCCCATAGAACACTCTGTATTCAGGCCCAATGAGCTTGACAAAGACATGGCCCTCAGCCCGGTTCAACCTGCTCGGCCAACTGAGAGACAAAGATAAGGAAAAAGCCTTTCAGACGGCACAATACCCGGCAACACGCAAACGGATGCGTTTTGTCTGCGCCATAACCGCGCCAGCATACCTTGCCGCCATCTATGCCGACTCACTGCAAATCTCCGGCAACGCGCTATTCGCTCTGACCGGAGCCCGCGCCCTGGCCGTTCTCATGGCCCTCGCGACCATAATTTACTCTTTCAAGAAAAATGGGACACCCGCCAGGATGGGGGTGTTCGTCTGCGCTTACATGATCCCGCTCATCCTGACCGAAAATTTTGAACTCGCTCTGAAAGCCGGACTGGTCGCTCTGCCCGAAACACCGATCACCGCGTTCATGATCCTGCTCTTTTATCTCTTTCTGCCGCCGCAGATATGGCAACCCTTTACCGCCGGGACCCTGGGTTCCGCTTCCTACCTGCTCACCCTGACCTTCCTGACCGACGCCTCCTCGGGCCACATTGCCAACACCTTTCTGGTACTTGCCCTGGCCAACGGCTTCGGCCTGTATTTCGCCATGCGCTTCGGCACGGTGCAACGGCTTGAATTCACAGCCCTTTCCAAACTGAAAGTCAGAGCGGAGACAGACCCGCTGACCGGTGCATACAACCGGGGAAAGGTCATGGAACTGGCCACTCGCGAGTTCAATGCAGCCAAGCGGTACCGCTACCCCTGTGCCCTGCTCATGCTCGACATCGACCATTTCAAGACGGTCAACGACACCTACGGTCATGCCACGGGCGATATCGTGCTGACCGGATTTGCGAAACTCTGCAGCAAGCAACTCCGCAACGTGGACCTCTTCGGACGGATCGGCGGTGAAGAGTTCATCATTCTCATGCCGCACGCTTCCTGCGCCGAGGCCCTGACCGTGGCCCAAAGGCTGCTGGAAACGATCCGCAACACCCCTTTTCAGGCCGATAAAAAAGAAATTTTCGTGACCGCCAGCATCGGTGCCGCCGAAATGAACGACACCACCCTCTCCCTGGACAAGCTGCTGCAAACAGCCGACACCGCCCTCTATCAGGCCAAGAAATACGGCCGGGACCGGACGTGCGAGATTGCCACTGACGGCCAGGCGACACCAGACCGCCTCCCGACCTAGCCGGTCCCAGCACCCTTGGACCGGCAATACCAACGCACTCGGCCAAGGCATCTTCTTCTACTATCGAAAAGCAAAAATCACCTCCCGCCCAACAAGCGGAATGGAGAGAATTCTACCATGGGAACCACACTGCAATTATGGGGTGGTGTATGCTATCTCCTGAATAAAATATGTTTTTCTCGTGCTGAACGAAGCACAAGACTTGGCGGTAACCGCCTCTGGCGCCTATGGTCATGGGGCATTTATCTTGCGGGACTTCCCGCCTGGGTCATCGTTTTCGTTTCCGAACACAACTGGATTGCCGCAACCGTGGAATCAGGCGGGGCTCCCGCCATGATCATAGGGTTCATCATAGCGTTGCGCGGACACGGGAATGAACCCAAATGGCTGGACTACCTCGCCCGTTTTTCAATATTCATCGGCTTGGGGCTAAGTTTCTATGAATTCGGTGGGATAACCACCATCAATCAAATCTTCGAGCTCTGTATTGCCGCCGGATTCCTCATGGGTACCTACCTTACGGCAAAAAACAAAATCCATGGGTACTTTTGGCTGATGCTGGGAAATGTCAGTTGCTCCGCCTTGATGGGAATTCAGGGCTACTTCATCCTCATGGTGCAGCAGGCTGTATCACTCATCTTTGTTGTCGACGCATACAGAATCAGACGCAAAGCCCTCCCCCGACCTCGCGAGAAATAGAGAGGCACCCGAGTAATCGGATTCTTGATTCGATCCGATTTCCAAAAAATACCATGTCGGCACTCCACGGCTTAATCTGGTAACAGTACCAGTAAATGTGAAGCTCAAAGGAGGCCGACATGGCGAGTATCAAGATATCATCAGCTTATCGGTTTGTGGAAGCATTTGTTGATCAGCGCATTTTCGTTGGCGTTGATGTTCACAAAAAGACATTCAGTGTTGCACTCTTACGACCAGACGGAATGATCAAAGATTGGTCTAGTCCCGCCGACGTGGCATCACTTACACAAATCCTTTCCTCACTCCCTGTTAACATCGGTGCAGTTTGTTACGAAGCTGGCCCGACAGGTTTTGGCCTTGCTCGAAGCCTCAAGGCTGCAGGTATTCGTGTGATTGTTGCCGCGCCCAGCCGAATACCACGCCCAGTAACCGCAACCAACAAGACAGACAGCCTCGATTGCCGAAAGTTGGCTGAACTTGCCGCAGCAGGACTGATCCGCCCAATTGCCATTCCTAGTGAAAGAGAAGAAGCTTTTCGGTCACTCCAACGTCGAAGACATCAACTCACCGACTCATTGCGTAAAGTAAAGCAGAGAATTCGCGCTTTGCTGTTATCTCTGAGCATTGCCGAACCCGTTGGGATCGACCATTGGAGCAAAATCGCTATTGCAGCTCTGGCTATACTGCCACTACCACCCGGAGCTGACGACACCCGAAATAGCTTACTCGAAGAATTGCATTATCTCATTTCCGCACAGCGTCAGGTTGATCTTCGATTACGAGTCATTTCCCAGGAACAAGACGAGGCAAGACGCATTGCCACCATGAGGTCCGTTCCTGGAGTGGGTGAAGTCGTGGCAACCACCTTTGCGGCCGAGATATTCCGACCTGAACGATTCAACAATAGCAAGGAGGTTACGGCTTACTTGGGCCTTGCGCCTGTTGTGCGGCAAAGCGGATTGAGCAAAGGGAAAGGCCGCTTGCGCCCAGTTGGGCAACGGCGATTACGAAGTTTGCTCATTGAGGCGGCATGGATTTGGAAACAGAGAGACGAATGGGCGAGAGAATTTTACAACCGAATTTACAGCAAAAGCGGAGTTGCTCAAAAGGCGATAGCTGCTTTGGCTCGTAAACTGGCCGCGTTACTCTGGAAGCTTAGCTTACCTGTGGCGCAGTCGTAAACGGATCGCGAGCGGCCTTTGGTAGCCTAGACTACGAACAAAAAATGGCGATCCTAAATTGTTAATGTACCGAATCGGTACTTGGTGCCATAGAGCACGAATAAGAAAAGGAATACATTACTATTATGCTATAAGGCGAGGGTGGAGCCTAGCCTAATTACAGAAGGAATGAAGAGAAAAGGAAGTTCTTGACATGGTGCCGCATAAGAAAGGCCCACTCTTGCGAGCGGGCCTTTGTTAATGTGATGAGGACCAGTCGTTATTCGCCGGACTGGTAGTTCAACTTGGTCTCAAGCGGGAACACGGGCAAGTAGCGGTAGCTGAGGCTGAGCACCAGGAATCCGTAAGCCACGATCATGATCGAGGAAGCGTATTCCACCCAGTTGGGGTAGTATATCTGCCAGGAATCAAACGGCATGGCCGGGAAGGCGATGGTTTGCACCGTGAAGATGTACCGGTTCAGGGACACGCCGAGGCAATCCAGAATGGCGGCGGTGTACAGCAACGCCGGACGATTGCGAATGGACGGAGTCACCAGCATGATGGCCGGTACCACACCGCACAGAATGATCTCGGAGTACATCAACCATTTGCCGTAGGCTACGCCGTAGAACATCTGGTCAAAGGTCAGACCGACGGACGGCAGGTAGCCGGTGGCCCATGCCCAAGTATCAAGGATCTTGAAGAACATGTAAACGCAAAGCATGGTGCCCGCAATTTTGCCCATCAAAGCCTTGGTCTTGAAATCGACCAGCTTCTTGCCGGTGAGCTTTTCCATGAAGGTGGCAACCAGCACGGTGAAGACCGGCCCGGAACCAACAGCGGAAAGCACGAACAGGAAGAAGGTCCACGGCCAGATGAAGAAGCCCTCGCGGAAAGCAAAGGGACGACCGATCAGCACGCCATACATGCCACCCAGGGAACCCTGGTGGAATGTGGACAGGAAAGCACCCATGCCTGCGAACAGAGCCATGTTGAGGTGCATGTTGTGCGCCAGGGCATGAATGAAGGGAATCTTGTTCAACTGCTTCTGCTCCAGGACCAGCGGGACGAACTCGATGATCAGGACGGTGCAGTAACAGGTGATGCAGAAGATAACTTCAGTCAGCATGGAGTGGACATTCGGATGCCAGTAGCCGAACCAAGCGCGGCCCGGCTGGCCGATATCGAGCGTCAACACCAGCATGGCACCGGAGTAACAGATGAAACCGACGATAACCGTCAGGTTGATGATTTTCTCAAGCTGTTTGATCTTGAGGATATACTTCAGCAGACCGGTAAAAAAGGCACCGGCGCCGAGTGCGATGACCGCGAGGTCAAAGGTGATCCAGGCACCGAACCCGAAGTAGTTATCCAGTCCGGTGGTACCAATTCCGTTATACAGGACGAGTACGGCGGCGTAGAGTCCCCAGCTGAAAAAGCCGAGGATGACGGCTGTCCAAATGAGGAACTGGCCAAGTCCGCAACGCTGCGTCCCTTCCGGGAAGAGTTTGCTATCCATTGTCAGCCTCCCTTATTGATGACCGCCGCCACCGGCGTTGTAGTTGTCGCCCTGCTTGCGGACCCATTCACGTTCGCTCATGTAGTAGACCTGCGGAGCCAGGCCGAGCTTTTCAAGCAGACGGAATGCGTTCGGGCTCTTGGAGAGTTCATGCACCCGGTGTTCGGGATTATTGAGATCTCCGAAGGTGATCGCCTTGGTCGGGCAGATATCAGCGCAGGCGGTGACGTAAGCGCCATCCGGCAGATTCATGGGGTCATTGCCTTCCTGGCGGGCCTTGTTCTTGGCGTCCAAGTAACGGGTATGGCAGAAGTTGCACTTCTCGACCACGCCACGGGGACGGGGAGACACGGCTGGGGAAAGCCCCTTGTCCATACCTTCCGGCCAGAGGGGATCCCACCAGTTGAAGTAACGGGCATGGTAGGGGCAGGCAGCCATACAATACCGACACCCGATACAACGGGGGTAGATCTGAGAGACGATGCCGCCCTCTTCATTCTTGTCCGTGGCCACGACCGGGCACACAGGCACACAGGCGGGATTACCGCACTGCATGCAGGGCCTGGGCAGGTACGCGGTCTCATGTTCCGGGAAGGAGAGACCGTTGGACAGTTCATAGACAGTCAGCCAGTTCAGGGTTCTGAGTTTGTTGGACGCGTCATCGCGCTCCGTGGTCAGAGCCTGAACATAGTTATAGGGGTCTTTCTTGGTCATGGGAGCGATATTATTCTCCACCTGGCAGCCGACCATACAGGCGCCGCAGCCGGTGCACTTGTCAATATCAATGACCATGCCCCATTTGATTTTGAATTCTTTCATGTGCATGTCGGTTCCCCCTAGATTTTGGCGACGTTCACAGTGGAACCGGCCCATGTAGAGGCGCCAGTGGCAGCCTCGGAGCTCACCGTGAGGATCTTGTAGACATTATCGCCCTTGCCCTTCGAGAACTCGTCGCCGACCGTGTGGCCCATCCCGAGGGGAGCGGCTACAACACCATCCATGACGCCTTCAAAGGTCTGCACCAGGGCTTGGCAATCGCCGTTACCGCCAGAGAGTTTGACCATGGAGCCGACGCCGACACTGAGCTTCTTGGCTGTAGCCTTATTCATCATGACGACCATATTATCGCCGACCAGCTGGTTATTGCTGATGGTGCACGGAGCATTCGGCGTGGTTGCCTGATTGGCGGTGCCAATATTGAGCAACGTATACGGAGCCAGGCTGAGGCTGCCGGTCCCTTTGACCGGGCTGGCGGCTTTGCCCAGCACGCTGGCGGCCAGAGTGACACCGGAGACATCAGGCGTTTCTTCCAAAACAAAGGCTGCGCCTGTCGTCAGTTCGTCCATGTCCGCGCCCACAGCGGCAACTTTGGCTTCGACCACTTCCTGGAAGGTCTCAAATCCGAGATCACCCAGACCAAGGACGAAATCGCCGGCATTCATGACATCCAACGTTGCCTTGGAAACCGGGGCACCTAGCGAGTAGGTGGCGGCAGCCAGACCGTATGGGCTGGCCAGGTCGTCCAGACGCTCATAGGAATGCGGTGTGGGAAGCACCAGATCGGCAGCGGCAGTAGTCTCGGTGTTGACCGAGTCGAAAGCCACCGTAAAACCCGCCTTGACCTGTTCGGCCAGAGCGTAGGCCGGGTTGGCCTCGTAGACAAACAGCAAGTCGGCTTCGACGCCCTGCAGGATGTCGTTTTTCATCATTTCGCTGCGGCTCATGGCGGAATCAATGGCCTTGCCGAATTCCGGCAGGACCTTCATGGCTCCACCGAGCAGCAGATTCAGTGCGAACACTGCGGCATTGGTAGCCACGGAACCACCCGGAACAACCACGGGGTTGCTCGCGGAAAGCAGCTGTTTGGCAATGGCGGCCATGGCATCGGCCTTGACGCCGGTAGCGGCTTCGACCTTTGCAGGAGTATAGCCACCCATGACCATGGATTTGAATTGATCAAAATCGGCTGCGGGCACAGATTTACCGGCCTGCAACACATAATAGCAAATGCCCAGGGTAAAGGCGGCCATGCCTTCTACCGGGACGGGCACCCATTGGCTGGTTACGGCAGCGGTCTTGGTCTGCATAGGCCCGGCAAAGATGAACTTACCGGACTTGTTAGCAGCAAAGGCCTTCATGTTGGCAACGGTGGGCCCCCAGGATTCCAGGGCATCGGCACCGGCCAACAGAACCACGTCGGCGTTCTCCATGTCGTAACCGATCTGACCGGAACCGCCCATGAGGCCGGTCCAAGCTTTGTACGCGGCCTGCATGTCGCAAGGCATGGCGTAAAAGGCATCACTGCCCTTGCTCGCCAACAGCGCGGAGAAGACCTCGTTCACGGTGCCGGTCTGATCGCCGGAAATGACAGCAACCTTGCTGCCTACGGCGGCCAGTTTCTCGGCCACGATTTCCTTGGCCTTATCCCAGGTAATCTGCTCCCCTTTCAGCATGGGAGCCTTGATCCGGGTGGGACTATTCTTGACCTGGACGCCATTGGCGCACAGGGGGCAGATACCACCACCGGAAATGGGATTGTCCATATTGCCTGCGGTACCAAAGGCTTCACCCGCAACGGTGCGGACCTTCACGGCACAGCCGGACTCGCACATCTTGGATACAGTCGGCACCCCTTTGACTTCCCCGTATTTCAACCGGGGAATCCAGGGCCAATTCTGTGTCCAGATAGACACATCATCAAGGGCCACCCAGACCGTCGGTGTAAAAAGGATACCGACGGTGGCGCCCACAGTCATTTGAATAAAAGCTCTGCGTGCTACGCTCATTATCAGTACCCCTTTACTTATGGCAGGTGTAGCAAGCGTTGGGCTGGCCCTTGAGGGCGTGGCACCGTTCACACTTCCACATCTTCATGGTCATCTTGCTGTAGCCGGAGAGGATATTCCGCTGGAAGGCAGGCGGCGTATCGTTCTTGCTGATGCCCTTGAGGTGACACAGGTCGCAGTTCTGCTCTGCCGGATCGTCAAAAACGACGGGATCGACCACGCTGGCCAATTCCTTTTTGATCTCAGCCAGCTCGGCAATAACGAGACCTTCGTGCGCCTTGTGCGGGAAATAGACGTTGTCAGGCTGATACTGGTAGTTCAACCAGGGAACTTCCTTGCCCTGGATGAGGTATTTGACCACATACTCCCGTTCAGCCTTCTTGTTTGCGTCTTCGCCGGAAACCAGACCATCTTCGATGGCATCCAGTTTGGCGGCTAGAATGGCGTTAGTGTCAGTGGGATCGATACCTGCTTCGACGATGGCTCCCATCGCTTCCTCAGGATCAACCGCATGACATTCGGCGCACACTTCGTTGGTCGGGAAACCGGCATACGTGCCGTCATCCCGGAAATAGTGGCAACTTTCGCAATCCATTCCCTGACCTTCCACGTGGATAGCATGGCTGAAACGCAACGGCTGCTCTTCTTTTTCAAAGAACATACCGGGGATCACAGCCCAACCCAAAACGCAGGTGGTCAGGAAGCCGATGATAAAGGGGAGAACCCCTCCACACCGTTTCGATGCTTTTCTTTCCTCCATAACCTCGCCCCATCACTCTAAAGTTTAAGTGAAAATCACACCAATTGAACTATGTTCCCATAAGTCACGGATTGTTTTCGTGTCAAGAGAATATGAAAATTTTCACGAACTCCCTAAAACATGAAAACTATGTTAAATCGAAGAGATACAACCACATGCCGGCTTTTACTATTTATTTTTTACCCGCCCGTACACGTCGTCAAACCGGACGATATCATCTTCTTCCAGATAGGGACCGCTCTGAATTTCGATAATGTTGAGCGGTACCTTGCCCGGATTGGCCAGACGATGCTGGGATGCCTTGGGGATGTCAATAGACTGATTTTCCACCAAAACCAATGGGTTATTGTCCACCTCAACCTCGGCGGTTCCGTCCACCACGACCCAATGCTCGCTGCGATGATGATGCATCTGAGAGCTCAGACGCGCCCCCGGATTCACTTGGATACGTTTAATTTTGTAATGCGGGCCTTCCTCCAGAACAGAATAGCTGCCCCAGGGCCGTACCACGGTAGGGTGGCTCTCAACCAACGGACTTCCCTCTTCACGCAGGATGTCCACCACGTCCTTGACGGACTGCACCCGCTGCATGGGACAACTCAGGGTGGCGTCACGAGTTTGAACCATGATCATATTTTCAAGCCCCACAGCGGCCAACTTGCCGCCTTGGCTGATCAGCAGAGAATTCCGGCAATCAACGGCCAGCACATCGCCCTGAATGACATTGCCGTTTTCATCCTTGTCACCGAGGCGATACATGGCTTCCCAACTGCCCAGATCGTCCCAGCCAAACGCGGCCCGGACCACGGCGATATTGTCGATCTTCTCGACAACGCCGTAATCTACGGAAATATTGGGAAGCTCACGATACCCCTGGACCAACGGCATTTCCTCGCGCGCCATCCACCATGCCCACAACTCAGGTTGGCACTTGGCCACCTGGCGCAGGAAATCCTTGACCCGGAACAAAAACATGCCGCTGTTCCAAAGATGATTACCTTCCCGCAAAAGGGCTTCCGCAGTGAACAGGTCCGGCTTTTCCACAAATCCATTCACTGCATAAGCGCGCTCCCCCACGCTTTCACCGAGGGTGATGTAGCCATACCCGGTCTCGGGCTTGGTCGGCTCCACGCCAAAGGTCACGAACCGTTTATCCTTGGCGAGATACGAAGCGCGAACCAGGTCGTCGACCCAGGCAACATCATTTCCTATAAGATGATCGGAAGGGAAAACCGCCGCCAGCGCCCTGTCGTTTACTTCGACTACCTTTTCGAGTCCCAGCATGATGGCGGGCAAGGTGTTGCGACTCAGCGGCTCGGACAACACCTGCGCCTCCATGTCGGGATGCACAGCCGCAACCTGCTTGCGGACCTCGAAGACATGCTCCTCATTGGTGACAATCCAGATCAGGGACGGCTCAAAGGCGTCCAGGACGCGGGTCACAGTCTGCTGCAACAGGGTTTGTTCGCCACCAAGCACCAACAGTTGTTTGGGCAAAAGATTACGGCTCAGGGGCCAAAGACGGGTGCCGGAACCGCCCGCCAGAATGATGGCGTGACACTCCCCGGCAAAATCAGCCTTGGGCTGGATATGGTTCAACATAATTATTCCTCAAAAATGAAGGGAGAATCAAAATCGGCCAACCGGGTCAACCGCCGATCCTTTTCGGACAATGGGGCATCAACCTCATACTGGAATTCGGTGTCCGGCATAATGGCACATGGGCATGATTATCCTGGACAAATTCGCAATTGATACCGAGCGTGGCAAAAGCCCCCCGATTGTAGCTTTCCAGAAAAAAGCCTCGGTCATCCTGGAACACCCGCGACTCAAGACCAACAGGCCGGGAACCCCGGTCTCATGGACCTGCATTAGCCCTCCTTTCTCTCGCGTCAGCGCAAAATGCACCCTGGCCATCTCAATGTCACTGCGTCCAAAACGTCACTTCCACGAATCCCGGCGGGAACTCCGACATATCTCAAATGGCTGGTCGTATCAATTAGCCGAGTTCGGGTACGGACACAACCCCGCAGACGTCACCCAGTGGCTCGAAACAAAAAAATTCGCCTCTCCGGTTCACATTTCACGTCCAGTTTGCTAGGTCCTTTCGAAGAGGTTATTTTTCACCGACAAGACAGGACTCGTTACCATGAACGTTCTCGACATCATCATCATCTGCATTCTCGGTATCTTCATCATTCGCGGCCTGTTCCGGGGACTCGTCCAGGAAATCCTGTCCCTGGTCGCCGTGGTTCTCGCCGTATATCTGGCCTCCAGTTACCAGTATCTGCTCGTTCCCCACCTGGAGCGATACATCAAAACGGAAATGATCGTAAACGGATTGGTCTACGTTCTGATCTTCGCCGGCACCATTCTCGTTTTCTGGCTTTTGGCTAAACTGATCAAGTCCATTCTGGACATCTCCATGCTCGGGTGGATCGACAGAACCACCGGCGGTCTCTTCGGTGCAATCGAAGGCATGCTTATCAGCCTCATACTACTGATGTTCATCCAATCGTTCGCCCCGGAATCCGCATGGCTCAAGGAATCGTATATCGCACCCCGCTCCCAGCACCTGATCCAATTTGTCGGGGACCTGGCACCTGAATCAATTCGCGGGCACCTGAACATCCCCTCAGCCAAAGAGACGCTGGACAGTGCCAAAGAGGCCATGGGACTTGACGGCGACCCCCATTCGCAGGAATAAACACCCCGCTACTACCCAACCCATTCTGGAGGCACCCGCCATGCGCGGAAAAAATCGTGACGCCCATCTGTCCGCACTACAGGAACTTGCCAATGTCATCGACGCCCTTGTCGCGCCGAACGGCTGCCCTTGGGATCAGGAACAAACCCCGCTGACCATGTGCGACTACCTTGCAGAGGAAACCTTCGAACTCATCGAAGGCATTCGCTCAGGCGACACCCGGGAAGCCATGGAGGAACTGGGAGACACCCTGTTCATCCTGCTGTTCATCGCCCTCCGCTATGAGGAACAGGGAGCGTTCACTCTGGCCGACGCCCTGAACTGCAGTGCGGCCAAGATGATCCGGCGTCACCCGCACGTTTTCAACAAAAAACATTTCAACGACATGGAAGAGTTGTACAACAACTGGGAGCGCACCAAACGGGAAGAAAACAAGGATACGGACAAACAGCAAGTGTTCGACTCCCTGCCCAAAGGGCTGCCGCCGCTGCTCAAGGCTTACCGCATCAATTCGAAAGCTGCCCGGAACAAGTTCACCTGGCCAACCGACGAGGCGGCAGAAGCCCAGTTGCAGGAGGAGTGGAAGGAATGGCAGGACGCGCAGGCTTCGGGCGACAAGGATGCAGCAGAGCGCGAGTTCGGTGATTACCTGTTCACCCTGGTTGAGCTGGGACGACGCAAGGGCATCAAGGCCAATACCGCCCTGGATTTGGCCAACCGAAAATTCCTGGGCCGCTTCAGCAAAATGGAAGAACTGGCCCAAATGCGCGGTCTCGAACTGACCGAATTGACTCTGGCCGAAATGAATGTCCTGTGGGACGACATCAAGACGATGGAATAACCACCCTACTCAAGGGCCTGCCTGAAAGCCTTGGCAGCGCGAAGCATATTGTCCGCCCAATCCCCGGCCAGCGGATCAAGCGGCACGACCTTGGCCCCCATCTCGGCGGCTATGACCCGGGCGCTTCGGTCGGAGAACTGCGGCTGAACAAAGACCACGCCAATTCCCATTTCCCTCCCACGGGTAATGACTTCTGCCAAAGCGCGGGGACTCGGCTCCTTGCCTTCGGATTCAATGGGGATCTGTTCCAACCCGAATTCCCGTGCGAAATACCCCCACGACGGATGAAACACCATGAAGGCCCGCTTTCCGGCAGGCACCTTGTCAAGAATGGCGTGCATCTGGCTGTCCAGCCCATTGATATCCCGCAAAAGGGCCTGTAAATTCGCTTCATATTCCGCCCTGCTGCCGGGATCGACAGCCACCAGCCCACGGCAGATATCTCCGGCCATGACCTTTGCCAACCGGGGTGAAAGCCAGATGTGCGGGTCCAGAATACCATGGCCATGGCCCTTGTCCTGATCGTGATCCCCATGCTCATGGCCATGCGCGCCCATAGGCTCTTTCCTGATCCCCTGATCCACGTGCACCACGGCCATGGTCGGATTGGCAGCCTTGATGCGGGCCAGCCATGCCGTTTCAAAGGGAACACCAATAGCGAAATAGGCCGCAGCACGAGTCAACCCGGCCATCTGTCGTGGCGTCGGCTCATATGTGGCCGGGCTGGCTCCCGGCATGACCATGACCGAAACATCGACCCGATCTCCACCGATCTTTTCCAAAAAATATTGTTGGGGCAAGATACTGACAAACACGGACAACTTTCCTGCGGCATGACCGACTCCCGACAGAAAGAAGAGGCAGAAGGCCACCAAAATCACCCGTCGCGCAAAAAAAGAATATTTCATAAAATGACAACCTGGTTAGGGATAAAAAAAATCATCCTAAAAAAAACTTCAACCCGGAATATACGACGAAACCCGCGCCGATACCAGCATACATGAACAGTCATGGCGCACACCTGTCTTTGAACTTCCACGCCAACAAGCCACCCACGCAAACACCGACCGCAATCGAAACTATCAGGTGAAAAATATTTACCATAGAAGGATATTACACATTGCCAGCCGCCGTGTCACGTCCAGACGATAGTCCGCGTCCTGCCAAAAGGTTCTGCCTTTTCGGGCCGTGCTATTTTACTTTTCGTTCATGCTCGCCCTAAAGAACTGAAGCATTTGTCCGATACAGCAGATAAGGCCATAAGTTTTCCCCCCAAAAAAAGAAGGAGCGGCACAGGGGGGGGGGCACCATGCGCGCCCTTGCGCATAAGACATAATTTTTCCATCTACAAAAGGTGGATAGGCGTTATTTCCGGCCTGAAGACAGGGAGGGTAGACTATGACCATGGCAATCGGCGGTCTCGGAAGCCCGGCGCCGTTTGATCAACAGACCTTTGGCGCAGCCGTGGTTTCCGAGACCCTGGACATCATGAACAATACCGGCGGAGGATCAAGCCTGGCCCCGGTGGACAAGGAGTCCGCCGAAGCCTCGCTCGTCTCGAAAACGCTCGACTTCATGAACTCCGGGACCTCGTCCGGTGACAAAACCGGCATGGCCCAGAGTTACGACTTCCAGACAGACGTCCTGGGAGCCTATGCAAAAGGCTCTCTTCTCAACACTGTAATCTGACGATCCGGGAATAACGCCACAAAAAAGGACCCCCGTCCCTCACACGAGGGACGGGGCTACCTGTTTTTTTCACGACAAAAAAGTATCGTTGCCAAACCCCTTCCCGGCAAAGGCTCTCGAATCCATTACGAATATATTTCGCCGAACAGTTGACGGCATGACGGAGAAGAGGCGACACTCCGTCATCAATATTTCATTTTTTACGTCACGATTCGCGATAGCATATGAAAATAGCCATTCCCAGTTCCCAACCCGACATGAAGAGCGCGGTGGCGCACAAACTCGGTTCCGCCGCGTACATATTGATCGTCGAAACCGAGGACCTGTCTTTCCAGGTCCTGGACGGCCCCAAACGGGAAATCGGCTCGGGAGCCGGAATCACGACAATATCATTGGCGATCAACAAAGGGGCGCAAGTCATCCTCGCGGGCTACGTCTCACCGCACGTAGTTGCCGCACTAAAAAGACAATCCATTGAAATCATTACTGACTATTCGGGCACAGTAGATGAGGCAGTAGCCGATTACCTGCGGTCCAAACAGTCCGAAGACACCCCGAGCCACCCAAAAGCACTTTCCGAACAACCTGAGACACACGCCCAATGGAAAGCAGCCCTGCGCAAAGGCGGACGCCAATTCTACTCGCTTCTGCCCCGGTTGGTCGGCGTTGTACTTTTGCTGGGCTTATTCCGTGGACTTGTCGATGAACAAACCTTGCCCGAACTGTTGTCCGGCTCCACCCTGTTGAACTCGTTCTGGGGAGCATCGCTGGGAAGCATCCTGGCCGGAAATCCGATAAACAGCTACGTGATCGGCAAGGACCTGCTCAATTCCGGTGTGGGAATGGCCGGAATCACCGCCTTGATGATCGCCTGGGTCAATGTCGGCGTTATTCAACTGCCCGTGGAAGCATCGGCCCTGGGGCTACGTTTTGCGCTGACACGCAACCTCGCCGCCTTTGTCATGGCAATAGCCGCCTCGATCGCTTTCGTCATGTGGCAAGGAGTCTGGGCATGAACCAATCCCGGACACCCTCCCTTCCCGAACGCTGCATCTCCCTGGTCCGCCCCTGGCTGTTCCCCTTCGCCGTTGTATGCCTGTACGGACTCTGTTCCTTGCTGGCCCCGGAGAAGGCCCGCCGGGCAATCCTCTTTTCCTCATCCATGTTCCGGCAATTGGCACTCCCTCTCTGCCTCGCCATCGTGCTGATGATCGCGCTCAACAAATATCTTTCGCCAACATTGGCCACACGCTTTCTGGGCACGGGAACCGGATTGAAGGGGCTGCTCCTCTCCTCCCTGGCCGGCATGCTGTCCATGGGCCCCATCTATGCATGGTATCCCCTGTTCAAAACCTTGAAGGAAAACGGAGCGTCCAACCTGATCATCGCCAATTTCATCGGAAGCCGCTCCATCAAGCCCGCGCTTTTCCCCGTGTTGTTGGCATATTTCGGATGGCATTTCACCGTAATATTTGTTTTTCTGAACCTCGTCGGAGCACTCGGCACCGCGCACATCGTCCATTGGACATGCCCCGATTCCACCTCCCATCTCGCTGACAACCAAGCCGCCCGAAAGGATTCTGCCCCCTGACAAAACACTAACCAGGCACAAAAAAGGGCTTATCTCTTTCGAGACAAACCCTTAAATTTTAAAGCAAATAATACCTAGAAAAAGGACCAAAGCCACCTCTGGGTGCACCCCCGTTCTTCAGAAAGGAAAAGACGATCTACTGATTGCCCATTATCCGCGCAGCCTGAACACTCAACTTTTGACCATCCTCTTCACCCGGCTCGAAAGGCAGAGCGCAAAGCACACCGTACCCCTCGCTCTTGTCTTCAAACTCCTCGACGTCCATCGAGGTGATCATGGCCGTGTTGAACATGGCGTTGGTCATAAGCACTTTGACAACCAGGGCCAGCGGCTCGAAATCAGGCAACCCTTCATCCACGACCACCAAGCCGGAATCAGCAGTCTTGATCGACTCCAGGACAGAAGCACCGTTCTCGACCACTTCCACCGTCAGTTCGCCAGACGCGGTCAATCCTTTCAAGAAATCAGCCAAGGCATCTGTCCGGGGCGTAACCACTATGCAACGTATCGACATGGCAATCCCCCCTAGCCCCTCTGGTGGCCGCCGCCACCACAAGTCTGCTCCGGGGAAAACTCGGGAAGGGAATTCTTGATATAGGCCTCAACAGCCTGCCCCACAGAAAGGGCACCATTACCGTGATAAACCTTGATTCCCGCTTGGTTAAAACCCATAAGCGGACGGAAACCCATCCCGCCGGAAATAAGGACAGTCACATTTTTATCGCTCAAATATTGGACCGGAGCCAAACACCCGCCCTGCTCGTGAGGGCAGCTGGGGATAGACTCAACATTACTCACTTCACTGTCCACGATCGTAACCAGCGTGTACATGGCGCAATGTCCGAAATGGGCATCAATACCGGCATCGAGGCCTTCAGGACCGGCAGAAGGGATGGCAACAATGGTATCCATTTAAAAATCTCCCACAATCTAGATTAGCTGAACATCTGTTCAAATTTAATAACAAAACTCATATTTCTATTCTTCAAGCAAGGCAAGCATATTCATCCGCGATATAACCATGGCGGACATCACGTTCGCCCAGCCTAGGAGTCAGAGGATTCGGCAAAGGGCACTTCGCCCTGCTTGAACTTTTCCACGGCCTGGCCCACGGTCATGCCATCCACGTCTTGACCGATTCGTATACCGACGGCCGCAAGGGCGGCAAAGGCCTTGGGTCCCACGTACCCCGACAAGACCACCTGCGCACCCGCATTAACAACATTCTCTGCGGCTTGAATACCCGCCCCTTGGGACATAACCTGAGAAGAACCATTGTCAATATATTCAGAGGACAGAGTCTCCAAATCCACCACCACGAACCCGGCGCACCGGCCAAAGCGGGGATCAACCTTGCTATCCAAACCAGGACCATCGCTGGTCACTGCGACTTTCTTAATTGTATCCATTTTCTCTCCCTTCAAATTAACCGAAATATCTTCGGCAGAAATTCCCATTGCGCGTCCTCGACCGGAGCCCATGCCACCGCCCATGCCGCGACCCTGACCTCCAAGTCCTCGCCCTTGGCCCTTTCCAGCACCCATACCGCGACCCTGACCGCCCGCACAACGGCCACCACAACCCGAACCGCCAGATCCTTGTCCGTTCATCCCGGCCATATTTGCCTCCTATGTGACACGGTTACGTTCCTGCCCCTCGCTGGAACCACGACGATGTAACGCATCCCCAGGGCCCTCGACAGCTTGGGATATCTCACACAGGAAAGGAGGAACGCTTCATCGCTTTCAGGCTTTTTTCTCGTGCGCCACGGTCCGCTTGTAGTAGTCACCCACGGCCTCGTGCAAGGCGGTAGCAGCCAACCAGGCACAATGCTGATCGTCAGCGGGCAGACAATCCGGGCCACCCAAGGCCTCAAGAACAACCTCCCCGGTAATACCGGCAAGCTCATCGCAAGGCTTGTTCACGGCCAACTCTGCGGCCATGGAGCCGCTGATCATACTGGAGCCGCAGCCGTCAGTAGCGAACCCGGCGTCGCACACCTTGTCATCTTCTATGTGGAGAAATATTCGTATCGTATCGCCACAACTCCCGGTGGAAGCACCCTCGTAGTTGGCCTTGGCAGGTTTTCCCCGGTGCGGCGGATTGCGCCAGCGTTCAAACCCCACCTGACCATAGGCCTCGATGGTTTCTTCATTAATTTTACCCTGGAGTTCATTCACGATGTCATCAAAACTGGCCATTATCTCGTCCGTTTTTTTGTTGGATGGTCAAACTCGGCGCCCAATACGGGTACCCATTGGCAATGGCTGACAACAGCCCGCTCTCCGTTCAGAAACGCATACTCCCTGAACGAAAGAATGTGAACCGGAATACCATTCAACACAAATTTTATTTGATTTATGGAATTAGATCGACTTCCGAAAAGCAAAACAAACAATTACAACCACTTGTGACGTAACACCATCAATACAGATAACAGCATGCAACGACCACAATTATAAAAAATGCTATTTTCTATGAAAAAAATCCTGAGGGACACATCAGAAAAGGCTCATCTCATTCGAGACAAGCCTTTGATATTTCTGGCGGAGAGGGAGGGATTCGAACCCTCCCTCTTTTTATTATTTCAGCAGGTTACGCAACAACTCCACAACAAGAACACAACATCAACCCATTTTGAAAACACACATTACGCATTCTTAGCAGCTTTTTCTTTCGCATTCTTGTATTCGAAAAAAATTGCAGGAAGATGTTCTTCCTTATGTTTGGCCGCGCTCTCTTCAAGAGCTTCTGTTTTAACCATATTGGGATTCAATAAGTATTGGTGTGAATCGGCGTGCAAATATGACCCACCTGAGCCGGTAATCGGCGTCGAAATTTGACCCACCCCGGCAAGCCCCTCAAGGTCACGAGAAAATCGTGACGGGAGGGCCAGCGAGGAGATGCTGACGGTGGAAACAATTCGAAAGATTAAGGTGGCCCATGACCGGCATGAGACGCCGATCAGGCAGATATCCAAGAATTTAAACATGAGCCGGAATACGGTCCGCAAGGTGTTGCGCTCGGAGGAGACGCGCTTCGAGTACAAACGAGCGATCCAGCCCATGCCCAAACTTGGTGAATTCACGACCTGGCTGGAAAGCGAGTTGGAGCGGGATGTCGGGCTTCCACGCAAACATCGACGCACGATCAAGGTCTTGTTTGAGCAGCTTCAGGGGCAAGGTTACGAGGGAGGCTATGATGCTGTCCGGCGTCATGTCTCCCGCTGGCGCGAAGCCGAAGGGCACAGGGTGTCGCAAGCCTTTGTCCCGCTGACTTTCGCCTCTGGAGAGGCCTACCAGTTCGACTGGAGCCACGAGCAACTCGAAATTGACGGCATGCCAATGACGGTCAAGACCGCGCACATGCGATTGTGCCATAGCCGGATGGTCTTCTGCTTCGGTTACCCTCGGGAGACCCAGGAGATGGTATTCGACGCCCATCAGCGCGGCTTTGCCTTTTTCGCCGGATCTTGTGGCCGAGGTATTTACGACAACATGAAGACCGCAGTGAACAAAGTTCTACGCGGCAAGCAACGCGAACTCAATTCCCGCTTCGAGCAGATGTGCACTCATTACCTGGTGGACCCCACGCTGTGTACGCCTGCTGCTGGCTGGGAAAAAGGGCAGGTGGAAAATCAAGTCCATCTGGTACGTACTCGTTTTTTATCCGGCAGATGGCGTTTCGGGAGCCTTGAGGAGTACAACGCCTGGCTGCTGGAGCGAGCTATTGGTTGGGCCAAGACTCAGGCTCATCCGGAGATTACGGACAAGACGATCTGGGAGGTCTTCCTGCAGGAGCGTGAAAACCTAATCAAGCCCGCAGCCCCTTTCGATGGCTACCGTATTCAGGAATGCCGGGTTTCCTCCACATGTCTGGTGCGGTTTGATCACAACCGGTACAGCGTACCCTGCGAGGCGGCTGGACAGGCGGCGCAGATCAAGGCGTACGCCGACCACATCTCGGTGATTCGCGATGGCCGGGTGCTGGCCGTACATGCCCGCCGATTCGGCAGAGAAAAGACTGTCTATGACCCGTGGCACTACGTGCCTGTCCTGGAGCGTAAGCCCGGAGCGCTCCGCAACGGCGCTCCCTTCCAGGACTGGAGGCTTCCTGCGCCGATGGAGCAAATCCGTCTGTCCCTGCGGCGGCATAAGGACTGGGACCGACAGTTTGCGGGTATCCTGACAGCGGTGCCCAGCCATGGACTCCAGGCAGTAACCGACGCCTGCCAGGCGGCCCTGGACCAGAACACGGTGAGTCGGGACGTGGTCCTTAACATCTTGAACCGCTCCCGTGATCAAAGGCCAACCCAAGAGGTTTGCGTCCCCGATCACCTCAGGATAAAATGCGAGCCTGTGGCCGACTGCGGACGTTATGACCAGCTATTGGAGGCGAGCCATGCTTCGCAATGACATCTTGGCTTTGCTCAAAGAGCTCAAGCTGCATGGCCTGCGCGGAGCTTACGACGAGATGCTTGAGCACGGTCGTCGATCCGGGGCCACTCTGGAACGGTTTCTGTTAGATCTGCTCAAGGCGGAACAGGCCGAGCGCCGCGTACGCAGCATCCGATACCGCCTGGGGATCGCCAGATTTCCCGTGAGCAAAGATCTGGACGGTTTCGACTTCCAGGACTCGCACGTCGGTGAGGCCAGGATCAGGGATCTATACCAGGGCGGCTTCATGGAGAGCTGGATCAATGTGGTCTTTGTAGGCGGCACGGGCACCGGAAAAACGCATTTAAGCATCGCCATCGGCTCCAATGCCGTGCGCAACGGCGCCCGAGTGCGCTTTTTCAATCTGGTGGACCTCGTCAACCAGCTCGAGCAGGAAAAGGCGGACGGCAAGGCCGGACGGCTGGCCGAGACTTTGGCGCGCTTCGACTTGGTCATCCTGGACGAACTCGGCTACCTGCCGTTTTCCAGGTCAGGAGGCCAGCTGCTCTTTCACCTGCTCTCAAAGCTCTACGAGAGGACCTCGGTGCTGATCACCACGAACCTGAGCTTCGGGGAGTGGTCACAGGTCTTTGGAGACGCCAAGATGACCACGGCCCTGTTGGACCGCGTCACACATCACTGCGAGATCATCGAAACAGGCAATGAAAGCTGGAGGCTGAAACAAGGCAGGGGACAGCACCAAGGGCAGGACGCATAAGCGTCGGCGGCAGGGTCGGGAATTCCGGTCGCCCTCCGGGCTCCCTCCATTCCCGACCCTGCCGCCGCCCCCGGAAAAGCCTCCCCCCAACACCCGAAAATCACGTTCGGGGTGGGTCAAATTTCGACGCCGATGATGGGTCAACTTTCAACGCCGATTGACAAAGTTAAGCTTGCCTGTGGCGCAGTCGTAAACAGGTCGCGAGGGGCTTTTGGTAGCGTAGACTACGGAAATAAAATGGCGATCTTAAACTGATTTATGTACCGAATCGGTACTTGGTGCCGCAGAGCACGAATAAGAAAAGGAATATAATAAATCAGCCAGTTAGGTGAGGGGAGAGTATGGCCTAAGAGACAGAGATATCAAGTAAATAGGGAGTCCTTGACATGGGGCCGCATAAGAAATAGCCCCGCCAGGAGACACCTGGCGGGGCTGATTTACGATAAAAATGAAAAGCGCGACTATCCCAAGTCAGCCTCATCCCCCGCCTTAAACCTCGCGTCATGGAAGAGATAAATTCTCCGCAGTGCTTCGAAAGTCTCAACAGAGTAATACACTGCGAAAGCGCCACAAAAATATGTGACCAAATCTTTATTCAAGAACAGGGAGCCAAGATAAAGGAGAAAGAAAAAATATTTTGAACGAATAAACTTTCTCAGCTCAACTCCCAGGCCGTTCGCGTAGACAACAAGACCTATGAAAATGAGATAGAAGCTGGCAAATACAACCATGACTGGACCCCAGGCCCCAAAGTGATAGATCCCGGCTGCAGGCAAGAAGACAACGCCGAGTTGGTCCGCAACAATATCAACAAGTGAGCCGCCAACATGCGCATTGCCCATGCGACGAGCCAAAGGCCCATCAATACCATCGCAAATCACATACATGGCCATACAGAAGGTTGCCAAAACAGCCAATGACTGAGGCAAGACACACACCAAAAGCAAGAAAACCACACCCGCGATGGAAACTTGGTTCGGAGTAACCCTGGCGGCAATCAGAAGGTTGATGACTGGCGCAGACATACGATCACGCTTCGCTGCAAATGCCTTTTGCTTGACTCGCTCTTCTTCGTTGAAATAATCCATGTTTACCGACCGTTATGATTGAGGGAATAAACCATAATAGACTCCCAAAGCAGCAAGAGCCTGCGTACGACCTTTTACCTTAAGATATTCCTTAGTAAGCCCTTCTTTCAGGACACCCTGAAGACTTCGAAGGAGTTTAATATTATTTCTATATTTCTCTTCTGAGGGCTGGATAAGAAAACGCGTATCAAAACGTATCCGTTTCTTTAAAAAATCAAAAACGTCTTCTCCACTGGCTGGATACAAATCGGTCGTACCAACAACGTATTGCTCTCCCGGATAATGGGCATCGCTGCTCACGGTCCAGCCAAGACCTTCACCTCGATCTTCCATCGGAAGATTAAGACCTAATCTGAGCGATTCTCCAGCCTGACACAACATCAAAGCTGGCATATCACCTTGTTTTTGTTTACAATCACATCCAGTCACTACGTCATGAACGTTTCACCCATTTGGTGGAGGGCTGGATGTCCAACTCAAAGAGAACCAAAGCAAAATTCATCGACGATGTCCAAGTCACGAACGACTGTCTGACAAGCCGGGCCGGGCTCAACCTCTTTGCTCGCTACATTCGTGGCATTGGTCTTTTCCCCCACATCAACCGCCTTTTCGGCTCCATGCGCAAGAACCCCAAGGGCACGCCCATCGATGAACTTTTCAAGCAGGTGCTCTGCTTCCTCTTTGACGGCACCAGCCGTCACTTGGCCCACTTTGATGTCCTGACCAAAGATCCGGGCTACGCGGCTGCCATCGAAACAGACATCAAGAGCATGGCCTCATCGCACACCGTCAAGCGGTTCTACCAATCATTCTCCGCACAACGGACCTATCTTTTTCGCCGTCTGTTGCAGCAACTCTTCCTTTGGCGACTCAGCATGACCAGCCCAGAAGTGATCGAACTGAACATCGACACCATGGTCATGGATAACGACCAAGCGCCGAAGCGTCACGGCGTCAAGCCCACCTACAAGAAGGTTCTGGGCTTTCAGCCTCTCCAGATGACCTGGGGCCGCTACATTATAGACGCCGTGTTCCGTGGCGGCGACAAACACTCTCTCAACGGCGACTCAGCCCCGAAGATGATCCGTCACGTGGTGCGCATGATCCGTACCCGCTACAGCAAGACCGTACCCATCATCATTCGCATGGACTCCGGATTCTTCGACCAGGAGCTCTTCGACGAGATGGAGCGGCTGGATATCGGTTTCATCTGCGCAGGCAAGTTCTATAGCGACATCAAGGCCATGATTGGGGCACTTCCCGAAACCGCCTTTCAGCATCACTTCGGCAAAACCGATGAGGATGTCTGGCAGTGCTACGAGTTCTGCGACCGCCGCAAGTCCTGGGAAAAGTCCTTCAGGACCATCTTTTGGCGACCTTTACTGGAAGAGAAGCAGTTCCTGCTACCCGGATCAAGACCAGGCACCATCGTCTACACCAACCTTGGCATGGATAGTGTCGTGGATCAGCAATTGCAGGAGGCTGGCCTCGCGTTCATGGCCGAAACCGATGCCATCATCCACTCCTACCACCAGCGGGGCGCGGACGAACTGGTGCACAGGGCGTTCAAGGATTTCGGATTCGAGGAGTTGCCGTTCCAGCGCTTCGTGCCCAACGCCGCCTTCTATTACACCATGCTCCTCGGCTTCTTCCTGTTTGAAGCGTTCAAGGAAGATGTGAGTGAGCCGGTGGTACCGGTCAAGTCTTTCCCGACCACACTGCGTCGCACCTTGGTGGACGTCGCCGCCAAGGTGGTGTCCCATGCTGGCAAAACCGTACTCAAGGTCACGGCGATCGCCATGGAATCGTTGCGTTTCAAAGAACTGTGGGAGCGCTGCCTGAGCGCTCCAAAATTCGTCTGGACCTGATCTGAACGCCCCGCTCCATGTCCAGCGATGGGAGAGGTGCGTCCAATTTCCTGAAAAATCTGGTATCACAACCGAAACGAGTGGCATTTTCACGCTTCAGCGATCAAGCTGTCCCCATTCGCACCATTTTTGGAGTCAATCTTCTTCCGGTTTCTGCCGAGGAAGGCTTCAATGAGACCCCTCCGCTCGATTTAGGTGCAAGAAATTTTTACACAGGGTATAGAATTTCACAAATCTTGAAACAACCGCCTAGATTCGGAGTACATATGACTACGCATCTCTTCGCCTTCCGTCAGAAAACCCATAATGACTTTTTATTCCACACCATTTTTCTTACTCTCAGCCTGATTGCCGCTGGCAGCCTGCTCGGGTGCAATGGAAATGGGGACAAGAAGGCAGGAAGGCCGCCAGCTCCCGTCAAGACGGTCCAAGCCCAGGCAAAGGACACTCCGGTCTCCCTCAAAGGAGTAGGCAACGTAAATGCCTCCAATTCCGTCACCGTGAAATCCCGCGTGGACGGACACATCCTGCGCATTCACTTCCTGGACGGCGATCATGTCAAGGCGGGTCAAATACTCTACACCATAGACCCCGAAACCTACATTTACCAACAAAAAGGCGCGCAGGCCAATGTGGCCAGTGATCGCGCTACAGCAGAGCTCGCCCAGAAGGACTTCATTCGTTACAAGGATCTCTACGAGCAAAAGGTCATATCCAAGGATGAGTACGAGCAGAAGGTAACGGCCTATGAAACAGCCCGCAAGGCCATGGAAGCCGACAGCGCCCAGGCCGACATTGCCAAACGCAACGTCAACTTCACCCGGATAACCTCACCCATCGACGGCATCGCGGGCAGCACCCTGCTCGACGAAGGCAATCTGGTGGGCGCAGACAAGGACGAACTCGTGGTCATCAAAACCATCACGCCCACGGATGTCGTCTTCTCCATCCCAGGCCGCGACGTGGGCCTGGTCCGCTCCCATTTCATCGACGACGACCTGACCGTCCTGGCGACACCCTCTTCCCAAAACGCCACAACCGCCACCGGCCATCTCACCTTCGTGGACAACTGGATCAACCCGGACACCGGCATGATCAACCTCAAGGCCCGGTTCACCAACACGGATACCCAATTGTGGCCCGGCCAATTCGTGACCATGGAACTCATTCTGTCCATGCAAAAGGATGCTGTCCGCATTCCGGCTCAAGCCGTACAACGCGGTCCCAAAGGGAAATACATATTCGTCGTCAAGGAAGGCAAAGCCATTATGCGCCCGGTGACCGTGGGCATGCGTATCGACGACGAAATCGTCATCGACAAAGGCCTCAGCGCTGAGGAAACCGTGGTCATCGAAGGTATGCTTCGCCTCTACCCCGATGCGCCGGTCATCATACGAAACGGTGATGAAGGAAAGGCCGTCCCCGAAGCTCCGGCCAAGAGCGGGAGTGACGCCTGATGCAAGTCACGGAACTCTTCATCAAACGTCCGATCATGACCACGCTGGTCATGATCGGCCTCCTGTTCTTCGGCATCGTCTCCTACCTGAACATGCCGGTCAGCTATCTCCCGGCCGTGGAGTTCCCCACCATCCAGGTCTCGGCCACCATGTCCGGCGCCAACCCGCAGACCATGGCTTCCAGCGTGGCCTCGCCCCTGGAGCGTGAATTTTCCTCCATTGCCGGGCTCCAATCCATGAGTTCGGTCAACTCCCTGGGGTCCACGACCATCACCCTCCAGTTCGATCTCGACCGCGCCATCGACGGAGCGGCCCTGGACGTCCAGGCCGCTATCTCCCGCGCCCAAAGCGACCTGCCCGACCAGATCACCGATCCGCCCAGCTTCCAGAAGGTCAACCCGGCAGACAGCCCAATTCTCTACATCGCCGTGACCTCGGACGCCCTGCCCATGTCCACGGTCAACGACTACACCAAGACCTTCCTGACACAGACCATCTCCACCATTCCCGGTGTGGCCCAGGTGGATATATACGGCGAAAAACAATACGCGGTGCGCATCCGGCTGGACCCCCGGGAACTGGCCTCTCGCCAGCTCGGCATCGACGAAGTCCGCGACGCCGTGGCCGACGCCAACGTCAACCTCCCCCTTGGCACACTGGAAGGCAAGGAACAATCCCTGATGCTCGACGACAACGGCCAGCTCAAGAAGGCCGATGAGTACAAGGACGTCATCGTGGCCTACCGCAACGGCCAGCCCGTGCGGTTGTGCGAACTCGGCCTAGTCGAAGACGGAGTCAAGGACGAACGGTTCAGCTCATGGCACAACGGCGAAAGAAGCCTGACCATCGCCATCAAACGCCAACCCGGCACCAATACCATTGATATCGTCAACGATATCCGCGCCAAGCTCCCGTGGATCACGTCCCAGATGCCCGCCTCCATCAAGCTGGATATCGTGCACGACAAATCGGAATTCATCCAGGAATCCGTGCAGGATGTAAAATTCACCCTGGAGCTTGCCATCGCCCTGGTCATCATGGTGGTCTTCGTCTTCCTCAGGAACCTGGCTTCCACCTTCATCGCCTCCGTAGCCATCCCGTTTTCCATCATCGCCACCTTCATCGTCATGAAATCCATGGGCTTCACCCTGGATACCTTCTCTCTCATGGCGCTCACGCTCTCGGTGGGCTTTGTGGTGGACGATGCCATTGTCATGATCGAAAATATCGTACGCCACCTGGAGATGGGCAAAACGCCCATGCAGGCCGCTCGGGATGGTGCCAGGGAGATCGGATTCACCATCATTTCCATGACCCTGTCCCTGGCCATCGTGTTCGTACCGATCATGTTCATGGCCGGAATCATCGGCCGTGTGCTTCACGAATTTGCCATGACCATCACGGCCGCCATCCTGGTGTCCGGCGTGGTCTCGCTCTCGCTCACCCCCATGCTCGGCAGCCGGTGGCTCAAGGAGAAAAGCCGCATCGCCGAATCCGACGCCATCTTCAGCCGCCTTTCCAAATGGTACGAGGCAAGCCTCCATTTCTGCATCTACCACCGGGGCATGACCATGGTCGCCTCCGCCCTGCTTTTCCTGGCCACGGCATGGGCATTCATCATCATCCCCAAAGGATTTCTGCCCGCCGATGATCAGGGCGTCATCATGGGCTTCACCCAGGCCCGTCAGGGCATTTCCTACGATTCCCTGGAACAGCATCAGAAACAACTCATTCCCATCTTCGCCAATACCCCAGGCATAGCAAAACAAATCCAGATCATCGGCAACCCGCTCACCAACCAGGGCATGGCCATCGCCATCCTCGAAAAACCGAGTAAACGCAACAGCCTGGACGAAATTCTGTCCAAATTATGGAAACCGACCAATTCCATTCCTGGTCTGGAAACCTACCTGGTGAATCCGCCCATGATCCCCATCGGCGGCAAGCAGGCCAAAGGTGATTACATGTTCACCCTGCTCTCACCCGACGCCGACACCCTGTACAAAGCGGCCCAGGACTTTGAGATCTTACTCCAGAAAGACCCTCTGTTTACTGGCGTCAACAGTGACTTGCAAATCAGCACCCCGCAGGTGGAAATCGATATCAACCGCGATATGGCCTCCAGTCTGAACATCTCGGCGGACGCCATCGAGCAGGCTTTGTTCACCGCCTATGGCGAACGCCAAATATCCACCATCTACACGACAGTGGACGAGTACAAGGTCATCATGCAGCTCAAACCAGAATTCCAGAAGAATGCGGACGCGCTCACTATGCTCTACGTCCGCTCCGCAGCCTCCGGCCAGCTCGTCCGCCTTGATGCGCTCAGCACTATCAGGGAAACCACCGGCCCGGTCACAGTCAACCATACCGGCCAGCTCCAGTCAGTGACCTTTGCCTTCAGCGGTAAGACCGGCACCTCCATGGGGGAAATTACCCAAGCCGTGAACCAACTCGCCAAGGACAAGCTACCAGAGACCATCAGCACCACTTTTGAAGGAACAGCCGGAGCATTCGCCGAATCCATGAACTCCCTCTACTTCCTGCTCTTCATCGCCATCGTGGCCATCTACATCCTTCTCGGCTGCCTGTACGAATCCTTCATCCACCCGTTGACCATCCTGTCCGGTCTGCCGTCCGCAGCCTTTGGCGGCCTGATCACCCTGCTCCTGTTCGGCTATGACCTCGATCTCTACGGCATGGTTGGCATCATCATGCTCATCGGCATCGTCAAAAAGAACTCCATCATGGTGGTCGACTTCGCCCTTGAAGCCGAAAAAAAGGGCATCACCCCGGAAGAAACCGCTTTCCAGGGAGCCACTATCCGGTTCAGGCCCATTCTCATGACCACCCTGGCCGCCATCATGGGTGCCCTGCCCATCGCGCTCGGCATCGGTGCAGGCGCGGAAGTCCGTCGCCCCCTCGGTCTGGCCGTTGTCGGCGGCTTGATCTTCTCCCAGATCGTCACCCTCTATCTCACGCCCGTCTTCTACACCTACATGGATGAATTCCAGACCTGGGTGAACAATCGAAACGGGTCAAAGGACAACCCGAAAGAGAAAATGGAAACGGCCGAGGCCTAACACCTCAGCCATACCGAATTCATATGCAACGGCCCTAGCCGTCAATCCTGACGAAACGTTCGCCCAATATTTCAGGCGGTCTACCCTTGCGCACCCTGATACTGCGGACATCGGCCCGATTATCCGCCTGGGCCACCTCGACCTCAACGCAGGTGGTATACCCCTGGTCCACCCAAGCCCCGGTGTTGGCATAGATCGACAGGAGTTTCGTAGCAAAGGCCTATTTTGCGCTGAAATCGCCAATGATGTCAGCTTTTTATTTGCCCAAAATTTGTAAGACCTATATTTTTTGAAATGTTTGACGCTAGAAAGCTATTCTGCAAAACACTTTTCTAGATTTTTACTTGACTTTGTAAGACCCTGGAGATATGGTTTTGCCCATGGCTCATATACACAAGAAGACCAAGGGTGGCAGGAGCTACTACATCCGCGAAATGGCCCGGGTGGACGGCAAGCCAAAGGTCGTCAACCAGGTTTATCTGGGCTCGATCGAAAGGATCCTGGCATTGTCCAGCGGCGACAAGAAGCTCGATCTCAAACGCATCCAGGTCCAGGAGTTCGGGGCTCTTTGGCTTGCGAATCTTATCGACAAGGAGATCGGCCTTGCAGGTGTCGTCGACGGCATTGTGCCCCAGACAGAGAAAGCGGGTGGCCCGAGCATTGGGGAGTACTTTCTGTATGCGACCTTCAACCGCATGATTTCTCCCTGCTCGAAAAGGGCCTTGCCGGAATGGTACAAGGGCACGGCCATCCAGCAGATACGCCCAGTTGACATCCAGGCACTGGACTCGGATCGGTTCTGGCGAAAATGGGAGAGGGTTGGCGAGAAGGAAATCCGGGCCATCGCCGAAGAACTCTTCCGGAGAGTTTCGGAACTGGAGCCCTCGGATTCCGGGTGCTTTTTGTTCGACACCACAAACTACTACACCTTCATGGCCAGTGACACGGATTCCGAACTTGCCCAGCGTGGCAAGAACAAGGAAGGACGGGATTGGCTCAGACAGGTGGGCTTGGCGCTTCTAGTGGCCAGGGACACGAAGTTGCCCTTCTTCTACAGGGAGTACGAGGGCAACCGCCACGATTCCAGACTGTTCGGACAGATCATGGACGAAGTGATGGGAGCGATGGGCGAGCAGGGGAGCAAGGAGGTGACCGTTGCCTTCGACAAGGGCATGAACAGCCAGGAAAACCTGGTGGCCATCGACGGCATGGAGAACGTCCACTTCGTGACCACCTATTCCACGTATTTCGCTGAGGAGTTAACCCATGTGGACAAGAAGAGCTTCTCGGTAGTGGACACTCCCAAGAATAGGCAGCTTGAGGCCCGAGGGCTGGGTGATGATCGGCTCTTGGCCTGGAGGACGACCGGGGAGTACTGGGGCAGGGAGAGGACCGTGGTGGTCACCTACAACCCTCTTACCGCCACCAAGCAGCGATATGGCTTCGAGAAGAGGTTGAGCAGGCTCCAGGCGGCTCTGTTTGAAATCAGATCAAAGGTGAGAGCGGGTCGTCCGTACTGGCGCAGGAAGGAGAATATCCTGGCGAGATATCATTCCGCTTGCGACGAGCTTCACCTGCCGAAGAACCTCTACGACCTGGGATTCACCAAAGAGGGCCAAGGGTTGGGCCTGGGCTTTCGCAAGAACTACTACCGAATCGGTCGCCACATCGATCGTTTTGGCAAGAACATCATCATCACGGATCGGGCGGACTGGAGCGCCGACCAGATTGTCAGGGCCAGTCTGGACCGATACATGGTGGAGAACTCCTTCAGGCAGACCAAAGATGACGACCTGGTCAGCCTCCAGCCCATCCGCCACTGGACCGACAGCAAGATCAGGTGCCACATCCTGACCTGCGTGGCTGCCTTGTGCTATCTGCGACTCATCGAACTCAAGCTCGCGAGGGCTAACATCCACATGAGCGCGGCAAGCGTCATGGCCAGCATGAAAAGGCTGCACTCCTGCCTGTGCTGGAAGGCAGGCAAGAACAAGCCAGTGAGAATGCTGGAGGAACCATCAGAGCAGCAGGGCCAAATACTCCAGGCCTTTGGCTACGAAATCACGAATGAGGTCTTACAGATTTCCAAGCGATAGCGCGTTGTTTTTGTTGTTCTTTTAGGTAAAAACGAGGCCTTTGCTACGAAACTCCTGATCGAGTCACACGGCCTGTCTGGGTCCGGCTCCCCAGCACTGTGAGGGTAGGCCCATAGGCTGGCCCGGTGCGTATGCCCACACACGGCAATCTTCGCTTTTCCGGGCTTGAGCCAAAGATCCCGCATAATCTGCCGCAATCCGAAAACTTCTCCAGTGACCGCCAAAGCCGCCTTGACGGGATAATTCCGTTTGTCCCACTGTGCAAACCAATCCATGAACTGGGTAGCCACGGAAGAAACCGTAAGATCGTTCGGATAGGCATTATTCATGATGAAAGGAGAGCCCGGTGCCAATTTTGCGTCAACAGCCTCGGCCAGGAGTGCCTCACCAACATTCTCGTCCTTATCAAGCAACGAATCGCACAGCCGGGCAAATATATGCAAATAGTCGGCACTGTTGTTATTCACCGCCCGATTGTAGGCGTCGATGCGGGCCAGGTAGTAGCCCACCGGATAGCGGTATTCGCCATCCTCCAGGTAAGGGGCGTTGGCCAGGCAATAGGCACAACCATGCTCGGCCCGCAACAGACCATCAAGCACATAAGCCCCAGTGCCCGGCCCGGCGTTGTCTGGCTCGCAGACAAAATCCGGCACCCACTGATGCAGCAAACCTTCGGCCAGAAACATATCATGATTGCCGTGTACGTAGCGCAGCTCCTTGCCCTGGCCCGCCAATCGAATGAAGCCTTGACGGATAGGCTCGTTCTCTCCGGCCTGAACAATGCGTTGCAGAAGCGCGTCAGGCGCGTCGGAATCCTCTGCGGGCGGCAAGTGCGTTGGCACCACCCAGTCGTCAAACAGATCGCCGAGCACCACCACCGTATGCACCTGTGGATCATCGGCCAGGCGGGATAGAAACTCTCCCAGGAACTTGGCACGTTCCACCCCGAACCATCCCCAGGGATGCCAAGGCTTCTCAGGAAACAATCCCTCATGGCAACCCATATGAATATCACTGATAAATACGATTTTCCCGTCTTTGATCATATTGACTCCCCTTGTTTGGAACCAGTTCATCATCTCCAACAATAAATAGAATAAGCGTTAACGATAGAGATAACAAGAAAAGCAATCAGGCACACGACAACTTGAAAAATCGAGAACCGCGTCTACAAAACAACCAACAACAAAAAGGGGGCACACACCCGGCCGACAGATAATCCTCCCATAAGTCACGGAGACCACACGATTCCGATGGTAAGACGAAAGACAAGAAATACCATGTCGGCACTCCACGGCTTAATCTGGTAACAGTACCAGTAAATGTGAAGCTCAAAGGAGGCCGACATGGCGAGTATCAAGATATCATCAGCTTATCGGTTTGTGGAAGCATTTGTTGATCAGCGCATTTTCGTTGGCGTTGATGTTCACAAAAAGACATTCAGTGTTGCACTCTTACGACCAGACGGAATGATCAAAGATTGGTCTAGTCCCGCCGACGTGGCATCACTTACACAAATCCTTTCCTCACTCCCTGTTAACATCGGTGCAGTTTGTTACGAAGCTGGCCCGACAGGTTTTGGCCTTGCTCGAAGCCTCAAGGCTGCAGGTATTCGTGTGATTGTTGCCGCGCCCAGCCGAATACCACGCCCAGTAACCGCAACCAACAAGACAGACAGCCTCGATTGCCGAAAGTTGGCTGAACTTGCCGCAGCAGGACTGATCCGCCCAATTGCCATTCCTAGTGAAAGAGAAGAAGCTTTTCGGTCACTCCAACGTCGAAGACATCAACTCACCGACTCATTGCGTAAAGTAAAGCAGAGAATTCGCGCTTTGCTGTTATCTCTGAGCATTGCCGAACCCGTTGGGATCGACCATTGGAGCAAAATCGCTATTGCAGCTCTGGCTATACTGCCACTACCACCCGGAGCTGACGACACCCGAAATAGCTTACTCGAAGAATTGCATTATCTCATTTCCGCACAGCGTCAGGTTGATCTTCGATTACGAGTCATTTCCCAGGAACAAGACGAGGCAAGACGCATTGCCACCATGAGGTCCGTTCCTGGAGTGGGTGAAGTCGTGGCAACCACCTTTGCGGCCGAGATATTCCGACCTGAACGATTCAACAATAGCAAGGAGGTTACGGCTTACTTGGGCCTTGCGCCTGTTGTGCGGCAAAGCGGATTGAGCAAAGGGAAAGGCCGCTTGCGCCCAGTTGGGCAACGGCGATTACGAAGTTTGCTCATTGAGGCGGCATGGATTTGGAAACAGAGAGACGAATGGGCGAGAGAATTTTACAACCGAATTTACAGCAAAAGCGGAGTTGCTCAAAAGGCGATAGCTGCTTTGGCTCGTAAACTGGCCGCGTTACTCTGGAAGCTTAGCTTACCTGTGGCGCAGTCGTAAACGGATCGCGAGCGGCCTTTGGTAGCCTAGACTACGAACAAAAAATGGCGATCCTAAATTGTTAATGTACCGAATCGGTACTTGGTGCCATAGAGCACGAATAAGAAAAGGAATACATTACTATTATGCTATAAGGCGAGGGTGGAGCCTAGCCTAATTACAGAAGGAATGAAGAGAAAAGGAAGTTCTTGACATGGTGCCGCATAAGAAAGGCCGCCCTTTCAGGCGGCCTTCTGGTCGATGTTTCCTGTTCGGAAAAATTATTTCACCAGCTTGCGCAACGCCCGCTTGATGCCGTTCTTGTCGATCCCGAGCATGGCCCGAAGTTCCTTTTGCGTCCCGTGCTCCACAAAGATGTCGGGGATGCCGAGGCTATGGACTTGTTTGCCGCTCAATACTCCGGCTTCATTCAACACCTCAAGCACAGCCGAACAAAATCCACCGGCCAGAGCGTTTTCCTCCACCAGCAGAATCCGGTCAAACTTTTTCGCCAGCCCGAGGAGTTGTTTTTTCGGCAGCGGCTTGACGAACCGGGCATTGAACACCGCCACATCGACCCCTTCCCTGGTCAACTCCATGGCCGCCTCGATGGCCGGGTAGACACGCGACCCGATAGTCACGATCAGCACGTCCTTGCCCTCGTGCACCAACTCGCCCTTTCCGATGACGATCCGGCGCGGCGTCCGGCTGACCTTGGCCCCGACCCCGGTGCCGCGCGGATACCGCATGGCGCACGGGCCGTCATAGGCAAAGGCGGTAGCCATCATTCGGGCCAGTTCGGCCTCGTCCTTGGGCGCCATGAGCACAAGATTGGGGATATGACGCAAAAAGCTCAAATCGAACGCCCCGTGATGGGTGGCCCCGTCCTCACCGACCAGACCGCCCCGGTCGAGGAACAGATTCACATTGAGATTTTGCAGGCACACGTCGTGCACGATTTGATCGTAGGCACGTTGCAGAAAGGTGGAATAGATGGCCACGGCGGGTTTGTATCCCTGAGCGGCCAACCCTGCGGCAAAGGTGACCGCGTGTTGCTCGCAGATACCCACGTCCACGAACCGCTCGGGGTGGTTCTTGCGAAAACATTCGGTGCCGGTCCCCTCGGGCATGGCCGCCGTGATGGCCACGATCTTATCGTCCCGCTTGGCTAAATCGCACAGGGTAGACCCGAAAATAGCCGTATAGGAAGGCAGCCCGGAGCTGGTAAATTTACGCGCCAGCCCCGTCTCCGGGAAGAATTCGCCCACCCCGTGAAAATACGTGGGGTCGGACTCCGCCGGTTCGTACCCCTTGCCCTTCTTGGTCATCACATGGACCAGCGCAGGCTTGTCGAGCTTCTTTATCTCTTCGAAAACCTTGATCATCTGCCCGGTATTGTGGCCGTCGATGGGACCGACATAGGTAAAGTGGAAGGCCTCGAACAGCATGCCGGGCGTGAAAAACGACTTGACCGAATCCCCGTACCGCTTGGCATAGCCCGCCAAATCATCGCCTATCTTGGGGATGGTGCCGAGCAGCCCTTCCACATCGGACTTGAGCCGCTGCAAAAACGGGGTGGTCATCTTGCGGCTCAGGAACTGGGAGAGCGCACCCACGTTGCGCGAAATTGACATCTCGTTGTCATTGAGCACCACAACCATCTTGCGGCCCAGGTCACCCGCCTGATTCAACCCCTCGAAGGCAAGCCCGGCAGTGAGCGACCCGTCGCCGATGACCGCGATGACTTCATGGTCCTCGCCATTCAGGTCACGAGCCATGGCCATGCCCAGTGCGGCAGAAATGGAGGTGGAAGAATGGCCCACACCGAAATGATCGTACTCGGACTCGCTCAGACGCGGAAAACCGCTGATGCCGTCCTTCTGGCGCAGAGTATGGAACCGATCCGCCCGACCGGTGAGCAACTTGTGGGCATAGGCCTGATGTCCCACGTCCCAGACCAATTTGTCGTGATCCAGATCAAAGGCCTTGAACAGGGCCAGAGTCAGCTCCACCACGCCCAGGGACGGAGCAAGATGACCACCGTGCTCGGCCACCTGGCCAATGATGGTCTCACGGATTTCCGTAGCCAACGTCTCAAGCTGCTCCGGGGAGAGCGGTTTGACATCGGCTGGCTTGCTGATCTGCGAAAGGAGGGATGTTTTCATGGACTCTTGCGTCATAGGGCAAAAACAGTAAGTCAATCAATTGACCCTGTCCACTATGTATCGCGCCAACTTTTCGAGAAATTCCCTATCCTCTCCGACATAGGGCTCCAGGCGGGCCAGAGCCGCTCCCACATACCCGGTCGCCAACTCCTTGGACTTTTCCAGCCCCACCAGGGCGGGGTACGTGGATTTGCCCATGGCCTCGTCGCTGCCCACTGGTTTGCCCAGGGTCGCGGTGTCGCCGACCACGTCGAGCACGTCGTCCACGATCTGAAAGGCCACGCCAATGGCCCGCCCGAACTCGCGGGCATTTTCCACGTCCGAGGGACCGGCTCCCGCCAGAATCGCCCCGCACTCGCAGGCGGCGGTGATGAGCGCGCCGGTCTTCATGGCGTGCATTTCCTTGAGTTCCTCAAGCGCCACCCCGGTCCGGCCGGTGAACTCCATGTCCACGGCCTGCCCGCCGACCATGCCGCCCGCACCCGCTGCCGTGGCCAGCACGAAAATGGCTCGGAGCACGTTATCCGCAGGCAACCCCTTGATGATGGAGGCGGCGGACATCAGCCCGAAGGCCTCGGTAAGCAGCCCGTCGCCCGCCAGAATGGCCGTGGCCTCGTCAAACTGCTTGTGATTGGAAGGCCTGCCGCGCCGCAAATCGTCGTCATCCATGGCCGGAAGATCGTCGTGGATCAGGGAATAGGTGTGGATGCACTCCAGGCTGGCCGCAAACGGCATGACCGCCTCGGCATCCCCGCCGAGCATCCCGGCCCAGGAAAGCGTGAGCACAGGCCGAAGCCGCTTGCCCCCGGCCAGCAACGAGTACGCCATGGCCTCATGCAGCCGCTGCGGCACCCCCCTGTCATCCAGGCAACGACCGAGAAACACTTCCACTTCCCCTGCGCGAAGGGCGAGCTGCTCCTTAATCGTCATCGCCGTCCTCCGCACCCAGGGATTCCAGGGCCTCGAATTCCCGGACCAGCCCGTCGGACACGATCTTCACCTCATGGCGTGCGCTCTCCAACTGCTTGCCGCAAGCCTGAGCAAGGGCCAGTCCTTCCTTGTACAGTTCCACCCCCTCTTCCAGGGGTAAATCGCCGCGCTCCAAACGCTCGACAATGGTCTTCAGGCGTTCCAACCGCTGTTCAAAGGTCTCTTTGGCCATGACTTCCTCTACTGGATGAATTAATCAATATTAAATTATTTCAACATGTTATCTGAACTGTTTTTGAATAAAGGCTCGGGATCGACCAACCGACCGAGAACCGAGACAGAGAAATGGAGATGTGGGCCGGTAGCCCGCCCGGACATGCCGGAAAGGCCGAGGGCCTGCCCGCGTTGCACCTTGTCCCCTTCTTTGACGATGGGCTTGGAGAGATGAAAATACATGGTGACCACGCCGTTGCCGTGATCCACGTAGACCGAGTTGCCCGCATAGTAGTGCTCGCCCACCAGAATGACCGTACCATTCGCCGCGCACTTGACGGGATTGCCCATGGGAGAACTGAAATCCAGCCCCCGGTGCGGATTCTTGGGCTTGCCGTTGAGGATACGCCGCAACCCGTACAGGCTGGTGATCCTGCCCTGCACCGGACGTTCCAGGGGCAAACTCCAAACCCGCTCGGCCGAGACCGTTTCTTTGGCCTTGGTGGTGGCGACCCGATCCTCCTTGATGCGCTCATAGACCTCCGCTGGCGGGGTGACCATCTTGCTGGGCAGAGAGAGTTCCTGTTTGGGATAGTTGACCGGGGTAAGCACCACCGTGCGCCGGAAGGTATTCTCCTTGCCGTCGATGGAGGCGATGACGGAGAGGTCCTCCTTGCCCGCCTTGGCATTCAGGACGTCGGAGCCGAGCATGACCAGGGCAACATGGCGATTGTTCCACACAGAGATGGAAGGCACGACCTCCTTGCCCTGCCAGTGAACGGAAACGGAATCGAGCGGCTGGTCCGAAGTCAAACGAATGAGAAACGGCTGTCCCACACCGACCTTGGCCGGAGCAGCCAGCACCAGAGCGGACCCGCTGGTGGCGGTAGAGGCCCCGCTTTCGGCGGCATGGGCGTCACCGGGCATGGCCAAGATTACGCCGTCCCCGTCCTCCAGGCCAAATTCCTGGGCCGTGCCGGAAACCGGCAACAGGGGCAACGTCATGCTGGCAACCAGCACCAACAACAAAAATATCCGTTTCATCCTCACTCCTCGTTCTTGTCTGCCAGATCCGTGACAACCGCAGCCACCCGGCCGTCCCTCACCCTGATATCAAGCCCGTCGCCCGGAGTCACCTCTTTCGGATCACGCAAGAATCCGCCGGTCCGTTCAATGCGCACCAGGGAGTAGCCCCGCTCCAGGGGACCTTCCGGGTCCAACCCCCGCAAGGCGGTGGTGGCCAATTCCAAATCGCGCTCCTTGCCCTCGCCCAACCGGGACGCCGCCCGCTCCATACGGTGCACAAGTCCTGCTGTCTGCCGGCCCAACCCGTCCACTGCCTGCGGTCCCAGCCCTCGTTCCAGACGACGAACCAGAGAGGCCAACTCCCGCCCTGCTCCGTCCATCCGCTGTGGACCCAAGGCGCGTTCCAGCCGCTCGGTATAGGACCAGGCATCAAGCCGTTTGTTATGAAAAACATCCTGTCCCGCATCGTCAAGACGGGTCAGCAGCGAGGCGAAACGGTCTTCCATGCGCTCCAGCCGCTGTCCGGGCGAGAGCCAAGACAACGCCTTGCGCAGATGCTCGAAAGCCGCGCCCTTGCCGAGCAGCCAATTGGCATAGGCCCGGTTCAGCGCCATATCCAGCACGTCCACCCGCTGGGCCAGGGTCTCGCGCCGGGGCCACAGTTCCTGGGCCGCGTGGCTCGGTGTTGCCACCCGTTTGTCGGCCACGAAATCCGCAATGGTCACGTCCGGCTCATGCCCCACGCCCGATACCACCGGCAGCCGCGCCCGAAAAATGGCATCCGCCACCGGCTCGGTGTTGAACGCCCACAAATCCTCCAGCGAACCGCCGCCCCGAATGAGCACGGCCACCTCGGCCCAGCCGTCACCGTCAACCAAATCCAAGGCTGCCGCGATCTGCTCCGACGCCTTGTCGCCCTGCACCAACGAGGGATAAACACGAATCTCCGCCCCGGTCCCGCGTGTGCCCGCGATACGCAGGAAATCCCGGATGGCCGCGCCCGAAGGCGAAGTGATCACCGCCACCCGTTGCGGGTCGCGGGGCACATCAATCTTGCGGTCCTCATCAAAATATCCTTTCTCGGCCAGCTTGCGCTTGAGCGCCTCGAAAGCCATGGCCAGATCGCCCACGCCCTGACCCTGAACCAATTCGGCCACCAGTTGGTACTGACCACGCGGCTCGTACACATTCAAACGCCCCGCGCAGAGCACCTCCATGCCATTCTCCAGAAGAGCACCGGACAGCGTCGTGCCTTCGGCCTCCTCCACCTCGCCGGTGAGGGGGTTGACGCGCTCGCCGTCGCGCTCCACCGCGTTGGCGGAGATCTGCGAGGACTTGAACCAGACCACGGACAGGGCCGCGTCGCCGTCGGTGAGGGTAAAATAGACATGCCCGCTGTTCGGACGGGCCAGGTTGGTCACCTGCCCGCGCACCCAGACAAAAGGAAACTCCGCTTCCAGGAGATTTTTGACCGAGCGGGTCAGTTCACTGACAGTAAAAATGGCGGACAAGGGGGGAGGCCTCCGGCGGCGGTGTTGTTGACGACGTTGGGGAGCGTATCATTTTGAAGGTGGGGGGGACAACCGTTAACCTGCGACTTGAAGAGCGGGAAATGGAAGGAAGGAAGAACGCCTTCGGCGAGAGCCGGGTGGGAGCCGGTGGCTCCCAATGCCCTCCAAATGCCCTGCGCGGGCGGCGGTTCTTTTGGCTAAGCAGCACCAAAAGAACCAAAAGTACTGCTTTTCTAGTGTTTTGCCGCCTAGCTATCACAGGCAAGAATCTGATCAAAGCGGGACGGCTTCGTCTTCGTGACTTCGCGCTCTCTGCCGTTTTTATGGACCTTAGGCCGTCCAAGGTGAGCCTGTTTTTCGGAGGTAGAGCCGCCTTACCCGCTTTGTCATATTCTAAGCCTTGTGCTCGAGGGCTGGTGCAGGTCTTCGGGTGGGGGGTGGGATGAAAGGCCAGTGCGGGGAAAAAATGGGACTCTCAGAATACTCTTGCCCTTTCCCTGAAACCCCTCGCGGTTTGGGCAAAAGGAAACGGCTGACAATGCTCGGCGAAGCCGCACAAATATCACCCGTTTTCTTTTGCCCAAACCGCCACCCGGCACGCACGGACTCCCGCGCTACGCCCCCGCGAAGCGGCTATGGGATTCCAAAGGCCTCGGCCTTTGGCGGGTCCGGGGCAGCGCCCGGTCTCCCCGAAGGGGCCGCCGGAGGCTCTCCTACAGTGCCAGCCCCCACTTGGTCCAAATCTCTTTACGCCAGGCGGCAAACGCCTCGCCGAATCCTTCCAGGGGCAGCTCGATCTTTTCGCCGGTCTTGCGGTCCTTGGCTTCGACGATGCCGTTTTTCAGCCCCTTGCCCCCGAGCACGAGCTGCATGGGATAGCCGATGAGGTCGGCCTCGGCGAACTTGACGCCGGGGCGTTCCTTGCGGTCATCATAGGCCGCGTCCACACCCATGTTCATAATGGTGGTGTAGAGCTCCTCGGCCTTGGCATTGACGTCCTCGTCCTTGCCGCCCAGGGAGATCAGACAGACCTCGAAAGGCGCGATGGAGGGCGGGAAACAGCAGCCGTTCTCGTCGTTGTTCTGCTCAATGGCCGAGGCCACGATGCGGGAGACGCCGATGCCGTAGCAACCCATGATCATGGGCTTGGTCTTGCCGTTCTCGTCCAGGAAGGTGGCTTCCATTTTCTCGGAATATTTGAGGCCGAGCTTGAAGACGTGGCCGACCTCGATACCCTTGGTGAATTCGATTTCGCCGCCGCATTCCGGGCAGGGATCGGTGGGCTCGATGACGCGCAGGTCGGCGTACTGCTTGACGACACAGTCGCGACCCAGGGAGAGATGCCTGACGTGGGTGTCGCCCTTGTTGGCCCCGGCCACCCAGTCGGTGGCAGCGCACAACTCGTGGTCGGCATAGATGGGCACGTCCTTGTCCAGGCCGGAAGGTCCGGCGAAACCGACAGGCGCGTTGGTCAGCTTCCTGACCAGGGCTTCGTCGGCCAATTCGATCTCGTTGCCGCCGACGAGGTTGCGCAATTTGATGTCGTTGAGTTCGCGATCACCGCGCACCAGGGCGGCCACAGGCTCGCCATCGACCACGAAGAGCAGGGTCTTGACCAACTTGTCCGGGGTAATGGCGAGAAATTCGCAGACCTGGGCCACGGTGTGCGTGTCGGGGGTGGAGATTTCCTCCAGGGCCGGACAGTCGGCAGAGGTCATGTCCTGACCGGCGGGCGGGGAAACCTTGGCTTTTTCCAGGTTCGCGCCGAAATCGCAGGACTTGCAGGAGGCGATGGTATCTTCGCCGGTATCGGCCAACACCATGAACTCGTGGGAAAAATCGCCGCCGATGGCCCCGGAATCCGCCTGGACCGGCTTGAAGCGCAGACCGATGCGGGAAAACGCGGCCTTGTACGCCTCGAACATGTCCCAGTAGGACTTTTCCGCGCCCTCCTCGTCCTTGTCGAAGGAATAGGCGTCCTTCATGATGAACTCGCGACCGCGCATGAGGCCGAAGCGGGGGCGGATCTCGTCGCGGAACTTGGTCTGGACCTGATAGAGATTGATCGGCAGTTGCTTGTAGGACTTGATCTCGCCGCGCACGAGGTCGGTGATGACTTCCTCGTGGGTGGGTCCGAGACAGTAGTCGCGACCGTGGCGGTCCTTGAAGCGCAGCAATTCCTTGCCGTAGTAGTCCCAACGGCCGGTCTCCTGCCAGAGGTCAGCGGGTTGGACCGTGGGCAGCAGGACTTCCATGGCCCCGGCGCGGTCCATTTCCTCGCGCACGATCTTCGCCACCTTGTTGATGGAGCGCAGGCCGAGGGGCAGGTAGTTGTAAATGCCGCTGGTCAGCTTGCGGATCATGCCCGCACGCATCAAAAGCTTGTGGGAGACGACCTCGGCATCGGCCGGATCTTCCTTGAGGGTCGGGATGTAATAACGGGAAAGACGCATTATCTATGATCTCCTTTCTTGGATCAATTTATCTATCTCTTTCATGAATTCGGGCAGCAGATTCTCGTTGCCGTGGACCTTGCGGACCACCTCGCCCTTGCGGAAAATGATGCCCAGGCCACGGCCTCCGGCAATGCCGATATCCGCCTCGCGGGCCTCGCCCGGCCCGTTGACCACGCAGCCCATGACGGCCACGGTGAAGACTTCCTCCACGCCGCGCAGGGCCTCCTCGACCTTTTCGGCCAGGGTGATGAGGTCTATTTCGGTCCGCCCGCAGGTGGGGCAGGAGATGATCTCCGGCCCACGCTCGCGCAGACCGAGGGCACGCAAAATTTCGTAGGCCACGCCGATCTCTGCCACGGGATCGTGGGTCAGGGAAACACGCAGAGTGTCGCCAATCCCCTCATTAAGCAAAAGGCCCAATCCCACGGCGGACTTGACCGCGCCGCGCACGAGCGTCCCGGCCTCGGTGATGCCGATGTGCAGCGGATAGTCGACCCGTTCGGCCATGAGCCGGTAGGCAGCCACGGTGTTCAGGACCGAGGAGGTCTTGAGCGAAATCTTGATGTCGTGGAAGGACCGCTTTTCGAGCATGACCACATGGCGCAGGCCGGACTCGACCATGGCCTCGGGCGTGGGACCGCCGAACTTGTGCAGCAGGTCCTTTTCGAGGGAGCCGCCGTTGACGCCGATACGGATGGGCGCGGACCGCTCCATGGCCGCCCGGACCACGGTATCGACCTTGGATTCGTCACCGATATTGCCGGGATTGATGCGCAGTCCGTCGATGCCCGCATCGAGCGCGGCCAGGGCCAATCGGTGATCGAAATGAATGTCTGCAATGAGCGGGACAGGCGACTGCTCGCGGATGGCAGGCAGGGCCTCGGCAGCCTTGTCGTCGGGCACGGCCAGACGCACGATCTCGCACCCGGCCTTGGCCAGTTGGTTGATCTGCGCGAGGGTGGCGGCCACATCACGGGTGTCGGTATTGCACATGGACTGGACGCGGACGGGGTTGTCCCCGCCGATGCCCACACTGCCGACGTGCAGGGGTCTGGTCTGTTTACGCTGCATAAGGAGAGGGACATTACGCGATTTAGTCTGGCAAGCCAAGTGCCGGAAACAGCGGTCCGGCGGCAAAAAACACTGTCCCCCGAAACGCAATTCCGGCTATGCTGTCCACAGACCACTACCCGGAGAAACCCGATGACCAAACACCGCCTGTTCCGGGCCACCTGGCTGGCAGCCCTGCTCTGTCTGATTCCGGCCACACGGGCCCTTTGCGTCGATTTCCAGCAAATCTTCGCGGCCCCGCCCACCGTGCAGGCCTGCATGGAAAAACAGCTTGATCCCGAGACCATGGCCCTGATCCGCGCGGGGAAACGGCCAGAACAGCGGGCCGACCGCAAGACCGTCTGGAAGACATACGAAGCCTGCGTTGCCGCCCAAGACGGATCGCAGGGCCTCGTGCCCTACGACGGTCCCCTGTTTGACGCCATGAGCCAGATAGATGAGACCGTGGGCATGGACAAGGCCATGAATTCCGTTCGGGCGGCGGGCGTGTCCAAACTGGCCCTGTTCGCCCGGAGCAGAAAGACACTGCATGAAAACGAGCAGGCCGTACTGAATCTGGCCCGACGCAACCCGGACCTGATCGTACTCGGCGCGCCCAAGTACTTTCAACTCTCGGGCGACGTGTCCACGAACTACATCCGGAGCACGGTGCAAGGCATCGAAAAATACGGCTACCGGTTCATCGGGGAGCTGCTCTACACCCACGGGGACAAGCAGAGCGGCAAACAGTACCCGGCGGGCGAACGGTATGTGGACCCTTCCAAACCGGGAACGGCCACATTGCTCAAGGCCATCGCCCCGTTCAAGATTCCGTTCATGACCCACTGGGAACCGTATGCGTCCGAGCGGGACTTCCCCCGCTTCCACGCCCTGTACTCGGCCTGGCCGAACCAGATTTTCCTGCTGCCGCACATGGGTTTCGCCTCGGCTGCCCAGATGGACGAATTTCTGGGGCGACACCCCAATCTGTACGCGCTGATGTCCAAAAAGGAACGGCGCATGAACGACTTCTCCGATCCCGGCAAGTTCGCCCTGACCGGCAGTGCCATGCTCGACGGGAACACGTTGCACCCGGAATGGAAGGCCTTGCTCGTCAAGTTTCAGGACCGCATCCTCTTTGCCACGGACCCGCACATGAAGAAGCTGTGGCGGCGATACGGCGAGACAGTGGACCGGCAGCGGCTCATCCTGGGCCAGCTCCCCCGCGACGTGGCCGAGAAGATAGCTTATCGGAATGCGGAAAAAGTATACGGCGTCTCTCTCAAGTAACGACCGGCTCAGTCGTCCCGGGAAGCCGCCAGACACTCCAGCTTGGCATAGAAATCACTCTCCATGACGCCAAGGGATTTTTCGCGGAGAATGCCCGTTTCCTTTTCGGAATACTTGCTCTGCAGCTTGCGCAGGTTGCCCGCCGCACTGCCTGCGCTGACCGGGTCCACGGCTACCGAACGGCCCGAAACCTTCATGTGTTCCACCGCGAGGTGCCCCTGGTACACAATCTTTTTCCCGGCGAGAGACAGGCGCAGGTCGTGGTCGAGATCATCGTATTGGCTGGGCGAGAAGCGGATATCGAAGCCGCCGGAACCGAGCAATGCCCCGGCACGGAAGAGATGGCAACACCCGGTCACGGCTCCGGCTGGCCGCAGGTAGGAAAACTGGCCGAAATCATGGGCCGACAAATGGGCCTCGGACATCTGGAACGGGACGCCCTCCCCAGATAAAGGCAGAATGTTGAGATCCACCTGTTGCAGGTTCGCGACCCTTTCATAGTCGGCCACCCGGCAGCCCCAGAGCGCGGCATCGGGATACGCGGACACGGCGGCTCCGAAACGGGACAGCCACTCTGCGGGCAACCGAACATCGTCGTCCAGATAGGCAATATGGTCGCAGGCCCGGACCTCGGGAAGGGAGATCAGCCAGTTCCTGGCCGCCGGTGCACCGATGTTCACAGGCAGAAACACCCCCTCGAAAAACTCGCCGAAACGGTCACGCCATTTCCCGATGACCTCGTTGGTCCCGTCCACTGAACCGTTGGACAACACTCTGACCAGGACCTCCGACTCTTGGTCCGGCAGCGATTGATGCAGGCTGTGCAAGGTCAGGTCCAGTTGCGCCGCGTTGTTGTAGGAATAGAGAAGGATCGCCGTCCTGCCGGGGAGGTGTCCACGAGCATCGGCTATCCCGGAGGAAAGATCGTGCAGACGCAACGCGGCGTTGACCATCCAGGGGTTGTTCTCAACACCCCGACGCAGGCACGCCAGCCCTTCCTCAATCCGTCCGGCCCGGTACAACGCCTCGCCGAAACGGTCGGCACACAAGCCGGGAAACGCCTGCTCCGCCTGGGCATAGCCCGACACGGCCCGGTCATACTCCCCGGCCAGAAAGTGGGCATCCGCCGAAAGCTTGGCCGCCACGGGTGCCAGAACGGGCATGTTCGAGAACCGGGCCGCCACGCCCAGAGCCTGCTTGAAATCCCCGTTGCGCAGGGCGTGATGGTACAGGCTCCAGGCCAGAAAGCCGTTGCCGGGTGCAATCTGTAGTTCCCTCTCCAGCCAGCGGCAAAGAGGACCATACTCGCCCGAGGCCTCCAGCGCGACCAGCCGAGGCGGGACCACGCCGCCCTCCGGCACGCGGCACAGACCCGCCGTGGCCTTGACGCATTTCGCCCCCTGCGGGGTCAGGCCGGGCAGCCGCCGATCAAATTCGGCCAAATCAGCGGCCAGGGTGCCATCCAGAGGATCGGTCAGCCAGGCAGCCGTGAACAGTTCCTTGGCCAGGGAGGCAAGGAGGGACGCGGACTCGGGATCGGTTTCGCCACAGGCCAGGACGGCCCTGCCCGTGTCTGCCAGATGGTGCTTGCCACTGGCGGCGATCAGAAGCCGATACCGCAGGTCGGGCGGGAGCGTGGAAAGAAAATGTGATGGTATCATGTGTTCCCGTCGGGTGAAAAATTCTCCGCCAGCCAATCCGTCAGGATTGCCGCCAATCCGTCATTGCCCACGGCCCCGGCTCGACTCATCGCTCCCCTGGCCTGCGCACGCAAGGACAAAGGCCGCGCCATTACGGCACCAATCCTGTCGTCCTGATCGGCCAGGGCTGCCAGCCTGGACGCATCCCCGGCCAGGACAGCGGCCTGTTTCATGGCTGCAAACGTCTCCGGGGTCGGGAAAAAAGCACTCTTCTGGACAAGCAGCGACAACACGCCCGCCGTGTCGCCGTTCTCCCGGCAATGGCGGATCAGGCGATCCCATCCACGCTCCCAACACGGCTCTTGAAGCAGGAGTCCCGCCAACCGGTCCCGGTCAGGCTCGGCCAACCAGACCGACTCGATCTCTGCGGCGCGTTCCCGGCCAAGGCCCAGATACGGATCGAGCCACGAGGTAAAACGCAAACAATAGCCATCTTCCCCGGCCAGCATGTTCAAATCCGGGGTCAGCAATTCCCCGCACCGGGACGCCAACAACCGGCTGTTTGGGCCATCGTGATCGAAACGGCCCGCGCTCTGGCTGGTCAGGTGATGGACCACTGTTTCCGGCACCACGGCGCACCCCAGTCCTTCGCGCCCCATACGGAGACAAAAATCGATATCCTCCATGCCGTTGACATAGCCCTCGAAAAGCCCGCCCAACCGGAGGAACAACCCGCGCTCCACGCAGAAAGCGGCCATGGTTATGGCCTGAAGCCGCCGCTTCCGGGCGACCACGGGATGTGAAGCCGGAAACAGATGATAAAGGTGAACGCTCTTGATGCCGTGGGAAATGGCAATGCCCAGATGCTGCACCCTGTCGCCCCCGGGATAGAGCAGCAACGGACCGACGGCCCCGATGGAGGCGTCCGTCCAAAGCGTCTCCAGGAGCGGAGCAAACGGATCGGAAACCACGATGGTGTCGTTGTTGAGCAGGTACAGATAGTCGCCCGAAGCTTGAGCCGCCCCCGCATTGATCGCTTTGGCGAACCCGAGATTGTGCTCCTGCCGCAGCAAATGAAAAATGGTCCCCGAACAGGGACCGGCCCAGCCCCTCAGCCTCGGTGGCCGTGGCGTCAGCGGAATTATTGTCCACCAGGACGACCTCGAACGGCATGTCCCCGGCTTGGCGGGTCAGGGATTCCAGGCAGTTTTTTTGTCATCTCCCAGTTGTTGAAGACCGGGATGATGACCGAGACGACAGGCTTTTCGGTCATGGTGCTGCCGAGGAAAACGGATTGGGTGTCAGAACAGGTACCATTGTTGGGAATTATCACAGACGGTATGGAAAGAAAAGACGGCACGTCATTCGCATGCAACGTCTTGCCAGGGACAATACGGCCATGGCATGAAGCCAAAGATGACCTCGCCAGACCCGGACCAGGGTACGGTAGAACCGCTCCGAGGAGACCCCATGCACCCCGACTATTTTTCCATATTGCGCAACGGAATCAGCGGAGAACTCAATGCCTTGGAGCCCCATGAGGTGCTCCTCCATTTCCGCAATCACTGCGGCAATTTTCTTCTGGATCACCCTGCCATCAATGCCTATGTGCTCCGCCTGCTGGCGATCAACACCGCTGGGGCCATGGACCAGGAAGGGCTGGAGATTCTTGCCTATCTCCTGAGAAAAAACGAGCAGCTCGATCCGTTCGAGCCGCAGGTATTGCGGATGCTTCAGCAAATCTCGCCGACAGCCGAGCGGGAAAAACGCATTCGCGTCGTGGAAGGCGTGCGTTCCCCCTCGCCCCAGCTCTCCGGGCTACACGAAATGGTCCAACGCTTCGCATTCAATCAGGCCGTGCCCCTCCTGGAAACACAGCTCAAAGCCACCCCCCATGACATCATGGTCGCCGACACCCTGCTCCTGGCCGATTTTCTCCAGGGAGTGGCTCCCGGACCCTGGCTGGACGACTTCCAACCGGTCAAGCCCCTGCAACCCATGTGGAATCGCAAGCTGTTTCTCCATTATGCGGGGATCAACGACTGGGTGCTCGGCCTGCCCATATTCCACCAACTGCCGCCCTCGGAGCGCGGGGAATACGTCCTCAATGGTGGAGCCGAACTCTTCCTCAAGGCGGGCGACCGAGACCGGGCCATCGCGCTCTACAGGGAATCACTTGAACTCGATCCCACACAGACGCCGGTTCGCCTCAGAATGGAAGAACTCCTCACCCCCCTGCAACCGAGGCCGGACCTCATCGGCAGCCGCCCCACGGCCATCTACCTCTATACCTACAACAAGGCGGACCAGTTCCGGCAAACCCTGGAAAGCCTGCGCCAAACCGAAATAGGCCTAAGCCCCATATCCATCCTGGTCAACGGCTGCTCAGACGACAGCCTGGCAGTGGCCCGTTCCGCCGCAGCCCTCTTTCCGAACAACGCCGTGGACATCATCGACCTCCCGGTGAATATCGGTGCTCCGGCAGCACGCAACTGGCTGATCAACCGCGAGCACACCTGGAAGCATGAGTATGCGGTCTTTCTCGATGATGACGTCTTTCTCCAGCGCGACTGGTTGGCCTGGTTCCTGGCCGCCATGGAGGACCACCCCAAGGCTGCGGTCGTGGGCTGCAAGGTGCTCGATCCCGGCACCCCGGCAAAATACCAGTACCTGTACCGTTCCATGGCCATCGTCCGCGACGACCTGCTCAAATTGAGCCTTGCCAGACCGTCGCGTCAGTTCGACACCGGGCTTTACGATTTCCTGCGCCCCACACGCAACGTCATGGGCTGCCAGCATATGTTCCGGACCTCGGCCCTGCACCGGGAACCCGCTTTCGACATCCATTTCTCTCCCTCGCAGGTGGACGACATAGACCACGATCTCCTGCTCTCCCTTCGGGGACACGAAATCCTCTACTGCGGTCAGGTGGCCTGCATCCACGCCCAATCCTCGGGGCTGACCTCCAAAACAGAACGAACCTCCATGGCCTTCGGCAACGCGGCGGGCAACGATGTGAAGCTCTTCTACAAGCACCGCGACCACCTGGATGAGCTGCGTGGGCTGGACTCCTCGCTGTAACAAATCAAAGGGAGAGGGGAAGGTTGCCGCCTTCGGCGGCGATTGTCGGGTGATTTCGCCTCCGGCGGCCAAAGGACATGTCCTTTGGAAACCTGTCTTGCGCCTTTGGCGGGTGTGACCGATGGTTCTGAGCGACAAGGAAGGCCCCGGTATAATTCCCCCAGAAAAAGCGCCCTCGTCGCCCAGCGGATCGGGTGCGGTCCAACGGCTGGTGAAGGTGTCGTAATCCCGCCAGCCGAAGCGGACGAAGCCCAGGTCAGGGTCGTGCAAACCACCTGCGAAACCGGGAAGGGATAAAACTTTGTTGAGCTAATTTTGCCACAATAAGACCGGCCCGTTACAGGCTAGATTACTCCGGTTTTTCTGGAAGAATCACCGAGGTTATCAAAAACAACGACACCATATGCGATGTGGAAACAAGCAAAGAAACGAATAGGCTGACAATCCAATGGGGTTGTGGGAAAAATGTATCGGCAGACATCACCAAGCAAGACAGCCCCATAAGAACCGCCACATACACAATATTAATGAATCTTGTTTCAAAATATTCTTTCCCTGTAGCAATCTTATACCTAAATCGAGCGGAGGGGTCTCATTGAAGCCTTCCTCGGCAGAAACCGGAAGAAGATTGACTCCAAAAATGGTGCGAATGGGGACAGCTTGATCGCTGAAGCGTGAAAATGCCACTCGTTTCGGTTGTGATACCAGATTTTTCAGGAAATTGGACGCACCTCTCCCATCGCTGGACATGGAGCGGGGCGTTCAGATCAGGTCCAGACGAATTTTGGAGCGCTCAGGCAGCGCTCCCACAGTTCTTTGAAACGCAACGATTCCATGGCGATCGCCGTGACCTTGAGTACGGTTTTGCCAGCATGGGACACCACCTTGGCGGCGACGTCCACCAAGGTGCGACGCAGTGTGGTCGGGAAAGACTTGACCGGTACCACCGGCTCACTCACATCTTCCTTGAACGCTTCAAACAGGAAGAAGCCGAGGAGCATGGTGTAATAGAAGGCGGCGTTGGGCACGAAGCGCTGGAACGGCAACTCCTCGAATCCGAAATCCTTGAACGCCCTGTGCACCAGTTCGTCCGCGCCCCGCTGGTGGTAGGAGTGGATGATGGCATCGGTTTCGGCCATGAACGCGAGGCCAGCCTCCTGCAATTGCTGATCCACGACACTATCCATGCCAAGGTTGGTGTAGACGATGGTGCCTGGTCTTGATCCGGGTAGCAGGAACTGCTTCTCTTCCAGTAAAGGTCGCCAAAAGATGGTCCTGAAGGACTTTTCCCAGGACTTGCGGCGGTCGCAGAACTCGTAGCACTGCCAGACATCCTCATCGGTTTTGCCGAAGTGATGCTGAAAGGCGGTTTCGGGAAGTGCCCCAATCATGGCCTTGATGTCGCTATAGAACTTGCCTGCGCAGATGAAACCGATATCCAGCCGCTCCATCTCGTCGAAGAGCTCCTGGTCGAAGAATCCGGAGTCCATGCGAATGATGATGGGTACGGTCTTGCTGTAGCGGGTACGGATCATGCGCACCACGTGACGGATCATCTTCGGGGCTGAGTCGCCGTTGAGAGAGTGTTTGTCGCCGCCACGGAACACGGCGTCTATAATGTAGCGGCCCCAGGTCATCTGGAGAGGCTGAAAGCCCAGAACCTTCTTGTAGGTGGGCTTGACGCCGTGACGCTTCGGCGCTTGGTCGTTATCCATGACCATGGTGTCGATGTTCAGTTCGATCACTTCTGGGCTGGTCATGCTGAGTCGCCAAAGGAAGAGTTGCTGCAACAGACGGCGAAAAAGATAGGTCCGTTGTGCGGAGAATGATTGGTAGAACCGCTTGACGGTGTGCGATGAGGCCATGCTCTTGATGTCTGTTTCGATGGCAGCCGCGTAGCCCGGATCTTTGGTCAGGACATCAAAGTGGGCCAAGTGACGGCTGGTGCCGTCAAAGAGGAAGCAGAGCACCTGCTTGAAAAGTTCATCGATGGGCGTGCCCTTGGGGTTCTTGCGCATGGAGCCGAAAAGGCGGTTGATGTGGGGGAAAAGACCAATGCCACGAATGTAGCGAGCAAAGAGGTTGAGCCCGGCCCGGCTTGTCAGACAGTCGTTCGTGACTTGGACATCGTCGATGAATTTTGCTTTGGTTCTCTTTGAGTTGGACATCCAGCCCTCCACCAAATGGGTGAAACGTTCATGACGTAGTGACTGGATGTGATTGTAAACAAAAACAAGGTGATATGCCAGCTTTGATGTTGTGTCAGGCTGGAGAATCGCTCAGATTAGGTATAATAAATACAACAAAAGGAACACATAGAACAATGAAGTATAGCAAAGATTTCATTGAAAAATAGTATCTAATTAGCCCAGCCGCCCTGACTTTTTCTTCAGCCAGCATGTTTATTAGAAATGGAGATGCCACGAATATTCCGGCAATATATGATATAGTAGCTGATGACGAAATATATACTATTAGCAGATAAATACATGTTGCGAAAAAAACATAAGAAGAGTGCTCAAGAAACACTCTCATGAAAGAAAACATTTTTGATCCTTTGCACATTGGCATCGTACTTGCCGGGACGTAATCGTCCCGGCATTGTTTTATAAAAGAATTATTCCTCGAATTAATTTTTTACTTTCCTCCGATAGCTGTCTGCTATCGACTTTCGATCTTTCCGCATTTTGTCAAGGTTGGTATCTACCGTATCCGTGTACCACTTGGCCCCTTTTGAAACCGCATCAACAAACCCGGGTCTTCCGTCCCCGAATTCGTTCGCAACGGCAATCCCCATTCTATTGATCGCTGGGGCATATTGAAGCAATTGCCCGCCCATGTTGATCAACCCCTGCAATGGAGAGAGCCCCAGCGGGTCCACCCCATTGACCGGATCATCCAGGCAATACCCATACCAGTCCGGGTCCCCGCCCTCGTCGCCCAGCGGATCGGGTGCGGTCCAACGGCTGGTGAAGGTGTCGTAATCCCGCCAGCCGAAGCGGACGAAGCCCAGGTCAGGGTCGTGCAAACCACCTGCGAAACCCAACGGCACGCGAAACCCCGGATTGCTGTCCTCGATAATCCCGCCGAAGGGGTCGTACAGGACCTCCTTTATCACGTGGCCGTCGCTGTCGGCAACCAAGCGCAGGGAACCAACATGGTCGTAAAACAGATAGGCCTTGGCTCCGTCCTCGCATGCCAGGGCATAGGGCGTGCGTTCCCCGTCGCGGTAGGCAAAGCGGTAGGCGAACTCCCCGTCGTGGAAGCCGCCCAACCGCAGGAAATCCAGCCAACGATAGGCCTCCACCAACTCGCCGTTGCAGTATTTTGCGTCGCGCTGTCCTTCCTCGTCGTGGTGGAACTTGAACAGTTCGCCGGTTTCGCGTTTTTCAACCTTCATGAGCTGGTAGTCCGGCGCATACTCGTAGAGCGTATAGCTGCCGCCCGAATTCCAGATGGAGCGGAAGCCTTTTTCGTCGTGGGTGTAGCCGTTATTTCCCGCTTGCTGGAGCCGGTTGTCCAGGGTGTAGTGATAGGAACGCGCGGACACCCCGTGCGTGGCCGGGAAACAGTCCTGGCTGCGACGGTCCTCGCGGTCGTAGTGGCACTGACAGATCAGCCGGTTGTCCAGGTGCGCCTCGGATAATCGCCCGGCTTTGTCATAGGCATAAACCCAGGTCATGCTCTTGCCCTTGACGAATTCTGTTTTCTCCACAATTCGACCGTCCGGGCCGTAATTCAGTTGACACTCGTAAATAGCCACTGCCCGTCTCCTTGTTTCGTTCCCAGGGACCATCCCCGGGAATCCGGAGCAGCATAACCCCGGTTTTCGGCATCGGGAAAAAAGGCGGGAATAAACAGCAAAACGGGTAGAAATGGGATAACTTGACAGCTTGACACCCTTTTGCGGGAGAGGCCGCCAGCCGGGAAAAACAAAAGGCCCCGGCTCAATGAGCCGGGGCCTTCGCATTACTTGATCGAATCCGTCTAGTCCTTTTTGGAGGCAGCCTTTTTGGCAGCCGGTTTCTCCTCGGCATTGGCGTCCGCTTCCTTCTTGGGGGCTTCCTCAGCCTTGGCGGTCACTTTCTTTTTGGGCTTGGGCGGCGTTCCCTGCTCGATCCAGGTGACCTTCTCGGTCACAGGCTTGCGGTGCGTATCCTTCATGGACAAACACTTGACCGGGCAGTTGTCCACGCAATAGCCGCAGGAGATGCAGGCATGCGGATCGCACTGCCAGGTGCCCTTGTCCTTGTCCACGGTAATGCACTGGCTGGGGCACTTGCGCGAACACATGCCGCAGAAGATGCACTTGTCGATGTCTATGACCAGTTCCCCACGGAACATGGGAAACGGCTCGCGTACCACGGCCGGATAGTTGCGCGTGGCGGGCTTCTTCAGCAGGTTCTTGATGACGGTGGGTGTAAACAGCATGGCTCGTCCTCCTTAGCGTTCAGTGCAACTGATGCACGGGTCGATGGACAGGACGATGACCGGCACGTCAGCCAGCTCGCATCCGGGCAGCATGGTCAGAAGCGGCGGGATGTTGGCAAACGTGGGCGTCCGAATACGCAGGCGGTCCAGATGCTTGGTGCCGTTGCCCTTGATGTAGTAGACGCACTCGCCACGGGGTTGTTCCACGCGGTGGTAGACCTCGCCCTCGGGCGGATTGCCCTTGACCTTGACCGCCAGCTCGCCCTCGGGGAGCTTGCTGATGGCCTGACGGACCAGATCGACGGACTGGAGCACTTCGCGGAAACGGACCGTGGAACGTGCCCAGCAGTCACCGGAGGTTTCCACCACCGGCTCGAAGTCCAGGAACTTGTAGCCGCCGTAGGCAAGCTGACGCATGTCCTGAGCCACGCCGGAACCACGCAGGGTCGGACCGGCTGCGCCCAGCTCCCAGGCCTGTTCCTTGGTCATGACGCCGATTCCCACAGTGCGGGTCTTGACGGTGTAATCATTCATGATGGTGTCCTGAATGGCCTGAACCTCGCTCTCCACGATGTCCAGTTCGGAGAGAATCCACCGGAGCTGGTCGGGAGAGAGGTCGGCGCGGACGCCACCGATGATGTTCACGGACACGATGACACGGCTGCCTGCCGTGGCTTCGTTGATGTCCATGATGCGCTCGCGCACTTTCCAGAACTGCATGAACAGGGCCTCGAAGCCGAAGGCGTCGGCAAAGAGACCGAGCCACAGCAGATGGGAATGCATGCGGTGCAGCTCACTCCAGATGACCCGGAGCAGCTTGGCGCGGTCGGATATTTCGATATCCATGAGTTCCTCGATGGACTGCGAGTAGCAGGCACCGTGGATCATGGAGCAGATGCCGCACACGCGCTCGCACACGGTGATCATCTGGTGGAAGTCGCGGATGTCGGCCAGTTTTTCCAGACCACGGTGGACGTAGCCCAACGCGGGGATGGCCTCTTTGACGATCTCGTCCTCAAGCTTGAGGGTCAGGTGGACCGGCTCGGGCAGGACGGGATGCTGCGGGCCGAAGGGAATTACGGTAGTCGCCATTTCAGCCCCCTAGTTTTTGGACTCGATCCTGACATTGGAGGCCAAGGGAACCTTGGTCACTTCCGGGTCAAGAAGGAGCGTGCGGTTGAAGTCAAGGACCAGGCCGTCGAAGACGACGTCCCACTGGTCGCGTATCTCGTTTTCCACCAGCAGGGCGGCGAAGTAGACGCCGGAAACGCTGGGAATGGGCTTGGCCATGTCCGCAACGAGCCGCAGGTGGGAATTTTCGAGTTCCTTGTCGAAATGGTACAGAATACCCATCTTGCCTTCCCCAGCCTGGTAGGTGGAGAGCGTGACGAGTCTCTGTCCGTCATTTTTCATATTCATGACCTCACCGACAACAGTGTCGAGGGTCACGTCTGTAACTTTACCTTGCATATTTCACCTCGTGCAGACGCCTACTCGGCTTCTTCCACTTTTTGCGCGAATTTTCCGAGACCGATGACAACGCCGTCGATGATGGCTTCCGGCTTGGCCGGACAACCGGGAACGTAAACGTCCACGGGGATGACCTTGTCAACGCCGCCGACGACGTTGTAGGCCTCACGGAAAACACCGCCGGTATTGCCGCAGGCGCCAATGGCGATGACGGCCTTGGGCTCGGGCATCTGATCGTAGATGTTCTTGAGCACCTTCTTGTTCCGGTGGTTGACCGTGCCGGTAACCAGCAGCACATCCGCGTGCTTGGGATTGCCGACGTTGATGATGCCGAAACGCTCCACGTCGTAGAGCGGCGTCAGGCAGGCCAGAACCTCGATATCGCAGCCGTTGCAGCTTCCGCAGTCAAAATGCATGATCCACGGGGACTTGGCGCGAGATTTCTTGATGAATGATCCAAACATGATTTACCCCGCGTACAGCCAGATGAGGTTAACGACGGACATGCCCATGCCGAGCAGCCAGACGCGCTTGAGCATCCAACGCCAGGTCATGCGGGCCATGGTGTTGTCCACCAGGATTTCGAGCAGGTAGGTGGCAAGCAACAGCACTGCCATCCAGGCCACGTTGGTGGACCAGAACAAGGCGCACACGCCGAGCACCAGGACGGTCTCGTACCAATGGGCGATCTCGATCAGGGCCAGATAGGGACCGGAGTACTCGGTGAGCACCCCCTTGACCAATTCCTGATGGCCGTGATGGGAGGTGGAGAAGTCGAACGGCGACTTCCGCAGCTTGATGGTCAGGGCGTAGCCCAAAGCCAGGTACAAGAGCGGCATCTTGGCCAGCAGGGGCTGGTCGAGCTGCCAGACGGCCCCGATGGAGAAGCTGCCCGTGACCAGATAGAAGCCCACGAAGACCAGAATCAGAATCGGCTCGTAAGCCAGGATCTGCATCAGCTCGCGCTGCGCGCCAACCTGGGAATACGGGGACTTGGCGGCCATGGCACCCATGACCAGGAAGACCGCACCCACGGCCTGCACAAAGAAGATCAGCAGCAGGTCGCTCTGGGCAAAGAAGAGGGCCACGGAGATTGCGGCGGCGATCATGTACACCCAGGCGCAGAGAATCTGCCACTGGTTGACGACCATCTTTTCCTTGCCGAGCAGTTTGGCCACGTCATAGAAGGCCTGCGTGATCGGCGGCCCCTGACGGGACTGAAGCCAGGCGGTGACGCGACGATCCAGACCGGCGATCAGACCGCCGAGGATCGGGCCGGCCACAAGGCCGATGATGATGAGTATAAGCGTATCCATTAGAGAGCCCCTCCCAGCATGAGGACGATCAAGGCGACCGCCAGCGCGTTGAAGATCGGAGTGAGCTTGCCTTCGGCGAAAAGCTCGCCCAGATACAGGTTGCCGACGGAGAACGAAACCGGGGCATTCATGGGCCCGACGTAGGTACCGTCATTGTCGCCAACCACGTTGGCTCCGGCCACGTAAGGCGGCATGATCCTGACTTTGCGGAAGCCGGATGCGGCCTTGATGGCATAACTAAGCCCCAGACCAAGCACAAGGAACAGCGGGACCACAACAAAGGTGCCGACCGAGCCTTCAAGCGATCCCAGATGGACCGTCAACGGCGGGGCGCTAAACATGGGGGCGATCATGGAGTTATATATCCACGGCGAGAATGCGGACAGGACAACCGTGCCCGCACACAGGGTCAGCAAGGGCAAGCGGGTCAGCAAGGCCTGCTTCTCGGGTGCGGCACCGGCCTCTCGGGAGGCCATCAACGAACCCGCCCAGCGGGCCAGGAAGACGACCATCAAGGCCGAGCCGGAAGCCAGCATGAGGATGACGTAGATATTGCCTGCGGAGGCCTCAATGGCCATCCACTTGCTCATCAGCACGCCGAACGGCGGGAGCATCATGCTCAGGATACCAATGATCGTGATCAGCGCGGTGCGGGGATGCATGGCGTACAGGCCGCGCATGTCCTCGATATCACGGGAGCCGATGGCCTGCTCGATGGTGCCGACGCACAGGAAGAGCAGCGACTTGGAGACCGCGTGGAAGAGGATCAACAGGATAGCCGCCGAAATGGCCAGCGGAGTGTTGATACCGGCGCAGCAGATAATCAGCCCGAGGTTCGCCACCGTTGAATAGGCCAGAATCTTCTTGCCGTTGGACTGCCCCACACCCAGAGCGGCGCAGGCCAGGAAGGTGAACGCGCCGCAGATGGCCACGCCATCGGAAAGCAGCGTGCCTGCAAAGGCCGGGGCGAATCGGAGCACCACATACACACCGGCCTTGACCATGGTGGAGGAGTGAAGCAACGCGGAAACCGGAGTCGGCGCGACCATGGCGCCGAGCAGCCAGGACTGGAACGGAACCTGAGCCGCCTTGGTGAAACCGGCCAGGCAGAGAAAGCCCACGCCGGTTACCATGAGCGCACCCTGCGGACCACCGGCCAGGATGACGGAGACATCCAGAGTGTCGGTCTTCATGTAGACCAGCATCATGCCGATGACAAAAGCGAGACCGCCCAGAGAGTTCATCCACAAGGCGCGGACCGAATTCCTGGTGGCAATCTCGGTGGCGTCGTGGCCGATGAGCACGAACGAACACAGGGTGGTCACTTCGAAGAAGAAGTAGAGCCACAGGATGTTGTTGGACAGGACCAGACCGTTCATGGCTCCCAGGAAGAGGAGCAGGAAAAAGAAGAATTGCGGCTGACGTGATTTCTTCAGGTGCAGATGCGCTTCGTGTTCCTTCATATAAGGAATGGCAAAGATACAGATCAGGGAACCGATGACGGAAACCACCAGAACCATGATCAACGCGAGTTGGTCACCGGCCAGGGCGGGAACCGCCGCATGTTCGACCATGACCACTTCAAACCAGACAAGAAGCGCAGCCTGGGCCAGGGTGAAGCCCTGGATCAGCAGGTTCTTGTGTTTAATACCATAATAGAAAATGACACCCAGCAACGCGAAATCCAGGACCGTAATCAGGAAATCGCTGCTGATGCCGAGAAAAGAACCGACTGTGATCGGTTCAAAGGTCCCCTGCCCCAGCAACCCCAACGACGCAGCCGTGAGGATTGCGCCCGTTGCCACGACGGTCAGCTTTCGCACGGCACTTGACCGGACGAAATAGCAGACCAGCGCCGCAACAACTGGCAGGAGAATGAGAAGCATGAGCAGATTCGACATGACGACCTCGTTTCAGAAGATTGAACACGAGTACAGTGGACACCCGTTTTCCGGTTCACCTCCAACCGAAAAAAAGGGACGAATGCACCTTACCCTTAGCCTAATAAAGATCGGTCAATAGGGGAAGTAAGCCCGCAGGTCAAGGCCCCCTGAGCGGGAAACAGCCTGCTAAGGCACAGGGGATAACCGCCCTTACTTTTTTGTAAAATGGCCCGAGGCTGCATTATTGCAGGGCAATCTCGATAGGTGACGGCAAAACGGGTCGACAAATCGCCCGATTCGCCAATCGGGAAAAAATCCCAAAAATATTTCAAAGAAACATTCGGCCCTATTCCCGTCAGAAATAGCCGAGGCTGGTAAGCTCGGAAAGCACCTGCTCCTTGCGCCGGTTGCGGCCCGACCGTTCTCCCTCCCCCGCGCCGGGTTTCACCGTGCAGGGACGGCAACCCAACGACCGGTAGCCCTGGTCGTACAACCCGCAATGCGGCAAATCGAAACGGTGATGAAAGGCCCATATGTCGAACTCACTCCAGTCCAGCACGGGATTGACCATTGTGTGCGCGGGATCGTCACGCGATTCCAGGGGAAGGCGATCGACCCGGTCCGGGTGCTCATCGCGCCGGATGCCGGTGATCAGATGGGTCGCCCCGGTTTCGCGAAGAGCCGCCTTCAGCGGCTCCACCTTGCGCTCGCGGCAGCAGACCACCGGATCTTCGGCCAGGGGGTACCCGTCGAGCGGCACCGCCGGGTGGGCCACATGCAGGTCCACCGCCCATTCTGCCGCCAGCCGGTCGCGGAAAGCCAGGACTTCCGGGAACTTGCACCCGGTATCCAGGTTGATGGCACGCACCGGCCCCAGGCCGTGGTGTTCGAGCAGCGTCTTCCAGATGAAGAGAACAACCGTGGAATCCTTGCCCCCGGTCCAGGCCACGCGAACACGGACGGGATCAACGGTTCGAAGCAGATCGGCCAAAACCGTTTCGGTGGTGAGGACAAGATCGTCAAAGATCTGCATGGCTCTCTCTTTATAATGGATTGTCGGGATTAAATCGGAATATCTTCTTTTCATGACTCAAGACAAATTGCAACTCATCGACCAATTGATCCAGTCCAAGGGGCTGTGTGTGCTGGCCACGTCCGATGGCCTCAAGCCCCATGCCTCGCTCATGAACTACTTCGTGGATCATGCCGCCATGAAATTCTATTTCCTGTCACCCAAAGATTCACGCAAAAACAAGAATCTGGGGAAATGCCCACACGTGAGCCTTCTCATTGATCGGCGCAACGAAAACGTGGCCCTGACCCTTGAGGGGGTGTATTCCCCTATCAAAAAACAACAGACCATCGAGGCCATAACCAACCTCTTTGTGCTGCGCCACCCGCATCTCAAAGCCTTTGCCGAACACCCGGACACGGTTTTGATCCGCATCGAGGCCAGAGAGGGTCAATTGGTGATGGGTATGGACGACCAATTCTTCACCAAATTCAAGAATTCCTGAAAAATTGCTTGACGCCTGCGCCGCTTCTGCATAAACAGATTTTCCACGGCGCGCCCGTGGCTCAGCTGGATAGAGCATTCGGCTACGAACCGAAAGGTCGCACGTTCGAATCGTGCCGGGCGCACCAACGATAGCAAAAGCCCTTCGTCAACCAGACGGAGGGCTTTTTCGTGCCCCCCCATTTTTCTGCGCCCTGCCACGTCCTGCCACCAAAAACAGGCCCCGCCTCAATTTCCCCGCATGACAGTTCCTACCCGCACTCCCGGGCCATTTTTCCATGGCATTACCGAGTGCATTTGGGACTACCCCAAACATTTTTTTTTTGCTAGATATCAGGCATGAAGTGTCCTTGTTGTGGAAAAACCATCAGCGCCCAAGCCCATTCTTGCAAGTATTGCGGAAAGAAATTCATCCGCAAAAGCGACAAGATGGCCCAGAAGATCATCGTGAACGGCAAGGTGGCCTTAGCCTGCGGCGGACTGCTTTTTCTGGTCGGCGGCCTACTCCTCTTTTACGGGGCATACCAAATGGGTGCCATCGCCCTGGCCGTGGGAATTGCCTTCATGTCCATCGGCAAACTGCTGGGATAATCCGCACCCCATGGACCGGACCATCACCAAAACTCTCGGGGCCCTACTCGTCGTAATTGCCCTCATCGCGGCCAGCTATGTCTTTTTTGACCGGGCCGCAGCCGAGGCCGCCCACACAATGGGCACCGGCTGGCATCATCTGGCCAAGAGCATTTCACTGGCCGCCAACGGACGCCTGTTCACAGTGCTCCTCGCCCTGGGATTTGCTGCGGGAGCTTACGATGCACTGCAAAACGGCCTGACCTACCGCTCAAAGACCCTGCTCTACCTGTGTACGGCCGTCACTGCGGCCATGGTCATGGGTGACCTGCTCAAGGATGTCTTCGGGCGAGCCCGGCCGCCCCTGCTGTTCGACAAGGGCGAATACGGCTTTTTCCCGCTGGCCGGGGATTACCTGCACTATTCGTTTCCATCGGGACACTCCCTCCGCATCTTTTCGAGCATGACCGCGCTGGGCTACATAGTGCCCAGGCTCCGCATTCCGGCCCTGGCCCTGGCCATTGTCGTGGGCGTCTCCCGCGTGATTGCGCTCAAGCACTACCCGTCCGACGTCCTCTTCGGGGCATTCATCGGCATCACCGCCGCCGTATGGGGATGGAAGATCCTCTACCCTTATGGCCCCAAGGCCGGACGTTAGCAGACTGCTGAAAAAATCAAGAACACAGGCTGTTCAAAAATGGTGAGATGTAGCTGTTAGGCGAGCGGTCCCCTGCAAGTCTTACGGATAGAGACAGCAGTGATAGACGCAAAAAAGTTCAATACCGAAAAGCACTGCCTATACGTGAGGGGTTGATTCACCCCGCCCAGGTGTTCGCCTCTTGCGAGGCGTCGGCAAAGTCGACGTCCAAATTCGCTGTCGTGCGAGGGGGGGGGAACATCTTGAAGCAATGCCGCCGGGCACCGTTTTCCAACAGCCTGCTAGCCTTTTATGCCGAGTTTCCTGAGAAGGGTCATGCCCGGACACCAACCGGTCATGGAGGACTGTAACAGGTTCAACCCCACGAAGGCCGTGAGCCAGAGCCAGTTGGGATTGTGATAATAGGCAAGCAAAAGACTCGCCAGGACCATGAATCCAGCCATTCCGCGCACAATGCGTTCCACCATCACGCCATCCTCCGGGGTTGAAGGTGCAGAACTATCGCTTGGCCAACCCGCCTGCGGTAAAAGTCATGAAACCAACGGGGCCGAACGTCGTGGCTTGGCGAACCGTAAGTTTGAGGGGCTTGGCATAATCCACGGCAAAGGTCGATCCGGGAGCCAGAGGGAAACTGTCCGTGGTGGCTATGAGCTTGTCTCCGGGGCCGTTGGACCAGGCGGCCTCCAGCACATACTCGCCCTCGGGGAGCCGGTAACTCCCGCCGGCAATCCACGGGATAAGCAGGGACTGCCCCTGCTTGTCAGCAAGACGCAGGGCGTGGATGGTCCGGGGCACGATATCCACGTAAAAGGTGGCCGACGGGCAGCCCGGTGTTTCGCGAACCACACGGTAGCGGACCGCACCGGGATGATCCGATTTGAGGCTGTACTTGTCCATGAAATTGCCGGGGTCGAGAATGATCTCCCACCCCATGTCCTGGCCGTTGTTGGCCCAAGGGATGGCCACGAAGCCCTTGAGGTTGACCACTTCCTGACGGTCGCTCCCCCATATGCCTTCCAGGATGAGCTGATCGCCCAACACGGTATGCAAGACCTCGCCATCGCGCACGAAAATCGGATTTCCGTTGAGCCAGCACACGAAGACAGGCTTGTCGTCCCCAGGCGAATTGGGCAACTTGCCGGTCCAGCGGACCTGAGTGCTGGCCACACGTTCACCGTCGCTCCTGAGCTCCAGTTCGGAGAACGGCTCAAGTGCCATGCGGCGGGCCTTCATCAGATTCACGCCGGGACGGTCCGACGCGAACAGGGCGAGTTCCGGCGAAAATTGGCGCGGTCCGGCGGATATTTCCTCCACGGCAAGGGTGGCACCAGGGGCCAGGCTGATGGTGCCGCCGGTGGTCACGGGACGGCCGTTGACACTGACGCTTATATCTTTGCTCGCATAGGCACGAACGTCCGCATCGGTAAAATCGGGCGGCGTGACGTGGACGCCGAAACGGCTGAGCAGCAAAATCGTGGCCGCCAATTGTTGGCGGACCTTCCAGGCAGTCTGGGTGATATTCTTGCTCACCTCCACGGCCATGGCCGGGATACCGTGCTGTGCCAGCGCGTAGCAGGTAAGAGACTTGCGCATCTCCGGATACTGGGTGAACTGGTCGAAGGTTCGGGTGTTGAACAGCTTGAACTGATAGTCACTGGCACCGATGTCCCCGTTGAGTTCCTTGATCACGGAGTTGACCGCATGGGCCAGATCGATCTTGTTGTAAACCAGGGTGTCCACGATGATGGACTGCCCGTACCGTTTGGGATTGCGCAGGTTGTCCACATAGGTGGGATTATAGAACCCGCTGCCCTCGTGCAAGTGGATAAAGGCATCGGACTGGGCCAGGAGGAACCGGATGACGCGGGCCACCCGATCTTCATAGAACCGATTGTAATCCTGGTCGAAACGCCGGTTCATATCGACGTTGATCTGCCGCTTGTGCAGATTGATGGACGGGACATTGGCCCGGGGGAGAACGATGAGGTTACCCCGCGTGACCTTGGCAAGGCTCAGAAGCTGGGCCGTGATGAAGCCCGCATTCTCGTCCCCCTGGATACCGCCCTGCACCATGATGGTGGGGACCGGGAATATCTCCCTCAATGAAGAAGACCCGAAGCGGATACTGCGTTCCGGTAAAAAAGGAGTGCTCCCACGACCCGGCAAGGGCAGGGGATACCGCCGCTCCCATGAGCAGGAAGAGACACAGCGCTCTGAAAAGGATTCGCATCACCAAAACAACTCCTTTCAAACCCCTTTGCAAGCTAATGAGGGCAACGGTCGGAAACGTCGGGCCGCCCGAGGTCAGGCGAGAATATGGTAGAAAGGATAGGTTTCCGCGAAAATGATATCCCCGTTATTTCCCTTGATTACCAAACGCAGTCCAAACATATCCTTCTTGTCCAGTCCGTCGGGTAGGACAAAGTTCGTCTGGATACGTTTGAAACGCTGGATCTGGAAGCTCAAGTCCCGCTTGTTGGTATCGGCGTCCATGATTCTGCCGTCCTTCGTCACAAAGGAGAAGTCGGCCTGTCCCACTACGGCAGCCTTGGATGCCTGCAGGTTGTTGAGCTCGAAGCTGACATCCAGCTTGTGCCCCGTGATCTTGGCCTGGAGGTTCTCCACGCCCACCTGTTGCGTGTCCACGCGAGTGAAAATTTGATTGAGGTCTATCTCGACCAAATCGGTCTTCCGCTCCACTTCGGTGGTGGCGGCGGAAAGGAGGGATTGCAGTTCGGCGGGATCATAGGACTGGAGGATTTTCTCCATGTTGCCCAGCCGCTCCAGACGGACTTCGGCATCGACCAGCCGCTGCTCAAGATTCTTGTTGTCGTCCCGAAGATTGACATTGACCTTCAGGCCACGCACTCCCATGTAGATGCCGCCCACGGCAAACAACAGCAGAGTCACCTGGGAAAAGATAAACATCTTGAGCCAGAACGGACTGACGCGATACCGGGTCACATCCCGGTCATCCCGCATGAAAAGTACGCTATATTTCGAATCGCTCATCTACCCCGTCTCCACTGCTCACTTTCAATCTTCCACGTGTCGTTGTCCGGGGTCAGGACCATTATCTTGCGGCCCACATCCTCGTAGCCGCTCGCATCCTCAAACGTCTGCAAAAAAGCTATCTGAAGGCCCTTGGGATGCGTCGTCACCTTCAGATCATCAACCTTCACCTTAGCAGGAGCCGCCTTGGCCCACAATGTCTTTTTGTAATCAACTATGTTGCTTGCACCCTTTCTCGTTCCCTGCACGGCACGGGGGGCATACAGCGCGCCGTAGGTAGCGGTATCCCGGGCGAGCCAGGCCTCCCGCCAGACATCGAGAAACACTCGGACCTCTTCGGACTTGGCAGCCATGTACTTGGCGGTCATATCCTCGCTGGCGGGCGCATACTCACGCCCCACGATTTTCCACTCCCCTTCCGGGTTCTTTCTCCAGTAAAATCGCTTTCCCGTAGTGGAAACCATGCCCGAAGTCCGGTAAAACTGGTCAAACCAGGTCACCCAGTAATCCGGCCCTGGAACGGCACGAATGTTGTCCACCATGACGTGGATCCACGGCTTGGCCGCAAACACGTTGCGTTTGTGGGCCACAAATCCATTGAAATCCCTGCCCTCGGACAGCGTCATGAGCGCGGAATCGTAATGGATGAAAAAAGCGTCGCTCTGTGCCTGCCAGTCATGGGCCCAGACGTGCAGCCTGTCTGCCAGTTCCTTCACGGTGATATCCATGCTACCCGAGTCCTGAGTCCAAGCCAGATCGCTGGCAATGACAACGGGCGTTCCGTAGGCAATCTCCCGGGCCATGTCGCGCATGTCCGGGACCTTGAGCGCCACGCAGCCCCGAGTGTCGCGGGGGAGAAACTCCTTACCGCGCCCGTGAATCCAGATGCCGCTTCCGGTCTTGCCCCGGATGCGGTCCACGGGATTGGGATAATTGAGGGAGAAAGCCAGGTTGCCGTAGAGGTCCCAGTCGAGTTTCCGATTGATCTTGTGGCCCACAAAGTAGACGCCCTCGGGTGTGCGCAAATCGCCTTCCACCAGCTTGTCGCCTTGGGACTGCCCCGTGGTGCAAGGGAAACGACGAACTTCATGCAGGGGCGATTTGCGCTCCAGCATGATAAGCGTCTGCGAAGCCTTATCCACAGCCACGATCCGTTCGGGACCGTAATCATGGGAAGCGAGGGTGAGCGACCACCCCCCGGCGGATGCCGTGGTAACGCTCACAAGAAATATCAATACCGAAACAAATACACGCATGAGGTGCTCAGACACTCCTGCCTTGATTTTCCAACCCCGAAGCCTTGTGCCCACCGGCGAGATTATCTACCTCCTGCAGACAGCAACTCCTGGCGGGTGAAAATTGCCGACAATTTCAGCCCCGCCTTCTCAAGATTTTCCCGTCCGCCTTCTTCCCTGTCCAAAACGGCCAGTACGCCCACGATTTCCAGCCCCGCGTCCCGTACGCGTTCGGCAGCCGTGATCAGCGTTCCGCCCGTGGTGCACACATCCTCCAACAAAACGACCTTGTCGCCCGCGCTGAAATTGGCCAGCCCTTCCAGGTACTGGTCGGTGCCATGTCCCTTGGACTTTTTCCTGATGATGAAACCCGGCATGGGCCGCCCCTCCAGGTAGGAAACCACCGTGGTGCTGGAGACCAGCGGGTCCGCTCCCAGAGTCATGCCGCCTACGCCCTTGCAGTCGAAATCCTTCAGCATTTCGACAAAAAGACGACCGATGAGATAGCTCCCCTCGGCGTGCAGGGCGGTCTGCTTGCAATCGAAATAATACTCGCTTTTCTTCCCTGAGGTCAACGTGAAGTCGCCCTCGCGGTAGGAGAGTTCAAGAAGCAACCGGGCAAGCTTTGTTTTGAATTCGTTCATGCTGTTATTCCCCGAAGACACGATTGAAAATCACATCCTCATATCGTTTGTAATACGAGGGGTCGAAGGCTTCGTCAAGGTCATTAGCCGCAAGATGCTTATTTACTTCCGCATCCTGACGTATCTCATCCTCAAACTGCACACGGCCTTCCCAACAACGCATGGCCACCTTCTGGACCATCTCATAGGCGGCCTGACGCCTGAGCCCCGTGGCAATAAGCTTGTTAAGCACTCGCTGGGATAGAAAAGGCCAAATGACCCCATCAAGTTACGGTCAATATTGTCTTTCTTCACCACCAGTCGTTCCAGCACGCCGCTCATGCGATGCAGCATGTAGTCGATGAGCGCGGTGGTATCGGGCATGATGAGCCGCTCGACCGAGGAGTGGGAAATATCGCGTTCGTGCCAAAGAGCCTGATTTTCCATGGCCGCCACGGCATTGCCGCGAATGACGCGGGACAGACCGCAGAGATTCTCAGCCGAAATGGGATTCTTCTTGTGCGGCATGGCGGATGAGCCCTTCTGCCCCTTGGAAAAACCCTCTTCCACTTCCAGGACCTCGGTGCGTTGCAGGTGCCGCAGTTCCAGGCCGAGGCGTTCGATCCCCCCGGCCAGCATGGCCAGAGAGGTGAAAAACTGGGCGTATCGGTCGCGCTGCACGATCTGAGTGGAATGGGGATCGGCCTTGAGACCGAGGATGGCACAGGCGCGCTCCTCCAGTTCCGGGCTCAGATGGGCAAACGTGCCCACCGCGCCGGAAAGCTTGCCCACGCGAATGTTTTCCCTGGCCGCTTCAAACCGCTCCTTGTGGCGCATGAATTCGGCATAAAACCCGGTGAACTTGAGTCCGTAGGTGGTTGGCTCGGCATGGATGCCGTGGGTCCGGCCCATGCAAAGCAATCCCTTGTGTTCAAAGGCCATGGACTTGAGCACGGCCAGAATGCGGTCGATACCCTCGGCCACAATCTTGCCCGCTCGGGTGAGCAGCACGCCGTTGGCCGTGTCCACGATATCAGAGGACGTGCAGCCCAGATGAATGAACCGGGAGTTGGGGCCGACCTTTTCCTCCACAGCGGTGAGAAAGGCGATGACATCGTGTTTGGTGGTCTCCTCGATCTCCAGAATACGGTCGATCTCGAAGTCAGCCTTTTCATGAATCTCGTCACAGGCCTCGACAGGTATCTCTCCCATGTCGGCCCACCCTCTGGTCACGGCCAGTTCGACCTCAAGCCAGACCCGAAACTTGTTTTCCAGGGTCCACAACTCTCTCATCGCCGGTCGGGAATATCGCTCAAGCATTGTCTCGGCCTCTCTTCTTCAAAAAGTGTCGGTGAATACTCAGTAGCAGGTATCATGAAAAAAGGCAGCCATGGCTGCCTTTTTCCGCTTGAAATCTAGGATGCGGAGCCTGCGGAAGAACTGTCCGAAGCCTTTTTTGCCGAAGGAGTAGATTCTGCCCCACCCGACTCCTTCTTGGCCGGGCAATTGCTCACGGCAGGAGCGGGATCGACCGCCTCACCCGGAGTGGAACCGGGTTTCTTTCCGCCGTAACCATCGGCATACCAGCCTCCTCCCTTCAGATGAAAGGATGAATGGGAAATGAGCCGCTGGGATCGCCCGCCACAGTGTGGGCATTCCATTTCGCGGTCCTCAAACCCGGACTGCCAATCCTCAAAAACGGACTGGCATTCCTGACATTGGTACTCGTAAATAGGCATAACAGCAAACCTGATGTTTCTTTTCATATACCCGACAACGCCAAAAACGAGCCGGGGGCGAAGTGCGGGGAAACCCCGACCGGTGCGCAAGGCACCACTCGGGAAATCGGAATCTCCGCAGCAACGACGCAGGAAACGAATCCTGATCTATTTGCTGGCGGCCTTGGCTTCCTTGATTGCGGCCTTGAGGGCCTTCTTGCGGCGCTGCCGTTTACGGTCCAATTCCTTCATTCTTTCGTGCTTCTTGTGACGTGCCATGATGGTCTCCTTGATATTTCGGCCCGATGGGGGCATTTATTTCTTGCGAGCCGCACTTCATATCCCAAGAGACCGCACTTTGTCCACCCCCCGATCACCACATTTTCCCTTGACGCGGTCCGACATGATGACCATATTCCCAATTCCAACGATATTCGCCTCAGCAGGCCTTTGAAAATGTCAAAAGACCAGGCTATTCAAAAACGGGCGAGTGCAGCCATAGCCGTCATCAAGCAGCCTCCTGCGGTTTTTCGCGGCAGGGACAGCACCGGCTAGACACGAAAAGACATCAAGACCGACACGGACGTTCCGTACGCAAAGAATCGATGTTTTTGAAGCAACGCAACCCTCGTGCGCTTTGGGGCAGCTTGTCAGGGGAGACAGAAACAATGATCAGAAGTGTCAGCATCAAGAACGCGGTCAAAGACACCGTGGAAATATTTCAGTTCGAGCAATGGGTCAGATTCTATTTTGTCGTGGAAAAAGACGACAAGTTGTGGATCAAGATTCCTGACGAAGTCATGGCGGACATGAAGGAAAATAATCCCGCATTCCATCGCTTCGCCGACACGGTGAACGACGCGCCGGTCGATTATCAACGATCCCAGGACAATCTCTGTACGTACGTGGCGGCCCGCCTGGACGGACAGAAGTACGAAACCACGGTCCTGCCTCAGGTGTTCGACAACGCCACCTTCAAGGTCGAGATGTACATCTTCAACGTCTGGCTCAAGATGCATGAAAAACATCTGGACGAAGCCTATCTGGCCTTCGAGGAATGGATGGAAATGTACAAGGGCTGGAACGATCTGGACGAGGTCAAGGAATACCGCCGCAAACTCGTGCTCAACGGCACCGCCCCCGGCGTCCCCACCTGCGACACGACCCAGTAGTCCCGTCAAATGCACGCAAAAAGCCCCCGGAACCTTACGTTCCGGGGGCTTTTCTTATGCGGCCCCCATGTCAAGGACTCCCTATTTACTTGATATCTCTGTCTCTTAGGCCATACTCTCCCCTCACCTAACTGGCTGATTTATTATATTCCTTTTCTTATTCGTGCTCTGCGGCACCAAGTACCGATTCGGTACATAAATCAGTTTAAGATCGCCATTTTATTTCCGTAGTCTACGCTACCAAAAGCCCCTCGCGACCTGTTTACGACTGCGCCACAGGCAAGCTTAACTTCCATAATAGCGCGGCCAGTTTACGAGCCAGTGCAGCAATTGCCTTTTGAGCAACGCCATGCCGACTGTAAATTCGGTTGTAAAATTCTCTGGCCCAATCATCCTTTTGTTTCCACACCCAGGCTGCTTCAATCAGCAGGCTTCGCAATCGTTTTTGTCCCACTGGGCGAAGAAACGCCTTGCCTTTACTGCCTCCGCTCTGTCGGATGACTGGCGCAAGACCTAGATAGGCAGTCACTTCTTCACTGCGATTGAAACGCTCTGGGCGATAAATCTCTGCTGCAAAAGTAGTGGCTACAACTTCTCCAACGCCGGGAACGGACCTCATTGCGGCAATGCGTCTTGCCTCGTCTTGTTCCCGGACAATCATTCGAAGCTGCTGGTCTACCTTTCGCTGAGCGCAGATGAAATAGTCCAACTCATCAAGATAGCTTTGAAGAGTATCTTTTGCTCCCAGAGGAAGTTCGAGTTGGCGCAGTGTAGCAATCGCCCCTTTGCTCCAATGGTCAATGCCATGAGGTTCGGGGTGCCCAAGATTGAGGAGGAAAGATCGAATCCGTTGCTTTGATCGCCGAAGAGATTCTGTAGTTTGATGCCTTCTACGTTCCAACGCACGGAATGCTTCCTCTTCAACTGTAGGAATCGCGATTGGGCGAAGAAGGCCAGAAGCGGCCAGCTCTGCCAGCTTGCGGCAGTCTAGGCTGTCTGTTTTGTTGGTGGCGGTAATGGGACGTGGGATCCGGCTGGGCGCGGCGACAATGACTTTGATCCCTGCTGCTTCAAGGCTTCTGGCCAAGCCAAAACCGGTCGGCCCAGACTCATAACAAACAGCCCCGACCGAAACCGGAAGTGATGCCACGACTTGAGTCAGCGCTGCCACATTCGCTGGGCAGGCCCAGTCCTTAATTACCCCATCGGGCCTCAGTGGGGCTACGCTGAAACTGAGTTTGTGAACATCAACGCCAATCCAAACTCTCTCATTGGAAAAAGCTTCAACAAACCGATAAACAGATGATACTTTGAGCTTTGCCATGTCGGTCTCCCTTTGTTTTGGGTTTCACTGGTATTATTACCAGCAAAACTTAGGAGTGCCGACATGGTATTTTACTTTCATGAGTCCTACTGCTGCTGCCGATTTCCGTTGTTGCCGTTCCCGTTGTTGTTCCGGTTCTGATTTCGATTCTGGTTCTGGTTCTGGTTCTGATTCCGGTTCCGGTCCTGACTGCGACTGCCCGGCTGTTGCTCAACCCCGGTCACCTTGCCGTCCTTGCCGGTGATGACCACCGTGCCGGAAGCGGGACGTTGCGAATTCACGTTCCCCCGGGCCAAAATGACCGACGGAACGGACAGTATCAAAAACAAGGCCAGCACAAGATATCTCACCATCGACTACTCCTTGGAGGGGTTGAAGCAAACGGCGTGCCGGAGAAAAAACTCCGGCAGGTGGGCGTATTCCCTCGGGCCGCCTGTACGAAGGGACGAAAACTGCGCAACCGGGGACGTCCGGTTCACACTGCGACACCAATGTATCCGTGACGGCCCCGCCATGTCAACGCAGACACTATTGTCCGAATCCATTGTCCAGGAAGAGGATTGAGGTCACCTCGTCAATGGCCAGGAGGGATTACGCGCCGCCCTGTCTGATGAGCCCGATGAACAGAAGCATCCCGGTCCGCATATATGGATATAGACCACGGAGGCCATCTGGCTGCCGAAATCCATTTCCAGCCGGAACAACGTATATCTCAACCCCATCCTCCGGCAGCCGATCGCAACGCCCGGCAAATCAGAACAGCACCAGTCCCACCCCGCCTTTCCAAACGATTTTCATCCCAACCCTTTTCATGGCGAAGATTTTCCCGTAGAATAAAATTATAGATATCAATCTGAAAATCTACATTCCTTGGGAGGTTCACATGAAAAGCTATACCTGTATAGTGGAAGGCACAGTCGCTGGCACCAATTTCCAGTCATGGGTCCAAAGCCAGGCCCAGCAGCTCGGCCTGACCGGGTGGGTACGCAACATCGCTGACAAAAAAGCGGAGATTCTGCTTCAGGGGGACGCCGCCGCCTACGCTACATTTAGCGAAAAGCTGAAGAGCGAGGCCCCTGTGGTGGACCTGGTCAACATCACGTGCAGCAGCATCGAATACGACAAGGAACACCAGAAGTTCTCCATGCGGGGATAATCGGGATTCCTCCCTCGTTTTCTGGCCGCCACCGGGTATGTGACTGTCATGCCCGGTGAGCGGCCTTTCCGTTATACCGCAAAAACCAAAGACCCCCATATGTCAACGGTCCGCAGACTCAGCATCGCCGCCAAGCTCCTTCTCTGGTCGGGGACGCTTATTCTGATATTTTTCGCCACCACGGCCTACCTCTTCCGCCAGGTGCGCAACGACGCCGAAGTCGCCAACCGGCTGGTGGCTGTGAACCACGAGGTGGACTCCGCCATTCAGCGCATGCTGGAACGCCTCTACGGCGTGCGGGACAATATCCTCCGCTACCGGCTCACCGAAAGCGAGGAGGCTGTGCAATTCATCGTGGCAGACCTGACCCGTTTCGGCGAGATCCTTGAGGACACCCTGAAAAAACACCCCCGCTACACCGAGGAGTGGCAAGACCTTTCCAAGGAATTCGCCATTACCCTGTCTCCGGGGGAGACCGCCCGTGACAGCCTGACCCCGGACGCCACCATCCTGGAATGGACCAACATTCTGGAACAGGGCCTCATGGACAACCAGGCGGACATGGAAATCGCCCTGACCCGACTGCGCGAGGCCGGACAGCGGGCCGCAAACATCGGCCTCTACGGACTCTCTCTCTGTCTGGCCCTGGGCATCGGCGGCAGCCTGGCCCTGGCCTGGTCCCTGAACCGTTCCCTGACCGAGGTACGCCGAGGCATCCGCACGCTGGGCACCGGGGCCACACCCCGCGACGTGCGCGTGCTGGCCGGTGACGAACTGGGTGAACTGGCCCTGGCCTTCAACGCCATGGCCGCCCGACTCCGGCGCGAAGAAACCATGCGGGCCGATTTCATCGCCATGCTCAGTCACGAAATCCGTACCCCGCTCACCAGCATACGCGAGTCCGTGGATCTCATCCGGTCGGGCACATTCGGCGAAGTGAACGAAAAACAAAAAGAATTTCTCACTATCGCAGAGAAAGAGGCCGTGCGCCTGACCGAGCTCCTGACCCGCCTGATGACGGTCTCGCGCATGGAGACCCAGGCTCTGGACCTCGTCCCCGCGCCCGAGGACTGCGCCAAGCTGGCCTCCTCGGCCCTGGAACGCATGGCCCCCACGGCCAGGGCCGCAAGGATAGAATTGTCAGGAGATTTCCCGGACCGACCCGTGGTCTGCGTCTGCGACAGGGAACACATCCAGCAGGTGCTCCTCAATCTTATCGGCAACGGCATCAAGTTCTCTCCCGAAGGAACGGTCGTGGACGTGACGGTACGTGCGGACGACACGACCGCCACCTTCAGCGTACGCGACCACGGACCAGGCATCCCGGAAAACGAACAACCCCTGATATTTCACAAATACTACCGGGACCCCGGCGTGCGCGACTCCGTGGACGGCGCGGGCCTGGGGCTGGCCATCGCCCGCCGCATCGTGGACGGGCACGGCGGCCGCATATGGCTTGAAAGCGAACCCGACAGCGGTTCCACCTTCCATTTTTCCCTTCCCCTGAACGGACCAAAGGAGACGGCATGATCCAGACGGCCATTCCCACCATCCTGGTGGTGGACGACGACGAGAACATCCTCCGGGTGCTGGAGGCGCGACTGCTTTCAGCGGGCCTGTCCCCGCTGCTGGCCGACCGGGCGGAAACCGCCCTGGAAATGCTGGCAGGAGAACCCGTGGACTGTATCGTCTCGGACGTGAGAATGCCCGGCATGGGCGGCCACGGACTGCTCAGGGAGGTGCTCGAACACTGGCCGCACATCCCGATCATCCTGCTCACGGCCCACGGGACCATCCCGGACGCGGTGGGTTCCATCCACGCCGGAGCGGCCGACTACCTGACCAAGCCGTTCGACGGCAAAGAACTGGTTCGCCGCATCAGGAACCTGCTGGATAAATCCGGGGAAGCAAAACCCGCCGTACCCAAAACCTCCCCCGTGACAAGGGATATGTGGGGCGGCGAAGCCCCGGCCATGGCCCGATTTTTGGCGCTGCTCGAACGGGTGGCCCGGTCCACGGCCAACGTACTGCTCTTTGGCGAATCCGGCACGGGCAAGGAAAAAACGGCCCGCTACCTGCACGACCGCAGCCCGCGCGCGGATGGCCCGTTCATGGTGGTGGACTGCGGCTCCACTCCCCCGACCTTGCTGGAAAGCGAGCTTTTCGGGCACGTCAAGGGCTCCTTCACCCACGCCGTGAAGGACAAGAAGGGACTCATTGAGGCCGCAGACGGCGGCACCCTGTTTCTGGATGAAATAGGCAACATCTCCGCAGAAATGCAGACAAGACTCCTGCGCTTCCTCCAGGAAGGCACCATTCGCCGCGTGGGCGACACCGCAGAGCGAACCGTCTCCTGCCGGGTGGTGGCCGCGACCAATGCAGACCTGCCGGGCCTGGTCCGGGCCGGGGCCTTCCGCGAAGATCTCTATTACCGGCTCAAGGTGGTGACCCTGACCATCCCGCCTTTGCGCCAGCGGGTTGAAGACATCCCGATTCTGGCAGAAAAATTCGTACACGCTCTCTGCCTGGAACAAGCCAGGCCAACCATGACCATCACGCCGAACGCCATGGACCGGCTCACGGCCCATCCCTGGCCCGGCAATGTCCGGGAACTCAAAAATGCGCTGGAGGCCGCCCTGGTCTTCTGCCAAGGCAACGCCATTACTGCAGACGACCTGCAACTGGAACCGCCGCCCAAGGACTCCCCGGCCATGACCGGCGCCGCCCTGTCGCTGGAAGAGAGCGAAAAACAAGCCATTGTCCGTGCCCTCAACCTTGCGGACGGTGTCAAAAAGAAGGCCGCCGACGCCCTGGGGATCAGCCGACGGGCCATCCATTACAAAATTAAAAAAATACGAAATCGGGGAATAGGATTTATTATTGCATTTTGCACCCTGACAAGCTTGCAAGGGGTTGAGGCATTGGTATATGTAAGAGGATACAAATTTGGGAAATTTTGCCTGAACCGCATGGGAGACATGCCACATGCCTGAAACCAATATCCTGCTTGAATCCGGTACCAACGAACTGGAAATCGTCGAATTCTACCTCGACGAAACCAAGACAGACAAGAAATATCGCGGATACTACGGGATCAACGTCGCCAAAGTGCTGGAAATTATCCAAATGCCCGAGTTGACCGACATGCCCGAGGTTTCGCATCCTGCGGTGCTCGGCGCGTTCAACCTGCGCGACGAAATCATTCCGTTGGTGGATCTGGCTGGATGGCTCAAGAAAAAACGGGTCGAAAATGAAGCGCCCAAGATCATCGTCACGGAGTTCAACCGAACCAAGAGCGCTTTTCTGGTTTCCGGTGTGACCCGCATTCACCGTATCAACTGGAAAGAAGTCGAGGCTCCCACAGGGTACGTCTCTTCCCTGACGGTCAACTCCATCACCGGCGTGGTCAAATTCTCCGACCGCATCGTCTTCATCCTGGACATGGAAAAAATCTGCATGGCTCTCAATCCGGATCAGGCCCCGATACCGGAGCCTGCCGAAACGCTGAAGCTGGACATCCAGGCCCGTCAGATCAAGGCTCTGGTCGCGGACGATTCCACCATGGCACGCAAGATGATTGCCGGTATTCTGGAAAAAGCCGGGTTTATCGTCCATGCTGTGGAAAACGGCGAACTGGCCTGGCAGTATCTCCTGTCATGCAGACGCAAGGCCACCGAACAAGGGCGCCCGCTGACCAACTTCGTGGAGATTGTAGTCTCGGATATCGAAATGCCCGTCAAGGACGGCCATACCCTGACCAGGGGCATCAAGGAAGACCCGCTGCTCAAGCAGCTTCCGGTGGTGCTCTGTTCCTCCATCATCACGAGCACCTTGCATCACAAAGGTATTTCCGTCGGTGCCGACGCCCAGGTCTCCAAGGCGGAACTCAGCGAACTGGTCCCCCAAATATACGCTCTCATACGCCAGAAAGCCCTGGCCCAAGCATAGCCGGGGCCGGTCATATCCATCCATGAAAATAAAATCCGCCGGAAAATTTTTCACCTACCTCGGCAAACACTTCCCCGTAATGTGTACATCCGGGGCCTTCGAGTTCATGCCGCCCGTCAGCGACGCGGCCAAATGGCTCGACCGCTTTGACGATCTCTCGGGAAAGGCCATTGCCGGACACGTAATCCGAATCACGCGATTCAAGCAGGATTTCGAAAACATGGGAGCCAAAGCCGAGACCTCCCTGGAACGGGCAACGGCACGTGCCCTGGCCATCAGTGCCGGATGCGTCATCACCGAACTGGACCACATTCGATCGTGGGAAAAGGAACCGGACTTCTATCTTCGGGTGGCCTTCACCGGCCTGGAGCAGGCTGCTGCCCTGCCCAGCAAAAACACACGGACACGGGAAAAACGATTCATCAAGCGGCTCAAGGCCATCCCCGAACTGCTCGCCCTGGCCTCGGACAACATCGAGGCCATCAGCCCAGCCAACCGCGCCAAGGCCCAGACCATGATCCGCGACTGTGCCCGCTTTCTCTCCGAACTGGGAGGAAGCGATCTGGGGAAATCAGGCAAGGCTCCTCACTACCTGGAGGACAGTCTGAACGGACTCAGGGACTTCGATCGATTCATGGCCGCATGCCCGGAAGTACCTGAACCCGAAGGCCCCCCTTTTGCCCACATAATCGAGACCGTGCTCGGCAAGGACAAGAGCGCCGAGGACATCTTTGCCATCGCCGAGGACGAGTACAACCACCGCCTCGAATCTCTGCGCTGGCTCGAATCATCTATGGGCACATCGTGGGAGAAGGCCTTGGCCGAGTATAACGGTCCGGCCGAAGACGGTATGACTCCCCTGGACGTGGTCGTCAGGGAAATGCACCGGTTACGAAGTTTTGTATTTGATACGGCCCTGCCGGGCGTCTTCAGCGATAGAGGACTGCGCGTGGACCTCCAGTCCCTTCACCTGGCCTCCACCCTGCGCCCCATCCACTACGATCCGGCCCTCTGGGCGCGTGGCCGGACGAGCAATCCCGCTGCCACGTCAGCCCGCAACTCTTCTCCGGGCGCGGCTTCCGGGACGATCCAACACGATTGCGCCGCATGCGCCGGGAATATCTTTTCATGACGGCACGGCAGACCTATCCGGGGCGGCATCTGCTCGACACCCAACGCCGGGCTTTGAACGACTCTCCCCTGTCCCAGATCACCAATCCGCTGTTCGTGGCTGGTTGGCTCGCTCTGGCAGAAAACCTGCTGGATGAACTCGGTTACCTGGAAACCCCCATGGACCGACTGGTACATCACCACCGGGGGTTGTGCCGGGCCGCCCTGGCCATGGTCGACGCCGGACTGGCCGTGGGGAATATGGACCAGGATCACTGTCTTCAAATTCTTGGGAAGGCTGGATATTCTGCCGAAGAAGCCCTGGGTCGGGTCCGCGCCATCAGGCTGTCTCCGGCCAGCCGGGTCATGCCCTTGCTCGGCCTGTTCGAATTGAACGCCATACGCAAGGAAGCCAAACTGGATATCGGCCCGTTCTGCTCACGGCTGGTAGCGAACGGTCAGTTACCGTTCAGTCACCTTGCGGCCATCATACAGGAATAATTCCAAGCGAAAAACGGCGCGATCCCACTTCGGACCGGCCACCGCCATGGGTGCGGTCTACAGACCGGTGAGATTGCCTATTTCGGAAAGATGGGTGACGCGAGTCGATTTGACGCGCTCGGACAAGGCTTCGATCTTTTCAACATTGTACATGAAGAATTCCGTCAGGCGTTTGTCCAGCTTGCCCTCTTGGGATTCCTGACCCAATATCTTCATGGCTTCACTCCGGGTGAAGGCCGGTTTGTAATGCCGCTCCTGGGTCACGGCGTCGTAGATGTCCACAATGGCCATCAATCGGCTCTGGAGCAAAATGTCATCGCCGGACAGTCCGTCGGGATAGCCCGAACCATCCATGCGTTCGTGGTGCTGGCGGATAATGGTCAGCATATTGGCATACCCCTCCTGCAAGGGAATATGTTGCAGGATGCGCTCGCTCTCCGCCGGGTGACGCTGGATCTCCTTGCGTTCCTCGGAGGTCAGGTTGCCATATTCAAGCAGCAGGACCTCCATCTCGTCCTCATACAGCAGGGGGAAACTGTCATTGCCCGCTTTCCACACCTGGGCACCCAATTCCCTGATGTAATCCAAATCAGCGATGTCGGGATTCATGGAAACATTGACCGTCCGAAGCCTGTCATAGGCCTCTTTCCAGTTAAATCGCTGATCTGCCCCAAAAGCTGAAAACGGGCACGGACCACCTCCATGAGGCGGGCGGGCAGCCGGGTCTTCTTGGTCAGCACGTCCTCCTTGATGCCTATCTTGCCGACATCGTGAAGAATGCCCGAATAGTATATTTCGCGCAGTTCCTGGTCGGAAAAACGGATGTTCCTGAACTCCGGGAATCGTTCAGCAAAAAGGCAAAAGCCACGGCCAGATGCGCCACGCGCTCCGAGTGACCGGCCGTGAACGGATCCCGCGAATCAATGGCTTCGACCAATGCCTGCAGGATGGCGTTCATGAGGGTCTGCACGCCCTCAAAATTGAAGGCGTTGCTCATGGAAATACCCGCCACCGAAGCCAGGGTGGACAGGCTCTTGCGATGAGCGGCCTCGAAAAGCCCCTCATTTTCCGAAGCGAGGATGAGCATACCTTCACACCGGTTGGGCGAAATGATGGGAATGAGTGCCATGGAACCGATGCCGGGCATCTCGTTCTGCCAGCGGGTATCGGACTGAAGATTGTTGACGATTTCCCCCTTGCCCACCTCGACAACCTGAGAAAACAGATCGCTGTCCACCACGGCCTGGAGTTTGCTGCCAAAGGGAAAGCCGAATTGCACCGCCAGCCGGAACTGGTTGCTGCCGGTTCGGAAATAAAAACCATCCCCAATTCGCCGGGGTAGTTTTCCCGACGGCATTCGTTGATGAGCGCCCCGACCACATCGCGCATGCGCAGGGACATATTGATGGCCGGAACCGAGCGATGCAGCAGGGCCAGCTCACGATATTTTGCCAGGGCCTCCTCGGCTATGGAACGCCGGGCGCGCTCCATGTCGATGAGTTCCTGGATGGAATAGGCAGTGAACTTGAGGAGTTGTTCATACTTTTCCATGGAGGCGGCATCCTCGCCGGAAGGCGAGCACAGACGCAACTGCCCACAGTGCACAGCATCAAAATGAAGGGGTGCACACAGCACACCGGGCAGGTCCTCATCAAACCCGTCAGAGGAGTCCTTCCCTTCGACAATGACGATTTCGCCCTCATAGTCAATGGCCAAGGGGCATCGACTTCCCGTGAGCTCAAAGGCCTTGCGCAGAAAGTTGCGAAGCACTCCAGGACGTATGTATTTCTTTAAAGGCGTCATAAATTGCGTTCCAAACGGCCCACGCGCCTACAGCTCAAGCAAATCCTTGGAGACCTTGAGAATCTCATCGGGATCAAAAGGCTTGGTCATGTACATCTTGGCGCCGAGTTCCAACCCCTGCTTGCGATCGACCTCCTGCCCCTTGGCAGTGAGCAGAATGATCTTGACGTCCTTCAGGGATTCGTCCTCCATGATGATGCGGCAAACTTCGTAGCCATTCATCTTGGGCATCATGATATCGAGAAATACCAGGTCGGGTCGCTCCTTCCGAATGAATTCCAGTCCTTCTTCCCCGTCCGAAGCGGTAAACAACTCCACCTCAAACTCATCCTCAAGCTCCTCCAGAGTCTGCTCCAGAAGCATCTTGATGTGGACCTCGTCGTCCACTATGAGTATTTTTTTTGTCATCAATTTTCTCCTCCATGCGACATCCGACAGCGAACAGGCCCGTTCCTAAAAAAACCACACTATTTATGGCATAGTATAGGCACACTCCGCAACAGCAACAACCCTCTTATATTCCCAATCGGCGCTCTATTTCCTCTTTCCCCGACCCGGCAGCACGGGCAGGATGACCACCGCCACATCAGGCACCCGCGACAACCGCCCGATATCCACATCCTCTTCCACCTCGGCGGGAATGAAAATCGTCCCGGAGAACCCCTCCTCCACATGATCCCATATGGTGGCAAGAGAACAAAACGCTACGTTTTCCGGACAGATAACCGTAAATTTTTCAAGGTCTTCGTCTTCGATATCCCCCAGGATCAGGCAGGAACGACTCATATTCTTTTCCATCAGCAAAGAAGCGACAACTTCCAGGAGTCGCACATCGTCCACCGGCTTGGTCAAGGCCACATCACCACCGGCATCGATGCCGTCAGTCAGAGCGGACAGTACCAGGATGGGGATATGCCGTGTAAACGGATTGTTGCGCAGAACACCGAATGGCGGTCCGCCCGTCCATGCCCGGCATCATCAGATCCATGGTAATGAGGTTGGGCAGGTAATCGCGGGCCATCTCCACAGCCTCTTCACCGTTGACGGCCACGCGCACCCTGAACCCTTCATTTTCAAAGACCTGGGTCAAGAAACGGCCCAGGGAAGGATCGTCGTCCACCACCAGAATGAGCGGAGCGACATCAACGTCCATGGCCTCACGCACAAGCATGGCCGAATCCGGACTGGGCAGAAGGTGCTCACACTCCTCGCTCATGGCTTCACTGCTCATCTGCTCCACGCGCACGGACGGGATATTGAAAGAAAAGACGCTCCCCTTGCCCTCTTCACTCTCCGCCCATATGCGACCGCCGTGATGTTCCACGATCTGTCGGCAGATAGGCAGACCCAGGCCGGTGCCCGTAGGTTTGGCGGTCAAGGTGTCGCCCACCTGCTTGAACTTGTCGAAAATGTCGGCCAGGGAAGCCTCGGGGATGCCCACGCCCTGGTCCTCCACTGAGACCAGCACCGATCCGCCGTCGGAATGGGCCCGGCAAATGACCGGACTCTTGTCCGTGAACTTGACGGCATTGGAAATCAGATTGACCATTACCTGCACAAGCCGACTGCGGTCTCCCCGTATCGAGGGCAACCCCTCCTCCACATCCAAGACGACCTCAAGGCCCTTGCTGGCCCACATACCGCGTGTGGAATCCAGGGACTGGCGCATGACGTCGGCCATGAACACCCTCTGATCCCGCCACTGAACCTTGCCCGCCTCCATCTTGGCGATGTCGAGAACATCGTTGATGAGTTCGGTCAGCCGTTCCGCTTCGGTGACGATGATATCCACGTTTTCCTGAACCTGATCGGCGGCGCGACGCTCCGGGCTGGACTCGTCCAGGGCAGGAAAAACGACCTGCTCCAATTTCTTCCTGATGATCTTGGCAAAGCCGACCACCGAAGTCATGGGCGTACGCAACTCATGGGACACCGTGGAGATGAAGTCGGTCTTGAGCTGATCCAGTTCCTTGGCCCGGGTGATGTCGCGGATGAGCAACACGCCGCCCAGGCATTGCGCAGGCTCCTGCACGAAAATGGACGAGCCCACGGCCTTGCCAACCCGTTGCCCGGACAAGGGAATTTCCGCCTCCTGAACCTCGACTCCGCACACCCGGACGGAGGACGACATCTCCGAAACTTCGGAGGGAAACACTTCACTCACGGGAAAGCCGTCGTAGTCCTTGTCGCCCAGATTGAAAAACTCACGCATGGCCGGGTTGATGAGCGACACCGCCCCAGTGGGACTGACCACCAAAAGCCCGTCTGCCAGGTTATCAATAATGGCGGAAAGATAGGCCATGTGTTCCTGGAGTCCCCCGGTGGCGCGCTTGACCTCGGATTCCATGTCCGCGAACAAAACGGCCAGTTCGCCGGCCATGGTTTGCATGGTCCGGCCCAACACACCCACCTCGTCGCGGGAGGTAATGATGATGTCCGCAGAAAAATCGCGGGACGCCAGTCTCTCCGCATACCCTGTAAGCTGGGTAAGCGGACGGGATATGCGCCGGGTGATCAGGAACAGCACCCCAACGCAGACCAGCAGGGCCGTGAACATGAGCGCCTGCATCTTCAGGATGGCATTCCAGAAATAGCGCATGATCAATTCTTTATCCATGCCCACATGCACGTATCCGGCCACTCCGGCCAGAATGGGCTGGCAAATGTCGATCACACGTCCAAAGGGGGCCACCGTGAGTTCGTCCACCCGCGACCCTGTCTTGACTCCGTGCAATGCGGCCAGCCGGGGGGGGATTTCCGGCACGAACGTATGGGAGACAACCTGTCCATCGGCATCCAGGACAAACACATACGCCACGCCTTCGATCTCCAGATACTGATCGATCATGGCCTGCACCGTGGCCGCGTCGCGGTAGAGCAGAATCTCCTGGCTGGAACCCGCAATGGACTGGGCAATGGCCGAGCCTTTGCTCAAATATTCCTCGGTCATGCGCTCGTAAAGGATATAGGCAGTCAGCGCCGAGGCCAGCATGGATATGACCCCGAAAAGGACCAAGGACAGCAGCCCGGTCTTCATGAAAATGGACATACCCCTCACTTCCGCCATACTTCCCACTGCTCCCGCTGCATGGGGACAAACTTCCCGTCCCTCACCGTGGTAAAATAGATACGGCTAAGCCCCTGGTGGCGGTCGGGTCCGAAACCGACTGGAGCGTCAATACCCAGGTCAATATCCCGAATCGACTCTGCGGCAGCGGCCAACCCCAATTCCGGCTTCTCGTCCAACCTCTGTAAAATATGCACCATGAACTTGGCATTGAGAAACCCTTCGAAACTGGTGAAGCTATATCTGAGCGAACGATAATCCCGGCCTGCCCCGGTCGGCAAAATCGGAGGCAGGGAATCCATAAGCTCCCGGTACTCGCGCACTGCAGGCAGTCGCAGGTCCTCATAACTGGGGACCACCTGGGTGTTGACCAGACCGACGGTATAGTCGCGTCTCCGCTCCTTGCCGGCCGCCTGGAGCAGACCAAGCATGTTCTCGCTCCCCACAAAGGAAACATTGGCGATGGGCACGTCCAACCCCATGTCGCGGGCATCGCGGACAAAGGCGGCACAGGCCGCATAGGACCCCACGGAAAAGATCACGTCCGGCCGCGAACGCTGGAGAATGGTCACCTGTTCATGCATGGAATCGGCAAAGATAGCCCCGCGCCGGTAGGTGGTTTCCCCGACAAGGCTCAAACCACGACTGGACAGCGCGCGGCGGGCACCGTCCCATCCGCTGCGGCCATACGCGTCGGCCTGATAGAAAACGGCTACCCGCTTGCGGCCAAGCCCGAGAAATTGCTCCACCAAACCGGACATTTCCTGCCGATAGGATGCGCGCAGGTTGAACACGTATTTGGCATAAGGCTCCTGGCGTTGTGACTCGGCTCCGGTAAAGGGAAAGAACAAAAGTTTGCGCTTGCCGGAGTAGCCCTTGAGGAGAGGCAGGATTCTGGTCACGGTGGGTGTGCCCACGTAATCGAACAGACACAGGATATGATCCTGTTTCATGAGCTGGATGGAATTCTTGATGGCCGGTTCCGGTTGATAGCCATCATCAAAGGTTTCCAGGATAATGGGCTTGCCGTTGATACCGCCCTGTTTGTTGATCTTGGAAAAACAGGCCACTGACCCACGATACAATTCGATTCCCAACCCCCGACTGGGGCCGGAAAAGGCTGCGGACATGCCTAGCACGTAACAAGTCTGGGCAAAAGAGAATGAAGGGACCAGCAACAGGGCCAACAGTCCAAACAGAACCAGGCGAGCCGAATGCATAGTTCCAAATTCACGCCGCATAATCGTTATCGCCCCCCATTCGGCTTTTTTAAACACAACACATCAAAAAAATATCACTATATTGAAGCGTTGAGAAGAAATTTATTAACAAAGTCGCAGAAAAAGCCTAATCGAAAGATCAGGAGACCATGCTTGATGTCCCAACCGAATCCGAAGGGAGGGCGTCAGGCAAGAGGAGCACCTGCACATCGGGCATGGCGGTGATTCGGGCCATATCCACATGCTCGAACAGTCCCTGCGGGACCAGTACCGTGCCCCGAAACCCGGCTTCGAGGCGAGGCCATAGATCGACCAGGGAACACCGGGTTATCTCCTCGCTGTCCAGGCTTGCCAGACCGCAAGAGTCCAACGCCTTCGCATCGTCCAGGGCCAGCACGGGATGATACCCGCCCACTTCGCCGAGCAGGGCGCGAACCGCGTCCACAAAGGCCTCGCCATTGACCGGCTTGAGCAACACGGCATCCCCACCCGCCGTGTGGCAATCCTCCACCACGGAAACCACCAGGATAGGAACCGAGGCGAGTTTCTCATTCTCTTTGAGTCGGGCAATGGTCGCCCGTCCATCCATGCCCGGCATGAGTATATCCATGGTGATGAGGTCCGGGATATGCCGGGTGGCCAGCGAGAGCGCCTGCTCGCCGTCACAGGCCGCGCGCACGCCGTAGCCCGCATTTTTGAGCACCATGGAAAGATAATCGCGGGCCGCCGGATCATCGTCCACCACCAGCACCAGGGCCTTGCCCTTGGGTACGGCCACAGGCAGGGCCAGATGGACAGCCGTACCGCGTCCGAGTGAGGACTCCGCCTAGATGGTGCCGCCGTAGTGCTCCACGATCTGGCGGCAGATGGCCAGCCCCAGTCCGGTGCCCGAAGGTTTCTGTGTCAGGGTATCGCCCTGCTGAACCTGATGAAATTTATCAAAGATGTCTTCCAGGAACTTGGACTCGATACCGCGCCCGGTATCCTGAACACAAATGTGTGCCCGCTCCCGCTCGTCCACATACAGGTCCACGGCAACTTCGCCCACCTCGGTGAATTTGACCGCGTTGCTGAGCAGGTTGATGAGTACCTGATGCAACCGATCGGGGTCGGCATGCACCAGAGGCACCATGTCAAACCGGCGGATGACCAGCTTGACCTCGGGGTTGCCGGAAAAAAGCCCGTTGGCCGCTTCAACGGCGACATTGATGGCCCCGGCCAGGTCAACCTCGGTGAATCGCCAAAGCTCCTTGCCGGATTCGATACGGCTCAGGTCGAGCACGTCATTGATGAGCCGGGTCAGCCGCTCCCCCTCATTGCCGATGATATTCAGATTGGCCTGGATTCGTTCACCCAGACGCAATTGTTCCTCATCCCCGGCCAAAGGCATGAAACAGCGTATAAAATCACGTTTGATAATCTTGGAAAACCCGAGCAGAGACGTCAACGGGGTGCGCAATTCATGGGAAACCGAGGACAGGAATGCGGACTTCAGCCCGTCCAGTTCCATGAGCCGCAGGTTGGCCTCTTTGAGCTCCATAGCCTTTCCCACCAAGACCTTGGTGCGCTGCCGGACCAAGTCCTCCAGATCGGAATTCATGGACACCATATCCATATCACGGCGCCTGTTCTCGGTGATGTCGCTCAGGATGACCACAATCTCATTCCGCCCGGTACGGTAGGTCTTGATCAGTATCCAGCGTCCGTCGCTCAGAGGCTCTTCCGCATGTGCCCCGGGGTTGCGATGCTGAGCCAAACGCTCCTCCACCCATTCCTCCTCGCGGCCCAGAGCATTGACGAACAAGCCGCTGTCCGCGTTGAGCCGCAGCAGTTGCGCCGCCGAAATCCCGGCATGCAGGGAGGAAGAATTATCTCCCGCCATCTCGCGGACCCTCCGGTTGGCCAACACGAGCCGCTCCCGGTGGTTATAGAGCATGAACCCCTCGGAAATGGAATCAATGGCCTCCATGAGCCGATCACTGGCCACAGTCGCCTGCCCTTCGAGGTCGTCAACCAGGGCGTTGATCCGTGCGGCCATGGCATTGAGGGACTCGCCCATTTGACGGAATTCATCACCGCCCGAGACCTGAACCCGGGCTGAGAGGTTGCCAAGACTGAATTCGGTGGCCGCGTCGCTCAGCCGCACCACATTCCTGGCCACAGTCCGGTTGAGCACTCCGATGATGCTGGCGGCCAGCAACAGGGCCAGCAACACACTCAGGACCAGTCCGTACTTGACCAGCAGACTGGACCGGGCAATACCCTCGTGCGCGTTGTGGGCCGCGTCGGTGGCGGATATAGCGAGTTGACGGACCAGGGATGAGAGCAGCATGTGGTCGCCTTCCAACTCTCCCATCATGCGCCTGAAATCAGTTTCCTCCACGCCGGACAGGACGACCTTGTTCACCATCTGGCGAAAATGAAGGGCATAGGCATCAATGGCATCGTGCAGCTCGGCCAGTCGGGCGACGGATTTGGCCGCAGCCTTCCTGCCGCCACTGAACCGTTCCATTTCCTGAAGCCAGAGCACGTTGCGTCTCGCCTCGTCGACGCGCTCGACAAATTCCACGGCGTAGATGGTACGCGCGCGCTCCACACCGAGATCGTTCACTCGCAGGGCGAAGTCGCGTTCCGCTTGTCGGGCCAATTGCAGGCGGGAATCCACTTCCAGGGCCAGCCGCTGCATGCGCATGGAGTCGGCCAGGATTTTCCCGGCCTTTTGCTCCAGCACATGCACCGCGCCAAATCCGATGGCCGCCACAAAAAGGATCAGAGCGAGCATGGACCCCAAGGCTGCCGCAAATTTGCGGACAATCCCCATGGAACACCAAGTTCTTACAATATATTTAAATGGGCTCATGTTGTTGTCTGGTAGCCGTCTCGCGCACACCGCCAAGGTTACGCATACTTTGCCCGCTTTCCTGACACGGCAAAGAAAACGGTCGAATCCGGCCAGTAAAAGCCGGATCGTCATCCGCCACTAGACCATATAATAATATATGTCCAGCCTCACTTCGAAACGAAAAGTATCCTGCTTGACGGAATACCGTGTTCCAGGCTTGCCAAGGCATGGCATGTACAGTAATTCCTAGACGCGGCTGGGCCATGCGCCCACGCCCCAGGTAAACCGATCACCAGGAGCATTAATCCCATGTGTGGCATCGCAAGTTTCTTAAGCAACCGGCAGTGGACCAAAGCTGTTGACGCGGCATGGCTTGTCCACCTGGAAGCCGCCTTTGCCGCCGCCCTCAAGGGCGATCTCGCGGACGCCGCCGCCCCCCTGAGCGAGATGGCCGACCACTTTTACGACCTGATGGCCTTTGGCCTGCACCTGGAGATCGTGGCCGACCCCGAGGTGAAGGCCCGGCTCTCCGCCATCCGGGACGCCTTGCGTAAACTGCGCAACGCCGCGGCAGTCAAGCTGGAACAGGGCCCGCGCACCGACGCACTGGAAGCCCTGCACGAACAGTTGGACGACTATTTGTGGCAGATCGAACGGGAAGTTCTGGAAAACGTGGACCGCACCCTGGCCCTCATGCCCTCGGACCTGGCCGGGAACAGTGACGCCCGCGACCGCCATTTCCTGGCCTGGGGCACCGAACTGGTCCTCGAATCCATCGACAAGCTCGAAGTGCGCGGCCGCGACTCGGCAGGCATTGCCGTGGCCTTCATCCTTCCTGCGGACCGCGACCCGGAACTGGCCCTGACCAAGGTCCAGAAAGCCCAACTCGCCGACCGCTGTTCCATTGCCAATGCCGATACTCGACAGGTCCTCGTGCGCAAGCTCGACGACGGGCGCACCGCCTGCCGCTTCCTCTACAAGGTGGCCCAGCTCGTGGGCCAGTTGGGCGACAACGGCGCGGCCCTGCGCCAATCCATCGTGGACGACACCCTGCTCTGGGCCATGGCCGAGGGCCTCGTGACCCTGAATATCATCGCCCATACCCGCTGGGCATCCAATGGCATCATCTCCGTGCCCAACTGCCACCCGGTGGACGGGCTGGTGGAAGGCGATGTGTCCACGGGTCTGGAAAAAACCATGTTCGTGCTCAATGGCGACGTGGACAACTACCGCACCCTGGTCGAGGAAACCGTGCTCTCCAAGGGCGCGTACATCCCGCCCGTCATCTCCACGGATGCCAAGATTCTGCCCGTGCTCTTTCACCTGGACGCGCCCGAGCAGGAAAACGCCGAAGAGCGTTTTCGCAACGTGCTCAAGCGATGCGAAGGCTCCCTGGCCGTGGTCATGCAGAACCTGAACGATTTCGACTCCCAATTCCTGGCCCAGAAGGGGTCGGGCCAGTCCTTCTACGTGGGCCGGCCCCAGGACGGCTGGCTGGTGGCCAGCGAGGCCTACGGCATGGCCGCCCGCGCCCGCTCCTCCTTCCCCATGGTGGTACACCGCCAGGGCGGCATATCCGTCATGCTGCACGAGGACGACCCGGCAGATGCCGTGCCCATGGCCCGTTTTTTGGACACAGGCGAACCGGTCCCGCTCAAGGAGGAATCCATCGAAATCTTCTCGCGGGACATCTTCCGGGGCGAATACACCCACTATATCGAGAAAGAGATCCACGAGGCTTCCAGCTCCGTGCGCAACACCCTGCACGGCAAATATCTCAAGAAAGGCGGCCACGTCACCTTCCTGCCCGAGGGCTTCGGCAACGGTCCGGCCCTGATCGAGCGCGTGCAAAAGGGCACGACCCCGCTCTCGCGCATCGTCTGCGTGGGCCAGGGCACAGCCGCCGTGGCCGCCATGGCCGTGGCCCAACTGCTGCGCCGCGCCCTCAAGGGAAGCGGCCTGTCCATCGAGTCCTACACCGGCAGCGAGCTGGTCGGCTTCATGGGTGACGAATCCATGGAGGACGTGCTGCTGATCCCGGTCTCGCAAAGCGGCACCACCACGGACACCAACCGGGTGGTGGACCTCTGCCGTGACCGAGGGGCCTGGATCAACTGCATCGTCAACCGGCGCAACTCCCCCCTGGTCCAGAAATCCGACTCCTACATCTACACCAGTAATGGGCGCGACGTGGAAATGGCCGTGGCCTCCACCAAGGCGTTCTACTCGCAGGTGGCGGCGGGCAAGCTGCTCTCCCTGTGGCTGGCCGACCTGCTCGGCACCATGGACGCCAACGCCATCGCCGAGGACATGGCGGCCCTGGAGCGGTTGCCGGACGTCATCGACACCGTGCTCGCGGGCAAGGACGCCATCGGCGAGGTGGCAAAAAAATACGCGCCCGTGCACCGCTACTGGGCATTGGTGGGCAACGGCGGCAACTGCACCGCAGCCCAGGAAGTGCGTATCAAGCTCTCGGAGCTGTGCTACAAGTCCATCCCCTGCGATGTGACCGAGGACAAGAAACACATCGACCTGTCCACCGAGCCTCTGACCCTGGTCATGGCCTCCGACCTGCCCGAAATGGTGGTCATGGACACGGTCAAGGAAACCACCATTTTCAAGGCGCACAACGGCTCACCCATCGTATTCTGCGCCGAGGACGAGACCCGGTTCGACGCCGTGGCCGAGGCGACCATCAAGGTTCCGCGCGTGGGAGGCGGCCTGGATTTCGTGCCCGAGACCGTTGCCGGCCACTGGTGGGGTGTCATGGCGGCCAAGGCCATCGACGCCCACGCCGAGCCCTTCCGCAACGCCCGCATCCTGCTCGGAAAAATGATTGAAAATCCGGCCCAATGGGACCGGTCCGTGCTGCTCACAAGCCTCAACCAATGCGTGGACCGCATAGCCTCCGGTGCCACAGACTCCGCCCTACCCGCCCGCGTGGCGGCATCCCTGGCCAACTACATGCTCTGGCTGGTCAGCAAATCCCCGGACATCTGCGCCACCGAGGCCCGTCTGGCAGACATCCTGACCATCCTGAACAAGGCCATCGAGGAGATGACCCGCCCCATCGACACCATCAGACACCAAGCCAAGACAGTCACGGTGGGCATCAGCCGCCCCCAGGGTTAGGGATCAGTGTGGGAGAACAATAAAGTTGTTAACAAGACAATAAAGTTGTTAACGACACAATAAAGTTGTTAACAAAAGCCGCTCCGGTTGCTATGAAGATGGCAAATCAGGAGCGGCTTTTCATGGCCAAGCGATATTCCCATTCCGAGGTGACCTTCCAGCGATGGCTGAAGGAAGGTCGCGGCGACGGCAGGCGAAACGAGTACAAGCCCTGGCTGACGGTACGGGACCTGCCCTCTCAGGGGCGTTCCCATCGCGTCTTCGGCCACAAGTCGCTACGGACTCACCACCTCTTCTCGGATCTTGAACTTGCCGTTTTCCTTCTCTTGGAATGGCAAGAGGACGTCATCGAAATCAGGGAACAATTCCCGCTTCAAATAGAACTGACCCTTGAGATTGCCGAGCAACACGGCATCACCCACCCCGCAATCTCCGGCGTACCCCAATACATGTCCTCGGATTTTCTTGTGGACACGTCACGTTCCGACGAACTCCGATTCGCATTACAGGCGAAATATTCCAGCGAGCTGCAGAAGCCCCGTGTAATCGAGAAGCTGGAATTGGAGCGCAGGTACTGGGAGCACAAAGGCGTGCCTTGGCATCTGATCACGGAAAAGGAGATCCCGGCCGCCGTCCTTGCAAACATCAAATGGCTCTACCCGGCGCAACGTGGCGAATTGCCTGAGATTGATCTGGCGCATAGAATGAATTTCTACAGCCACCATTTCGCCCAAAGCAAAGCCACCACGCTGATTGATCTGGCCAAATCCTTGGATGTCGCCTACGGCCTCTCCCTCGGCGAATCTCTGGGAGAAATCCGCCAACTGCTTGCCCAACGTTGCTTCCTGTTCGACATTCACATCGCCTTTCGCAAACTCGCACCGACAGACCTGGTTACCGCCGAAACCACCGCCATACAGGAGATACTTCATGTTCAGGGTCAATGAAGTCCTCAAGTATGAAGGGAAACTGTTCCGGGTCCTCTCGCTGCTTGGGGTACAACTGGTCTGGATCGGCCTGGAAGATCCCAAGGGCTTCCCGTCGCTGGTCCTTGTGGACGACCTGGCAAAAGCCTTCGAGGACGAAATCCTTTTCCGGGTGGAAGATCCGCACGCCAGACTTGCACTGGAAATGCCTGAACAAGGCAGTCCGGCCCAAACCAAACGGGATGCAAACTTTGCGCTGGTCCGGGGGATCGTCAGCGATCCAGAATATTACAACCGCAAGGCTCTGACCGCCCTCATAAATAATGTCCTGGAGACCGGGAAAGCCTCAAAACCCCAATTGTACAAGTTGCTGCGACGCTATTGGCAAAGGGGCCAAACACCCAATGCCTTGCTTCCAGATTACAAGAACTCCGGAGGCAAAGGGAAAAAGCGGGTCGCCTCTGGCAAGAAACTCGGCAGGCGCCGCACGTTCACGCCCGGGGTCGGTGCGACCATCGACGCTCAGACCGAACGGCTGTTCCGGATGGCCATTGACAAGTACCTGCTCAAGGACAAAGGATGCAGTTTCCCTTATGCACACAGGCGATTCAAGGACATCTACGAGCAGTATTTTCCGGACATCAAAGAATCGGAAATGCCTACGCGAAGGCAGATGCAGCACTTCTATCAGCGTGAGTACCAGTTGCCCGAGACGCTCAAGAAGCGAAAAAGCAGAATCGAATTCAACAAGGACACCAGGCCTATTCTCTCGACAGCTGCGGCAGACGCGCTTGGACCGGGCTCCCGTTACGAGATAGACGCCACCATTGCCGACATCTATCTGGTTTCGGACAGTGAAAGGCGGAACATCGTCGGGCGGCCCGTGGTCTATTTCGTCATGGACGTATTCAGCCGCATGGTGGCCGGATTCTATGTGGGCTTTGAAAATCCTTCCTACCCCGCCGCCATCCAGGCCCTGACCATGGCCTTGGGCAACAAAGTGCGACTTTGCGAAGAATTCGGGTTCGAAATATCCGAAGCGGACTGGCCGGCAATCGGATTGCCGGACGCGATACTGGCGGATAGAGGCGAACTGTTGGGGCATCAAATCGAATCTCTGGAAAGCAGCTTCTCTGTGCGAATCGAAAACACCCCTCCCTATCGAGGGGATGCGAAAGGGATTGTGGAACGCAATTTCAGCACGATCCAAGCCGACTTCAAGCCCTTCGCCCCCGGCGTCGTGAGGGAAACCATTGTACGGAAACAAGGCGGCAGGGATTACCGACTGGATGCCAAGCTCTCCATACGGGATTTCAAGGAGATTATCCTGTCGTCCGTGCTGATGCATAACCAGTCCGCAGTACTCGAACGTTATGACAGAGAGCCGGACATGCCTGCGAATCTGGAAATGACCCCTCTGTCGCTTTGGAACTGGGGCATCCAACACCGGACAGGGCGGTTACGCGCTGCCTCAGAGGACGCCATTCGTATCAGCCTATTGCCGAGAACCAAGGCTACAGTCTCCGATATGGGCGTTTCGGTTTTCGGCGTATACTACACGTCTCCGGAAGTGGTTGCCGAGGGTTGGCTCCATCGGGCCAGGGAGGTCCGGAGGCCTGCAGGGCTTCAAGCCGCCTATGACCCTGCCTGCGCTGATATCATCTACCTCTTCACTGCCAAGAACTCCACGGAGTACTGGACTTGCCGCCTGACGCCCCGGTCACGGGAATTCGCTGGCGCGTCCATCTGGGACGTGTGGAATATCAAGAACGAGCAGAAAAAAGTCGTAGCCAGCAGCAAGATGAGCATGGAGACCCATAAACGACGGCATGAAAAGCATGTGGCCGCAATTATAGCCAAGGCCGAAGGGTATGCACCGCCTGAAGACGGAAGAACGAAAGCCGAACGAATCCGAAGCATCCGTACCAACCGGGAAAACGAAAAGAAAGCTGAACGGCAGCAGCGCAGCCAAAAGAATGCTCAAAAAACGAATGCAGTAAAAGCCAAGGCGATCCCATTTGAAGACAATATGGTAGAAGATTACTCCTATCCAGACTTGACGGATGAAATTTTTGGCAGCGAGGACAAGTAGATGCCCCCCCCAAAGAATATGATGACAGCAGTATATGAGCCGAGCAGCATTCCTCAGTACAAGGACAATCCTTTGATTGAGGCCTTGCCGCCTTTGATGAACAACGCCAAGGTCATCAGCAATCTGACTGGGGAAGTGCAATTTGATCCCAAGACGATTTTTGCCGAGGGACGCGAAAGGGCGCATGTCATTTCTTCTCTTTTAGATGACTTCTTCCAACCACTTACGGCCCATATCCAGCTCGAAGAGAAGATATCCATCATGATCCGTCGCGGGTATGTCGGCCGCAACCTGGAAGACGGCTCCTTGAACACGCACATGCAGAACGGCTACGAACGGGTCATGACTGGTGACCTTGAGGTCTGCCGCTTCCATCAGGCCAAGTCCACGGCATCAAGCCTCGCGCTGATCGGCTGCTCCGGGAGCGGGAAAAGCACGACCCTGAGCAGGATTCTCTCCACGTACCCACAGGTGATATTTCACGAGAAGTACAACTTCATCCAACTCGCCTACCTCAAAGTGGACTGCCCGCATGATGGCTCTCTTAAGAACCTCTGCATCCAGTTCTTCCGGGCGCTCGACCGTGTACTCTTTACAGACTACGAAACCAAGTACACCCGCAAACGGCAGGGGATAGAAACTCTGCTGGCCATGATGAGTCAGGTAGCCAATGCCCATGCCATCGGCGTACTGGTTATCGACGAAATACAGCATCTCAGCCGCAAGCGATCAGGCGGCGTCGAAAAAATGCTCAATTTCTTCGTCACATTGGTTAATGTTATCGGCCTGCCGGTTGTTTTTGTCGGAACGCCAAAAGCCAGGCCCATTTTTGAAAAGGATCTGCGCTCTGCGCGGCGCGGCGCAGGCTTCGGGGCCCTTCTCTGGGAGCCGATGACAGCCCCGACTCCCGTTGTCGACCATGCGACAGGAAAACTCCGCAAAACGGAATGGGTGGCATTCACCGACAAGCTCTGGTCCTATCAATGGCTGCAACGGCGCGATGAAAGCCTAAACGAAGAAGTGCGGGCTTGCTGGTACGATTTGTCTCAGGGCGTCATCGACATCGTGGTGAAACTGTTCGTTCTCGCTCAGCTACGCGCCATTGCCACGGGAGTGGAGAGGATTACGACCGGGCTCCTGGGAAAAGTCTACGAAGACGAACTGAGGCCGGTCCACCCTATGCTGGCGGCGCTTCGATCTGGTGATCCAGACCGCATAGCCGTTTTCTCAGACCTGATCGTCCCGGACATCGACAAGAAACTGCTTCAGCTAACGGCTTCGATAGGGACCAAGGAAGCCACTGATGGCAGTAAGACAGGCTTTGAAGATAACCCCAAAGCCCAGCGCCTCTACAACCTACTCGCAGGTATGGATTGCGAGCGAAACACCATCACCCCGTTGGTCAGGCGAGTTGTTCAGGAGCACCCTGAACTCGTGACGAAAGATATGGTTTCAATGGTCCTGTCGTGGTATGAATCTAATGAACTCCCTCGGGAAAAACCCAGGGAAAATCGGCAGTCGATTCCTCGAAAGGACTGGCATACGCTGGAATCAAAGGATCTCCGGTTCATGTATTCCCAAGCGAACGACGACATGTACGGGTACATTAAACGTTCCTCCGTCATCTTCGACATGGAGGATTGGCTAAATACGGGATAGGCCCATGCTCAATTTCCCCGTGCCATACCCTGAAGAGATCATATACAGCACTGTGGCGCGGGCCGGAGTCCACTTCGGCATAACCAGCCCAAAACGACTGCTCGACGAGGCCTTCGGCAATCGAATGGTCGTCGCCACAGTCGACCTGCCGTCCCACCTCGAAACCTTGTCCAAGCATTACCCACAGCCTCTGGGGCTTACGCCTGAGCAATTGGCATACAAACATACGCTGCTTCCGCTCTATGCGCCGTTCGTCTCGGAAGCTCGGAGACAAAAATGCTGTCAATCGGCGTTGAAAGTTGACCCATCATCGGCGTCGAAATTTGACCCACCCCGAACGTGGTTTTCGGGTGTTGGGGGGAGGCTTTTCCGGGGACGGCGGCAGGGTCGGGAATGGAGGGAGCCCGGAGGGCGACCGGAATTCCCGACCCTGCCGCCGACGCTTATGCGTCCTGCCCTTGGTGCTGTCCCCTGCCTTGTTTCAGCCTCCAGCTTTCATTGCCTGTTTCGATGATCTCGCAGTGATGTGTGACGCGGTCCCAACAGGGCCGTGGTCATCTTGGCGTCTCCAAAGACCTGTGACCACTCCCCGAAGCTCAGGTTCGTGGTGATCAGCACCGAGGTCCTCTCGTAGAGCTTTGAGAGCAGGTGAAAGAGCAGCTGGCCTCCTGACCTGGAAAACGGCAGGTAGCCGAGTTCGTCCAGGATGACCAAGTCGAAGCGCGCCAAAGTCTCGGCCAGCCGTCCGGCCTTGCCGTCCGCCTTTTCCTGCTCGAGCTGGTTGACGAGGTCCACCAGATTGAAAAAGCGCACTCGGGCGCCGTTGCGCACGGCATTGGAGCCGATGGCGATGCTTAAATGCGTTTTTCCGGTGCCCGTGCCGCCTACAAAGACCACATTGATCCAGCTCTCCATGAAGCCGCCGTGGTATAGATCCCTGATCCTGGCCTCACCGACGTGCGAGTCCTGGAAGTCGAAACCGTCCAGATCTTTGCTCACGGGAAATCTGGCGATCCCCAGGCGGTATCGGATGCTGCGTACGCGGCGCTCGGCCTGTTCCGCCTTGAGCAGATCTAACAGAAACCGTTCCAGAGTGGCCCCGGATCGACGACCGTGCTCAAGCATCTCGTCGTAAGCTCCGCGCAGGCCATGCAGCTTGAGCTCTTTGAGCAAAGCCAAGATGTCATTGCGAAGCATGGCTCGCCTCCAATAGCTGGTCATAACGTCCGCAGTCGGCCACAGGCTCGCATTTGATCCTGAGGTGATCGGGGACGCAAACCTCTTGGGTTGGCCTTTGATCACGGGAGCGGTTCAAGATGTTAAGGACCACGTCCCGACTCACCGTGTTCTGGTCCAGGGCCGCCTGGCAGGCGTCGGTTACTGCCTGGAGTCCATGGCTGGGCACCGCTGTCAGGATACCCGCAAACTGTCGGTCCCAGTCCTTATGCCGCCGCAGGGACAGACGGATTTGCTCCATCGGCGCAGGAAGCCTCCAGTCCTGGAAGGGAGCGCCGTTGCGGAGCGCTCCGGGCTTACGCTCCAGGACAGGCACGTAGTGCCACGGGTCATAGACAGTCTTTTCTCTGCCGAATCGGCGGGCATGTACGGCCAGCACCCGGCCATCGCGAATCACCGAGATGTGGTCGGCGTACGCCTTGATCTGCGCCGCCTGTCCAGCCGCCTCGCAGGGTACGCTGTACCGGTTGTGATCAAACCGCACCAGACATGTGGAGGAAACCCGGCATTCCTGAATACGGTAGCCATCGAAAGGGGCTGCGGGCTTGATTAGGTTTTCACGCTCCTGCAGGAAGACCTCCCAGATCGTCTTGTCCGTAATCTCCGGATGAGCCTGAGTCTTGGCCCAACCAATAGCTCGCTCCAGCAGCCAGGCGTTGTACTCCTCAAGGCTCCCGAAACGCCATCTGCCGGATAAAAAACGAGTACGTACCAGATGGACTTGATTTTCCACCTGTCCTTTTTCCCAGCCAGCAGCAGGCGTACACAGCGTGGGGTCCACCAGGTAATGAGTGCACATCTGCTCGAAGCGGGAATTGAGTTCGCGTTGCTTGCCGCGTAGAACTTTGTTCACTGCGGTCTTCATGTTGTCGTAAATACCTCGGCCACAAGATCCGCCGAAAAAGGCAAAGCCGCGCTGATGGGCGTCGAATACCATCTCCTGGGTCTCCCGAGGGTAACCGAAGCAGAAGACCATCCGGCTATGGCACAATCGCATGTGCGCGGTCTTGACCGTCATTGGCATGCCGTCAATTTCGAGTTGCTCGTGGCTCCAGTCGAACTGGTAGGCCTCTCCAGAGGCGAAAGTCAGCGGGACAAAGGCTTGCGACACCCTGTGCCCTTCGGCTTCGCGCCAGCGGGAGACATGACGCCGGACAGCATCATAGCCTCCCTCGTAACCTTGCCCCTGAAGCTGCTCAAACAAGACCTTGATCGTGCGTCGATGTTTGCGTGGAAGCCCGACATCCCGCTCCAACTCGCTTTCCAGCCAGGTCGTGAATTCACCAAGTTTGGGCATGGGCTGGATCGCTCGTTTGTACTCGAAGCGCGTCTCCTCCGAGCGCAACACCTTGCGGACCGTATTCCGGCTCATGTTTAAATTCTTGGATATCTGCCTGATCGGCGTCTCATGCCGGTCATGGGCCACCTTAATCTTTCGAATTGTTTCCACCGTCAGCATCTCCTCGCTGGCCCTCCCGTCACGATTTTCTCGTGACCTTGAGGGGCTTGCCGGGGTGGGTCAAATTTCGACGCCGATTACCGGCTCAGGTGGGTCATATTTGCACGCCGATTCACAGGCATGCTCCAGCTTTTGCAAACCACTGAACTCGACAACGAGCAAAAAGAGTATTCATTGATGGCCATTCAGTCATCCAAGCGACTGACGCGCCTGCTTACCGACATACTAGATCTTTCCAGAGTCGAGGCCAACAGGCTGGACATCAGGTCCGAGCCGTTCGACCTGTTTGTGGCTCTTAGCCAAACTGTAGAACTGTTCAAACCCACAGCAGAACAATCGGGAGTTCATTTGAACTTAGACATTCACCCCGAAGTCCAAAGAATGGTTCTTGGCGATTCGGCACGTCTACAACAGGTGCTTGTCAACATTATTGGGAATGCATTGAAGTTCACGGATTCAGGCCAAGTCTTGGTAGCAGTCTACCCACTGCCTGCTATCGAAAATGAGCAGGCCAGAATCTTGTTTTCGATTTCCGACATGGGGTGTGGGATATCCGACGATAACATAAATAAGCTCTTCACGCCTTTTACCCAAGGCAGCGAAGGGTATACGCGCACCCATCAGGGGGCTGGGCTCGGCCTTTCCATTTGCAAGAAGTTGATTGAACTGATGGGCGGCAATATTTCCGTTGAAAGTGAGATGGGCAAGGGCACCACCGTATATTTCACCATCACTTTTCTGCTGGATGCAACACCCTCCTCAACTGGAGAAATCGTTGAAGCCGGGACTCGGCTTATGGGTGCAACGGGAAAAATTCTTCTGGTTGAGGACGACCCGGTCAGCAGTATGACGGCCGTCAAGCAGATGGAAAAAATGGGTTTCGAAGTGACACCTGTGGAGAATGGGAGACAGGTGTTGGAAGTCTTGCACAAAGAGTCCTTTGACCTGATTTTGATGGACGTTCAAATGCCGGTCATAGATGGCGTTGAAGCGACCAGAATGATTCGGGCAGGTGAGGCGGGCGAAAAGAACAATGACATCCCCATCGTCGCCATGACGGCTTACGCTATGGAAGGTGACAGGGAGAAGTTCCTGGCGGCCGGGATGGACGACTATCTGGCCAAGCCCGTGGACATGGATGAATTGAAGCAGGCCATCAAAAGGGTGATGGGCAAAAAGTAGTCAGAACGTTCTGCCACACCCAATGGGTGAACGACCGAGGCAAAGGCTGCCTAAGAAAAAATCATAAAAATACAGAGTGATATGGCGGTGTGGCACTATGTTTCTTGGCCGTGAATCGCTCAAGTTAGGTTATATATTGAGTAGAAGGTTTATCCAATTTGCAAAAGGGGAGGGCTCAGTCATGACTGATGCCATTACAGGGATGCAAATTGGCAGCGTTATCTCTCAATCTGGTTCCGTATGGGCAATTAGCGGAAGCTCACAAAGACCTCTCACCGAAGGCGCGCCAGTTTACAAAGGCGAGGAAATTGTCACCGAGACCGACAGCAACGTCGAAATCAAGTTCACCGACAACACGGTGCTTGGTCAGGGTGCCGATTCGGCTGTCCGATTGGACGATTACGTTTTCACTGGCGACGACGGGAGTCTTGACTTCCACATGGTCAAAGGCGTCCTGCGTGTCGTTTCGGGTGAGATCGTCAAAGCCAATCCGGAAAGTTTCAACCTGACCACCCCCATGGCCACCATCGGCATCCGAGGAACCGAGGTCATGGTCCAGATCGACCACAACCGCGAATTCATCGGCGTAGACAAAATGGGTGAAGGTCATACGGTCGTTATCAGCACCGCCTTCAACCAGGTGATCATCGACAAGGCGGGCATGTTCTCGGGTGTCGATTTCGACGGAAGCCTCATCGCGCCGGACGAAATGCCTTCAAGCTTCATTTCCACCATCATCCGTGCCGCCCCTCTGACCACATTGGGCGATCCGCCTCGCTCTCCGGGCGATCCTCAGGACGTCATCCCGCCACAGGTCTTTGAGACCATTGACAACCAGACCGGCGAATACAAGCCCGGCGTGGGCCAGGAGCCGACGCAGAGCGACGACGGCGACGAGGACGAACCGATCCAGTTGACCGATGCGGAGATCGCCGCTCTCCTCGCCATGGAGACTGCAGCAGGCGGTGATGACGGAGTTTCGGGCGAACCTATGGGGCAGGTTGTGGACATCGGCTACGACGCCTATGACCCCGGCTCCGGCTCCGGCTCCGACGTCGGGGGAGGCACGAGCTTTGGCGATGGTCAGGGAAGAGACGACGGAGATCGGGACACCCCGGACGACGATCCCCCTCCCCTGGAGACCATCGCAGATGATACCGCCGATCCGCCCGCCGATCCGCCCACCGATGACGGTGGCTCGACAGACGGTGACCCTCCGCCTCCGGCCCCAACCGATGGAGCGGACAACACCACTCCGATTGAAGCCCAGACCGTTGTTCAGGATGCCGAGGCCGAGAACACCCCGGTTACCCACAACGTTCTCGACGGCACGCCGCAGACCACTCTGGTTGCAGCCGCTCTGGCACAAGACAGGAACCTCCAAGGCACAGTGACCTTTGACGCTCAGGGCACCATCACCTATGTGCCGGTGCCAGGCGAAGCGGGCACCGTGCTCATCAACTATGTTGTCGAGGATGCAGACGGAGACGCGGCCATGGCACAACTGACCATCACACTGGCCCCCGACTCCCAGCCGGTCATTGCCAGGAGTAATGTCTCGGGCGATGAAACCGACGGTTTGGTTACCTTGAATGGCACCTTGTCCGTGGACTTCGGCGCGGACGCGGCCGGTGCAACCGTCGCTCTGGCTGCCGACGGAGCAACTTGGGACGACGAATCAGGCACCCTGACAGCCAACGACGGAAGCTGGGCTATCCAGACCGATGCAGCCGGGTACACGTTCACTCAATACGCCCCCCTCATGCACGCCGACCTGTCCGACCCCGATGATCCCTACGCCATTACTATCGCAGTGACGGCCACGGACGGCGACAGCAGCATGGCCACCGGCTCCTTCACCATCACGGTGGACGATGACGGCCCCACTGCGGACGACGCGAGCTTTATCCAGGATACGGCTCCAGACACGGCAATAAGCTACAATGTCTTCACCCAAGGCGATGCCTTGCTCGGCACGGATGCGGGCGCACTGACCGGTGCCGCCCTGGCGGCGGACTCCCCCCACGAGGGCACTGTCACATTCCTTGCGGACGGCACCATCACCTATACCCCGATCGAGGGTGAATTCGGAACCGTGACCATCGACTACATGGTCACCGACGGCGACGGCGATACGGCCTCGGCGCAACTCTCCATCGACCTGGCCCAGGAACAAAGTGAATTCGGCGAGTACCTGCCTGGTCAAGGCGGCGACACCCTCACTGGCGGCGAGGGCAACGACACCCTGGACGGCGACTCCGGGCGCGATGTCATCTTCGGCACCGGCGGCGACGATCTGCTTATCGGCGGCAACAGCAAGGATGCCATCCTCGGCGGCAACGGCAATGACATCCTTGATGGCGGCAGAGGCAACGACCTGCTCATCGGCGGCATGGGCGACGACGTGTTGACCGGTGGCAAGGGAGACGACACCTTTGTCTTCACCTCACCCGGGGACGGAACGGACACCATCCTCGACTTCCAGTCGGCTGTGGACACGATAGTCCTGTACAATTCCGGATTCAACTTCGACAGCAACAACGGCACACTCGATGTCAACCAATTCGCCGTGGTTGAAGCCGAGTTTTACGAAGGCGGCATCGACTTCGCGGGGGCCAATTCCGGCCTGATCTACGCCAGCCCGACCGATTGCTCCGCCGGAACGCTTTACTTCGATCCCAACGACACTGTAGCCGATGACGAAATAGTCCTGGCAACCATCACGGAGAGCGACGGCTCCAACCTCGTGGCAGACGACATCGACATAGTCTGACCACGTGTCATGGCATGGACACGAAGTAATAAGAACACCTCCTGGGTCCATGCCACATTCACAGGGCGCCCCATTCGGGGCGTCCTGTTCGCTTTTCCGCGTCACTTCGGCAAGCCGTTCCCCGGAAGGGTCCGGGCACAATCGTTCGAGGGATATTCTATAGGGAAAAATCAGGCGTGATCAATGGCATTGCTGATGAATTCGTCCAGGGTCTCTCTGTCGGATTCGCCGATGAGGCGATCCACTTCGCGGCCTTCGGAAAACAGCAGGAAGGTAGGCGTTCCCTTGACCATGAAACGCTGCATGGCCGTATCCAGGTAGTCGGTGTCGTACAAAAAACAGCGAAGCCTGTCGGCATGGCGTTCGGAGGCCTCGTCAAGGGCCCGGAATTGTCTCCGAAATCGTTCGTTACGCTTGAGAAAAGCCACGAGAAAAGGCTCGCGGCAACTCTGCAATTCAACATCAAATTCCTGAGGCTCTATCGTTTTCACCATCAACCCGCCTCCGGCTCCGATCACGGGCAGTACCCTTGAACGCAACCAATGCTTACTTCATAGAGACACCATAGCAATAGAGAGGCACCATTGCATCATATCGACTCATTAGATCGATTATAATATTTTCTGGAAACGACAAAGGTTAGGTGGCAGTAGGGCCTCAGTCCATACCCCACGCCTTGAGTTTGCGATAGAGCGTGGCCCGGTGCATGCCGAGTTGACGGGCGGCCTTGGCCTTGTTGTCGCCACACCTCTTCAGAGCTTCAAGGATATCCTCACGGCTCGCCTTGCGTGCGCCCTCCGACAGGGGCGCGTATTCCGTCCCGGCCACGACCTGTGGCCCGAATCCGCTGGCGCGCATCTGGTCGACCAGGTCACCCCGCATGTGTTTGAGCGCGATCTCCCCGCCCGGCGACAGGATGCAGGAATGCTCCAAAATATGCTTGAGTTCACGGATGTTTCCCGGCCAGCGGTACCCCATGAAAAGGTCCAGAACCTCTCCGGACAACCGGGCAAAAGTCTTGTTGAACTGGCCTGAAAAAATCTCCAGGAAGTGCTTCACCAGAAGGGGGATGTCACCCTGACGCTCCCGCAGAGGCGGCAAACGGACCGGCATTACATTGAGGCGATAATACAGATCTTCGCGAAAAGCACCGATTCGGACCGCTTCCAGCAGGTTCACGTTGGTGGCCGCGATAATACGCACGTCCGCCGTGCAGGTCCGGGATTCGCCCACCCGTTCATATTCTTTCTGCTCCAGGAACCGAAGGAGCTTGAGCTGGATTAGCGGTGAGATATCGCCGATTTCATCCAGGAACAGGGTACCGCCCTGAGCGGCCTGAATGCGTCCCACCTTGTCACGCACCGCTCCGGTGAATGCGCCACGCACATGACCAAACAACTCGCTCTCCAGCAGGTTCTCGGACAGAGCCGAGCAGTTGACCTTGACGAACGGATTACCCGCCCTGGAGCCGCCATAGTGCAATGCGTCGGCCACCAGTTCCTTTCCGGTGCCGGATTCGCCGAGAATGAGCACGATGGAGTCCAGAGAAGAGAGCTGTTCCAGAAGCTTGTAGATATCCTGCATACCGGAACTGCGGCCGATGATGCCGCGAAAACCATGCCGCTCGTGCAATCGCTTCTCCAGGTCCACGATCCGCGACACGTCCCGCACCACCAGAACCGCACCCGTATGCTGCTTGTTCTGATCAATGAGCGGCGAACAGTTGAGCTCCACCATGCGCACTCCCAGAGACAAAACATCAAGTTCGGTTTCGTAGCTACGCACGGGCTTACTGGTCTTGAGCACCTGCTTGAGCACGCTAACGCAGGGGTTTCCCTTGACCGGCAGAAGTTCGTCCAGACTGCGCAGACCGGCCCGCTCCCGGTCCACGCCGAGCAGGATTCCGGCCGCGCTGTTGGTGGCGATGACCTTGAAATCGCTATCCACGGTGATGATGGCATCGGGAATGCTCTGGAACGTGGCCTCAAGATTGAGCCGGTACCGCTCCTTTTCCGCCATGGCATGGTTCAAGGCGTTCTCGGCATTCTTGCGCTCAGTCACATCCCGACCCACGGCTTGGATTTCCAGCACATCTCCCCGGTGATTGAGAATGGCGCGATTGGTCCACAATATCGTCCGCTCCTGCCCATCGGAACGCCGAACGCGCTGTTCCCGGTCGAACACCGGGTTGTCGATTCCGGCAGCCTTGAGCCACGACTGTAATTCGCGTCGTTCGCCCTCGGCCTGCCGAGGGAAAAAACGGCTGCCGATCACGTCGTCCTCATCCACGCCGAAAAATTTGGCATACGCGCCGTTGACAAAGGTCAACTTCCCGTCCGGCGCATACCGGCAAATAAGCTCCGTCTGATCTTCGACCACGGCCCTATACAGCCGCGCGCCCTCTCTGAGTGCTTCCTCCACGGCCTTGCGGTGAGAAATATCCTGCACAAACGCAGTGGAAACCTCGCGTCCGTCATGCATGAAATGACTCATCGAAAGTTCCACCGGAAAGACCTCGCCGTTCTGACGGCGATGGTGGGTCATCGGTATCCGCTCCACACCGGACCGGATTGCATTCAGGGAACGCTCGGGTTCGTCGGACAAATCCGCGATGGTCAGACCCAGCATATCTTCGGTGGAATACCCGTAAAGCCTTCGGGCTGCGGCATTGCAATCCAAAATGAAGCCTTCATTCCGGTCGAGCATGATAATGGCGTCGCGGGCGGCCTCGTACACGCTGCGGTAGCGTTTCTCACTCTCGGCCAGCCCCACTTCGGAACGTCGCTGGGCGGTGATGTCCCGTGTAGTCACCACCATTCCGGCCATTACCCCATCGTCGAGAACGGGGGTGATGCGCGAGTCCAGGACCACGCCGCCACGGTGCTCCTCGATGCGCTGCATCCGGTGCTCTTTCCAAACCTTGATCATGACTTCCTGCTGCACTTCGATAGACGAATCGGGCAAACACGAAAGATATGGATGTCCCACGATCCCGCTCTTCTCGGCGTCAACCAACCCTGTCCCGGCAAGATTGGTCTCCACGATCACGCCCTGTCCGTCGAGCAGAAACATGGCTTCTTCCCCCGTCCCCATCACGGCACTCAGGAAACGCCTGGAGAGGGAAAGCTCCCGCTCCCGCCGCCGGTCACCGAACGTGCGTTTCCTTATCTTGCAGCCCTGGGAGGCGATAAACTCCAGCCGCCCCCGATCCACGGGTTTCGCCAGGTAGGTGAACGCTCCGTGCTCGTCCACAAGTCGGCTGAGATCCTTTTCGGTGATATCCACAAGGAGCAGGAGCAACGCCTCGACTCCTCGCGCTTCGGCCAAACGCAACAATTCTCCAGCCGTGCCGTCCTCCAGCTCCTGGGCGCAAAAAATGAGTTCCGGCATCGAACGATCCAAAACGGCCAAGGCTTCGGACACCGTGGAAGCCATCTCCACCTGATACCCCCGGTGGGAGAGAACGTCCTTGATCAGCCCGCGTATTGAGCTGTCGCCATCCACGACGAGAATAATAGAATTCACCTGCAAAATCTCCTGGATACCTCATACACCACTTGGTCCGGGATAACCAGCCCCGAGCCCTGATTCATACAGGGATTTGACTATCCTTTTTTTTACCGACGGTGTAAGGGGGATGCATGGGGGATACTTGTCACATAACAGCTAGCAGGAGGAGAAAACATGTCCCAATTCACAGAATCGGATCTTCCGACTGACGTTCATCACGGCGAAATGATTACCTTGGCGGACGGAACCACCATCCGATTTGAATCAAACGGCGAAGCTAAAGACATTATGGTCAACGACGGCTTTGAGGCCGCCTGTACTCTGTTCCCAGGCAACGATTTTACGGTCGAAACCGCGCAGGGCAACTACAAGCTCACCTGCGATTTCGGCGATTCCATGCGCGTGGAAAAGCTCTAACCGAGGCGATGCCGCAACCACGTGCGCCCGTCCTCAAAAGGCCGGGCGCGCTTATTTTTGAGCCGTTATAAATTCATCATCGGCGACCTCAACCGGTCAATTTATAAAGCGATTGACTTTACTTTTGTCACGAGCATGGTACAAATAAAATTAAGCCACAACGCAAATACGATAACATACTTATTTTACCCTCGATTACAGACAAAAACACCACAAGAAAGGCAACCCGATGGCCAAGATACTCATTGCCGAAGACGACAGAATCTCACAAAAACTCGCCGTCAAAATAGTGGAAGATCTCGGGCATACGGCCTTTGTCAGCCCCCATGGCAAACACGCCTATGAAGCCCTGACCGCTTGCAATGACTTCGACATGCTCCTGACCGATATTATGATGCCCGAGATGGACGGTCAGCAGCTCATACAGACCTTGCGCGGCGACCAACAATTCATGGGTTTTCCCATCATCATCATGTCCGCCGTGGTGGGCATCAGCGAAATTTCCAACCTGCTCAAGCTCGGTGCCACCCTCTTTCTGGCCAAGCCCCTGGACCGCAAGGAGTTGCAAAGCTATATCCAGCGCTGTCTGATCAAGACCGATTGCCCCGCAACGTAATCACCGGATATTCCTTCCTCATTATGGTTACAGTTGCACTCTTTGCTATTGGTGGGTATCTATTCCGGGTAAACGACAATTCCCGGCGGTACTGATACCGCCCCCCGCAAGACTGACCCTCTGCCATAATGGAAGAAAGCATGCGCGTTCTCGTCACTCACAACAATTTCCCCGCTCAATTCAGACACATCTGCGAATACCTGGGCCGCACTCCGGGAAACCAGGTGGTGTTCGCCACCAAGAATCCGCGCGAGGAGTGGAAAATTCCCGGCGTGAACAAGGCGGTCTTCAAACCGGAAGGCGAACCCGGCGATCAGGCCTTTCCCCTGTCCAAGAACTTCGAGGACGGCGTCCGCCACGGAATGGGCATGCTGCGACTGATGAACGCCCTCAAAAAACAAGGTTTTATCCCGGATGTCATCCTGGGCCACTCCGGCTGGGGACAAACCCTGTTCACACGCGATGTCTTCCCGGACACACCCTTCATCGGCTACTACGAATGGTATTACAACGCCAACGGCCCGGAAATAAGCTTTGATGATCGAAAACGCAACGAATTGGAAAAGGCCCAGCTTCGAATACGCAACTCCGCCATCCTGCACGACCTGGTCTCCTGCCGCGTCGGAATCACCCCCACCAACTGGCAACGTTCGCAGTTCCCGACGGAATTCCAGCCCAAGCTCATTCAGGCACACGACGGCATCAACACGCGATATTTCGCTCCCGAGACGGACGGCCTCCTGCCCATCGACCAACTTGATCTGCCTGACACGGATCTGACCGGGGCCAAGGAATTGGTCACCTACTGCTCGCGTGGCCTGGAGCCCTACCGGGGATTTCCCCAGTTTTACGACGCCCTGCCCGCCATCCTGGACGAGCGCCCGGACTGCCACGTGCTCATCGTGGGCGACGACCGGGTCTGCTACAGCCCAAAACTCCCGGACGGCCAAAGCTACAAGCAACAGGCCCTGGAGCGAACCAAGGTAGACGAGAAGCGCGTCCATTTCACCGGCCCACTGCCCTACGGCGTTTACAAGCAGGTGCTCCTGGCGTCTTCCGTCCACGTCTATCTGACCTGGCCCTTTGTGCTCTCCTGGTCATTCCTCGAAGCGATGTCCTGCGGCTGCCTGATTGTGGGTTCCAATACCGAGCCCGTACGCGAGGTACTGACCCACCGGACAAACGGTCTGCTCACGGACTTCCATTCCTCCGAGAAAATCGCCAAAACCGTAATCTTCGCCCTCAACCGCCAGGAAAAGCTCGTCGACCTGCGCAGAAATGCCCGGCAAACCATCCTGGACCGGTACTGTTTGAGCAAATGCCTCCCGGCCCACCTGAATATCCTGGCTGACGCAGCCAAGGACGGGCCGAATCGTTTCAACAAAAAAAAATAGGATTCCCTTCATGAAAACACTGTTCAAGACCCTCTGCTTCGCCCTGGCATTCGTCCTGTTCTCCGCCCTTCCCAGTCGAGCGGCTGATCTGGAAAACATCCTGCTCATGGACCTCAAGGACGGGCGCGTGGCCATCAAGATGCTACCCGAGGTGGCTCCGCAACACGTGGCCCGCATCAAGGAACTGGTGCGCATGGGCTTTTACGACGGCCTGACTTTCCACCGCGTCATGGAGGGCTTCATGGCCCAGGGCGGCGACCCGGAAGGCACCGGCAGGGGCGGCTCGGGCACGAATATTCCGGCCGAGTTCAGCAACATCCCGTTCAAACGCGGCACCTGCGGCATGGCTCGTTCCCAGGACCCCAACAGCGGAGACAGCCAGTTTTTCATCTGCTTCGAACCGGCCCCGTACCTGGACGGCAAGTACACGGTTTGGGGCACGGTCATCAGCGGCATGCAGTATGTGGACAACATCAAGAGGGGCGTCGGTAGAGGCGGCGCGGTCCCCGCACCCGCAGACAAGATCATCAAAATGCAGATTGCGGCCGACAAGAAGGAATAGGACAACACAAACGAACACGGCGCATTTCCTTGGGGAAACGCGCCGTTTTTTTTTGGACTATTTGTCGAGGTAGACAAACCGCTTGATCTTGTGGGTCGGCGTCTTGTCGAACGGGTCCACCTGCTCGCGGACACGAGCCAGACGGGCAAAGGTCGAGACCTTGGCGTTGACCTCAAGCCGGACCGCTTCGAGAATCGCCCCCACCTTGGCCCGAACCTCGGATTCGATCTTTTCGCCCACACCGAACTCCTCGTCCAGGGCGTCGTAGTTGAGATGAATCCTGGCACAAGGCCTGCCTTCGGACTCATAAACCAGAGACTCCAACACGTAGTCACAGGCATTGATGACGGATTCAATCTCTTCGGGATAGATATTCTCTCCACTGGGGCCGATAATAACGTTTTTCAACCGTCCCTTTATATAGACATAGCCGTCCTCGTCGAACAGCCCCAGATCGCCGGTCCTGAGCCAACCGTCCTCGGTAAAGGTAGACTCGGTATCCTTGGGAGCCTTGTAATATTCACGCATCACATTGGGACCCTTGGCAAGAATCTCCCCTTCCCCGGTCTCGGGATTGGGATCGTCTATCTTCAATTCGACACCGGGCAAGGGTGGTCCGATGGCTCTGAGCCGCTGACGAGTGGGAAGCGTTCCAGCCAGAAGGGGCGAGGTCTCGGTCATGCCGTAGCCGATGGCATAGGGCACCCCGGCCTCGGACAGAAAATTTTCCACATCCGGCGACAAGGCCGCACCGCCGATACACATGCACCGCAACTCGCCGCCAAACGCTTCGACAAGCTTCCTGCCCGCGATCCGCGATATCTTGCGCCGGGCCGCACCGATCTTCAGGACCGCCCCCATGACGCCCTTGGCCGCAAGTTTGGGCTTGATGCGCTTCTTGTAAATCTTCTCGATGATAAGCGGCACCACATTCATAACCGTGGGCTTCACCTGCTGCATGGCGGGCAGGAGCGAACGCGGCGTGGGCGGCTTTTCCAGATAATACACCGAACTGCCGCAAAGCATCGGAACCAGAAGCCCCACGGTGCACTCGTAGGTATGGGAAAGGGGCAACACGGACAGAAAACGATCGGTCTCGAAAATGGGAATGGTCGCCACTCCGGCCACGGCATTGGAGACCAGGTTGCGGTGGGTCAGCACCACGCCCTTGGAATGCCCCGTGGTGCCGGAGGTATACAGGATCACGGCCACACTGTCGGGCGTAAGCTGAAATTCCTTCTTTTCGCCTCCACGGCCGGAAATCCGGTTGCTCAGCTTGTCGAAGGTATCGCCCATGGAGCTGCTCAATCGATCGATCCTGCCACCCATCCTGTCGCCCAATTGGTCGAGCTTGCCACTGATGGTCTGACCGAATTTGTCGCTGATCTCGTCAATCCTGCGCCCCACCTTGCTGTCGATAAGCTTCTTGGCCGCCTCGCTGAAATTGTCGAACCGCTCCCGTGCCACCTCCAACGCCTCTTCAAAGCTGGTCTTTGGCTCGTCCCCGTTGACGACGGAAAAATCGTCCATGACCATTATGGTCTTGAGGCCGGCAATTTCTTCACCATCCACTTTCTCCATGTACCGTTTGGAGGCCACGACCATCTTGGCTTCGGAGTGCCGGAGAATGTGGTGCACCGCGCTGGTGTGGAACTCCTGCAAGACAGGAACGGCTATGGCTCCCATGGAGGTGATGGCAAAATAGGTGACCGCCCAGTGGGGCATGTTCTCGGCGAGGATGGCCACCTTGTCGCCGGGACGAATACCGTGTCCGCACATGAGCGTAGCCACGTCGCGCACCATCTCCAGAAACCGGACATAATTAATGGGCTCGCCGCCCACGAAGCTCAGGGCCACGCGGTCGGGATACTTGGTCACGGACGCTTCCAGCAGATGCTTAAGGGTCATGTCTTGATCGTTCACAGGCTCCTCCGGGAAGGGATTCACGCCAAAAGCGCGCCAATGGCATACCATTTCACGCCATTGGGTCAAGCAGAGTATGTCACTTCCCGGAAAAATGTCGACTCTGCACCGAAGAAACGACCACTTTTATAATAAAATACCATGTCGGCACTCCACGGCTTAATCTGGTAACAGTACCAGTAAATGTGAAGCTCAAAGGAGGCCGACATGGCGAGTATCAAGATATCATCAGCTTATCGGTTTGTGGAAGCATTTGTTGATCAGCGCATTTTCGTTGGCGTTGATGTTCACAAAAAGACATTCAGTGTTGCACTCTTACGACCAGACGGAATGATCAAAGATTGGTCTAGTCCCGCCGACGTGGCATCACTTACACAAATCCTTTCCTCACTCCCTGTTAACATCGGTGCAGTTTGTTACGAAGCTGGCCCGACAGGTTTTGGCCTTGCTCGAAGCCTCAAGGCTGCAGGTATTCGTGTGATTGTTGCCGCGCCCAGCCGAATACCACGCCCAGTAACCGCAACCAACAAGACAGACAGCCTCGATTGCCGAAAGTTGGCTGAACTTGCCGCAGCAGGACTGATCCGCCCAATTGCCATTCCTAGTGAAAGAGAAGAAGCTTTTCGGTCACTCCAACGTCGAAGACATCAACTCACCGACTCATTGCGTAAAGTAAAGCAGAGAATTCGCGCTTTGCTGTTATCTCTGAGCATTGCCGAACCCGTTGGGATCGACCATTGGAGCAAAATCGCTATTGCAGCTCTGGCTATACTGCCACTACCACCCGGAGCTGACGACACCCGAAATAGCTTACTCGAAGAATTGCATTATCTCATTTCCGCACAGCGTCAGGTTGATCTTCGATTACGAGTCATTTCCCAGGAACAAGACGAGGCAAGACGCATTGCCACCATGAGGTCCGTTCCTGGAGTGGGTGAAGTCGTGGCAACCACCTTTGCGGCCGAGATATTCCGACCTGAACGATTCAACAATAGCAAGGAGGTTACGGCTTACTTGGGCCTTGCGCCTGTTGTGCGGCAAAGCGGATTGAGCAAAGGGAAAGGCCGCTTGCGCCCAGTTGGGCAACGGCGATTACGAAGTTTGCTCATTGAGGCGGCATGGATTTGGAAACAGAGAGACGAATGGGCGAGAGAATTTTACAACCGAATTTACAGCAAAAGCGGAGTTGCTCAAAAGGCGATAGCTGCTTTGGCTCGTAAACTGGCCGCGTTACTCTGGAAGCTTAGCTTACCTGTGGCGCAGTCGTAAACGGATCGCGAGCGGCCTTTGGTAGCCTAGACTACGAACAAAAAATGGCGATCCTAAATTGTTAATGTACCGAATCGGTACTTGGTGCCATAGAGCACGAATAAGAAAAGGAATACATTACTATTATGCTATAAGGCGAGGGTGGAGCCTAGCCTAATTACAGAAGGAATGAAGAGAAAAGGAAGTTCTTGACATGGTGCCGCATAAGAAAAGGCCCGTCGGGGAGGACGGGCCGGGGAGAGGTCATGCGTTCTCAAGGGCGATATCCACCGCCCTGGCCGCATGGATGTGACAAGTATCAAAAAGGACCACTTCCGTATCGCCGGGCCTCACGAGCAACCCGATCTCGGTGCACCCCAGGATCACGCCCTGCGCGCCCCGACTGACCAATTCATTGATGATGCGCAGGAACTCCCGCCGGGACGGTTCCCGAAGCTCGCCCTTGCACAGTTCGTCAAAGATGATCCGGTCCACCAACTCCCGGTCCGCCTTGGCCGGGGTGTCCACCTGGATACCGCGGGCTTCGAGCCGACCAGTGTAAAAATCCTGTTCCATGGTAAAAATGGTGCCGAGCAATCCCACCCTGCGGACCCCGGCCTCCAGCACCGCGTCCGCCGTGGCGTCGGCGATGTGCAGAAGCGGCACGTTCACCGCCGCCTCCACCTGCGGAGCCACCCGGTGCATGGTGTTGGTGCCGATGACGATCACGTCCGCCCCGCCCTGCTCCAGGGTTTTGGCGGCCTCGGCCAGCTTCTCGCCCGCACCCTGCCAATCGTCGGCCAGCATGCGGCGGCGGATGGTCTCGAAATCCACGCTGAGCATAAGGACCTTGGCCGAGTGGAGTCCACCCAGCCGCGCCTTCACTTCCTGATTCATGATCCGGTAGTATTCCAGCGAGGATTCCCAGCTCATGCCGCCGATAAGTCCGATGGTCTTCATGGTCCGCTCCCGTTATCCGAATAAATATCTGCCCAGCGCGACCAGCCCCATGCCGAGCGCAACCGTGCCAAAAAAGCTCTTGGTGCGCCAGGCCAGCAGCAGGGCCGGAATGGATGCCCACAAGAAGAAATTCTCGCTGGAAAAATCGAAAGACCCCTCCTTGAGCAACAGCGACGGGAAAAGCATGGCCGACAAGACAGCCGTGGGCACGAAGGAGAGCCAGCGGATCACCGGCTCGGGCAGGGTCCTTGAAGCCAGGGCCAGGACCGGGATCACCCGAGGGATGTAGGTGACCAGGGTCATGCCCACAATGGTCGCAAGCACTAACGTTTCATCCATGATTCCACTCCCGCGCCCACGGTGGCGCCTATTATGGTGGCAAGGATCACGCTCCACTGATCCGCCCCGGACTGTACCAGTACGATGGCAACCATGCCGGTGAATCCGGCAATGAAGACGTGCAGCCCGTTCTTCGCCTGCATGGCAAGCAGGGCAATAAACATGGCGGGAAGGGCAAAATCGATTCCCAAAGGTTTGATATCCGGGATGGCCGAACCGGCGAGAAAGCCCACCCAAGAGGCCAGAATCCAGGAAAGATGGGCGATGGAATTGATCAGAAAGGAGACGCGCGGATTCGTGTCACCGTGCGCGTACCGGGCCGAGTGCAGGGCAAAGGACTCGTCCGTCACCTCGTAGGCAAACAGGGCCAGCTTCCACTTGTCCCACCCCTTGAGATACCGAGACAACGAGGCGGTCATGAGCAGATGACGCAGGTTGACCACAAAAGTGGTGGCCACTATGGACGCCGGGGACATGCCCGCAGCAAACATGGCCACCGCGATGAGCTGGGCCGATCCCGCATACACCATCACCGACATGAGCACGGTGGAAAGCAAAGAAAGCCCGGTCTTGTGCGCCAGCACACCAAAGGCCGCGCCCACCGGCGCATACCCCATGACAATGGGGGCCGCCTGCCTGAACGCCGACACCAACGGCGAATTTTCCGCACTTTCCCCGGCAAGAACCCGTGTCGTCATTTCCTTTTCCTTTGTCACGTCGTTTTTTTCACCCAACCAACGCTTGCAGTAAAGGGAAAAAACTGACATCAGTACAGATACAGTTTTTATAAAATTTATGCATAACAGATTGGAAATGCCATGGAACCGATAGACCCATCGCGGGAGACGTACCGCTATCAGGCAGTTGAAAAGCAGATCATGGGCATGATCGAGACCGGCGCACTGGGATTGGGCGACAAGCTGCCCTCCCTGCGCAAGCTGGGGCGAAACCTCGGGCTGTCCGTTTCGACCATCAGTCAGGCCTATGTGGAACTGGAACACAAGGGGGTCATTGAATCCCGGCCCCGTTCAGGCTTTTTCGTCAGCCGTTGTGCAACAAGGCTGCCACGCACCGAAACACCGCCCACACCCATGGAGGCCCCCCGCCCGGTGACGCGCATCGGCCTGATCCAGACCGTGCTCGAATCCGTGGGCCGGGCCGACGCCGTGCCCCTGGCGGTCATCGCGCCAGGCGATGACCTGCTGCCGCTCAAGGAACTGAGCAAGATCACGGCGGCCATGATCCGGGACGATCCCCGACGCGCCATGGGATACGCCCCCATTCCGGGCGACCCGCAACTCATCCGCCAGATCGCGTTCCGATCCCTGGAATACGGCATCCCGATCACACCGGACGACCCCATCATCACTGCGGGCTGCATGGAAGCTCTCTACCTCTCCCTACGCGCCCTCTGCCGTCGCGGTGACACCGTGCTCATCCAGTCCCCCACCTACTACTGTTTCCTGCAACTGTTGGAGACCCTGGGCCTTCGGGCCATAGAGATACCCTCCGATCCCGAGGGTGGCGTCGCCCCCGGTGACCTGGCCCACGCCCTGCGCACCTTCGACATTTCCGCCTGCGTACTGGCTCCCAACTTCAACAACCCGGACTCCAGCCTGACACCCGATGAGGCCAAGCGGGACATCGTGGCCCTGCTCGCGGCAAATGCCATCCCGCTGGTGGAGGACGACGTATCCACGGACCTCCACTTTACCGCCCGGCGTCCCGGCACGTACAAACAATTCGACAAAAAAGGACTGGTCCTGCTCTGCTCCTCCTTTTCCAAGACCATTGCTCCGGGCTACCGCGTGGGCTGGATGCTGCCGGGCCGATTCCGGCAAAAAATCCTGGAGGTCAAGGCGACCACCAACGTGTCCACCTCGGCCCCGGCCCAAATGGCCATAGCGGAATACCTGCGCCAGGGACGCATGGAACGCCACCTGAAACGGCTCCGCAAGAGCCTTGAAAATCAGATGGACACCATGCAGCTTCACCTGGAACGCTGCTTTCCCGAAGGGACCCGCGTCACCCACCCCGAAGGGGGTGGCGTGCTCTGGCTGGAGCTGGCTTCAACAGTGGACTCGGTGGAACTGTTCTTTCGCGCCAGAGAACAGGGCATCGGCATCGTGCCGGGGACCATTTTCTCCACCCGAGACAAATTCAGCAACTACATCCGCCTCAGTTGCGGCATTCCCATGACGGACCGGTTGAGCGACGGCATCTGTCAACTCGGCACCATGGCCGCAGCGATGGGAGGGGCATAGACTTTCCGCTTTACCCCGGAATACTTCAAGCGTAGATTCCTCACTCCCCTTTTTTCACAATGAGACCAGCATGACACCACGACCAGCTTCCGACAATGCCAAGGGGTTTACCGCCGCTTTGACCGCTTTCCTGGCCTGGGGATTGCTGCCCGTGTATTGGAAATCGCTCACCACTGTCACTCCCCTGGAAATTCTCTGCCACCGCATCCTGTGGTCCCTGGTCTTCATCAGCATCATCCTGACATTCAAACGCCGCTGGGCCGAGACGTTCGCCACACTCGCCTCGCCCCGAAGTCTGCTCATTCTCGTGGGCAGCAGCCTGTGTATCGGCGGCAACTGGCTCCTGTACATCTGGGCCGTGAACAACAATCATGTGGTGGAAACCAGCCTGGGCTACTACATGAACCCTCTGGTCAACATCCTGTTCGGATTCATATTTTTCAGGGAACGCCTGAACACCCTGCAATACATCGCCATCGGACTGGCCGCCCTCGGGGTCGCCAACTCCATCTTCAGCTACGGCGAACTGCCGTGGATATCCCTCTACCTGGCCATATCCTTCGCCTGCTACGGCCTGCTGCGAAAGATTGCGGCCGTGGAATCCCTGCCCGGTCTCTTCCTGGAGACCATGGTTCTGGGACCGGCTGCGCTGGGTTGGCTGCTGCACCTGGAATGGACCGGCACCAGCGGCTTTCTGGCCGGAGACTTTCACATCGACCTGCTCCTTGTGGGCGCGGGCGCGGCCACGGCCCTGCCGCTCGTCGGGTTTGCCTACGGTGCCCGGCGATTGCAACTCTCCACCCTGGGCATCCTGCAATACTCCGCCCCGTCCATCGCCTTCCTGCTGGGCGTATTCGTGTACAAGGAACCCTTCGGCCCAAGCCACATGCTCACCTTTGCCCTGATCTGGGCCGGACTGGCCGTGTATACGGCGGACTCTATCCGCACCTTTCGCCGCCAGCACCGTGTGATCTCGCGATAACGTCCGAGCAGCCACGCCACCTCCTTGACCGAGGCGTTCCCATCGTTTATCGTCGATCTACGATAAAGGAGACGCGCCGTGACCGAAAACATCCCTTGCCTGACTGACGAACTGATGGCCGAGGCCTGCAAAGCACTCGGCCACCCGGCCCGCATTGCCATATTCCGGCATCTGCTGGCGGAAGACCGGTGCGTCTGCGGCCGCATCGTGGAAATTGTGCCCCTTGCTCAATCCACCGTGAGCCAGCACCTCAAGATCCTGAAACAGGCCGGACTGATTCAGGGCGAAGTGGAAGGCCCCCGGACCTGTTACTGTGTGGACAGGAAGTTCCTGGCCCGCTTTACCCGATCCTTGAACGGCTTTGCCGCCATCCCCAACCTGCGGGAAAAATAATGAACGACAAATTCCCGCTGCCCACCGGACTCAACATGGCCCCTGTCGGCAAGCTCCCGACCATCGGAAACTGTCCGCCCCCGTCCCCAACGGATGAGGCTCCCTGCTGAGGCCCCAAACCCGATCCCCGTGCCGGGATCTTCGACAAACCGGGCTACCGCATGGAACCGTTCGTGAACGGATTTGCGGACACCCCTGCCGGGCCGATTCCCCGTGTGTCCACGAAACTTTCCACCCGTGACCGACTGGAAACGATCGCCACCCGCTCCGGTTTCGGTCGCAACGACTACAAGATCGTGCCCGGCCTCTACTGCGTGGGCGAGCCCTCACCGGAATCGCCGGTCCTGGTCACGGCCAACTACAAACTGACCTTCGACGCGGTGCGCCGGGAGCTTTCCGGTCTCGACGCCTGGCTTCTGGTAGCGGATACCCGAGGCATCAACGTCTGGTGCGCTGCAGGCAAAGGACTCTTCTCCACCGAGGAAATCATCTACACCGTCAACGCCACTCGGCTGGCCGAAGTGGTCACCCACCGGGAGATCATCCTGCCTCAGCTCGGAGCCACTGGCGTGGCCGCACACAACGTGCGCAAAGGGTGCGGCTTCAAGGCGATTTTCGGCCCGGTCCGCGCCGTTGATCTGCCCGCATTCCTTCGGGCCGGAAACACGGCGGACGAAGCCATGCGCTCGGCAACCTTTACCCTCAAGGAACGGGCGGAGCTGGTGCCCGTGGAACTCTTCCTCCTGGGCAAACCGCTGACCATCACCCTGGTTGCCGGGTTCCTTCTCTCGGGCATCGGACCAGACATCTTTTCTCCGGGCGCGGCCTGGACGCGGGGGGTGGCCGTGACCATGGCGACCCTGCTCGGCATCCTGGCCGGATGCGTACTCGTTCCCCTGGCCCTGCCCAAGCTCCCTTGGCGATTCTTTTCCCTCAAGGGAACCTTGGTCGGCGGCATCGCGGGGCTGGCGACCCTGATCGCCTTCCGATCCGTTCTCGGCCCCGGTGAGCTGGCTGCACTCTGGCTCTGGACCGTTACCCTGGCTACCTATCTGGCCCTGAATTTCACTGGGTCCACCCCGTTCACCTCCCCGACCGGCGTGGGAATCGAGATGCGCCGCGCCCTGCCCATCCTGGCCGGGACCGGGCTCACCGCCATCCTGATCTGGCTGATCGCGCCGTTTACGGGATAAGGAGACAGACATGCAGGAATTCAGATACTTGGAAGGAGTCACCACCCTGAGCCTCGACCGGGTTGCATGCGTAGGTTGCGGCCTGTGCGAAATCGTCTGCCCCCACCGCATCTTCAAGGTAGTAAACAAGAAAGCGGAAATATCGGACCTCGACGGCTGCATGGAATGCGGTGCCTGCGCCCTAAATTGTCCGGCAGAAGCGATCACAGTCACTCCGGGGGTGGGCTGCGCCGCCTACATCATGCAAACCTGGATCACCCGGCTCACGGGCAGAAAAATTCAGGGCGACTGTTGCTGACAGGTTGTGTTAACCAAGGAGTCATGATGAAACTCAAAGTAGGCATACCCTTTGCCAAACACGGTAGAATAACCGAAGCCACCATGCAGTCCATCAGCACCCTGGCCGGCTGCGAGGACTTCGAGGTGGAAGTGGTCACCCAACAGGGCAGCAACGTGCCCCACGCCCGCAACGCCATGATCAACGGAGAAAAATCCTCCTTCCTGCGCCAGTCAGTGGAAGGCTTCGACTACTTCCTGTGCGTGGACGCGGACACGGGCTTCACCCTGGACAACGTCCGCCAGCTCCTGGCCCATGACAAGGACATCGTCTCCGGTGCCTATGTGCACAAACATGATCCGACCCGGATCGTGGCGGGCTGGTGGACAAAAATCCCCGGCCTCTCGCTCATGGATGACCGGGTGCCCATCGATAAAACCGGCTTGTTTGAAGTTGACTGGGTGGGAGCAGGCTTCCTGCTGATCCGGCGGGAAGTGTTTGAACGCACGGACTATCCCTGGTTCACGGCAAGGGAAGTCCGATTCAAGATTGATGGCCGAGAGTGTGCCCAGGTGGTCAGCGACGACCTGGGATTCTGCATGAAAATGGGCCAGGCCGGGGAAACGATCCTCCTGGACGCCGACTGCCGGGTGGAACATGTGCCCCACCCCAACGAGTACAGTCCGGCCCCCAGCCTTACGGACGCCTTGAACGACCTGCTCAGAAACCGGGACAGCATCATCCGCCACATCAAAGCCATGACCGAAGAAAACAAACGGCTCAGGGAACAGCTCAAAACGGACGGCAGCAAAGAAGGGTAAGCCCGCAAGGGAAACGCTGATCAACTCGATCTTTAGGAAGTGCTGTAGAATTGTTCGCTGGCAAGGAGCGAAAAAATTTCAAGACCGACATGGACGTAGACAAACATGAGGGTTTGTTTTTTTTGAAACAACGAAGCCAGCGGAAATTATGCCTCACTTCCCTAGAGCCGGTGTGCCTCGCCGATGACAAGTCGCACCCCCACGGTGAGCACGAATCCGATGACCATGGCGAAAAAACCCGTGTGATGGCGGCACTGCACAATGAGCGGATTATCCCGCAGTCCATGCATGGTCGCCATGTAGAGAAATACGCCCGCAGTGGCTGAAAGGATGATTCCCTTGGCTTCGAGCATCTCGTGCCCGGTCAGATAGCCCCGTGCCTCCTGCCCGGTGATGATCCCCAGCGGCGTGGAGCAGGCAAAGAATCCGTAGAGAGCATAGACCTGCCACCGACGCATGGAACTGTTGACCATCTTCACAGCCAGGGCAAACCCGGCAGTGCCCTTGTGGGCCACGATGGCCAGAAAGATCATCACCGCCTGGATAGTGCCGCTGACGCCTAGGGCAGTACCCAGCAAAAACGACGGAATGGCAATCATCACGGTCATGATTACCGGAATGAGCGGACTGGTCCGTTCCCCAGGCCGCAATCCCCTGGCCCCCAGCTCTTCCTCCCGATGTTCCATGAACAGCAAAAGCAAAAACACCGACGCCGCGATAACCGGCGGCAAGGGCAGCACCGCATCCGGGAACGCCTTGCCGAGCAGGTGGAACCCGCTGGGCAACATCATTACCAGGGACAGGGCGAGAAAAACGCCGCAGGCAAACGGCTTGCCCAGGGGAAACCCGTCGGGTCGCCGTGCCTGTTCGGGGCGGGTCAGGGGCAGCCATCCGCCGCCCAGGGTCACGGCCAAAATCGCCACCAGGGAAAACCATTGAAAACTTGTCAGCATCCATCCTCCAAACAGGAATGATTCTAATATTAATCCTACTCAATAAGTGTATATCTCTAGATACAACTGTCGAACGCAGCCCAAGGAGACCCCATGATCAGTTCCAGAGAGTATATCATCCCCGCACTCAAAACGGCAATCATCTACGCCCTCTTCGGTGGACTCTGGATTCTCTTTTCCGACAAACTGCTCGGCGTCATGGTGTCCGACCTGCAAACATACGCAGCCATCCAGACTTGCAAGGGATGGCTCTACATCATCGTCACCGCCGCCCTGATATTTCACCTGACATACAAGAACTTCAAGGAGATGGGGATCACCCTGGAAACCCTCACGGCCAGCGATCAACGATATAAAATAGCGGCCAAAGCGGCCAAGATAGGCACATGGGAATGGGACATCCGAACCGACGACCTGACATTGAACAATGAATATCTCCGCACGATCGGCTACGACAAGAAAAGCTTTGCCCCCATCCTGGCCAACTGGGAAGCCCTGATTCACCCCAATGACAAAACCCGCGTCCTCCAGGCTCTCGACGACCTCCTTACAAAGAAGACCAAAACATTTTCCAACCGATACCGGATACTGACCAAAGACGGCCAATGGAGTTGGGTTCAGGATCGCGGTCAGGTCTTTCTCTGGGACGAGGACGGCTCCCCGATCAAGGCGATCGGCGTGCATATTCACCTTGACGATACGGACAACGAACATTTCACCGACAACGACTGACAAAAAAACGGCCGCCCCTGCAACCAGGGACGGCCTTTTTTTGATTCAATACTGCATCAGATACGAATCGACATTTACCACGCAATCGATCAGCCGAGCAGTTCGTTGACTTTTTTCATAATCTCGAAAGCATCGGCCACATAGAGAACGTCGCACTTGCCCTGAGCCCAGCCGCAACCCGCGTCGGTGTTGATGGCGCGGCGTTCGCCCACGAATCGCCAGCCTACCACATGCGGTTCCTCGCCATGACAGCAGGTGGACAATCCCTTGGCATGCCGAGGCGAGGCCCCGGTCTGGCCGACCTGATGCATGTGCGTCAAGAACGAAATCACCGAGCCGCCCTCACCCGAGATATCCACCAGGGACTTGGAGGAACCCAGCGAGGATTTTGTGGTGCCGAGAAAGTTCAGGATCAGGCTCTCGGCCACGTCCACATGCACCGCGCCGTCAGCCTGCTTCTTGGTCCAGCCCGCACCGGCCACGAACAGCAGCTTGGCATCGGGTCGGATGGTCTGCTCGTCCTCGGACACACATTCCATGCCCGCAGGCTTGGTACGCACGCCGGAGAAATCTGCGGACACGGCTTCCACGTTCGCGCTACCCGCGCCCGCAAAACCGTCGGCGCACCCGGAATCCAGAGTCAGAATCCAGGGGCGTTCCTCGCGGGTGAGGGTGCCTTCCATGCGCTGGCGATAGAACCAACGGCTGGCAACGGGCTTGCCGTCCACCACTTTGAGGCCGGACAGATGGGTATCCACGCGACCGTCCAGGCGGATCGCCAGACCGGGCAGAGCGCGGCTCATCCGGGAAGTGGCCGGAGCCACGACGATCTCGGGATTACATGCCTTGGCAAGGGCCTCGGCAGCAGCCAGATCAGCAGAATAAATGCCGTCGGCCAGCAGCGCGTCGGACACGCCATAAAATTTTCCACCACAACCGGCGATGGAATCGGCTGCGGCAGCCACATCGGCCCCGATCAGCCCCACGGCCAGATCCGTGCCCATGCCGTCGGCCAGCGTCTTGGCCGAGGTCAGTGCTTCCAAGGAAATCTTGGCAAGGGTGCCGTCACATTCGGTGTGTGCGATATATAATACAGTCATATTCTCATCCCCCCTAGGCCTTGAGCCATTCCACGATTTCCCGAGCCATTTTCTCAAGGGACGCATCCTTGACGATGCGCGTCTCGCGGCGCTGCTGCGGGACCTGGACGGATTCGAATTTCAGACTGGTGCCGGACAGGTCGGCGGGATTGGCCTGCATCAGGGCGGGCATGTTCTTCTGCATGTTCTGCATACCGATCTGCGGATTGTTGGGCGGCTCGGGCAATTCGCCGGTGGCCCAGCCCATGACGGCGGGCGCGCCGTCCACCAGGGACTTCTGATACGCTCCACCCTCCACGCGCTCCAGCACTTCGATGGAGCCATCATCACCCACGGTGATCTTGTCCACGCCCTGGAACTGCTCGGTGACGCCGAGGCGCTCGCCCACCATCTGCATGACCGCGCCGGAACCGCGCGAGGCGGACTGCCAACCGCCGAAAAGCAGCATTTTGGACTTGTCCAGTCCGGCGATACCGTCGATGGTATCGGCCAAAACCCTGGCCGTCTCGAAAGCGTCGGTGAAACCGGACGCGGAGCCATCGGCCACCACCAACTGGAACGGGGCCTTCTGGGACACGGCCATCATCACCTGCTGGAGCTTGGCCTTGGGACCAAGCGCCACCAGCCAGACCTGGGAACCGGGATAGTTTCTGGCCAGATTGGCGGCCTCGTACAAGGCGTGGCCCGCCCACGGGTCAAGCACGGCCGGAAGCATCATTTCGTTTTGCAGAACCGGCCCGGCAGGACCGTCCTGGGGGGTGAGCGTCTGGAGCGGGTCCGGTACGATGGAACCGCAGACCACGATGTGGAATTCATTGCCCATGCATATTCTCCTTAAGATATTCAATGTAAGGTCCCGCTTGGCGGATGGCCTCCGACGGCGCTTGCCAGCGGGGGTGCCTACCCGGCGGGAGCCAAAGACCGAAGGCCTTCGGATTCCCATCTACGCCTTTCGGCGCAGGATTGGTTACAAGAAATTGCGTTTCGAAGGACAGCGTCCCTCAATCTTTTTTGGGTGTATCCTAATTCTCCGCAGAATGCAGCCCACCGCTTCCGGCTCCAAACCGGACATTGGTCCGCTCCTTGTCCTTGGGATCGGACTTGCTGCAATTCCAAATGCATGCGCCGCAGTGAACGCATTTTTCCCGGTCAAAAAGCGGGGCACCACCGTCCGGGTTGGTGTAGATGGCCTGACCGGAGCACGCCTCGATGCAGACCTGTTCGCGACAGACGGCACAGGTCTGCGGATCGGCAAACCGGACATGGTCCCCGTAACCGGGCGCGGCCTGCACCTTGCCACCCATGAGCAGCGCATCCTGATGCGAGACGAGCAATTTGCCGTCCATGGGAATCTCGGGCCAGCCCACGCGATCCATGAGCGCGTCGTGCAGACTCTTGCCTTTTTTGGCGCACTCGGCGCGAATTTCCTGAATCTCGCCTTCGACGATGTATCCCCGGTAATATTCCTCGATGGTCGGAATGCGGTCCTGCGGCTTGACCTGCGTGCCGGGCATGTTCAGCAACCCGTTGGTCAGGCCGGTCATGCCCATGCCGAGAAACCCCCGGACCACGGATTTGGTGAAGCCGTCACGGGATTTTTCCGCCACCTTGGCCTCTTCCTCTACCCAGGAGGCACGTCGTTTGGCCACATAAGTGGCCTCCAAATTCTCTTTGCTGAATTCCTTGCCGTCCTTCAGGAGCGCCAGCACGGCCTCACCAAGCTGCACGCCCGTGGCCCAGGCCTCGTCCACGCCGGAACCGGTCAGCACATTGGTGGAACCGGACCCTTCGCCGATACGAGCAAAACCGTCGCCGCACAGGATGGGTTCACCCCGCTTGCCCGCTTCATTGAGAGACTTGGCCCCCCAGGAACGCATGGTGCCGCCCGCAAGCCGCTTCCACAGGTAAGGGTGCAGCATCCAATGCTGCATGTACCGGTAGGCCGTGCGCACCGGGTTGTCGAACCACGACGGCACAAAAATACCCATGGAGGCCACGTTGCCCGGATACACGTACAAAAATCCGAAAATTTCCGGCTCGGGATAGCCGATGGTATGCAGCACGGTGCCGGGCTGCCAGTCGCACCCCTCAGGCAGGTCCACCACACACTTCATGCCCACGGCCCACTCGCGCTTGTGATTGCCCTCGGGCAGTCCCAACTCGCGGTCCAGACACTGACCCAGCGGCCCCACCGGGCCGTCGGCCACCACGGTCAGCGCGGCCTTCATGTCCATGCCCGGCATATAGCCCGCTCCCGGCGTGCCGTCCTTGTCCACTCCCTGATCGGCCATGCGCACACCCTTGACGGCAGTGCCGTCCATGAGCGGCTCGGCCACCGGACTGGAAGGCCAGATCTGGGCCAATCCCGTACACATCAAGTTACCGCCTACCCACTGGTTGAACTGGCCGAGAGAAAAAAGCATGCCCGGATGTTTCTCCAGAAACGGCGGGATGTACGGCAAGGCAAAGGCATCGTCCTCCATGAACCGGGAAAGCATCTTGTCGGCCAGCTTGAAGGCGGTCGGTCGGCGGCTCGCGCCCTCCGGGTCCCTGAGGTACAGAATCTTTTCTTCCGTCACCTCCTGCGCCATGGGAATCTGCGATAGGTCAAGGTCCGGGAAGGTCGCCCGGATGGCGCGGCCCTTGGTGACCACGCCCGAGACGCCGAACCCTATGTCGTCGGCCCGCTCATAGCAGATCACCTGCGGCGGCATGCCCGGCATGGCCTTGGACTCGGCCACAGGCGTGCCGTCCTCGTTCATGAGACCGCGTGTCAGGGTCGTCAGAAAACCGCCGGCAGCAGGACCGAAACCGACACAGACAATATCGGTTTCCATCTCAGCGCGGGGAGTCTCGTCACTCATGGTTGCCTCCGGGATGGGAATGCAAAATTCAAGAAAAAGCGGGAGGGGAACCGAAATTCCCCTCCCGCGTCATGGCATCTTAACCGATGGGATAATCCAGGGCTTCCGGGATCATGACTTCTGTCAGGGAGTTGCCTGCGCGATCCTTGGCCATGCGGCAACCGGCCATGCACATGTCCACCTTGGCCTTGAGCTCGCGGAACTTCTTGAGATCCTCGCGGCTACAGTCGGCCTGGTTGCCAAGCTCGCCCTGCAAATTGTTGCACTGGCAGGTGTGGAAACCATAGACCAGCTCGGTGCAGATGCGGGCCACTTCACCGGCGGCGCGGGCGGCCTGCACGTGGCAGATGTCCTTGTAGAATCCGGTCAGGTCGTCGATACCCTCGGCCAGAGTCGGGGACAGGGGGCCCTTTTCGATGAGTTCCATGACATCACCAGCCAGGAAGTAGGGGCCGAGCAGCCAGCCCAAGGCATCAGCCAGGGGGAAGGTCACACCCTGACGCTTGTTGTGGAAGAGTTTGCGGCCTTCATCGTCCGTGGCTGTCTGGAGATATCCCAGGGTGTACTGCCACAGCTCCATGGCCGAGGCGAGCACGAAGCCGCCCAGACCGGGCACGTTCTTGCCCGCATCCTGCATCTGCCTGATCCAGGCGGACACGGTATGCTGGAAGACCTCGCTGGTCATGGTCATGGTCAGGTGGCGGCGCTGCACGGCCTCCGGGCCTTCGTAGGTGGCCTCAAGCTGACAGTCGGTCCACTTCTGCATCAAAAATCCGGGACAGTCCTCGGTGATGCCGTAGCCGCCCACCAGGGAGACGGCCTCACGCATCATGCACGCGCCCACGCCGGTATTCCAGAGCTTGACGCCCGGATTGAGGACACCTGCCAGGGCCTCCATGTAGGCATAGGAAACCAACGTGTCGCTCTTGAGCTCTTCGTAGCGGGCCTGATCGCGCTCCGCTTCGGGCGTATATTCCAAGTCGATGAACTCGAAAACCTGCTCATTGAGCTTGCGCAGGGCAACCATCTGCTTGCGCGGACTGATCACGCCCTCGGCCTTGAAATGCGTCTCCTTGGCCTTTTCGATGGGATCGAACCGGTCGGCCAACCGCGAGGCGGCAAAGGCCAGGGAACACCCTGCCTCGCCCGAGGCCCAGACATCCACCAGACGCTGCAACGCGTCCTCGTTGATCTGGAGCCCCCTGTCAAAACGCGGGGAACCTTCCTTGGCAGCGTCGCCGCCCCGGAACCGGTTGCGGTGGTAGCGAATGACCGGCTCCACCGCGGAAAGAAGCTTGGCCGAGGTCATCAACCCTACCGGAATGCGGGTGCGGTGGAAAACGGCACCGATGATCTCGGAGTGATTGTACTTGGGCACGATCACGCCATCGACCACATCGTAACCGCCGATGATGCGGGAAGCCGGAACCTTGAGATTGAGCACGGGATCGCGGGTGGAAGAAAGCTGATGCACCATCTTGAGGGTAGGTGCGCCGCGATCGAAAAGTCCTTCGTCCGTGTCTTCGAGGATGACCATGAATGAGCCCTTGATGCGCTCGTCCTTGGACTCCACGGCAGCGGTGACGAAATTGGCGAAATCCATATTGGTGATGAACCGGCCGCGCTTGTCGATCTGCAACCAGGGCTCTTCACCGTCCTTCCACTCGGCCACCGAAGCCTTGCCGCAGAGCACGCCGGTATCCACGCCCACGTAGGGCAGCGGTTCGGTCAGCGCAAAGGCTCCACGCCAGATTTCCCTATCCTCGCCCGGCTGGGGAGGCACGCAGGCACCCATGTACTTGTCGCGTTGTTCGGCGGTGCCCTTCTCATGAATGGGAGCCAGAGCAAGATTGGAGGCCAGCGAGCAGGTGGCGGCACCGGCATCGACCCAGGAAAGCTCGAAAGCCACCAGGGCCAGGGCCAGATTCTTGGGGCCTTCGATAAAGCCGCCCTGATGCGGGTCCATGAACAGGGACGTCAGGCCGGACTGGTCAAACTCGGTGAGCAGTTCGCTTTTCCGGTCGGTCCACTCATGTGTGTTGCGAGCACCTTCGGCCACGAGCTTGGCAACCGTGCCACGAGCGATGGAGCGGGCGGATTGGATGGACATCTGAAGGTCGAAACGGTCGGCGAACCGCCACATGATCTGGCGGACGTCGTCTCCCGGAAGAGTACGTAATTTATACATTTAGTCTTTCCTGAATTGGGTTTGATGCCGGAATCTTTGGACCATGATATATTAGTCCGGCACGATAGGTCATGTTCCGGGCCGAGTCAAAGTCTTTTTGCGTTTAAACAATCGTTTAAGCCGCGCCAGTACTGGATTTGCGGAATAAAAATCATCCAGAGGGAATATCCGGCCATGAGATATGGGAGTATTCGGCATAGACCGTCATAACCACTTTGACTTCCTGCTCAATTGATTGCAATATAATAAGTTGGCACACTAAGGCGGATATCCTGCTGACAGCAGACAACACCATCGTAACGCTCGCAGCGAGCATCCGGGCATACGCGCAAAACCCGATGGCAACCGACGCACCGGACCCTGGCACCCTGGCCAAGGACTTCCTTTCCGCCGTCGGCAACCGGGCACCGGATGATACCGCCCATTGCCGCCCCTATTTCCGAAAGCGTGCTCAACGTCTACCGCATCATCCAATCCTCCAAGGATTCCCGCACGATCAGAGCCTGCCTGCGCATCCTGCTCGGAGCGGGCCGGTTTGGCCGTATCCTGGCCGCACGCTTCGTGCTCGGCATGGCGGTCTCCCTTCGCGAGTTGGCGGCCATGGTCGCGACCATTCCGGCCCCTGACCGGCTGGCCCTGGCCCATGAGATGCTGCTCCCCCATCCCGGCGATTACGACCGACAGATTCTCGCCTGGCTGGAGGGATTGATGAAACCTCTAGCCGCCACCGACCCTACGGAACTGGCTCCCTTCGTGGCCTCCCTAGGCCGATGCGGCGAAATCCTGGCTTTTCCCGCCCGTCAGTTGATCATGAACGGGCTGTTCGGCAAATGGCTGAAAACCAGGCTGGAGACAGGGGCCGAAAATGAGGAACTGACCCAACTCTGCCACCTGGTACGCGGTCTGGACGATCCGCAGCTCGCCTTGACGCTGGCCGTGTCCATATCCGTGGGGTTCATCACGCCCCACGCGCCTGGCCCTCGACACCGTCACCCTGGTGGCCGAAGCCGGGGACAGACGTATTCTGGACATGTTTCTCAAGGCACTCAAATCCGGCAAGCGGGAAATCGCCGGAGCCTGTCTGGATGGCATCATCGCTCAGGAAACACCCGCAGCGGGCAAACTCCTGGCTACCATCCGAAAAAAAATGCCGTCCCTGCGGAAAACGGCCAATACGCGGGTGCCTCTACTCGGCGAAGCAGCCTACAGGGCGTATCTTGAGGCCCTGCCCAAGGAAGAGCGGTACAAAGCGAGCGCCGAGGCCTTCAGCGCCCTGCTCGGCATAGCCCCGGACTTCGTGGAAGCCCTGACCCGCGCAGGCACGGCAAGGGCACAATCTTCCCCGGATAACGACAACGACGCTGCCATTGCGAAGGAAAGCGAATCCGACTCTCTTTCCTGCCGAAAACCCGGCCTCCTGGCCCGTTTGTTCGGCTCCCGCAGGAAATCCCTGGAAAAGCTGCTGCCCAAGTTTCGCAACATCCGCGACATGGACCTCTCCTGCTCCAAGGTGGAGAACCTGGTAATCGACGGTCGAGAACTCTCCGACCTGAATCTGGCCGGTTCCAGTTTCAACAGTGTGGAATTCCTCCGTTGCAAGGTGGGGGGAACACGATTGACCGCCTGCACCTTCGGCACCAGCGCGGCAACAGGCTGCACCTTCAACGGAAGCAATTTTTCCGGCACGGACTTTATGGGCATCGCGTTCACCAAATGCTCCTTCAACGACTGCAATTTCACGGGTGCAGCCTTTTCCAACTGCGCCTTTTCCGACTGCCGATTCCGAAACTGCACTCTGGGCGGCAGCGCGTTCCTCAGTGTCAAACTACTCCAGACCGGCTTCACGACTTCGGTCCTGGCTGGAACGAGTTTCTATGAAACCGACGCTCGCTCCTGCCGATTCGAGGATGTGGACCTCACGGCCTCCACCTTCACCATGACCCGGTTCAAGGGCGTGGAGTTCATCGACTGCGTCATCCACGCGGCCACTCTGGAGAGTTCCCAATTCCACGCCGTGGACATGCCCGGTTCCACGGTCACGCGGTGTGCCATCCACAATTCCGATCTGCCGCACACCCTGTTTCTGCGTGCCCAAATCCGGCAGTTTACCCGGCTTGCCACCCGCCTGGAACGTGAGGACCTGCCCGATCCCAAGGTGGTTCCCCCTGAAGTGGCGTCCAAGGTGCTTGTGGCCTGGTCGCGGGAAATAACCTTTTCCCGACGCGAAGACCGCATGCTTGCCTTCAACCGGCACCGGCTGGCACGCGCCATCAGGAGCATCGAACGCAGCAAGCAGGTTTACCTGCGAATTCTTCCCCACCTGATCGACACCGATTCCTTTGAAAAAAAATTCGGGCTGCAAGACATCCCGGCCTGCGAAGTATGGGGGTACACACCGGGTCTGACCACTCTGGAGCTATCCGGTCAATATTTCCCGGAAAACAAGTCTTCCCGAAGCCGCCCGGACATCCGCATCCTCGCGGTTTACGCCATGGGCAGCCTGGGCACCGTGGCCCAGACCGCCCAGTCCGACATCGACTGCTGGGTCTGCTATGATGGCGACGTGGGCATGAAAATCGAAGCAGGACTCAAGCGCAAGCTTGATGCCCTCGGAATCTGGGCCGAAAGTGAATTCGGTCTTGAGGCGCACTTCTTCCCCATGCGCATGGCCGATGTCCGCGAAAACATGTTTTCCTCGGGCGACGACGAAGAGAGTTCCGGATCAGCCCAGGCCCTGCTGCTCAAGGAAGAGTTCTACCGCACCGCTCTCAGAATCGCCGGCAAGAACATCGCCTGGTGGGTGACTCCTGCCGGAGTGAACAAAGAGGAATACGACATCTGCATCCAATCCGCCCGGCGCTATCCGGTCACCGGCCAACCGCGCCTGGAGGATTTCGGCCACCTGGCCCCCGTTCCCCCGGACGAATACTTCGGCGGTTCGCTCTGGCAGATGGTCAAGGCGATCCATTCGCCATTCAAATCCGTACTCAAGCTCGGGCTGCTCGAAACCTATGCCGACGCCAACGCATCCCACCTCCCCCTGTGCGACCGGATCAAACGGAACCTGTTCATGCACCGCCGTGGCGTCCGGCTCACGGACCCATACGGGGCCTTGTTCTCCACCCTGCACGCCCACCACGCCAAACGGGGCGACAAGGAGGCCGCCCGTCTGCTCACCGAATCGTTCATGTTCAAGGCCAATCTCTGCGACATTCCGTTCTTCATGAATCTGCCCGCCCGCTCCGACGATGCCAGCCTGATTCAGGCCCTGTTTGGCAATGGCTACGTGGAACAGAATCGGGTCTGCAATTCAAACATGGCATGGAATTTCGACAAGTCGCTGAGGATGGGCGTCTCGGTTCGTCGCTACATGGTCGGTACCTACCAACGCATCCAAAAGGCCATCCACAAGGACGGCAAGACCAACTCCCATATCAACGCCGAAGACCTGACGCGCATGGGTCGCCGCATCGCGGCCAACTTCTCCCAAAAGCCCCACAAGGTCATGCGCGTGCCCTTCATGAACGCCTCCACGGACAGATTCGCCATTCTCCACTTTTCCGCTGAAAAGAAGCCGGGAAAAAAGACCATGTGGGAGGTGCGCGGCGGCTCCCGGAGCGAAGCCAAAAAAGCTGCGGACACGCTCCAGGTCCTGCACCGGAGCGGCGACCCCGTTCATATGCTGGCCTGGCTACTGGCCAACGGGATATACGACCCCAAAAGCCACCTCCAGGGCGACCGCACCGTGGCCCCCATCTCCGTGGCCGACCTCCAAAAACTCATGCCGGTCATGCAGGAATTCTTCCCCTTCGCAAAAACCTTCGAGCGGGACATCAGCGAGGGGCTGGAGCCTGAAAAAGTAATCCGCGCCTTCTTTATTTTCAACCTCACCACCCCGCCCGACATCCAGAAGATCGAACAGGCCGCTGTCATCTACGCCACCAACTGGGGCGAAATGTACTGCCGCACCTTCCTCCGACCGGACCCGATCATCGAGCAGACCCCGTCTAAATTCCTGGCCCAGAACCTCGATCAGCCCGTGTCCGGGGTGCCGGAGATGCTCCTGTTCATTCCCAAGGGCTCGCAATGCAAACGAATCAACCTCATATGACCACCATGACCAATATCGCCCAAACGCCCGAACCGCCCTATTACGCCGTAATCTTTACTTCCCTCCGCACCGAAGAGGACGAGGGATACGCACAGACCGGTGCCCGACTGCTTGAGCTGGCCGCCAAAATGAACGGATTCCTCGGTGTGGAATCAGCCAGGGAGGAACTCGGGATAACGGTTTCCTACTGGGAAAGCCTGGATGCCATAAAGGCATGGCGGGATCACCCCGAGCACCGAGAGGCCCGACGCAAGGGGCGCGAGAAGTGGTATGCGTCCTTCACGACGCGGGTCTGCAAGGTGGAGCGGGTGAGCGGAAAGTCGGATTAAAGGCGATACCGGTAATATTTCACGTCCACATCCATGAGCGGAACCGAGTCCGGCACCAGGTCCCGCGTGACCTCAACGAAACCGTTCTTCGCATAAAACCGATGTGCCGCGTGGTACACGTCCACGGTGCCGAGATAGATTTCCCGAACGCCCCTGCGCCCTGCCCAATCAAGGAGGGTCCGCATCAGGGCGGTGGCAATGCCGAACGGCTTCCCCCGAAATTCCTTTTTCACAAACATCTTGCGCAATGCACAGACACCATTGCCCGCATCCTTGATGGCGATGGTCCCGACCAGTTCTCCGTCCGCAAAGGCCAGCCAGAAATCACCCTCTCCCTGCTGATAGAAGCCGGGAATATCGCGAAGGTCGGGCTGTTTTTCGGCAGAGGTGGCCACACCGAATTCCTCTATCTGGATAGTCGTAATGAGCTCAATGATAGAGTCGGCATCATGGTCGGCATAGGGGATGATGCGGATATCCATCTGCTCTCCGAAAAAACGAACGTAAAATATTCATGGGAATACGGAGGCAGGAAGCAACCGGCCCCTTCGATTGCATCAGGCCATTCTGGAGGCCACCCAGTCCAGCACCATGGCGGGATTCACCGCCACCTGGGTATTGAGGGCATCCTGGGCCTGATCCAGAATCAAGCCTATCCGCCGAAGAGCCTTCAGGTCATAGGACCGCGCCAGTCCGACCGAAACCGGTGTGGCGCAGGAGCCGGACAGGGCCTCCCGCAGCTCACGCTGCATGCCAAGCACTACGGCCTGGGCCAGCCCCTTGTCCACCGATCCCCTGGCAGAGGTCCTATCGAACCAGCCGCGACCGGAACGCCAGCACTCGGCCAGGGCTCGGGTCCACTCGGCTATCTCGGGATCGTTCTCGCGGATGTCGGGCCAGGCCATGGTAACCACCCAGGAGCGGGAAACCAGGGTTTCGAGCAGCCGTTCCCGCTGGGGAGCGGCCAGGACGAACACATTGCCGGGACGCGGTTCTTCCAGCGATTTGAGCAGGGCATTGGCCGACTCGGTCATGAACATCTGGGCCTCGGCGAAAATGGTCACCCGGTAGCCGTCGCCATTGGGCGGCTGGCCCCAGGTGGAACGCTGATCGCGGATGGGCTGGACCTTGATCAGCCCCTCCCTGCCGTCGAAAAACAGGAGATCGTTGAAAGCCAAATCCGTGATCTGGCGGCAGGCCGGACACTGGCCGCACGGCTCCGCGCCGGACGCGCAATTGAGCCGCATGGCCCAATACAGGGCGAGGGCGACGCGGCTATCCGCATCGCCCCCTTCAATAACCATGGATTGGGGAGGATCATGGGCGATGCCGTTCAACCGCTTGATCGCGTGTTCCTGCCCGGCCAGAGCAGCCAGCGGATCGGCCTGTCGGGTCATCGCACGGTCCTCTCTAGAATGTTTGCACCCGATCGGGTCCCACGGAAACGATACCGATCTTGACGCCGGAAACGGCTTCGATCCGTCTCAGATAATTCACCGCGTTTTCCGGCAGGTCGTCCCAGGAACGGACACCGGTGATGTCCTCATCCCAACCGGGCATGGTCTCGTAGACCGGAGTCACGTAGGCCATACCGTTCTGCTCCTGCGGCGGATAGGCGATCTGCTCGCCCTTGTAGTCGTAGGCGATGCAGAGCTTGAGTTCCTTCAGACCAGAAAGCACGTCGAGTTTGGTGATGGCAATTTCCGTGGGGCCGTTGAGGCGCACGGACTCCTTGAGCACCACCAGATCGAGCCAACCACAACGCCGCCTGCGTCCGGTGGTGGCACCGAACTCGTGGCCCTGCCGTTGCAGATAATCCCCGTCGTCGTCAAAAAGTTCGGTAGGGAACGGGCCGCTGCCCACGCGGGTCGTGTAGGCCTTGACAATGGCGATAATCCGCTCCAGGTCGCGGGGCGAACAACCGGAACCGGAGGCCGCATTGGCCGTGACCGTATTGCTCGAAGTCACGAACGGATAGGTGCCGTGGTCGATGTCTAGGTGCGTACCCTGAGCACCCTCGAACAGGACCGCGCCGTTGGCGGCCTGGATAGCGGACGACACGTCGCCCAGATACGGAACCAACCGCTCGGCCACGGGCAGCACCTCTTCATACACGGCCGTGGCATCCACAGCTTCGGCGCCATACAGGTGCTGGAAAAGAATGTTTTTCTCCTCCAACGCCCTGACGATCTTGCCTTTGAGCAGCTCGGGATTCGTAAAATCTCCGGCACGAATGCCGCAGCGGTTCATCTTGTCCTCGTAGCAGGGACCAATACCGCGCCCGGTCGTACCGATTTTGCCATCGTCGGACTTGGAGGCTTCACGGACTCCATCCATGAGGCAATGATATGGCATGATGATATGCGTCTTCTTGCTGATCATCAACCGTCCGGCAGACACGTCAATGCCTTTGGCGGCCAGTTTGTCCAGCTCCATGCAGAAGACAAACGGGTCCAGGACCACGCCGTTGCCGATGAGACACTGCTTGCCTGGATGCAGGACACCGGAGGGGATAAGGTGCAGGATACACTCCTCGCCGTCGACCACCAAGGTGTGCCCGGCGTTATTACCCCCCTGAAACCGAACGATGGCATCCGACCGCTCCGCGAGCATGTCGACGATTTTGCCTTTGCCTTCGTCTCCCCACTGAGAGCCGAAAACCACGATATTGGCCATTTGCTTTGCTCCTTAGAAATATCCTGGAAACCGCTACGCTACGCGATGCGCGCACAACCGGTTATCTTCCCTAAGTATAAACTGGCGTGCATGTCAACCGCGTAGACAACGGCTATTTCTTATTTTTTGGCGTGAGTGTGAGCAGTTTGCCCTTGCGCTCTCTCCGGCGAGCTGCCTCCACATCCTCTTCCGGCACCAATTCGGGTTCCTTTCGAGGGGCAGCGACATCGCGAACCACCGGCTCGGGCGCGGTCAACGAAGCCAGATCTATGTCCATGGGAGGGTCACCCGGCAGACGCGATCGGGCCCAATTATAATTGAAAAGCTGATTCTTCATACGGGTCGACTGGATAAGATTAAAGACCAACACGGCCTCTTCCCATCGCTTGGTAGGCTCGAAATGACGCACCTTCTCAGCATATTTTTCCCACAAGCTCATGAGGGAGGCCTCATCGTAGGCATTGATCTGCCGGGCGAGCTTGATGAGCGCCTTTTCAAGATATGTCTCTGACATGGGGATTCCTTGTTCTCTCTCTCGGCACGAACGCCGGAACTATGCCATAACAAAATTCCTTCAGCCCCGCCAACGCAAAAAATGGGTCTGGCCCAAACAGACAGCAAAGTTTCGCGCCGCCATTTGCTTCCGCGAAGCCCCAAAAAAAACGAGCCGCCCGAATTCGGACGGCTCGCAGGGGTTACACCATGTACGATTAGAAGCGCTCGAAATCGGAATCATCATCCATTCCGAGGTCCACGCCGCCACCCGAAGGAGCGGACGGCTTGCTTGCCGCAGCCAGGGGCTTGGGAGGTGCCTTTCGCGCTGTGACCGAAGCCGCAGAGTGGACGACCTTGGCCTTGGTCACCTTTCTTTCGACCTGAGGCATCTGTCCGTAATCACCCAGCTTGAAGAAACGAATGGCCTGTTGCAACTGTATGGCCTGGCTCGACAGTTCTTCGGAAGTGGAAGCCACTTCCTCGGAGGCGGAGGCGTTCTGCTGAATGACCTTGTCCAGTTGCTGAATGGCAGTATTCACCTGATCACCGCCTGCATTCTGTTCCCTGCTGGCTGCGGCAATCTCCTGGACCAGCTCGGCAGTCTTCTCGATATCAGGCACGATCTTGCCAAGCAGAGCCCCGGCCTCTTCGGCCACCATGACACTGCTGGAGGAAAGTTCGCTGATCTCGGCGGCAGCGGTGCCGGAACGTTCGGGGCCAGCTTGCGGACTTCGGCAGCAACCACCGCAAATCCCTTGCCGTGTTCACCGGCTCGGGCTGCCTCGATGGCCGCATTGAGTGCCAACAGGTTGGTCTGGCGGGCAATTTCCTCGACAATGAGAATCTTGTCCGCAATCTGCTTCATGGCTTCCACGGTCTTGGCCACGGCCTCGCCGCCCCGGCCCGTGTCAGAAGCCGCTTGAGTGGTCATGGCATTGGTGGTCTGGGCGTTTTCCGCATTCTGCCCGATACTGGAGGTCATTTGCTCCATGGACGCGGAAACCTCTTCCACACTGGCCGCCTGATCCGAGGCACCCTGGGAAAGCTCGACGGCTGAAGCGGACAATTCCTCACTGCCCGCAGCCACCTGTTCGCTGGCACCCCGAACCTCGCCCACGACCCGACGAAGCTCCCTGAGCATATTGACCATGGCCTGGGAGAGCTGCCCCACTTCATCCTGACTGTAAACATTGATATCCTTGCTCAAGTCACCCGTTGCCATGCGATTGGAAACCTCCACTGCCTCTTGCAGTGGCCGGACCATGCTTCGAACGACCAGGAGCACGATGAACACGATAAGCGCCATGACCAGCACTGTCGGGATAACAATCTGCCAACGGAGAGAGGACACCTGAGCCTCCACATCGTCAACGTAGATGCCGCTGCCGATGATCCAGCCCCAAGGCTTGTACAACCTGACGTAGGAAGTCTTGGCCTTCGGCGCAGCAAAGCCGGGCTTGGGCCACATGTAGGGCACGAAGCCCTTGCCGGACACCTTACATACATTTACCATCTCTATGAACAGATACGTGCCGTGTGGGTCCGCAGTACCGCTTACATCCTGCCCTTCCAGCTTGGGACTGATGGGATGCATGATCATGGTCGGCTTCAAGTCATTGATCCAGTAATAGTTGTCGCCCATGTAGCGCATGGTCCTGACCGCGGCCTTGGCCTGTTCCTGGGCCTGCTCAATGGTCAGGGCCCCGCTGGTTACCTGATCGCCGTAATAAGCCAACACGGAATACGCTGTCTCCACGGCGCTCTGGGTTGCCGTTCGCTTTTCCTGCATGAGTGAGTCACCGACAACCGGGATGAAATATCCAAGAAGACCACCCAGGAAAATAACAATGGTGGCAAGGAATAAACTCAAAATCTTGCTACGAATCCCCCAATCACGAAACCTTTTCATGGCGTTCCCCTTCTGCTGCCAAATTACTCTGAATCCATCCAGACGATAGCCAGAAATACCTAATTGCACTATGACAGAAACAAACCCCATGAGGTATGATAATTTTACCCTTTCCAAAAATTATTTTCCCCGGGCTCCGTAATTGCCCGTCGGAACAAGCTGTGCTATGAACGCCCCCTCACAAGCGACAAACAGGGAGAAATCCACATGAGCGACTTGAAAAAGATGTACAGCACCCTGCAGCAGGACCCGTTTCCCGCAGACATGAAGCTGACACTGGGCGACCAGGAACTGACCTTCAGGAAACGCACCTGGGAAATCGACGGCGAAACCAAGGGACTGCGCTACGGCGAGAATCCGGACCAGCCCGCCGCTCTGTATGAGCTGACTCAGGGCCAACTCGAAATCGGTGGCGTCAAGTTCATGGGCGCAGGCCAAGGTCTCGTGTCCGCCCTGACCGAGGAGCACATGCTCCAGGCAGGCAAACACCCGGGCAAAACCAACCTCACTGATGTTGATAACGCCCTGAACATACTTCAATATCTCTCAAAAAAACCGGCAGCGCTCATCCTCAAGCACAACAATCCCTGCGGCGCGGCCTGGACCGAAGAAGGCGTTTCCGTGGCGCTCAAGCGGGCCTTCGAGGCTGACCGAATCGCGGCCTTCGGCGGTGCTGTGGTGGTCAACCGTACTCTGGATCTGGCCACTGCTGAGCTGGTCAATTCCGTCTATTTCGAAGTGGTCGCGGCCCCGGCATTCGACGATGACGCTCTGGCCGTACTCAAGCGGAAAAAGAACCTGCGCATCCTCCAAATTCCCGGCATCACCGAACTCGACAAGCTGACTACCACTCCGTTCCTGGACATCAAGTCCCTGTCCGATGGCGGCATGGTGCTCCAGTTCTCTTTCCGCAACGCCATTCTCAAGACCGACGACTTTCTCCCGGCCAAAACAAAAAAGGACGGCAACGAATTCGTGGCCCGCGCCCCGAACAAAAAGGAAGCGGACGATCTGCTCTTCGCCTGGGCCGTGGAAGCGGGGGTGACCTCGAACTCCGTACTCTTTGTCCGGGACGGCGTGACCACCGCCATCGGCACCGGCGAACAAGACCGAGTGGGCTGCGTGCTCCTGGCCGTGACCAAGGCATACATCAAACATGCCGACCTGCTCGCCTCCAAGGAACTCGGCAAATCCCTGTTCGAACTCAAGCTGGCCGCCATCAAGGACCCGGAAATGAAGGCCAAGCTCGAAGACATCGAAAAACGTACCCAGGAGGCACGCGGCGGACTGCCCGGCTCCGTGGTGGTTTCCGACGGATTCTTCCCGTTCCGCGACGGCGTGGATCTGTGCATCGACCAGGGTGTCACCGCCATTGCCCAGCCCGGCGGCTCCATCCGCGATCACGAGGTGATCACCGCAGTCAACGAAGCCACCCCGCAGGTCGCCATGGTCTTCACCGGCCAACGCTCCTTCAAACACTAACGCAGGGCGGGGATAGCGCACCGTCTGCTGCGTTGCTGCGCGAGACTCGGACTCTCGCGTATTAAGATACGCTTCGATCCCGAGTCTCGCTTGCGCCTTGCAGCCGGCACGTTCTCCCCGCCCTGCGGGGCGAGTGGGGTGAGGGTAAAAAATGAGACGAAAAATTGAAATATGAGAATGCGTGCTGCGCGAGACTCGGACTCTCGCGTATTAAGATACGCTTCGATCCCGAGTCTCGCTTGCGCCTTGCAGCCGGCACGTTCTCCCCACCCTGCGGGGCGAGTGGGATGAAGGTGAAAAATGAGACGAAAAATTGAAATATGAGAATGCGTTGCTGCGCGAGACTCGGACTCTCGCGTATTAAGATACGCTTCGATCCCGAGTCTCGCTTGCGCCTTGCAGCCGGCACGTTCTCCCCACCCTGCGGGGCGAGTGGGATGAAGGTGAAAAATGAGACGAAAAATTGAAATATGAGAATGCGTGCTGCGCGAGACTCGGACTCTCGCGTATTATTACACGCTTCGATCCCGAGTCTCGCTTGCGCCTTGCAGCCAACGGCCAGTCCTGCGCAACATTTTGCTTATGAACTGAAGAACGAAAGACCAACGCTTCGATGAACGGTCCGTATCAACTAGGGATTTTTATCAAATGATTTTGCCGTGATCGTACCATAACGGATCTTCATGACTAGGACGGCACCGGCCAGGACAATGGTCACCAGATTGGCGAGAATGACGGAAAAGGAAACGATAAGGAAACCATAGACAATCCAGAGCAAGATACCAAAGCACAGGAGGCCATACATTCCGAGCGAAATGTCCTCCACTGACTTGGTTTTCCAGGTCCGAACAACTTGCGGCACAAAGGCGGCCGTGGTGCAGAAACCGGCTGCCACACCTATGATTTCCATATATCCTCGTTCCATCATCTTGCCTTACTCCGGCGCTCTTACGCTGGCAACCGTTTCATGGTAGAAACAGGCATAACGGCCCGACACCAAAGGTACTGTAAACTACATGGCTATAAAATCCCTGCTCAGCCCCACGGTTCGCCCCGGCACGGTGGTTGAATTCATGCACGGCGACCAACCCCAACTCGCCTGGGTGTTGGAAGAAACCTCCGGCAAACTCCGCCTGTTGACCATCAACAAGCGCGAAATAAAACTGCCCGAGGCCCGGCTCCTGCCCTGGAACGGCCCCATGGAAAATCCCGATGCCAACCGTCAGGAAATACAAGATATCCTGAACAAGCATCAGGAAAATCGCGGAGAAATCCAGGCCGGAATCGATGTAATGGAACTCTGGGAGCTTGCCCAAGGGGAACTGGACACCGCACCACTCGCCTGGTTCGCCGACCTGCTCTGGGAAGAAGCGGGACCGGACGAATTCGCCGGACTGGGCCGCGCCATGCTCGCCACCAAGACGCACTTCAAGTTCCGCCCGCCCGATTTCGAGATATGGCCCGAAGAAAAAGTTCAACTGCGCATGCAGGAAAAAATCGAGGAAAAGGAACGGGAAGCCGTCACCTCCATGGGGCAGACCCTGCTCGCCGAGCTCTGGAGTGCGCACAACCAGGGCCGAAAACCCAAGCTTCCCCCTCTGGACGACGACCTGGCCGCCAGCCTTGAGAGCATCCTCAAACACAAGGTCGGGGAGACCCTGAACGAAACCGAGCGCAAGATATGGACCGCCATCAGCAAGGGGCTGCCCGACATCCCGCACCTTGCCCTGCTCCTGGCCCAGACATGGTCCATCCTCCCCCCCCACCACAACCACTTTCTCGACGAGGCAGAATATGAGTGGGGGAACGACTGGTCACAATCGTTTTCCAATGAAATTAGTGCGATAGAAGAATGCTTTTCCAATCAGGCGGCAGAGTCGGATTCGATGGAGTTCGTCTCCATCGACGCCAGCACCACCCGCGACATCGACGACGCCTTCCACATAAAACCATCGGGAAACGGCTACACGCTCTCCATCGCCCTGGCCCGGCCCGACGCCCATTGGGAATTCGGCTCTCCCCTGGACAAGGCGGTGCTTGACCGCGCCACTTCCCTGTATCTGCCCGAAGGCACGGCCCACATGTTGCCGGAACAATTCGGCACCGGCCTCTACAGCCTGATCGCCGGAGAAACTCGTCCGGTCATGATCGCTGATTTCAAGTTCGACGCCGACGGCGGACTCATCTCGGTCTCGCCGCGCATGACCTGGATCGCACTCCGAAAAAACATCACTTACGAAGACGCAGACCAGGCCATTGCCGACAAGACCGACGACGGTCTGGTCCTGGCCCATCAATTGGCGGAAAAACTCATTGACCGCCGCATCAAGTCCGGTGCCTGCGTCATCCGCAAGCCCGAACCCGTCGTCACCGTCCAGGACGATGACGGCCAAACCCTGGTGGACATCTCGCTCAAGGCCCCCTGCCCGCATTCGGAACTGGTCATCAGCGAGTTCATGATCCTGGCAAACATGGGCCTGGCGCTCTGGGCCGAAGACAACAAAGTGCCGCTGCTTCACCGCACTCAGGACATCGCCCTGCCCCAGGAATCCGCAGGCATCTTCACCGAGCCAGCCGACATCCTGCGAGCCGTCAAGCTGCTCCTGCCCCCGGTCCTTGAGACCTCGCCCAAGCGCCATGCGGCCCTCGGCGTCCCGGCCTATGCGCCCATCACCTCGCCTCTGCGTCGCTACACCGATTTTATCAACATGGCCCAAGTCTGTTCTTTCCTGGAATCCGGCTCCCCGCGCCTGACCAGGGACGAGCTTGACCATCTGGCCATTCATCTGGCCATGCGTATCAAGGCTGTCGGCACGGTCCAGCGCTTCCGCCCCCGCTACTGGAAACTCGTTTACCTCGCCAAACATCGCAAGGAATTTCAGCCCGCCGTCATGGTCGAGGAAAACGGCCCCATGGCCACTCTGTCCATGCCCCATCTCCAGATCAATGTACGTATCCCGAAGAAATTTCTCGGGGACAAACTCTATCCCGGCCAGCCATTCCGCATAAATTTCACCCGCATCGATCCACTCACCAACGAGATAAAAATCGGCGAGGCGCTTGAAGAATAGCGCCCGCAGGAGAATCAAGTGACAACCCTTTTCATCTCGCTCTACATGAAACTGTTTTTTTTGCTGACGCCGTTTTTCGTGCTGTCGGTATTCCTGTCGCTGACCGAGGATATGAATGTGCAGGAGCAACGCAAGCTGGCCCTGCGGACCATGATCGCCGTGCTGGTGACCGCACTCATTCTCTATTTTGCCGGAAACCCGATCTTTGCCACACTGGGCGTCACCCTGGACGGATTCCGTGTAGGGGCGGGCAGCCTGCTTTTCCTCTCTGCGGTATCGCTGGTTTCGGGAAAACGGCCACGCCCCGAACCCGGCGAGGACTCGGACGTGGCGGTAGTGCCCCTGGCCATCCCCATCACCGTGGGACCGGCCACCATCGGCACGCTCCTGGTGCTGGGCGCGGAACTCCGGGGAACACAGGCGCAGATCGTGGGTGCGGGTGCGCTGATCGCAGCCTGCCTCACCGTGGGAATGCTCCTGTTCTCGGCCGCAGCCGCGAAAAAAATAATCGGTCCGATGGGATTATCCGTGCTCACCAAAATTACCGGTCTGGTCCTCTCGGCCATGGCCGCCCAGATCGTCTTTACGGGTGTACGGAATTTCCTTCAATGACAGTTGAAAGCCACCGTTAGGCAAGCCAATTTTCTTCAAGTAAGTATAAACCATGCGGCATTGCATCATAATCATTCTCTTCCTGCTGGCTCCCGTCTTTGCCCAGGCCGGGCAGACATTAAGCTTTGGCTACATCGACCAGCCACTGTCCTCCATGTCCCTTGCCGTGCTCAAGGCAGCCTACGAAAAACTCGGTTACACCATCGAAACGGCCAAAGGCCCCGCAGCGCGCATTCTAGCCGACTCCAATGCCGGGCTGTCCGACGGAGAAGTCCACCGCATCGCCGCCATTTCCTCCCAATATCCCAATCTGATCCGCATTGATGTCCCGATCAATACGGTAGAAGGAATGCTCATATCCTGCGGCAAAACGTACGACCTGAAAAACATCAAGGACCTTGAGAAATACCGTGTCGCCGTACGGATAGGAAACATCTATGCGACGAATCTCACCAAGGATCTGCCCAATGTCACACGCACCACGAGTGCGGACAAGCTATTGCAGCTCCTTCTGGAAGGCAGGGTAGACCTCCTCCTTTCGGACCGCCCCTGGGCCATATCCCAAAAGGGCCTGCCCGGAAATGAATGCCTGCGCATCCAGGAACCGCCCCTGGTTACCATCCCGCTGTATCATTACATTCACAAGCGCCACCGCGCCCTTGTCCCGGCGATCACCCGTGTCCTCAAAAAAATGCAGAACAGTGGCGAATCGGAAACCATCCGCCGTCAAGCGATCAAAGAATTTATCGCCCGATTGCAATACTTGCGCACACGCTCTATGGTACAAACCACAGACTGAACCTCAAGCCCGACAGGTACCATCATGAGCAAGATATCCCGCAGAAAAACCCTGGGCATGCTCGGCGCGACCGGAGCCGCCATCCTCCTGCCCCCATCCTTTTCCTACGCAGGGAGCAAGACCATCATCTGCGGCTGGGATAGCGCCTTTCCCCCGTACTCCATGGAGAAAGACGGCAAGATGACAGGCCTCCTGGTCGATTGCGTGAATGAAGTGCTCGCCCGTCGCATGGGCTACACCGTGGAACACAGAAGCGGCTCCTGGCCCAAGATCCAGGACCTCGCCCGCATCGGCAAGGTGGACTCGCTGTGCACCAACCCCACCGAGGCCCGCGGCCGGTTCATGCTCTTCTGCGACGCGCCGGTGGTGGCAAGCCCAGCCTCCATCTTCTGCACCATGGACAACCCGAAGATCGACCGCATCAATCAAATCACCACCCTGAAAGAACTCGAAGATTTCCATCAGGTGGACTACGCAGGCAATGGCTGGGCGCTCCAAACCTTCCCCCCCACCCTGAAGATAACCTGGACCGACACCCTGGCCGACGCCTTCAAGATGATCGCGGCAGGCAAAGCGGACATCTTCGTGGGCAACAGCCTGGCCGCCATGAATGCCGTGGCCCGGTTGGGACTGAAGGACATCATCCATGCCCGCGAATTTCCGGTGGGCGAACCGTCCAGCTTTCACTTCGGCCTACGCCGGGACTACCCGGACGCCCCTGGGATACTCACCCGTTTCGCCGAGACGCTCGACCAGGCGATCGTGGACGACTCCATCGACGACATCATCATGAACTACCTGTAATTGCATTGTCTTTACACGAACTGCACTCTCCACCAAAGCGATAGTTGCTATGATAACAAACTCTTCGCTCATCTTCGAGCATACCTACGCCATTCGTTCCTACGAGCCTGATGCCGACGGCACTGTTTCCATCACGGCCATCTGCGATCACATGCAGGACATCGCCTCCCGCCATGCCGAAACTCTCGGGTTCGGATTCAAGGACCTGGAAAGGACCGGACACTTCTGGATGCTGGCCCGTGCCTACGTGACCATGGACCGGCTGCCCTGTTTCGGCGAGACCTGCCACCTGCAAACGTGGCCCTCGGGCAACGAGCGCCTCGTGGCCGCACGGGACTTCCTCATCCATGATGCAGACGGGCTCATCGGTCGGGCCACCAGCAACTGGGTGGCCGTGGATCTCGAAACACGCCACGCCCGCAATCCCGACGAAATCCTGGACAGCCGCCACATCCCGGAAACGGACCGTGCCCTGACCCTGCCCGGCAAGGCTATTCCCCGCCTCAAAAACGGGGAATTCACCGCCGCCATCACGGCCCGCCGCTCAGACCAGGACATCAACAATCACGTCAACAGCGTGCGCTATGGTGAGTTCTGCCTTGAAGCCGTGCCCGCAGAATGGGTGGCAAAATATCGCTGCCAGGCCGTGGATATCCAGTTCCGAAACGAATCCCACGCCGGGGACATGTACAGTGCCGCCTGCTCGGAGGCCGGGCCTGACAACGGCATGCAGACCATGCTGCACAGCCTGCACCGCACCGAAGATGACAAGGAGATCGTGCGCATGCGTTCCTGGTGGAAAGAATGCTAGCAGGCTGTTGAAAAACGTTCGATACCGCTGCTGTCGACATCTCTAAAAAACATCAAGGCCGACACGAACGCTCTGTTCGCATCGGCCTTGATGTTTTTTCGCGCCTGCCATTCACGCGATTTTAACAACCTGGCACTTTGTTGTTTCAACAGGCTTGTCAGCCTGCCGCCTCGTCCGACTGCTGCCTGACGTAGTTTTCCACGCCCCTGGTGACGAGCACGGCAAGCAGTTTGGTCAACGTGGGATCAAACCGCTTGGCGTCCTTGATGAGCATGAGGGCGGCCTGCTTGTAATCCTTGGCCTCGCGGTGCGGACGCATGCTGACCAGGGCACAAAAGGCATCGGACACGCCGCACAATCGGCCGGGCATGGCCAAGCCCTTACCCATGATCCGATTGGGATAGCCCGAACCGTCAACCCGTTCATGATGCATGGTCAGGCATTGCACAACCAGGGGGTCGCGCAATTTCAGCCGATTCAACTTGCTGAGTCCCGCTTCGATGTGATTCTCCACGGAATCACGGTCGCTACGCAAAAACTTCTGCGGCTTGTCCAAAATGAACTTGGGCACGTTGGCCATGCCGAGGTCATGCAGGACGAGCCCCAGGGCCAGACTGACCAGCGTGGCGCGCTCGAACTTGCCCTGCACCACCATGGTGAACAGGGCGAGACCGACGAACATGGTATTCACGGAATGTCCGGCAAGATCATACTCTTCATGCAACGAGCGGGTCAAAAACTCCACCCGGCCCGGGTCCACCCAAAGATACTCTACCAGAATGGAAATGCCCTTGATAAGCCCCTTGAGCGGGTCCTCGGTGGGTTGCTCCAAAAAAAACTCCATGCGGTCGCGCAGGGCGATGAAAAATATCTCGGCCACTTCCTGAGGACTGAGATCGTCCTCGGTCAGCACCAACCCGAGCTTCTTGCTCAGGTGCTTGGCATAAATGCGATAGTCGTCACGCAGCAGAAACAGGACGCCGTTATTGGCAAAATCTGCCACCTGCGCCTGTTTTTCCGTGGCCAGACGGGCGTCGGCATCGTGGTACTTCTTGACCTGGGCCACGCCCTCGTCAAAATAGTACAGGGCCACGGGCGGCCTGAACTTGGGAAAACTCTCCAATATGTTGGGACTTATTTGCAGATAGACTTCTGCCAGGTCCCCTTCGCTTTTCTGCTCAGTCATATCGCAGTACAATACCCGCATTTCAATCTTTTGTGAAGATTTTCATAACGATGACCGGGCCGGGAGAAAATTCAAAAAAAAGGAACCCGCTCGATGGAGCGGGTTCCCATATTACTTGATGTGATGAACCGGGCACAAAAGCTTACTTCTTGCCCCCGCCGTTGCCACCACCCTTACCGCCGCTATTGCCCTTGCCGCCGCTGTTCCCATTGCCGCCACCATTGTTGCCGCTGTTACCGCGACCGCCGGAAGCGGAAGAACTGGACTGGGACTGGGAGCCCTTGGCTCCGCTCTTGGCCGAAGCAGAGGCTCGGCTCAGGCCGACGGCCTTACTCCCCTTGCCGCCGGAGACACCCGGTGTCGCGGCAACGCCGGTCTTGGTGTTACGGGAGGTACTCTTGCCCACCCCGGCAGCCTTGCCGGACTTGGAAGAAGCGGCCACCGCCGAGCGGGCCTGAGGGCACGCCCTTGTTTGCGGCCTTGGCCATGGTCTGGTTCTTGTGTCCAAGACCGATGGTGCTGGGATGCACTCCCAATTCATGAGCGATTTCACCCCACCCCATGCCTTCCTCGCGCATGGAGGCAATGGCGGCCACATCCACTGCTGCCACTGAGGCCACAGCCTCGTCAGCCGCCGCCTGGGTGGTGCTCAAATTTGCCTGGGCCGCCTCAAGCGCGGCGGCAGCTTCAGCCACAGCCGCTTCATCACCGGCTGCTTCGGCAGCAGCCACGGCTGCTTCGGCAGCTTCCACGGCAGACTGAGCCTCGGCCACAGAAGCCTCGGCAGCCTCTACCGCTGCGGCAGTATCATCGGCAGCAGTGGCAGCAGCGGCTTCGGCCAACGCCTCAGCCTTGGCAGCCTGTGTAGGATTAGTAAAGGTGGGCTCGGCATCGGCACCGTCATCGGCGGCACCATCGTCGGCAGCACCATCGTCAGCAGTACCGGGGTCAGTTGCCGGGTCCGTGGTGGTGGCCGGGTCCGCGGCGGGATCATCCGTCTGGGCATTAACGCCCGGAGCCGCAACGACCAGGATCAGGACGAAACACGCCAGACCAGCCAATATTTTCTGTAATACGTTTCTCATTATTTTTCTCCTTGGTGAAATCATTTCACCTGGGTGATAAACTGTACCGATTCGTCCACCGTGAGTCGTTTGCCATCCACTTCGACGACTTCGGCACTGTCAAACCAGCTTGGAAGCAGCCTTCCGGGGGCGATTTCACGTCCTGACAGGAGGTAATCTCTGACCCCCAGAGCCGTGGCCTTGGCGGCTTTGATGTCGCCTTTCCTGTAAGCCACGATATGCAATACTACCTTGGTATCTTCTTTCATGATGGCCTCGATGACATGCAGGGATTCCTTGCTCCCGAGGACCAATTCCTGTGACCATGGTTTGAATGCCATTGCCCGAAGGGTGACATTGCGTTTGCCTATGATGAAGTTTCGGTACGAGAAATCCCCTTGCAGATTGAGTCGTGAGACGGCCTTCATGGCCAAACTGCCGTCCGGGTAATACTCAAGGAATTTCTTCAATGCCGAGGCTTCCTCCTCGTGCCGTCCCAGCCCGCCGAGGGCGACCCCCCGGTTATACAGGGCTTCGGGATTGTATTGGTCCAGTTGAAGGACCTTGTCATATCGAGCCAGGGCCCTGGCCCAATCCTTCTCGTCGATATATCCGTGGCCGAGATACAGGTTGGCGGAAATGTGATCGGGATCGAGCACCAACGCCTTCTCATAGGCCAATTTTTCCTTGTCGAAATCCATCAAAGCCCAATGGGTGACCCCTATCCAGAAACGGTAATCGGCATTGTCCGGTTCCAGTTTGGCGGCTCGCTCAAAAAAGGGCATGGCCTTGTCGGGCTTTTCCATGGCCAGGTAATACCTGCCTATATAATAGACCGCGTTGGCGTTGCCGGGATCTTCTCTGAGTTGTTCCTTCTGCGCCTGGATTCCCTCGTCATACTCCCGTTTTTCGAGATAATACGACCCGCTCTTCAGGGCACGACACACCCGCCGGCAACGGCCAGCAACACCACCAACATTATCAACAACGAAACTTGTCTCACCAATGGACTCCTGTGCATGCAATTAATTACGTCCTTGAAAACATATACCGCCTCGGAGGGGATATGGTCACAAACAATAAAATTTACTCGGCTGCGGGCTGCCCGGACAGGCTCCGGCCGGTGAAGCCCAGCCGAGTCATCACGTCGGTCACGGACTTGCCTTCGCGCAGGGAAACCACGGCTGCCTTGGCAATGGCCGCATCCTCCACGCCGCGCCGCCGTGCCGCCAGGATGATTCGGACGAAATAACGCCATTCGGGAGCGATCCCGCCGCTTTCGGCGGCCTGGGCCAGGATTTTCCGGGTCAGCGCACTGTCGAACCCGGCCTGCCCCTGGTAGGATATCATGGCCAACCCGGTCAGGAAAAAGGCGTCGGGGCTGCCCACCAAAATCGGTCATGTATGTCTCGAAATCCTTTTCGGCCACGCCCTTGGTCAGTCCCTCACCCAACAGCATCAGGGCCTCGGGGGAAAGGGACCCACGGCGAGTGAGCAACAACGTGCGGGCAACCCGATATTGGTCAAGCCACTTCTCCAGGACCGGAACAATGCGCTCGGGTGGTACGCGCTTGGTCAACCCTTCAGCCAGTTTGTCCTCAAACGGAGCCAGGGGGAGCTGCTCCACGCAGGCAGCCAGCAAAGGGAAAAGCAGCTTCTCTGCCTGTTCCCCACTCAAGGTACCCTGAACCACCCGCGTTTGCAGGCTGTCCACCGCGCCGCCGGATACGCCGCATTTCCGAGCCCGCGCCGCCACGTCCGAAAACGCGGCGTCACCGGCCAGAACCGGTGCGCTCAGGAAGACACTCAAGACAAGCAGTACAATAATGCTACAACATCTGTTCATGGCTACCGTCGACAAAGACTATGGAATTGGTGTTGCCGAAACCATCATCGCGCGTGATCGGGGCATGGGGGTCCGGGACAACCCGCTGCCCGTCCACGAGAAAAACATATTCATGATCGCCCTGGGGAAGCCGGGTTTCCAGCACCCAGGTGCCCGTTGCCGAATCATACCGCATGGCCGAAGCCGAAGGCTGCCAGTCGTTGAACGACCCGATGACGGCCACGGTCCGGGCCTCATGCCCCGCATCGTTGAGCACAAATCGGACCGAAGAGGACGGGGCCGCCCCGCCGCCCGTGGGGCCATCCACCGACCACAGGCCGACAAAAAGAATCGCCAGGGCCAGGGCCACCGCCGGGATAACCCGCGCAGGCGTGAACGTCACCGACCGGGGTTCGGTCAGCCAAAGGCGCAGCCGGGTCCGAAACGAGGGACGCTTGGGGGCCAGGTCCGCCATGACACGAGCGGCGAAGCCATCCGGCACCGCCTGGTCCGGCATTGAGCGAACGCCTTCCATAATCCTCTGATCCAAGGACGGAGTGTTGTTTTCGTCAATCATCAAATGCCTCCTTGAATTGCTGCCGGACCATGTCCAACCCCCGACTGACGCGCATCTTCGCGCCGCTCACCGAAATACCCAGGGCCCGGCCTATCTCCGGCATGGACAGATCGTGCCGAAACCGGAGAATCACGGCTTCCCTGTACTTGGGAGCCAACTGCATAACGAACTCAAAAGCCCTGGCTCCGTCCAGCCGATCCACCATAACCTGTTCGCTGTCCGGGCGGTCTTCGTCCCTGACCATGACCGTGGGCTGTTCCATGAACACATGGAAATCACGTCCGTTCTTGCGCATCCAGTCGCGGACCACATTCAGGGACAGGGAATACAGCCAGGGAAAAAACCGATTGCCGAATTTGAAGGTCTCCAGCCGGGTATAGGCCCGGATAAACGCCTCCTGGGCGAGGTCGGCGGCCACGTCGCCCTTCCCCACGTTGCGCAACATGAGATTGAACACCGGCCCCTGGTACCTGCGCACCAGAACCTCAAAGGGCTGCGGATCACCCGCCAGCACCTCGCGTATCAACTCCGTTTCCCGATTCTCTGTCATCCCTTTTCCCAATTTTCCCGCCGGCGGGATACGACTCATCTGCAACAACATATACGCGCGCCGAGACGAAATGGTCACATGGACTTGCCCGACTCGTCCCGGTAGGCTAAATACGAGATGGCATTTTCAAGGAGTACACCACGATGATTCACGACGACAACCCCGTTATCAAGGCGCTGCACGAGCGGCGATCCATCCGCAAGTTCACGGACGAACCGGTATCCAATGAGGCCATCACCGCCATTCTGGAGGCGGGCCGGTGGGCACCCAGCGGGCTGAACAACCAGCCCTGGCGCTTCCTGGTCGTCAAACGGGACGACCCCCGTCTTGGGAAACTCGCTGAATGCACCAAATACGCCCACATCGTCCGCCGTTCCGCCCTCTGCATCGCGGTGGTGCTCGAAAAGGAAGCCATGTATTCCGAGATGAAGGACCACCAGGGGGCCGGGGCATGCATCCAGAACATGCTGCTCGCCACCCACGCCCTGGGCCTCGGCGCGGTCTGGCTCGGCCAGATCGTCAACGACCAGGCCGCTTCCCTCGGTGCGCTGGGCCTCGACCCGAACGTCTATGAACTCCAGGTCGTCATCGCCCTGGGCCACCCCGACCAGAAAGGCAGCGCCGAAAGAAAACCGCTGACCGACCTGCTGCTGGAGAAATTCTGATGAATATAGCAACCTTTCCCCTGGGCCCGCTCCAGACCAACTGCTACCTGCTGTCCAACGACGGCAAGGCCGTGGTGGTCGATCCCGGCGGCGAGCCGTCCGAGGTGCTTGAGCACCTGAAAACCAACAACCTCGAACTGACCCATATCCTGAACACACACCTGCACTTCGACCACACCTACGGCAACAAGGCTCTCTCCGATGCCACAGGCGCACCGATCCTGTGCGGCGAGAAAGATCTCGTCCTGCTCGAAAGCTGGCTGGGCCGGGGCGGCGACATGGGGTTGCCCCTGGTGGACGAGTACGAGACGCAGATCATCGAACCGGGGCCGACACGCTTCGCCGGACTGGACTGCACCGTGTTCCTCACCCCCGGTCATTCGCCGGGCAGTCTGACCTTCCATTTTCCCGAGGCAAAAGCCGCGTTCGTGGGCGACCTGATCTTCTACCGCTCCATCGGACGCACGGATTTTCCCGGCGGCAACCTGGACGAACTCAAGCGTTCGGTCACGAAGCATATCTTCACCCTGCCGCCCGAAACCCGGCTCCTGTCCGGCCATGGCCCGGAGACCTCGGCCGGGGACGAAATGAACCACAATCCGTTCTTTCAAGGATACTAGACAATGGAACCCACACGCATAGACATCCGCGACAAGTGTTGAGGCGTAGGCATGGAGGTAGGTTGGTATCTCCGCTTCGCCAGGACCGACAGGATCGAAGCCCTGATCTCCCTCAAAGGGGAGCCGCAGGTGCGGCATGAGGAACATGTGTTCCCGGATTGGGCGTTCGCTTTCGAGAACCGGGACGACCACGTGTTGTGCGTCATGACGCGCAAAAAACCGGTGTACGACAAAGAGGAAACCGAATGAGCAAGGGTGTGATCTACGCATGCAGCCACCGTGCGGGCGGCAATTCGGACCGGGCCGCCGAACTGCTGGCACGTGGTGTACGCGACGCGGGCGGCAAAGCCGACATCCTGTACCTGCGCGATTTCGAGATTCGGCACTGCCTGGCCTGCGGATTCTGCGAGAAGGCCACGGACCGGCACGACCGCACCCGATGCGCCCTCGGCAAAAAGGATCAGGCATGGGAAGCATTCGCCCCGCTCCTGACAGCCCGCACCATCCTCTTTGCCTCACCCATCTACTTCTACGCCCTGCCCTCCCGATTCAAGACATGGATCGACCGGAGCCAGCAATTCTGGAACGCATGGCATGGCAAGGAATCGTGGCTGGCGGACCTTCCCGCTCGCTCGGCCCATCCCGTGTTCGTGGCCGGACAGCGCTCGGGCAACAAGCTCTTTGACGGAGCGCGGCTGACGCTCAAATATTTCGTGCAAAATTTCAACGCGACCCTGGCCGACCCCCTCGTCTTCCGGGGCTTGGACCAGTCCGACGACCTCGCGGCCCACGACGATTTCGAAACCGACATCATCCGTCTGGGTCGCCGGGCCTGGGAAGAGACCCTCTAGTCCGGCCATGTTCGCCCTGCTCAGGACCCTTGCCGAAAAATCGGGACTGACCGCATCCCGTTGCCCCATCTGCGACACCCTCAGGCACGGGGGACCCGGCGTACTGTGCGACCGATGTGCTGAAGGCCTCTCCCCGCGAGTCGGTGGCTTCTGCCCACAATGCGGCGAAATGTTCGAAGACGATGAGGCCCCGCCCGTCACCTGCCCGGAATGTCTGCACACACCTCAGCCCTGGGATCGACTCATCTTTCACGGCGTCTACGCGGGCACCCTGCGCGACCTGATCCTGAGTTACAAATTCAACCGCTCCTTTGCCCATGCCCGGCTGCTGGCCCGGCTGGCCCATGGAGCCTTTACTCTGCACGGCGGACTTACGCCGGACGCCATAGTTCCGGTCCCTCTGCACCGACGCAGGCTGGCCTGGCGCGGCTTCAACCAGTCCACGGAACTCAGCCGCGAGATCGGACAGGAACTCGGCATCCCGGTATGGAACCGGGCCTTGATCCGTATCCGGCACACCCGGCCCCAAACCCGGCTGGACCGACAGGAGAGGCAGGAAAACATCAAAGGCGCCTTTACCGCTGACGCGGACAAGGTCTGCGGCAAGCGACTGCTGCTGGTGGACGATGTCTACACCACGGGAGCCACCCTCAGAGAATGTGCTCAGGCCGTGAACCGGGCCGGAGCCTCCGGGGTGGACGTGCTGGTGTTGGCGCGGGCTATGGGATAAAAACCTGAATGCCTAGCCGTAATATCGCAATAGCCACGAAAAACCGATCTGGTTAAACTTGCCGGAATATTTGAATGACTTGCGCAGAAAAATGTCCTTGTCCTGCTGGTTGCCCTGTCTCGACAGCCGTTCCTTATGCACGACTTCTCCATCCGTCAACAGCAACAGATAGAAAGCACCACTGCTAATTCGCCCGATGCTATGCATACCTTTGCTCCGTGCAACACCTTCGAAATAATACTCGCCAATTTCGGAGCCCGGGACCAGGCAATACCGAATGGTCTTGCTTTTGGATTCGAAAGTCCGCATGTACTTCGGGGGAAAACCGGATTCGCTCGTCACCCACCGATAGGGAGCCGACTGGCACCCGGCAAGCAGCAAGGCAATCATCATCAAAATCAATACGATACTTCGCTTCATCACTTCTCCGTTTTCCCCCAATTCCGATCGGAAGTACTATATCGAAATTAACAAGTCAAGCGAAGACGGCAGGCGGCACGCCATACCCAACGATTAGCGAACGTAGCGAATATCCCAGTGAAAAGTCACCCCGTCGAACCCGCCCTGGGGGGTGAAACGCTTGCTGAAACGCAAAGGCTGGCTCAGGTCGGTGCCCTCCATGGGAAAGGAAAAGCTGTCGGCCACGGTTATATCGCGGATCAACTCCACGCTCAGGACGGCCAGATCGACCTTGGTATCCGGGGAGACACCCCGAGGCATGGCCGTTCCCGTGAGCAGACACTCACCCGACGGCGAAAGCTGAATCTCGTAGGTGAGTTCCATGTCGTTGAACTCGATCCTGGCACCACAGGGAAAGGACCCGCAGGGTTGAATCTGAACGCGGTGAACCTGGCGTGAACCGTGTGCCGCGCATCCGAGGGTGAAAAACAGTGCCAAAATCGATATAAAAGAAATAAGCTTGTGCATGGGTTCCCCTTGTTTTGCCTCATGTATCAGACATTTCCCATCCAAGCAAAAAAGTAAAAAAAAGTCCTTTCAGGGCTTGACTTACTTAGCCACTTGCGGCTAGGTTGCCTCCTCTTACGAATTGGAGGTTCCAACTATGTTCGCTATCATCGAGACCGGCGGTAAACAGTACCGCGTTGAAGAAGGTCTTGAACTTAATGTAGATTTGCTCAAAGCCGATGCCGGCAACAATTTGAGCATCGATTCCGTTCTCCTGGTAGACAAGGATGGCGACACCAAGATTGGTGAGCCCTTCGTCGACGGAGCTTCGGTCGAATGTGAAGTCCTGGGTCACATCCGTGGCGAAAAGATTGTGGTTTTCCACAAGCTGCCCAAGAAGGATGCCCGCAAAACGCAGGGTCACCGTCAGGACTACACTCAACTCAAGGTCAAATCCATCAAGGCCTAGTGCCTGAAGGGAGGATAACATGGCTCACAAGAAAGCTGGTGGTAGTTCCAGAAACGGTCGCGACAGCGCCGGTCAACGGCGTGGCGTCAAACGTTTCGGAGGCCAGGTAGTACTGGCTGGCAACATTCTCGTTCGCCAGGTAGGCTCCTCTTTTCACGCCGGAGACGGCGTGGGTACGGGCAAAGACTATACCCTGTTCGCCCTGCGCGACGGTGTGGTAAAGTTCGAAAAGTACACACGCAACAAGGTCGTCAAAACCCGCGTGCTCGTACTGCCCGCCGAAGCATAATCTTCGGAAGAAAACTTTTTCCCGGGCAGGGGACGCTCTTATGCGTATCCCCTGCCCGGTTTTCGTATTTTTTTGCGGTATCTGCCGCAGTGAGGATGGAATCATGCGATTCGTGGACGAAGCAACCATATTGGTGCGTTCGGGCAAGGGCGGTGACGGCTGTGCCAGCCTGAGGCGTGAAGCCAACGTGCCCAAGGGCGGACCCGACGGCGGCGACGGCGGCAGGGGCGGGGACGTGATCTTTCGCGGCTCCGACCGGTTGATGTCGCTGTACGACTTCCGACTGCATCGCCACTACTACGCCAAGAACGGCCAGAGCGGCATGGGCCGCGACCGCTACGGCAAGGCTGCGGACGACCTGTACGTGGACCTGCCGGTGGGCACCCTCCTCTACGAAGTCATCGAAAACGAAGACGGCACCACGCACGAAGAACTCATCGCGGACCTGGTGGAGGACGGGACCGAAATCGTCATCTGCAAAGGCGGCGACGGCGGCCGGGGCAACCAGCACTTCAAGTCCTCCATCAATCGCACTCCCCGCTATGCCGAGCCCGGCTTCCCCAACGAGGAAAAGCATCTCCGTCTGGAACTCAAAATCCTGGCTGACGTTGGCCTGCTCGGCCTGCCCAGCGCGGGAAAGTCCACCTTCATTTCAAAAATTTCCGCTGCACGACCCAAGATCGCGGCGTATCCGTTCACCACGCTGGTGCCAAACCTCGGGGTCATCGAAAACGCCTACTACAAGCGCATGGTCATCGCGGACATCCCCGGCCTGATTGAGGGAGCGAGCGAGGGACGCGGCCTGGGCATCACCTTCCTCAAGCACGTGGAGCGAACCCGCTTCCTGGTTCACATCCTGGCCGTCGAGGATCTCAACCGCGAAGACCCGCTGGACGGTTACGACATGCTCAACCGGGAGCTCTGCGAATACAGTCCGAAACTGGGCGAAAAGGCACAGATCAAAGTCATTAACAAAATCGACACGTTGAACGAATCCGAACTGGCCGACCTTCGGGCCATAGTCGAAGCCACGGGCGAAAAGGTCTTCTTCATCTCCGCTCTCACGGGCGCGGGCATAGACGATCTGCTCAACGAAATGTGGCACCATTTGGCCGCTATCAACGAGGCGGCAACCGAAGAATAAGCAGGGCCGCTCCTAGGAGCGGCCCTTCGCTTTCCCGTCGCCTCACTCTCCGTTTTCATCCCTTTCCGCGAACACTTCCTTGGCCGAGAACAACGCATTGAGCGCGGTGGGGAATCCGGCGTAAACCGTCAGTTGGATAAAGGTCTCGATGATCTCCTCCCGCGTCCAGCCGACATTGAGGGCGCCGTGGATGTGCACCTTGAGCTGCGGCTGACAGTGCCCCAGGGTCGCCAGGACGGAAATGGTCACCAACTCCCGGTCCTTGAGTCCCAATTGCGGACGGGAATACACGTCCCCGAACGGATACTCGATCATCAGCCGCACCAGGTCGGGCGAGATTTCCTCCAAGGCGGCCTTGACCCGCTCGCCCTGCTCGCCATCCACCTCACGCAACTTCTCCATTCCCCGCTCATATCGTTCGTTGTCCATGACAACCTCCTCTTTTTCTCAAGGGTGTCCCGCATCAATAGATTCGTCCAATATTACTTTTAAACGACAGTGATATGTTTTAAGTATCATTGATGAACACTCGACAGATGCGCTATTTCACGGCGGTGGCAGAGGAATTGAACTTCCGAAAGGCGGCCGAGCGGCTGCATATGACCCAACCGCCGCTTTCCCAACAGATCGCGGCCCTGGAAGAGGAACTCGGTGTCATGCTCTTTGCGAGAAACCGCCGCCGGGTCGAGCTGACCGAGGCGGGCCATTCGCTTCTGCACGATGCGCGAACCATTCTCGCGTCCATCGAAGTGGCGCGGCAACGGACCATCGACGTCGGCAGCGGCAAGTCGGGACGGCTCCGTATCGGGTTTGTGGGTCCGGCCATCGACGGCCCCCTGCCCGCGGACATCAAACGTTTCAGGAACGCGCATCCGAGGGTGACCCTCGACCTGCACGAAACCACGACCCCGCAGCAGTTCGACCTGTTGCGCAACCACGCCATCGATGCCGGAGTGGTCCGCCTTGTAGGCCATGACACCGCCGGGCTTACATGCGTTCCCTATCACTCGGAGCGATACGTGCTGGCTGTTCCGGCGGATGATCCGTTGGCCAAAAGGAAATCCGTCCCTCTCGCCGCGCTGGACAACAAACCCCTGATCATGTCTCCCCGAGGCCTCAACCCCGTCCTGTTCGATACCTGGGCTGCGGCCTTTGCCACGGCCGGGGCACGGATGCATGTGGTCCAGGAGGCGGTCACCAAGCACACCTCGGTGGCCCTGGTCGCGGCAGGGCACGGCATCACGCCGGTCCCGGAATCAACCGCCGGGACCGGGCGGCGCGGCGTGGCTTTCATCCCGCTGCAAGGCGGCATACCGCCGCTCACGCTCCATATCGCGTATCGGCTGCCCCTCCGGTCAGCCGTGCTGGAGGCTTTCCTGAACGCCCTGACAGGGCCGCTCCCACCCGATCCGATTGCCTAAAAACAGCTCCCATCCTCAAAGTGAAGGACAGGAGCTTTTGTTCGGCATAAAATCCGATTGGTCGAAAGAGGCACCGGCAGGCACCGGGGGAATCAAGAACCAAAGGCTAATCGTCCCACAGGCTCTTGTAGTCCAAACGAACATACAGGGCCGCCTGCCTGGACACTTCATCCTCATACATGGACCCGGTGGTTTCGCGCAGCTCATCCAGCATCAATTCCACCTCGGCAGCCAATCCCTTGGCCGCAGCGTTGGAATTGGAGTCAATTTGAGTCAACTCGCCCACCATCTTCACGGCGGTGGTTTTTTCCTTGCCTTCCGGCCCTTGCGTGATCGTGGCACTGGTCACAAGCTTGTCCGGACCGTCCATACTGATGTCCAAGGTTTCGCGGGCCTTCATGGATTGTCGGGAATCCAATGTGCCATTGACAAAATCCTCACGCTCATGGGAGGTTTCGCGCAACACCACGGGTCGGTCATTTTCCGTCAGGCCATGGCCCTTGCGAAACATGATCCCCCGCTCCTTCTGGTAAAAGGTCTTTTCCTGGGCCTTCTCCGTATCCTTCTGGCGCATCACCAGCTCACCGTCCCGATAAAGCTCGTCTGTCCAATCAATGGAATACGGCTGGTCAGGATTGCCGTACTCGGCAATACCCTCCGCGGTGCTGTAGGCATTTTTCCCGGCGAGTCGGTTGACGCCGCCAACGAAGAATTCCCGATCTGCGCTGCTTTGCAGATATTGTTTGCTCACCAAATCCATGGCCGACTGGGGCCCGCCGCTGAGATATCCCTCTGTGGACAATCCCAGGGTCTCCAAAAGACCAGGCCGCTCACTCAGTTGCGCCGAGGCGACTTCATGCAGGGTCATGGAGCCGTAGCTGCGCTTGACCAGTTCACCCTTGTTGTACCACGACACGCTCATGGTCTGTTCCGTTTTCCCGTCGCTCAGCTTGTCCGCCTCGTCCTTCTGGCTGTCGGAAAACGAAGCTTCCCGGAGGAGCTTACCGTCTTTGTCGTAATCCCTGATGGAAACGGACAGGGCGGTCTCGTGCTCCATCTCCCTGGTGCTACGGGCTGGCATGTTACCCACGTCCTCGTCGGAGCGGTTCGACAACTGCTTATACCGGCCCTCATTGTCGATAGTCATGTCGCGGACAATCTTGCCGTTCAGCCCATACTCGCGGACATCAGCATGATAGGCGGCAATATGCTTTTCCATCGTGATCTTCATGGTCAGCGCTTCCACCGAGGGCACGACCTCCTCGGACCCCTTGTTCAGCAACGAAAGGATGTGCTCCGCATCGGTCTTTCCGTCGCCGTCCACACCGCTGTTCCAGGTGCTGAGCAGCATGGAGTCCTGCATCTCGCCCGCGAGCCTGCCGTCCTCAAACCACTGAGCGCTGCGGATCATGCTGGCATTGGTCCACCCCTTCGCGTCTTCCATCTCCAGGATGTCGGTATGAATGGCCTGGCGGACCTTGCCGCTCTCGTCATAATATTCCGTGTTCAGGGAGGCCCCGTTCTCATTAATGGTTCCCTTGACCGATTTGACCAGACTGCCATTCTTGAATTCCAGGATTTCCAGAGAGTCTCCGTCGATGGATATCTTCTGCTCGTTTCCATTCTTGAGGGTAAACGTCCCTTGCTTGAGCCCCGTGATAAGCTTCCATTTGGAGCCGGGATTCTCGGCATCGGCCTTCTTGCTACTCTCGAGAAGAACCTCAAAGCTGGTTAATTTCGTATTCATTTTCGCTTTCTGCACCGCATCGGCACTTATGGTGACCGTGTCGCCTTGTCCGGAATGAGCGGACGCATCCTGAACGGAAGCCCCCTGCGTAGCGGAAACCTGCTGCGGGGAGGCAGGATAATATGCTGTGGTGCCGTCAACGGGATTAATCATATGCCAACTCCAAAACGGTAAATGCCATAAAAATGGTGATCATCTCGACAATAAACGAGTGTTTGATTCCCTATCGGAATAAATTGATGTTTCTTTAGCTGATGTGAATGACTATTCATTTGTTTTCCAAAAAACTTTGATGCCCGAAACGAACAAGTCCCTTCTTGCCAGCAGGCGGGCAGTTGCTGTACCTTCGCCTGCATGACGAAATCCGACGTGGACAGAAAAAAACTTCTCGCCGACATCCGGCGCGTGGTAATCAAAGTAGGCAGCGCCGTGCTGACCACCAGCGACGGCCTGAACTCCGATGCCATCGACCGGCTGGCAGCCCAGCTATCCACCCTGCACGACAGGAACATCGATATAGTCCTGGTCTCCTCCGGGGCCGTGGCCGCCGGTCGCCAGCGCATCTGCGAACGCACCAGGCAATGCCGCCGGGACTACACCGACATGGCCTCGCGCCAGGCGGCCTCCGCCGTGGGCCAGGGACGGCTCATGCACGACTACGACGAGGCTTTTGCCCGGCACGGGAAGGTCACGGCCCAGGTCCTGCTGACCCGGAGCGGCCTCAAAAACCGCGAACGATTCCTCAATGCCCGCAACACCCTGGAACGGCTGCTGGAATGGCAGGTCATCCCGATCATCAACGAAAACGATACCGTGTCCACCCACGAGCTGGAATTCGGCGACAACGACACCCTGGGTGCCATGTGCCTGGGGCTGACCGGCGCGGACTTGTTCGTCAATCTGACCAGCGCGGACGGTGTATTCGACAGCAACCCGGAAAACCATCCCGACGCGAAACCCATACCGATCATCAAGAATATTGGGGCCCTGGACATCGAAACCATGTGCGACGGCAAAACCAGTGTGGGTACCGGCGGCATGTATTCCAAATTGCGCGCGGCAAGACGGGCAGCCCAGCTCGGCGTCCCGACCCTGATCGTCTCGGGCAAGGGGGAGTTCAATATCGTGGCCGCCCTGGACGGCGAACCACGCGGCACCCTGGTGTTGCCCGAAGGCAAGACCGTGTCCAGCAAGAAATTCTGGCTCGCCTATCACGATAATCCCTCGGGCGCGATCCTCGTAGACACGGGCGCAGCGCGGGCCCTGCTCGACAAGGGAAAATCCCTGCTGCCCATTGGCATCAGCGAGGTGGACGGCTGCTTTGACCGCGGCGCACTGGTTTTCATCAAGACCCTGAACGGCGACGAACTCGGCGTGGGATTGACCAATTTTTCCTCCAGCGAACTGGAACGCATCAAAGGCAGGCGAACAGGGGAATTGGCGGCAATCATCGGCCCCACCTCCTCGAACGAAGCCGTGCACCGCGACAATATGCTGCTCGATGCGGCCATATAACCGGAATCCGTTTTGAGACGACTCTACCTCGACAAGAATCTCCAATTCGTCTTCAGTGTGACGTTGATAGCGATCCTCGGCGTCTCCAGCATCATCCCGGCCCTGCCGGACATCATGAACGGATTGTCTTTCAGTCCGGTGGAAATTGGGTTGGTCATCTCGGCCTTCACGCTGCCCGGCGTGCTTTTTTCTCCACTGGTAGGCATCCTGGCCGACCGCTTGGGTCGCAAGATCATCCTGGTTCCGGCCCTGTTCCTGTTCGGGGGCTTCGGCTTTGCCTGCTTTTTCGCCCAATCCATGGAACAACTGCTCGTGCTGCGCTTCTTTCAAGGGGTCGGAGCCAGTCCGTTGGGCGTGCTCTACGGCACGATCATCGGCGACCTCTACCAGGGAAAGGAACGGGGTCAGGCCATGGGCTACAACGCCGGAGTCCTGTCCATGGGCACGGCACTCTTTCCCGCTGTGGGCGGCCTGCTCGCCATGCTCGGCTGGAACTTCCCCTTCCTGCTGCCGCTGCTGGCCATCCCGCTAGGGCTTGCCATCTCCTCATTCATGGACACGCCCGAACCCAAGAGCCGGGGAAGCCTCAAAGACTACTTTTCGGACGCATTCCGGCAGATGAAGACCCGGAAAGTCCTGGGCCTCTTCGCCACCACCCTGCTGACTTTCATCATACTCTACGGCCCCATCGTCACCTACCTGCCCATCCTGCTCAACACGCGGTACGGCGCTTCGCCCGCCATCATCGGGGCCGTCTTCCTGGTAGCCTCGGGATTCACGGGCATTGCCTCCTTCCGCCTGGGACATCTCACCGAAAGGTTCGGCCAACGAGCCCTGCTCATCAGTGCGAGCCTCTTCTACGGATTGTCCATGCTGCTCATGCCGAATGCCCCCGGCCTGTGGCACGTAATTCCGCCGATCATCTGCTTCGGTCTGGCGCAGGGATTGAATATCCCCACGGTCATGACCCAACTCGCCACCATCGCCCCCATGGAACAACGCGGCGCGTTCATGGCCGCCAACGGATTCCTGTTGCGTCTGGCCCAAACCGTGGCTCCGCTCCTGATGGGTGGCCTCTTCGCCCTCTTCGGCATGCAGGCGGTCTTCATGGGCGGCCTGGTCTGCGCCCTGCTCCTGCTCGGACTGGCCCTTTTCTTCATTAGGGACTAACCTTCCAGCCATGACCCGACACATCCTGTCCACCGGCCAGACTTTCTGCGCCGACGTGAACGGCAGCCGCATCCCGTGCGCCGGTACGGGCCAGGACGCGGAATCCGCCCCCGGCACAGCGTGGGACGAAACCCGCTTCCAAGCCGACGACGAGTCCGTGCTCGACACCCTGAGCGGGCTGACCTGGCTGCGAGACGCCAACGCGCCTGGCTTCCCCGTCTCCTGGCGCGAGGCCTTTGATTTCATCAAAACCATGAACGCAGAAAAACACGCCAGACACAACGATTGGCGGCTGCCAAACCGACGCGAGCTGTTCAGCCTGATCACCTTTGACCGTCACTCCCCGGCCCTGCCGGACGGCCACCCGTTCCGCAATGTGTTCCAGGGCTGGTACTGGACCTCAACCACCTCGGCCATGCACGACGACCAAGCGTGGCACGTCCACCTCATGGGCGGACGAATGTTCTGGGGCAGCAAGACCGGATACGAACTGGTCTGGCCGGTACGCGGCGCGTCGGACAGGCTCCCGGCCATCATTGCCGGGCCATCCGAAACCGGCGTCCCCTGGCCCGAGCCACGATTCGAAGCCGCGAAACTAACCGTCCGCGACCGGCTCACCGGCCTGACCTGGAACCGCAGCGCGGATCAAGCCCACGGGCCTGTCACCTGGGAGACGGCCTTCGAGACCGTGGCCGAATTGAACAAAGCCTCCGCTGCCGGGATCACCACATGGCGACTGCCCACCATCCGGGAATTGGAATCCCTGGCCGATGCCGCGCACCATTCCCCGGCCCTGCCCGGAGGCCATCCCTTTACCGACACCCGCGAGGCCTACTGGTCGTCCACCAACAGCGGGTATGAACCGGACTGGGCCATGTGCTTCTACCTACACAAGGGCGCGGCGGGCGTGGGGTTCAAGCCGGACAACGGCTTTCATGTCTGGGCCGTCACATCCCACCCCTAATAAAATTCCGCCCACCCGCCGATAAGATGGGCAACCAAGGAAGGTTATCATGACCAAATTACGATGCCGATTGCAGCATCGGCTCAACCCGCTGCACGTCTATTGCCGTTTGCGCACTCTGGGTATCGACCACAAGGCAGCCCGCGCAGTAAGCTTCTGCTACGAAAGGATGGTCTACCGGCTGGTTCTGGCCTGACCCCGAACCGAGCGGAACCACCCCGGCTTTCGGCCGAAAACCGCGTCTGCCTAGTGCAGGGACGGTTTTCCCGTGTCCGCACCGATCCGCTGACGATCCCGCATTCGACAGGACCGGCGCATCTCCCTTGCCTCCCCTTTCCTCCATTGCCGAAATCTCTCCCCTTCCATTCCCCACTCAAAAACGCTACAACACCCCCAACAAACAAGCCTATCAGGAGACCCCCGCAATGTCTGTCATCGTCTGGTCCATCATCGCCTACATCCTGGGTTCCATCCCGTTCGGGCTGGTCATCGCCAAAACCCTGTGCAGTACCGACCCGCGCAACGATGGTAGCCGAAACACCGGTGCCACCAACGTGGCGCGAGTGTGCGGCACCAAGTTTGGCGTCATCACCCTGATCCTCGACCTGTCCAAGGGATTCTTCCCGGTCCTCATGGCCTCGGCCTGGATCGAGTCCGGGTTCGGCCTGAGCATTGTGGTCCTGGCCGCCATCCTGGGGCACGCCTTTTCCTGCTTCATGAATTTGAAGGGAGGCAAGGCCGTGGCCACCACCATCGGTGCGTTTCTGGCTGTCTCCCCATGGGGAACCATCTTTTCTGCAGCCCTGTGCCTGGCCCTGATAGCCCTGTCCGGCCACGTTTCCTTAGGCTCCCTGACCCTGGCCCTGGCCCTGCCCGTGTTCATATTCCTAACCGGAAACTTCGCCTTCGTGCCCGTGGCGCTCGTGGTCATGGTGCTGCTATTCTGGCGGCACAAGGATAACATCCACCGCCTAGCTCGCGGAGAGGAAAACCCCTGGCTCAAAAAGGAATGATCGTGCGCCCAACCTCCCCCCGCCGATACGCCATATATTCGGTCGTCGCCTCGTTGCTGACGCTGAGCCTCAAGTTCGGGGCCTGGTATATGACCGATTCGGTGGGACTGCTGTCCGACGCCCTGGAATCCATCGTCAATCTCACTGCGGGCGTACTTGCACTCACGGCCATTACCATTGCCATGCGCCCGGCAGATTCCGCCCACACTTACGGCCACGGCAAAGCTGAATATTTTTCCAGCGGTATCGAGGGGGTACTCATTATCCTGGCCGCCTTCGGCATCGCCTATGCTGCCGCGAGCCGATTCCTCAATCCGGCGGAACTGACCAATCTCGGCCCCGGCCTTGTGCTGGCACTGCTCTCGTCGGTGATCAACTACGTTACGGCCAGAGTCATGCTCCGGGCAGCCAAACGGTTCGACTCCATCACCCTGGAAGCAGACGCCAAACACCTGCTCACCGATGTCTGGACATCCATCGGGCTGGTGGCCGGACTGGGTATCCTGCTGATCAGACCTGAGTGGAAAATTCTCGACCCCATCATCGCCGTCATCATGGCCGCAAACATCATCTTTACCGGTATTGGACTGCTCAGAAGATCCATAGGCGGTCTCATGGATGACGCTCTGCCCAAAAAAGAACTGGCCATAATCGAAGCGGCCATCCTCCACCACCAGGACGGCGAGGCCTCCTTTCACCGGCTGCGCACACGCAAGTCCGGCCCCATGCGGTTCATCGATTTTCACCTGCTGATACCTGGAGAAAAAACGGTTCAGCAAGCGCACGACCTGTGCGAAGCCATTGAAAATGAAATCGAGAATACGCTGAAACGGGCCGAGGTGACCATTCACGTCGAGCCCATCGAATGTGCTACTTCCTACAAGAAAGTCGATTAGTTACCTAACCGCTCTCTCCCACGGGAGATTGTCCAGGATCGCCTCCACCATCGGTTCCAGCGAGGGACGCTTCACGGCCACGGCCGGGATGCCGTCCGGGAAGACGTGCCCTATGGCCTCACGCCCTTCCGCGTCCAGCCTGTCCCACTTGTTAAGCACCAGAAGGGACGGGATTTCATCCAGGTCCATCTCGGCCAAAATGGAGCGCACGGCTGACACCTGCTCCTCCACCTCGGGATGGGCAGCGTCGCAGACCAGCACCAACAGATCGGCGGATTCCAATTCCTCCAACGTGGCGCGAAAGGCCTCCTTCAGGTCCGGCGGCAAGCGACGGATGAAGCCCACGGTATCGGTCAGCACCACTTCTCGTTCGCGGGGAAACCGGATCCGGCGACTGGTGGGATCGAGCGTGGCAAAAAGCTTGTTCTCGGCCAGCACTTCGGATTGGGTGAGGGTATTGAGCAGCGTGGATTTTCCCGCATTGGTGTAGCCCACCAGCGAGACGATGGGCAATCCGGCCTTGGCGCGCCTCTCCCTGGTCTGGGTGCGGCGCTTGCGGACCTGCTCCAGCTCCTGCTTGAGGCGGGTAAGGCGGTCGTTGGCGCGACGGCGGTCAATCTCAAGCTTGGTCTCGCCCGGTCCCCGGCCACCGATGCCGCCCATGAGCCGGGACATGGCCCGGTTCTTCCCCACCAAACGAGGCAGGGTATACTTGAGCTGGGCCATCTCCACCTGGAGCTTGCCCGAAGCGCTCGTGGCGTGCTGGGCAAAAATATCGAGAATAAGCTGGGTGCGGTCCAGGATCTTGCGCTCGGTGATATCAGCCAGATTGCGAATCTGCGTGGGCGACAATTCCTGGTCGAAAATGATGACGGACGCATTGGCCTGAAGTGCCTTGACCTCCAATTCGGCCAGCTTGCCCTTGCCCATGATGAATTTCGGATTTTTCTTGCGCACGCGCTGAATGAGCGTTCCGGCGGCTACCAGCCCGGCGGTATCGGCCAGTTCGGCCAACTCTTCCAGAGAAAGCTCCTGCACCGGACGCGAGGTGACATCCACACTGACCAGCAGAACCCGGTTCTCGTCGGATTCCAAAGCACGGCCGTCCGCCTGACGGCTGAACTCATCCTCCAACGCCTGAACGATGGTGCCCAGATCAAGGTCCATGCGATCCCAACGGACCGGCTCGAAGACCTCATAGCTCTTTTCCTCGAGATTGGGCGGCAGCAGATGGGCCACCTGCGCGGTTTGCGGAAATCCCTCGGACACATTGAGCAAGGTCACGGAATCGAGCCGCAAAAAACCATATCCATCAGGTCTTCCTGGGACAAGGCTTCGTCGGAAAGATGGGTATGCAAAAGCCGCAGCCCGCGCAACCGGCCCGAAGCCATGCGCGCCCGAGGCAACTCCGGGATGTAGATTGCCCGGTTGTCGCCCACCAGCACCATGCCCACCTTGCCCTGGCGATCAATCAGCAGACCGACCTGTCGCCCGATGTCGGCGGAAATCTCGGCCAGCTCCCGCGCCTGCTCGTTCAAGTAATTTCCCTCGGTCGGGAACTGACGCTGATAGAGACGCGAAAGGCGTTTTACCTGATTGGGCTTGAGACCCTGAAGGTTGCCCTGGGGCTTTTGTGCTATGACGATACTCCTTGTTTGTGCATGCCTTTGGCGGGGCCAGGACGCTATCCCGGGCCTGCCGGAGAACACTTCCCAGCCCCCGTGGGCGCCTCTGCACGTGTGTGCGTGAACTGAGGTTCAAACCGTGGGGGATTTATAATAAAAAGGCAAGTGCGAACGTTATCGCACTTGCTCTTTCCCTGCTGATATCAGGCAGTGATCCGGATTCCAGTCGACAGCGCAACCGGCCCGGATCAAACAACGCTATGCGTCGTTCTCGCTCAAATATTTCGTGATCATGGCATCGTATTCGCTGGTCAGCTTGAACGTCAGCGTGGCCATCTCCTTACGGAATTCCAGAGAAATGCCGCCGTTGTCCTCGATTTCCTGCTGCACCCGCGGATAATACTTGGGATCGGGCACCACACAGATGGAATGGAAATTCTTGGCCGTGGCGCGCAGCATGGTCGGCCCGCCGATATCGATCTGCTCCACAGCGGCCTTGAGGTCCAGCCCCTTGGCCACGGCATCGGCAAAATTGTAGAGATTGACACAGATGAGATCGAACGGCTCGATGCCGAAATCACGCAGGGTTTCCATGTGTCCCTCGTCATCCTTGTCAGCCAGGATACCGCCGTGAATGTGGGGATGCAGGGTCTTGACACGACCGCCGAGTATCTCGGGGAAGTCCGTGATATCACTCACGGAAGTCACGGGAAGCCCGGCTTCCGAAAGCATCTTCTTTGTGCCGCCGGTGGAGACCAGTTCGCAGCCGTTTTCGGTGAGGAACTTACCAAACTCGGCCAGGCCGGATTTATCAGTAACGGACAATATCGCTCTTTTGACGGGCAATAGATTCATGCTCAAACCTCTCTTTCGTATGTATCGAGAGGCTCTGCCAGATTTGCCGGGCAAAGGCAAGCACGGCTACCCGCCCTCAACTCCTGCTCCTCTGAAATTGAATCAACGGGCAATCAAGAATCCTGCGCGTCCAGCGTCAACAATCAGACACACACCCCCTGCAAGACGACGGATAGACAAGCGCACAAATAACCCTGGCGGCGGAGGGGTGTGCGAGTGCACGGCGCAAGAAAAATTCAAGCCCGACGCGTATCCCTATACGCGAGGGTTCAAACTTTTCACAGCAACACGCAACGATAGCTCTTGGGGAGTCTTCGAACCCAAGAAATATCGACAGCAGAAATATCGCGCGCAATAAAAACCTGGCGGCGGAGGGGGGGGGGAAGCGCGGGTGCAAGGCGCAAGAAAAATTCAAACCCGACGCGTATCCCTGTACGCGAGGGTTCAAACTTTTCGCAGCAACACACAACGATAGCTCCTGGGGAGTCTTCGAACCCAAGAAATATCGACAGCAGAAATATCGCACGCAAAATAACCCTGGCGGCGGAGGGGTGTGCGAGTGCAAGGCGCAAGAAAAATTCAAGCCCGACGCGTATTCTTATACGCGAGGGTTTGGATTTTTCGCAGCAACGCAGCAATCGCGCGCCCATCCGCCGCCAGGGCTCCAGAGGCTGATTTCCCGCCCCGATCCCGCCGAAACGGGCGGGGCGGGAAATCAACGGGGAGGGGAGACCGTAGTTGGGACTAGAGCGCTTCGAGCATTTCCTTGGCGGCTTCAAAATCAGGATTCATCTCGAGAATCTTCTCAAGCTGCTCCCTGGCCGCGTCCTTTTGCTCAAGGCAGATAAGGCATCCGGCCAACGAATAGCGCACTTCGTGCTTGGCCGGGTCGATCTCAAGGTAATCCCTGAGATACGGTAAAATGTCCGCCACGCGATCCAATTCATGGCCGAGCCTGATCAGACTGAACAGGGCAACCATGTTTTCGGGATTCATCTTGATGGCTTCGATGAACATGGAGTATGCGTTCTCCTTGTCTCCGTCTTCCATCCGAATAAGCGCGATCCCGGAAAGACTTTTGTCAGTCGGTTCGATCTTGTGAGCTTTTTCGTACATCATTATGGCATCTTTCAGATTGCCGCGTTGAACCGCGACCGTGGCCAAGCCAATGTACGGATCGGGGTGAATACCATTGGAGCTGACGGCTTTCTTGTAATATTCTTCAGCCTTGTCGAGCTCTCCCATGAACAGGTAGCACTCACCGAGTTCCTTGTTGATTTCGTAATCCAAATGACCACTCATAGCATTTCCCCTCCATTTCTCCTTTGCCCGAAAGCCGGGCTGAAAGAATCTCCCGGACCATATTTGGCCCGCCCTCACTTTTTGCAACACATGTGCCAAAGCGTAAAATTCATGAAAATACGGCCAGAATATTGCAGCGCTAAACTCACATCATCTTGATTTTATACACTTATTTTAGAGTGACACCAGCAGGAGAAACAACAGGAAAAAGGTTCCTCCCTTTGCCAAAGCACTGATTATTCCCTGCACTACCGTTTTCCCATTACTATATATGGAGGCCCAGCCTCACGCCCTGCTCTTTGCCCGCCGCATCCTTACCAAACACAGCTGCAAAATATATCCTTTATATTTAGTATGTTATGAGTTTGGAACGTTAGTTGCTAGCTCTTCTGCGAACCGGGCGGAAAAATGTGCCATCCGGCAACCCCCGGCAAGCAAATAGGCAGGAGGAACAAGGTATGAAGGGACTTTTTGAGAGCCACATCCAATTGACAGCAAAGGTCATGGATATGCGTTTGGAACGTCAAAATACCGTCATGGGCAACATCGTCAACGTGAACACGCCCGAATACAAAACCAAACGCCTTGAATTCGAAGACAGGTTGCAACAGGCCCTCAGCCAGGACGCCCGTGGAAAGATGACCCGGACGAATAAAACCCACATGCCTGTGGTATTCAGTCCCGAAGGCTTCCAGGGTGAGGGGGTCGAAAACATGAAGGCCCGTTCTGTTTACGGTGAGGACTCAGTGGACCTGGACAAGGAAATGGCCATCATGACCAAGAACGGCCTACTCTATAACGCCCTGGCCAGCGTGATCAAAAAGAATTTTGACGGCTTGAAGCAAGTCATACAGGAAGGGAGCAAGTAAATGGACTTCATGACTGCACTCGATATCGGCGCGTCCGGCCTCAAGGCCCAGCGTGCCCAGCTCAATGTCATTTCCATGAACATGGCTAACATCCGGACCACCAAGACGCTGGAAGGCGGCCCGTACCGCCGCAAGTCCGTGTCTTTCGAGTCCACACCTGTCTACTCCCCCTTTGACAAGGCCATGGACAACCAGATCAACCGAAACCTCAAAGGTGTCAAAGTACTCGGTGTCACGGCTGACGAAAGGCCCTTCAAGCAAGTCTACGAGCCGCACCATCCCGATGCCAATGACCAGGGATACGTCTTTTACCCGGACATCAACGTGGTCGAAGAAATGACCAACATGATGACCGCCACCCGCGGTTACGAAGCCAATGTGCAAACTATCACCGCCTGCAAGCAGATGTTCCAGAGAGCCCTGCGAATAGGCCTGGGTTAAGGAGAAAAATCATGGTTGTCAAAAGTGTCGCCATCAACGCATACCAGAATGCCATGGACATCCGCCGCCGGTCGGTGGACAACACCGTCAGGCAAAGTCTCAAGAAGCCCCAGGCCCCGGCCCAGGGATTCGGGGAGACCCTGCAGAACTCGCTCAAAACCGTCAACGACATGCAGTCGGAAAAGTCGATGATGATCGAAGAATTTGCCTCGGGCAAGAACCAGAATATCCACGAACTCATGATCAGCCTGCAAAAGGCCGGACTGGCCCTGTCCATGACCAGCGCCGTGCGTAGCAAACTCATGAGCTCCTATCAGGAAATCATGCGCATGTCGTTCTAACGAACGACTGCGGGATAAATTAACGGAAACAAACCCTTTCGCGGGAGAATAGGCAATGCCTCCGATCGTCACCGAATACTGGTCAAAAATTCAAGGCTTCTGGTCCGGCAGGACCATGTCCCAACGCATCCTCATTGCAGGCCTCGCCCTTTCGGTGTCCGTGGCCTTCGCGCTCATGATCTTCTGGATGAACAAACCGGACTACAAAGTCCTGATGACCAACCTCTACCCGCAGGACGCCTCCCAGGTGGTGGCCATGCTCCAGGCGGGCAAGGAAGACTACGTGATCGACGACAATGGCAAGACCATCCTGGTCCCGGCCGATCGCGTGTATGAACTGCGGCTCAAAGTCGCCGGTGAAGGCAACCTGCACGGCCAGGGCATCGGTTTCGAGATTTTCGACGAAGTCCAGATCGGCCAGACCGATTTCGTGCAGCACATCAACTATCAGCGAGCCCTACAGGGTGAACTGGCCCGCACCATCACGGAATTTCCGCAAATCATCAAAACCCGCGTGCATTTGGTCCTGCCGCAAAAATCCCTGTTCATTGAAGACCAGATGCCGCCCAGCGCAGCCATCGTGCTGCAACTCAAGGACGACGGCAAGCTGACTCCCAACGAGGTTCAGGGCATCGTCAACCTGGTTTCCATGGCGGTGGAAGGCCTTACATCCAAGAACATCACCGTCACCGACATGAAGGGCCGTCCGCTCTACACGCCGGAAACCGACACCACCGGCCTGGCCATGTCCAACACCCAGCTCGAATACAAGGCGGACATGGAAAACAAGATCCAGCGCCGCATCATGGAACTGCTCGGCCCGGTAGTCGGACCGGAAAAGGTCATCGCCCGCGTCAACACGGACCTCGACTTCAGCCAAAAGACCAGCCGCCAGGAGACCTTCGATCCCGCAGGCGCGGTCGTCCGCTCCGAGACAAGGACCGAGGAAAGCACGGCTGGTGCGGCCAATCTGTCCGGCGGCGAGCCCGATGCCAATTTCCGGGGCGACGGCTTTTCCGGCACTCGCACCACCCAGGATTCCACCCGTGAATCCCGGACCACCAATTTCGAGATCAACAAGAAGGAAGAAAACATTATTTCCCCTGTCGGGGAGTTGAAACGTCTGACTGTTGCGGTTATCGTGGACGGCACATGGATCACTGACGAGGCAACCGGAAAACCCGTGTACGTGCCGCGCAAGGCCGAGGAGATCGAACGCATCAAGACACTCATCGCCAACACCGTGGGTTTCGACTCCGTGCGCGGTGACACCATCGAGGTGAGCAACATCTCCTTTGGCGCGCCCGACATGTACGATACGGATTCGCTCATGCGCACCATGCTCGAATACGCGCAAAGGCTGGGTAAGCCGTTCTTGAACGGCATCCTGATCTTCCTGTTCCTCATCATGGTCGTCCGCCCGGTCATCATGGCGCTCATCAGACCCCGTGTCGCCGAGCAAGAAATTGAGGAAATGGCAGGACTGCCCGGAGCCGAACGTCTCGCCCTCGAAGAGGAAGATATGGACGAAGAGGCCATGGACATGTCCCGCCGCATCGAGAATGCCAAGAATCACGCCATCCAGATGTCTGACGACAACATCGATCAGGCCGTGCATCTGCTCAAGAGCTGGTTGACCCAGGAGGCTTCGTAAATGGCTGACTTCAAAGGACCGCAAAAAACTGCCATCGTGCTCCTCGCCCTGGGCGAGAAATTCACGGCGGAAGTTTTCAAGCGCATGGAACGCAACGAGATAGCCGCTGTTTCCAAGGCCATGCTCGAGACCGATTCCATACCTCGCGAACAGGTGCTCGAAGTGCTCAAGGAGTACAACGAAGCCCTGGCCTACGGTGCCGAGCTCCTGGTGGGCGGTCCGGATATGGTCAAACGCATGCTGACCAAGGCCCTTGACGCTGAAACAGCCAAATACATCATGGATTCCCTGGACCTGGATTCCGGCCCCACGCCGTTCCAGGAACTGGAAAACGTCAGCCCGCGCATTTTGGCGCAGATTCTCCGAAACGAGCATCCGCAGACCCTGGCCCTCATTTTGGGCCACCTCCACCCGGATCAGGCGGCGGACCTCCTCTCCCACCTGCCCGCAGGTGTGCGCGCCGAAGTACTCATGCGCCTGGCCAAGCTCGAAGCGGTGGCCGAGGAAATGCTCATGGAAGTGGACAAGGTCCTGCAAAGCCAGCTTATCGCCATGGGCGGCAAGGAAGGCAAGAAGGTCGGTGGTATCCCTGCGGTTGCCGAAATTCTCAACGCCGTGGACCGCAACACCGAGGAAGAGGTCCTCTCCGAGATCGAAGAGGAATCCACCCAGATGGCCGAAGACATCCGCAACCTCATGTTCGTCTTCGAGGACATCAAGGCCGTGGACGACATCGCCATCCGCGAGCTGCTCAAGGAGGTCTCCAACGAAGACCTCACCGTGGCCCTCAAGGGTGCCAGCGACGACCTCAAGGACAAGTTCTTCAAGAACCTCTCCGAGCGTGCATCCGCCATGATCAAGGAAGACCTGGAAATCATGCCGCCCAAGAAGCTCTCCGAGGTCGAGGCGGCCCAGCAGAATATCGTCAAGACCGTCCGTCGTCTGGAAGACGAGGGCAAGATCGTCATCAGCAGAGGGGGAAGCGATGTCTTTGTCTAAACACACAGCGACTCCCCGCATGACCGGCAAGGTCATCATGGGCATGAATACCCCCGGCCCGGATGAAATGACCATCCAGGAAGTCGAGGGCAAGCGCCAACTCCTGTGGGATGCCTCGATCAACGAGGAGTACCTGGACCGAGTCAAGGCCAAGGCCAAGGAAGCGGCCAAGGAAATCAAGATCCTGGCCGAGTTGGAAGCCGAAGCCCTGCGCGCCACGGCCCGGCACGAGGGATACCAGGACGGATTGGCCCAGGCCCAAGAAGATGTGGATGCCCACACCCGGGCCATGTCCGCCGAAGTCGAAAACATCCTTTCCCAGATCGGCGCACAGGGGAGCACCATCTTCGAGGAACGTCGGCAGGATATCATCGCCCTGATCCGACTGGTCGTGAAGAAAACCCTGAGCGTGGAGATGAACGAACAGCGGGCCGCGTCCCTTGAGGCACTCATGCGAGAGGCCCTGGAACGCATCGACTCCCAGCGTCAACTGACCATCAAGTGCGCGCCGGGAGACGCAGAGGATCTCCGCACCTTTATCGGCACCATTCAGGAGCGAAATCCCGCTCTCAAGTACTGGTCCGTCAAGGGCGACGAGTCTCTGAGTGAAGGCGGCGTATTGGTGGAAGCATCCGAAGGCAAAGTTGACAACACCGTGCCCAGCCGCTGGCAGGGTGTGGAACCCATCCTAGACCAACTGGTCGAACAGATCACCGCTCCCGATCCTGAGGCCTGACATGACAGGGGAATCCAGACTCGGACTCCTTGAGAAGCTCGATCCCTGTCAGACCTTCGGCAAGGTCACCAAAGTCGTGGGCCTCATCGCCGAAGGACGCGGCATCAAGGCCCCGCTCGGCTCGGTCTGCTATCTCATGCCTGACGGAAAAGATCCCATCCCGGCCGAAGTGGTGGGATTCCGCGACGGAGCCTGTCTGTTCATGCCCTATTCGGACATGCGGGGCATCGGTCCCGGTTCCCTGATACAAAATGCGTCCACACCGCCACACATGCCCGTGGGATACGGCTTGCTGGGCCGCGCCGTGGACGCCTTCGGCAATCCCCTCGACAACAAGGGCGACATTGTGCCCGAGTCGTTCGCCCCGCTGCACCGTGAGCCACCCAACCCGCTGGACCGCCCCCGCATCAACGAACCCCTGGATGTCGGCATCCGCTCGGTCAACGCCCTCCTGACCCTTGGCAAAGGCCAGCGCGTGGGCATCATGGCCGGTTCCGGCGTGGGCAAATCCACTACCCTGGGCATGATGGCCCGCTACACCAAGGCGGACATCAACGTCATCGCCCTGGTTGGCGAACGTGGCCGTGAGGTGGTTGAATTCATGGAGCGCGACCTCGGTCCCGAGGGCATGTCCCGTTCCGTACTCGTTGTCGCCACCTCGGACAAGAGTCCGCTCATCCGCATGCGCGCCGCCTATGCGGCCACTGCCGTGGCAGAGTTTTTCCGTGATCAGGGCAAGGATGTCCTGCTCATGATGGACTCGGTGACCCGCTTTGCCATGGCCGGACGCGAAGTCGGTCTGGCCGCCGGGGAACCGCCCACACGCGGTGGCTACACCCCCAGCGTCTTCGCCCACCTGCCCCAGCTCCTGGAGCGGGCGGGCAAGGCAAAAATCGGCTCCATCACCGGCATCTACACGGTCCTGGTGGATGGCGACGACTTTACCGAACCCATTGCCGACTCCACCCGCTCCATCCTCGACGGGCACATCGTGCTCACCCGCGATCTGGCCGACCTCGGCCACTACCCGGCCATCGACGTGCTCAAATCCATCAGTCGTCTACGGCCCGACATCACCAGCGATCAGGCCCAGGTCGACGGTCGCGCCCTGCTCCGCAGCATGGCCACCTTCAAAAAGGTCGAGGACATGGTCAATATTGGTGCGTATCAGAAGGGTGCCAACGCCGAAGTGGACAAGGCCATTGGCATGGTCGGCCCCATTAACGGATTCCTGCGCCAACTGGTGAAGGAAAACGAGCCGCTGGACAACGCCTTTGCCAAGATGCACACCCTGGTGGGAGACGGTGAAGCAAAACCGCAACCCGCACAGGCAGCGCAACCGCAAAACATGCAGAAGAAAGCGCCGCCGCAACGCCCACAACCCCAACGAAAGTCACCGGTGGTGCCGCCTTCGGGCATCAAGGTTAACATGGGAAGATAGCGGAAAAACGGTTGCCGCGAGCCCGAGATTGTCAGACCGTTGAAGAAATCAAAAATACGTGCTTGCACTCGTAGCCGCCAAGTAAGTGCCCCCCGCGCGAATCTCACAGAGGGACAGCAGCAATACCGTGCATTTTTCAGCAGCCTGCTATCCCAGGCTGCCGGGCAACCCGTGTACCATCGCTCGAATCTCGTCGCGCACCCGGCGATAGACCGCGAGAATTTCCGCCTCATCTTTCATGTCACGAGTCAGCGCAGGCGGGTCGTCAAAACCCCGGTGCTTGTGCGTGCCGCCCCCCGGCAACTGTGGACAGGTCTCGGCCGCGTTGTCGCAGAGCGTGACCACGTAATCGAAAACAAGGTCCGGCGGCAACTCCTCCACGGTCTTTGAATACTGCCCGATCAGGTACACGTCCTCTTCCTCCATGACCCGGACCGCGTTGGGGTCCATCCCGTGCCGGACCACTCCGGCAGAGAGGGCATGAATCTCCGGACGCAGGAAGTGAGTCCAGGCCTCGGCCATCTGACTACGACAAGAATTCCCAGTGCAAAGATAAAGTATTTTCATCAAAACAACCCGAAAAGGTTAAATATGCTCTTCTTCTCCGTCTTCTTCTCATCAGAACCGTCCAAGCTTTCCGAACCCGTGACGGCCCTGCCTACGCTGCTGATAGCGCTCTTCACACCGCCTAACACGGTTCCGGCCACACCGATAACCGCGCCTCCCAGCACCTTGACGTATTCGGTCAGGCTGACCCGATAATGGGGATTATCCAGCGTCCCGGAAACCCGAATAGGCACCATGACCCCGAACATCTCGTCCGAAGACTTGCCGCCCTGGCCCTCCGAGGTAGGCACCAGCTTGACCTTGAGCAAATAGTCGAGATTGCGGGTAGACAGGGAAACAGCCCCCTCCCCCTCGGCACGCAAGCCCGGAGCCTTGACCTCCAGGTCCCGGTTATTCAGGATGCCGCCGTTGATGATGCCCGTACCGTCAATGGAGCCGAACCTGGTGGAATCGGTCTCGGCTGCCTCCACGGTGCCGTCCTTCTTGTCCTTGCTTTCATGGGTAATTTTGGCCATGCGCATCAGATCCACACCGGGGAAAATGCCATCGGCCAGGTTGAAGCTGACCTTGCCGTTCATGGACCTGAGCATGGCATCCATCCGGTCTCCCTCGCTGGTCAGGGTCGCCTTGAACTGGAGAATGCCCCCATAGGTCGCCTGCCCCAATGCGTCCTTTGACAGCGCACCGATATCGACCTTGTCCAGTGAGGCGAGAATATCGGTCTTGGGGTATTTGGCCAGCGCGTTGATGGTGGCCCCCAGCGACAGCTTGCCGCCGTACAGGTCGGCGGAAATCGGGCTGATGCGCACCAACCCGTGCCTTGCCCGGGCAACGCCCTTGAAATTTTCCAGCCAGATGCCGTCAAGACGCAACCGGGCGACCACGGCCTCCACGTCGAGCGTCAGATGCCTGAGGACTTCCGCATCGAGAATCCGACCGTCCGCCTTGTCGGAAGAGGCGGTTCCGCCGGGTTTCCCCCCAGTCTCTTTGGACTCCGGAGGCAGGTAGCGATCCAGGTCCAGGGCATCCGCATTCAGCCTGGCAAACCAGGACATGCCTTCTTCCCCCTGCGCGACCTTGAAATCACCACGCAGACCACTGCCGTCCAGGTCCACGGCCAGGTCCTTCAAGGCCAGGGACCGGGGCGTGTAGGCCATTTTGGCCATGACCCCCAGGCTGGTCAGGGCCTTTTCGTCCGCAGTGTCAGGCACCGGTTCACCCATATCCGCCAGAACCTTCCGGGCATCAAACGGGTCAACAGTCACGGTCCCAGCCAATTGTTTCAGGTCGTCGCCGAAACCTTCCAAGATGCCGTCGAAATGCAGGGTGGCACCATAGGCGACCAGGGTCAGCCCATGCATCGTCACCTTCTCGCCGTCCAGGGTGAAGTCCACGGCAGTGGCCGCTGCCTCGACCAAACCGCTACCGCCGGGCACGTCCTTGCCCTCGGCCTTGAGGGTGCCCTTCATCTCCGCCACGCCGAGTTCCCCGCCTTTCAAATCCAGGGACAGCGTACCGGAGAGGTCCACGGTTCCACGCAAGTCGGGCCGAACGCACTCGAAGGCCAATCCGCCCTTCACCGGAAACGGTTCCTCCCCGCGAATCGTTCCGGCATCGAGATTTATATCGCGCACAGTAACCGAGACATCCGCCTGCCTATCCTTCCAGAGCAGGCTGGCATTCTTGACGGTGACGCCCCCCACTTCAAGGGAAACGGGCTTCCCGACAGAGTTACTGGTCGAGGACGAAGCCTTGGCTCCGCCTCCGAACAGGTCGTCCCAGTTGCTCTCACCCTTCTCATTGCGACTCAGGTTGAGAACCAACCCGTCCAGAAAAAGCCGGCGAAACAGCACCTGTCCCGAAAAAAGCGGCACGATCCGGACAGAAATGTGGGCCGAGCGCACCTGTGCCATGGGCTCCTGGCCGAACCCCTCGGCATTGCTCAATTGCACGCCTTTCAACGCCACTCCCAGAGTCGGGAAATAGGTCATTTCCAAATCACCGGTAAACGTCAGCTTCCGACCCGTTTCGTCTTCCACCGCCTGCGCGATGCGTTCCTTGTAGTCGTTGATGTCGAAGGTGGCGGCAAACACGCCAATGGCAACAATGATGAGAACCGCGACAATACCGACTGCAAACATGGTGAATTGCACCGCTTTGGTCATGATCAACCCCTTTTCGGGCGGATGGTGGATTTATCGTCTCAGGAGACGCTTGATTTCGATAAGTTCGTCATGAACTTCCCGCAGGATGCCGGAGTGTTCCCGGCTGTTCAGCTTTTTCTTGGCCCCGTCGATGGTCAGCCCCTCGTCGTAGAGCAGGCGCTTGATCTCCCGGATAAGTTCCAGGTGATCCTCGGAATACAATCGCTGGCCGCTGTCGGTACGGATGGGTTCGAGCTCGTCGAACTCCCCTTCCCAAAAACGGAGCACGTACGTCTTGACGCCGATCTCCTTGGCCGCCTGGCCAATCTTATATCGTTTGAACTCCTGCAAGTCTTCCATCCTGGCAACCTAGCAAATAGCCGGACTCCCCTCAAGGTGTTTACCGGGCCGACCAGACGGATTCCCCTGCAAAGAATAATTACAATTCGGAAAGAGGACATGCTATGGTGTTGAAAATTAACACTTGACCGAAAAAAGGTTATCCCATGCAAAAACATACCCGTCGTTTCATATTGAAAAGTCTTGTCGCTCTTCCCTTTGCCCTCGGGGCTTCAATGAATGCCTGGGCAAAAGATGACAGCAGGGGAAAGGAACGGCGAAAAACACGTGACGAACAGGAACGCGAACTGGACAAGGAAAAACGTGAACGCCAGCGTGATCTGAACAAGAAAGAACGCGCACAGGACAAAGACGATCGCGAGTACCAACGCAGTTTGGACAAGGACGAGCGTGCACAGGATAAGGATGGGCGCGAGCAACAACGCGAGCAGGACAAAGACGAACGCAAGCTGAAGAAGGACACACGTAAACAGCAACGCCAATTGGACAAAGACGAACGCAAAAAAAACAAGAAATAATTCAAACGGTATACTGGCCGATTACACGCTTTCATAAAAAATCCCCCGCTTCCTGAAAGGCGGGGGATTTATTTCGGTCACTTGCTAGAAACGGATGGGCAGCCCCTTTTCCAAGGCCTCAAGCACCTTCTTGTGTTCCTTGTCCACCTGCTTGTCCTTGAGCGTCTTGGTGGGAGAACGGTAGGTCAGGCGGAACGAGAGATTCCGCTCCTCATCCTGGCCCTCGGGCACGAATTCGGCCACCAGTTCCACGGATTCCAGAATGTTGATGCCAGCACCTTCAATGGCCGCACGGATGGTGCGGGCCGGGAGCGTGGACGGTCCGATGACCGTCACATCGCGACGACTCGGCGGAAACACCGGCAGCGTCTGAAACTTGATCTTGTGGGCAACGACCTTGGCACGCAACGCGTCCATATCCAAATCGGCCAGCCAGACATCCTTGCGGGCATGGTAGAAGGCCGCGACATCCGCCTTGACCTTGCCCAGGAAGCCGACAACCGTGTCGTCCAGCTTCACTTCCACGCAGGGTTCGAGATAGGCATGGCCTTCCGCCAACACAAACTCGGCCCCGGCCAGCTTGAGATGATTTTCCACGAGATGTTCCACCTGCCCCTTGAGGTCGAGATAATCGGCCTCGGCCACGCCCCACGGCCATTCGGCAGCGTGGCGCGGGCCGTAGAGCAGAATGCCCAAACGCACGTGCTCACAGGTCTCGGTCTCGGACTGGGGATCGGCGATAAACTGCTTGGCCACCTCAAAGACGCGAATATGGCTGTTGCCGTGGGCCATGTTGTGCTTGAGTGTGTTCAGCAGCCCCGGTGCCAGGTCCGTACGCATGACGTTCTGGTCTTCGCTCAACGGGTTGGCAATGGGCACCCGGCCCTCACCCGGCAGGTTCAGCCGGTCAAGGTCTTCGTCGCCCACAAAAGAGTAATTAATGGCTTCGTTCAGGCCCACACCCGCGCCCCAAAGCTTGATGGACCGGATGAACTCGTATTCACTGTCCGAGGCCCCTCCTTCCAAGGACTTGGCCACTCGGGGCAGCACCGCCGGAATGCGGTCCAGGCCGAAAACCCGGGCCACTTCCTCATACAGGTCCACTTCGCGCTCCAGGTCCAACCGATGAGAGGGCGAGAAAACGGTCCAGTTGGCCGGATCGGAAGCGTCCACGGCGCAGCCTTCGCCCTCAAAAACCTTCTTGGCGAAATCCGGCTCCAAGTCGAGGCCGAGCAGACGCATGCAGCGATCATGGCGATATCCGTGGGAGCGGTCCTGCCAGGGCTTGGGCTCGTTGGTCGCCACGCCGGAAACCACACTGCCGCCGGAGGTCTCAGCCATAAGCTGGGCCGCACGGTCAATGCAGAACCGATTCATGACCTGATCCACGCCGCGCTCGAATCGATAGGAGGCGTCGGACGGCAGGGCCAGCCTGCGGGCGGTCTTGCGGATGGTACCCGGACGAAACACGGCGGCTTCCAGCAGAACATTGGTGGAACCGGCGTGCATCTCGGAATTGGCACCGCCCATGACACCCGCCAGACCCACCGGCCGCTTGCCATCCCATATGAGCAGGTCATTGGCGGTGAGGGTGCGCTCCATGTTGTCCAGGGTGGTGAACTTCATGCCGTCCGTGGCCGGGGCCACGCGGATGGTCTTGTCCGCAATCAGGTCATAGTCAAACGAGTGCAGCGGCTGCCCCAGCTCGAACATGATGTAATTGGTGCAATCGACGATATTGGAAATGGGACGTTGTCCGAGGGCCAGGAGCTTGAAACGCATCCAATCCGGCCCCTTCTTCGTCTCCACGCCACGCAGGATACGAGCGTTGTAAAGCGGACACAATTCCGGGTCGTCGATCAAAATTTTGATCTCGTCATTGACGTTGCCGCCGGCCTCGACAAGGTTCAATTCCGGCATGGTCAGTGGCAGGTCGAAAGCCAGGGATGTCTCGCGGGCGAAACCGAGGATGGACAGACAATCCGCACGGTTGGGCGTGATGTCGAAGTCGAAGACCACCCGCTCCAGATTGAGGGCATCCACCAGCTTGTCGCCGACTTTCAGCCCGTCATCCAGCACCCATATGCCCTCGTGGTCCTCGGAAAAGCCCAGTTCGCGCTCGGAACAGATCATGCCCATGGACTTGATGCCCCGGAGCTTGGCCTTCTTGATCTTCATGCCGTCGGGCATGGTCGTGCCGACCGTGGCCACCGGAACCTTCTGGCCCTTGGCCACATTGGGCGCACCACAAACGATGGTCAGGGTCTCGGGACCATTCACGTCCACGGTGCAGACCGAAAGATGCTCGGACTCGGGATGTGTCTCGCACTCGACCACATGACCGACCACGATATCCTTCACAGGCTCGAAGGGATCGTCGATGGACTCCAGTTCAAGACCGAGCATGGTGAGTTTGTCGCCAAGGACCTGAATGTCGCCTTCATACGGGACAAACTCCCTGAGCCAATTCAAACTGACAAGCATGACTTTTTCCTAGCTGTTCATTCTTTAATTATTTCTATGCATCGGATAAAATCGCTCAAAACCAATGAGGCAGGCGCGAAGGGGAACCAAGGCCGAAGCGTATCGCAATACGCGAGGATTCGATTCTCCCGAACAACGCGGCCATCGCGGGATTTTCAGCGATTTTACGCGAACTGTTCCAGGAAACGGACATCGTTCTCAAAGAACATGCGCAGGTCGCCAATGCCGTACTTGAGCATGGCTACGCGCTCGATGCCCAGGCCGAAGGCGAAACCGGTGTACTTCTCCGGGTCATAGCCCACGGACTTGAACACGTTGGGATCGACCATGCCGCAGCCCAAAATCTCGACCCAGCCCGTGCCCTTGCAGACACGACAGGTGGAGCCGTTGACCTCGCCCTTGCCGCCGCACATGACGCAGGAGATATCCACTTCCGCACTCGGCTCGGTAAAGGGAAAGAAGCTCGGACGAAATCGGACATCGGTCTTGGCACCGAATATCTTGCGCACAAATACGGTCAGCGTCCCGCGCAGGTCGGCCATGGATACGTTCCGGTCCACCAACAACCCCTCGATCTGATGAAACATGGGGGTGTGAGTCAAATCGGAATCCCGGCGGTAGACCTTGCCCGGCGCGATCACGGCGAGGGGCGGCTCCTGCTTGAGCATGGACCGAATCTGCATACCCGAGGTGTGGGTTCGCAGCACGATATTGTCGGAGACGTACAGGGTGTCCTGCATGTCACGGGCAGGATGGTCGGGCGGAATGTTCAGGGCCTCGAAATTGTGCCAGTCATTCTCCACCTCGGGACCTGCCGCGTGCTCGAAACCGAGGCCGGTGAGCACGGAACATATCTCGTCCATGACCAAGGTCACGGGATGCAACGAGCCGGCCCAGGGTTTGCGGCCCGGCATGGTGGGATCGAACCGGCTCAGGGTCTTGCCCGATTCGGCCGCATTCAGCTCGGCCTCCCAGGTGTCAATGAGCGAGGTGATGTGCTGCTTGACCTCGTTGGCCTTCTTCCCGCCTGCGGGTTTGTCGGCATTGTCGAGCACACCGAGCTTGCCCATGAGCTGGGCCAGCTTGCCCTTGCGTCCCAGGAACTCGATACGGAGTTCCTCCAGTTCCTTCAAAGAACAGGCCTGGCCCTTGCGAGATTCGCAATCCTGGGCCAGGCCGTCGAGTCCTTCCAGGAAGGACTTGAGTTCATTATTCACGGTTAGCTTACCTTAGCTTTGGCTGCCTCTGCGACTTTGGCAAACACTTCGGGATCGCGCACTGCCATGTCAGCGAGGACCTTGCGGTTGAGCTCAATGCCTGCCAATTTGAGACCGTTCATCAAACGGCTGTAAGACAGGCCATTGATACGGGCGGCGGCATTGATGCGCATGATCCACAATTTCCTGAACTCGCGTTTCTTGCGCTTGCGATCGCGGTAGGCATTGCAAAGTGCCTTTTCCACGCGCTCGCGTGCTGTGCGGTACAGGCGGCTACCGGCTCCGCGGTAACCCTTGGCCATTTTCAGATACTTTTTGTGACGCCGCTTGGCGGCGACTCCGCGTTTAACTCTCATGGTTAAACCTCCATCTTTAACTACCTCCCGGGCCGGACGGACTCCCCCAGCGAGGCAAGATTCTAAAAGTTGATAACAAAAACGGTGCGTTCCCTTCCGAAGCCTGGCTGACAGGCGTGTGGTCCCGGGCCAATCCCGGTCCCCTCTTTAATGGACGCTGCCAGCGGGCGTATATCAGACAGGAACGCTATCCGTTGGGCAACTGACGGCGAACGGCCTTCATGTTGGCACTGTCCACGGTAGTGGACTGGCCCAAACGACGTTTGCGCTTGGCGTTCTTCTTGGTCAGGATGTGACGCAAGTTTTTCCTGCGGCGCTTGAACTTGCCGGTCGCGGTCTTGGAAAACCGCTTGGCAGCAGCGCGCCGAGTTTTGATCTTAGGCATAGTATCCTCCTTCAACAGGGCATGAAGCCCCAGTGAGTATCGACTATTTTTTCACCGGAGCAAGCATCATGGTCATGGTCCGTCCCTCAGACATGGGCCTGCTCTCGACTTTGGCTATATCCTGCGTATCCACCACAACCCGCTCAAGCATTTTCAGCCCGCGGTCCTTGTGGACGATCTCGCGTCCCCGGAAAAAGACAGTCACTTTGCAGCGGTCGCCCTGCTCCAGGAATTTTTCAATTTTCTTGAGCTTGGTCTGGTAATCGTGCTCATCGGTTTTTGGTCGGAATTTGACTTCCTTGATCTTGATGACGGTCTGATTCTTCTTGGCTTCCTGCAGTTTCTTCTTCTGCTGGAACTTGAACTTCCCGTAATCCATGATCTTGCAGACAGGAGGCTCGGCATTGGGTGCGACCTCCACGAGGTCGAGACCCCGTTCCCTGGCGCGGTCCAAAGCGTCGCGGGTATCCAGCACGCCCAATTGCTCGCCGTCTTCGTCCACAACACGCACCTTGGGGATGCGAATCCTTTCGTTGCGCCGGACCGAATCTTCTCTTTTCTGGTCGCGGCGGTATTTACCCCGAAAAGCTATAGCTCATTCCTCCTGCTTCGAAAGGAGCACGGGCAGCATCCAATATGAGCTGCGCGGCTTCTTCCAGTGTCACCATGCCGGGGTCCTCGCCCTCGCGTACGCGAACGTTGACACACCCGGATTCAACCTCTTTGTCACCGATTACCAGCATAAACGGGACCTTCTCAACTTGAGCTTCCCGTATCTTGTAGCCCAGTTTCTCGTTACGGACATCCGCTTCGACACGGATCCCTTTGCCCTTGAGAAACGCCTGGACTTTTTCAACAAATTCCCCTTGCGCATCGGTCACGTTCATGATGCGCGCCTGAACCGGGGCTAGCCAAACAGGATACGCTCCAGCACAGTGTTCCGTCAAGACGCCAATGAAGCGTTCGATGGAACCGAGCATGGCGCGATGGATCATGACTGGCCTATGCCTATTACCGTCCTCGCCCACATATACTATGTCAAACCGCTCTGGCAAGGTGAAATCCACTTGAATTGTACCGCATTGCCAGCTTCTTCCGATGGAGTCGGTCAAGTGAAAATCAATCTTGGGACCATAGAAGGCACCGTCGCCCTCATTGATGGTGTAGCCCATGCCGGATTTGTCGAGCGCCTGGCGCAAAGACTCGGTGGCGACTTCCCAATCCTCATCCGAACCGATCGATTTCTCAGGCCTGGTGGAAAGCTCCACATCGAAATCGAAACCGAACAGGGAGTAAATATCGCTGTAGAACTGCATGAGATCGAGAATTTCCTTCTCGATCTGGTCCGGGCGGCAGATGAGGTGTGCGTCGTCCTGGGTGAAGGTACGGACGCGCATCAGGCCGTGCAGCACGCCGGATTTCTCGTGGCGATGCACCACACCCAGCTCGAAATAACGCTGCGGCAGGTCGCGGTAGCTCATGATCTTGCGCTTGTAGATGACCATGTGGGCCAGGCAGTTCATGGGCTTGATGCCGTAGGCCTGCTCGTCGATCTCCGTGAAATACATGTTCTCGCGGTAATTGTCGTAGTGACCGGACTTCTCCCACAGCTCGCGCTTGAGGATCAGCGGCCCCTGGACCAGGTCATAGCCGCGCTTGAGGTGTTCCTTGCGCTCGAAATCCTCCAGAATGGCCCGGAGCAGCATGCCGCGAGGGTGCCACAGGGCCATACCCGGTCCGACTTCATCATTGAAGGAAAAAAGATCGAGCTGGGTGCCGAGCTTGCGGTGATCGCGCTTTTTGGCCTCTTCCAGACGGTGCAGGTGCTGCTTGAGCGCCTTGGGGTCCTGCCAAGCCGTGCCGTAAATGCGCTGGAGCTGCTTGTTCTTCTCGTTGCCGCGCCAATAGGCCCCGGCCACGGAAAGCAGCTTGAATGCCTTGATCATTCCGGTACGCGCCACATGCGGGCCGCGACACAGGTCGGCAAAATCACCGTGGGTGTAGATCGAATATTCGTCCGCGCCCAGATCGTCGATAAGCTCCTGCTTGTAGTCCTCGCCAAGGTCGGCGAAGAACTTGCGGGCCTCGTCCGGGGTCACGGTCTTGCAGCTGAATTCCTTGTTGGCACCGACCGAGGAAAGCATTTCCTTTTCGATGGCCTCCAGGTCTTCGGGCGTGAAAGGACGTTCATAGTCGAAATCGTAGTAGAATCCTTCCTTGATGGAGGGACCGATGGTCACCTTGGCCGTGGGGAACAGTTTCTTGACGGCCTCGGCCATGAGATGGGCCGTGGAGTGACGAATGATCTCAAGCCCCTCTTCGCTGTCAGCAAAGACGGGCTCAAGAGTGGTGCAGGGAGTCGGAACGACAGTGGAAAGATCGAGAAGGGTCTCGCCGCACTTGGCGACCACGACCTTCTTGAACTGTTTTTTGGACAGCCCCTCTTGCAGGGCTTCGGCACACGTTGCGCCGTCGGCCAATTCCACCGGATTTCCGGAGACATCAATCTGCACGGTTTTTCTCCTCTGTCTCTTTGCGTGCTACACGACTCACTGGGAGGCGTAAATAACCCGAAATCAAACCATCGAACCCGAGGTAACATTCCGAAGATATTGGAACACCCGCGTCATCGGCAGGAATGCAGCACTTCATATAAACGATGAAAGGGAGGCCCTAGGCCTCCCTTTCGGGGATTTCTGGTAGGCGCGGAGGGATTTGAACCCACGACCCTTTGCACGTCAAGCAAATGCTCTCCCCCTGAGCTACGCGCCTTCTCTTTCAGAAGCGGAGTGAATATCTATCCGCGACCCGCTCTGTTGTCAAGCGGGTTTCATGGAAAATTTCATTTTTTTTGACCTCCCGCCCCCTTCCGGTCAACCGAGGTGCTCCAAGGCCTCCCGCACAACCTCTCCCACGGTGGTGTCAACCAGTTCGTCATCCCGGTATGTCCGTATCTCACGCGCATCCTCCCGGAAGGGTTCCAATGCGTCACGGGCCTCGGACGCCCCCAGATTTCCCAGGGTCCAGGCCGCGTAGGCCCGGTTGTAGGGATCGGTCTCGTTCAGTGCCGCGAGGAGAAACCGCTCGCTGTGGGCAACCAGGTCCGGGCGCTCCCCGGCCAGACGGGCCAACCCCCAAAACACGTCCCGCCGCAGCTCAGTGTGGTCGAGATAATTGCCATCGCAGGCATCGTCGCAAAATATGTAGGAGGCGAGTATCTTGTGATATTCCTTGGCAATCTTCTCGCTGGCAACCATGGCCTCGGCCATGAAGAGGGGAATGCCCCACCCCAGGTTGCCGGATTCCTCGTTCATGTGCCACATGCAGGTACGCATGAGCACCCGCGCCTTTTCCATGGACGCCTCGGCCAGACGGGCAGCGGTCAGCCCGAAGACGGTGACGGCCCGCCAACGCACTATTTCTTCCCGGTCCAGCCGCAGGTTGAACAGGGGCGACACCAAATCGCCGGGCGACCAGTTTCCCAGTTCGGACAGGCGGGCCTGCCAATCATCGGCGATCAGAAGATCTCGGACTTCCTTCTTGGTACGGCGGAATCGGGACATGACAACTCCAGCAAAAACGGTTCACGATCAGTTCAAGACAAAGAAAAAGGGACCACCAATCGGCAGTCCCCGTAATATAAGCATTATATTGCGCGAGGCAACAGGAATGATTGCTATTTCGACTCGACTTCCTTCTTGAATTCCTCGGGCACGTCAAAACCGAATTCCTCAGCCTTGGCAATGCACTTCTTGGCATCTTCCCACTGTTCGTTGTGGGCATCAATAATCGCCTTGTTGTTCCAGGCAGGGCCAAAGTTGGGGCACTCTTCCAATATGCTCTTGAGCAGTTGGTCGGCTTCTTCATATTCACCGGTGGTGATGAGCAAACTGGTCATGGTCGCCTTGGCCTGGATGAAACCGGGATCGTACTTGAGTGCCTTTTTCAGAGATTTGTGGGCCTGATCCGGTGCGCCCATCTGGAGCTGCACGAAGCCGATGTTGCCCCAGGGCACGGCAAAGAACGGCCGCTGCTGGGTGGCCTGGATGTTGTAATTCATACATCCCTGCATGTCGCCGCGTTGGAGGGCGATGCCGCCCAACTGGACATAGGCCTCGGCCATTTTCGGGGAATTGGCAACGGCTTCGAGAAATTCGCTTTCGGCCTCCATGAAGTCACGCCGGGAAAGGTAGGCCACACCCAGATTGTAATGGGTATTGCCGCACTGGGGATTGTCCTTGAGCTTCCCTTTGAGGTCCTCAATATACGCATCGATGTTGTCGAACTGTTCCATGTTGTCGTTTCCTTATATTAGGGCGTGATGCCGCGTTTTTTCAGATGCTCGGCGTACCAGAGACAATATTCGAACACCGGACGGACCTTCTCGAAGTTCATGACCATCATGACGTTGAATTCACTGACCGCGTCGATGTATTCATCATTGGTGCTCTTGCCCGAATCCCGGATGAAAAACTGAGTCAACTGAGACGAGGTAAATCCGGTGCGGTCCGTACGGATGTCGATGGGATCGAACGGTGCGGCAAACGGGTCCCAGTTCTCGTAGCCCATGCGGTCCACGAACTTGCGACGACGCTTGGACATCTTCTCATACATGTACTGCTTGCGTTGAGCGATCTCCTCGTCGGAGAGACCCTCGTAGTTGACAAATTCGGTCATGATCTATTTCCCGCCGCCCAGAGTGATGGTTTTGAGATCGCAAGTGGCGCAGGCGGACTTGGACTCGGTGCAGGAGGCGCAGGCTTCGTCCTTGCCCTTTTCTGCGTCCGGGGCCTTGACTTCCTTGGGCTTCTTGCCAGCGCCGGTAAATGTCGTCCCGGTCTGTGCCGCTTTTTTGGGAGCGGCTTTTCCCCCATCCTTCACGCCGAGGTATTCCTCGTTGTAATCCGTGACAATGGCCATGGACAGGGGCAACAGGATGTCGCCCAGTTCCTTGAACCGGCTCCCGATGCCCTTTTGCAGGTCCTTGCCGATACCGATAAGACGGTCCAGGACAATATCCATATTCACGGTGGGATATTTCTCGCCACCCTTGAACCCGGTCTGATTGCAGGTGTGGGCTTCACCCGCGATGGACGTGGGCACACCGTACAGACGACAGGTGATGGGACGATGCTCATACATGGAGCAGAGATTGTCGTCGTTCAGCAAGGGGCACCGGACCCGCGCCTTGGCGACTTCAAGGATCACATCGGAAGCGGGACGTCCTTCCTGGGTCGCCTTGTAGACCTTGCGCTTGAGCTTGTGGATCTGGCGGTCAGCCTTATCCGCCCGCTGCAGGATCTCACTGCGTTCCAGGCCGGAAAACCGTTCGTTGAATTTCTTGCTGATGTAGATGGCCTCGGCCAGGGTGATATCGAACAGGGCGTAGCAGCAATCAGAGCAGCCCTTGCCACACTTCACCAGATCGGGCATCTCGGTCTCAAATTTCTTGAAGACCGCGTCCACCTCGGCCACGACAGCCTCATACCTCTGAAAATATTCCGTAAAATCAAGCGCCATCCGTATACTCCTCGTCCTGCCCGCAACAAACGCCCGCAGGCCATGGGCGGTATTGTGCTCAGTTAGATAAGTCGCCTGTCCGGGCCGTCAACCGCTGAAGCCGGAAAATGTGGGTAAAATGGACCGGAAAGGAAACATGCCCTAAGGCTCTGCCGGGCGAAGCGTATCGCGCTCCACGCCAGTCAAAATGGAACGGGAGCAACGGATGTCAAACCCGTTGCCCCCGTAACCATATAGAAACAGCGGAAACTAGTTCTCTTCGACAGTGATGGCGTCGGATTCGCAAACCTCAACGCAAGATTCACAACCGAGGCATTCGTCTTCGTTCACTGCAACGGCCTTGCCGTCCTGAAGCTCGTAAACTTCAACAGGGCAAACGTCCACACATTCGCCGTCGCCGGTGCACTTGTCAGTGTCGATAGTAATTTTGTAGCCCATTTTTCCCTCCAGGAAATTAATTTGGGATCCCGCTTCTGCGGGGGGTTTACTGCACCGCCAGCCTTAGCATCGGCTGTTTCACGACGCAACAATTTGTTATACGTTCCGTAGCCTTGAGGCCGGGCACGAATTTGCTGATATATTCAAGGCAGCCTGGTGTCAAGCGACGAAATAACATTTAGTCGGGTACAAATTCGTGGATGTAAGACAATGGTTGTGATGAAAACCGGACTCGTCTATCCTGTGGGCCACAAATCAGTAACCACTATCAAGACAGGATAAACATGTTTAGCAAAAAAGAACTCGAAAAATATGCCCGGACCCTCTGGTGGGGTCTTTCCACCGCCCGAACCAAGCCGTACCAGCCGGGCGACTTCATTCTGCTCCGTTTCGATCCCGACGCCCTGCCCTTGGCCGAGGCGATCTTCGCCATGCTCGTGGAAAAGGGCCTCAACCCCATCCCGCGCCAAAACCTGACCGCCAACATGGAAGTCTCCTTTTACGGCAAGGGGACCGAGGCCCAGCTCAAAGCCATCCCGGCGGGTGACAAGGAATTCGTGGGCAACCTGAGCGGACTCATTTCGCTCATCGCCCCCGCCTCCCTGACCCATTTGCAGGACGTGGACTCCAAGAAAATCGGCACCGCAGCCGTGGCCCGCAAGTTCATGCGCGACATCATGGAAAAACGCGAAACAGACCGGCGACTTCGGCTGGACGCTCTGCGTCTATCCCACCCCAGCCCTGGCCAAATCCGCGGGATTGTCCATGGACCAGTTCAAGGCCCAGGTGGTGTCCGCCTGCTTTCTGGATCACGACGACCCGTCCGCCAAGTGGATGGAGATCTTCGACGAAGCCGAAAAAGTCAAGGGATGGCTCAACGGCCTGGATATCGAGCACCTGCGGGTTCAAAGCGAACACACGGACCTCATCGTGGTGCCCGGCAAAGACCGCCGCTGGCTGGGCGTTTCCGGCCACAATATCCCCTCCTTCGAGATTTTCCTCTCCCCGGA
>CAXXUE010000004.1:0-47007 GCA_963662475.2 uncultured Pseudodesulfovibrio sp.
GGCGAATACTTTCAGGCCTTTTTCCAGCAGGATGCGCGTTTTGCCGCCGCGACCGGCGCAGGCGTCCCAGACCGGGCCGGGCCAGGAGGTGGGGCTTAGCCCTTCCACGGCCTGACGCGCGGCGAACGACTGTCGCGCTATGGGCGGCTCCGGTTCTCCGTCGAAGCGGGTGCCGGGGGGGAAGGCAAAGCTCATGCCCTCAAGGTCGAGGACCTCGGGCAGCCCGGCCAGATCCGTGAAAAGTTCGTCCGCATCGGGATGGCCGTAGAGATTGATACCCACGGCAGGGGGATTGAGCTGGGCTTCCAGATATTTGAGAGCGGTTTCCTCGCCATAGGAATCGCCACCAGAGGTCCGTGATCCATTGCGGGCAGGAGTACCAACGCGCCAGAAATTCCGGGGGCGAACCTTCCTGGCGGTAGAAATCCGGGTCATGGGCGTACCCGTCTGCCTCGGAGACCTTGCGCAGCACCGCGTTGAACAGCCCGGCCAACCGTGCACCCGGCTTGGTCTTGGCGAATTCCACGGCCCAGTCCACGGAGGCGTAGGCCGGGACCTTGTCCAGATAGAGAATTTCGTAGGCGGCCACGCCCATGGGCGAGCAGCAATCTTGGGAGGCAGCTTGCCGGGGTCCTTGAGGAGCCGGGTCAGCAGGTAGTTGAGCCGTCCCCTGAGGCGGAGATAGCCGTAGGTGATTTCCGTGGCCAATCCCGCGTCACGCGGATCGACCGGACCCGAGGAAAGGGCCGTGTCCAGAGCCAGCCTGGACATCCTGCCCGGAGTACAGGCAGCGGTAAAGTGCTTCGAGTGCCACCCGTCTCGCCGGAGGCAGGGGCTTGAGAGAATGTGCTTCCATTTTTTTAGTATACGCTTTGTGTGCTGGAGGACGCAAGTGTTGTGAATGTGATATTTGTTTATCGATTGTCGTTTTGGCAAAGGGTAAGCCAGGGATGCCGATGTTGTTTTTTGTTGCGCCGTGTCGTGGGGGAGACTAACAATCCCCCGAAAAAAAGGATCTACCGCATGTTTGATCAGACCGCTCTCGACACCCTGGCCGCCCTCTCTCACAACGGCTTCAACGTTTATCAGGCCGAAGATGTTTCCCACGCCGCCGAAATCATTTTGTCCGAAATCGTGCCTGCGGTCGCCCCGGAGGTCGTGTCTTACGGCGATTCCATGACCCTGAACGAGACCGGTGTGCTCGACGTGTTCCGTCAGGACCCGGATGTCGAGTTCATCGATACCTTCGAGGAAGGCGTGGATCGGGGCGAGCTTATCGAGCGGCGTCGTCGGGCGTTGACCTGCGATCTTTTTTTTACCGGCACCAACGCGCTGACCGAAAACGGCAAGCTCGTCAATCTCGACATGGTGGGCAATCGCGTGGCCGGGTTGATCTTTCGGCCCCCGGCAGGTGGTTGTCGTGGTGGGCACCAACAAGATCGTGCCCGATGCCAATAATGCGGTCCGCCGTATTCGTGAGGTGGCTGCCCCGCAGAATGCCAAGAGGCATAACAGGCGTACCCCCTGTGCCGAGACCGGCCGGTGCATGGAATGCAAAAGCCCGGATCGCATTTGCAACGTATGGACAATCACTGAGAAGAGTTGGCCCAAGGGGCGGATTCATGTGGTGCTTGTTGATGGGGAATTCGGGCTGTAAGAGGGGATGGGATGAAAAGCGAGAGGGTGTAGTCACGAGAGTCTCTGGGGGTTGATTTTATGACATACTTCGCTTGTTGTTACACACAAACGAGGTGCTCCCTGCCAGAGCTGGCCCACAGCCGCCATGACATTTCCAACAAAGTTCGGGAAAGGCTTGAGCCATATATTTTAGGCAGAAAAGGACGTTGGGGTTCATCCGGATAGCCGGCCTGAGCTTGTCAAACCTCTACCCGGTACGGCGGCGCCGACCGCTTCGGACGTTGCTGCATGGCACAACCTCCCGCGCCATGTCCCCGCGGGCAAGCGCCCGGGGAGCGGTCCCGCCGGAGGCCTTTCTCCTGGCCGTGGCCAAGGGCGCGAAAAGTCCGGCTGGTCGGGCTTCTTTTGACAAAGCACGTCGATTGGACTAACCAATCTCGTTTCCCACTGCATACAAGATAATAAGGATATGGAACGCGCCATGGCGAAGATTCAGAAAATCAAGGGTTTCGTGGACCTGTTTCCCGAAGAAGCTGCCAAAATTCACTTTTATGGAGACGGCTGCTCGAGACACGTTCACTCGGTACGGGTTCGGCGAGTTGCGTACGCCCGTGCTCGAAAAGACCGAATTATTTGCGAAAATCCATCGGCGAGGATACGGATGTGGTGGGCAAGGAAGATGTTCACTTTTCCCGACCGCAAGGATCGCTCGCTGACCATGCGGCCCGAGGGCTACGGCGGGCGTGGTGCGTGCCTTTATCGAGTCCAAGATCCATCAGCCGGGCAAGATATCCAAGTTTTTCACGTTTGGTCCCATGTTCCGGTACGAGCGTCCGCAAAAAGGGCGTCAGCGGCAGTTTCATCAGATCAATGCCGAGATTTTCGGTGCGCCCGAACCGCAGGCCGATGCCGAACTGATCCTGATGCTGCGAAATTTTTTGAACCGGCTCGGGCTGACCAAGCTGGTCATTGAGCTGAATTCCCTGGGCTGCCATGACTGCCGCCCGGCCTACAAGCAGGCGCTGGTGGACTATTACCAGTCCAAGGACAAGGCGCTGTTCTGCGAGGATTGCCAACGGCGCATGGAGACCAACCCGTTGCGCGTGCTCGATTGCAAGGTTCCGGCCTGCAAGGAGCTGGTGGCCGATGCGCCCGCCATCACCGACCATTTGTGCGGCGAGTGCGAGAGCCATTTTTCGGATGTCAAAACGATCCCTCGACAGCGCGGGCGTGAGCTACGAGCTGAATTCCCGGCTGGTGCGCGGATTGGATTACTATGTCCGCACCTGCTTTGAGGTGGCGAGTTATGATATCGGCTCTCAGACCGCTGTGGCCGGTGGCGGGCGGTATGACGGGCTTATCAAGAACCTCGGCGGGGCGGACTGTTCGGCCACCGGGTTTGCCTGCGGCATGGAGCGATTGGCCCTGCTGCTCGGCGAGATCAAGGCGGCCCGGCCGGACTTTTATCTGGCCGTGGTAGATCAGGCCGCGGCCAACGAGGCCATGCTTTTTGCCCAGCGGCTCCGTGACAAGGGGTTGAGTGGCGACGTCAGTTATGCGGGGGGGTCCATGAAATCCCGCATGCGCGCGGCCAACAAATCAGGCGCAAAGGTCTGCCTGATCATGGGCGGCGACGAGCTGGCAAACGGGACCGTCACGGTCAAGTTCATGGATGACGACCGCGATCAGGAAACCCTGGACCGGTCGCTGTATCTGGCGAGTTTGTAAATTCGACTATCACGGCACGGGCACACCCTTGCCGGACATCATTTTGAGAGAGACTGGAGAGAACATGTCTGAGCAACAGGAAGAACGGGATTACGACGAATTTCGGGTCATCGAGGACCTCGCGGGCTGGCGCCGCACGCACCACAACAACGAGCTGACCGGTGCCAATATGGGCGACGCGGTCTGCCTGATGGGGTGGGTGCAGTTCCGGCGCGATCACGGCGGGCTGATTTTCCTCGACCTGCGCGACCGCGAGGGGCTGACCCAGGTGGTCTTCAATCCCGAGGAGAATGCCGAGGTGCACGAACGCGCCCACGCCATTCGCCCGGAGTATGTGGTCGCCATCAAGGGCACGGTCCGGCCGCGTCCTGACGGCATGGCCAACCCGAACATGGTCACCGGCGAGGTGGAAATCGAGGTCACCGACTACAAGTTGCTGAACACCTCGGAGACCCCGCCGTTCCCCATCGAGGACCGCGTCGAGGTTGGCGAGAACCTGCGCCTCAAGTACCGGTTCCTGGATTTGCGCCGTCCTTCTCTGGCCAAGAATTTCATCATCCGCAACAAGGCTGCCCAGTCCGTGCGCCGCTACCTCGACTCCCTCGGTTTTCCTGGAGATCGAGACCCCGGTGCTGACCAAGTCCACCCCTGAGGGTGCGCGTGATTTTCTGGTGCCCAGCCGCGTCAACCAGGGTGAGTTCTACGCCCTGCCGCAGTCGCCGCAGCTCTTCAAGCAGATGCTCATGGTCTCCGGCATGGATCGTTATTTCCAGATCGTGAAATGCTTCCGCGACGAGGACCTGCGTGCCGACCGCCAGCCCGAGTTCACCCAGATCGATATCGAAATGAGCTTTGTGGACGAGCCGGCAGTGCAGGGAATGGCGGAAGAAATGGTCCGCACGCTGTTTAAGGAAACCATCGAAGTGGCCCTGCCCGACGAGTTTCCGCACATGACCTTTTCCGACGCCATGCGCGACTATGGTGTTGGACAAGCCGGACCTTCGCTTCGAGCTCAAGCATATCGATATCACCGACGTGGTTCAAGCAGTCCGGTTTCAAGGTCTTTGCCTCGTCCGAGCTGGTTAAGGTAATGGTCGTGCCCGGTGGCGCGCAGCTCTCCCGCAAGGAGATTGACGAGTACACCAAGTTCGTGGAGATCTACGGCTCCAAGGGCCTTGCCTGGATCAAGGTCAAAGAGGACGGCGAATGGCAGTCGCCCATCGTCAAGTTTTTCTCCGAGGACGAGATCGCGGCCCTGCGCGAGCGCACCAACTGCCAGCCCGGCGACATTCTCTTCTTCCAGGCCGGTCAGGCGGACATCGCCAATGCCGCGCTGGGCAACCTGCGTTGTGAACTGGGCGAACGGTTCGGCCTCATCGAAAAAGGCGTGTTCAAGCCCGTCTGGATCACCGACTTTCCGCTGCTCGAATACGATCCGGAGGCAAAGCGGTTCGTGGCCCGTCATCACCCCTTCACCTCGGCCCGGCCCGAGCAGATGGAAGTGCTCAAGTCCGATCCCGGCACGGCCATCGCTCGCGCCTATGACCTGGTAATTAACGGCCACGAGGTGGGCGGCGGCTCCATCCGCATCCACACTCCGGCCCAGCAGGAGGCTATGTTCTCGGCTCTGGGCATCAGTCACGATGAAGCGCGTGAGAAATTCGGCTTCCTCATGGATGCCCTCAAATTTGGCGCACCACCCCACGGCGGCATCGCCTTTGGCCTGGACCGGCTGATCATGATCCTGACCGGCTCCAAGTCCATCCGCGACGTCATCGCCTTCCCCAAGACCCAGAAGGCCACCTGCCTCATGACCGAGGCTCCCTCTGAAGTGCCCAACAAGCAGCTCAGGGATTTGGGGATTCGGGTCCGGGGAAAGAAACAGGACTAGCTGGTTGTTGAAAAATGGCGACCTGCGGCGTTGCTTCAAAAAAATCAAACTCTCACGTACAGAAAGTACGCTTCGATCTTGAATTTTTTTCGCGCCTGGCATTTCACCATTTTTGAACAATCGGTGTTTTTGGCGGACCCCTTCGGGGAGATCAGGGCGCTGCCCTGAACCCGCCAAAGGCCGAGGCCTTTGGAATCCCATAGCCGCTTCGCGGGGGCGTAGCGCGGGAGACCGTGTCCTGTGGGATGCGGGCTGGTTGGGTATTAATACTCAGGAATTATTAATAAAAATAAAACAAGTGTTTTTGGTCTATCGTTTTTGAAATTTCATAGTTAATAAGATAATAGACATTTTCGAAGACGCCGCGAACCAAGACAACCGAGCCCGTCCTTTTATCTGCGGCGATATAAAAAGTTTAGGAAAGGGGATGGGATGGGGGGTCCGGGGGAAGGGAAGGGGAAGAACCCTTTACAAAGGGTTTGCCCCTTCCCTTCCCCCGGCCGCCGGAGGCAAAAAAAATGAAGCTGGATATATGTACATGGCCGGATGAAGTGCTTGGGGCCAGGGCCAAGGTGATCGACGAGATCACACCGGAGCTTGATGCGCTCATCGAGGACATGATCGAGACGATGTATGAGAAAGATGGGGTTGGTTTGGCCGCACCGCAGGTGAGCGAGTCCATCCGGCTCATTTGCGTTGACCAGACCGGGCCGCAGGAACGCGGCGATTTGCGGGTGCTCATCAACCCGAAGATCGTGGAATGCGACGGCGTGGTCGAGAGCGAAGAGGGTTGCCTGAGCTGCCCGGAGCTGTCCATGAAGGTCAAGCGCAAGGAGCGGGTCAAGGTCACGGCCCTGGACCGGGAAGGCAAGGAAGTGTGCATCGACACTGACGGGTTTCTGGCCATTGTCCTGCAACATGAGATCGACCATCTGGAAGGCATCACCCTGGCAGATCGCGCGGGACGGCTCAAGCAGGCCATATATCGAAAGAAGGCCATGAAATGGAAGTAATGAAGGACAGCAGTGTCACTTCTCCCGAGTCCTGGGGTGCGGTGAAGTTGAAGCCGCTTCGTGTGGTGTTCATGGGCACGCCGGATTTTGCGGCCGAGGCATTGAGCGTGTTGCTGTCGTTCGAGGGTGCCGAGGTGGTGGGCGTGTATTCCCAGCCGGACCGTCCGTGCGGGCGCGGGCAGCAGTGCAAGCCGTCGCCGGTCAAGGTGGTAGCGCTGGAGAACGGGATCGCGGTCTATCAGCCGGAGAATTTCAAGGATCAGGCGGTCATTGACGAACTGGCCGCGCTCAAGCCGGACGTGCTGGTGGTGGCGGCCTACGGGCTGATTCTGCCCCAGGCGGTGCTCGATGTCCCGGCCATGTATCCGCTTAACATCCATGCCTCGCTGCTGCCGCAGTGGCGCGGCGCGGCCCCCATCCAGCGGGCCATCCAGAACGGGGATGTGGTCACGGGCATTTCCATCATGAAGATGGAGGCAGGGCTGGACACCGGCCCGATCCTGGTGCAACGCGCCCTTCGCATCGGGTACAACGACCATGCGGGTACCATCCATGACGAGCTGGCCACCCTGGGCGGCATCTGCATCTGCGAGGCCCTGGCCCGGTTGCAGACCGGCGCGTACGATTTCAAGGAGCAGGACGATTCCCTGGCCTCCTATGCCAGGAAGCTGGAGAAGAAGGAGGGCGCGATCGATTGGAACCGCCCGGCCGAGGTCGTTCACAACCAGATCCGTGCCATGTTTCCGTGGCCCGGCGCGTTTTTCGAGTGGACCAACCCCGACGGCAAGACCCTGCGCCTCAATGTCACGCCCGGCGAGATCAGTGAAGAGGTGGCCCCTCAAGTCGCACCCGGCACCGTGCTCGGCGAGATGGACGGCAAGCTGGCCATCACCACGGTGGATAAAATTTACCTGACGCCCGAGGTCAAGCCCCAGGGCAAGAAGGGTATGGACGCCACCGCGTTCGTGTGCGGCTACCTGAAGGAATGCCGGTAGGGATTTTTTTGCAACGTACGGTATGAACGATACGAGGCCCGGACCATTTGGTCCGGGCCTCGTTTATTGCCAGGGAGGAGGGTGATTACCACTTCCAGCTGAGCAACGAGTCGATGGCCTCTTCAAGGATATCCGCGCCTGCCACACCGAAACCGCCGACAGCCGCGCCGATGAGTGCCCCCTTGGGGCCGCCGATCTTGCCGACGGCTGCACCGGTCACGGCACCGAAAATGGCTTTTTTCAAGACACGCTTGAAGGAGAGGTCCGAAAGTTTGCCGCCGTGGATTTCGTCCAATACTTCGTCGGGAAGCGGGAACTTGTGGAGCAGGGCCTCGGACAATTTAGCCTCACTCAGTTCATATTCCAGCGTCAATTTTTTTTGCAGTTCGGGGCTTTCCTTCGAATCAGCCACGGCCTTGGTGAATTCGGCATCGTTGAGCAGTCGGTCGATCAGTTCGTCAGCGTTTTTTTGGGGCATGGATTTTTCCTTGTGTAGAATGAGTATGAGTAGGAACTTTATCCGAGGCATAACGCGGCATTGTTATAGGAGCAATCCTATTATTTTTGGCGTGATGGATTTTTCGAAACACCATCGTAAATAGACGTACCGGGGGTGCGCGATATCCGCCATTGCCTGACCCCTGCCGGGCATGCTACCTACGCCCTGTCTGCGGCTTGCCGCGATACGGAGTACAACAATGACCACGCAGCCTGAACGATTCCTCATTTTCAACAACGGCATGATCGGCAACACGCTGTTCAACATGCCCGCTGCATCCTGGCTCAAAGGCGCGTATCCCGGCTGTTTCGTGGGTATGGTCGTGGACCGGGTGGGGCTGCAACTGGTGGGCAACGATCCCAACGTGGATGTGTTCCACACCTTCAACAAGAAGAAGGATTCGCTGGGCGACCAGTTCCGGCTGGTCCTGGCTCTGCGTCGGGAGCGGTACGATGTTTCCCTGCACCTGCGCAAGGGCGTGCGCAACGAGCTGCTGGCCCGGTTCGCCGGGGTGAAGCTGCGTGCGGGGTACCGACTCAAGGGGTCGCCCCAGCACCTGCACGTCAAGCTGGACGAGGACACGTCCGTGCACCGGCTGGAGAGCCGAGCCATTCTCATGGAAGCGGCCCTGGATCGGCCGGTTGCGCTTGAGCGGCCCCGACTGTACCCGGACGCCGAGGCCGAGGCGGAGGTGCGGGGATTGCTGGCCGAGGCCGGGACCGAACCCGGTGGATATTTCGTGCTCCATCCCACCGGCGATTCCCAGGGGGGCATCGGCTGGAGCCTGCCCGTGTACGCCGAGGCGGTGAAGCGGTTGACGGCCCTGAGGCCGGTCTTTGTCCTCTGCATGCCGGATGAGCGGCCCGAGGTGGAGAAGGCCATTCCCTCGGGGGAGAGAGTGCGGTATTATACGGGCAGTCTCGGAACCACGTCGCACCTGATCCGTGATGCCGGGGTATTCCTGGGCAATGATTCCGGCCCGGCGCACATGGCCTGTGCCTGGGACGTGAACCGGCTGGTGGTCTACCGCGACGACGAGACCAATTTTACCAAGTGGCAGCCCATCGACATGACCGGTTGTGCTGTATTGTATGAAAAGGGCTTCACGCCCGAGGCGGTGGTGGCAGCCGTCAAAGAACTGGGAGACAAGGGGTAGATGAACCATAATCGTTCCATACGTCGGACGCGCAAGCGGCTCTTTGTGGGGTTGATCAGCGGGGCCTGCTTCATGATCTGCCTGTTCCTGGCCGCGCTCTGGCTCATCCCGTTCGTGGGATTGGAGAATATCCATCCTCTGGCCGTATGGGTGCTCGGCGGGCTGGTGCTCGTGGGCATCGGTTTTGTCAGCGTGGCCTATTGGGGACTGTTTCTGAATATCGTCACCAAAAAGCCGCTGCCCGGTGCGCGCCGGTTTCGGGGACTCACGGTCAAGCTGTTTCTGCCGCTTATGGTCCTGCTGGGCAAGACGCTGGGCATTCGCAAGGAGTCCATCATGCTCTCCTTTGTCAGCGTGAACAACGAGTTGGTCCGGGCCGAGGCCGGGCGCTACAAGCCCGAGGAAATCCTGCTGCTCATGCCCCACTGCCTGCAAAATTCCAAATGCGACCGCCGTCTGACCTACGACATCAACAACTGCAAGCGGTGCGGCAAATGTCCCATCGCGGGGCTGCTCGACCTGCATGACAAGTACGGCGTCAATCTGGCCGTGGCCACGGGCGGCACGGTTGCCCGGCGTATCGTGGTCCAGTTGCGACCGAAGATGATCATTGCCGTTGCCTGCTACCGCGACCTTTCAAGCGGCATTCAGGATACCTACCCCCTGCCCGTGTTCGGCGTACTCAATGAGCGGCCCCACGGTCCCTGTCTCGATACCCTTGTGGACCCTTCGCTTCTGGAAGAGGCGCTGCACCGTTTTCTTGAGCCCCAATACCTGGACGGCAAGGAACCCGGCACGGGCCGGACCGTTTCCACTGCCCAGGGCGCACATCTGTAGAATTTCATTGTCGGGAAAAGAGGGAGGCGGTGCCGGGAAATACGGGCCGTCCGTTTCGCGTCAGGCGTCCACGTCCCAGATCGAGGTCACGGCTTCGATCAGCGCCCGGATCAGCGGATCGAGTTCCCTGTTCTTGGGGTAGACGAAGCTGACCGTCAGCGAGAGTTTCGGCCCCACATCGCAAATGATTGCCGTGCCTTCGGCGCACATGGCATCCGCATCGCTCTGCTTGAGCAGGGAGACTCCCTTACCCGCAGCCACGAATTGGCGCAGGACCTTTTCCTCGTCCGCCTCAATGTAGTTGTCCATGGTGATGTCCGAGCCCTCGAACACGCCTTTCACGATCTCCATGAACGGGCAGGAGGTGTCCGGCTTGATCCAGGGCAGGGTGGCCAACTGGTCCATGGATTTGCCCACCACTTTGTCGGCCCAGGCGGACGGGGCCACTACACGGACCGGCACTTCCCTGAGCCGGATGGCCGAAACCTCGGCGTAGTGGTTTTCGAAAAAGGAAAAGCCCGCGTCGATCTTGCGGTCGCGCACGGTTTTCAGAATTGTTGCGGAGGCGGATTGGGTCAGGCGAATCTTGAGTTTGGGGTGGGACTCGGCCATGGCGGAGATGAGTTCGGCCATGCGCAGGAATTCCGAGTCGGTGTTCAGGGCGATGGTTAGCTCGCCGGAGAGCTCCCCTCGGAGGCTTTTGGCCTGGTTGAGCATGTCGTCCGCAGCCTGGAGAATGGAATCCGCCTTGAGCTTGAGTCCCTTGCCCGCCTCGGTGAGTTGCATGCCGCGTGGCGTGCGCACGAACAGGGGGAGGCAGAACTCCTCTTCAAGGGCCTTGATATGGGCACTGACAGCGGGCTGGCTGGCGTGGATACGTTCGGCGGCACGGGTCAGGTTGCCCTCTTCGGCCACGGCCACGAATGTCCTGAGTTGATAGAGTTCCATTCCGGGATGAATAGTACCATTCCCGTCAGCGGGCAATCGGAATTTGTTATACCCGGCCTCACGCTTTGCGATTGGACCCAGGTAGGCCGGATGGGTAGTACCCTAGTAGTGTTCTGCAAGAAAATGCACGGCAAAGGGGAAGCCATGATCAGGGAAAAGCGGTTTTGCTGGATGTATCTTTTCGAGCCCGAGAGCGGACGTACTCCGACCCGATGCCGGTGGGTCCGAGCGGCCAAGACAGTGCTCTGGTTTGGCCTTTCCGTCCTCATGGGGCTGGGAATGGGGCAGCTTTCATAACGGCTGCACGGGGTTGAGATATTGCCACGAAACGGCACACGCTGAAAGAGGCGTGTGTCGTTTTGTTTTGTCCGGCGGGAAATCCCCTGATTGACTCCCTGCCCCCCCTCGGTCATAACGTAGAGCAATATCAGTTGAAGGTGGATATGGTGCATATGATCAAGGGCGTTGCCTCCGCGATTGCCGGATGGTGCCGCAGTCCCTTCGGGAAATTGACCCTGCTGATTTTCGGCATGCTCGGGTTCGGCACGGGGGGCTATTGGTTTTTCGAAAACTTCCTGGGCGGCAAGGTCCAGGATGTGTTCGGCGCCCTGTGGTGGACCGTGGTCACCCTGACCACGGTGGGTTACGGCGACATGGTCCCGTCCACCACGGGCGGTAAGATCATGGGGCTGTTCGTCATGATCTGCGGCATCGGCCTGGTATCCACCCTGACCGGCAACATGGCGTCCATGCTCGTGGAGCGCAAGGCCAGAAAACGCAAGGGGCTGCTCAAGGTGAATCTGACAAACCACGTGGTCATCGTGGGCTGGAACGACTTCGGCCCGGAAATGGTGGAGGCCCTGCGCGACAACGGCGTGCTCGGACACGGTGATTCCGGCGCGTCCAACCTGGTGCTGGTGAATGCCCTGAGCCCGGAGGAGCGCGAGTCCATCGGTTTTCAGCTCGATATGGGAGACAAACTCCACTTCGTGTGGGGGGCCATCACCCAGGAGGGCGTGCTCCAGAAGGCGCGGCTGGACCGGGCCAAGGTGGTCTATCTGCTTTCCCAGCGCGGTTCCCTTTCGCCCAAGGATGCGGATCAGGAAACGCTTTACGCGGCCCTGGCCATCCGGGAAATCGCGGGTCAGGTGCCCTTGTATGGCGAGGTGGCCCTGCAGGAAAACCGCAAGCATCTGCTCCGGGCCGGGGTCAACGAGATTTTGGTGCGCGGGCAGCTCACCAGCCTGGTGCTCGGGCTGATGGGGGCCAATCCCTCCATGTGGACCTTCCTGCAGGAGGTGCTGGGCATGCGCGGTAACAACCACATGGAGTTCCGCACCCTTTCCGGCGAAGAGCGGCTGCTCGACTGGGGCGGGCTCATGGTTCGCTACCGCAAGGACGGGCGTCTGCCCCTGGCCTTGTGCCAGATGAGCAAGCAGCTTTCCCTGGAGGACGTGCTCGACCAGGGGTCGGCCCTTGACCAGTTCATCCTTGAGCTTTTCGAGTCCTCGGGGCAGGAGACGACCATGGGCGACATGGGGCCTCGTGTGCTGGCCAATCCGCCGGACAACGAGAAGCTGGAGTCGTATGATGCCGTGCTGTACCTCAAGCCCGGGGAGGCGCGATGAACGTTGGTGACGTCAGTTGGGAGACCATTTCCATTTTTCGGGGGTTGCCTGCCAGCATGCTGGACAAGGTCAAGGCCATCTTCGATGTCCGCTCGGTCCAGGCCGGGGAAAACCTCGTGACCGAGGGCGAGCAGGGTGACGAGATGTTCATTCTCATCCGGGGGAAGGTGCGTATCACCAAGTCCATGCTGCTCAAGGGCATGAACCTGCCCATCATGGAGGCGAGCGACCCGCGCAAGGTGCTGGCCACTCTGGATGAGACGGAATACCCCATTTTCGGCGAGATCGCGCTCATTGACCGGGATATCCGGTCCGCCACCATTCAGGTGCTGGACGATGCCGACTTCCTGGTCACGGACCGCGCCCGCTTTTTCGAGCTGACCGAGCGCGAGCCCGCCCTGGGCAGCCGGCTGATTCTCGCTCTGGCCCGGCGCATGGCCGGGACCATCCGCAAGGGCAACAGCGAGCTGATCAAGGTTTCCACGGCCCTGGCCCTGGCCCTCTCCCGTTATTCCAAGAAGCGATGATCGCGTGAGACCCGCCTATTCCGGCAGGGTCAATTCCACGGATGTCCGGCCCGGTTCGCTGGTGTCGAGCACAATGTCGCCGCCATGGGTGCGGGCGATGAGCCGTGCCGAGTAGGTTCCCAGCCCCGTTCCCATACCCTCGTTGGTAGAGGTGTACTTGTCGAAGAAGATTTCCCGCATCGGAACAGGGACTTCGCCCTGGTTGCGGATGGTGATAGACAGGTTTTCCCCATGTTTCAGGGTGATGCCCACGGTCCCCCCTTCCGGCGAGGCCTGGAGCGAATTGAGGATGAGGTTGGAGAGCATGGACCGGAACAGGTCTTCCTCGACCAGGGCCACGAATTCATTTTGCTTTGGGGCGAGGACCTCGATGCCCAGGTTGATGCCCTTTTCCCGGATCAGGGTCCGGGTTTCGGCCTTGATTTCCTCCAGGATTCCGAGCACGTCCACGGGGTGACGTTTCAGGGCGTAAATGCCGCGCTCCATCTTGTAGAGGTCCAGGGAGTGGTTGATACGCAGCAGCATGGTCTCGCCCGCCTTTTCTATGGTGGCGAGCATGTCTTCCTGGGCCTGGGTCAGGCCGCCTAGGAGCTGGATTTCGCCGGGCAGGCCGATAACCGCCCCCAACGGGGTCTTGAGGTCGTGCCTGGCCATGCGTTCCACGTCGTCGCGCAGGGCTTCGGCCAGCTTGCGGTCCGTGATGTCGCGCCCGATACCTTGGAAACCGATGACGTCCCTGTCGTCATTGAGCAGGAGACCCATCCGGGTTTCAAGCCACAGGGTGGTGGAGTCCATGCATTGGAATTCCAGGTCCAGAATCACGGATTGGAGCGGGTTTTCGCCCTGGCCGTTCAGGTTCTCCATGGCCGTTTTCAGACGGTTCAGGGACGAAGGGACCAGGAAGTCGTTTATGGGGCGGCCCAGGACTTCGGCGCGTTTGAAACCGCGCAGGGTCTCATCGGACGGGCTGACATAGGTATAGCGCAGGTCCGCATCCAGCCCGAAGATGACGTCCGTGACGTTTTCGGCCAACAACCGGTACTGGCGTTCGCGCTGGCGCAAAGCCTCCTCCATGAATTTCCGGTCCGTGATGTCCGTGCCCACGGAGAGCAACTCCACCATCTGGCCGTCCCTGTTGAGAACGGATTTGTGGGCCCAAGCCACCCATACGGCTTGACCGTTCTTGCATATGTTCATGGTTTCGTTGAACGGCAGAGCGGCCGGGTTTTTGAGCAACCGGTGGAGGTGGCGTTTCATGGATTCGCCTGCCAGACTCTTGAGAGGCATCAGGGTCCCCACCAGGGGTTTGCCGAGAAGTTCGCCGTGGCCGTATCCGTAAAATTCCTCGGTGTATTCGTTGCAGAAGGTGATTTCTCCGGCCATGTTCACCCGCAGGATGATGCTCTTGGCATTCTGGACGAGATAGCAGTACCTGTCCCGTTCCCTGATGCGGATCATGAGCAGGAATACCGTGGTGAAGAGCAGTCCGGTGATGGCCAGGGTGGCCGCGCTGCCGCCGTAGAGGATGTAGGCCCGGTTGGGCGATTGGGGCCATCCGCCCGTGGGTGTTGCCGCCAGTTGCCATATGCCATTTGGCACCGGGATCGTCATGACCACCGGGTCCACGGCGAACACGGCCTCGTTGCCGAAAAGAAGCCGGTAGTGCCCCGATACCACTCCTGGCTGTTTCAGGGCCATGCTCAGCCCCGTGGACGGGTTCAGGAGTCCGGCTTCCCGGAACAGGGTGCCGGTGTCGATGAGCATGAGGGCAAGTCCCCAATACCGGTCCTGGCCCTGGTCGTTCAGAAAAATGGGTGAAGCGGCGACAACGGCTTCTCCGCCCTCCTTCACACGCCGGGGTGTGGCGATCTGCGTCTGCCGGGTCATGACGGCCCGGTCGGCCAGGGCCGTTATTTCTGCGGGGAAGTCCGTGAACAGGTTGCGTTCCATGACCCGCCCACTTTCCCCTGTCGGATGGACATGGCTGATGATGTCGTTTCGGGCCAGTTCCACGAACCGGACACCGCTGACGCCGGAAAGCAACCCCTTGGTCAGGGCGGCAAAGGTTTGTTGGTCGAGGTCCGGATCGAGCCTGATATAGGTTCGGAGCGCATCCATGAGGTTGAGGCGTGTACGCAGGGCATTTTCCAGCCCCCCCTGGATCGTGGAGAGTTTGTCGAAGACCTGGAGCCGTGCTTTTTGCTCAAAGCTCTGCTGTTCGGCATAGAGGCCGGCCATCATGGATGCGGCCAGGGCGAGGCCGACCATGAAGGGGATGAGGTAGATCAGACGTTTGGGCATAGGGCTGTCTGTTTGAGTTCAGGACAATTAAACAATGAATACTAACAGAGCCGGGAAGAAAACAAAATTAGAAAATCCATACTGCTGGTGTGGCGGGAAGGAAGCCGGGCTGTCGTGGCCGGGAGTCGGATATTTTCTGTTGCGGTCAGGGGGTTGGAGGCCGAAGGAGTCCCCGGGCGTATTTTCCGGGCGTCATGCCCATGGTCTTTTTGAAACAGCGCGTCATGTGGCTCTGGTCGAAGAATCCCGCCTGAAGGGCGGCTTCGGTCAGCCCCGCGCCTTCCCTGATCAGTCGTTTGACTTCCCGGACGCGCAGCATGGACTGGTATTCGTGGGGCGGCATGCCCATGGTCCGAGCAAAGGTCCGGTTCAGGCGGCACGGACTACACCCGGCCAGCGCGGCCAGTTTGTCGAGGCGGAGGTCCTCGGCGAAGCGGTTTTCCATGTGGTGGCGTACCCGGCGTATCCGGTTCGGTTCCGGGGGCGCGATGTCTGCGGACACTCCCTCCCGGCAGAGGCTGTCGAGCAAGGCCAGGAGGGCGTCCTCGGACTCCATGGCCGAGCCGGGCTCAAGTGTTCTATCGGCCAGGGCCGTGATCCGTCCGAAAAGGACCGGGTCGTCCACCACGGGCGTTGGGGGAACGGCGGGGATCAGCCCGTACTGCTCGAACCACTGCGGCGGTATCGAGAGCATGACGTATTGACTTGTTCCCCTGTCCGGGCAGGTGTGGACCCGCCTTGGCCCGATGATCAGAACCTCCCCTGCCGTGGCCGTGTGGGACGCACCGTCCACGATCACGGTCCGTTCCCCGGCCAGAACCGCGCCCAGGCACAGGGATTCGTGTTGGTGGCGGGCATCGGTGGGCGACCCGCCGCTGTGGCGGACCACGGTAACCCCGTCCAGGCCGGGGATTTCGACGAATTCAGTGGAGGTTCCGGTCATGGGTCCTGATCTGTTAGAGGAGTGCCGGGACGAAGGTGGCAAACAGTTGCAGTCCCAGGTCCCCGGCCCGTACCGTGTGCGGCTCGTTTTCGGGCAGCGTGGCGGCTACGCCAGGGTGGTACGGGATTGAGCGTCCGTCAAGGATGAGCTGCCCGCTTCCCCCGGCCACCTCGTGCAGTTCCCAGTTCGTTTCGTGGACATGCTCTCCTATCTCGGCACCGGGCTGCAACCGGACCAGGTGGACGCTGAACCGTCCGTCCGTGTCCCCGCCGGTGACCAGATGTTTGAGGGCCACGCCGGGAAAGGCGGGGTGCGGATTCCAGTCCAGAGTTCGGGCCGAGGTATCTCCTCCGGTCCTGATTACGGTTCCGTTGTCAAAGGCTGCGAAGCAATCGTTCATAGGTCCTCCCGTTGTTGTTTCGGGGAGGATAGGCCGGGGAGCGGGGTGCGGTCTTGCACGATATTGCCGGGCTATTCGACCAGACCGCCGGATTCGATTTCCTCGATGAAGGCGTCCACCAGATCCGGGTCCAGGGCGGAACCGGCCAGCTTGCCCAGGATGCCGAGGGCCTCTTGCGGGGTCTTGCCTGCCTGATAGGGGCGGTTTGTGGTCATGGCGTCGAAACAGTCGACCACGGACAGGATGCGCGCCCCCAGGGGGATTTCCTCGGCTTCCAGGCCGCGCGGATAGCCCTGGCCGTCCAGCCGCTCGTGGTGGGCATAGACATAGTCCAGGGCCGGGCCCAGGAAACGGAGGTTCTTGAGGATGTCGTATCCCCACTGCGGGTGGCTGCGGATTTCAAGCAGCATGTTCTCGTTGATTCGTGTGTCTTCGTTGGAGAAGATCTGGTCGGAAAAGCCGATTTTTCCGATGTCGTGGAGTGTGCCCGCAATGCGGATGCGTTCCTGTTCGGTTTCGGGAAGTCCCAGGCGGCGGGCCAGCCGTTCGGCATAGATGCCCACCCGTTCGCCGTGTCCCTCGGTGTAGGCGTCGCGTGCGGCCAGGGCTCTGGCCACGGCGGTGACTGTGTCCAGGGTGTCGGTCTTGATCCGCTCGAACAGTTGTTCAAGATGATATTCCCTGGCTTCGATCTTGACCATCATCAGGCCCACGGCCTCGGCCAACTCCTGGATTTCCGGCGGATATCCAGGACCGGTCAGTTCCATGATCTCGTCAGAGTATTTTCCGGCGGCCACATCCTTGATGATCCGAAGAAGTTCCTTTTTCCCTTCCAGCGAAGCCATGTCGTCCTCCTAGGTCCAGGTCGTCGCGTGCTCGGCCGCAAAGGCGTCGAAAGTGCGGGCCGGGGCGTTGGTCAGGAATTCCACGGCCTTGGTCACGTTGCCCATCATGCCGAGCTTGACCACACGGGATAGGCTGACCTGCATGTTTCGGGTCCATTCGGACATGCCCGAACCGTCCAGTTTTTCGATGAAAGCTCGCTCTTCAATGGGAGTGTAGGATATCTCGCGCCCAGTGGCCGCACTGATTCGGGCTGCCAGGTCCGGGCCGGTCAGCCCTTCCGGGCCGGTCAGGGCGTAGGTTCGGTTTACGTGGCCCGTGTTGTCCACGAGCAGCGCGGCTGCGCAATCGGCCATGTCGCGGATGTCGAGGTAGCTGACCGGGAATTCCTCCTCGGGCAGGGCCACGGTGCCGGAGCGGATGGCATCTGCCATGATCGTGGAAAAGAGCTGCATGAAGGTATTGGGACGCAGGACCGAGAACGGGATGTCCGAGTCCTCCACGAACTGGTCTACCATGCCGTGCTCGCGGCCCAGCCGCCAGTGTGCGTCCGAGGACGCTCCGTATCGGCTCGATCGGACGATGTATTCGATACCCGCTTCCTTGGCCGCTTCCATGGCCTGGCTGCCGTACCGGGTCATCTTCTCCACCAGGGGCAGGGCCAGGAAGAGTTTGGTGCACCCCGCCATGGCCGAAACCATGGACGCCCGGTCCTCGAAATCAAAGGGGCGGATTTCCCCGTCCCAACCGTTCGGCAGGCTTGTGTTGCCGTGCACCCCGGCCACGACGTCTGCGCCCTTTGTCTCCAGTGCCGCCAGCAGTGCTGTCCCGATATTGCCGGCTGCACCGGCCACGAAAATTCGACTCATGATTCTCTCCGTCGGATGTGAATGTCTGTAACGAAGGCACGCTACACGAATAGCAGGGTAAAAGGCAAACAACAGATGGCGATCTGCCGTGGCCTTGTCCAAAAAAATGCCCCCTTCACATGAAGGGGGCGATCCCGACCACCCGTGGTTGGATGGTGTATGTTAGACGGCCAGCTTTTTCATGAGCCAGGCCATGTTCACGCCAAGGGTCTTCATGGTGTCCAGGCCTTCCTGGTCTTCGAGTACTTCACCCTTGTCTCGGCCCACGCCCATGTTCCAGTAGCGGGAGCCGGGCACGATCATCTGCTGGATGAAGTGGAAGGCGTTGAGCGCGTTGAAGGCTTCCATGGCCCCGCCGCGCCGTTTGGCCACCACGGATGCGCCCACCTTGCGGGCAAGCATGCTGTCGTTGACCAGGGCGACCATGCCCGCACGGTCGATGAGTGCTTTCATTTCCGCCGTGACGTTGGCGAAATAGGTGGGCGAGGCCAGGATGATGCCGTCCGCCTCGTCCATGGCCTTGATACATTCGTTGACGAAATCATTGTCCACCGCGCAGCGGCGGTCCTTGTTCTTGGCGCACATGCCGCAGGCCTTGCAGCCGGCCATGGTCTTGCCCGAGAGTTCGATCATCTCGGTCTCGATTCCCGCAGCTTCCAGCTCGTTGAAAACGGCTTTGATCATTTCGGTGGTATTGCCACCCTTGCGGGCGGAACCGTTAAACGCAACAACTTTCATGGTCGTCTCCTAGTAGGTATTGTGATGAATCCGGTCCTCGCGGAATCGGCTTTCTGATGTCAATTGCTGGGTGGGCCATCCCAGGGGCACGAATCCGAGTGGGATGACCTGCTTCGGCAGATTGAATTTTTCCTTGAACGCAGCCACGCGGTCTTCCATGGGATATACGCCGGTCCAGACCGCACCCAACCCCAGGCCGTGGATGGTCAGCAGCATGTTTTGCATGGCTGCGGCGCAGTCCTGGACCCAGTAACCCGCGTACTTTTCCAGACTCAGGTCGCCGCAGACCAGGATGCCCAGAGGGGCTTGGGTGACCATCCTGATATGAGGGTGGATGTCCACCAGGGAGTCGAGCACGGCCCGGTCGTCAATCACCACGAATTGCCAGGGCTGCTGGTTGCCCGCGCTGGGCGCCATCATGGCCGCTTCCAGAATTTCCCGGACCATGGCCTCGGGAATGGGCTTGTCTTCGAATTTGCGTATGCTGCGTCGGGTGAAAATGGCCTCTTTCAATTCCATGTCGCCTCCCGGGGTGGGGGTTGCAATGTTTACGATTGATCCTTTTTCTGCTAACAGTACAAAAAGGTCAAGTACGCACTTTATTGTGCTATAGTTACCAGAAGGAAACCATAGGCGCCCGACGGAGCCGCAATATCCAGGCCCGCAGCGCAACCCCATGATACGGAGTTAAGGACATGAGCGATCCCTGTACCCTCAAGGTCTGCGGCGACAAGCATTACTACTGCAACGTGGAATTGACGCTTCACGTCATCGGCGGCAAGTGGAAGCCTATCATCATCTACCGGCTGGGAAATGACGGCACCCTGCGTTTCAGTGCCATCAAGCGCAGCATCCCCAATATCACCCAGAAGATGCTCACCCAGCAGTTGCGCGAGTTGGAGGCGGATGGCGTGATTCACCGCAAGGTCTATGCCCAGGTGCCACCCAAGGTGGAATATTCTTTGACCGAAACGGGGGAAAGCGTCATGCCTGTCATCGAGTCTCTGTGCCGTTGGGGCAAGGAGTACGAGGCTTGGGCTGCCCGTCAGAAGGGCTGGACCAAGGCTGGCTGAGGGTTGTTTTCGTGGCATTATAAATTCGTATACCCCCCTTTTTCTGTCGTTGGCATTCAGGTATTCTGCACCTGGTAAAAAAGCAGAAAGGATGCCAGATGGAGCAAGAAGAAAAAATGAATAACGCGGCATTGCGCGAGTTGCGGGATTCCATCGATAAAAAGTTGAAAGCCCTTGAGATGGATTCGCCCGCAGAGAGCGGCCCGTTTCGGGCCCTGTTCGATGAGTTGCGCGCCTATGATGAGGGCTTGGCCAAGCGCGAGCAGTCAGTGCAGGGGTCGTTGGCCACCCTGGTGGACGGCATGTCCGAGGCCAGCCAGGCCCTGACCGAGACCGGCACCCGGCTGGACGCGGTCCTGGAGGCGGCCCGGGATGTCGCTTTCATCATGATCGCCGGGGACGACAATACGATATTCGAGTTCAGCGTGGGGGCCGAGCAGATTTTCGGCTATGCCAAGGAGGAAACCCTGGGCAAGAGCGTGGGTATGCTTTGCCAGGACGAGGTCGTGTACGAAGAGGTGGTCCCGATCTGTCCCCTGGGGGAGACCACCCGTGTCCGTAGCCTGATGAAGCGCAAGTCCGGCGAAATATTTCCGGCTCGTCACTCCACTTATCAGCTCAAGGATTCCCAGGGGCACGTTACGGCGCGGCTGCTGATCCTCGTGGACGTCTCCATGCAGGAAATGGCCGGACGGCACCTGGCCGAGGCCCACGAAAAATACAAGGCCCTGGCCCTGGCCACGCCGGTCTCCATCATGGCGTTTGACTCCGACGGCACCGTCAATTTCGTCAATGACTGGCACATGCGGAGGCTTGACAAGGGCCAGACCCAGCCCGAACTCTATCTCGGCAAGAAGATTTACGAGATACCGGGCCTTGTCCGGGCCGGCGTGGGCGAGAGCATCAAACCAGTGCTCCAGGGGAGAACGGTGTCTCTGGAGGACGTCTACATCCCCGCGTTCGGCAGGCGTGCGGAGTCGTGGCAGAACATCCGCACTGCGCCGCTCATGGTCAAGGGTGCCATGCGTGGCGGCATACTCATTCGAGATGACGTCACCCGCCGCAAGCGGACCGAGCAGGACCTCAAGATGCTCATTGATAGCTCGCCTATTCCGTTGCTCAAGGTGGAGGTGGCCGGGACCACGCGGATCATTCGCTACCTCAACCCGGAGGCCATGGCCATGCTGGGCCGGGGAGCGCTCAACAAGCCCGTGGAGGACTATATTTCCGTGGTGGAGACCCATGGCGAGGGGCTTGCGGGCATGCACGGCGAATCCTGCGAGGTCAGGACGCTGAACGGTGTGCGCCGGGCCATTCGTACGGCCCACAAGCCCAGTGGCCGGTTCGAGGTCCAGGCCGTGGTGGACGTCAGCGTGTTGATGCGGGCCAAGGAAATGGCCGAGGAGGCCAGCCGGGCCAAATCCGATTTTCTGGCCAACATCAGCCACGAGATACGCACCCCGCTCAACGTGCTCCTCGGCATGTTGCAGATATTTGACGAAATGGGCCTGGACGACGAGGCCAAGGAAATGCTCGGGCATGCCCTGGGCGCGGCCAACAGTCTGCTGGCACTTCTCAATGACATCCTGGACTTCTCCGTGGTCGAGGCGCGTGCTTTGGCCCTGGATGAGCACGATTTCAATCCGCTGGAAGTGGTGGAAATGGTGGCCAAGCCATACAAGGTGGAGGCCCTGAAGAAAGGAGTCGATTTTTCCTGGAATGTGGACAGTGCCCTGCCGTTACGAATATTCGGTGACGCCCGCCGTCTTCGGCAGGTCATCTTTCATTTGGTGGGCAATGCCGTGAAGTTCACTGACGAGGGGGAAGTCTTTCTGAATGTTCACTATCTGGAAAAGAACGCAAGCCGTGAAACGCCACACCTGCTGATCCTGGTTTCGGATACCGGCATCGGCATTTCTCGGGATCAGCTGGATCGCATTTTCGAGCCTTTCCGGCAGGTCGACGGTTCGCGTACCCGGCGGCACGGCGGCACGGGCATCGGTCTGGCCCTGGCGCATGAATTTGTCATGGCCATGGGCGGCCACATTGAGATCTTTGCCGAGCCGGACGTGGGCACGGAAGCCTTTTTCTCCATCCCTGTAGAGCGGATGCAGCAGGACAGTCTTTCGTAGCAGAAATATCTGTGCTACGGTGGACATAATGGGACGTTTTAGCGATAACCTGCCGCAAATCATTCGGGAACCGAAAGCCCCCGCTGAATTCCGCGAGGAGTTCGAACGCGAGGTAGCCCTGTCCAATTCTCGCAGACTGAAGCCCATCACCTGGCTTCTGCTCTCCTCGCTCGTGTTTTACATGGTGGCGGACTACCTGACCATCAAGCAATCCGGATTGCCCCAGGCCGAGGATATCTGGATGGGCATCCTGATCATGCGCCCTCTAGCCATGGTCGCCTGCGGCATTTTTCTCTGGCTATTCGGTCCGTTGCAGAGCCTGAATGATTTCAAACCCCGTCATCTCTGGGTCTGGAAGACATACATCCTGTTTTTCCTTGTTTATACCGTGATCATGGTGGGGTATATGTTCCCGGTCAAGGAAAGTATCGGGCCGGTCTACATCTTCTTGCTCGGTCCGTCCGCGTTCATTGCCATGACCACCCGCCAGGTGACTTTGATGCTGTTTGTGGGGATGTCCGCCCTTGCGGGCGTGCTGACCCTGTTTGTTCCCGAGGCGACCACGGTCAAATTCCACCTGATAAACGCCATGATCATTTCCTGGGTCTCCTTTGTGGTGGCTCACGTGACCTATGCCTCCACCTTCCGCGAGTTCATGAACAAGAAGCTTATCGAGCGCAAGAACCGGGAACTGGAAGAGGCCCGGACCACGGCCGAGGGGGCGAGCCAGGCCAAAAGTGATTTTCTGGCCTCCATCAGCCACGAGATCAGGACGCCCATGAATGCCATTCTCGGCATGACCGAGGTGGCCCTGCACACGCCCTTGTCCGGCGAACAGCGCGACTACATCGAAGCCGCGCACGAATCCGCTCTGCTTCTGCTCGACGTCATCAACGATATCCTGGATTTCTCCCGGATCGAGGCGCGTAAACTCCGGCTGCTTTCCGTCCACTTCGATCTGCCCGCCGTGGCCTACTCGGCCATCAAGACCCTCCGCCTCCAGGTCGAACAGAAAGGCGTTGCCCTGGATATGGAAATCATGCCCGGCGTGCCCCGTTTCCTCAAGGGGGACCCCGGCAGGCTCCGGCAGGTGCTCATCAACTTGCTCAATAACGCAGCCAAGTTCACGGACAAGGGGTCCATTCGCCTGACCATCGGTCTGTGGAAAAGGGTGATCGCCGATCCCTTGCGGCCCGTGGGGTTGATCTTTTCGGTCAAGGATACCGGCCAGGGCATGGGGCCGGAAATGCTCTCCACCATCTTCGAGGCCTTTACCCAGGGCGACAGCTCTTCCTCGCGCAGTCGAGGCGGGTCGGGGCTGGGGCTGGCTATCTGCAAGAAAATGGTCGCCCTCATGGGCGGCGACATCCATGTGGAATCCCGGCCCGGCAAGGGAAGCGAATTCATTTTCACGGCCCGGTTCGCGGAAGGCGACCCCATCCGTGCCACCGAGGCAGAGTCCCTTGCCACGGCCCCCCTTGCGTCCTTGCCCATCACGCCCTCAAGGGTGTTGCTCGTGGACGACAACCCGCTCAACGTCAAGGTGGAGAAGCTCCATCTCGACCGCATGGGCATGAAAACCACGGTGGCCGAAAGCGGCACCGAAGCCCTCGTGCTCCTGGCGGAAAGGGATTTTGATATCGTGCTCATGGATTTGGAAATGCCGGGCATGGACGGCCATGAGACCACCCGGCGTATCCGAAATGGTCAAGGAGCGGGCAAGCCCGTGCGACAGCCCTCCATACCCATCCTGGCTGTAACGGCCCACGCCCTGGCCGATGTGCGGGAGCAGTGCGAAAAGAACAAGATGGACGGATTCGTGTGCAAACCCACAGGGTTCGGTGAAATGGCTACAGCCATGCGTCAGATCCTGGGCGGCGATTGGCGGGAGGCCTCTGCTCCGCTTCGTCCGAACCAGGAGGGCGCGTCGGTCCTGGATATCGTTGCCGCCAGCACCCAGCTCGGTGTGTCCCAGGCCGAAGTGCGGCACCTCATTCCCAATGCCATGGCCGAGATCACGCTCAAGCTGACATTGGCTGAAAAAGGACTGCGCAATACCGTCCTTCGTGAAGTGGCCCTGCAATCCCACACCCTCAAGAGCGTGGCCGCGTCCATCGGCGCGGAAGCCACCCGGCAGGCCGCCCTCAAGTTGGAAAACGCCTCCCGCCGCGAAGACATTGGGCGCAGCTTCGAGCGCATGGCCCTATTGCGGAACGAAGTGAGCAGGCTCGAAATAGCAATCAAGGCCTTGTAACACCCTGTCGCCATCTCTCCACCCTAGGGAAAATTGCCCTTACAGACTGTCCGCCGCCTTTTCTACCGCGGCCTTGAATCCCTCGCGGGCTTCCTTGATCCTGGCATCCAGTTCCTCGTCGTGCAGGGCGAGAATCTGAGCCGCCAGCCATGCCGCGTTTCTGGCTCCGACCTGATCCAGGGCCAGGGTGCCCACCGGAAAGCCCGGAGGCATCTGCACCGTGGCGAGCAGGGCGTCCATGCCGCCCAGTGACGACGCGGTCAACGGCACACCCAAAACCGGCTTGGTCGTCTGCGCGGCCACAGCCCCGGCCAGATGAGCCGCCAAACCAGCCGCGCAAATGAATACCTGGCAGCCGTCCGCTTCGTACTCGGCCACCAGCCGGGCCGTGCGTTCCGGTGTCCGATGCGCACTCGAAACCGTGAATACGTGCTCAATACCCAAGTCATTCAACAACTCCGAACAGGGACGCAGTTTGTCCTCGTCCGAAATCGACCCCATGAAAATAGCAACCTTCATATTTTCTCCTTGTTGGTGCCTCCGGCGGCTGGGGGAAGGGAAGGGGAAGAACCCTTTTCAAAGGGTTTTCCCCTTCCCTTCCCCCAGACCCCCATCCCATCCCCTTTCCTAAACTTTTTGGTGACGCATTCGCGTGTTCGGGGGGGATGCGGGAAACCGGAGATTTTTCGTTGTGGCAAATGTACAAGGCAAACCGTTAAGAAAAATATTCATTCTCGCTTGGCGAAGTCGCACTCCCCTTTGTCCCCGCACCGCACGCGCGTATGCGCCTATGGGATTCTCAAGGCCCTCGGCCTTGAGCAGGGCCGCGTCAGCTCTTAGGCCGAGCTTGCTCGGTCTTAGAGATGTCGACAGCAGCGATAGGACAGCGTCCTGGTCCCGCCGAAGGCGACCGCCGGTAGGCCCTAGCCCAGCCGCTTCAATCCCTTGTCCGCGATATCGCGGCGGAAGTAGCAGTTGTCGAAGTGTATTTTTTCCACGGCCTGGTAGGCCTTTTTCTGTGCATCGGCGAGATCGTCGCCCAGGGCGGTGACGCAGAGCACGCGACCGCCGGAGGTGACGGTCTTGCCGTCCTTGATCTGGGTTCCGGCTTGAAAGACCTTGACGCCTTCCAGGGCATCGGCCTGATCGAGGCCGGTGATTTCCATGCCTTTTGGGTAGTTGCCGGGGTAGCCCTTGGCGGCCAGGACCACGCCGCAGGCTGTCTGCGGGCTGACTTTGACATCGACTTGATCCAGTTTGCCGTCGATGCAGGCGAACATGATTTCGAGCAGGTCGGTTTCCAGGCGCATGAGCAGCGGCTGGCATTCGGGATCGCCGAAGCGGACGTTGTATTCGAGCACGGACGGGCCGTTTTCGGTGTACATGAGTCCGGCGTAGAGGATGCCCTTGAACGGTTCGTCCTTGGCGGCGAGGTGGCGCAGGATCGGTTTGATGCACATCTCGGCGGTCTCGGCGTATTTCCCTTCGGGCAGGATGGGTGCCGGGGAATAGGCTCCCATGCCCCCGGTATTGGGGCCGGTATCGCCTTCGTATATGGCCTTGTGGTCCTGGCTGGAGGGGAGCAGGGCGTAGTGGGTGCCGTCGCAGAAGGCCAGGAACGAGGCTTCCTCGCCCTGGAGGGCCTCTTCGATGACCACGCGGTCTCCGGCCGAGCCAAAGGTTTTTTTGACCATCATGTCTTCGACGGCCTCAAGGGCTTCCTGTTCGGTGGCGGCCACGATAACGCCTTTGCCGGCGGCCAGCCCGTCGGCCTTGACCACGATGGGCGCCCCTTTTTTCTTGATGAAGGCCACGGCGGAATCGAATTCGTCGAATACGCGGAACGGGGCGGTGGGCACACCCGCGTCGGCCATGACGTTCTTGGAGAACGCCTTGGAGCCTTCGAGGTTGGCGGCGTAGGCACTGGGGCCGAAGCAGGGGATGCCCTCTCGAATCAGCGCATTTTCCAGGCCGAGCACCAGGGGCATTTCGGGGCCGACAACGACCAGAGCCACCTCCTGATCCTTTGCCAGGGCGATCAGGGAGGGAATGTCATCGTCGTTGATCGGGACGTTTTCGCCCACCTGGGCGGTGCCACCGTTGCCGGGCGCGCACAGGATGTGTTTCACCCTGGGATTCTGGGCGAGTTTCCAGCACAGGGCATGCTCGCGACCGCCGCTTCCCACAACCAATATTTTCATGGATAGTCCTCCGTGTTTTCCGGGATGTTCACGGTGTAAGTAAATTCAGGGGAATTATCAAGGCTCACGGGCGTGCTGCTCCCCCTTGAAAGGTCGGGCCGGGTCCTTTAAGAGAGGGTGGGGAGTTCATGAATATATTGCTCATCGACAACAATGATAGCTTCACGCGCAATCTGGAGCATCTGCTGGCCGGTGCCGTGCCGGGCATCCGGGTGGTGGTGGAGCCGTTTGCGTGCTTGGCCGGTCTGGATTTGACCGGGCCGGACCTGATCGTGATTTCGCCCGGTCCGGGCAGTCCGGTGGAATATCCGGGGTATGGGCGGGTACTGGACTCGGGCAGGCCCGTGCTTGGCATCTGTCTGGGCATGCAGATCCTCAACGAGCAGTGCGGCGGCAGGACCGGGATGCTTGCGGGCTGCGTGCACGGCAAGACCGACACCATCGAGTGGCAGGGCGAGCAACGTACCGTGGCCCGCTATCATTCCCTGGCTGTAACCGAGGTGGGACGCGGGCTGACCGTGCTGGCGGCCAACGACGACGGCGTGGTCATGGCGGTGGGGTCACGGGAGCGGCGGCTCCTGGGGTACCAATTCCATCCCGAATCCTTTCTGACCCTTGACGGGGAGACGTTCATCCATGACGCGCTCGACTATCTCCATCTCCGGTAGCCGGACCCGGTTCGAGGCCCTGGCCGGAGCTTTGGCTCGCGAACAGGGGGCGGACCTCGTGCTTTCCGCGCCGGGCTATCCTGCCCAGACCACCTCGGTCATCGGCGTCGGCCCGGTGGGGGAATTGGTGTTCACGGAGTCCACCACGCCAGGGGAGATCAAGGCGTTCTGTTTCGGTACTCCCGGCCCTGCCCTGGGGTTTGTCGGCTATGACTACGGCATGATTCTGCGCGGGGTGGATTCGGCCAAGCCACGGGACTGTCCGCTGGGTCATCTGAAGAAATACGCGGCCTGGCTGGAATATGACGCGGCCACGGGTCGGGCGACCGTGGAGGCTGTCGATCCGGGGCTGCGCGACGCGCTGGTGCACCGACTTGAAACCGCGTCGGACGGGCTGCCTTCAGGATCGGTGCAAGGTCTGCCCGGCGGGCCGCCCGAGACCTCCCTGGACCGCGAGGGCTACGAGGCCGGGGTGCGCGAGACCCTGGCCCGCATCCGCACCGGCCACACCTACCAGCTCAATCTGTCCACCCGGTTTTCGTGGAGCTGCCCGGACCTCGATCCTCTGGGGCTGTTCCTGTCCTTGTGGCAGAGACATCCCGCCCCTTTTTATGCCTGGTTTGTGTCGGGAAACCACCGGGTGCTGTCCACTTCGCCCGAGCGATTTCTGCGGGTGGAGGCGGGCCGGGTCTTGTCCCAGCCCATCAAGGGGACGCTCCGGTTCGACGAGTATTCGCCGGAGCTGTTGCCTTTGCTCACGGAGTCGCCCAAGGAGTGTGCCGAGCTGTCCATGATCGTGGACCTTGTCCGCAACGACATCTCGGCCAACTGCGAATACGGCACGGTGCGGGTGGAAAACCACAAGTCCGTGTTCGCGGTGGACAATCTGCTGCAAATGTATGCCGACGTGCGCGGCGAGTTGCGCCCGGACCGCGACTGTCTGGATCTTTTCCTGGACGCCTTTCCCGGCGGATCGGTCACGGGCTGTCCCAAGCAGAGTGCCATGACGATCATCGAGAGGCTGGAGCCGCACTCTCGCGGCCTGTACTGCGGGTCTGTGGTGGTGATCCGTGACGAGCGGAACATGGATTCGTCCATCGCCATCCGCACCGCGCTCTTTGATACCGGGACCGGACAGCTCGATGTTTATGCCGGAAGCGGCATCGTGGTGGACTCGATTCCGGCAAACGAGTATCAGGAGACCGTGGCCAAGGCGGAAAAATTTTTCAATCCGGGGGAGTGATGATTCATTATCACAAGGGTAAATACAGTCCCGAGGGCGTTGTCCTCGATCCGTCCCAGCCCGCGTTTCGTTACGGGGCCGGTTTTTTTGAAACCGTGTATTTCAACGGCAGCCGGGTCTGCCACCTGGATTTGCATCTGGACCGGCTATTTCATGCTTTGCGTGCCTACAACATCCGGCACGAGGCCGTGAATTTTCCGGTCGTCATCAACCAGCTCCTGGACCGCAACGGGTTGACCGCTCGGCCTGCGCGCATCAATATTTTTTATCCCATGGAGGAACCCGAGGCCCGGCCCGTGATCCTGGCCGTTCCCCATGAGGCGAAACCGTACAAGGCTTACCGTCTCTGCCGATGCAAGGACCATCACCTCTCCAGCCTCAACGAGCACAAGACCACCAGCTACATGTTTTTTCATCTGGCCATGAAGCAGGCCCGCGCCAGGGGGTTTGACGACGCGGCCCTCACCGATTTCGACAACAACCTGCTTGAGGCCACTACCGGCGCGCTTCTTTTGGCCGGAGAAAAGGGGTTGATCGAACCGGCTACCCCCTACAAGCTGCCGTCCATCGCGCTCAAGCTCGCCCGGACCGTGCTCGACATTGCGGCCAGGCCCGTGAATGTGGACGACCTGCCGCATTTCAATCATGCCTATATTCTCAATTCCATAGTCGGCATGCGCCCGGTTGTCGCCATAGGCGAGACCGCCTTCGTGCCCGACGGGGAGGCCTGCCGCAAGGTCACCGAACTGGTGTTGGAAGAAATGGTCTAGGGAAGCACTGCATAGGCACTTCCTGAAGATCGAAGTAATCAGCGTTTCCCTGGGAAAGGGGGCGGACTACAGCCCGTCGGGGTAATTCATCAGGAAATACTGCCTGATGGCGTCACGAGCACTGCGGGCGAGCCGCCCTTCGGCCAGGGTGGGTTTTTCCCTGGTCAGAATGGCAAAGGCGAGCTCGGCCAAGGTGTCGGCAGAGGCGGCCATGGCATTCAGTTCGTCGTCTGTGACCATCCGGCCGGAGAAGCGGTCCCAGAGGATATACCGGAACAGGGTGGTCCGGTCCGTGTTCGGGTTCTGTTTCTGCTTGAGCCGGTAGGCTTTCAGGGTTTCCATGGCGGTATTGGTGGGCATGGAAAAAGAATACGTCAGGGAGACGGGCTTTGACAAGTGGCCGCCGGATGTGGAAAATGACGGCATGCAACTTTTTTCCCAGATCATTTCCGAGGAACGCATCCGGCGGGCCATTAATGAAGGTAAATTCGACAACCTGGATGGGGTGGGCAAGCCGCTCAAGCCGGACGGGGCCGAGAACCTGCCGCCCGAGTTGCGCATGGCCTACCGCGTGCTCAGGAATTCTGGGTACGTGCCTGCGGAGATAGCCGAAGAGAAGGAGATCAACCGCACCATTGATCTGCTGGAGTACATGGACGACGAACAGGAGCGGTATCGCCAGATGCAGAAGCTCGAAGTCATGATTCTCAAGATGAACGAGCGGCGCGGCAGGCCCGTAAATCTGGAAGTCACGGACGAATACTACCGGCGGATCGTGGAAAAGGTGAAGGTGGCCGAGGCGCGGGTGGCCGGGAAAAAGTAGCCGTGCCCGTCAGTCCTTGGATGTGATCTGGGCGAGCAGGATTTCCAGGGCGTCGATGTCCATGGGTTTGGACAGGTAGTCGTTCATGCCCGCGTCCAGGAATCTTTCGCGGTCGCCTGCCATGGCGTGGGCGGTCAGGGCGATGATCGGGATGTTCCGTTTCGGGTTGTTCTCGGGCAGGGCACGGATCGTTTTGGTGGCTTCCATGCCGTCCATGCCGGGCATCTGGATATCCATGAGGATGCAATCGTAGTTGTTTTTCTCCAGAGCCTCCAACACCCTGTGGCCGTTTTCCACCGCATCCACTTCATATCCCCGTTTTTTCAGAAGACTGCCCGCAGCCAGTCGGTTGATGCGTTCATCTTCGGCCAGGAGCAGGTGGAGTCCGGCAGCGGTCTCCCGAGGCGGTTTCTTCTCAATGGGCGGGGGCGTATGTTTGGCTTGAATCTTGTGGACCCGGACGGTGACCGAGAAGGTGGAGCCCTGGCCGAAGACGCTGTCCACGGTGACATGGCCGTGCATGAGTTCCACGAATCGTTTGACAATGCCCAGTCCCAGCCCGGCCCCTTGGTAGCGGCGGGAATAGGAACCGTCCACTTGCTCGAATGTTTTGAAAATAGAGTGGATCTTGTTTTCGGGAATGCCGATACCGGTGTCCCTGACCTCGAAGAGGATTTGGCCGTATGCCTTTTCTGACGGACTGACAGAGTCACAGAATATGGAGATGGAACCGGTTTCCGTGAACTTGAGGGCGTTGCCCACCAGGTTGAAAAGAATCTGGCGGATACGCCCCTGGTCGCCCACATAGGCCTCGTCCACCTTGTCCCTGACCTCCCAGTGCAGTTCCAGTCCCTTGTCCTCTGCCTGTAGCCGGAAGATCGAGGCCATGGATTCCATCAGTTCCCTCGGGAAGAACAGGCTTTCCATTATTTCGATCTTGCCCGCTTCTATCTTGGAGAGATCGAGCACGTCGTTGACCACCTGAAGCAGGTTGCGTCCGGAGACGATGGCGGCTTCGACGTATCCGGCCTGTTCCTGGCTCATATCCGTTTCCTGGGCGAGCTTCAGCATGGTGAACACGCCGTTGATGGGGGTGCGCAGTTCGTGGCTGACATTGGCCAGGAATTCGCTCTTGGAGCGGCTGGCGGCCTCGGCTGTCTCCTTGGCCTGTATCAGTTCGGATTCGGCCCGTTTGCGGTAGATGGCCAGGGCGAAAAGTCCGGCCAGGACTTCCACGGCCTGGACATCCTGGTCAGTGAAATCCCGGCTTGGATGGGCTATGCCGATCTGTCCCACCAGTTCGCCCTCGTACCGGCAGGGCATCGAGAGGAATTGTTCCACGGGGATATGTCCTTCGGGGACCCCCCGTGACGAGGGGTGGTTTGCGGCCTTGTTGGTGAAGAACGGTTGGCCGGTGTTCAGGCTGTGTCCCCACAGGGAGGGGTATTTGCCGTTGCGGATCGGAAAGATCAAGTCCGGCTTGTCGACGCGGCATCCATCACCCTGCATGGCCGTGATGTTGTATATGTGGAGATTGTTGTCGGGTGTTTCCACCGACCCCACGTAGGCGAATTGCGCGGTGGTGATGCGTTTGGCCCACGCGAAGACCACCTCGGCCACGGTTTGGAGGGTGGCGGACGGAGCGGTCAGGGAGCGGACAATCTCGGCCTGGGACAGGTTGATCTCTGATTCGCGTTTGATCCGTTCTTCCCGTTTCTTCCGAACCGTGATGTCCCGGGCCAGGGCGAGGACAATATCCTTTCCGCCCACCTGGATGGTGCCCAGCTTGACCTCCACGGGGAAGGTGGTCCCGTCCATGCGTTTGTGCAGGGTCTCGACCGTCATGTGTTGTTTGCCCCAGCAATGTTTCTGGTCGTTGCGCTCCACGGCCTGAGGGTCAACATCCCATATTCGGAGTTTTTCCAGTTCTTCGCGGGAGTATCCCAGGCTGGCGCAGGCGGCCTGGTTGACGAACAGGATTTGGCCGGAGATGTCGGAGACGAAGATGGCGTCCCCGGCCTGTTCGAGCAGCCCGTGGAACAGCGCCTCGCTTGCGGTCATGGCGTCGTGCGCCTTCCTGAGTTCAGTCATATCCTTGCAGAAGATGACAAAGGTTGCGTCGTCCAGAGGCACGGCGTCAAAGAGAATGAAGGCGGTTTTGCCGTCCTTGCGGAGGATCTCCAGGCTGTTGACGCTGTCTTCGGTCCGCAGCTCAAAGAACCTGCGGGTAGCCTCGGCCTGCAAATTGTCGGGCATCAGGGTCTCGATGAGCGGCATGCCCGGCAATTCGTCCAAGTCGTATCCGGTCAGTTCGGCGGTGGCCTTGTTGGCCCGAAGTACGATGCCGTGTGAATCCGTGATGATGACCGCGTTGGGGGCGTTGTCGATATAGGTGCGGTATCGATTCTCGCTTTGTCGTGCCCGTCTCTCGGCCCGGGCGCGTTTCCGGTTGACGCTGAGCAGGTAGCTGATGACCAGGACCAGGCCCAGAATGAGTATGCCTATATTGAGAAGCAGGGAATGGTCGAGAGAAGGGAACGGCGGCTTGTCGTTGAGCAGGACGGTGTTTTTCGGCAGCCGGTCCCTGTCGATGCCGAACCGCTGCATCACGTCCCGGTCGAACAGGACCACGTTGGCCTTGCCTCCCCCGATGACCGAAATCAGGGCGGGCTCTTCGCCGTGGATTATGCGCAGGGCCAGTCCTCCGGCCAGTCTGCCCTGTTCGGTGAAGGAGATGACCTTGCCGCCCAGGATGCCGTCGCCGATGCCGTGAGCCCAGAGATGAAAAATGGGACAGGGCGCGTTTTTCAACAGGACCTGCAGGCCGTCACGGAAGCTTTTCACGGTGCCGGCGTGGTCCCGGTAGGCAGACAGAAGCAGGATGGCATCGTGCGGGTCGAGGGCCTGCAACTGGGCAGGAATGGCTTGCCAGGTTGTTTCGGAGAGATCCAGGATCGTGTAGAAACCCTCCCCCCGCACCTGCATGGCCTGCTTGAGGCTGGCGAGGTCTCCCTGGCCCGAAGGGGTGGCGTCGGTGATGACCACCGTTTTTTTCAGGCCGGTTGCGACTTGGTGCATGAGATTGAGGGTCTCATTCAGGGAGACGGACTCAAGCACGCCGGTGATGCCGTGTCTTTTGGCCAGGAGCAGGGCATTGCCCACATCGTTGATGGCCAGGAAAACGATGGGCAACTTGGCAAACAGGGTGTCCTTATGCTTTATGGCATAATTCAGGGCGTTGTCGTCGCCCACCACCAGGACATCGTAGGGCGGGGAGTGTTGCAACTTGTACCGGAGCAGGGTCGTGAAGTTGGCTATGTTCGTGTCGTCATGGAACCGCTTGCTGTCCATGAATTCCACGTCCAGCGTTGCTCCACTTTTTTCAAGGGCCTGCTTCAGACCGGAGATCTGGTCTGGAAGAGAGGGGAAAGTGGGATGATAGGAGCTGAGAAACAGCACGCGAGGCTGATCGGCCACAGCCGGAGAGACGGCTGGCAGCAGAACGGCGAGCAGAGCTATAATAATGAGAAACAAGCGCATTGCCGGGCCTCCAAGAACCATTAATATAATTATATATAGAATTGGATTGTGCCATTATATTGTAGAAGTCACAGGAATTGTCTTCGGGGAGATCATGTTCGGGTTGTCTTTCCGACCAAACGCCGATAGGCCTTGAATGTCCGTACCGGATAAAACCAGAATCAAGGAATCAGACAGTATGCACAAGTTCGGAACCGTCGCCCTCATCGGTCCGCCCAATGCGGGCAAGAGTACGCTCATGAACCAGTACCTGGGACAGAAGGTGGCCATCGTCTCGCCTCGGCCCCAGACCACGCGCAACCGAATCAGCGGCATTTTGACCACGGATGAGGCCCAGATCGTTTTTCTCGACACGCCTGGTATTCATCAACTGCGTGGCAAGATGAACCGGTTTCTGCTGGAGTCCGCCTGGAATGCGCTGGCCAGCTCCGATGTCGTGGTGGTCCTGGTGGACGCGGCCCTGTACGCGTCCAAGCCCCGACTCATGGAAAAGGAACTGAAACCCCTTGCCAAACCCGTGGCAGAATCCGGTCGTCCGGTGCTGGTGGCTGTGAACAAGATCGACCGGGTCAAGGACAAGCCCGCCATGCTGCCGGTCATGGCCGCCCTGGGCGAATTGTGGCCCGAGGCCGAGATGATTCCGGTCTCCGCCCTTCGGGGCAAGGGCACGGACGAATTGCTCGCCAGGCTTCTCGATTTCATTCCCGAGGGGCCGCCCATGTTTCCCGAGGACCAGATATCCACCGCTCCGGTGCGGTTCATGGCCGCAGAGATCATCCGCGAGAAACTTTTTTATACCCTCCGCCAGGAATTGCCCTATTCCACGGCAGTGGAGATCGAGGTTTGGGACGAGACCTCCCGGCCCGATATGACGCTGGTCAATGCCGTCATCTACACCGCCCAGAAGAATCACAAGGGCATGATCATCGGCAAGCAGGGCGCAAACCTGAAAAAGATCGGTTCCGAGGCGCGCAAGGAAATTTGTGAATTGCTGGATTGCAAGGTGCACCTGGAGCTCTGGGTCAAGGTCCGTTCCGGCTGGACCGAGGATCCGGGTTTTCTCCGGGCCATGGGACTGGGAGAATAATGGTCAAATTATAACGGGCTTGCTATTTTTGTCTGGTGTGGCAAGATGTCATTGTATGCAAAAAGGGGCAGGAGGAAGGCATGATCGGTAATCCCTGGAAGGGGCGGGGGACAGGGCGTACCTTCCGTTGTACCGCGATGCCGTTTGTCTTTTTGGTCTGTCTGCTGTTGTCCATCCCCGCCTCGGGTCATGATGCTCCCTATCATCGCTTGACCGCTGCTGTCCTTGCCGATTTCCCCGCGCTCTACACGACCGATGACAACGGGCAGCCAGACGGTTTCGCCTTGGACACATTCAAGGCCGTGGTCCGGCAGATAGGGCAGAAATACAACCTGATGGTCGTCGCCAATTGGGGGGAGGCCATAGAGGCGGTGCGCTCGGGAGAGGCGGATGTCATTCCGGGCATCGGCATAACCGAGGCCCGCAAGCAGGAATTTCTTTTCTCCGAGGTCTTCGAGACCATTCCCGTAGTCTGTTTCGTGCGCGACGACACCCATGACATACACGGCATTGCCGACCTGTCAGGCCGTAGAACCGGCGTCATCGACCAGAGCGCGGCTCAGACTCGGCTCGCTTCTGTCCAGGGAATACTGCTCACGCGGTACAACTCCGTCAACGAGGGGTTGTTCGGCCTGCTGGCGGGCAAGGTGGATGCCTTTGTCCTTCCGGCACCGGTGCTCTGGAAAAAGGCCCGGACCATCGGCGTGGTCGGTCGGATCAAGGTGGTGGGCAAGCCGCTCATGGAGTTGAAAAGAGGCTATCTGCTGCGCAAGACCGACACGAAATTGGTCGAACAACTGAATCAGGCCCTCAGCGACTATGTGGCTAGCCCGGAGTTTGCCGAGAACTACCTGAAGTGGTGGGACAAATCTCATCTGTTTTGGGACACGAAACGGATTGTGATGGTCGGTGGCAGCCTGTTTCTCTTGACCATTGTGCTGCTGGTGATCTGGCGCTACTTGTCCGTGACCAATCTCAACAAGGTTCTGCGGGAAGCCAGGGAGAAACTGGAGGCCAGTGAGGACCGGTTGAACAAGGCGCAGGAAGTGGCCGACATAGGCAGCTTCGAGCGGGACTTGCGCACGGGAGAAGGGCTCTGGTCGGACGGCCTGTTCAAGCTCCTGAATCTTCCGGTGATGGAAACAACGCCCTCGGTCGATGATTTCGTATACATGATCCATCCCGACGATCGTGAACGGTACCGGCGCGGAATCATCAATGTTTCCAAGGACAACTTGGAGTACTCCCTGGAATTCCGCTTCAAGCAGGATAACAGTGACGAGTATCGCCATGCCTTCTGCCGGTTCACGTATGAATTCTCCGAGGAGGGCACCCCGATCAAACGCATCGGGGCCATCCAGGACATCACCGGGCGCAAGCAGATCGAGGCCGAGCTCAAGGCCGCCATCCAGGAGGCCGAGACCGCCAGTCGGGTCAAGAGTGAATTCCTTGCCAACATGAGCCACGAATTGCGTACTCCGCTCAACGGGGCCATGGGCATGTTGCAGCTTCTGGCCATGGACGAGCTGTCTCCGGAGCATCGCGACTATGTGGAGACGGCCCTCGCCTCATGCAGGAGCCTGACGCAGCTTCTGGGCGATATCCTCGATCTGTCCAAGGTGGAGGCGGGCAAGCTGGAACTTGTCACCGAAGGATTCTGTCTGTCCGAACTGCTCGCAAGCGTGCGCGAGACCTTCGGCCTTTTGGCCGCGGACAAGGATATTCGTTTGGAGTGCCGTATTGATCCTGACGTGCCTCCGTGCGTGGAGGGCGACCCGGTCCGGTTGCGTCAGATCCTTTTCAATCTGGTGGGCAATGCCCTCAAGTTCACGGACGAGGGGTCTGTGACCGTGGATGTCGCTTGTCTGGAAATAGTCCCTTCGGAACGGTGCCGTCTGTTGTTTTCCGTGGCGGACACCGGCATAGGCATCCCGGACGACACCGTGGAGGCCATGTTCGGCGCTTTTGTCCAGGGAGACGGTGCCCATACGCGCAAATACCAGGGGACCGGCCTGGGCCTGCATATCGTGAAGAGGCTGGCCGATCTCATGGGGGGGAATATCAGCGTGGAAAGCGGGATTTCCCAAGGAACCACAATCCATTTTTCCGTGGGCTTCGATCTGGCGGGCGACGGACAGGGAACGTGTTTTGTTACGGAAAACGGCACGATTCCTGGGGTCGCTGCAAAGCATGTGCTGGTGGTAGAGGACGAACGGACCAACCGGCTGGGACTGTGCAAATTCCTGCAACGGATGGGGCACTCCGTGGAGTGGGCCACCAATGGCATGGAAGCCCTGCAAAAGCTGGCTCAGGGCGATTTCGACATGATTCTCATGGACATCCAGATGCCGATCATGACCGGTCTCGAAGCGACCTCCCGCATTCGCGCCACGGAAAGTCTCGGCCACAAGCGGGATATTCCCATTGTCGCGCTCACGGCACACGCCATGAGCGGCGACCGGGAAGCTTTTCTGCAAGCCGGTATGAATGATTACCTGTCAAAACCTATCGACATGGTGGAACTGAAAAGGGTGCTGGCAAGAGTCTTCAGGAAGGACAAGGCCTGACCCCGATACGGAACCGTTGCTCCGCCCTATTTCGTGTGCGTATCCTCGAATCCCCGGCTCTCTTTGTACGTTTCCCATTCGTCATGGCTGAGCGCGCCGTCCCCATCCTTTTCCGCTGCCTTGAACACCGCGCCTCCATCGGGAAAGGTGCGGCGGAATTCCTCGGCGGACACAACCTCGTCACCGTTGCCGTCCATGGAAAAAAACAGACATTGTAAGCGGTCCCGGCCAGGGCGGGCAGGCAAAAAAATCCGACCAGCACGCCGGTCAAAAGCAATCGTCGCATCGTCTTCTCCGTTTGCGGGGGGGTCAACCTTCAAGAAATCCGGTCAGCACCGTGATGAATTTGTCCAGGGAGTCCTGGCTGTGGTTTCCGTCTTCCATTGTTTCGGCGTAGCAGCGGAGCATGTACCGCTTGAGGATGAGCTTGTTGGCCGATTGCAGGGCGGAGCGCACGGCCCGGACCTGCACCAGAATGTCCTCGCATTCCTTTCCTTCGTCGATCATGCGCTGGATGCCGCGAACCTGCCCTTCGATACGTTTCATGCGCGAAAGCACGTTCTTCTTGATCCGTTCCTGTTCCTGATCATTGGCACTGTTCATGGGTTCTCCCGATCAGCTTTTATCGTTGCCGGTTTATGTCTTTTACCCTACGTTGGAAGGGTATCCATCAAAGCGGACAAAAGGGGGCGTTCTCGTGTCCGAACTCACCATTGCCGACACCCGCCAACAGGTGTTTCTTCTCAATCTCATCGAACTTGCGGCCACCATCTTTCGTGGACCCGACTCGTCAGCATGGTCGGGCATTATCGCTACCGGTCTGCCGCAACTCCTCCAACAGGCTCCGCAAGATGCCCCGCACCTTAGCGAGGCTCTCGAAAAACTTCAATCCGCTTTGCCGAATCCCCATGAATCCGGCGACCCTCTGACTCTCCTCGAAACCGAATACGTCCGCCTCTTCATCGCCAGTCGGGGCGGCGTGATCGCCCCACCCTACGAGTCCTGTCACATGGCCGAGGCCCCCCGCATCATGGGCGATGCCGCCCTGTCCATGCGCTCCCGCCTGGGTAAGTGCGGGCTGGAAATCGCCCTCGATTCCAATGAACCGCCCGATCACCTCGCCATCGAACTCGAATACCTCTACCATCTGCTCGCTACCGCCTGGACCGACAACAACCCCGCCCAGGAAACCAAAGCCCGGGCCTTCGCCCGCCTCGAAATGCTCCCCTGGGTCCGACGCTTTCGCCAGGCCCTGGTCAAAGGCGAACCCCATTCCGCCTATCTCGCCAGCGCCGATCTTGCCGTGGCCGCGCTCGAAGCCGTGGCCTGAGAAGGAGGATGCCTCCGGCGGCCAGAGAACCTTTTGAGAAAGGTTCTCTGGACTCTCCAAAACTTTTTGGCGTCGCTTCGCGGGGCGTAGCGCGTAAGTCCCTGCCGTGCCGGTTAGCGGTTTGAGGCGAAGGGGACGGGATCGGGTTACTGCTTCTTCGCGTCATATCGTCCGCCGCCCCCTTCGCCTCAAACCGGGAGGGTTTTTGGGAAAAGAAGGAAATAAAAAAGAGTTCTTTTTTTTGAAAAAATCTCTTTTGCCCCTGTCCCAACACGCCACCATGACGAAACTCTCAAGTTCATCCCAAGCAGCCTTGTGGCGTGGGCGCTGTCCGAAAGAATTCGGCTGGGTCAAACCCGTCCGAAGGGCGGGATTGTCCCTGCCGAAGGCTTTCGGACGCCGGACAGCCGCCGCCCGCCAATCTCTCCACTCAGCGCACCGAACTCCCGAGTTACGCCCCCGCGAAGCGGCTACGGGATTCTCAAGGCCCTCGGCCTTGAGCAGGACCAGGACAGCGTCCTGGTCTCGCCGAAGGCGGCCCCGCTGGCAAGCGACACCCTATGTCAAAGATCAATCAATCCCTTCGGTCCGAACCACGGCGCGTCGGAGTGTTTGCAGGAATTTATCATCCGGGTCGAAGTAGCCTCGTTTGATGAGTTCGATAATCCAGGAGCCATCGCCTTTGGCCCGGATGAGGTAGGCGAGGGGGAGTTCGGCTTGTCCGAGGCACTCGAAGATTTGGCCGCTTTTATCGGAGAAGAGCGGGTAATCCACGTCGTAGTGTTTTTTGAAGGCCACGACGGTCTGGTTGGAGTCATAGATTCCCAGGCCGATGATTTTGAGTTTTCCGGTCAGCACCGGGTCGGCTTCTATTTTTTGGAAGAAGAGGTTCAATTTTTTGGTTTCGGCCACGCAGTCGTTGCACAGGGTGTTGTAGAGTTGGATGAGCAGGAATCGGGCGTTGAGTTGTGCCAGTTCCAGCCAGCGGGTGCCGGGGGGCAGTCCGAGGTATTGGCGGTCCGCATCGCCGCTGAGCACGGCCACGCGGCAGGCCGGGAAGGTGTCGCCCACGGACAGGACGTGTTTTTTCTCCTGCACGCCGAGGACCCGTTGGGGGTAGGCCTTTTTCCAGCCGTGGATTCCGTCGGGGTACCGGTACACGTTGGTATATCCGAGACGCGCTGCCCAGCGCGCTGCGATCGCGCCGCGCAGTCAACGGAAGCTCCGGCAGTAGATGACGAGTAGCTGTTTTTTGTCTGGTCCGAGCAGTTTTTGGAAGGCCGCCTGTTTTTCCGGGGAGAGCTGCATGCGGTCGCCCAGGTCGAATTCCAAGTTGACGGCTCCGGGGATGTGTCCGGCCTCGAACTCGTAGTCGGCGCGGGCGTCCACGATGCGGGCATCAGCCTTGGAGTCGATGAGGCGGGCCAGTCCCTGGACGTCGATGAGTTTGTAGCCGTCCCGTTTGGCGTCGCGCCGGGCCGATTCCATCCACACGGCCTCATCCGAGGCAAGGGCGGAGTGGGCCGGGAAAAGGCACAGGGCGAGGAGCAGACAGATAACGGTAGAGGTCGTTTTCATTGGTGCTCCCCGCCCGGTTTATAATGGCGGGCGAGTCCGGGAGGGGCGGTCCCGGACTCGCCGTGTGGTTACTTGTTGGGGTGGACTTCGTAGGTATTGTCTTCGCCGAAGTCATTGGTGGCTTCGAGGTAGAAGACGTTCTTGGCATCCTTGACGATGTCCATGTACAGGTAATAGGCCTCGCCCGCCCGTGCGCCGGTGGAGCAGACAAAGACGATGGGCTTGGCAGTGGGGAGTCCGGCGGCCTTTTTTTCGAGCACATCCACGGGCATGTTGATGGCTGAGGGGAAGTGCCCGCCCGCGAACTCTTCGGGATCACGCACATCGATGAGCAGGATGGCGTCCGGGGATTCCTTGATGGTCTTGAGGAACCATGCGGTGTCGACCGCGCCTTCGGCGGCACCGGCCTTGACTTCCATGGCCGATCCGGAGCCGAACATTTCCTTCCAGCCGGGGTAACCGGCCTCGGCAACCATGACCTTCTTGTAGCCGAGGTAACGGGCCTTGACCGCGGACTTGTGGGACAGGGCGCACTTGTAGCCGCCGCAGTAGTAGACCAGGGTGACATTTGCCTTGTCAGTGGGCAGCATGCCGCGTTTGGCCGCGAAGTCCTTTTCCGGGATGCCGATGGCGGACGGGATGGAGCCTTCCAGGAACTTCTTGTACGGGCGGGCATCCACGAGCATGTACTGTTCACCCTTGGCCATCATATCCTTGAGGGATTCCAGGCCGAGGGAATAATACGGGGCATTCTTTTTATAGTCAGGGAATCCGGCGGCATAGACCTTGATATTGGTATAGCCGAGGGCTTCGGCCTTGAAGGCGGCCTTGTGGGACAGCGGGCAGGCAAAGCCGCCGCAGTAGAAGATGAGCAGGTCGCTCTTGTTGGCAGGCAGTTTGTCGACCATCTTGTCGAACTGACTGGTGGGGATGGACACCGCCGTGGGGATGTATCCATCAACATACTTGGGCTTGTAGGGACGCGAGTCGATGATCATCACGCCCTTGGGCTTGGGCATCTTGGCGTACTTGGCCACGAAGCTGTAGTCCACGATGGCGGGATACTTCTTGAAATCGACCTTTTTTTCGGCGGCCACGGCGGCCCCCGCCATTGCGGTGAGCGCAAAAACGAGCATCATGGCTACGGCAATCATTTTCTTGAACATGGTACACTCCCTTCCAAATGTTTATTGCTGCTCCGTTCGTCGGCCCCTTGCCGGGAACGGCGCGTGTTTTCGACCGGTATCGTTTCCGGGGCCTATTTTTCCCCGGTGGTGATCTTGTTCCACCACAGCCGGTGGTGGTGCTTGGCGTAGTCGTCAGGGACCACGCCGGTGAACATGGACCGGAAGCCGGGCCGTTCCTCGGGCGAGATGGCGGCCATGTAGATGTGGACCAGCAGTCCGGCGAAGACCAGTCCCACGGCGATGAAGTGCAGGGTCACGGCCCAGGAGACCATGCCCGTGGCTTCGGCCCCGAAGGTACGGTCGGACAGGTACATGACGATGCCGGTGACCGCGATGACGATGCCGCCCACCACGCTGGCCTGGGCAAAGGCCTTCTGGCCCATGTTGTAGTAGCCCTGGTCCGGCAGGTCCGGGGTCATGCCGAGCATTTTCAAGGGCTTGGGTCCCAGGGTCATGAGGATCATCTTCTTGAGCATCCAGAGCATGTCGCGGCCCGGACTGACTGCGAAGACCTCGCGCAGGAAGAAGCGCGCCCCCTTGAAGTTGACCAGCAGGTAGAACACGAAGCCGAGAATCCAGACGATGCCGATGGCTTCGTGGATGAGGAGCAGGGTCCCGCCGCCGCCGACCAGATTTCGCAGGGCCGCCGGGTAACCCGATCCGAAGGGATCAATGGCCGGGTTCTGGATCAGTCCCACGCCGGTCAGGAGCAGGAGCAGCCAGCAGGCCGCGTTGAACCAGTGGATGAAGATATCGGATTTGTCGTGCCGCTTGTGCAGAAGGTTAGGCATCACGGTCCTCCTTGTGTTCGTCGCTGTCGGACCCTGCCAGGAGCTGGCGGCCGAGCATGGCGAGCACGCCGAGGCCGGACAGCCCGACCACGGCCTTGATCAGCGGCGCGGTCTGCTTCATGGCCACCATGGAAGCGGGGACCACGGCCTCGCCGCCCCAGTATCCAGGGCCGGGATCGCCGAGATAGTACATGTTGGGCTTGGTGTCGGTCTTGGCCGCCACGCGGGTCAGCCGGTCCTTGTTTTCGAGGAAGAGCCGTCCTGCTTCGGACTGCGGATCATTGATGTCGCCAAACACGCGGGCCTTGGTCGGACAGGTGTCCACGCAGGCCGGGTCGAGTCCATGGGCGCGGCGTTCGGGGCAGTAGTTGCACTTGTCAGCCTTGCGCGTGAGCACGTTGCGGAAGCGTGCGCCGTAGGGGCAGGACGGGATGCAGTTGCCGCAGCCGATGCACAGGGTCTCGTCGATGACCACCACGCCGGTTTCGGGGTCCTTGTAGGTGGCCCCGGTGGGGCAGGCCGCCACGCAGGTGGGATTTTCACAGTGCATGCAGGCACCGGGCTGAAACCGGGCCTTGCCGGTCGCCAGAGCGCCGGGGGCCATTTTGGCCTCGTCCTGCCTGATCCAGTTTCGCCACTGTCCTTGGGGCACGTTGTTGGCGACCTTGCAGGCCACCACGCAACCCTTGCAGTCGATGCACTTGGCGGCATCGATGAGCATTGCCAGTTGCTTCTTCGCCATTACGCCACCTTCCTTGTTACGGTCACGAATGTGGTGTGCATGGACGCGTTGCCGGTGATGGCATCGTAGTCGTCGTCCAGGAGGTCGTTGATGGAGGCACCGTTTCCGTGGGAGAGGTGCTGCATGGTGGACAGGGTGTTGAAGCCCGAGAGCATGAACACCGTGTCCGGCCGGATATTTTTCGTGACCTCGGCCTTGAGTTCCTGCCTGCCCACGGAGCTGGAGACCTGCACCAGGTCGCCGTCATTGACGCCGAGGGTGGAGGCCGCTTTGGGGTTGATCCACAGCGTGTTGGTGGGGACCAGTTCGTGCAGCAGGGAGTTGTTGGCCGTGGAGGTCTGGGTGACCAGGGCGTTGCGGCCGATGATGAGCCGGAACCGGTTCTTGGGTGGCCGGGTCGGCTCGGTATACTTGGGCAGCGGGTCCAGCCCCATCTGCTCGTAGCGTTGGTTGTACAGTTCGATCTTCGTGGACAGGGTCTTGTAGATCCTGCCTTCGTAGATACCATAGACCTTGGAGGGGTTGTAGTAGACGCCGTCGCGGTCCATGATTCCCAGGGCCTCGGGAATGTCGCGGGTCTGCTTCTGGCGGTATTCCTCGATGGTGAAATCAAAGTATTCGCTCAGTTCCATACGGCCCGCGAGCCCCTTCATGATGTCGAAGCAGGAACGGGACTCGTAGAGGGGGGCGATGACCGGGTCGCGCTTGACCACGCAGGCGCAGGCTACGGAACCCTGGAGGCCGGAACAGGGGTCGTGCCGTTCCAGATAGGACTGGGAGGGCAGGACCAGGTCCGCGTACCAGGCGGTGTCGGACATGGCGATGTCGATGACCGTGATGAAATCCATCTTGTTCATCATCTCGATGGTCTTCTTGCGGTTGGGAGCCGTTCCCATGGGGTTGGTCTTGTACACCAGCCAGCCCTTGATGGCGTAGGGGTCTTCGGCCAGGACCGCGTCACGGGTGACCAGAAACGAGCCTTCGTGCTCGAACATCATGGGCACCTTTTCCGCGTCGATGCGGTCCTCGTGATTTTCGTCGTACCAGGGGGCATCATAGGGCACGTTCTTGAGACCCACGATGCGGGCGGCCAGGAGCCCGCCGGGCCGGTCCCAGTTGCCCAGCAGCGCGTTGACAATGGCGAAGGCGCGGCGAATCTGAGTGGAGTCTTCGTAGTCCGAGCTGCGGCGGCCGGGGTAGATCATGGCCGCTGGTGCGGCTGCGGCCAGCTCGCGGGCGATGCGAATGATGTCGTCCGACGGAATGCCGCACTGCTCGGCTGCGAAGCCGGGCGTGTACTGCTGGACGTGTTCGGTGAGTTGCTCGATACCGTAGGTCTTTTCCGTTATCCACTGGGGATCGTAAAGCTTTTCCGTGATGATGACATGGGCCAGGGCGAGCATGAAGGCCATGTCCGTGCCGGGCCGGATGGGATACCACTCGTCGGAAAGGGCGGCGGTCTTGGTGTAGCGCGGGTCGAGCGTGACCAGCTTGCAGCCGTTTTCGCGCATGGCGGTCATCAGGTCGATGGAATCCGGGGTGACCAGTGCCTCAAAGCGGTTGGCCCCGGCCATGATGATGTACTTGGAGTTGAGCACATCGGCAAAGGGCATTTCGCCGTAGGTGTCCAGGAAGGCGCGGTTGTTGGAGACCAGGCAGAGCGATTCGTGTGAGGTGACGTTGAATGAGCCGTAGACCTCGGCGAATCGGCCCACGAACTGGGAGTGCAGGTCCGTGCCTGCGGAAAAGAGGTGGCCGCAGGGCAGGTACTTTTTGCGCACTTCCTGCATCTTGCTCGCCGCGAGATCCAGGGCTTCGTCCCAGGAGATGCGCTTCCACTTGCCTTCGCCGCGCTCGCCCACCCTGAGCAGGGGGTACTTGAGGCGGTCCGGGTCGTAGACCTGGGCCACGCCCGCGTTGCCACGGGCGCAGAGCATGCCGCGCGACTTGAGGAACTTGGGGTTGGGGTCAAGCTTCGTGACCACCCCGTCCTCGACGCGGGCGATGAGGCCGCACTTGTTGAAACACATGTCACAGGCCGAGAACATGGAGTCCCACGGCTTGATCGGAGGGGTGGCTGCCCGCGCCTTTTTCAGGCCACCCAGCAGGGCCGGGCCGCCCACGGCACCGGCAGCGATCAGCCCTGAGGTCTTGAAAAAGTCACGGCGGGAATAAGTCTGCTTGTCGTTCGGCATGGATGCTCCGTCATATTTCAATAAACGGTGGTGTTCCCCCTGGGGGAGGGGCAGGCGGCCAGCCTGTCAGGACGTTTGGCTGGCCACCCACCGAGTCCTATCCCTTCAATCCTCACCGGGAGGACCGAAGATTGAGTCGCTTGAACGTCGCCAGTGAGGACGTTTCAGCGAATCGGCTAGCTGCACTTGGCCGGGGATGGCGAGTCCTTGGCATAGTCGTGCAGGTAGCTGAAGATATCGTTCAGGTCCTTTTCCGAAATGGTCCAGTCGCCGGAACACTTGATGGTGGACTTGTCGGCAAAGGTCGCCACCCATTCGGCCTGGGTCTTGGAGGCCGGGCTCAAGTCGCTGGCGGTGGCACCGTGGCAGGTGCGGCAATTCTTGCGGTAGAGGAACTTGCCCTTGCGGGCGTTGCCTCCGCCCATGGCAAAGGCCATGGAAACGGCAAACAGGGTAATGAGAGCCGAGGCGGTGATCAGGGTTAGTCTGCGGTACATTTTTTCCTCCATATAGTTTTTTTGCAAAAATTTGAGGGAACACTAGTTTCCCTTATAGGGGGCTCCCTATGGCAAAACCATTATTAAGTGATGCCGGGTACGGGTTGCTTTACATAATAGATACCCATACGGGGTATAGGTGTCAAGGGGTGGATAGAAAATTCTAATACATCAACGGTAGGGAAATAAGTAAAAGTAATTCAACGGCAAGGCGTAAAATCGGCCTTGCTGGAAACGAAAAAGGTAGGGAATTAATTTTTGAACTGAAGGGAAAGGAGCGGTTGTTTTACCAGAGGCGGTCGCCGAAGGCGCGGTGAAATCCGTGGGCCCGGATGAGTTCCACGGTCTTTTTTATATCATACGTAATGAAGCGCATGGTCAGGACTTGGCTGTCAGTGTCGAACAACCCGTACTTGGCGCGGTTGTCGCCGTCGCGTGGCTGTCCGACCGCGCCGACATTGACTATATGGCGCATGTCGCGTTCCAGCACGGTGTCGCCCTGGGGGAGCTGGGAGCTTGCCGGATACCCCCCCCCGGTGCCAGGTGAAGCGCATCAGGTCGTGGGTGTGTCCCACGAAACAGACGGCCTCGGTGAACCGGGCAAAGAGTTCGTCCATGCGATCCTCATACTTCCACAGATACCCCTTGGTATCGTCCGGGGGGCACCCCGTGCACGAATCGGCAGCCGTGCAATACCGCACTCTTTGGGTGGGAAATGAGCCACTCGTAGGTGGGCTCGTCGATCATCTCCCGAGTCATGCGCAAGGCATCCTTGGCAGGCTGGTTGAACTCGCCCAAATGATAGATGTTGATCAGCCCCTGCTCATGATTGCCCTGCACGATGGTCATTTCCCGCGCACGCAGCAAGTCGCAACCACTCCTGCGGCTGCGGCCCGTATCCGATCACGTCGCCCAGGCAGATGATCTCGTCTGCACCGCAAGCGTCAATGTCGGCCAGGACCTGTTTCAACGCCTCCAGGTTGGCGTGAATGTCCGAAAGAATGGCAAGGCGGGTCATGAATGGCAGGGTATCCGGTTGCGGCAACCAGGGCAACCTTTCGCATGAAGGGATGGTTCCGGGGGCTTTTTCCGGGAAGTTTGTCCGTGCAAAGTTCCGAGTCTATTCGCCCAGATACGCTTTCCGAATATCCGGGTTGGCCAGAAGCTTGTCCGCCGCATCTTCCATGACCACACTCCCCGTCTCCAGCACATACCCCCGCTGGGCGCACTGCAACGCAAGATTCGCGTTCTGCTCCACCAGCACAACGGTCACCCCTTGCTCGTTGATCATCTTCACGATGTTGAATATCTGCTGCACCAAAAGCGGAGCCAGACCCATGGACGGCTCATCCAAAAGCAAGACCTTGGGCCGACT
>CAXXUE010000005.1:0-103605 GCA_963662475.2 uncultured Pseudodesulfovibrio sp.
TCTGCTCCCCCAATTCAAAGGACCGCAGACTTCACGCCATCACCCTGACCGAGCGGGGCAGGGCCATTCGCCCAGTGGTCAGTGAAGCCCTTGACGACCTGCAGCGGACCGTAAACCAGGGCCTGACAATCAACGATCTTCGGTACTTCAAACGCATCATGCGCCAAATGACGGAACTGCTTGAAGACGACCAGCTTGAACCGCTCTTTGTCCTGCTCGACGAGGTCAAGGACTAACCAATGCCCCTCTTCAGGAGACTCTCTCGCTTGTAATAACTGATTTTTTGTTCAACGATTTTCTTGTTTTTCAATGATACGGGGCAGCCTGCCCGAACCTGCGGCACAATCGGGACAGACAGAGGTTGCATTGCCGGGCCATCCCCGCTAGAAGACCACCCAACCGGAGCAAAGCATGAGCAAATATATTGAAATTACGATCGGCGGCGAGACCGTCAGGAAACATCGACGCGACGTCCGCAAAGACGCTGTAATCTGTGCGGGCATCCCGGATAAGCCATGCCACATTTTCGAGGCCAGCGCGGGTTCGGCCATTCTCTCCCGGCAACTCAAGGACCAGGGACACCAGGTCTCCATTTCCAACTATTATCCCCAGGGCTTCACGGACATCACGGAATACCATACCGACCTGAACAAGCCCCTCGAACTGCCGGAAAATCTTTTTGATGTGGTCATCTGTCGTGAAGTCATCGAACATGTGGAATCCGTGCCGCACACCCTCAGGGAATTCAACCGCATTCTCAAGCCCGGTGGCACCCTGATCCTGACCTTTCCAAACCGGCTGCAAATACGCTCACGCTTCCTGCACCTGCTTTCCGGCTTCTATCGGGGCATGAAATCCCCCATCAACCTCAATGTCCCGTTCGGCGAAGGCCACATCAACCTCATCGGCTACCCAGAAATGGACTACTTCCTCCGCAAGACCGGCTTTGATGTCCAAAATGTCGATTCGTCCTACTTTCAGGCCAGCGACAATATTTTCCTCCTGCTCAAACCGATCATCGCCCTGACCACCTACTATTATTTGCTCAAATACAAGAAAACCGCGCAGGAACACGACAAGACCAAATCGGAAAACATCACCTACAATACCTACATCGCCAAAACTCTCCTGAGTAACGCCTTGTTTCTGGGTAAAGACGTAATCGTCACTGCCACAAAGCAAGGTTCCTGAAATATCTCTGAAAACAGCTCGTTTTCCCCCATTTCTCCCTGCGGAAGCGACCCCCAAAGAACACAACTTTCTTTTGCAAACGATCTACAATTAACCACAATCACTTTTTTACCCTCACATCCCCTTCAAAATGCGTTATTTGATTCGTGGAATGCAGTTGGCCGCAACGCATTCCGCAACCCAAATGTCTTTGAGTCATTCAAATTTCACAAACAAAGTTTTTTGTGCTCATTTACTCGTTAATTATATGAAATAAAGAGATTTATTACTTTTACCTGCTCTTCGGCGCTCATGACAATTCTATGACTTTTTCTAGAACTTTCCCACAGTCTGGCACACGGAAAATATCGTATTTGTGTAAATTCCCCATTCGTTTTTCCACCAAAATCTGCTATAGGCATCCCTAATATACAACAACGTCCTGTAATCCCTCTTCAACAAGGGTTCTGTAAAATAACTCTAGACTTTGTAGGACAACGTTGTACTTTGTTGACAATCTTTGACAGCTTGTGTCAAAGAATGAACATCGCAAGTCTGATGTGACATTATGGACAACAAAGACAAACTCAGACCTCCCACCCTGCTAACGGTGCGAGAGGTGGCAGAGTTGCTGAGAGTGCATCAGCGCACGGCGTACCGATTGATAACGGGTGGCAGTATCAAGGCGATCAAGATAGGCAGCCAATGGCGCGTTCCTGAAAGCGCGTTGATGGAGTTTATCGAAACGGGTTGGAAGGAGTCGACTTCGTCCGGCAAGAAGATGTCCGGTCCGAAGCAGTACAAACTCCCACTGGAGTAAGGAGAAAAGGCATGTCGAAAAATTTGGTTGGCGGACAAAGTGGCACCGATCCCATTCTCAAAGTAAATCTGCCCAATGATTTTGGCGAGGATGTTAAGGTTTCCGGGCAATTGATCGGTGAAGAAATGTATTTTGACGACAACACCGGCATGCTTACCATGGAGAAGTTGTACCGCAACGACGACGGGAAGCTCTCCTACGGCATCATTTCCGCCATCGGCCACGCCCGCGAACGCAGGGCATACAATCTTGAAGAGCGCGAGGATAGCTGCATCGTGTCCAATGGCAGCCTGTCCCTAGAATTTTCTTATGACGAGCTTTTCGAATTGCTGGCCGTGGCCATGGAGGCCGAGAAGGAAAGCACGGGCCGCCAGGTGAGCGAGCAGGTTCGCCGTCGGTTGGCCGTCAACGAATAGATATCCGCCTGAATTCGACATGTGAAAGGGGACCCTTGTTGGTCCCCTTTTTTTATGGCGGTTTTTAAAAAAAATGTTGCTTTGTAATGCTATGCACTCGCACACATGTGATTATTTAAACACAGAAGGAATTGCGTTTAGAGCCTTCTTAAAGCTCCAGTCATCAGGAGTTTCTTCAGGCTTAGCCCACTTGGCACCGGCATCAATCCATTCTTGTCTGTATTTTTTGATTGCCTGAATTGATATGTCCTCATAGCCTGCTTCTACAAAACAGCAGGGGCAGATTGCGTACGTTGGATACTCTCCGTCTTTCCACGGATGCCAATCTGTGAATCGGCGTGCAAATATGACCCACCTGAGCCGGTAATCGGCGTCGAAATTTGACCCACCCCGGCAAGCCCCTCAAGGTCACGAGAAAATCGTGACGGGAGGGCCAGCGAGGAGATGCTGACGGTGGAAACAATTCGAAAGATTAAGGTGGCCCATGACCGGCATGAGACGCCGATCAGGCAGATATCCAAGAATTTAAACATGAGCCGGAATACGGTCCGCAAGGTGTTGCGCTCGGAGGAGACGCGCTTCGAGTACAAACGAGCGATCCAGCCCATGCCCAAACTTGGTGAATTCACGACCTGGCTGGAAAGCGAGTTGGAGCGGGATGTCGGGCTTCCATGCAAACATCGACGCACGATCAAGGTCTTGTTTGAGCAGCTTCAGGGGCAAGGTTACGAGGGAGGCTATGATGCTGTCCGGCGTCATGTCTCCCGCTGGCGCGAAGCCGAAGGGCACAGGGTGTCGCAAGCCTTTGTCCCGCTGACTTTCGCCTCTGGAGAGGCCTACCAGTTCGACTGGAGCCACGAGCAACTCGAAATTGACGGCATGCCAATGACGGTCAAGACCGCGCACATGCGATTGTGCCATAGCCGGATGGTCTTCTGCTTCGGTTACCCTCGGGAGACCCAGGAGATGGTATTCGACGCCCATCAGCGCGGCTTTGCCTTTTTCGGCGGATCTTGTGGCCGAGGTATTTACGACAACATGAAGACCGCAGTGAACAAAGTTCTACGCGGCAAGCAACGCGAACTCAATTCCCGCTTCGAGCAGATGTGCACTCATTACCTGGTGGACCCCACGCTGTGTACGCCTGCTGCTGGCTGGGAAAAAGGGCAGGTGGAAAATCAAGTCCATCTGGTACGTACTCGTTTTTTATCCGGCAGATGGCGTTTCGGGAGCCTTGAGGAGTACAACGCCTGGCTGCTGGAGCGAGCTATTGGTTGGGCCAAGACTCAGGCTCATCCGGAGATTACGGACAAGACGATCTGGGAGGTCTTCCTGCAGGAGCGTGAAAACCTAATCAAGCCCGCAGCCCCTTTCGATGGCTACCGTATTCAGGAATGCCGGGTTTCCTCCACATGTCTGGTGCGGTTTGATCACAACCGGTACAGCGTACCCTGCGAGGCGGCGCAGATCAAGGCGTACGCCGACCACATCTCGGTGATTCGCGATGGCCGGGTGCTGGCCGTACATGCCCGCCGATTCGGCAGAGAAAAGACTGTCTATGACCCGTGGCACTACGTGCCTGTCCTGGAGCGTAAGCCCGGAGCGCTCCGCAACGGCGCTCCCTTCCAGGACTGGAGGCTTCCTGCGCCGATGGAGCAAATCCGTCTGTCCCTGCGGCGGCATAAGGACTGGGACCGACAGTTTGCGGGTATCCTGACAGCGGTGCCCAGCCATGGACTCCAGGCAGTAACCGACGCCTGCCAGGCGGCCCTGGACCAGAACACGGTGAGTCGGGACGTGGTCCTTAACATCTTGAACCGCTCCCGTGATCAAAGGCCAACCCAAGAGGTTTGCGTCCCCGATCACCTCAGGATCAAATGCGAGCCTGTGGCCGACTGCGGACGTTATGACCAGCTATTGGAGGCGAGCCATGCTTCGCAATGACATCTTGGCTTTGCTCAAAGAGCTCAAGCTGCATGGCCTGCGCGGAGCTTACGACGAGATGCTTGAGCACGGTCGTCGATCCGGGGCCACTCTGGAACGGTTTCTGTTAGATCTGCTCAAGGCGGAACAGGCCGAGCGCCGCGTACGCAGCATCCGATACCGCCTGGGGATCGCCAGATTTCCCGTGAGCAAAGATCTGGACGGTTTCGACTTCCAGGACTCGCACGTCGGTGAGGCCAGGATCAGGGATCTATACCAGGGCGGCTTCATGGAGAGCTGGATCAATGTGGTCTTTGTAGGCGGCACGGGCACCGGAAAAACGCATTTAAGCATCGCCATCGGCTCCAATGCCGTGCGCAACGGCGCCCGAGTGCGCTTTTTCAATCTGGTGGACCTCGTCAACCAGCTCGAGCAGGAAAAGGCGGACGGCAAGGCCGGACGGCTGGCCGAGACTTTGGCGCGCTTCGACTTGGTCATCCTGGACGAACTCGGCTACCTGCCGTTTTCCAGGTCAGGAGGCCAGCTGCTCTTTCACCTGCTCTCAAAGCTCTACGAGAGGACCTCGGTGCTGATCACCACGAACCTGAGCTTCGGGGAGTGGTCACAGGTCTTTGGAGACGCCAAGATGACCACGGCCCTGTTGGACCGCGTCACACATCACTGCGAGATCATCGAAACAGGCAATGAAAGCTGGAGGCTGAAACAAGGCAGGGGACAGCACCAAGGGCAGGACGCATAAGCGTCGGCGGCAGGGTCGGGAATTCCGGTCGCCCTCCGGGCTCCCTCCATTCCCGACCCTGCCGCCGCCCCCGGAAAAGCCTCCCCCCAACACCCGAAAATCACGTTCGGGGTGGGTCAAATTTCGACGCCGATGATGGGTCAACTTTCAACGCCGATTGACACCTTAAGCCGAATTCATCCACTTCATAGGGTGGCAGACCCAGCCCCTGTATGGTGAGTGGTTTTTCCTGCATCGCTATAAACCTGCCGTTGAATCATACCTGAGCATGCGGTTTGACCAAACACCGTCAGGGATCAATTCTTCATTGTTCTTAAAGAAAGAACGCATTTCAGCGAATGCCTCATTTCTCATTCGTACACCAAATGTTCGAATCCGCATCCTGCGAGTGTCATCGTTCTTAACGTGACATTCCTTGGCGGCCTTGGCGTAGAGCCTGTCGTATTTCAAGAAGTCCATAAAAGTTGCGTATGCTTCCGGCTGCATGCAAGCCAGGGCCAGGCGGGGAAAATCCGGTTCGCGGATTTCATACGCAGCCTGGAACTGCACGATTCTGTCCAGCGGGATCGGCGCCTTCCCTTTTTCTATGCGCGTTACCAATTGCGGACCGCTTTGCCGAAGTCTCTGGACGATCTCATCCAGAGACAAAGTCCCCTCATGTCTCTTCCCGATAATCTTCCTGTGTATCCACACGTATAATGAAAACAACTCTGGAGACGCCTTTTGGCCGATCGTCTCCAGCCTGTTCGTGATTTCGTTTATTCGAAGGGAGGACAACCAGCTGAAAAGACGAGCAACCCCTTCCTCTTTCGCGATATCATCAAAGAGCTTGATCTGTTCTTTTCTGCGCTTGGGGTTTTTCACATGGCATGCCTTGGCCGCTACAGCCAACTCGGGCTCCAATGTGAGGATGTGTGAGAAAAGGGAAAAGGCCGCAGGGTGCATGGAGTACAACACGAGCCGACCGAATGGGAAAAATGACAAGCCATATACTTCGGCGAAAGCACGAATCTTTCCCAACGGGATAATCGCTTTCCCTTTTTCGATCCGAGAAACGAAATTTGGGCCCTTGAGGTCCAACGTCGTGGCAACGTGGTTTTGCGATAGCCCATTTAGCTGCCTACTCATGGACAGAAAAACACCCACTTCATCCTGTTGTTTCTGCTGCGCCGATTTCATCGCCGATCACAATACATTTTATGAACTAAATAATCAATAGATGAACTGACTACTTAGTCTTGATCATGGTTGGACCTAAATCGAGCGGAGGGGTCTCATTGAAGCCTTCCTCGGCAGAAACCGGAAGAAGATTGACTCCAAAAATGGTGCGAATGGGGACAGCTTGATCGCTGAAGCGTGAAAATGCCACTCGTTTCGGTTGTGATACCAGATTTTTCAGGAAATTGGACGCACCTCTCCCATCGCTGGACATGGAGCGGGGCGTTCAGATCAGGTCCAGACGAATTTTGGAGCGCTCAGGCAGCGCTCCCACAGTTCTTTGAAACGCAACGATTCCATGGCGATCGCCGTGACCTTGAGTACGGTTTTGCCAGCATGGGACACCACCTTGGCGGCGACGTCCACCAAGGTGCGACGCAGTGTGGTCGGGAAAGACTTGACCGGTACCACCGGCTCACTCACATCTTCCTTGAACGCTTCAAACAGGAAGAAGCCGAGGAGCATGGTGTAATAGAAGGCGGCGTTGGGCACGAAGCGCTGGAACGGCAACTCCTCGAATCCGAAATCCTTGAACGCCCTGTGCACCAGTTCGTCCGCGCCCCGCTGGTGGTAGGAGTGGATGATGGCATCGGTTTCGGCCATGAACGCGAGGCCAGCCTCCTGCAATTGCTGATCCACGACACTATCCATGCCAAGGTTGGTGTAGACGATGGTGCCTGGTCTTGATCCGGGTAGCAGGAACTGCTTCTCTTCCAGTAAAGGTCGCCAAAAGATGGTCCTGAAGGACTTTTCCCAGGACTTGCGGCGGTCGCAGAACTCGTAGCACTGCCAGACATCCTCATCGGTTTTGCCGAAGTGATGCTGAAAGGCGGTTTCGGGAAGTGCCCCAATCATGGCCTTGATGTCGCTATAGAACTTGCCTGCGCAGATGAAACCGATATCCAGCCGCTCCATCTCGTCGAAGAGCTCCTGGTCGAAGAATCCGGAGTCCATGCGAATGATGATGGGTACGGTCTTGCTGTAGCGGGTACGGATCATGCGCACCACGTGACGGATCATCTTCGGGGCTGAGTCGCCGTTGAGAGAGTGTTTGTCGCCGCCACGGAACACGGCGTCTATAATGTAGCGGCCCCAGGTCATCTGGAGAGGCTGAAAGCCCAGAACCTTCTTGTAGGTGGGCTTGACGCCGTGACGCTTCGGCGCTTGGTCGTTATCCATGACCATGGTGTCGATGTTCAGTTCGATCACTTCTGGGCTGGTCATGCTGAGTCGCCAAAGGAAGAGTTGCTGCAACAGACGGCGAAAAAGATAGGTCCGTTGTGCGGAGAATGATTGGTAGAACCGCTTGACGGTGTGCGATGAGGCCATGCTCTTGATGTCTGTTTCGATGGCAGCCGCGTAGCCCGGATCTTTGGTCAGGACATCAAAGTGGGCCAAGTGACGGCTGGTGCCGTCAAAGAGGAAGCAGAGCACCTGCTTGAAAAGTTCATCGATGGGCGTGCCCTTGGGGTTCTTGCGCATGGAGCCGAAAAGGCGGTTGATGTGGGGGAAAAGACCAATGCCACGAATGTAGCGAGCAAAGAGGTTGAGCCCGGCCCGGCTTGTCAGACAGTCGTTCGTGACTTGGACATCGTCGATGAATTTTGCTTTGGTTCTCTTTGAGTTGGACATCCAGCCCTCCACCAAATGGGTGAAACGTTCATGACGTAGTGACTGGATGTGATTGTAAACAAAAACAAGGTGATATGCCAGCTTTGATGTTGTGTCAGGCTGGAGAATCGCTCAGATTAGGTTGGACTAACCAGAAGCGAAATGAAAACGGTTGGCCTCCACAATGCGCAGCCGCCGTTGCTTGTTACGCCCTGAGAATCTGGGCTGGTATTGTATATCCCTTGAGCCGGAGTCAAACCCGCCATCCCTCTCGCCGTCGCCTGCGGTAATCACGACGCAAGTAAAGTCGTCGGGGCAAGGCCGGACCGCGAAGCGTCCGCCCGCAGGGCTTGGCCTTGCCCCGGCTGCTGCTTGCGTTACGCTCGCGGCAGAATCGACGGGAGGGGCAGCAACCCTGCCGCCGGACCTTGCGCGAGGGTTTGGCGGCGTCATATAGTTGGGCATATCCATCGGATAATTCCGTTACCAGAAGGAGGTCAAACGCATTGACGCGCGTCATAAGTTCGTGACGAAGTCCGAACTGATGACGCATGAAGAAGCCTAGGGCTTCAACGATCCGCGCGCCGTTTTCCAAACAAACGGTCATTTCCAAATCCAAACACGCAGGCTGTAACGCAGCACCCGCCGATGGTGGAATGGCAAGTATCTACGCTTGTCATTGCCGCACTTCCCCTACGGCTGCCATCCAATCCGCAAGACGTACGCGCTTGCGGGGCAGCACCCCTTATTGACTGGGTTTTCCGGAATCTTCTTCCAATGGGAAACGGGCATTAATTCTTCCCTTAGCTGGTGATGCGTGGCGGGTTTACCGCCACAGGCAGGTCTTTCTCGGATAACGGGAAAAGTCCGATCTGCTTGTCCCGGGGCGCTGCCCCGAACCTTTAACGAAGGAGAATTCAAATGGGAAAATCCGACAGCCTTATGTTTGCGGTGAACCGGGCAACCTTGTCCGGGCCAAAATCGAGACAACACCGGATCCGCCAGACGGCCCGCCATTTCGTGGATGTTTTGCGCCAGGCGAACATGGGGGTCGAGAAATGGACCAAGGTGACAAACAGGCATTTCCAGAACGTGGCGGACACCATGCGTGCGGACGGCGTGGGCGACGGCAGGATTGCCGAAGTCTTCAGCGCTGCCCGCCACGTCTGCCGTGCCTACGAGAACGACAATATCAGCAAAAGCAACGCGACCTTCGGGGTGCGGCGCGGCTCCATCGCCAATCAGGCGTCCCGCGCGGTCAGCCCGGAAGTGGTTGAAGAATCCCTGACCAGCATGCGGAACGACGCGTCGTTCCGGCATGCTGGTCGGGCGGCGGTCCAGATCAAGTTAATGTATGAGCTCGGGCTGCGTCGGGAAGAATCGGCCAAGCTGGACCTGCCCAACGACTGGGACCGGGAAAACCATAGCCTTCTCATCCAGTACGGGACAAAGGGCGGCAGGCCCAGGACCCTACATGGTCTGTCCCGGCAACAAGAAGCGGCTCTAGAGCGTGCAGGGGAATACGTGTCGCCCTCCGACCGCAAGGGCATCCACAACCTCATGCCCGAGGGCATGGGCGACGAATGGCTGCACCGGCTGGATTATGCAGCTAGGAAACACGGACTGACGGGCAAGGATGCCGGGGGTACCCTGCACGGCCTCCGTCACGAACGGTTTCATCAAATGTATGTGAATCACGCGGGCTTTGAGCCGCCTAACCAGCACGGGAGCGTGCAGGCGTTCCAGGAGACAGCCCTGACAATGGTCGGGGACGAATGGCCCCGGCTAGACAACGAAGCGCGAGACGCCATCGAGGAAGCGGCAGGGCATTCCCCCGGTCGCCGTGACATATCGAACGCCTATCTGGGCAGTTCCTATTAGATGCGGCCCCGCCATTTCCCGGCGGGGTCGTTTTTTTATTCTTTTCCCCCTCCCGCCGTTTGACTTTGCACATGCCGGGAGTGTTGAACTGGTGTGTTGAGCATCAGGATGCCCTGCTCGACGAAACCGGTTGAAGGTCGTGAACGTGGAAGATGTGTTGACGGTTAAACAAGTTGCCAAGCTTTTGGGATGTTCCGAAAGTCTTGTAAGGCGCAATGACATGAAGGCTCACTTGAAGGCTTTCGTTGTCGGGAAACGTGGTATCCGGTTTCACCGGGAACACGTGGACGCCTACCTGGTACGGAACACCGTGGGGACGACGGATCAGCCAGCCGATGCTCCTGTGGCCAAAAAACGGCAGCGGAATAATTTGACCGACAAACACAAGCTGTGGCAGCGTGAATCCCGGTAAGCGGCCTTCCCTATAAGGAGAAAAGACAATGCCTTACAAGGAAGGAAAGCGGTGGCGTGGGTCCGTGCGCTACACACCCACCGACGGAACGCGGCAAATCCGGCGCACCCAGCTCTTTGACAAAATGAAAGACGCGGAAAAATGGGAAAACAAGACCCGAGAAGCCTTGGAGTTCGCCGATGCGGAAAAACGAAAGGACATGCATCGCGTGGGCCTGGAAGTGTTGGCCGGGGATTGGGCGAATGCCTACATGGATTACGCCACGGCCACATGGTCCAAGGGAAGTTGTTCGGACAAACGCCTTGCCTTTCGGCGTTTGTTCGAAATGACGGCAAGGCCGACACAGCTGGTTCATGAAATCAGCCCGCTGATGGCCCTGAACCACCTGAGTCGGCTCAAGAAGCAGACCACAGGGAACACGGCCAACCGTGATCGAAAACAGCTTGCCGCCGCTTGGAAATGGGGTGCGCGGTATCTGGGCATGGACAAGACGAATCCGTTCCGATCCGTGGACAAGTTCCCCGAGCAGCGTCACCCGAGGTGGGTTCCGCCGCTTGAGGACTTCCGTGTGGTCGTGGACGCGGCAACGCCCCTGCAACGACAGCTGCTTCTGCTGGCGTTTCACACGGCTGCCCGCCGGGGCGAACTGTGGAAGCTCAAGTGGTCGGAAGTCAATCTGGCCACGGGCATGATCGGATTCTGGACCAACAAGCGCAGAAGCGGGAATGCCGAGTTCGACGAGCTGCCCATTTCCGGCATGCTCAGGGCGCACCTGGCGGAATGGAAGCTGATGTCCAGGGACGAGGAACTGGTGTTCGGAAGCCGGTTCGAAGGTCTTCTGGACATCAACAACCGCTGGCTGCGGCGGCTGTGCACCGATGTCGGCGTGAGGAACTTCGGTTATCACGGAATCCGCCACTTGTCTGCCAGCATCGCCATCCATAACGGGGCGACCATCGTGGAAGTGCAGCAGTTGCTTCGTCACAAATCGATTGCGACGACACAACGCTACATCCACAAGGTCAAGAAAAGCACCGGCGCGGTGGATGCCCTGGATGCGGCCTGGAGTGATGACGGGGACAGGGAACCGCCCGCCCTGAAGTTGGTCCGGTGATGCTGACGTGGCACTCGAGCCACGCGGCCGAGCCACGTAAACAAGAAACGGGTTACGGCATTCACCGTAACCCGTTGATTTGTCTTGGCGTCCCCAAGGGGGTTTGAACCCCTGTTGCCGGCGTGAGAGGCCGGAGTCCTAGGCCACTAGACGATGGGGACGCAGAAATGGTGGGTCGTACTGGGCTCGAACCAGTGACTCTCTGCTTAAAAGGCAGATACTCTACCAACTGAGTTAACGACCCGCGTTCCAGGGAGGGTATCTCTATCTATTTTGCATATCCACTGTCAAGCAGAAATTGCATCAGGATAATTCCACCTTTGACAGTCTAACCGTTTGATATAACGAACAATTTAATTTTTTCCTTGCAAAATTTATTGAAAATGGTATAGTCCCGCTCCCCGTTGAATACGGCAAATCTTCCATACAGGAGCATACATATGACCAGAAAAGACCGCACTGAAGGGATCTATTCCCGCCGCGAGGTACTCGATGAGTCGGAGCGCAGACAGTATTGTCAGCTCCAGCTCAAAGAACTGCTCTCCTATGCCTACCGCTATTCCGAGGACGTCAAAAAACGTTTTGATCGCTCCCAGTTTAATGTGGAAAAATTCCGCACCCTGACTGACCTCAAGCATATTCCCATCATCAAGAAGAAGGAACTCATTTTTCTTCAATCCATGGGTCCCCGGCTGGGTGGGCTGCTGACCAAGGATTTGGGCGAGCTTCAGCGCGTATTCCTCTCTCCCGGACCGATTTTCGATCCCGAGGACCGCAGCGAGGATTACTGGGGCTGGACTGAAGGCTTCTACGCCGCCGGCTTCCGCTCCGGCGATCTGGCACAGATCACCTTCAACTACCATCTCGCGCCCGCAGGGCTCATGTTCGAGGAACCACTTCGAAATCTCGCCTGCGCCGTGGTGCCTGCCGGTCCCGGCAACACCAATTCCCAGATCGAGATCATGCAGAAACTGCGCGTGACCGGCTATGTCGGCACCCCCAGCTATCTGATGCATCTGGCCCAGAAGGCCGAGGAAATGGGGCTTTCTCTGCGCAAGGACCTGTTCCTGGAAGTCGCCTTTGTCACGGGCGAAAAGTTTTCCGAGAAGATGCGCTCCACCCTGGAAAAGAAGTTCGACTGCATCATGCGCCAGGGCTACGGCACGGCAGACGTGGGTTGCATCGGGTACGAATGCTTCCATAAAAAGGGACTGCACCTCTCCAACCGTGCGTTTGTTGAGATTTGTCACCCCGACACCGGCATCCCGCTCAAGGACGGCGAGGTCGGCGAAGTGGTGGTAACCGCCTTCAACAAGACCTATCCGCTCATTCGACTGGCCACCGGCGACCTGGGCTACCTGGATCGTTCACCGTGCGCCTGCGGCCGGACCAGCCCCCGCCTGGGCGGCATTGTCGGTCGGGTGGACACCACGGCCCGCATCAAAGGCATGTTCGTCTATCCGCATCAGGTGGAGCAGGTCATGGCCCGCTTCGAGGAGGTCAAGCGGTGGCAGATCGAGGTCACCAACCCCGGCGGTATCGACGAGATGGTCCTCTCCATCGAGGCCGGACAGTTCGACCAGGGGGATGATCTGCTGCATCTCTTCCGCGAGAAGATCAAGCTCAGACCTGTACTCAAGGTGCTGGCTCCCGGTACGCTGCCGCCCCAGATCCGCCCCATCGAGGACAAGCGCACCTGGGATTAATTCCCGCGCCGCGAAAAAACATTCGCCCGATCCTGCGTCAGCCGGATCGGGCTTTCTTTTGTGAAGGTTCCAGTCTGCCGGGATCAGACGAAAGTGATGTCCGCCTCAAGGACGTCCTCGCCGGAGACATCCGCGATCAGGGTGTGCCCGCCCGCGTCGTCGCCGTTGGCGTCGTACCAGAGATTGCCGTTGGACTCATCGTAGATGAACCATGCGTCGGAGTCGCCCAGGCCGCCGTTGCCGCCGTCGTACCCGCCCAGGTCGCCGGAAGCAAAGTGTGCCGTTGCGTCAAAGACGCCTGAATCGAATTCAAAGGCGTCGGCGGACTCGAATTCGTAGACGCGGTCGCCGCCCTGATCCAGACCGTCGTAGTGGAACGTGTCACTGCCCTCGTTGCCGTACAGGGTGTCCGCGCCAGTACCGCCGATGAGCAGGTCATTCCCCTCGTAGCCCCGGAGATAATCCTGGCCGTCGTCCCCCATAAGCACGTCGTTGTCCGCATAGCCGTAAAGAGAGTCCCGACCCTCGCCGCCGAACAGGGTGTCGTCGCCGTCGTGGCCGTACAGCCGGTCGTCCCCGGTCCCGCCGTCCAGGGAATCCGCGCCCGCGTGCCCGTATATCACGTCGTTGCCATCGCCGCCGGAGAGTTCGTCGTCCCCGGACAAACCGCCGAAGGTGTCGTTGCCTGCCGAACCGGTGATGGTGTCGTCGTAGTTGGAGCCGTAGAATATCTCGATGGACGTGTACGTGTCGCCCGTGGCGGAGTCGCCTGTGAAGGTCCCTGCCCCGAGGTCGATGACCATGCTTGAGGTGGAGTGCGAGAAATAGAGAGCGTCGGTGCCGTCGCCTCCGTCGATGGAGTCGGCTCCCAGGCCGCCCACCAGGATGTCGTCGCCGTCGCCGCCCTCAAGGGTATCGTCGCCGTCGTAGCCATACAGATAGTCGCGGTCCGCGCCGCCCGACAGGACGTCGTTGCCGTCATGGGCATAGATACGGTCGACGCCGTCGCCGCCGGACAGGGTGTCGTCGCCACCGTGACCATAGAGGGTGTCATTTCCGTCGTTGCCCCGGATGTCGTCGTTGCCTTCTAGGCCGCCGAGCAGTTCGGCGTCATTGCTCCCCACAAGCGTGTCGTCGAAATTCGAGCCGTAGTAGTTTTCGATGGAAATCAGGGTGTCACCCGTGCTGGAGCCGCCGGTAATGATGCCGGTCAGCAGGTTGATGGAAACGGCTTCGGCGGATTGGGAGAAGCGGACCAGGTCCGTACCGTCGCCGCCGTCGATGGAGTCGGCCCCTGTGCCGCCTTCCAGGATATCGTCGCCGTCGCCGCCCTTGAGGGTATCGTCACCCTCGTGGCCGTAGAGGTAATCGCGGTCCGCGCCGCCTTCCAGGGAATCTTCGCCCTCGTAGCCGTAGAGATAGTCCGTGCCGTTGCCGCCGGACAGCGAATCGTCGCCTTCATAGGCGTAGAGGCGGTCGTTGCCATCGCCGCCTTCGAGGGAATCGTTGCCGTCGTAGGAGTAGAGCCGGTCGTCGCCCTCGGCATGGCCTCCCGTGGCGGTTCCTGCGGCGAGATCGACGTTCACGCCCGCGTCGGAGCTGGTGTAATTGACCATGTCGCTGCCGTCGCCGCCGTCGATGGAGTCGGCACCCGCGCCGCCTTCCAGGATATCGTCGCCGTCGCCGCCCTTGAGGGTATCGTCACCCTCGTGGCCGTAGAGGTAATCGCGGTCCGCGCCGCCTTCCAGGGAATCTTCGCCCTCGTAGCCGTAGAGATAGTCCGTGCCGTTGCCGCCGGACAGCGAGTCGTCGCCTTCATAGGCGTAGAGGCGGTCGTTGCCATCGCCGCCTTCGAGGGAATCGTTGCCGTCGTAGGAGTAGAGCCGGTCGTCGCCCTCGCCGCCCAGCAGGGTGTCGTCGCCCGCGTGGGAGTAGATGCGGTCGTTGCCCGCGCCGCCGTCCATGACGTCGTTGCCTTCGCGACCATAGAAAATGTTGTCGCCCGCATCGCCGGTCAGGGTGTCGTCGTGGTCGGAGCCGTTGACGTTTTCCACGCCGGTCAGGGTGTCGCTCTGGCCGCCGCTGTAGACGGTGTCGTTGCCATCGCCACCCAACACGTCGAATGAGCCGTCGGTTTCGGACCGGCCATCGAAATATAAAGTGTGGTTGGCGTCCAGTGCGGTAGCGTCCAGTTGGAGAACTTTGCCAGCCCCGACAAGAGCGTCCACGGTTCGCATGTTCGAATCCGCGTTGTCGAGAACGATCCGTTCGACGTCCGAGACCCCGTTAAGGTCCGTTTGGCCGGAGCCGTCATCGCGGAAGTAGAGGGCGTCGAACCCGTCTCCGCCGTCGATGGTGTCGTCTGCACCCAAGTGGGAACCCATGTCGATGACGTCGTTGCCGCCGCGCGCATGGATGGAGTCGCTGCCGCTGCCTGGGATAAAGATTTCCGAGCTGTTGCTGCCCACGATGTTGTCCGAACCGGAAGAACCCCTGAGAATTGGAATCTCGGGACCGTCGTCAACGTTGGGGGAGTTCTTTTCATGGTGACCTTCGTCCGGCGGAGGGGGCGGCACGAAACGGGAACCGGCCGAGGGACCGGCGAACGGGGCGGGGGGAGTGGGCGGCATTGGAAGTGCGCCCCAGGACGTCGCAGGGCCGAAGGAGAGGAGAGAAGCATCAAGGCCGAGACCCGCTATGGGCAGGGACGGCTGTTCGAAGACGCCGGCTGCGGTCTCGATGCCTAATTGGGGAACGAACACGTTGTCCGGACTCTCCTGCCCGGCCAATTCCTCATAATAATCGACAAGGCGCGCCCATTCGGCCGGACTGAAATTTGCCGGATTATAGATACCCTCAAGGAATTCTTGAATGTTGCCCGAGTCTGCGGCTTCGTGCAGAAAATGCAAAAAATCGGACGGCTGCGGCAACTCACGCGCCATGAGTAACACCCTCCTCCAAAGTGACACAGTATCAGTAATTGCTATTGGGCATTGCATACAAAAAAAAGAATAAAGCAATCCTCCGAGATGATATCCTTGTAGTTTGCCCGGTTAAAACAGCTGTTTGAGACTCTTGATATGTATTTCTAATACCTAATCTGAGCGATTCTCCAGCCTGACACAACATCAAAGCTGGCATATCACCTTGTTTTTGTTTACAATCACATCCAGTCACTACGTCATGAACGTTTCACCCATTTGGTGGAGGGCTGGATGTCCAACTCAAAGAGAACCAAAGCAAAATTCATCGACGATGTCCAAGTCACGAACGACTGTCTGACAAGCCGGGCCGGGCTCAACCTCTTTGCTCGCTACATTCGTGGCATTGGTCTTTTCCCCCACATCAACCGCCTTTTCGGCTCCATGCGCAAGAACCCCAAGGGCACGCCCATCGATGAACTTTTCAAGCAGGTGCTCTGCTTCCTCTTTGACGGCACCAGCCGTCACTTGGTGTGAATCGGCGTGCAAATATGACCCACCTGAGCCGGTAATCGGCGTCGAAATTTGACCCACCCCGGCAAGCCCCTCAAGGTCACGAGAAAATCGTGACGGGAGGGCCAGCGAGGAGATGCTGACGGTGGAAACAATTCGAAAGATTAAGGTGGCCCATGACCGGCATGAGACGCCGATCAGGCAGATATCCAAGAATTTAAACATGAGCCGGAATACGGTCCGCAAGGTGTTGCGCTCGGAGGAGACGCGCTTCGAGTACAAACGAGCGATCCAGCCCATGCCCAAACTTGGTGAATTCACGACCTGGCTGGAAAGCGAGTTGGAGCGGGATGTCGGGCTTCCACGCAAACATCGACGCACGATCAAGGTCTTGTTTGAGCAGCTTCAGGGGCAAGGTTACGAGGGAGGCTATGATGCTGTCCGGCGTCATGTCTCCCGCTGGCGCGAAGCCGAAGGGCACAGGGTGTCGCAAGCCTTTGTCCCGCTGACTTTCGCCTCTGGAGAGGCCTACCAGTTCGACTGGAGCCACGAGCAACTCGAAATTGACGGCATGCCAATGACGGTCAAGACCGCGCACATGCGATTGTGCCATAGCCGGATGGTCTTCTGCTTCGGTTACCCTCGGGAGACCCAGGAGATGGTATTCGACGCCCATCAGCGCGGCTTTGCCTTTTTCGGCGGATCTTGTGGCCGAGGTATTTACGACAACATGAAGACCGCAGTGAACAAAGTTCTACGCGGCAAGCAACGCGAACTCAATTCCCGCTTCGAGCAGATGTGCACTCATTACCTGGTGGACCCCACGCTGTGTACGCCTGCTGCTGGCTGGGAAAAAGGACAGGTGGAAAATCAAGTCCATCTGGTACGTACTCGTTTTTTATCCGGCAGATGGCGTTTCGGGAGCCTTGAGGAGTACAACGCCTGGCTGCTGGAGCGAGCTATTGGTTGGGCCAAGACTCAGGCTCATCCGGAGATTACGGACAAGACGATCTGGGAGGTCTTCCTGCAGGAGCGTGAAAACCTAATCAAGCCCGCAGCCCCTTTCGATGGCTACCGTATTCAGGAATGCCGGGTTTCCTCCACATGTCTGGTGCGGTTTGATCACAACCGGTACAGCGTACCCTGCGAGGCGGCTGGACAGGCGGCGCAGATCAAGGCGTACGCCGACCACATCTCGGTGATTCGCGATGGCCGGGTGCTGGCCGTACATACCCGCCGATTCGGCAGAGAAAAGACTGTCTATGACCCGTGGCACTACGTGCCTGTCTTGGAGCGTAAGCCCGGAGCGCTCCGCAACGGCGCTCCCTTCCAGGACTGGAGGCTTCCTGCGCCGATGGAGCAAATCCGTCTGTCCCTGCGGCGGCATAAGGACTGGGACCGACAGTTTGCGGGTATCCTGACAGCGGTGCCCAGCCATGGACTCCAGGCAGTAACCGACGCCTGCCAGGCGGCCCTGGACCAGAACACGGTGAGTCGGGACGTGGTCCTTAACATCTTGAACCGCTCCCGTGATCAAAGGCCAACCCAAGAGGTTTGCGTCCCCGATCACCTCAGGATCAAATGCGAGCCTGTGGCCGACTGCGGACGTTATGACCAGCTATTGGAGGCGAGCCATGCTTCGCAATGACATCTTGGCTTTGCTCAAAGAGCTCAAGCTGCATGGCCTGCGCGGAGCTTACGACGAGATGCTTGAGCACGGTCGTCGATCCGGGGCCACTCTGGAACGGTTTCTGTTAGATCTGCTCAAGGCGGAACAGGCCGAGCGCCGCGTACGCAGCATCCGATACCGCCTGGGGATCGCCAGATTTCCCGTGAGCAAAGATCTGGACGGTTTCGACTTCCAGGACTCGCACGTCGGTGAGGCCAGGATCAGGGATCTATACCAGGGCGGCTTCATGGAGAGCTGGATCAATGTGGTCTTTGTAGGCGGCACGGGCACCGGAAAAACGCATTTAAGCATCGCCATCGGCTCCAATGCCGTGCGCAACGGCGCCCGAGTGCGCTTTTTCAATCTGGTGGACCTCGTCAACCAGCTCGAGCAGGAAAAGGCGGACGGCAAGGCCGGACGGCTGGCCGAGACTTTGGCGCGCTTCGACTTGGTCATCCTGGACGAACTCGGCTACCTGCCGTTTTCCAGGTCAGGAGGCCAGCTGCTCTTTCACCTGCTCTCAAAGCTCTACGAGAGGACCTCGGTGCTGATCACCACGAACCTGAGCTTCGGGGAGTGGTCACAGGTCTTTGGAGACGCCAAGATGACCACGGCCCTGTTGGACCGCGTCACACATCACTGCGAGATCATCGAAACAGGCAATGAAAGCTGGAGGCTGAAACAAGGCAGGGGACAGCACCAAGGGCAGGACGCATAAGCGTCGGCGGCAGGGTCGGGAATTCCGGTCGCCCTCCGGGCTCCCTCCATTCCCGACCCTGCCGCCGCCCCCGGAAAAGCCTCCCCCCAACACCCGAAAATCACGTTCGGGGTGGGTCAAATTTCGACGCCGATGATGGGTCAACTTTCAACGCCGATTGACAACCCCGTTAAAACGGCGTATCCATTTTTTCAATCTTGAATGATACCCGTTGGCCCTTTGAATATGGTAGATTCCCAGTTTGCGGATTCCCTTATTCGGATTGATCGCAACATGCTCCATTGATTGTTGTTCGGCGTATCGCTTGAAAGCCGCTGCCGCGTCTGTGACAAGGATCGCATTGCTATCCAGGGCTTGGCCTACAGTTGCTTGAATCTTGGGAGCTGTTGTTCCACCTTGGCCCGACGTTCTACAAACAATCCCGCCATCCCTTGAGATTGCCACCATCACAGCTACCTGCTCATGGGATATCCCTCGCTTGGAAGCCTTGCCGCCGCGTTTGCGGGGTTTTCTGATGGTCAAATTGCGCTTGCCCTTGAAGGACTCAAGGAAGTAGGTCTCGTCGGTTTCCACGATACCTGAAAGCAGGTTGCCATCCCCCAATCGCAGCAAGGCGTTTAGCACCTTGTGCCGCCAGTAAAAGGCTGTCGGGATGCTGATCTCAAGTGTCTTGGCGCATTGCTTCAAGGTTTTACCTTCAAGCATCAACTGGATGTATTCCATCCAACGATCTGGGTAGTGAGTGCCAGCGATGGGCGTACCTGTCCAATCGTTGAATGTTTTCTTGCAACTATGACAAAGATATCGCTGTCGGCCATTGTACGTCCCATTGCGTTTTACCTTCTGGCCACCACAATGCGGGCAGGAGAAGCCGTCAGCAAAACGGGTCTCACGAATGTCTTTCAGATGGTCAGAAATGGGAAGCAATTCACCAAGCATGCGCCTGATGTAGTTGAAGAAATCCCGTTTTCCCTTGGCATCCAATCTTTCGAAAATCTGAATAAGTCCTGCAAAGTCGCTCTGCTGCATCGTATCCCCCTACAGTTACAATGAGCCAGTTTCTTAAGACTTAAGACCGTTTACGTGAAAAGCAACAGGATATTTTAAAACCGCCTTTTTTATTGGCTTTTGAAATAATCCAGTTGGCCGGTGGCCTCCATGACAGAGCACCAGTAATCCGACTCGACATTGAGATTTCGCCGTTTGGTGGCAACCAGCTCCAGGGGCAAATGGACCATGCTGGACTTGAGTTGCGACACGACCATGCCGGTTTTGCCTGCCATGGCGGCGTGTACCGCGTTTTGTCCGAGAAAACCGCAGTAGACGCGATCTCCGGCATTGGCGGGCACGGACCGAATTATGTAGCTGGGATCTATGAATTTCATGACCATTTCCAGATCACGCTCCTGGAAATAGTCCTTGATCCGCTCCGTGAGGAAGCCGCAGATATCACCGAGCTTGGGATTGCCCGACGCATCACGCTGGGTTTCACAGCACACGAGGTCCTGGCCCGCTCCTTCGGCACAGACGATTAGGGCATGGCCCCGGCTGCGCATACGCCGCTCCAGGGCCATAAGCAGGCCATTTTCGCCGTCCATGGTGAACTTCTGTTCCGGCACAAGCAGAAAGTTGACCTCCTGCATGGCCAGCGTGGCTTGTGCGGCGATAAATCCCGCCTCCCTGCCCATGAGTTTGACCAGGCCGATGCCCATGTCCAGGCCGGTGGCCTCCACGTGGGCGCACTGGATCGACTCCGTGGCCTTTTCCACGGCGGTATCAAAGCCGAAGGACCGGGTGATGAAGTTGATATCATTGTCAATGGTCTTGGGGATGCCGATGACCGCCATTTTTCGTCCGCGCTTTACGGTTTCGTCACCAATGGCCTTTGCAGCACGCATGGTGCCATCTCCACCGATGACGAAGAGTATGTTGACATTGAGGCGTTCCAGGGAATCCACAATTTCCCCGGCGTCCTGAGGACCACGGGAAGAACCAAGGATGGTCCCGCCGAAGTGGTGGATATTGGAAACGGAACTCGGGGAGAGTTCCATCACGTCATATCCGTAGTCCGGGATGAATCCACGCAGGCCGTTTTTGATGCCAAGCACGGTGTGGACACCGTAGTTGTAGTGGGTTTCATTGACGATGGAGCGGATCACGTCATTGATACCGGGGCAGAGTCCGCCGCAGGTAACAATGGCGCATTTGGTTTTCGACGGATCGAAGTAGATATTGGCCCTTGGCCCGGCCTTTTCGAACTGCATGGGCAGGGTCGGCACATCGATTTCAGAGATATCCTCTGCGGTCATCATCAAAGACAACCTGTCTGAATCCTTGATATATCTTGAATATCGTAACGGGGTATCAATCTTTGCCGGGCCCAGATTGTTAATTGCCGTATTGAAATGAAGCTTTGTTTTTACCATGGACAACCTCCTGGGTATGCCCTTTCTCGCTTGCAGCTTGTACTGCATTGCAGTTCTTTGCGAACAAAAAGATAATGGTCTGGATCCTATATATTATTTATTTTGTTTTTTGTTACGGTTTACCATTGTTCAACTTCAGGTTCCGGCAACTCCGTCAGGGCTTCGAGAATATCGTCGGTGGTCGCGGTTGCCGCGCCGATCTGGGCCACGACCACCCCGGCGGCATAGTTGGCCAGGGTACACGCGGTGAGCAGGTCGTGCCCGGAAGACAGGGCCAGGGCCACGGTGGCTATGACGGTATCGCCTGCGCCGGTAACGTCAAAAACCTTGCGGGCGAAAGTGGGGATATGCCGGATACATTCTGTACCCTCGAAAAGTGCCATGCCGTCACCGCCCATGGTGATAAGCAGGTTCTTGCATTTGAGCCGATCGAAGAGGGCACGCCCGGCCCTGATCACGGTATCCTGGCCTCTGACCGGAAGCCCGGCGCCTTCTCCGGCTTCCTTGGTGTTGGGTGTGAGCAGATCCACACACTTATACAGGTCGTAGTTGACGGTCTTCGGGTCCACCAGGACCAGCGGACGGGGGTTGCATTCATCCATCAACGCCATGAACCGTATCATGAAATCCTCGCAGATAAATCCCTTGCCGTAGTCCGAAAGGATGACCACCGGATAATCTCCGATAGCTCCTTGCAAATAGGCGAAAAGCTCGTCGGATTCGGCCTGTTGCAGGGGCACGGCCAGTTCCTGATCCACGCGCACCACCTGTTGGTTGGCGGCGATAATCCTGGTTTTCTTGGTGGTGGGTCGGGCCGGATCACGAATGAGCTTGGTTTTGAGTTTCGCGTCAAGGCAGAGCTTCTCAAGCCGCCCGCCGTCCTCATCCGTTCCCACGGCAGCCACCAGCAGGGCCTTGCCGCCCAGGGAGGTGATGTTTCGCGCCACATTGCCCGCGCCACCCAGAAGGGATGACTCGCGTTCCACCCGCACCACAGGCACCGGAGCTTCAGGCGAAATGCGCTCAACCTCTCCAATCATATAGTGGTCAAGCATCAGATCGCCAACGATCATGACCTTATGCCCTTTAAGGGCCTCTATAGCTGCGCGTATTTGTGTCCGTGTCATTAAATTAAGCACCCATATTTTAAGGTTTTTGCTAGTTTTTTGCCCTTGCCGCGATCACGTCTTCACCGTATACGGATCATCACGACATGATCGGGAATCGTCCGACGACTGATCAACGCCCTTTTCAGGGTATCAGGCGTAGTCGGCACCAAGTTTTTCCACAAATGACCGCAATACATTTTCGCCTTTGTAACTTACAGTAATTTTACCCTTTTCAGGCGAACCAGATATTTTGACCTTAACATCCAGCAATTCGTCGAGTGCGGCTTGGAGGGTGGCAAGCTTCGGGTCCAGCGGGATGGGTGCTGTTTTCACGATTTTTTCGCTCGAAACAGACTCCCCCACTTCCTCTGCACCGGGCAACCGGCCATGCTGTTTGCAAAAGGAGGCCTGCGCCTCGGCCTGACGCACCGTGAGACCGTTTTCGGCCACACGCTGGTACAACGCTTCCTGAAGCTCCGGCTCGATCACGGCCATGAGCGCGCGGCCATGCCCGGCCGAGATCACACCCTGCTGGATGGCCTTTTGCACGTCCTCAGGCAGATTGAGCAGTCGTAGGGCATTGGCCACGGCGGACCGGCTCTTGCCCACCTGTCGCGCCAATTCTTCCTGACTCAACCCGAATTGCTGCTGCAACTGCTGGTAGCCGAGTGCCTCTTCCACGGCATTGAGGTCCTCGCGCTGCAAATTTTCAATGAGAGCGATGGCCAGGCTCTCCTGGTCGGTCATATCCCGAACAAGGGTGGGAATCTCGGTCAATTGTGCCATCTTTGAGGCGCGCAAACGACGTTCACCTGCCACGAGCTCATACTTGCCCCCGCCCAGCGGACGGATAAGGACAGGCTGCAAGACGCCACGGGCCTGGATGGAGGCGGATAGATCACTCAACCCCTCCTGGGAGAACTCCCGTCGCGGTTGATATGGATTGGGCGAGATGGCCTCAATGGAGATCATGCGAACTTCCGAGGAGTCCGAACTCTTTTGCTCGTCTTCCCGCACGCCCCCGAGCAGCGCGTCCAAACCGCGTCCAAGCCCTCTATTACCCGATGTCATAAACGTCTCCTTGCTGTATTGCACCTTGCCCACACGGACGATAGTGCCTATAACGCCCCGTACACACGTAAAACCTATCCGGAGCATGCATGTCTGATCATATCAACGAACTCTTCGACAAAGACGGCAACCTCATTGGTGCCCTACTCTCTGCAGAGGCCTGGAAAGTGGTCAAAAACGATGTCTTTTCCAAGCTGGGCCTCAAAGACACGACCCTTCCCAAAGTCAATCCCGAACCCACAAAAGACTGGGAGACCCTGCAAGAATACTGGGACTTCTCCTACCCGGTGGACACGGACGTGGCATGCGAGCACTGCGGCAACGCCACCGACGACTGGGCTGTTGACGATCCGCGCAAATTCCGGCTTACCGCCGCCAATCTGGCCGGTCTGGTCGCGTTCCAATGCCAGAACTGCCAGGCCAAAATCGTCAAGAAGCATTTCAAAGATACCATCCTCACCGAGTGCACCCCCTTCCGGGATGAAAAGGCCCGGGACAAGGAAGGCCGGTACTGATCTTCGCCGCATTATCACGCCGATCACAGCCATGTGATCGGTCGTGATCCTCTTTGAAAGAACCGGCGCTAGCCCCTGGCGGTAGTGCTTTTTGCCACTTCCTGGGCCAGCGCGAGATATGCCTCGGCCCCCCGCGACTTTATATCATAATTGATCACGGGTTTGCCAAAGCTCGGGGCCTCCGAAAGACGCACATTCCTGGGTATGATCGTCTCGAACAGGTGCTGAGGGAACGCCTTGCGCACCTCATGCTTAACCTGCCAGGATAACCGGTTTCTGGAATCATACATGGTGAGCACCACGCCAAGGATATCCAACTCGGTGTTCAACCGCTTGCGCACGAGTTCGTAAGTCATCAAGAGCTGCGCAATACCCTCCAAAGCGTAATACTCACACTGAAGTGGCACTAAAAGCTCGGTTGCAGCGCACAAGGCGTTGACCGTCAAAAGCCCGAGGGAAGGAGGACAGTCGATAAGGATGTACTCGTACTCCTTATCCACTGTCAGGAGCAGGTCGCGCAGGTAATATTCCCGCCCGAACTTGTCCACCAGCTCGATTTCAGCGCCCACCAAATCCTGCGTACCCGGCAGAATGTCGAGGAACGGTACATCGGTTTTGTAGATCGCCTTGTGCACGTTCTTGGGTTCAAACAGCACGGAATAAATATTCTCGCGCCGATCACCAGGATAAAAACCCAGCCCGCTGGAAGCGTTTCCCTGCGGGTCACAGTCCACCAGCAGAACACGTTTTTCCATAACGGCCAGAGACGCGGCCAGATTCACGGACGTGGTGGTCTTCCCTACTCCGCCCTTCTGATTCGCCACAACAATTCTTCTCGCCACAGGACCCTCGCTTGCGTTGATCTTGATCTGCTCATGTGTTTCACGTGAAACAATCATGAAATCTGGCCCAATGTTTCACGTGAAACACTCACCGCTGTCCACATACTGTTCCTAGGCCAACTCTGTCCCGATAGCAAGACACTCGAAGGAAAAGTGGACAAAAAAAAGAAATGGGTGCCTTTCGACACCCATTTTCTGATGGATCATTTATGCCGCCCGACCGTAAAATCCGGCTCCAGCGGGGTGGTAGGACTATTTCCCGTAATACTCGCGGTACCAGTCGATGAAATTGCGAATACCGACTTCGATGGTCGTGTCCGGCTTGAATCCGACATCCTGGACCAGATCCTGTACATCCGCTTCCGTGGCCGGGACATCACCGGGCTGCATGTCCATATAATTGTATATGGCCTTTTTCCCGACAACTTCCTCAATGACTTCGATATAGCGGGAAAGCTCCACTACGGCGTTGTTGCCGATGTTGTAGATACGGTACGGCGCCGGACTGCTACACGGATCCGGGTTGTTCCCATCCCACTTTTCATTGGGAGTCGCCGTGTTTTTGACTACACGGACTACCCCTTCCACGATATCGTCAATATAGGTAAAGTCGCGGCGCATCTTGCCATGGTTGAAGACGTTGATCGGCTTACCCTCAAGAATGTTCTTGGTAAACAGGAATAGCGCCATGTCGGGCCGACCCCAGGGGCCGTAGACCGTGAAGAAACGCAGGCCCGTGGTGGGCAGCGCATAGAGGTTGCTGTAGGAGTGCGCCATCATCTCGTTGGCCTTTTTGGTGGCGGCATACAGGCTCATGGGATGATCAACCCCTTCATGAGGAGAAAGGGGCATCTTGGTGTTCATGCCGTACACGGAACTGCTGGAAGCATACGCCAGATGTTGTACTCCATTATGGCGGCAACCTTCCAAAATATTCAAAAATCCGACGACATTGGAGTCAATATAGGACTTGGGATTCTCAATGGAGTAACGAACGCCCGCCTGCGCAGCCAAATTGACCACATGGGTAAACTGCTCGGCCTTGAACAGCTCGCTCATGGGCTGATCGTGCTCAAGACAGATGTTCACATGGGTGAACAATGCACTTTCACCAAGGATGGACAACCGCGCTTTCTTGAGATTGACATCATAATAGTCGTTGAGGTTGTCCAGACCGACCACCTCGTGGCCTTCCGCAATCAAACGCCTGGACAAGTGAAATCCGATAAACCCGGCAGCGCCGGTAACAAGTATTTTCATGAGTCTGTACAATTCCTTCTTCTATGTGCTGTCCGAGGATACGAACGGCAAGTTCATTCTGGTCTAGCAGGAACACCGTTCCTTGTTCGACGAATCCACATACGCTAGGTGATGCCGATTGCGCAAGTTGCCAAATGGTGCCCGAATTCCAGCCCCCTGCCCCTTCAAGCCGATAAACGACAACCAAAATGTCGGGAAACCCAAGCCCGCCAAGGGCTGACGAGCTACTCCTTCAATTTTAGTCGTGACGCGCTTTCCGCTGAGAATTCGACCGTGGGCTTGCCCTTGAAGAAAAAACGCCTACAAGGGCCCTTTTTGCTGAAAATACGAGGAAAAGGGCATTCCGGGCTGAAAACACCGCTGGCGCGTCCCAAAAAATCTACCAACGCAGCGTAGTGAGCGGTTCCACGACCAATTGTTGTTCATGGGGAAGCATGCGCAGGAGTTGCGGAACGGAGGGCAAAACATGAACCATGACACTCTCCTTCATATGAGTAGTCAGCCCGGGGTCGGCCTCTGGCAGAATAGCCTGGAGCGACTCCGCGCCAAAACAGACAATATGTGGTGTCTGCCACTGACGCCATCCCTGCCAAAAAAATTCCCGGTTGGGCTGCAAGGTCCCACCCAGCAAAGCGGACACTGGCCAGAACGCCACCGTTCCCGTCGGCAACTTGAGCGAACGGATAAGACTGCCCATGAGGGCCCTTCGCTTGGCGTCGGCCTGTCCTCCAAAATCCAATCCCAGCTCCATGTAGGTCCAAACCATCTTGTGGTTGGCCGGGATTTTGACCAGGGCTGTGGCCCAAGGCTCGGGAAAACCGGAAACCGAAGTCCGAGGGGCTGACGGCGAAGAATTCCCGGAACGGGAGGTTGCCTGCTCCGGTTGGCGAGTTATCGGTGGTGTGGGTCGGGCCTGCGGCTGACCCTGCGACTGGAAAGATTGTCGCACTGGAGCAAACGGCTGTCCCGAAGACGGAGGAACCGATTCGGAAAAACCGCTCGATTGGGCATTGCCATCGCCACCACCCGGATGGAAGACATACTCCAACCCGGATTCCAACCATGGCCTAAGCCGCTCAAGGGTATTCAGCCGAGAAGAAGGTGATCCCATAACCGCCAAGCCACTTCGGTTTTCGGCAACTGCGGCCACGATTCCTGCCGCCCTGCCGCATCGAGTACATACATCCGGTTGGTCCCGGTTCCAAAACCGCTCCCTTCCATGGAAATGTCGTTGGCAGCCAGGAGGTCGAGGTTCTTGCTTTTCAACTTGCGCTCGGCCTCTCCCTTCAGATCGCCGGTTTCGGCAGCGAATCCGATGAGCTTCTGCCCTTTGGCTTTCGTCTCACCCAAGGCCTTGAGGATATCCGGGTTGGGCGTGAATTCGACCAGAAGATTCTGGCCGTCGGCATCGGATTTCTTGAACTTGGTATCACCGAACGGTACGGGCCGGAAGTCGGCGACCGCAGCCGTGGCGCATCCTACATCCATGCCGGGCCATAGGTCGGTGGCGGCCGCGAACATCTGCTGCGCGGTCTGCACCGCGACCACGTTGATGCCTCGGGGAAAGGTCAACCCTGTGGGGCCGCTGACAACGGTCACGTCAGCTCCGCGCAAATGGGCGGCCATGGCCATGCACGCGCCCATGGTGCCGCTGGATGGATTGGACCAGAACCGGACCGCGTCCCACGGCTCACGGGTGGGGCCAAGGGTGACCAGCACCTTACGCCCTACCATATCCTGCGGACTGACGGCCTTGATCGTGGCGGTGAAAATCTCTTCAAGGGGTGCCAGACGGCCTGAGCCGGTATCGCCGCACGCCACATTACCGCTGTCGGGTTCGATACGGATGTACCCCAGATCGCCCAGGGTCTGCCAGTTGCGCCGGGTGGCCGGAGCCGACCACATGCGCGGGTTCATGGCCGGAGCCACGATCTTCGGGCCGGGGAAGGCCAGGGCCTGGCAGGAGAGCATATCGTCAGCCAAGCCGCAGGCGAGACGGGCCATGGTAGTGGCCGAAGCGGGTGCGATAACCATGACGTCAGCACTCTGCCCCGGTTCAAGGTGATCGAAGACGGTATCGCCGTCCGCAGAGCCGTCAAACATGCCACCATAAACAGGCGAAGCGCCCAAGGCCTCGAAACTGAGCCGGGAAACGAACTTGGTACACGCCTCGGTGAGGGTGGCGGACACCATGCAATCCGCCTCCTGTATGGCCCGGAGGAGGTCCAACGCCTTGTAGGCGGCTATGGAGCCGGTAACACCTAAATGGACACGCTTGCCCATGAATCCGGCAAAGCGATAATGCGCCTGCATCGGTTACTTGCCCTTGGCCTCGGAATCCTTGAGTTCCACGGCAAAGATGGTGATCTTGGCGGAACCAAAGGAATCGTCCACCTGAATCACGCAGCTCTTGTTGAACTTTTCGAAGCTCAAGATAGAGAGGGTGCCGGTCTTGTTGTTGGAGAGCAGGGTCCAGTTGTCCTTGGTCATGTTGTTGACAAAGTACTGGACCAGTTCCATCACCTCGACCCGCCCCTTGAATTTCATGATGGCGGCGCGGAACTTCGCATTGTCGAGCTTGTAGGAATCGTCATCCACGTAGGAGATTTCCTTGGGGATGAGAATGTCGTCAAAATCATAGTAGAAGTCCGGCTCCTGCTGCGTGGCCTTGGTCCCGCCCGCCGGATCGGCGTCAGCGGATTTGCTGCCGGTGGTGGTGCAGGCGGCAAAAAGGAAAAGCAGGGAAACCATAAAGAGCAATTTAATGAAAGAACGCATAACTGCCTCCTGGAACGTTCTTGTGGTTGGCCAGAGCTGTGTCCGGTGTATCAGGAGCCGGACCAAAAGAAAAGTCTATGAGGACGCGTCTTTGAGCCGATCTATCTTATCCTGGAGAAATTTCTCCATTTCCCGGCGGTCCTTGCGAAGCCTCACCAATTCGGATTCGAGTATCTGAAGCTTGGCCTTGATGTCCGAAGTATCAAAAGAAAGCTTCAGGGCTATCTCTTCAATCTCGGCGTCCTTTTGCTCAAGAGCCTGGGTTTGCAGGAGGAATTCCTCAGGCAGCCCCTCGAAGGACGCGGGCAGTTGTTTCATCTTCTTCTGGCTACGGGCCAGAAGGACAAAGGCTGTCTTGAGCTTGTGGATGTCATCCTGTTGCCGCTCGATGACGGATTTCTGATCCGCGATGACCTCCATGCAGGATGCCACCTTGCCCATGACCCCGTTGAACGCGCCCGCCAGTTCGGCAAACATTTCCCCGGCCAGGGCGGGCGGCTGGGGGGGCTGCTCCACATCAATGGTCCGGGTAAACTCGCCACGCAGGGCTTCATCAATCTCGGCAGTCACCTTGCCTTCACCGTACATACGCGAAATTTTTTCAAATATTACGGCAGAATCATCGGGGTATTTGGTGACACGGCCCAATTTCCTGCCGCCCAAAAAATCCTTGAACAAGGAAGCGTACCGACGGGCCGTCGGCGCGGGAATGCGGGTAAGTTTGGCTATCTCAGCCACGGAAAGCCAATTCATGACTAATGAAATACCATTATTACGGCCAATATCAAGCCTAAAGCCGCATTTGACACCCGGAATTGATATCTGTCTGAAATATATAACAAAGAAAAACATACCCCTTGAATTTATGATAAGGTAGAACACGGAACACCACAGAGGAAGGGCCTATATATATGGAAATACCCCAGGATTACCGGCTTTCGAGCTACGACTACGACCTGCCGGAAGACCGCATTGCCCAGCAACCCGCAGACCGACGTGACGGCTCACGGCTTCTGGTGCTCGACCGCAAGCAGGGCACGAGAGAGGCGACGGCCTTTACCCATCTGGCCGACCACCTGCCGGAAAACGCGCTGCTCATAGCCAACAACTCCCGCGTCATCCCGGCACGAATCTTCGGCATGAAACCCACGGGCGGCCGCGTGGAATTCCTGCTGCTGACCCCTTTACCGCTGCTCAAGACCATGCCCATGGACGAGGACGGCTGGTTCACGACTCGCGCCGAGGGATTGTTACGCGCCTCCAAGACACCGAAACCGGGCACCTTCATCACCTTCAGCGATGATTTCCGGCTCAGGGCGACAGAGGCCGGACACTTCGGACGCTGGCAGGTGGAGCTGCAATGGAAAGGCGATCTCACGGGACATTTTCAGGCCATGGGCCATCTGCCCCTGCCGCCCTATATCAAGCGCCCGGACTCGGACGCGGACCGGGAACGCTACCAGACAACCTACGCCGACGAATCCAAGACCGGGTCTGTGGCCGCGCCCACGGCAGGTCTCCACTTCACGCCCGAACTGCGAAGCCAACTGACGGACCGGGGATTTTCCTGGGCCGAGGTCACCCTGTACGTGGGCTACGGCACGTTCAGCCCGGTGCGTTGCGCGGATATCCGCCAGCATCAGATGCACGCCGAATACATCGAGGTGCCGCAAGCCACGGCAGACGCCATCAATCAGGCCAAGGCGGAAGGCCGTCCGGTCATTGCCGTCGGCACCACTAGCGCGCGCACCCTGGAAGGCATGTTCCGAGAATGCGGCAAGGTGTCAAAATTTGCGGGAGAAACAAATATTTTCATCTCTCCGGGATATGATTTTACCGTACTTGATGGGATTCTGACCAACTTTCATTTGCCAGAATCCTCGCTCATCATTATGATTTCAGCCTTGGCCGGGAGGGCAACGGTCCTTTCGGCCTACCAATTCGCCTTGGAAAACGGGTTTCGCTTCTTCTCCTACGGGGATGCGATGCTTATAAAATAATTGCAGTCAGAAGCCATTTTTTTCAATTAAACCGGAGAGTTTTAATGTCTCGAATCGAAGTCCAGGAAGAACGGTGCAAGGGATGTCTCCTGTGCACCACGGTCTGTCCTGTGGACATCATCGTCCAGTCGGACCGGTTCAACGCCAGCGGCTACAAGGTCGTCGAAGTGCCCGAAGCCGATGCGGACAAGTGTACCGGCTGCGCGTCCTGCGCACAGATTTGTCCCGACGTGGCGATCACCGTCTACCGAACCCCCAAGAAAAAAGGGGGCAAATAGCATGAGCAAGCAACCCGAACGCCTCTTTGTCAAAGGCAACGAAGCCATCGCCCGCGGCGCCCTGGCCGCCAAATGCAAATGTTTCTTCGGCTACCCCATCACACCCCAGAACGACATCCCGGAATTCATGTCCTCCGAGATCATCAAGGCGGGCGGCGATTTCGTGCAAGCGGAATCCGAGGTGGCCGCGGCCAACATGCTGCTCGGTGCCGGTGCCGCCGGTATCCGCGCCATGACCTCGTCCTCTTCGCCCGGCATGTCGCTCAAACAGGAGGCCATCTCCTACATGGCGGGCAGTGAAATCCCGGCAGTCCTCGTCAACATGAACCGGGGCGGACCAGGCCTGGGCGACATCGGCCCTGCCCAGGGCGACTATTATCAGTCCACCCGAGGCGGCGGACACGGCGATTACCGCCACTTCACCTTTGCCCCGGGCACGGTCCAGGAGGCCTACGACCTGACCATCCGCGCCTTTGACATCGCTTTCGAGCACCGCACCCCGGTGCTCATCCTGGGCGACGCCATTCTCGGCCAGATGAAGGAACCCATCACCCCGTGGACCCCGGACAATGTCGACGAGCAGGCCGGGGACGACTGGTGCATCAAGGGCAAGACCGCAGACCGCGAAAAACGGCTCATCAAGTCCCTGTTCCTCCTGGAAGGCGAACTGGCCGAACAAAACAAACACCTTCAAGCCAAATACGACGCCTGGACCGACCTCGCCGAGTGCGAACAATTCGAATGCGAGGACGCGGAACTGATCATCTGTGCCTACGGCTCCATCGGTCGCATCGCCAAATCCGCTGTGCGCAAGTTCCGCAAGCAAGGCAAGAAGGTCGGGCTGTTCCGGCCCATTACCCTCTATCCTTATCCCTCTGCCCAGCTCCTCGAACTGGCCAAGCAGGGCAAGCGCTTCCTGACCATCGAACACAACCTGGGCCAGATGCTCGACGACGTCCGCCTCGCCATCCGCACGGTGGCAGACTCCGACTTCTACGCCATCTACCCCGGCAACCTGCCCACCCCGGACGAACTCGAGGAACCCATCCTCAACTGCCTGGAGGGTAAATAAATGACTGCAACAAATGAAAAAATAGTATTCCAGCGTCCCGAGTCCGTCATCGACCGGGCCACCCACTACTGCCCGGGCTGCCACCACGGCATCGCCCACCGGCTGGTCGGGGAACTGCTCGACGAACTGAAGCTGGCAGAGAAAACCCTGTTGGTCGCCTCCATCGGCTGCTCGGTCTTCCTCTACAACTACCTCAATGTGGACGCCGTGGAAGCACCCCATGGCCGCGCTCCGGCAGTGGCCACGGGCGTCAAACGCTCCCGGCCCGACAAGTTCGTGTTCACCTACCAGGGTGACGGCGACCTCGCCTCCATCGGCATGGCCGAGATCATGCACGCCGCCAACCGAGGCGAAAAAATCTGCGTGGTCTTTGTCAACAACACGATCTACGGCATGACCGGCGGCCAGATGGCCCCGACCACGCTCATCGGCCAGACAACGACCACCACACCCGCCGGACGGTGCATGACCCACGAAGGCGCCCCCATCCGCATGACCGAAATCCTCGCCTCCCTCGGCGGCGTGGCCTTTGCCGCACGCGGTGCGCTCAACAACGTCAAGAACATCCGCGCTTCCAAAAAGTACCTGAAAAAAGCCTTTGAGTTCCAACTGAACAACACCGGCTTCGGGTTCGTGGAGCTGCTCTCCGGCTGCCCGACCAACTGGAAAATGACACCGCTTCAGGCCAATGAACGCATTGAAAAGGAAATGATCCCCTACTTCCCGCTCGGCATCTTCAAGGATGTGTCCGAGGAAGGAGGTGTCTGCTGATGCGCTACATAGACTCCATCATCGCGGGCTTCGGCGGCCAGGGCGTCATGCTCATCGGCAACCTGCTCGCCTACGCGGGCATGAAGGACGGCCTCAACGTCACCTATATCCCGGTCTACGGCCCGGAAATGCGCGGCGGCACCGCCAACTGCACTGTCGTCCTGTCCGAGGAAGACATCGGGTCGCCCATCATCCATAGGCCCAAATCGCTCATCGCCATGAACCGCCCGTCTCTGGACAAGTTCCAGGCCCGGGTCGAAGACGGGGGCATCCATATCATCAACTCCTCGCTCATCGACATGGAGTTGGCCGATACCGAGCGCCTCAAATGCTACGGAGTGCCGTGCAATGCAATCGCCGACGAGCTCGGCAATACCCGCATGGCCAACATGGTCGCCATTGGCGCGTTCGTGCAGGCAAGTGGAATCATCCCGCTCCAGGCCGTCATCGACTCCCTGGAAAACGTGATCTCCCCGCGCTATCACAAGCTCATCCCCGCCAACACCAAAGCCATCGAAGCCGGTGCCAAAACCATCGGTTAGACCGGCACGCAAGCAACAGACGGCCCGGCCAGCTCTTAACTGCAACGAGCTGGCCGGGCTTTTTTACGCAGACTTGATCCGCCCTGTCACGGGACCCTCCGGTCAAGTGCGACTTCTGCTCCATTTGACCGAACAGGATTGTTTCCCAAAGTATTTACTTGTCTTGTTGCCTTGCGTTAGGGTTTCCCCGTGCCAGGGCGTGCCTTGACGAGCCATGCCCTTTGAATTTAACCCGTTCCAAGGTTTTCGCATGTCCGCGTTTGTCCGTCTCTCCCTGTTGGCCTGTCTTTGTATACTCCTGTACGCCTTGCCCTGCCTGGCTGACGACGACAAAACGCCCTCCAAATACGGCACGATCACCGGCCAGTTTCGGACGTATTATTTCACCCAGCGCAACAAGACTACCGGAAAGAGTTTCAACCGGGTCCGGGAATCCCTGGCCGTGGGCGGCTTTCTCAAATACGAGACCCCTTGGATTGCCGATCATTTCGGGGCCGGGCTGGCGGGTTACGTGTCCGAGCCTTTCATCGACTCCTTCAACGAGAACCGCAAGGGCGGCGCTGGACTGCTCTCCAGCAGGAACCAGGGGATTCACGCCCTTGGCGAGGCCTACCTCAAGGGCCGCTTCGCACAAAGCGAAGTCCGCGTCTGGCGGCAGCGCATCGAAACTCCACTCATCAACGGCGACGACAGCCGCATGCTGCCCCAGACCTTCGAGGCCTACGGCATCAAGTCCGAGGACGTAGACAACCTGGCGTTCAGTCTCTTCTGGGTGGACAAGGAGAAGGGCAGAGACACCGAGCTCTTCAAGCCCCTGTCCGAGATGGCCGGGCTCAAGGGCAACAAGGGTGGCGTGCTCATGGCCGGGGCGGACTGGCAGGCCTCGAAAAACCTGCCCCTGCGCTTCTGGAACTACTACGCCCCGAACATGGACAACACCTTCTTCACCCAGGCAAAATACACCTTCGGCGACCACGATGCCGTGGCCTACGAGGTCACCTTCCAGGGGCTGAACCAGAGCAGCGTCGGAGACCAGCGCAGAGGGACCTACAGCTCGGGGGAAATCGGGCTGCAGGGTGTGGTCAAGGTCGATGGTATCGATTTCTATCTCGGCGGCACCCTGGTGGACGGCTCCAAGGGTATCCGCAACTCCTGGGGCAACTATCCCTTCTTCAACAAAATGATGAACTACGACTTCAACCGCGCGGGCGAACAGATGGCCCTGCTCGGCGTGGGGTACGACTTCGCCCGGATCGGGATCGACGGTCTCAAGTCCAACCTCAAGGCCGGGTTCGGCACCACGCCGAACACAGGCCCCCACGCGACCTTTGACCGCAGAGAATACAACCTGAATACGGTGTATGCCTTTGGCGGCGATCTCAAGGGGCTCTCCATCCTGAACCGATTGTCCTACCAGGACGCGGACGAAAAACTCGGCGGCCGCGACGGGTATCAGGTCCGTCTGCGGCTGCAGTACGACTTCCAGTGGCAGTAGGGTAATACTGCCCGGATCGAAGACGGCGGCATCCATATCATGAACTCCTCGCTCATCGACATGGAGCTGGCCGATACCGAGCACCTCAAATGCTACGGGGTGCCGTGCAATGAAATTGCCGATGGACTAATACCCGCATGGCCAACAGGGTCGCCATCGGCGCGTTCGTACAGGCAAGTGTATCATCCCGCTCCAGGCCGTCATCGACTCCCTGGAAAACGCGATCTCCCCGCGCTATCACAAACTCATTCCCGCCAATACCAAAGCCATCAAAGCCGGAGCCAAAACCATCGGCTAAGTAGGCCAGAATGCAATAAAACGAACCGGTCGGCCGATATACGGCCGACCGATTTTCTTTTGGCGTGGCATTGTGGCACAACCCGTAATTATACCTTTTTTTGGGCGGGATAATGCGATATCAATGACAAAAGTTCGTTTCCCGGAGGAAACAATGCCACTCGAAAGACTCAAGAAACACATCATCAATTCTTCGCAGATGCGCAAGGGCGTATTCAGTCTCATCCCGGAAAACTCCTCCCGGATTCTCGATGTGGGATGCGGCCTAGGCGGCCTCCTGATGCGGCTCCAGAGAGACAAGGGATGTTCCGAGCTCTACGGTGTGGACATGGACAAAGAGGCCATAGCCAACCTCCGCCAATTCGTGGATTACGCCGCCGTGGTGGATATCGAGGGAGGGCAGATCCTGCCCGATGAATACAAGGGATTTTTCAACTTCATCATCATGCACGATGTCGTGGAACACCTCTTCGACCCCTGGCAAACCCTGGCACGAATCCGGGATTTCCTGGCCGAAGACGGCCTGGCCATCATCTCCACACCCAACCTGCTCTTCTGGAAACTGCAATACGAAATCATGTCCGGCCGCTTCCCCTATGGGCACGGCCTGTGGCACTCCGGGCACCTCCGCTGGTATACCCCGGCGAGCCTGCTCAATGTCCTGGCCATCGGCGGATTCGCGGTACAACAATACTTGCTGGACCTCGTGGGCGACACCCCCATGGAAGCGCTGCGATCCACCCGCAAACTGACCACCATCCAATTCCCGCCGGTGGAAGTGCAACACAACTACCCGGACATGAAACCCTTCACCATCCAATACCCGCAAGATATCCGCCCATCCTATCCCGCGTTCTTCGGCGGCAAACTCCTCGCCATCTGCGGCAAGGGACAACTGCTCTGGAAACCCCAACCCTTGACCTACAATATGGAACTGCTGCACCGACTCACCAAAGTCATCGACAACCCATACGACCTCTTCACTCCGCCCCCCATGCGCCTGCTCAAGCCCGGCTCCTTCCCCCTGGAAGAAGTCTGACGCGGATATCACCTCCAACCGCGCTTGACGCAAAGCCCGGCTTGGCGGGTGTCGCCCAAGTCTCACAAACTCCGTGTCATGCTGTGCCTCCTGGTATCTGATTGTATGTCGATAAATCCAGAGTACCTGGTCAACAGGGTCCTTGGTGCGCTGCGATAAGGGCTTGTTTTTCTTCATTGGATTTAAGAAGGTAACAATTTAGACAGTAATAAAAAGAGAAAATATTTGTCATAGTTGCCATCACTCTATACCGTAAAAATGAAACTTTCCATAACGTTACCGCATCACTCTATCGAATGACTCAAGAGAGAAAGAAGACAACGCTTGGTAAAAACAACCAGAATCTGACGTGACCCGTAAAGCTCTCAACTTGCCAAAACGAGGAGATCAAATGAGCCAAACTGCCCGACGACTAATTTCTGCCTTGGGAAACGATGAAGCCCTGATCCGCAAGGTACAGGCCCTGCAGTCCCGTGAAGACGCCCAAGCGCTGCTCGACGAAAGTGGTATAACGCTTGATGAAATTCAACAGGGAATATCCGAGAAATGCGGAAACTCAGCGAAAGTGAATTGGCCGAAATAGCCAGGCGTCCACAGCTCCACTGGCGTACGCGGCGGCACGCCTTTGCACACCCCTGATGCCTATTCCTTCACCGGGGTTCGCGGCGGCAGCACAATCGCGGAGGAGCCCCTGTCAGCCATAGCAGCAGTGGCGTGCGGGGCACCATCGACCCTGCGGATCAAGAATTCGAAGGGGTGGATATCACCGATCCCCTGGGATCGACGATCTATATCGCCGAACAGCTTGTGGACATGCTTGATAAGTAGCGCTTCATCCAAAACCGGACAGACCGGCCTTGCCGTCGCCTGATACAACGCTGACCACCCTGGCCCAAGGGGTACTCACCATTGATGGCAGCAAGCAGCCGGTCTTTCGTTTGCCGAGCGCGCACATGCGCCCATGAAATTTTCGCCCGCTTCGCCTCTCTCTCCCCGCTCCCCGCTCCCCGCCATACAAAATCAGACCCCAATAGTCCGGGATTGCAAGCCCTCTTGACGCAAAGCCCGGCTTGGCCTACCTTGCAGCAGTGTTACCTAATAATAATTCATAACAAATCAAGTGACACAAAACTGCAATCATATGCGACTAGGGGTGTACAAATGAAACAGAGTATCTTTTCCATCCTTCTCATTCTGGCTCTGGTAATACCGGCCCATGCCGGGGAACGCACGGTGGCCGACTCTGCCGGTGATACGGTGGACATCCCCGAGACCATCAAGCATGTCATCTGTTCCGGTCCGGGCAGTTTGCGGATGCTGTCGTATCTCCAGGCCCAAGACCTGGCCGTGGCCGTGGATGACATCGAGACACGCCGCCGGACCTTTGACGCCCGGCCATACGCCCTGGCCAACCCGCAGTTCAAGAAACTGCCCCTTTTCGGACAATTCCGGGGGCACGACAATCCCGAGCTGATCCTGACTCTGGAACCGCAGCCCCAAGTCATATTAAAGACCTACGCCGGAAGCATGGGGTATGATCCCAAGGAATTACAGGACAAGACAGGCATTCCGGTGGTCAAGCTCAATTACGGCGACCTCGGCAAAAAGCGACCGCAGCTCTACAAATCCCTGCGCATCATGGGCGAGATAGTGGGAAAGCAGCAGCGGGCGGAAGCGGTCATCGCCTACATGGACAAGCTGATCGCGGATCTCGCAAAGCGGACCGCCGACATTCCCGAAGACAAACGCCCCTCCGTATTCGTGGGCGGCGTGGCCTTCAAGGGACCGCACGGATACCAGTCCACCGAACCCGCCTACCCGCCGTTCTTCTTTGTGAACGCCAACAACCTGGCCTATAACAAGGGATTGTCCGGCAAGGAGCTGAGCCATTCGGACGTGTCCAAGGAAATGATCGTACAGTGGAATCCGCAGTACCTGTTCCTCGATCTCTCGACCCTCCAACTGGGCGAAGGCGCAGGTGGCCTGCAAGAGCTGCGCACCGATCCCGCCTACCAGACCCTGACCGCGGTCCGGGAAGGCAAGGTATACGGCCTGCTTCCCTACAACTGGTACTCCATGAACTACGGCTGTATCCTGGCCAATGCGTACTACATCGGCAAGCTGCTCTACCCCGACCAGTTCACGGACGTGGACCCGGCGGTCAAGGCGGACGAGATATTCACCTTCCTGGTGAACAAGCCGGTGTTCAAGGCCATGGACGCCATGTTCCAAAATATGGCCTACAAACAAATCCCTCTCAAATAATATGCACTTCTCCGACGGAAGCGTACCCGAGGACTACCGCCGGTACATCGGCAGAAAGACAACCCTCATCACGGTCACGGTCATTTTGCTGGTCGTGTCACTGCTGGCGGCCATCTCCCTGGGCGCTGCGGGCATCCCCATCAAGATCGTGGCAAAGAGCCTGATGGGCTTCGAAGTGCCCCGGCGGTTCGATGCCATCATCTGGAATATCCGGCTGCCCCAAGCCCTGGCCGCCATCGTGGCCGGGGCGGGGCTGGCGGTGGCCGGTGCGGCCATGCAATCCATCCTGCGCAACCCGCTCGGGTCGCCCTTCACCCTGGGTATTTCCCATGCGGCAGCGTTCGGCGCGGCCTTTTCCGTCATGATCCTGGGCGGCGGCATCATGACCTCCAGCGGGGCGGATACCGTGAATATCACCAATCCGTACTCCACCACCGGCATGGCCTTTTTCTTCAGTCTGGTGGCGGCCGGCGTGATCATCGGCGTGTCACGACTGCGCGGCGCGACCCCGGAAGTCATGGTCCTGACCGGCGTGGCCCTGGGCGCGCTCTTCACCGCCGGAACCATGTTCCTCCAGTTCTTTGCCGATGACGTGCAACTGGCGGCCATCGTCTTCTGGACCTTCGGCGACACGGCCCGGGCCTCCTGGTCCGAGCTGGGCATCATCTCCCTGGTCACGGTGGTCACCTCAGTCTATTTCATTGCCAACAGTTGGAACTACAATGCCATCGAAGCGGGCGACGAAACCGCCAGAGGCCTCGGGGTGCGCGTGGAACGGGTGCGCATGATCGGCATGCTGCTCGCCTCCATGCTCACGGCCTTCATCATCGCCTTTCTGGGCATCATCGGATTCGTGGGGCTGGTGGTTCCACACATGGTGCGCCGGGTCATCGGATCGGACCACCGGTTCCTGCTCCCCGCATCCATCCTCTGCGGCGGCCTGCTCCTGCTCGTCTCGGATACCGTGGCCCGACTGATCCTCGCGCCGCACGTCTTGCCTGTCTCGGTGCTGACCGCCTTCATGGGCGCGCCCGTGTTCATCTACCTCATCATAAGGGGACAACGACGATGATCCTTTCAGTGTCCGACCTGGATTTCACCTATGGCAACGAGCTAATCCTCGATGCCCTGGACTTTGAACTCGAAGGCGGCGAGCTGCTGGCCATCCTGGGCCCCAATGGCGTGGGCAAGACCACACTCCTCAAATGCATCAACGCCATTCATTCGCCCTCCACCGGCATGGTCATGGTCGAAGACCGCAACGTGCTCAAAATGCGCCCCCACGAAATCGCCCTGAGTATCGGCTACGTGGCCCAGCGCAACGACTGCGCCCGGCTCACGGTCTTCGATGCCGTGCTCATGGGCCGCAAACCGCACGTCAAATGGAAGGTCCGGGACCATGACCTGGAAATCGTGGACTCGGCCATCAAGCGGCTGCACATGGAACACCTTTCCCTCCGCTACATAGACGAACTCAGCGGCGGCGAACTGCAAAAAGTCGCCATCGCCCGAGCCATGGTCCAGGAACCCCGACTCATGCTCCTGGACGAACCGACCAGCTCCCTGGACCTCAAAAGCCAGGTGGATATCCTGACCATGCTGCGCAAAATCGTCGACCAGCACCGCATCGGCGCAATCATGACCATGCACGACCTGAATACCGCCCTGCGCTACGCGGACAAGGTCCTGTTCCTCAAGGACGGACGCGTCCACTCCACCGGACCCGCCTGCCAGGTGACCTCCGATGTCGTCGAAGAAGTCTACGGCCTGCCCGTGGATATCCATACCGTGCAGGGACGGCTGATGGTCGTCCCCACCGCCTAGAACCAACAAACCCGAGGGAAATACCATGTCCTGCACCATCAACGAACAAATCATCAAGGAAACTATCGCCTTTCACGGACATACCTGCCCCGGCCTGGCCATCGGCATCCGGGCCGCAGAACTCGGCATGCGTGAAATCGGTGATCCCGGCGAAATCACCATGGTCGCCATCTCCGAAACCGATATGTGCGGCGTGGACGCCATCCAGTTCATCACCGGCTGTACCTACGGCAAAGGCAACTTTCTGCACCGTGATTACGGCAAAATGGCCTTCTCCTTCTTCGACCGCAATACCGGCAAAGGCATCCGCGCCATCCTCAATACCAATGCCCGCGGCGGCCTGTTCACCGAATACCGCGACCTGATCAACAAGGAATCCGCCGGCAAAGCCACAGACGAAGATTTGCAGTACATCGCCGAACTCCGTGCGCGGCTCCAAAAACAACTCATGGAAATGGACCTCAAAGACCTGTTCGATATCACCCCCCTGAACCAGGGATTGCCCCGGCCCGCCCGCGTGCTCGAAAGCATGATCTGCGCCCAGTGCGGCGAATCCGTCATGGAATCCCGAACCCGACGACTCGGCGGCCAAACCCTGTGCATCCCCTGCTTCAGCGAGCTGGATCAGAAACTTTAGGGAGAAGGAAGATGCCTTCGCCCAAACCGCCAACCGGCACGGCACAGCCTCCTGCGCTACGCCCCCGCGAAGCGGCTATGGGATTCCTAAGGCCCTCGGCCTTAGGGCCCCGCTGGCAAGCGCCGCCGGAGACATCTCCAATCTCAACCATACAATCTAAGCCATCTTCCCACACAAAGGCCACAAAAAAGGCTGCCGAATTTTTCCGGCAGCCTTTATTATTTCCTGTGATTCCAATTGCTAAAAGCTGGGAATATCGTCCACTTTCTCTGTCAGCAGGAACTTGCCATTTTCGATCCATTTTTTGAGTTTATCGGCGACTTCCAGGGCCATGGAGTAGCTGGAGATAGGCACGGTGGTGGTCTTTTTGCCATTGACCTCGATCTCGCCGCTTCGCAGTTCCGCAAAGGTGACCCGGGTGAGTTCCCGCGGGATACCGTTGGGGTAGTCGTAGCCGTAGTCCTTGACGGGCATGGAGATGTCGGCATCTGAGCAGGCGGTAAACCAGGCCATTTCCTCGTTGAGCATGGGGATGGGGATACCCACGCCCACGGCCAGGGAGGGGCCGTAGCCGGTCAGAGACTGGGCGCGCACGTAGCGGGCGTCCATCTGCTTGAAATCGCCCTTGAGCATGAGCGTACCGGCACCATTTTCCGGGATACCGCGATCGTTGCGTTTGGGTTTCTGGACATGCTGGGTACCTTCGCCGATGACGTAGCCGATGCCGCCGCCGAGGAAGATGCGCGTGCCCATGCCGATGGTCTTGAGATAGGGATCGTTGAACAGCGGCGAGAGCTGGCCTGCAGTGGCGAAGTTGCAGTTGGAGCAATTCGACTTGAGCGGGCCCATGTAGGTATAGATGGTGCGGCTGGTCAGGTTCACGGCCGCGTTGTAGTTCTGGTAGCAGTTGCGCGGATTGAGCATGACCGCATTGGGCAGATCGGCCAGGGTGATATCCTTGTCGAGCTCACGGCGCGGGTAGCAGTCCGTGCCATAACCCTGGGCACGCAGATGCACGGCCTTGCCGCGCAGCAAATCTTCGATAGCGTGCCCTCCACCGTACGCAAAGCGTCCGGGATGCACCTTGTTAAGGGGATCATCCTCAGAAGGCTCTGTAGCGCCAATATACGCGTCTACGGCGGCAATGCCGCAATAGCAGGGCACGTTGTTCAGCCAAAGCTTGGAAACCTTCATGACGGGCGGCTGCTGGCCGATGTTGAAAAACAGGCCGGAAGAACACATGGGCGAGAACGTGCCCGTGGTCACCACGTCGACCTCTTGGGCAGCGCGGACCTTGCCTTCCTTCTTGACGATACGGATCATCTCTTCGGCATTGACCACCACGGCCTTGCCTTTACGGATCCGCTCGTTGATTTCCGCTATAGTCTTGTTCACTTGATGCTGAGCCATATATGTTCCTCCGTATGCGCCTGTGGGCTGGGATGCCTCCGGCGACTCAAGAAACCTTTTGAGAAAGGTTTCTTGAGAATCTTCCAAAACTTTTTTTTGCGCTTCGCGGGTCTGTGCGGACGCGCTCATCCGTGTCACTTGATACCAGAGAGTCTGGTACGTACACAACTCGGCTTGGTCGTTACCCCTGCTCCCCCTCCACACACGCATTTGCGTCACCAAGAAATTTGGAAAAGAGGAGGCATGGGCAGGATGGCGGGGCTATTCCTCCGACCACCCGAGCTGTTTGTAATTAGTAGAATTTACGGCCGGACACAAGGTGCGGTTTGGCAAAGAACAGCAGGGAATCCGATTTGACATTTCATAACATAATTTTAATATATTATTTTAGATAGATATGCTGTATAAAAGTGTCTTTTTACACAGAGAGGCCTTGAGGAGTCAATCAGGGACAAAAACTCAAGTTTTTTTGGCGTAAAACAAGGCTAAAAGCTTGGCTTTAGGTATATTTTAATGTATATGTTCCAAGGAATTTCGGGAATATTTTTAGACTTGTTTTTTTCTTTTTTTATCACAATTATTTCAGCAAATTATAAAAACACGGCGCAACAAAAAATTTCAACGTGAAACAGTCTCTTCGCAAACATCTTCTCCAGGCCAGCACGGATGACGAACTCAAGCGTTGGTTCGATCCTTTGCAGTTTGATTATGACGAAGAAAACAAGCGTGTGACCGTGGGTTTTCCCCATGCATTTTTCGCCAAATGGTTTGAAAACGAAGTTCAGGACAGGTTCGAGGCACAGCTCAACATGTACCTGGGCAACGGCTATCTGGTCAGCTACCGCGACAATGGTTCCACGGACCGTGGTACCGGGGTACAGCATGCCGAGGTGGTCAAGCGGATCGACTTTCCTTTCGGCCAGGAATTCACGTTCGACACCTTTCTGATCAACAAGAAGAATTATTTCCCCATCGCCTCGGCAAAGGAAGTGGCCAAGCAATCCGGTTCGCTCTTCAATCCGTTCATCATCTGCGGGCCGGGCGGATCGGGCAAAACACATCTGATCAAGGCCGTGGGCAACGAGATCAGTAAAAAGAACGATTATTCGGCCATCTTCATAGGCACCATGGACGAGCTCAATTCGCTCTACACCATCCAGTTCAAGGGCGATCCGTTCCGGGCACGCAACCATTTGTTCGAATATCAATTCCTGTTCCTGGACGACTTCCAGAAGATTCGTGAATATCCCCATTTTCATCAGGAAATGGTGAATATATTCAATCATTTTTACGACAACAAGAAACAGATGGTCATTGCCTGCCGCGACAAGGTGACCAGTTACGATTTCCTGGACGAGAGTCTGCAATCCCGGCTGGGGTGGGGCCTCATCGTCACACTGAAGGAGCCGGATCTGGAGATCCGTGTAGGGTATATCCAGCGCCAATGCCGCACCAAGCGTCTGACCTTGACCAAGGAACAGATTCTGACCCTGGCCCAGCGGTTTACCGATTTCCGCTATTTGCAAGGTATCTTGCTCAAGCTGTTCGCCTTCAAGGAACTGGTCAAAAAAGACCTGACCCAAAAGGATTTCCAGCACATCCTTTCAAACACCGAGGAAAAGGCCACGGATGACCTGACCGCAAAAAAAATCATGACCGTGGTCAGCGAGCATTTCAGTGTTCACGTAAAAGATCTGACCGGCATCAAACGCCATCAGAATATAGCCCAGGCGCGCCAGGTAGCGATGTATTTGTGCCGCCAGATGCTCAACTCATCGTATCCCTCCTTGGGGCGTACTTTTGGCGGCAAAGACCACTCAACCGTTCTCTATTCTGTAAAAAAAATTAATCAATTACAGGAAGATGACTTCGAACTGAAACAACTGTTGAAAACATTGAAGAATAAATGTCGTATTTCGTGATCATCGATGAAGCAACGCGAGTTAAGGATATTTTGTTCAAAATACAGTCCTGGTGGTGTTCAAATAATTTTTAATAATTCCAGATAAATACTCTGGAAATGAACATACGAACCGAGACAATAAATCTCAATTAAGGAGATATTATTTATGTTTCTGAAAGTGAACAGGAATGAAATCATTGAAGGCCTCCAGAAGTCGGCCAACATCATCCCGGCCAAAACGGGTGCCGCATTTCTTCGTACCATCTGGCTTCAGTGCGAAGGAGGCAATCTCAACGTGATGTCCACCGACTCGAATCTGGAATTCATGGGTTCGTATCCGGCAGGTATCGAAAGCGAAGGACTGGCCGGAGTCCAGGGGCGGGCATTTTACGATCTGATCAAGCAGTTGCGAAGCGACCAGGGCGATCTGACCATCCGCACCGACGACGCTTCGGCCAACGTGTTGGTGGAGCAGAAGGCCAGGAAGTACAAATTCCCGGTCAACGATCCCGAGTGGTTCCAGAAGTTTTCCTCGTTCCCGGAAAACGGAACAGTATTTTGGTCCGGTGATTTCCTGCATGAGATCATCGACAAGATTTCATTCTGCATTTCCGATGAGGATTCCATGGAGGCCATTGCCTGCATCCATTTCGTGCCCCGCGAGGATATGGGCATGAAAAAGGTTGAGGTCTGCGGTCTCAACGGTCATCAGTTCGCCATGTTCAACTTCGTCAACGACGATATCTATTCCATGCTCCCGGAAGAGGGTGTGCTGATCCAGAAAAAATATCTGGGCGAACTCAAGAAATGGCTCACCGGTGATGAAATCGAACTGGCCATTTCCGAGAAGCGGCTCTTTTTCCGCACCGGGGATAAGCGCGAGACCTTTACTTTGCCCCTGTCGTACTACCAATATCCCAATTATCTCAACTTCCTGTCAAAGCTCGGTGATCCCGATGTCTCCACTCTGGAAGTGAACCGGATGGAGCTGGTGGACGCACTTTCCCGCGTGGCCCTGTTCAACACCGATTCCAACCGTTGCGCCTACTTCACGTTCAACGGCAATGAGGTGCTGGTCTCGGCTCAGGGGCAGGAAACCGGTACGGCGTGTGAATCCCTGGACGCCGTCTTTACCGGCGACATGCAGCGCATCGCGTTCCCGACCAGGAACCTGATTGACATTTTGAATCACTTCAATTCCGACACCGTGAAGTTCACTCTTACCGGCACGGAAGCACCTTGTGGTGTGACCGGCGTGGATGACAAAAATTATCAGGTCATTGTCATGCCCATGATGATCCAGGAAGAGACCTACTACACCGAGGAAAATGCTTAGATGAGCGATAATTACAACGCCGAATCAATCACCGTACTTGAGGGACTTGAGGCTGTTCGAAAACGCCCTGCCATGTATATCGGGTCCACCGATATTCGTGGCCTGCATCATCTTGTCTACGAAGTTATCGACAACTCCATTGACGAGGCCATGGCCGGATACTGCGACAAGATCAAGGTAACCCTGCACATGGATAATTCCTGTACCGTGACCGACAACGGCCGCGGAATTCCCGTGGATCTGCACCCAAAGGAAGGCATTCCGGCGGTTCAGGTGGCCATGACCACCCTGCATGCGGGTGGCAAGTTCGACAATGACTCCTACAAGGTCTCCGGCGGTCTGCACGGCGTGGGCGTGTCCTGCGTCAATGCCCTGTCCGAATTTATGGAAACCACGGTCAAGCGCGACGGCAACACCTATCGCATGAAGTTCGAGCGCGGCCATGTGGTCGGCAAGCTGGAAGAGGTCGGCCCGTCCAGCTCCACCGGAACTACCCAGCGTTTTCGTCCGGACGAGGATATATTCGAGGTCAATCAGTTTGATTACGACGTGCTCAGAAAACGATTTCGGGAGCTGGCGTACCTGAATTCCGGCCTGGAAATCGAATTTAAGGACGAGCGCAATAGCGAATCAGAGGCCGAAAAGTTCAAGTTTGACGGTGGTATTCGGCAGTATGTCAAGGATATCAACACCAACATGAACACCCTCGGCGAGATCGTGTACGGCGAAGGCGAGTCCGAAAACATGGTCGTGGAATTCGCGCTCCAGTACACCTCGAGCTATAAGGAAAACACCTACACTTTTGCCAACAACATCCGCACCATAGAAGGTGGCACGCACCTGGCCGGTTACAAGACCGCGCTCACCCGTGCCATCAACAACTACGTTCAGAATGCGGACCTGCCCAAGAAGCTGATCAAGAAGCTCACCGGTGACGATGTGCGCGAGGGACTGACCTCCGTCATCTCGGTCAAGTTGCCTGATCCGCAGTTCGAGGGCCAGACCAAGACCAAGCTCGGCAACTCTGAAGCCACCGGCCTGGTCTCGGGTGTGATTTACGAAAAACTCAATACCTTTTTCGAGGAAAATCCCAAGGAAGCGCGTTTCATTATCGAAAAAGTGGTGGACGCGGCCCGAGCGCGCGAGGCCGCCCGCAAGGCGCGTGATCTGGTGCGGAGAAAGGGTGCCCTGTCCGACAACTCCCTGCCCGGCAAGCTGGCGGACTGCCAGTCCAAGAAGCCCGAGGAATCGGAAATATTCATTGTTGAGGGTGATTCGGCAGGAGGCTCTGCCAAGCAGGGCAGAGATCCGAAATATCAGGCCATTTTGCCACTGCGAGGCAAGATCCTCAATGTCGAGAAAACCCGCATGGACAAGATGCTCGGCAACAAGGAAATTCGGGCCATGATCACGGCTCTGGGTATCGGCATCGGCAACGAGGAAGATGACAAGGACTACAGTCGACTCAGGTATCACAAGGTCGTTATCATGACTGATGCTGATGTGGACGGCTCGCATATTCGCACGCTGCTCCTGACCTTCTTTTTCCGCCAGTACGAGGATCTGATCAATCGCGGCAATGTGTATATCGCCCAGCCACCGCTCTACCGCGCCCACAAGGGCAAGTTCGAGACGTTCATCAAGGACGACGTGGAGCTTGAGAACTTCCTCATGGAAAAAGTCGGCACCGATGTTTCGATCAAGGCACAGTCCGGTGAACTGTTCATTACGGACAGGCTCATGGATCTCATGGCCAAGATCCGTTTTCTGCGCGGCAAGTTCAACGAAGCGGAGTCTGTGGGTGTGGAAGAGTCCCTGTATCAGGTGCTGATCGACCAGCAGGAACGCATCTCCTTCACCTACTTCGAGGACCACGATCCCGAAGTGTTCAAGAAGGCATTCAAGGCGGCGGGATTCAAGGTCATCATCGAAGTGGAACGCGATTATGAACTGGACAAGGACCGGACCTATGTGACCTTCGAGAACCAGAATGGTCACCGTACCCGTCTGGCCATGGAGTTCTTCTACTCCAAGCTCTATAAAAAGGCCTACGCCACGTATAGCGAGTTGAAAACGAGTTGCGGCGGGTTCGACTTCGCCCTGCAACTCAAAGACGGCGAGAAGCCCGTTTCCGGTCTTTTCCCGCTGTATGATTCCGTAATTGAGGAAGCACAACGCGGTTGGTACATCCAGCGCTACAAGGGTCTGGGTGAAATGAACCCGGAACAGCTTTGGGAAACCACCATGCATCCGGAAAAGCGGACCATGCTTCGGGTCACCATCGAAGATGCGGCGGCGGCCAACGATGTCTTTACCGACCTCATGGGCGACGACGTCGAGCCCCGGCGCAATTTCATCGAAAAGAACGCCCTGGCCGTGCAGGAACTGGATATTTAGTGATGAAAGAAATTCGGGGGAAAGCTTGTGAGAAAGTTTTCCCCCGGACCCTCTTTCAAAACTATTTTGTTCTCCGCTGCAAGGTGGTTGGTCGAAGTCTTTTGGAGCAAGGTTGAGTGAGCCTGATAAAAACGGCTTACAGAGATCAGAATTTTGAGGAAAAGTAAATTTTTCAAGAGTAATACACGTCACGTCGTCGAATCGAGTCAGGGAGTTCACAGGAACCCTCAGGCGACGCGACAAAAAGTTTAGGAGATTCCAAAAAACCTTTTCAAAAGGATTTTTGGGCTGCCGGAGACTCCCCCGAAAGGGCAGTCGGAGGCATCCTAGGAGGCTAAATGATCGATACGATTACTATCGAAAGCGAGATGAAAAAAAGTTACCTGGAGTATTCGCTGTCCGTGATTATCGGGCGCGCTATTCCGGACGTGCGGGACGGGTTGAAACCGGTCCATCGGCGAATTCTCTTTGCCATGCACGACCTGGGCAACTACCACAATCGGGCGTACAAAAAATCCGCGCGCGTGGTCGGTGACGTCATCGGTAAGTACCATCCGCACGGCGATTCGGCCGTATATGACGCGTTGGTGCGCATGGCCCAGGAATTTTCCATGCGCGATCCGCTGGTTGACGGGCAGGGTAACTTCGGTTCCATCGACGGCGACTCCGCCGCTGCCATGCGTTACACCGAAGTCCGCATGGCCAAGCTCTGCTCCGAGTTCCTGGGGGACATCGACAAGCAGACAGTCGATTTCCGGCCCAACTACGACAACACCATGCAGGAACCGTCGGTGCTGCCGACCAAGGTGCCGAACCTGCTTCTCAACGGCACCACCGGTATTGCGGTCGGCATGGCCACGAACATCCCGCCGCACAATCTGGGCGAGCTCATCGACGGCACCATGCATCTGCTGGACAATCCCGACTGCACCATCGCAGACATGATGCAGTTCGTGAAAGGCCCGGACTTCCCCACCGGCGGCATGGTATTCGGCGGCCAGGGGATGATCGACGCCTATACCACGGGCCGCGGTTCCATCAAGATTCGCGGCGTGGTCGAGGTCGAGGAAGCGAAAAAGGGCAGGAAAGAAAGCATCGTCATCAGGGAGATTCCCTACGCGCTCAACAAATCCACCCTGGTGGAAAAGATCGCTGCCCTGGTCCACGAGAAGAAGATCGACGGTATCGCGGACCTGCGCGATGAATCGGACCGACGGGGCATTCGCATCGTCATGGACCTCAAGCGCGGGGCCATTCCCGATATCATCATAAATTCCCTGTACAAATTCACGCCCTTGGAGTCGAGCTTCGGCATCAACATGATGGCCGTGGTCGGCAAGCGGCCCATGCTGCTCAATCTCAAGTCCGTGCTGAAATACTTCCTGGAACATCGCCGCGAAGTGATTATCCGGCGCACCAAGTTCGATCTCGACAAGTGTGAAAAGCGCGTCCACATATTGGAAGGCCTCCGCATCGCACTCGACAACATCGATGAAGTGGTCAAGCTGATCCGGGCTTCCAAATCGCCCGATGAAGCGCGCTCGGCCCTCATCAATCGCTTCGAGCTTTCCGATATCCAGGCCAAGGCAATCCTGGACATGCGACTCCAGAAGCTGACCGGTCTGGAGCACGACAAGCTGCTCGAAGAGCTGGCCGAGCTGATGAAGAAGATCGAATACTTCAAGTCCATCCTGGAAAACGACGAAGTACTCAAGGGCGTCATCCGCGACGAACTCACGGAGATCAGGGAAGGCTATTCCACGCCGCGCAAGTCCGAGCTGCTCATGGCCGATCTCGATTCCATCAATATCGAGGACCTCATCCCGGACGAGGAGACCGTCATTACCCTGTCTCGACGCGGCTACATCAAACGCACGCCGCTCTCCAACTACACGGCCCAGCGCCGTGGGGGCAAGGGCATCGCGGGCGTGCAGACCGGTGACGGCGACTTCATCCACACCTTCATGCTGACCACCAACCATCAGCATCTGGTGCTGTTCACCAATACGGGCAAGATGTTCAAGATCAAGGCGCATCAGGTTCCCGAGGGCTCCCGTTATGCCAAGGGCGGCCATGTGGCCAACCTCCTGCCCCTGGACAAGGACGAGCAGATCGCCACCGCGCTCTCCCTGCGCGAGTTTGACGACGACCGCTTCTTCCTGTTCGTCACCCGCAAGGGCATGATCAAGCGCTCCTCCATCGGTCTTTACGGCAACTGCCGTACCACCGGTATCCGGGCCGTGAACCTGCGTGACAACGACGAACTCATGACCGTGCGCGAGGTCGAGCCGGATGTGGACTGCATCCTGGTCAGTCAGGAAGGTTCCGCCATCCGGTTCAACATCAATGACGCCCGGCCCATGGGCCGCGCCACGGCAGGCGTCAAGGGCATGGCCCTGCGCGGGAATGACATGGTCGTTTCCTGCGAGGTCACCGGCGATACCGAGCGGGATCAACTGCTCACGGTCTCCGAAGGCGGCTTTGGCAAGCGGACCGGCATCGACCAGTACCGGGTCCAGTCACGCGGCGGCAAAGGCATCCTGAACATGCGTCTGACCAATAAGACCGGCAAGGTCGTGGGCGCACGCATGGTCAACGAGAGTGACGATGTCATCCTGCTGACCACCCAGAACAAGATAATCCGCATGTCCGTGTCCGAAGTCTCCCAGACCCGTGGCCGGGCTACCCAAGGCGTGCGCCTGGTGCGCATGGACGGTGGCAACACCGTGGGCGGCTTCGACCTCGTCATGGACGACGACGAAGAATTGATCGTGACAGAATAGTGCCTCCGGCGGCCGGGGGAAGGGGAGAGGGAAACCTTTTGAAAAAGGTTCTCCCTTCCCCCGGACCCCCATCCCCTCTCCTTTCCAAAACTTTTTGTAGACGCATTCGCGTGTATGGAGGGGGGCGGAAAGGGGGATTGTTGAGCCAGGGCTGTAGGGCCAAGGCAAAGTGGTATGAAAGAGATTTTAGTACCCGCGTTCGCACAAAATCGCGAAGCGCGCCAAAAAGTTTAGGAGAGTCCAGAGAACCCTTTTCAAAGGGTTCTCTGGTCCCGCCGAAGGCGACCGCCGATAGGCCCGCCAAAGGCTCATTCAAGCAGGGGACCTATGCCGCGGACCATTTGGGTAATGCTAACCGTCATGGCGCTAATTGCGCTCATGGGCTGTTCCGGGAGTGACTCACCGGGCCGCGAGGACATTGAGCGTGCCCGAGAATCCTATTCCAAGGGATTTTATCTGGAAGCGGAAAAGGACTATGAGCGGTACTTGCAGGTGGAGCCGCAGGGCGAATTCCGCAAGGAGGCGTGGGGGCGGCTGAGCGAGATCGCGGTCAACATCAAGGGCGATCTGGACCGAACCGTGGTGTTGCTTGAGGCCATGTATCTGGAGTTGAGTACAAACCCCTCCGACGCTTGGCGCATCATGTTTCAGCTCGGCGATGTGTATGCCCAACTCGGGAATCAAACCAAAGCACTGGAATCTTACGAGAAATGTCTTGTTTACGCGGTCGGCAACGCGGACAGGACGTGTCGGACACAGTTACGCATGGCCAGGATGTACCGGGCCATGGGCAATTACGATTTGGTCTCGGTGACATTGACGAGTTGTGTTGATGCGGCCGAGGACAGCGAGTCCAAGGCCAAATGTCTTTACGAGTTGGCCCAGAGTTACTCTTTCATCTCCAATTGGAGCCAATCCAGGCGATCGTTGGAGGCGTTGCTGAGTTTGCCCGGCGTGAGCCTGGAGCTTCAGGCACTTTCCAAATACCTTTTGGCAGATATCTACGAAAATGAGCGCAACTACATAAAGACCAGGGAATTGTTGGAGTCGATCCTGACTACCTATCCCAATCCCAAAGTAGTGGAATCGCGCCTGGCAAGCCTGCCATACGTCCCGCCGCCCGTGGAAGACCCCGTTCCACCGGGCGCGTCGAATCAGACGCAGTAATCAAACGAGAGACGACAAGCATCAAAGTGGGTTATTTATCTTTGTGTGGGAGAAGTGTGCAAATTGTACGGCTTCTGTAAAAAGCCATAACCCTTCGTGCGTTGGCGATATCGGGCGTTTTCCGCCAGTCGGCTAATCCCGTTGTACAAGGGCAAAGGCGGCTTCGTCCAGATACCAGAGGGTTTCGGTGGCTTCCACGCGAGCGGCCGGGAAGCGTTCCGGTGCGGTGGGGTCGTTCACTATTTCCGAAATCAGGGACTGTTTGGATGGGCCGGTGACCAGGAACAGAGCGGTCCGCGCATTGTTGAGCACCGGAAGGGTCAGGGTGACGCGGTCCAGGGCGGGCTGTGCCGGAGGGTTGATGACCGCTGCGACAAAGTCCGTGCAGTCCAGGGCGTCGTTGCCGGGAAAGAGAGAGGCGGTGTGCCCGTCGGTACCCAGGCCCTGAAGCACGAGATCGAAGCGCGGCAGGGTGTTCGGGCCAAAGGCTTCGACCAGGTCCCGGCGCAGGATTTCGGCTCCCTGTTTCGCCCCCAGTTCACCTTGAATGCGGACGATGTTTTCCTTTGGAATCGGAACGTGGGCCAGCAGGGTTTCGTGAGCCAGACGGAAGTTGCTGTGTTCGTGATCGGGCGGTACAGCCCGATCGTCACCCCAGAAGATGAGGGTTCGGTCCCAGGGAATGGCGGGCCGGAAGGCGTCCGAGGCAAGGTATTTGAAAAGCGGGATAGGTGTGGACCCGCCGGACAGGGCCACGGTGAAGCGACCTCGTTCGTCCAGGGCGCGATGGGACAGGGCGGTAAACAGCCCTGCGGCCGCTTGGCCAACAGCCGCATCATCCTTGAATACGTGAAAATCCGCCATGCAATCCCTCCGGTTGCGTTACCGCGTGACCATTCCACGGAGATGGCCGTGCCGTCAATCGTTGCGGCTTGATTTCTGCGGCTTCATTCTCCATACTCTCGGATCGAAAATTTTTCAAAACCGGAGCCGTCATGCTGGAAGGATTGTGGACCCTGGAAAATCTCATCGCGCTCGTCACCCTGGCCGGGCTGGAAATCGTGCTCGGCATCGACAACATCGTGTTCGTGGTGGTGGTTACCAACAAGCTCCCCGAGTCGTCACGCGCCACGGCCAGACGGCTGGGTATCGGGTTGGCCATGTTCACACGCATCGCGCTCCTGCTTGCCATTTCCGCCATCATGGGATTGACCGCACCATTGTTCACCCTGTTTGATCACGTGGTTTCGGGCCGTGACGTGGTGCTCCTTTTGGGCGGCCTGTTTCTCCTGGCCAAGGCTACCCACGAAATCCATGACAAGCTGGAGGAGCCGGGCATAGAGGAGACCCATGTGCGCGGACAATATTCCTATTTCAGCGCCATTGTCCAGATCATGCTCCTGGACGCCGTGTTCTCCCTGGATTCGGTCATCACGGCGGTGGGTATGGCCCAACACCTTACGGTCATGGTCGTAGCCATCGTGCTGGCGGTGCTGGTTATGCTCCTGTTCGCCGGTCCGGTGAGCGCGTTCGTCTCCGATCACCCCACCGTGCAAATGCTCGCCTTCTCCTTCCTGCTCCTGGTGGGCATCTTCCTCATGGCCGAAGGCATGCATAAACATATCGACCGGGGCTATATCTACTTTGCCATGGCCTTCTCCCTGTTCGTGGAATTCCTGAATCTCCGAATGAAAAAACGACGCGAACGGTCAGCGTAACCGGGGGGAAGGGAAGGGTAAAGCCGCGCGCGAAAATTAGCACCTAGCGGCGAGATAATTTCCCCTGCCCCTGTCTTTCACTCTTTGTAATAGTGTTTCAAAAAAAGGTGACCACGTCGATTGTTTTTCGACGTGGTCACCTGGGTTTGTTAGGTGGACTTGAGTGGCGGGCGTTTGAGGGATGGCTCCCAGGTCGCGTATTCTTCGGGTTGAAGGGCACACTTGGGAGCTATACCAGCCTCAAGGCGTCGGACCGCGTCCAGGATCATGTCAATACCCATTGGCCCGAGGGAACGCCGCCACAGGCTGGCCGGGGTATCATCCTTGGCCACGTGGCACCAGCGTTGCTCCTCTATGGGGCCTGTATCGGCCCCGTCATCCATCCAATAGGTCGTGCCGCCGGTAATGGCATCCCTGAAAGCGATAGTCCATATTACCGCGTCGCGGCCCCGGTGCCGGGGCAGGAGTGACGGGTGATAGGCAAGGACGCCATGTTTGGCCAAGGCTTGAGTCTTGGCTGGAATGAACCGGTGACAATGGGCGGCAAGGATTACGTCACATCGTGGGATGTCTTCAAGAGCGACAATCCGAAGGCCAAACCCTCGTGCTACGGTCTCCAGCCGGTCCCCGGTATGATCCGGGCATACGGCGACCGGGGGCCTTCCCGTGGTAACGAGACGCTTGAGCACCTCGGTGGCCAGCCAGGACTGGCCAAGCAGAACCACGTTCATTCTTCACCCCCTATGTAACGGAAGCCCTGCACGGCCCGGAAGTGACCGCCATAGCCGGTAGCCACAATCCGGGCACCGGATTTCCGGGCCGAGGCCATGATTGTTTTTGCACTCCTCAATTTGTTGTCACCGTACAGCCTGGCACTGACCTGCCACCACTCGGAGCGGCGGCGTAGCGCGGCAGCCAGGCCGGGGTGCGAGGTGTGAAAGAGCGTTGGCATGGGACGCCCGTAGCGATTTTCCCCGCGTCGCCACATATCGCATACGGCATTGAGAAAACGCAGACCCACGCCCGCGCCCTGCCACTCGGGCATAACCACCAGGCGACAGGCTCTGGCCTCAACGCGGGATCGGGTGGACACGGCGATGTGGGCCACGGGTTGCCCATTGACAAGACCGACGTAGTTGGTGGCCGCGATCATGCGCGGCAGCTTCAGATAATGATGCGTCTCAAACAGGGGCCAATATTCCCATCCGGTGCGCACGATCTCAAGCTTAATGGGCGGACGGGGTTGAACCACCCCCCATTGAAACGCACCCGAGGCGGTATCATAGACCCAATCCGGCCGAAGCCATTTTGTGATGTCGTAGTGACAGGAAAGGAGCACGGCTCGACCGCCAGTCCGACGCCATGATTTGCCAAAGGCTAATGCACCGATACGGGCTATCTGCCGGTCCACCACGCTGGTGAATTCGTCAATGACCACCTTTTCCGGGGCCTCGCTGATTACACGGGCCAGGTCGGCGCGGAACTTCTCGCCCATACTGAGGACGTGATATGGGCGGAGCCAACTCGGTACGGAACCGAGCCCCACGGCGGACAATGCCGCCGTCACCTGTTGCCAATCCCCATCCGGGCAGATGGCCTCAACAATAGGCTGGTCGGTGGGCCAGTCCTTCGGTGCATAGACATGCCCTCGGCCGAAGATTTCGCGGCCCATGGTGGTCTTGCCGGAACCGGACGGACCGACAATCAGGCCTAAGGCCCAGGGGTTATCTTCCAGGGGCAGTTCAACATCCACGGTAAAGGTAGTGGCATCCTCGACATTAAAGAGGGATTTGACCAAGCCTGAACGGTAGCTGCTATAGTCCGGGCAGGTGGACGTAGTTGTGATCCTCATGTCCGCACCGCCCTGCACTTGTAGCCCCTGGCCTTGAGGGCCTGATAAACGGCCTGGTGATGGGCCTCATCCTTGCAGATGACGATCACACCGAATTGCTCCCGATACTTGAATCCGTTTTTTCCCGGCGCGCCTTCAGGGAGCGGGGGAATCTTTTTCTCTGCCATGTTGGCAACTCCCGATTCGAGGCTCGGGGCCTTCCGCGATGGGACTCTTGATCCTCAAATTGTTCATAGCCCGGCAACGCGGGCACTTGATACTCAATTCTCCATTTACATTTTCCTTTGCCAGTAGCCTGTCACAATTCCAACAACGGAATTCCTTCATTTTTCACGTCTTTACATGTTGCGTCGAGGCCTGCTACGTAATCACCAGCCTGTACAGGTGAATGGAGCAGCCGGCTTCGGCTGGTGGGGCGGTATGTCCGTACCGCACCAGTGGGGGCGTTACTGCGTCCCCGCCTGTTCCTCTTGAGGTGGCCCGCCGGAGCAATCCGGCGGGTCTTTGTCTTGATTGTGCCTATTTGATTGTCAAAGATCGTGTGACCGTGAATTAATCCACGGTCACGGCCAGGATGTCCGCGAGGGCCGTCATGGCCTCCACTTCGGCACGGGTGGCCCTGAGCGTGGTTGCCTGGGCCTCCAGGGCTGTCAGCCGGGCCTCGTCGTCCGGGCCTCTGGTGTCTCCGGCGGCGTCGGCCGCCAGGATTGCCCGCAACGGGCGCACGATGGCCGTATCAATGGCCGTGAGTGCCAAGTTTATCTCGGCCAATTTATCCGCCTTGGCCGTGTCCACGTCCTCAGTCCAGGCCTCGACCTCCGCATCCCACAGGGGATAGTCGTCCGGCGGCACGTCCGTGGTGTACCCGGCGGGTACGGTCTGGCCTTCGCTGACGTACATGACCTCCCGCGTCGCGGTGTTGTAGAGGGTCGTCTTGGCAACCGGGTTGGGATAACGGACCTCGATCACGCCGCTATCTGTCATGGTCTCCACGGGGTCGCCAGCGTCATACTGGTTGATATCGCCATCATACGGGTGCACCCGCCGCACATCGGTTATACCAGTACCGGCCAGCCGAGTAATCCAGGCCTCGTCCGTCTCGCCATCGCGGTGGATCAAGATAGAGGCCGGGAGGATGCTCCCTCTATGCTCATATGCATGCGCGGGGCCGGTCGTCTTGTCGGGATATGTGTACTTGATAATCATCGTATTCTCCTATGCTGGATCAATTTTGTGGGGACCGAGCACGGAGCCAGCACCGCCCGGACCGCCGGTATTAATGGATGGGGTGTATCCTGTGCCAGCAGCCCCACCATTAGCTCGCAGGGTACCAAGGGAATTTAACTCGCCACCATAGAATAAACACAACACACCGCCGCCGGACCCGCCACCACCGCTGCCGCCAGTTGCATTGCCACCGGGCATGCCGTCACAAACAACCAGGCCGGTTGTCCCGATTGTCAGGCAACACCCACAATATACCAGTAGCAGCCCTCCGTTGCCGTTGCCGCCATGGGTTACTGCCCAACCTCCGGGATTACTGAGGCCACCGGGATTTCCACCCCCACCGCCTGCGCATGATCCATCGGAGGCGGGAGTGCCCCCCGTACCTCCATACTCTTCGGGCGGTGTGGGAGCCGATCCACTATACGTGGCGGATGCCCCAGAACCGCCCGCGAAGCAGGTCCCGGCGGCACCAGGAACGGTTGGAGTATTGGTCATGTTGCCGACTCCTCCTCCGCCGGTGCCGTTTTCGATGGTCCCTCCCGGACGGCCATTGGTCTGGTTCGCGCCAGGAAGAGCACCGGCCCCACCGACGGCGGGTATGACTATGACGAGGCCATTGCCATCGACAGGCGGCTGATTAGCCTCGGAGTTGACAGCCGCGAGGCCACAGCCGTACATAAGGTTGTTATCAGTGTGTGTATCTGTTTGCCCCTCGGCCAGCCGCCGGAGGGATATCCCCGCCACGGGCACGGCATTGCTATCACCCGGAGCCACCGGAGTATCGGTTGTCACCGCCGCATCCGCTGGATTGGCATGGCAGCCTCGGGCGGTCATGGACAGGGTACCGTTAATCGTGCAGTTGCCGGTGGTGTAGATCAGCAGACCTCGGCACCGGTTGGCCACGGTCAGGGTGTACCCGCTGTCAATGGTGAGGTTGCGGGCGTTGACGATGACCATGTCACCGTCTTGGACGGACGGAATCGACACCACCGAGCCGACCAATAGCCAGCCCGTGATGGTCGACCACGTCACGCCGCCGTCAAAAGACTGCTCGGCTCCGGCGCTGGTGATACGGATATCGCCGTCGCTGCCGGTGCCGAACCAGTTACCGCGGGGATGGCCAAATAAATGTGCAGTCCGAAAAACTGCCATTATTCCACCGTCCCGAAGTTGAGCGCCGCGTATCCGCGGATGACGCCGGACGAGCGGATCGGGAAGGCGAGTAGGTCGTCAGCGTAGGGCTCCATCGTCAGCTCCGGGAGGGCCTTGCCTGCCCACCTTATCCCCGACGGCATGGCACAAGTACGGGTGCCCGTGGAATCCTGTAGGATCGTTAACATCGGCGTGGTGCCATTGATGGGGTTGGTCATCGTAAAGCTGGTAACGTCCTGAGTCAGGACCAATAAGGCGTTGGGATAACGCAGGTCCCATGTCACTGCGCCATCGGTTATGGCAAGATCGGTCTGGGCGTAGGACTGGACCTTGGCCCATTCGTGACTGGCCCCGAATATGTCCAGGCCGTTGGCTATCAATATGGCGAGGGCCTGGAGGAGCTGGGTTTGGTCCTCGCCGTCGAGATCAATCTCGGCGGCGGCTATGACCGCGATAATCTCCTCCTGGACGTCGTTGAGCCAATCTTCCGTAACCACCGTGGCCGGTAATCCGCTGGCGGGGTTGCCCTCGGTGAACCGGTTGTCTTCAGTCGTGTAATCGCCTTGGATGCGTTGCATTTATGCCTCCTCTCCGTAGGCAAAGGTTATTATGGTATGTGCCGGTGCGTACCTGGACAGGTAGCACTCCAGAGCTTCGTTGCCCCATTTGGCCAGGGCATTACCGGCGGTGTTGCCCCCGGCCTCGAATGACCTGACCGTGGTTTCCGGAGCCCGCACGCGCCAAGCGTAAATCCAGTCACCGTTGCTTACCGGATCTCCTGCCGTTGCTGCCCCGGCCCGAAACGGGCGGAATTCCTCCACAGTGACGGGCACGCCCAGCGTGGCGGCCAATTCAATGTAATAAGCGGCGGACTGACCACCTTGGGCGGCAAGGACCAGGTGACACGCTTCGCGGCGTTCCTGGATGGTCTCCGATTCCTGAGAACAGTCACCGGGCAGGTCGCAAATGCGCTCCCAATCCTTGAGCATCTCCAGGGCCGTGCGCGGATCGGCCTCGTCCAGGAGGTCGTCAGCCCTGCCGTCCACACGGGCCAGTTCTGTGGCCAGGGCCAGGAGCAGCAGGGACCAGACGCTGTCCTCGTCCGAGGGCAGGGCCGAGCCGGGCGGGCACAGGGCCAACAGTTGGTCATGGTATTGCTCGACGGTCAGGCTCATGGCAGGTCACCCCAGGTGATGGTGCCCGGTACCGCAATCTCGCCGGTGGAAAGTTCCACATCAGCCGTGGGAGTGACCAGGGCATGGTCAGCCTCGCCCGTGGCGATGGATATGGCCTCACGAAGGTGAGAAATAAGGATGGTCGTGCCGGGTTCGGCCTCATCCCGAAGCAGGGCCGCCAGTTCCTCCTCAACGGCGGCCTGGACGGCTACCGTGTTGGGCGAAATATTGATGGTCATGTTCAGGGCCACCGGCTCGGGCGCGACCACATAGACCTCGGCGGTAACCGGGCGTTCATTATCAATATAAGATTGCACGGCCTCAACAGTATCGTCGTCCGGGATGCCGTTGTCCGTTTTGTCGTCGGTCATGATGCGCACGGTAACGGTGCCCACCCCCATTTCCAGGGGGTATACCCAGGCGCGGGTCACCCCGGATATCTCCAAGGCCCATGCCTCGTAGTCGAAATTTGCCCCACCGTGCGGGGCCTGTCGGATGCGGGACAGGACTCGGGAGCGCAGGTTGGCGTCGGATTCCTCGTCTGCCCCGCCCGATAGATCGCTCGCCACGGCCGTTGACTGGACACCGGAAATGGACGTGGACAGTGACAGCCTGGTGCCGCCGTCGGTGTTGCCGTCCGCCCCGGCCTCCACGGCCTCCACGGCAACGGTGGCCGTGCCGTCCTCAATGATGGCATCCGCCGTGACCTGAAATTCCACATCATCGGCTCGGGTCCACACGGTGCCCTCGGCTATCACGCTGCCGTCCGTGCCCATGCATGTAATCGGTCCGGCTGCCGCGCTTGCCTGTTTGCGTTGCTTGCCCCATATGGTTGCCCAGCGGGCAAGCTGCTCGGTCTCGGCGGTATCGGGCATGACCTGGTCCGCTATCCAGTCCAGGTATCCGTACAGGCCGTGAACGGACCCGGCCTCCACCGTGGCCAGGATGCCGAGTAGGGTTCGGCGCAGGCTGGCGTCCGCGTCTATCAGGCGGCTCTCGATGTCCGCCTTGATGCGGGTGATGAGTTCGGTCAAAGTCGGGCGGTCAAAGGACATTTACAGTGCCTCCCACAGGTATTCAAATTTATACTCGATGGCCGGGGCCTCAGGCTTGTAAATCTTTGCCAGGATGCCCAGCACGCCGGTACGGACCCACCATGTTTCCACGACCACGGACGCGGCCACGCCGTCCTCGACCATCCAGGCCAAGGCCTCCTCGGCATATTCCTTGGCACGGGCCAGAACCGAGGGCCGGTGCTTTTCCCGGCTGAGCAGCCAAAGCCTGGAGCCATACTTGTCGTCCGCGACTTCGGCGTAGGTGTCCGCCCACCAGCCGCGCCGGTTGCCGGTGTTGTCCGGCAATTCGTCGTCGTCTTCTGCCCGGCGGTCGATGAACAGCGACAGGATCGTGGCCGTCTTGAGGGTGTCGTCCTTGACCAGGGCCAGGTTTTTCAGGGACAGGTCGGCCCCCATCTCTTTCCAGATCAGTGCGGCGTCCATTAAACCGGCTCCCCTGTATTGTCGCTTCCGGCTTCAACATCCGAGTGCGTATGGGTGTCGAGCACTATGCCGTCGGAAACGATGTCGCCCCCGGTGTTGGTCAGGCCGCCCTGCAGCGACATGGGGCCGCCGTGGCCGGACCCTATGCCCGCGACCACCAGGTTGCCCCCGACAAACAGATTGCCGGTCAGGTTTGTCTGCGGACAGTTCAGGTTGGTGACCTCTGTTACGGTAGCATCCAGGGTTCCGAGGATATTGATCGTCGCGCCCTTTCTGGTCAGGTGGATGCGCTGCCCTCGGTCGTCATATAGGGCGACCTCACCGCCTTCGAGGCCCTTGAGCCGGTAGCGCCGGTCGTCCACGCTGACAATTACGGTATGGGATCGGTTGCCGCCTAGGGACAGGGACAGAGCCTCGGCCCCGGCCAGGGGCACGGAGGTAAATCCATATTGCTGAAAGCGTTCCAGGGCAGCCAGTGTTTCACCGCCCAGGAGCTTGGCCTGCACGGCCTGGAGGGTTGTTTCGTCGTCAACCAGGGTCAGCACGGCGCGGGACACCATGAGCGTAATCTTGCGGCGGATCGGGGCGAGGGTTTTGTGCAGCAGGCGTGTCACCATGTTTCGCCCTCCCCGGTTTCGGGCAGTTCGATCAGCACGAAGGTTTCGCGCGGCACCACGTCCAGCCGGGCGCGGAAGCCGTCCCGGTTCAGGGTCAAGGTGACGCCGGAAATGAGGCGGTACTCGTCCAGGCCCAGGAAGCCGTCGCGGACGCGGACCATATGATTCGGTGCCCACAGGCCGTCCGCATGGAACCAGCCCGGCACGGTGTAGGTCAGCCGACGGGATCGTCCGTAACGGACGTTGCGTTCCCACTCGGCCCGTTTTTGGGCGGCGGCCTTGTCCACATTTTCCTCGGCCAATACGGTCAGGGGGCGGTGTCTGGTGACGGCCGGGTCCGTGGCCGTGCCCAATGGCTGGGCCGCGTCCTCGCCGTTCCAGTCGTCCGATCCTGCTGACTGGCCCTTGACCGTATAGTTACTGTAGCGGTCGCGGTGGGAATACCCGGCACGGCAATCCAGGACGTTCTTGCCAAGCTTCAGGACCGTGGTCAGCCGGTCGGTACCGGCGCGGGCCAACAGGAGGCTGCCCAGGCCGTCGGACAGGAGCAGCGCGGCCCTGATCCGGGCGGCAGGTTCCAAGGTCTCGTACACGGAGTCACCCTCATTATTCTTGAGGGTAGAGAAAGCCGCGCCGACGTCGGTCTGTACCTTGACGCCGATGCCGTATGGTTTGCAAAGCGTCTTGGCCACCTGGGCCAGGGTGCGGCCGGAAAATTGGGTGGACGGCGCGGAACAGTCCAGCAAGTCGCCGGTCAGGTCCCGGCCCGAGACCGTGAGCCCGTATTGCCGCTTATTGTATGTCGGTGTGGCGTCGTCCACGTACCCGGCAATGACCGGGATGTTATCCACCAATACGGTACAGGATGCGCCGGGCATGATCGGCCGGGCCGTGTCCTGCCCGGACCAACGGTCCGTCAGGGTCAGGTCAAAGGAGGCACAAAGCTGCTCCAGCCCCCGGCGGATGGTGATCTCCCGCCAGCCGCCGAAAACATGGCCGTCGACCTTGAGGCGCACGTCCGGGTTAGCCATTGGTCAGCACCTTCAGGGTTACACCGCCAGGCACCGCGCCGGGGTGGCGGACGTTGTTGCGGGAGACGATCCCGTCGGCCCGGTCCGCGTCGCCGTAAATGGCGTGGGCCACCACCAGGGCGGGCAGAGTTGCGGACAGGGTGTAGGATGTCAGGCCCGGCAGCGACGCGGCCCGGCCCGCGAAGTCCTTGACCACGGCGGTGCGCAGACTGGCCAGGGTTTGGTACACGGCGTCGTCAGCCGTGGCCACCTCGGTGTCCAGGGCGTCCAGCAGGGCGGCGCGGACCACCAGGGCGTCATCGTAAGTAGCAAAGTCGGCCTCGGCAGCGGCCGTGGCCGCCCCGGCAATCAGGGCCGCGCGTAACAGGCCGGTCAGGGCCTGGGAATTGGTGTCAATGCGGGCTCCCACCGTGGACAAAATCGATTTGGAGGACGAGGCATAGCCGCTTGACGAGGAGAACGCGCTTTTTGCAGTGAAGAGGGCCAGCAGCAGGTCATAGTTGGGCAGGTCAAAAGAGAAAAGTGTGTCCAACAGGGAGGACAACTGATCGGCCAAGGTGATGGGATAGGCCAGGAGTGCCTCAATCTTTGCCTTTGTGGAGATGATCCTGGTCAGGGTGTCGGTCAGCCCATAAAGAGGTGAACAGGCCTCTTTCAGCGCGTCGGACAATTCGTCCAAGGCGTTGTCGACCTTGTCGAGAAAGCTTTGCCTGACCCGCTCCGGGCCGGTGGTATCCACGGTCATGGCAAACTCGGCCTTGGATGCATCGGTCAGGGTGTCGGCTGCCCTGGCCACGGCCCAGCCCGTGTCCTTGGCATCGTCGGGCAGGGCAATCGGGCCGCCCTCGACAAAGTCAATGGTGAAAGTGGCCATGCCGCCCTTGCGGGTGGTCTCGCGGACCCGCCATTCCCGAACGGCCACGGTGCGGGAACCGTAATACGGATGAACCAGCACCCCGTCGCCGTAGGCGTCCAGAGCGTCCAGCAGGGCATTGCGGGCGTCCATGTAGTCCTCGCCCAGGACATATCCCCGTACGCGGAACCGTCGGGCTTTGCGCCCCATGTCCTCGGTGGCGGGTTTGTCACGGAGTGGGAATTCGAGCAGACGGGTGCGTCGGCCTCCGGCAATGTCGTGGGCTTCCACCCGGAATGGCACGCCCCGGAAACTCGCGGTCCGGTTGTTCAGTTCCTCGCGCCAGGTCATTGGCCCACCCCCGCCATGTACATGCCGGAGTCAACATCCAATTTTATGCCCCGTGCATCCAGCCGAGTGACGCTGGTGCGTTCGTCGCTGACCTCGATGCGCAGGCGGCCTTCAGGACGCTCCGCGTCCTTGCCCTCGCGGAAGCCCAGCACCTCCATTAATTGTTGGCCAAGATTGCCTCCGGCCCAGGCCCCGGCGATGCCACCGCCGATACCGCCGATAGCCGCGCCAATGGCCGTCCCCAGGCCGGGAAAGATACTACCTAGAGTCGCACCAACCTGGGCACCGGCCACGGCACCGCCCCAGCCGCCCAGGCCGCCGCCGACCGCGCCGCCAGTGGCCTTCATTTTCTTGGAAGTGGAGGCGTCGTTGTCGGACCATGCGTTATAGAGGCTATAGGCCGTCCCGGCCAGGGCCATGGCTCCGGCGGCGCGGCCTCCCCACTTGCCAACGCCGGACAAGGCCCGGCTCAAACGGCTGCCACGCCTGGCAACGGTTTTGCCCGTGCCGCCCCATCCGGCAGCACCGCCCATTTGGCCGGGCAGCAAAGACATTTTTGAATTGACCACGTACACGGGCAGGGGCAGCTTCATACCGGCCAGCCCCGCGGCGGCACCGGCCACTCCGCCGCCCTTGCCGAACAGACCCCGTACGCCATTATATGCCTTTCGGCCCAGGACCAATGCGCCAAGCCCGGCAGCACCATACCCCAGCACGGACATGGCCGTGTCCGCGCCTTCGGGCCCCAGGGAGTTGAGCGCGTTGGCTGCTCCCTGAATGGGGGCGGTCAGCCGAGAGTCGGCGAATTTCTTCCAGGCGGTATAGAGCGCGGTCATGGAGGCTTCCGCGTCCTTGGCCGCGCGGGCGGAGTCCTTGGTCATTTGCGTTCCACTGCCCTGGACAGCCATAAATTTGTTTAGACTCTCAAGGTCACCGCTTTTCATGAATTCAGTATTTGCTTGGTTGAAGGCGCGGATGGCTTCAGCATCGAAAATACGGGCGAGTTTAACCTTATCGCCGCCCGCTTTGCGGATAATTTCGCCCATGAGTTCATTAATGGGGCGAAGGATTCGCTGGCCTTCCTTGAGTTTTTTTGGATCAAAAACCTGGATGCCTGCTTTTTCCAACATCTTTAATTTTTTAGGATCAGATAACGTCCGTAAAGTGGCCTCGAATGCAGTCGCGGCGACCTCCGCGACACCCGTTCCTTTCATGACCATCTGCAAAGCCGCGCCCATCTCCCGCATGGCCTGCGGGCCGGAACGGCCCATGGACGTATAGGCCGTGATGATGCGTGGTCCCAAGGCCGCAAGATTTTTTAAGGTGAACGCACCCATTTTGCCCTGTTCGGTCAGGGTATCTAGCGTTGCAAGGACGGCCTGTGGGACCGTGATGCCCTGTTTTTGCAATTCGGAGAGCAGTCCGCCGACATCCTGCCCCGCCGTGCCCGTGGCCCGGATAGCCAGGCCGATGGCACGAATGTTATCCTCAGCAAATTTAAGATCTCCGGTCCGCTCGACGATGGCCTCAATGGCCGAGGTGATCTCGCCGGGGTCCACCCGAATATCCGGGGCCTGGGCCACTTCGTAGATGGTGCGCTTGAGCCGGTTCACGGTATCGGCGGAGGCCGAGGCCTGGATACCCAGGCGGGTGAACCGGGTTTGCAGGCTGGTCAGCATTTTGAGCGTGCCCGCTCCGGCCGCGCCGGTGATGAGGGCCGTGTACCGGTTGCCCAGGGAATCCAGGCCGCGCCCCATGGCCTTCGTGGACCGACGCAGCACATTCAGGCTGCGCGATCCACGCTTGGCCATGTTGTCGATGGCCCCGGAATAGCTCCGGGACTTGGACTGGAGGTTCCCGGTCAGGTCCAGAATAACGGAGGTGCGCAGGTCGCTCATGGGCCTCGGATTTTTCTACAGGTTGCAGTATCGGATCAGTCGGTGGATGGGCAGGGCGAGGATTTCGCGCTCGGCCCATCCGGTTTTCGTTGCCAGAAACAGGACCAACCGTTCGAGGTCAGTCGTCCTGGCCATCAGTTCGCCCCCGGTTGCCCAGGGCGGCCAGAATTTCCATGGACTTGGTGGCGGCCAGGGAATCCAGCTCATCGGCAGCCGCCTGTACCGCGCCCAAATCATACGGGCTCAGCCGTTTGAGGATGGTCAGGTCCACCGGTCCCTTGACCCCGCCGACACTGACCACCTGGCGGCGCAGGACATTCAGGCCCACCAGGGCCGGGCTGGCCACCAGGGCCGGGCCATCCTGGGTCATGACCACTTTTTCGGATTCTTCCTGGGCTTCGATGACGTGGGCACTGGTAGCCTCTGTCAGGACCAGGTCACGGCAATCCTGTTCGCCGATCTTCACCGGCTTGGTCAGGGGTATGGTCTTGGTCATGGCCATTTAGTCCTCCTCGCAAGTGATGGCGGACATCTTGACGTCCAGTTCGCCGCCCTTGGTCTTGAGCTTGGGCGGCTCGGTGACAAACGCTCCGGTCAGGACATAACGTTTGCCGGTATCGGTCAGGAAGGTCACGGTGGCATCGGTGATGGCCTTGATGTCGTCGATGGACGTGTCCGCCGTGTGATAGACGGTGCATTCCAGCTCCGGTTCCACGGTTTCCTCGGTATAGCCGTAGACCTTGCCGGAACCTTTGACCGTATCGCGCTTCACGCCGCCAGGGTTGAGGGTGGCGTCGTCGGCCGTGCGCAGCTCGGCACCGTCCACGTAGATGGTGGCTTTTCCTGTTACTTGTGCCATGGGTCAGGCCTCCTAAAGGATATACTGAATCTGCTCGGCGAAAATGCGGAGCTGATTCACGAGGTTGGGCGGGCTCAGGATGTCCAGCCGGTTGGGATCGTCCGCGTTACGCTCCACGATCAGGTCGTCCTTGTACTGGTCGAAGTTCTCTACCAGGCCGCGCTCCTCCAACTGGCGGAACAGGGCGAGCAACTCGGCGCGGGCAATGGACGGAGTGACAATAGCCTGGCCCGGCCCGAACCGGGTGCCGTCGTCGGCCAGCTTATGGCGCGGGAATTTGGTGGTGATGCGCACGCGGGTGGCATAGCGGATGTATGAGAGTGTGGCCGGAGTGGTAACGTCCAGATAGCTGGTGTCCTCCAGGCCGTAGGCGTTGGTCTGGTAGGTGGTCACGGCACGCTCGATGCGCACGGTGCCGTCCGGGTTCACGGTATAGGTGGACAGGCCGTCATACAGCAGCAGGTTGCGCTCCTCCTTGAGCCAGCGGGCCTCCTTGGCCGGGGCCAGAATGCCGGGCAAGGCCAGGGTTTGGAGAGGCCGGGCCGGATCGTCGGACAGGGCAACGGATGCGATAGTCGCGTACACGGCAGCCCAGACATAAGCCGGGACCGGCGACTTGCCGGTGGGCAGACAACTGGCCAGGTGACTGTTGCGGGAGGCGGACCACGTGCAGACCTCGGCATGGGTGCCACGCAGGGCCATGTAGGCCTGACTGTCCTGCATGGACATGGGCCCCCAGCGGTCCAGCAGTTCGGCCTCCAGGGCAGCCATGTTGGCCCCATCGGTCCAGGGCATGACCAGTGCGTTCCACCATTCGTCGCCCATGACGTCTATGGCATCGGCCACGTCCGGGTTGGCCGCGCCGTTTGCCATGGCCGTGATGGTCACGGACAGGCCCGAGGGCAACACTTCGCCGGTGTAATAGTTCATGCGGATATCGATGTCGTTGCCGCACTCGCCCTTGTGCCGGGCGGCCAGGGTGACCACGCCTTCGGCGGCCGTGGCTGTGGCGGGCAGGTCCGGGTCGTCATTGATGGCCTCAGCCAGGGCGGCAGCGGCAACGGTGGGGGTGTCCGCGGCCGCAACCGAAGCCTGGACGCGCTGCCCGGCGATGTAGCCGTTGAGCACACCGGCAGCCGTGGCCGTGCCGGTCAGGGTGATGGTGCCGGTGGCGGCCACTCCGGCGGCGTTGTCCAGGAGCGGGATGGCCCAGGTCTCCAGGTACTTGTCCGCGTCTTTGATGTAGCCGAACATCTCGGCCAGCATACTGCCGCGACCAAACAGGGAAACAGCGTGGTCCGCACTCAGCACCCGGACCGGTACGGCCTCGTCAGCCCGGCCGGTGGGGAGCATCTGGCCGAGTACCAAGAGCTGATATTCCGCCTCGGCCAGCCCCTGGACCGCGTTGGAGTTGTCGAATTCGATGTAGCACAGCGGAACCCGCAGGTTGCCGGGAATGTCATTGAAGCTGATGGCCATGGGTTAGCCCTCCTCGGTGGTTTCAGCGGTCGCGGCGGCCTTGGCGGCAGCGGCGGCACCTTTCTGGATGGCGGCGGCTGTGGTTGTTTCCATGTCACCGTCCTTGCGCCGACGTCGCCAGTAGCTGGCATTCGACACTTCCGCGCCATAGGCGGGTACCGGCTTCGTGGTGCGCGGGTCGCGCACGGTCAGTCCCTCGCGGGGCTTGAGATACAGCATTGTTTCCACGATCATTCCTCCTGATCTTGGGGCAGGGTTACAATGTCCTCGGCCACGGGCGCGCTGTCCGTAAGCGGATACCGGACATCTACAGTGTCAAAGGGATCAAGGGCGGCCAATTCCTCGGCGGTCAGGGCCTGGCCGAGTTCCATGGATTGCTGCCAGGACACGGCCCACATGGCCACGCCTGCCTTGTCCACGGTGGCGGAGAACAAGTTGTCACCGCGCACGTTCTCCGGGACAGATCGGCTTGCTTCCAGCCCCCAACGGTTGCCGGGTACCAACCGGGCCAGGGTATCGACCAGGGCGACAGCACCCAGGTCCCGTTTCGCCGTGCGTGTATCCCTGGTCACCACGAATGCGGCCCAGGACACGGTGGCGTAAAAATCGCCCTGGCTCTCCTTCAGGTTGTTGAATCCGAGGATGGCCACAATACCGCCGGGGCCTTGGCCGACACGCGGCGCAGTTCGCCAAGGTCGAACCGGCCGCCGTGCGGGGTGCAGGGGATGGCGTCGGTAACGGCCGTCTGAATGATCTCAATCACGGCAGCACGCAGGGTTTCCAAGCTCATTGCAGGGCCTCCAGTTGACGGTCCACAAAGTCGTCGATCAGGTAGGCCAGGTCGGCCTCGTTGTCCTCGGATATACCGAGATAGGGCCGGGCCGGGATGGTGATCCGGCGGCGTGAGCCGACCACGGACATGTCCAGACCGTTCTGGTGCGATCCGCCATAAATCAAGTTGGTGCCCCACTCCACACTGTCCCCACCGAGGCCCACGATATGGTCAATGGAATCGAGCAGTGCTTCGGAGGCCACCAGCAGGCTTTGGCCGTGGTGCCGGGAACCGGCATAGCTCTCGGACCAGGCCTGCCAGGGAGTACCGTCGGGGTCGGTCTTTTCCGAGTCGATGCGCCGCTGGGTTTGAGAGACGAGCAATGCCCCGGCCTCGTCCATGAGTGGACGGGTGTCCATGTCGCCCAGGCGGGCGATACGCTCGGCAAGGCGATCCGGGCCGCGCAGGTCGAAACGCAGGTCGATGCTCATGGCAGGCCTCCGTTACGGCCCCGGCCGAACACGCGGGGTGATCCGCTGACCATGGCCGGGCCGGACGCCTGACCTGCCGATTTTTCGGGGACCGGGCCCAGGGATGCATGGCCCTTGGCTATGTCGGACAGCGTGGCGCGGGCGTCCTTGTATCGGGTGCGGATTTCCTCGGTGACCAGGGCATCGTTGTTGCACATCCGGTAAACGGCAATGTCCACGGCCAACTGGACCAGCACGTCGGGCACGGTGGTCAGGGGCAGGTCGTAGCGGGTGCCCACCTTCAGATCGATCTCGGATTCGGCATCGGCCAAGGCGCGGGTGAGCACGTTTTCATCGGCCTCGCCGTCACCGTCCCGGTCGGCAAGGACCAAGAGCTGGTCCTCGCCGTACCGGTCGATGATATCCTGTTGGGTGGCGTAGGCCATTACCCGTTATCCTCGGTGTACTGTTCAAAGGCGGTGGCCACTTCGTCAGCGGTGATGTCATAACCGAGTGCCTGTTCCACGGACTTGACCTTGGGCGTGCCCGAGGTGGTGTAGTCCCTGTCCTTGTCCAGGCCGGTGATGACGGCCTTGATGGCAACGGCCAGGGCCTCGCCCTCGGGCTTGGTTGCGGTGGTCGCGGCGGCATTGTCGGCCACATCCACGACGATCAGGGCGGGGTCCGCCTTCAGGATGGCCAGTTCGGCCTCGGTGAACGTGCCGTCGGGATGCGTGATGGGCTTGGCCGGGTGGCGCATGTTGCAACGGCGAAAGCCGTCACGCTTGGCGGTGATAGTGATCGGCATGAGTCAATCCTCCTAGTCGAGCCAGCTGGTGACCAGCAAGTCGGCCTTGCCACGCAGCACGTTGGTTGCGCCTTGGGCATTGCGTTCTGCCTCAAGGATTTCCTCGGCGGCGTCCTCGTTGCCGGGGCCCACCACCAACAAGTTGGGCTTGATGTTCAGCGGACGTCCGTTGTCACCCTTGAGGGAGCGCATGGCGGTACGAGCTGCCTTGAAGTTGCTTGCGTCCAGAGTGGTGGTGGAGCCGAAGGCCAACTGCCACAGGCCGAAGCCGACATTGCAGCGGGCATCCACACCGTAAATGACCTCGTCACGCATGAAGACGTTCTCATCGTTGTCCTTATCCAGGGCGACGAACTTGTAGGCCTTGCGCTTCTGGTAGATGAGCGGCTTGACTATCTTGCTGGTATCCATGAGGCACCAGAAGTCGCCCGAGCCGGTGGCCACATTGGACACGCTGGCTTCCTGGCCGGATGCATCAAGCACCGGGTGGTCGGCGTCGAAGAACGGCTGGCCGTCATAGCACAAACCGGTGACCCCTCCTTTGAGCAATCCGAAAACCAGCTCGTCGGGGTGGGCGGCCGCGTCCTGGCCCAGCTGACCGATGAGCGGGTTGTACAGCCCGTAGTTGTCGTCTTCAATGGAGGATTTTTTGACGCCCACAGTGTCTTCAAACGACTCGTTGACGATGGTGAACGAGTGGGTCTTCATGTTCTGGACCACGCGGTCACCCACCCATTTACGGAATCGGGTGATGGAACCGAGCCAGGGGTAAACCTCCTGGGAGGTCGAGGACGGCACGAGCATAGCAATTTTTTGCCAGTCGCTCGGAGTGCCCTCGAAGGCCTTGTTGAAAATGAGCTTGAAGCCCCGGAACAAGGCCGTCAGGTTGTTTTGATTGATGATCATGGTGTCTCCTTAGATGTTGATCCAGACGCCGAGGTCGTCCACGTCCATGATGGTCCCGGCGGCCGGGAGGGTCCCGGTCGCGTCGGTCTTGGCCACGGTCTCGTCGTCCTCGGCGTAGGCCGTGGCGTTGACATCGGCCAGGGTGATGGGGTCGGTGGCGGAGTTGGCGAAACGGAAACAACCACGCCGGACACGGCAGGTCAGATCACCCGCCGCGCCGCTGGAGTTGTCCGCCTGCTCCTCGGCCCGGCCGTCCACCTTGAGGTCGGGGTCGGCGGACGCGGGCACAAGGTTGCCGTCGGTGTCGAGGGCCGCCAGGGACCCGGCATAGACGACAGTTGCGGCGGCTACGGGGCGACCGAAAAAGACACCCTCAATGCGCTCGGTATTGCGGTCAGCGGTCAGGGCCATCTATGCATCCTCCTTCAGGGACTTGGCGTACTCGGCCTCGTCCAGTCCCATGTTGCGGCACACGGCCTTTTGTTCGTCTGTCAGCGCACCGGCGGCTTTGGCCGGTTCGTCGGGCAGTTGCGGATTCTGAATGATCTGGGGTGCGGCTTTGGCGAAGGTTTGGAATTCATCCAAGCCGCCATCCTTGCGGCACATGGCAAGGTAGTAGTCCTTACTGGACGGCGCGATCTTGCCGCCCTTGATGGCCGTGTTGACCGCGATTTCGATCTTGCCGTCCAGTTCGGCGGCGTCGCGTTCCTTGAGAGCCTTTTCCGCGGTTTCGGCGCGGTTGAGGGCCAGGTCCAAATCGGAGCGGGGCACCAGCTTGGTCAGGTCCAGCGAGGTGCCGGTCTGCAAGACGGTGTTTTGAGCCTTGGCCTGTCCAGCCAGTTCCGCGACCTTGGCCGCGGCCTGATCCGGTTTGGCATTCTCCTCAAGCCCGAGGGCGACCAGCAGTTCGCCGGGCATGGCCCGGTTGGTTGCTGTTGCCAAATCGCCTTTGATTTTGGACACAGCGTCCTGGATTTCCTGATCGGTGGCCGTTTCCGGCAGACCGAGCAGACGGCACAATGCCTTTTTCATGGCGTCATCCTCCATGGTTTCCGCCTGCCGATTGAGGGCGGCCAGGCGCAGGTTGGGTTTATTGGTCAGCCCCGCGGAATCCAGGGCCTGAATCCTGAGGTCTTTGGTGTAGAGAAACACCGGGGAAAGGTAGCGATACTCGCGGGCCTCGACCTGGGCACGGCCTCTAGGTGTCCAGTCAACGCGGCCCCAGCAACCGCCGTCGCCGTTCCGGTCGGCCAGCTCCACAATCCACGCCGCCGCCGGGGCTTCGTCGCCTTGGGGGCCTTTGCGCTCGGTGGCGTGTTCCCGGTCGATGGGAAGATCGGCCTCATCAAGTTGGAAATTGGCAAAAACGGTTTGCTGTTCTTCCGGTCCGAACGTCCACCACCGGCCGTCCCGGCCCTGGACCAACGGTCCGGGCGGGAGCAGCTGTACCCATTCGGGTGCGGCTCCGCCGGTCAACTCCACATTGATTGCTTTGAAAAGGTCTTTCATACCCGCCAGCATGACCGGATCACGCGGGCGGGTCTTGTAACGGGGGTTATAAGATGTACCCCAGCCGAGGCGGGTATCTCCACCGGCATTGCCGGGTTTTACTCTGGGCCGGACTATCGGGTTGGCGTTCACAGGTGTTCATGAACACCCTGTGCATCGTTTTTGCCGAGAATACGGTTGATGGGCCGTGCCGGGAGTGTGCGGCGCGTCAGGCGGCAAATCCGGCCACCCCGGATTGACTCGGTGGGCGGGATGGCTTATTGTCTTTATAGCTGGTTGCGACACGGTGATGAATCTCCCGGCCGTAACACGGTGCTTGCACCGGAGTGCCATGCGGGGTTGCCGGACTCAGTCCGGGCAGGGAGGCCCCGCCAACCGGCTTTAATGAGCCTCGCTTTGCGGGGCTCATTTTTGTTTGGCACGCAGGCGGCGCAGCTCCGCGTCCCGTTTCACGTCACCGGAGGGCAACCGGCGAAAGCTGGTCATAAACACGGCCTTGCCCGTCTTGGTGGCCTTGACCACCGTCACGTACCCGCCCTCTTCAAATAGATAGATCAGATTGTGCGGCCCGTCCTGGATGGGTTCGCCGCGCTCCAGGGCGTCCTGGACGTGTGTGTATTCTTCCAAGGCCAGCTCCGGGTGGTGCCGTTGCTGCTTGGCCAAGGTGGCCGGCGACAGGCGGACCAGCCGTGTCTTGCCGCCGATCCTGGCCGTATCCGCCTCGGTCATGATGCCGATGGGGAAATCCACCTTGGGCGACACGGCCCAGGCCTTCAGGGTTTCGTAAGCCAGGTCGCGGACAATCGCGCCGCCTTCGGGACCAGCTGTGGCCAGCTTCTCGCCGACCAGTTCCAACCCCTTGTTGAGCCGTCCGACCGCACCGGGGTTGTAGTCCCAGCCAGGATCAATGCCCACGGGCACCCGGTGGACCTCGCCGGTCCGCCTGTTGACCCATTCGCGTGTCCCGAGATTGGGGGCCTTGGTCCGCACCGGCACATGAGACGGCATCCGATGCCCGGTGGGCAGTCCGGTCTCCGGGTTGATTGCCTGCTCCGGCTCCGGCGCGTGGACGCCAGTGTTTTGCAGACGGGCATACTCGGCCTTGGACACCTGGCGCACCCAGCACAGGCAACCCCATCCATTCTGCGGGAAATGCGTTTCCCACCACGGGTCGTCCGCCGGGAGCAACATACCGTGCCACCCGACATGTTCCGGGCGGTGATGTCTGGACGGGCCGAGCTGATACAGCAGATACGGCAGGCCGGACTTGGTACGTTGGATGCGCTCCCACTGCCCCGCGCTGCGGGCGGTGCGCATGTTTGTCTGGTAGATTGTCTTGAGGCGGCGGGGGCTGCCGAGCTGGACCATGCGTTTCTTGCCAGTCAGCGGGTCGGTCATCTCCTTTTGCCCCCACCAGCCTTTTTTCTGGAGGGTTGGCGTCAAGTCCTTGGCAAAATCACGGAAGGTACGGCCCTCGGCCAGGGCGCGGTCCACCCCGGCACGGATGTCGGCCAGGATGTCCGTCTGGGTGGCCTTGGCCACGGTAAAGGCCGTGGCGTGTTCCTCGCGCCAGACATCCGTATAATCGAAACTCGGTTTGACGCCTTTGGCCCGGAACCAGTCCAGGGCCTCCTTGGGCGGCCTAATAAGGTGAGCTGGCTTGGCCACGGCTAATGCTCGACGTCGCCCAGGGCGCGCGATTTGAAGGTGGCCTCGGCCAGGGAGCTGACAAACTCCTCGGCGGTCATGTCCTGGGCCAGGTTGCCTAGCCCGGCCAGGAACTCCTCATAGGTGGTGCAACGGTCGGCCAGGTCCTGGACCGATGAAATCATCGGGGCCAGGACCGGTTCCCAATCATCCAGGGCCTCGTCCATGATCCGATCCATTTCAGTGTCGCCGGTGGTCCGGTCCGTCCGGTTGAGCGCACGGTTGAACGCCCGGTTGGGTGCCGGGACAGGCGAGGCAGGCTGTACGCCCAGCACCTCGGCCCCGTCCTCCGGGTTGGAAAAGCCCAGCCGTTCCCGGACCTCGCGGGCCTGGATACCCGCGCCGCCCAGAGGCACGACCTTGCCCAGCACCTCGGCCAGGGCCTTGATATCCTCCGGCTCCTCCTCGCGGATGCGGACCCGTGGGTATCGCTCCTGGATGCCGAAATTCAGGTCCACGAACGGCTTGACCAGGTCGCGGTTGACCGTGGCCCCCACCTGCCTGCCGTCGTCATTCTTGATGTCGATACGGACCTCATTGTGGACGCTGGCCTGGGCCTGAGAGCTGCCGTCGTCCGTGGTCATGGTCTGGCCCAACACCGCCTTGGATACCTGGCGGTCCAGGAATTCGGCAAGCTTGAGGAACAGCTCCTGCCCGCCCGCCGCCTTTGCCGCCTCCACAAACTCAATGCGCATGGAGTCAGGGACGATGGCAGCGGCGTCCATGCCCAAGTTGGCCACGGCCGTCTTGAGTATCTCCTTGTCCCGCTCGGTGGCGTTTTCGTTGTAGCGACCCAGGCGCAGCGGCATGCCGAAGACCTCGGCAAAGGCCATCCAGTCGGCCAGGGTAAATGCCTTGCACATCCAGGAAACAGCAGCCAGCCGGGCCAGTCCCGACCGGATCGGGATGCCGGATTTGAGGTGCGGCATATGGACCGCAAATTTGAACGGCGGCAGCGGGACGCCCTCGAAGGTGGCGTCGTCGGTGAGCAGGCGCAAACGCTGCCCGGACTCCCGGTCGAACACGAAAAAGCGAGGGTCGCGCCAGGCGTATTCGCGGGGCACCCATTGGTTGCCGGTTTGATCCCACAGTATCTCGACAGCGGAATATCCCTTGCCCAGACTGTCCAGCAGATCGGTAACCAGGCCGGGGAACTCGGGCTTTTCCACAATCTGTTCCCGCACCGCATCAGCGATTTCCTGGTCGCGCTTGTCGTCGCTGGCCGGAATGACCGTGGGCTCTATCCCGGCCACAGCCCGTTTGCGGGTGGAGAGGACCGAGGCGTAATGCGGATCGCGCTCTTCCATCTCCTCAGCCAGGATCAGGTATTCTCGCGCGTCGCCGTCAGCCGCGTCGCGCATGATCCGGGCCAGCCGCTGCGGGGTCAGGCCCTGGGCCACGGACTGCCCGTCCCATATGGTGCGGATACCGGTCAGGGACGGCGCGGCCTGCTCACGCTTGAGTTCAGTGCGGACTATAGGCCGATTCAGGTGGTCGTACAAAACGGGAGTCTTGGTCATAGGATGCCTCGGGTAAATCCGGCGGTGCAGCGCACGGGCCGGTCATGGTCGTCATGGTCATCGTTCGGGGCGTGCTTGGGCACGCCCTCGTAGCCGAACATTTCCCGACCGGAGTCGGCAGCGGCAAGCGCCAGGAAGCATGCCCAGGCCCGGTCGGCGTGACCTGCGGCATCGGACTCCGCCACAAAACGGGGTGCTCCCGTGGGCGTGCTCTCGCGGCGGAGCTTGTGCAGGTCGCTGCGCAGGTCGGTGTCACCCAGGGGGATGCGTATGGTCTTGCCGTCAAAGGCCTCCTTGCCGAGGGTCGCCAGGTAAAGTTTGGTCGCCGGGTTGAAGAGCACGCCCTGTACCCGGATCTGGCCGTGCCGACGCTTGGCGTCCTCCACGGGCTTTTCGCCCATGCCGGTCTGGTCCATGCGGCAGCCCACCACATTATACCGGGCAAAGACATCATCCAGAAGCGCGTCCTGTTCGGCAAAGGATATGCGGCGACGCACGATTACCTCGCGGGTCCAGACCACATCTCCCAGCATTTCCAGCACCCATATGACGAACAGATCACCCCGGATGCCGATGTCCACACCCACGAAGCAAGAGCCGCCGGAATAGTTGGCCGGGATGCCCGCGCGTTCGTGCTCGACGCCGCCGATGAGTTCATACGAGAGCCAAGCAGAGGCCTCGTCAAGCCACTTGAGTTCGTACTCCTGGGCCCAGGCATCGGGGTCGTTGATGCCCAGGCGCAATTCGTCGATGTTCCGGTCAAGCCCTTCCCGTACCGCCCGGTAGATGTCCACACGGTGACGGCTCCAGACGTTGGCGAGCTTGGCATCTGTCATCAGCTCATAAAATTTGTTGCCCTTGCCGTTGGGCGTTGACACGACGCGAAGTTTCAGGCCGGGCTTGGAAATGACGGGGAAAAGGGCCTTCCAGATTTCGCGCGAGTCCTTGTGAAACGCGAATTCGTCCAGGAAAACATTGGCCGAAAACCCGCGTGCCGTGTCCGGGGTTGCCGGGAGAGCGGTGACCCGGCTGCCGTGTTTCAAGACAACCTCCTGGGCCTTGATGGAGGACCCGTCTTCGTACCTGTAGCCGGAATCCTCCTCCCAGGCATCGAATGCCGCGCCCTGGGCCTTAAGGTGCAATTTGAGGCCTTCGGTCATAGCCTCCTTGGCCTGGCGCTCCCCTCTTGACAGGATGACCCACCGTGTCCGCGCTGAGTGGATGTCGTGTTCCAGAATATCCTCGGATATCTCCAGCGTTGACGAGAATGTCTTGCCGGTTTGGCGAGCGAACATACCGGCCTTGAATCGTGCCGGATCGTCCACCCAACGCCTCTGGAACGGGGTCAGAATTGCGTTCATGCCTCGCCCCTGTAGATTGCCTTGATGCGTTGCAGGACGTCCTCGGCCGAGGCCTTGCCCCCGTCACCCTTGGCGACCTCCTCAACCGCTTGCACCATTTGTCGCTCGGTCTCCTCGCGCAGCTTGGCGATGAGGTCCGCGTCCTGCTTGGAGGCGCGGGCCAGGTGGTCCATGGCCTTGGCCATTTCCATGGCCCCACGCGGTGACAGGCTGAGCAAGAGCGGTGTGTCCGATTCCGGGTCGCTTCCGTCCGGCAGTTGGTTGATCATGTCCAGCATGACGCCGTGCAACAATTCGATATTGAGTCGGGCGGTCTTGGACTCCGGGGCCTCGCCGTAGTTGCGGACCATGGCTTCGGCAATCTCGCGGCTGCGCCGGATGCGCTCGGACACCTTGTCTATCTGCTGTTTGTACCGGCCCAGAGCGGAACGGGATATCTGCACGTCCATGGCGTTGAGGTGATCCAGGATTTCATCCAGGGTGTGGCCCTGATCCAGGAGCGCGCCTATTCTGTCCCGGACCTGGGGCGGCAGCCTCTTTACGGTGGATTGCCTGGGCATGCTATTCTCCGGGCACGGGGCGTTTGATGCCGGGCACACGGGAGCGGCCAGCGGCCACATCGGCCCCCCGGCTTTTGAGCTGGACTACGCGCACGGTGTCCAGTTCCTCCACGGCCACCAGGCCCTGTTCGGCCAGCCAGACCGCGTCGGTCTCCACCTGATCCTGAGAGCAATCGTGTCCCATGGACCGTAGGCCGGAGGTGAGGACATAGGTATTGGCCTTTCCGCCCGGTGCTTCCGCCAACAGGCGCAGCGTAACGAGACGGCGGTCTTCGGTCATCAGGTCGATGAAGCTCATTTTCTCCCTCCATGTATTTCGTGTTCAAGCAAGAGATTGAGGGGCCGCTCGATGCGCTTCATGGCATCGGACTGGGCCTCGGTGGTGACCCGCAGGGCCTTGATGTCACCGGCCATGTCGCCTAGCTGGTCCTTGATGGCACTCATTTCCCTGCCTGTCGGGGCGTTGGCCTGGGTCTGCTCAAGCCGGGCCTGTCTCTGTTCAATGGCCGCGCGTTTTTCGGCGTGCTTCTGGCACTGCGTTTCGCAGTGATCCCGGCTGACGTACTGCTTGCGCAGACTCCACAGAATCCAGACCAGGACGCCCTGGGCCAGGACGATGAACACGGATGCGATGCGGCTCCATTGCGCGATATCTTCAAGCATTACGGCGTGACCTCCCCACGGTGCAGCCCGTTGGCCCAGGCTATGAGGGCGGTGAGCTGGGCCTCCATGGCGCGGTTGCGCCTGCCATAATCGCGGGCGTGGGCCAGGATGTCTTCGGGAGTCACTGTTCGGCCTCCCGGAAGTATCCCGGTGTCAGCGGCCTGGGCGGCTCGGGTATCTCCAGCAGGGCCGGGGGCGGTGCCGGGCACGGCGTTACCACCGCCACCGGCACCGATGGCCTCGTTGTAGAGACGCACCCACTCAGGGCCAAAACGGCAAGTGCCGTCAGCAGTATCAATGTGTGTACTCGCATGGATTATCCTTTGATTTGAGATTGTGCGGGATTGATTGGCAATGACCCGCCGGGCGGCGAGGTATTCGGCCTCCAGTGCATTGGCGCGGGCGGCCTCAGCCTGCAATTGTTTGCGGGCAATGGCCTCGGCGACGGCCAGGGCCTGGGCATGGTCCTCGCGGATCGCGCTCACCTCGGCCCGGCGCTCCAGGTCGGCGTGTACCCGGCCCGGTAGCCGCGCCAGACGGCCAGGGCCACCAGCACGGCCATCAGGATGACCACGGCCAGGCCCAGGGCTACCTTTTTCCAGACCGATCCGGTCAATGCCGACAGCACGGAAAGTAAATTCATGGACACGCTCCCTTGCCCCACCCGGCGGCCTCATAGACCGGCTCCAGGGCGAGCAGGATGCGGCGGGGATAGCCCCGGTTCTCGCGGATGGCCCAGGATGCGCGGCCCGCGTTGACCGTCTCCACGTGATCCCACCAGCGAGCCGGGTCCAGGCCGTTGGCCCGTGCCAGCCGTTTGTCCCGGTTGAGCCAGCCCAGCCCGCCATTGTAGGCGGACAGGGTCATGGCCATACGGTCACAGGGGGCAGCGGCGGAAATGCGTTGATAGAGCCAATGGTCATAGGCGCACAGGGCGCGGAGTGCCCAACCCGGATTGAACGGGGCGGGCCTGCCGGTCTGCGGGGCGACCGTGGGCAGCCAGTCGGCCGTGGCGGGGGTGAATTGCGCCAGGCCATCGGCATAGCGGGACCGGGCGGCGGGAATCCACAGGCTCTCCTGGTGGAGCTGCGCGGCGAACGTGGCAACCGGGGCGGACAGCCCCCACTCCACACGGGCGCAGCGGATGAGCGCGGAGCGGTACTGGTAGGCGCGGGCGGGGATGGCCGAGGCGTAGGCCGAGGCCGCCCACAACAGGGACACAATCACCACCAGGGCAAGAAGCCGGTATATCCCGCACCGGACAGGCATCACAGCCCCATCCCCACGGCCAGCATGGCACCGACCACAATGAGGGTGCGCCGGAGCTGGGCCGCGATGTACAGCATGTCCCAAGTATCCAGGCGGGGTATTTCGCCGGGGATCTCACGCGGGTTTATCGGGTCGGGTGACAGAATATGCGGCCGCGCATACGGGAACAGGGCGCGGTCCAGGATGTACCCGGCCACACCGGCCAGGACCACCAGGGCGAGCTTGTAAACGATGACGGGCAACTGTTGGGGGGCGATGAGGACCACGGCCACGGCCAGCGCGAGGGCCAGCACGGCGGTCTTGGTCATTCGGGGCAAAGTCATTGGGGGCCTCCGTTTGGGTTGTATTGGAGGCGGTCCGGGTATGTTTGGGGGGGGCCGACCCGAACCGCCTCCGCAAGAAGGAGTTTCGAGTGCACGATAGGCGCACTGCGCCTGGGATGTATTGTAACGGGGGTTATAAAACGGTGGGCAAAAAGAAAGGCCGCCTGAGGTGGGGTTATATTTTAATGTCAGGGCTATTCGGTAATGCCAACCATTACCTTTGCCCTCGCTAACGTAAGCCCCGCTTGGATCGTGAGTTTTTCACTTTCGAATAAGAGCTTTTTGCTAGTGGAATACTGCTCACCTTCCCCTGTCAGTGTATTGAGTATGTTTTCGGCAAGTTTTCCTTTAGCAAAATAGACCGTAGCAATCGTTTCCCGAACAGATCGCAATGTTTCGCTTAATTCCAGCGGAATATTGTTAGGAATTTGTATATGCCATGCTTCACGATTGCCTTCTTCTAAAATTTGAATGGCCTCATGTATGGTGTTGCGTATGCCCTGTAGAGAAAGTTGAGCACAGGCCTTTGTGAAAGGCTGATACCCCTCGTTAACTCTCTGATCCAACGCCAGAATCCGTTTTTCAAATTCCAGAACGTCCTCCTTGCAGTCAACCATATCTTTTTTTTCCGTTGGCAAAAAAGCGGTTATGGCTAAGGCCAAAAGGGTAATGCAGCCTATAAGGACCATGCCTTGTCCAATCCGTCGCCACACCCCTACTTCCTTGCTGGCCTCCCAGCCCACGCCAATAAGTCCGCCAGCGGATGCGACAACCAAAAGCACAGTCATATTCATAACACCCCCCTGTTCCGGTTTATCCGGCTTTCTTCACGCCTTTCTTGCTTTTCGATTGCGCCAGCAAAGCGCTCGTCTTGACAATCGCATCCTGTTCCTCCGCCGGGCAGTGACGGAAGTTGTCCAGCAACGCCGCCTCCACGGAATTGAGCTCTCTCGGCGTCTTGCCTCCCATTAATAGCCACTGAGGGTCTGCGCCAAAATCTGAAACAAGCCGCTGCAAAAAATCTGCATCGGGAATTCGCTTGTTGTTTTCATAACGGACCAGGGTGTTTCTGCTTACGCCTAGACGCTCCGCGAAATCTTGCTGGGTTAATCTCCCCCGAATATGAGCAATACGCTCTCCCAAAGAGTCAAAAGACATAAATATCCCTAAGACCCCTCACGGGGTCTTGACAAAGAACCCATTCGGGTTCATATATAAATCAACACGAACAAACAAAAACAGTTTTTAACCCACGTAAAAAAAAAGAAAAGCAAAGGATTACGGCATGGTTCGTACCCCCGAAGATGTAAGAAAAGAATTTGAGCACAAAGGGATCTCCAAAGCTGCATGGGCTACCGCCCATGGGTTCAACACCAATTTAGTTCACGACGTACTGGCCGGACGCAATAAGGCCAGTCGCGGACAGTCCCACAAAATTGCGGTGACGCTCGGCCTCAAAGAAGGCGAAATAGTAAATGACCGGGAACTCGCCACGGCCATGACTGTATAACGACCATGCACCAATCTATACCCGCCATAGGACACGGACGCAATGTCTAACCATCGGTCAAGATCAGACACGCGGATGGTGCAGCTGACCCTGCCCCTGTCCAGCCTGCCCTCGCAGCGGCTGCAAAGCGGCTCACGCCGGACCACGGAGGCTGTCCAGGACGCCCTGACAGGTGCGCTCAAGGGGTGCGGCCTGAGCCGCGAAGTGGTGGCCGAGGAGCTGTCCCGGCTGACCGGACACGACATCTCCGTCCATACCCTCAACAACTGGGCCGCCCCGAGCAAAGAGGACCGACCGACCCCCCTGCAATTCTTGGCAGCTATCACCGAGGTCACCGGCGACGTCGAGTTGGTCCGGGCCGCGCTCAAGGGCACGGGCTACAAGCTGCTCACCCCGGACCAGGTGGCCTATTACGAGATCGGCGTGGATGAAGTGGAAAAACGCGAACAATCCAAACGAAGGAAGGAACTATGGGAAAAAGTCGGAAGGTAGAAAACGGCTCAGGGCTGACCTCCAAAGAAGCGGCTTTCCTTGCGAACTACCGGCGCATGTCGCCGGAAAACCAGAAGGTCATGGACGAGTTGACAGCCGCCTACAGCGACATGGCGCACATGCGAAAAAACGTTTCCCGAATGAACTTCCTGATCCTCTCCGCAGAAGTCGTCTCTCGGCTGGAGCGACTGGAACAGCGAATGACCGCACTGGAAAACTCGAAGTAACGAACGGAGGAAGGAACTATGGGAACGGATCGGGAAGTAAGCGGAGGATGCCCGTATTTCAACAGCTTTCCAGCTTGGTACCGGAGAAAAGTCTTCGCTACTGTGGACGGCGTTCTTTCCAGGGCACCTCGCTCGGCGCGAGCCAGCGACGTTCTGCGAGATGTTCGAGCAGCCGTCGATGCAATACCTCGTCCGACGAACCTTCAAGAATTCCCTCTGGAAACTCCAGGTCGTGGTGAGTGAGAACTCCTATGTACTGGAACACCAGATGGTCAAACAGTGCCCGCATGGGCCGGGGCCACAACTTCACATCAAGAAATGTCAGGTTGTCGGCGCTCCCCAAGACCTCAAAGAACTCGTCCTCGTATTCTTTCTCAAGGCATTCCCTGTCCGCCCTGACGAGCAGAGGGCCAATTGTCATTTTAAATGCCCACAGTATTTCGGCAACATCCATACTTTCCGTCATTTCCGGTTCCTCCTGTGCGGTTCGAGCGCCAAAGAGCGCCCGTGGTTTGAGCACCCCGACCATAGCAGGAGGAACCGGTACCCACAAACAAGAGGAGACGATCATGCCTATGAAAAGAATCAGCGCAAAGGAAATCCTTTTGGCTCGACGCATGCGCAAGGTCCAGGAATTGTTGGAGTGCCGGGTGGTCACCTTTGCTGAACTGCAAAAGATTTGCCCACGCGACGACGAACGCGCCGATCTGGTGGCCCGGATGCTGGCGGGTGGCATGGTTGACGCCACATTTTACCCGAAACCTTTACGGGAAGGCCAAGGAGCCATGGCATGAATAAAGAGCAAGAAACGCAAAAAGTAGTGGTGGAAGTGACGTGGATCACGAGCAAACAGGTTGTGATATCGGCCCCGGCCCATTTGGACCAAGACAAAGATGAAATAGGTGAACTCCTCTTTTTTCATGATTTTGATCGAGAAGTCCGCGACTTGGAATCGTGGTCATTCCGTAGCCCTGTTGAAATCACAACCGGGGAAGGGCCAATAACAATCCTTGCCGTCAAGTGGGACGAAGAAGAATTGAATACCATAACCGTCGAAGAATTCAACGAGCGTATCCATGGCTAAAACAAAGACAGTCCGTGTCTCCATGCAGTGGACCCACAAGAAATCCTTTCTCATAGCCATCCCGGAAGACGTGGATGAACAGGTAATTAATGACTTGGCTTTTGATTGTGAGGATGAGTTCCGCGAACATGATAGGCATGATGTGTACCCGGACTCTATCGAGTACGGCTACTTCGATTCGCCGGACGCTGTCGATATTCCCATCACTATTTCCATCATTAAAATCTGCTCTGATGAAGAGTGCTTCCAAGGATATCTGACCTGCGTTGAGGAGGCAACCCATGGCTAAACTCTCATCGGCCCGGCGCGTCCTGCGCATACAGAAAATCATGAAAGGACATACCCTGCACGGCCTGTCCAACGGCGAGATCGCCAGAGCACTCGACGAAACGCCTGTCAATATTTCCCGCGCCCTGACCGTGCTCATGGAAGAGGGGCTTGTGACCAAGTTGGAATCCGGGCGTTACGGGCCGGGCCTGGAACTGGCCCAGCTCGGCGTGGCCCACCTCAACGAACTGGATATGGCCGAGAGACGCATCAGTGAAATCAGGCAACGAACCATGGCCGGAGCCATGAACTAACCACGAAGGAGACAACGATGGGAACAATCGACGCAATGGATGACATCCTCGGTATGACGTTCGGGGAACTGATGGAAATAGGAGAAATGACCTGCACCTTCGACGCGGACGGAGAGCCGGTCGCCCTTATGGCCATCGTACAAGGTGCGGACGCATGCCGCGAAGTATTGGACGTGATCGCCAAGTACGAGGAAAACGAAGATGACAACTAGCAACCAGAAGCCCTTGAGCGACGTTTACATGGAGACCGAACCCGCCCTAATCCCGGAGCTGACCGAGGAAAACGCCAGACGGGATCTCGCGGTCCAGAATACCGCCTCGGCCATTGATCAGGCCGTGCTGGATGCCGAGGAAGTCCACAAGGCCCTGGGCCGCATTGAGGGTATTGAATTTACCCGACGCGTCGGGGAAGTTGCCATTGCCCAAATCTTTAGCGGCATGCGCAACTCAAAGAAATATAAGGGATTGCCTTACAGAGACGAATCCGGGACTACCCGACACGTCGGGACTTTTGAAGAATTCTGCCAAGCCTTCTTGGGCAAGTCCTACAATCGTTGCCTTGAACTTTCCCAAAACCTCCACACCCTTGGACCGGACCTCTATGAATCTGCCGAACGGATAGGCTTCCGCAACAAGGATTACCGCGCCCTCAAGGCCCTGCCCGCCGAGGAACAGGAGGCGGTCAAACAGGCCCTGGCCAGCGATAGCAAGGATGAGGTGCTTTCCATTCTGGAAGACCTGGCCGCCCGGCATCAGTCCGAGAAGGAGGCCGCCAAAAGGGAAAAAGACGACCTGGCCGCTGACCTGGAGGCGCGGGGCAAGCTGCTGGAAGACAAGGCCAAGCGGTTGGCGACCACCGAGGAGGAGTTGTTCAAGCTCAAATCCCTGCCGCCGGATGCCAATCTGGAACTGCGCCTGGCCCGTGAAGAGGAGGCCGTGAAGGAACTGGACAAGGCATTTGTCGCCGCCCTGGCCGAACTCAACAAGCTGATGATCCAAGTGGACGCCATAGCCACCAATGAAGACGTGGCCATGCACACCAAGCAGTACGCGGTCCAGACCGTGCAAATGTACTGCGAGGACATGGCCAACAACCTGGCTAACTACGGTATCCCCGTCGATTTCGAGGGCATGGCGAACCCGGAGTGGATGCGGGACACGGCCAAGGCCAATCTGGAAGAGGGCCGGACCGGCTCCCCTGTCAGCTCCTGGGAACGATAGGCCATGGCGAACCTCGGCGAATTGGACACCCTGCGCGGGTTGGCGCACCGGCTGGAAGAGGTCGGGCACGGTCAGCGGAAGCCCCTGGTAAAAGGGGCGGCCCAGTTGCTCAACTGCTCGGAACAGACCGTGTACCGCAAGCTCAAGCAGGAGATCGGGTGGGCCTCCGGGCGCAAGCGGCGCAAGGACTCCGGCAAGCTCGGCGTCTCCCAGGAAACGGCCAAGGCCGTGGCGCACCTGATGCACAAATCCACCCGCGCCAACGGCAAGCGAAACATGAAAATGACCGACGCGAGGAATATGATGCGAGACTCCGGTTTCCAGGATGCGGACGTGTCCACAACAACACTCAGCCGGGCCATGCGCCAATACAAATGTCACCCCGACATGCTGGCCCAGGGCAAGCCACACGTGCACATGCGATCCCTGCACCCCAATCACGTCTGGCAGGTGGACCCCTCCATTTGCGTGCTGTTTTATCTGCCCAAGGGCGGCCTGGCTGTGATGGAAGAAAGCAAATTCTACAAAAACAAGCCGAACTACTCGAAGGATGCCGAGCGGGAGCGGATATGGCGTTACGTCATCACCGACCACTACTCCGGCACCGTTTACGTCCGCTATGTCCAGTCCGCTGGCGAGACTGCGCAAAGTCTGGTGGACGTCTTCCTGGACGCCATATCGGTACGCGGCTTGAACGATCCCATGAACGGAGTGCCCGAACTCCTGATCATGGACAAGGGCAGTGCCAACACCGCGCACCTGTTCACCAATCTCCTGGATAGACTGCAAGTCGAATGGGACACCCATGAGGCTGGCAACCCCCGTGCCAAGGGACAGGTGGAGTGCGCCAACAACATTGTGGAGATGAAGTTCGAGTCGCGGCTTGCCTTCCTGAACATCCAGACGGTGGAAGAGTTGCAAGCCACTGCGGACAAATGGCAGCAGCATTTCAACGCCCGCGCCATCCACAGCCGTACCGGCAAGAGCCGGAACGACGTCTGGCTGACCATTACCGAGGAGCAGCTGAGGCTGGCCCCGGCTCTGGAACTGTGCCGGGAATTGGTCACCACCAAACCCAAGGAAGCCAAGATCGGCTCGGACATGACCATCACCCACGCCATCAAGGGCTACGGCCGCAACGTCTACGACCTGCGCCAACTGCCCGGCCTGGTGCCGAAAATGAAGGTGGACGTGGTGGTGAATCCGTACCGCGCCCCGGCGGTTGACGTGATCATCCACGACCCGTCCCTGCCGGAAGACCCGGTCTGGACCGTGGAGCCGAAGGACATTGACGAGGCCGGGTTCTGGAAGGACGCCCCGGTTTATGGCCAGGAGTATCAGGCCCAGCCCGACACTTTGGCAGACAAGCACGTCAAGGAAATCGATGAAATGGCAGGCCCTGATCCCAAGCACCTCCGGGCACCGGCGGGCGTGGACGTGATGGCCGACATCAAGCCCGCGCCGGACTATCTGCCCAGACGCGGCCGCGACCTCGGCCTGGACGCCAGCAAGCGCGAGATCAAGCCCTACGAAGTTGTGGAGGCGGCGTTGATACTCAGGAACCGGCTGGGGGACAAGTGGGATGGCAAAGCGTTTGCGTGGCTCCAACAGCGGTACCCGGAGGGCGTGCCGGTGACGGAACTGGACGACATAGCCCAGCGGCTCGGCAAGCAGGACGTGACCCCGGCACCGCTGCAACTGGTCGTAAACGAGGGATAGCATCATGACCAAATTGAAGGAGTTGATCGAGCATTGCGGGCTAACACAGCGTGGCCTGGCGCGGGGGTTGGACCTCTCCCCGGCGGCGGTGAATGAGATCGTCAATCATGACGTATGGCCCAAGACGGCGGACAAGCGCGAACTGCAAGCCGCCATCCGCAAGGAACTGCGTGCAGCGGGCACGGACGAAAGCAAGGTGAGGCACCTGTTCCGCCCGTCCCGTGCGCAAACGAAACCCCAACCAATTGAGAAGGAGGAGATTATGTTGCTCAGAAAGCAGGGATTGTACCCGGCCACGAAACGCCATTTCGGGCTGGCCGGCAACCCGTTTGACGAGGTGCGCGGCCACGAGGACGTGTTCCTCTCCCACGAAATCCGGTACGTGCGCGAGGCGATGTACCACACGGCCAGACATGGCGGGTTCATGGCCGTGGTGGGCGAATCCGGCTCGGGTAAGTCCACACTGCGCCGCGACCTCATTGACCGCATCAGCCGGGAGGGTCAGGCGGTCCACATCATGGAGCCTTACGTGCTCGGCATGGAGGACAACGACAAGACCGGCAAGACGCTCAAGGCGCTCCACATCGCCGAGGCGATCATGGCGACAGTGGCCCCCACGGAGCCCATCAAGTCCTCGCCCGAGGCCCGGTTCCGGCAACTGCACAACGTCCTGCGCAACAGCCGTCGGGCGGGGAATTCGCACTGCCTCATCATTGAGGAGGCCCATGGCCTGTCCATCCCCACCATCAAGCACCTCAAGCGGTTCCTGGAGCTGGAGGACGGCTTTCAAAAGCTGATGGGTGTGATCCTGCTCGGTCAGCCGGAACTCCATCAGAAATTGTCCGAATCCAACCCAGCGGTGCGCGAAGTGGTCCAGCGTTGCGAGGTGGTGGAATTGGCCCCGATGAACGGCAGCCTGCCCGAGTATGTCAAGTTCCGCTTTGGCCGCATCAAGGCGGATGCCGACAAGGTGATCACCGCCGAGGCAGTGGAGGCACTGCGTGGCAAGCTGACCGGGCCACCGTCTCGGTCCGGTGCTGGCGACTCGCTGTCGCTGGTGTTCCCCCTGGCCGTCGGCAACTTGATCACCGCCGCCATGAATCTGGCCGCCGACATCGGCGCACCGGTCATCACCCCGGAAATCATCCATCAAGTCTAGGAGGCAATCATGGACATTACCCCCATCAACATCAACGAAACACGGCGTCAGACCGGCAACCAGGCGTGGCCGGTGGACACCCTGAGCAGCTGCAAGATCATGTCCGCAACCATTGAACTGAAAGGATTGATCCAGCGCGACATGGGCAGCCAGGGCGTGGAACGGGCCAACCACCTTTGCAACATCATCATTGGCGAGATCGAGCCTGTGCGCGGGCTGGAAACCGCCGTACCCATTGGAGAGGCAAATAATGGCTAGAAGCAAGCCCAAGACAACGGTTGTTGCCGACCCGAAACGTGCCGAAGCGGCCATGCTGGAACTGGCCCACCTGGGCAGGAAAATCCGGGCTGTTGAAATCGACGCCCAGGAGAACATTGACCAGATCAAGGCCAACGCTACGGCTGAAATGGAGCCGCTCAAGAAGGCGCGGAAGGCCTTGGAAGATGCCTTGTGCACCTATGCCACCCTGAACAAGAACGAGTTGTTCAAGGAACGCAAGAGCAAGGAAACCCCATATGGCGTGTTTGGCTGGCGTAAGGCTACCAAGCTGCTCACTATCAGCAAGATGAAACTGACTGATGTCCTTGAACGGCTCCACGAGTTGAATATCACGGAAGCCATTCGCCGGAAAGAAGAGGTGGACAAAGCCGCCATGGCGGATTGGCCTGATTCCCGGTTGCAGACTGTGGGCATGCGCCGCGTTTCCAAGGATGAATTTTATATCGAGATCGCGGAGGACAACCTGGGAGGGGATGAGTGATGGAGTGCAACCGGAAGAAAGCCATATATGCCCTTGAGGCCAATATTCTTCGCTACGGCAAACTCCTCCAGGATTCGCTCAGGCTGCTCAGAAGTGCCCGCGAGGACGGCGGCCTGACCACGGTCCAGAGCGATGCTCTGGATAACCTCATCGCCAAAAGCGAGGGCGTTGTGACCGGTCAGGACGAATCGCTTTATGGCCTGACCGGGGAAGAACGCAGGGAGGTGACCGACTTCCTGAAAGCCAAGTTGCTTGACTTCATCGAACACCTGGAAAGGCCGGAGCGCGGCACCTTGATCATCCGCCGCCTGGGGCAGTCTTGTGAGTGAGACTTACACCGTCACGGTCATGGCGGAAACCCTGCGGGCCTTGCGAGTCAAGGTCGAGGGCTTGGGTATCACCCCCTGGCTGCCCAAGAGCCGGGTCGCCATCCCGGACGGTGTGAAGCGGGGGGATCGGCTTGAGCTTGAGATACCCAACTGGATTATCCGTAGCGAGATCGGGGAGCCGGATTAGCGGCAAGGGGGACGACTATGACAATCAGAAATGATCTGTACATCCGGGAGGAGAATCGTGGCCAACTTCTTGGCAACGGGCCAGTCGATATTTGGATGCCGCGCGGTTTGAAATGCAAGCCGAAGGTCCCAGGGCATCGGCTCACTCCATCCGGTTTTGGCATTGCCCGTGCGCGCGAATTGGCTGGTGGCCGGGTTGTGTGCATGGGATGCCAGCACGGCCCCTGCCAGGTGCCGGAGGGCATTGGGCATGACCGCGTGCTGCATGTCCATAAGGAGGCATAGGTGACGCTGAATAAGGCGATGCAGGCAGAATCCGTAAAGTTGTATCGCTGCCACAAACTCCACGCGACCATCACCCTGGCGCACTGCAAGAGCCTACGCGGCCGTAAGAGCTGCAACTTTGACGGCGTTTCCAAACCACCACAGTGCAACGATTGCGAGGATTGGATGTCTTGGGGGGATGGTGAAACCGTAGAATTCAAACAACCTAAGGAGGTAACCGTGCCGACCAAGGAAAAGATGCGATGCGCGGGGTGCGGCGAAATCAAAATCTTGCAGTCAAAGGACCTTTGCCACAAATGCAATTTGGCGAGAATTAAGGCCGAAAAGACAGAGAACAAAAAGGCTCAGAATACAACGCCTGAAGGTACGGTCCCCACCACAAAACTTAATGCCGAAACTGTCCGGTTGGACTTCGACGCGGACATGGATTTGCTTGAAGCCCTGAGCGCCCAGGCGCACCGAAATTATAGGAGTATCTCCAATGAGATATTGGCGGCGCTGAGAAGCGCGACCGGCGTTGAAAGGCCGAGGAAAAACGCGGCCTGACACACGATGTTTAATCAGGAAGGAGTACAACAGTGGCAAAGAAAAAGATCATCATCACCAAGGAATCCCGCGCCGAGTTTGAAGGTGCCATGGACAGGCTCAGGCAAGTATCCGGGTGCAGTACCCAGGTCCAACTGGCCGATTTTTTGGGCATCCGTCAATCGTCCATATCCGATGCAAAACGCCGGTGCTCGATCCCTGCGGAATGGCTGCTCAGGGTTTGGCGCAAGACCAGAATATCCCCTGACTGGATCATGTACGGCAAGGATAGCGGCCACAAGCTGGCCATGCCCGCCGACGCCGATGGCATGATTCTCAAGGACATTGACCCCGGCAAGCTACGCCGGGAGATAAAGGCCGAGTTGATCCAGAGTGTCACCATGCACCTGGGGCGGATGGCCTAAGTATCAAGGGTCCCACGATGCAAAGGTTCTACATTTATAAACACGGTCCGCGCCGGATGATCTGCGACTCCCACACCGGGCAGGCCATCCTCGGCCTGGAGCCGGGGTTGGACGAGTCCGCGGCATTGCACGTGGCGGATGTATGCGTCCGTGCACTCAACAGCGCAGACGCGGATGCTAAACGGACTGTCCGCCATTTAAAGGTGTTTTGCGGCATTAACCTCGGTCCAGACAACTGATCCGCAATTGAGCTATATGAGCGACCATTACCGTTGCAAACGTTGTGGGGCGTCTATGATCTACGATCCGCCCCGCGAGTGCAAAGAAGGAGAAGCGAAACATGGCTTTGACAGACAAGGGCAAAAAATGGAGAGGCAGCCTGATCAGGAAGGCCAAGACCATCCAGAATCAAGTTCTGCTCATGCCGGATGACGACTATCAGACCATGCTGGAAGATCGCTATGACAAGAGCTCCACGGCCGATCTATCTATTAATGAATTGAAAGACCTTTGCACTCATCTCGATACCCTTGCCGGAGGATCGCCAACGCCCGGTCAGCAAAAAGCACCCAGGGTTGACCCGCAGGCCCGGAAAATTTGGATGCTTTGGCAGGAGCTGCACAAAACTGGTGAGGTGCGCGATCCCAGCACCGGGGCTCTTAATTCCTTTATCCGCTCCCGTTGCCGAATCACCGTGGAGTCATACACTTGGCTCAATCGGTATCAGGCCAGTGATGTAATCGAAATCCTTAAAAAGTGGTTGAAGCGAGTAGAAAAGAATCAGACGGCTAACGGGTAGGTGAATATGAGTGACACAAGAAAGCCCGCCACGGCACTCCTAAACGATCTGGCTGACCACCTGGCCGATCTGGCCCATAGGAAATTAGACATCCCCAAGGATAAGGCCAAGGCCTTTGCCGAGGATGCTACGGCCCATATAGCGGACCTCTGGGGTGGTCAAATCTTGTACATCCCTAAGGATATGGCGGGACGTATCTACTCAAGGGACGCCAAAATTTACGCCGAATTTGTCGGCGACAATCATGCCGAATTGGCCAGGGAGTATGACTTGTCTTTCCAGCACGTCCACCGTATCATCCGCAAAGAGCGAGAGAGGCGCAGCGTCAAGCAGCACGGTCTCCCGCTCCAGGGCTAAGGCATTTCAGTATGTGTAACAGTGTTACAAGATTGTCCGTCCCCGGTACATCCCGATTGGTCCCGGATAGTCCCGATTATATCACACACTACTGTCAGTTATAACGTGGGGTCTCAGAAGGGGAAACCTTTTGAAGAAGGTTTCCCCTTCCCTTCCCCCCGGACACCCCATCCTATCCCCTTCCAAAACTTTTTGGTGACGCATTCGCGTGTGTGGAGGGGGGCGGTAAGGGGTGCTGTTGGGTCTGAATTTGTACGGTCAAGGCACTGTGGCGGTGAAGAGGCACGGGTAAATGCACCCGCACAAACCCGCGAAGCGCAACAAAAAGTTTAGGAGATTCTCAAGAACCCTTTTCAAAGGGTTCTTGAGCCGTCGGAGACGCCCCGCCGGCGAGGCGTCCTCGTCACATCCAGTGATCGTGCCAGGCCTGAAACATGAGCATGTTCCACAGCCGGTACTGGTTGTCGCGTCGGCCCGCGAGGTGATCCCGCAACTGGCGGGCGATGGGGTCGGGATCGAAGAGTCCCTGCTGGCGCAGCCGTTCCGGGTCGAGCAGGTCCGAGGCCCACTGCCTGAGGGGGCCGCGCAGCCATTGGTCGATGGGGACGCCGAATCCCATCTTGTGCCGTTCCACCAGTTCACGTGGTACGTGTTTGTAGAGCACGTTGCGCAGAATTCGTTTCCCTTCTTTGCCTTGCAACAGCATGGGTCGGGGCAGCCGCCAGGCGAATTCCACCACATGGTGGTCCAGGTAGGGCGCGCGCGATTCCAGGGCCACGCCCATGGTGGCGCGATCCACCTTGTGCAGGATATCGCCGGGCAGGTAGGTGATGGAATCCAGATACTGCATCCAGCGGGCGTAATCCGTGAGGTGCGGCCAGGTTTCGGGGCTGTCCACCGGGGTGCGGGGTTCCCGGACCGAGGGGAGCAGTTTGGACGGGTCGGGCCAGGTGGAGCACAGTTGTTTGTAGAGTGCCTCGCGTGTGTCCGCGGCGAGCACGTCGGCAAGCTTGTGCGCCTTGTTGCCAGGGGTGCGCACCCGGGCCGCAGCGGGCAGGACCGGGTCCATGGCGCGGAACAGTCCGTCATAGGTTCCGGGAGCCAGCAGGCGGATGGCTTCGGCCCCCAGGTGGCGCAGTGCGGGCGGCAGGGTGGAGATTTTATCCCAGATGGCCGGTGCCCAGAAGTGGCGGTTGTAGCCGCCGAAGGTTTCGTCACCCCCGTCGCCCGTGAGGCAGACCGTGACGTGACGGCGGGTCAGTTCGGCCACCAGATGGGTGGGGAGTTGCGAGGCATCGGCAAAGGGTTCGTCGTACAGGACGGGCAGATTTTTGACCAGATCGAGGACCTGGTCCGGGGTCACGAAAAGTTCGGTGTGGTCCGTGCCCAGATGGGCGGCGACCTTCCGGGCGTCAGCGGATTCGTCGTAGGCCTCGGCCTCGAAACCGATGGTGAAGGTCTTGACCGGGCGGTCGGACCGGGCCTGCATCAGCGCGGTGATCAGGGAGGAGTCTATGCCGCCCGAGAGCAGCGAACCCAGGGGCACGTCCGAGAGCATTTGATTTTGGACCGCGTCACCGAGCAGGGCTTCGAGCTGGTCGGCGGCCTCGGCCTCGCTGCCGGTGAAGGGTTTGGTCAGTCCGCTATTCACGACGTCGCGCAGGGACCAGTAGGCGCGGGGGCGCAGGTCCGAGAGCGCGTCTGCCCGGACGGTCAGCAGGTGGCCGGGTTCCAGCTTGAACAGGCCCTGGTAGATGGAACGCGGCTCGGGCACGTACTGGTAGCGCAGAAACAGGGCCAGACTTTCCATGTCCAGTTGCGGCGAAAAGTCGGGATGGGCGCGCAGTGCCTTGAGTTCCGAGGCAAAGGCCAGGCCGTTTCCGACGCGACCGTAGTAAAGGGGTTTTTCCCCCATGCGGTCCCGGCCCAGGTGCAGGACGCGCTCCCGGCGATCCCACAGCGCAAAGGCGAACATGCCGGTGAACCGGGTCAGCGCCTTTTCCACGCCCCAGGTCTCGAACGCGGCCAGCATGACTTCGGTGTCCGAGTCGCCGCGCCAGGGCAGAAATGGTCCGCCCAGGGATTGCAGTTCCCGGCGCAATTCGAGGAAATTGTAGATTTCGCCGTTGTGGATGAGCACGAATCGGCCTGTGGCACTGTGCATGGGCTGGGCTCCGGCCTCGGAGAGATCGAGGATGGCCAGACGGCGATGTCCCAGGGCGAGACCCGCGTCCGGGTCGGCGAACACGCCGGAGTCATCTGGTCCGCGGTGGGCCAGGGTATCGGCCATGCGGCGGGCCAGGGTGGTAAGCCCATTGCCGTCGCCGGTCATGCCGGGGTGGATCAAGCCGGATATTCCGCACATTTCATGGGATGTTTATCAGTTGAATCCCCCTTTGGGCAAGGAGTGGATCGCTTCGGAAAAGTATTCAAATCCTGCAATTAATAATCGCTCAAACGGATATTTTTTCCTAATTGAAAGAATATATTTGGCGAGATTGCATTTTGCTACATCAATTATCGGGAGTTGATGTGATTAGTTATTGGAAACATATAGTGCTTTGGCTGGTTTTTTCCGTCCTTTGGGGAGGCTTTGTCTTTTATTTGTATGACAGTTCGCATGAGGACTATCAGGAGAGCCTGTTGCAACAGGCATTGGTGGAAGCCAGGGTTGCCTGGGGTCGGGATATGCACAGTCGCCGCTGGGTCGCCAGTATGGGCGGCCTGTATGTCAAAATCACGGATGAAGTGCGCCCCAATCCCTATCTGGACGTGCCCAAGCGGGATGTCGTTACCACGGACGGCGACCGGCTGACCCTGATCAATCCCGCTTACATGGCCCGCATGATGCACGAAATGTTGCTTAAAGAAGCCAATTGCAAGGCGCACATCACCAGCCTCCGCCCCATCCGTCCAGAAAATGAGGCGGACGCGTGGGAAATTCGGGCACTCAAGACGTTTAAGACCGGGGAAGACGAGTATTTTGAGGAAACCAGATTGGATGGTGCGCCTGTGCTTCGCTACATGCGAGCCATGGTCACGGAAAAAGTATGCCTCAAGTGTCACGCAAAACAGGGATACAAGCTTGGGGATATTCGGGGCGGCATCAGCGTCTCTGTGCCGCTGGAAAAATACAAGAAAGCGGGCATGGCTCTTCATGCGGGCAATGTCGGGCGGTACATCACCATAGGCGTGATCGGCGAGATATTTCTGTGTCTGGCTCTGTTCCTGCTTCTTCAGCATGAGAGGTCCCGCAATCAGACCGAGGCGTGGCAGAGGGTCGTGGGTGCACGGCTCCGGGAGAGCGAGCAAAAGTATCGCGCCCTGTATTCCGCAACCTTGGACCCCATCGTGGTGGCCAACAGTGAAACCGGTATCATCATGGAGTGCAACCAGGCCGCCGAACGATTCTTCGGGTATTCTCGTGAGGAGATGATCGGCATGCACCAGAGGGAGTTGGATCCTTTTGCGTCGTCACCGGAAGGAGTGATGAGCGAAGGTTTCAAGCATCAGGTTGCCGATCAAAGCGTGGCAGAGGAACTCTCCATGGTGCGAGCGGATGGTCAGGTTCGATTTTTGCGGATCAGGACCGGGCTGTTTGAGATAAATGGTCAGAAGGCGTTGGTGGGGATTTTTTACGACATCACGGAAATGAGGGAAGCCGAGGCGACCCTGCGGAAGAGCGAGCACTGGCACCGAGCTATTTTCGAGAACTCGCCCCTGGGCATGATTCGTTTTTCCGACCAGGGCGAGATCCTGGACTGCAACGAAAATTTTTCCATACTCATGGGGGCATCCAAGGAACAGCTTGTGGGATTCAACACGGCAAAGGAGTCCTCGGCGGAGATGCGCACGGCCATTCGCAAGGCTTTGGCCGGGGAAAAGAGCGTGTATGAGGACTACTACACCTCTATCAAAGGCGGGGTGACCAAGTTCATCCGCGTGGTTTTCAATCCGATCAATCCGGGGCAGTCTCCCACTGAGGTTATTGCCACACTTGAGGATTTTTCGGAGAGAAAGGCAGCAGACGATGCCTTTGCCATTCAGGCCGAGGTCAATGCCGCCTCTGCGGCAGTCGCCCGCGTACTCACCCGGCCCGGTGCCAAAATTTCCGACATCACGGCGACCATCCACCAGCACGCGCAAGGCATCACATGCAGCCGTTTCGGGTATGTCGCGTCCATCGACTTCGCGACCGGAAATCTTGTTATCCATGTCCGGTCGCCCCGGTCGGGAAGCGAGATGTGCCTAATCAAGACTGAGCAGCTTGAATTCTTTCGGGGTGAAAATGGATATAACGGCCTGTACGGACACAGCCTGAACACCCTGGAGTCGTTCTATACCAATGATCCGACAAACCATCCTGCTGCCAAGGGGTTGCCCGAAGGCCATGCCCCGCTGAGGAGCTTTCTGTCCGTGCCTGCAGTCTACAAGGGCACGCTGTATGGGCAGATTGCCCTGGCAAACAGCGACCGCCCGTACTCGCAGCAGGACATTGAGGCCATCGAGCCCCTTGCGCACCTCTTTGCCATGGCCCTGCATCGCGGGCAGATGGTGGAAGACCTGCGCAGGGCCAAGGATGCCGCCGAAGCGGCCAATGAGGCCAAGAGTGAATTTTTGGCCAACATGAGCCACGAAATCCGTACCCCGCTCAATGGCATCATGGGTATGTTGCAATTGCTTGGTTTCACCGAGCAGAGCGACGAGCAGAACGAATATATCCTTATCGCGACCCAGTCCTGCCGCCGGTTGTCCAGACTCCTGAGCGACATTCTCGACTTGTCCAGGATCGAGTCCGGCAAGCTGGAAATCAAGCCGACCCGGTTTCCCCTGGCCGATCTTTTCCAGTCCATAGAGGACCTGTTCAAGCTTCAGGTGAGTGATTCGGGCGTGACTCTGGAGATCCACCTGGACGAGCGGTTGCCGGAGGCCCTGGTGGGGGATGAATTGCGCATCCGTCAGATCCTGTTCAATCTGGTGGGCAATGCCTTGAAGTTCACGGTAAAGGGATCTGTTACCGTGACGGCAGAACCTCTGCCGTATGGCGGGAAGATACTTTTCTGCGTGGCTGACACCGGCATCGGCATCCCCGATGACAAGCTGGCCGCCATGTTTGATCCATTCACCCAGGGCGATTATTCCCACACGCGGCTTTTCCAGGGAGCGGGCCTGGGGTTGAGCATCGTCCGGCGGCTCGTGCTCCTGCTCGGAGGCACCCTGGCCGTGGAGAGTGAGGAAGGGGTCGGCACCACCATGTTCGTGTCCCTGCCGCTGCTGGAGGCCGAAGCTGTACCCGGACCGGAAAAAGCGGCGGTCACGCCGGTCCGTTCGAGTCCCGAATCGGCGCGGCTCCATGTTTTGGTGGTCGAGGACGACTACGTCAGTCGATTGAGCATCACCCGCATCCTGGAAAAAAAGGGGGCCACGGTCTCTGCCGCCGCTTCGGGTGCCGAGGGGTTGGCGCTTCTGGAGTCGATCACTCCGAATTTGATCTTCATGGATATCCAGATGCCGGACATGAACGGCATGGAGGTCACGGCGGCCATCCGCGACAAGGGCCGTTTCGGCGACAAGGCCACCATTCCGGTTGTGGCTCTCACCGCCCATGCCATGGTCGGCGACAGGAAACGGTTCCTGGCCGCAGGCATGGACGACTATATTGCCAAGCCCGTGGATTTCGATCAGGTGGAGCGGGTATTGAAAGCTTTTGTTCGGCGGTAGGCCGGTCCGATATTCTCCTTTGCCCACGGCTGATTCTGGACTCCGGTCCGGGTTTCGCGTACTGAGGACGCGAGGTCCATGATGCCGACAGCACACACGCAGCCATACGATTCCGACAAGGCGTCCAAACGTTTCCTCCGCAACCTGATATGGGTGGTCATCGTCTGTTCCCTGTTCCTGGCGGGGCAGGGGCTTCGCTATCATTTCAACCGTGCCCAGCTTGAGGAAATCCGCGCCCAAACGGACAAGCTCTATATGTCAGTGCTCGGAGAGGATATCGGCAGTTCTCCTTTCGGCCGTCTCCAGTTCGAGCACGGCAAGCTTTCGGCCACCCTGCGTATCGGGCTGGACCCCTTGAGTCTGCTGGCCGCGCTGAGCAGCCCCGCCGGGGAGAATCTGCGTCTGGAAGGGCTGTCCGTCGAGGGCATGCGTGGCCGGGTGCGTGGCTTTTTCGGTCCCAATGTGGAGCGGTTCGAGCAGTATCTGGAGCAGTTGTCCGAGGATGATCACTACCTGTTCTCCCTGGAAAAACGCGAGGATGTGTTCGGCGGCATCACTTTCAGCCTGATCGTGGAGCCCAAATGAGCCGACACGCCTTCCGTTATTTCTGGTCCGACTGGCCCGAGGGTTCCCAGCGGCGTTTTTTCAAGCTGCTGGTTGTGGGGTCCCTGGTGTTATCCCTGTGCGTGTTCGTGGGGTTCAAGCTGGTGGGCGGCTCCGTGGAACAGGAGATAGCCCAGGCCAAGGAACAGTATGGCCGGGTGTTTCCGTTGGTGCAGGACGTGATCGCGCTACGGGCGCAGATGGGTAATCTGTCCCACCTGCCCGTGGAGGAAGCTCTCTGGTTCATCATCGACGATCTGGCCATCGAAAGCCAGCTCACATCCATCCGGTCCACACGGTTGGAAGAGAACGTGACCGGTATCCAGGCGACCTTTGCGGGACTGCCTCAATCCAAGATGTCGGAATTTCTTTTCGCCCTGCGCGAGCGGGCCAGCGTGCAAACGCCCGAGTGTGTCCTGTCCCGAAACCCGGACGACCCGCGTTTGGCCGACCTCCATCTGGTCCTGGCCCGATGAGGAAGACGAAATGACCACGCACTACCGCAAAGCCTCCTCACTTCCCGGCCGGATTCTGGCCCGGCTGCTTCTGGTTGCCTTCGGGCTGCTTCTCGGCATCGCGTTGTTCACGCCGTGGAATAAAATCTGGGCCCACGCCCTGGCCTCTCTGGACGAGACCCTGCCCACGGTTGGGTTGCGTTGGGAGTCCATCGACCGGGACGGCCCCTTGAGTTTTCGCATCAACGGCTTCAAGATCACCGTGGCCGACACGCCGGGGAGTCTCGCCTTCCGCCACGCTTACGTGTCCATGGGGTTTTCGCCGCTGGCCCACGTTCGTTTGAATACGGGCGGCTCCCAATGCGAGCTGGACCTGTTTCGCTCCGGCGCATTCGAGTTTGAGGGCGACCTCAACCTGACGTCGCTTTTGGGCGGAGCCGATTTCAAGGGATCACTGCACGTGTCGGGCAACCTCTTTCTGCCCGCCGGGGCGACCCTGCCCCAAAAAGGGTGGATCGACATCCGTTCCCAGCAACTCATTCTTCCCGGAGACAAGATCATCGAGGATCTCGCTTTCACGGCCGAGATTCGCGGCCCGGCCATGGATGTCCGGGATTTTTCCATGCTGCGGCCCATCGCCATCAAGGCCGCGGGCAAGGGGGTCATCGACCCGGAGAACCTCTACCGCACCACCTTTGCCCTGAAAGGGGAGATGGCCATCGGCAAGCGGACCATCCCCTATGACGTGGAAGGCACCCTGGCCGACGCGATTCTGGAATAAAAAACGCGGCGGACCGAAGCCCGCCGCGCGATGATTATCTGGAATTCGTGATTTAGAAGCTGTCCACGGAGTTGCCAAACCCGTTGGCGCGGGTGCCGCCGCCCGAGGCCACGCCTTGGGGCTCAAGCAATGTTTCCTGCGCCTCAGCCAGTTGCTTCTGCAATTCCATCAACTGCACCTGCTTGCCCTGGATCTGCTGGAGTTTTTCCTTTTCGGTCAACTCGTCGCTGTCCTGAAGTTCCTTGATTTCTTCCTGAAGTTTCTCGATTTGATCCTGCAACATCTTGATGCGCTGTTCCTGGGGACTGTCGGTGTCCGACTCTTCGCTGTTTTCGGCCGCGACCAGGGCTTTCGCCTCCATGGAGATGGAAACCGTGTCCCCCTGCTTTTGCTCGGGCACCTTGAATTCTTCCGCTTTTTCTCCGGCGGTTTTCTCCACCGAGGGTGCTTCCTTGACGTTCAGGGAATCGGCAAAAACTGACGTTTGCTGGGCAAGACTGGATTCTATCATCATGGCTGAAGTCTCCTTGTGTTGAGGATACATCCCCTCCATTAAATCTATCGGACGAATTTGAGGAAACTTTAGGGTACATGAATGTTGCGTCGCGTGGACAAAAAAAGGTATCCTTAACAATATCTAGTGCATTAACTTACGCGAGGAACGTATGAGCGTTACCAATCTGGAATATCTTTTCAAGCCGAAGTCCGTCGCGGTCATCGGAGCGACCAATGATCCGCGTAATGCGGGCAACATTGTTATGCGCAATATCATGGCGGGTGGATTCCTGGGACCGGTCATGCCGGTTTCCTACGATGCCGAGGCCATTGCAGGCGTGCTGACCTACTCTTCGGTCAAGAATCTACCCAAGACGCCGGATCTGGCCGTGGTCTGTTCGCCTCTGGACGAAGTGCCGGAGATCATCCACTCCCTCAAGGAGCGGGGCACGCGGGGCGTGGTGCTCATGGGTTCGGGCTTTGCCTCCATGACGGCTGAAGAACGGCTCGATGTCAAATCCACCATCCTGCGGGTCGCCAATCCGCCGGACATCCGAATACTCGGTCCCAAGTCGTTGGGCTTCATGGTACCTTCCCTCAATCTCAATGCCTCCCTGGCCCATTCGGACATGGCTCCGGGCAAGGTCGCGTTCATTTCTCAGTCCGATTCGTTGCTGGCCACGGTCCTGGACTGGGCCAAGGCCAAGGGCGTGGGCTTTTCGCACCTGGTCGCGTTGGGCAGCCGCATCGACGTCTCCTTTGCCGATATCCTCGACTATCTCGGTTCGGACCCGCTCACCCGCTCCATCATGCTTTATGTGGAATCCATCAAGGATGCGCGGGAGTTCATGTCCGCAGCCAGGGCCGCCTCGCGCAACAAGCCGGTGCTGGTCATCCGGCCCGGCCAGGCGCTGGACACCGTGCTCGGTGATCTCAAGCTGCGGGAGACCGGCGATCACCGGTTGGTGGACGCTATCTACGACGTGGCCTTCAGGCGGGCGGGCATGTTGCGCGTGGAAAACATTGACGGTCTGTTCGACGCCGCCCAGACGCTCGGCACGCCCAAGAACGTGTTCGGCAAGAAGCTGGCCATCCTGACCAACGGCACGAGCGCGGGTATCCTGGCCGCAGACCGGCTGTTGGCGGGCGGCGGCGAGCTGGCCGTGCTGTCCGAGGAGACCGTGGACGCCATCAACAAGCTGCTGGGAAGGGAGTACTGGTCCAGAACCAATCCGGTGGACATTCCGTTCGACGCGGACGGGAAGGCGTATTCCGAGGTCCTCAAGCTGTTGCTCAAGGACAAGAATTCAAACGGCATTCTGGTCACGCATGTACCGTGGACCTCTCAGCCGGACGAGGAAGTGGCCGAGGCTCTCAGGGATTCCCTGAAGCGGGTCAGGCGTATGGTGCTTACGGCCTGGCTTGGTTCCGGGGCTGCGGAACGGTCCCGCGAGGTCTTTCGCAAGGCGGACATTCCCACCTACGATACGCCCACCCATGCGGTGCGGGCCTTTCTGTACATGGCCGAGTACCTGCAAAACCAGGAAATGCTCATCGAGACCCCGGATTCCCTGCCTTCGGACTTTTTCCCGGACACCAGCGGAGCACGCGATATAGCACGCAAGGCACTCGACGAGGGCCGCAGTTGGCTGACCGAGCCCGAGGCCAAGAATATCCTGGCCGCCTACGGCATCCCGGTGGTCGAGACGCGCATTGCCGTGTCGGCCAAGGAAGCGGTCATCGCGGCGGACGCCCTGGGCTATCCCGTGGCATTGAAACTTCGCAGTCCGCAGATACCCCAGCCGTTCGACGTGGGCGGCGTGATGCTCGATCTGGAAACGCCCGAACGCGTCTGGGACGGCGCGGCCTCGATCCTGGCCCGGTGCACCCGCGAGCGTCCCGATGCCTATATCGAGGGGTTCACCGTCCAGAAGATGGGACGGCGGCCCGGTGCCCATGAGTTGTTCATTTCCGCTGAGGTGGACCCGGTCTTCGGTCCGGTGCTTACCTTCGGCCATGGCGGCATGGCACGGGAAATGATTCAGGACAAGGCGCTCACGCTGCCGCCCCTGTCCATGAGTCTGGCTGCCGAGTTGGTGGAGCGCACCCGCATCCATACGCTGTTCAAGGGCACGCCGTCGCAGTTGCCCGTGGATGTGGATGACATCTGCCTGACGTTGATACAGATTTCCCAGCTCATCGTGGATGTGCCGCAGATCATCTCCATCGATATCAACCCGCTGTACGCGGACAGCGAGGGCGTGCTTGCCCTGGGCGGCAAGATAGAGGTGGCCCCCTTCGAGGGGGAGGGCGAGCGGCGGCTGGCCATCCGGCCCTATCCCCGTGAGCTGGAGGAGTGCGTGTCTCTCAAGTCCGGCCGTCATGTGACGCTTCGGCCCATCCGGCCCGAAGACGAGGGTACCCACCGGGCGTTCCTGAGCTGCCTCTCGGACGAGGATCTGCGCCTGCGCTTTTTCGGTCGTGGTACAGCGTGATTTTGACCACAAGGACATCGCCCGTTTCACCCAGATCGACTATGACCGAGAAATGGCTTTTATCGCCACGGGCATGACCGAGGCGGGCGAACCCGAAACGTTGGGCGTCATGCGCACCAACACCCGACCGGACAACTCCGAGGCGGAATTCGCCATCGTGGTCCGCTCGGACATGAAGGGCGAAGGACTTGGATCGCAGCTCTTTCTCAAGGGCATCCGCTACACCAAGGACCGGGGCACCCTGCGGCTCACGGGTCAAACCATGGTCGAGAACAAGGCCATGCAGGGGCTGTCCAGAAAGTTCGGTTTCGAAATCACGCCCGATCCTCAGGACCCGGATCTGGTGGATATGGTGCTCGATATGGAGAAGGTGGAAGGATAGCCGTGACCTTGCCTGTCATTCGTCATCATACCGGCCTGGAATCGGGAGGCGGTGCCACACGCGTGGCCCGGCTGCTGGCCGAGGGGCTGGTCGGGATCGGCCACGGGACCGATTTGACCTTTGAGCTGGCCGAGACAGGCGGCACTGTCACCCGTCCGGAAGATTTCGGCGCGACCCTGGCTTCGGAGACCATCCCCCATCTGCATTGCTCGGGCGATTGGCCCGCGCTGCTCGGCTCGCTTTCCGAGGGGCGCAAAACCGTGATTACTCTGCATGACTGCGAACTCTTCACCGGCGGCTGCCCGCATCCCCTGGGCTGCGCAGCCCTGAACAACGGGTGCGCCCCTTCGTGCGAACGGGATTTTCCTGATGCGGATGCTCTCAAGAAGGAAAAATACCGGCTGGTTCACCGGCTCGACACCAGCCTGGTTTCCCCTTCGCGCTGGCTGGCCCGGTTGGCAAAAAGCCACCTGCATCTGCCCGTGACCATCATCCCCAACGGTATCCCCTGGCCCGAACACCCGCCTCGTAGAGGTGAGGCCCGGCAGCAACTGGGCATCAACCCTTCGGCCCGTGTCGCTTTGTTTGTGGCTCACGGGGGAGAGGAGGCGGTCTACAAGCATGGTGGCCAGTGGCGCGGGCTGTGGGACAAGATAAAAAGCCGGTTGCCTGAGGCCCTCTGTTTCGCCGTGGGCGGCCAGACTTCGGAGCAGGAAGGGGATTTCATCCAGTGGCCTTATGTGGAGCGCGAGCGGCTGACCCTGCTCATGGCCGCAGCGGACGTGCTGCTCTATCCCACCCGGCGGACAACCATTCCCTGGTGGTGCTGGAGGCCATGGCCCAAGGGTTGCCTGTAATTTCCTTTGGTGTGGGCGGCGTGCCCGAGCAGATCTCGGACCGGGAAACCGGCCTGCTCGTGCCTCCCTTTGAGATGGGTAATTTCGCCCGTTTTTCGGCCGCGTTGCTCGGCGATCCCACCCGTTGCCGCGACATGGGCCGGAATGCCTTTTTCTTCGGCAAAAAGCGGTTTTCCGTGGAACGGATGGTGGCGGACTACGGTCGCCTTTACGCCCGGCTATCGTGAGGCGGACAGGAGGGTTCATGCGCAAGTCAACGGTCCTCATTCTCGCTTATCTTCCCTACTACCTCAATGATATCTTCAATATATACGTCACTGATTATGTGACGTGGGTCGGCCTGGACTACCTCCGGCGTCTGCTGGTTTTGGCCATTCTGTACGTGGCGTGGCGACGTGGCGACGTGAGCCGGACCGATCTTGGGCTGGTCCGGCCCCCCCCGGGACAATTCCTGGGCTGGACCGTTATCACCGTGATCGGGTCCATGGGCTATCTCTATCTGTCGGAGT
>CAXXUE010000006.1:0-140033 GCA_963662475.2 uncultured Pseudodesulfovibrio sp.
ACTCAGCCCCCTTCCGCAAAACACACCTCTCTCCCGAGCTACCCCCCGCGAAGCGCGCCAAAAAGTTTTGGAGATTCTTAAGAACCTTTTTCAAAAGGTTCTTAAGCCGCCGGAGGCATCCCTTTTCCCGTCCTCTCTATGGACAATTTCCCCTCCGCCCGATAGATAGGGGAAATGCAACATTCCCAGACCAGTTGGCCAAAGTTTCGATCCGAGAAACCGCGCATCCTTTTACTCACGAGCCAGTACTTTCTGATCGGCGAGTTGCAGGCCGCCTGCGCCCGTCTCGGGGTGGAGCATTTGCTGCTCGATTTCGGTGCCAAGGAACTGGACGTGGACGGATTCGTGTCCAAGATGTTGGCCACATTGACCACATTCAAGCCGGATTTCGTGCTCACGGTGAATCATTTGGGCGTGGATCGAGAAGGCGTGCTGGCCGCGCTGCTGGACCAGTTCGACATACCGCTGGCTTCCTGGTTCGTTGACAATCCCCACTTGATTCTGGGCACGTATCAGAATCTGCATGGCACACGCACGGCCATCTTCACCTGGGACGCCGACAATCTGGATTCATTGCACGCCATGGGATTCGGAAACGTCTTTCATTTGCCGCTGGGCGCGGATCCGACCCGGCTCAGGCCGCACCGCACCGAGCCGGTGGAGGCATGGCGCGCGCCCATTTCCTTTGTGGGCAATTCCATGTTGCAAAAGACGATCAAACGCATCGAGGCGGCGCGGCCAACCACGCGGTTGATCGAGTCCGGCCTGATGGTCGCCCGGGCCTTCGGGGAATCAAACGAGCCGTGTTCCGGTCGGTTCATGGTCAAGAATTTCCCGGAGTTACGGGCTGATTTCGAGGGACTCGGCACCCCTGAGCGCAAACAGGCGTTCGAGACGTTCATCACTTGGCAGGCCACACTCATGTACCGGCTGGACTGCGTGCTGCGCATTCTGGATTTCAATCCGCTGATCGTGGGCGATCCGGGCTGGAATGAGCTGCTCCGGGAGCGCAAGGGATGGCGATATCACAAGGAACTTTCGTACTACGATGACCTGCCGGATTTCTATCCGCTCTCGGACATCAACTTCAACTGCACCAGCCAGCAGATGAAGGGGGCGGTGAACCAGCGTGTCTTTGACGTGCCGTGTTGCGGCGCGTTCCTGCTCACGGACTACCGCCGCCAGATGGAAGAGTTGTTCGAACCGGGCAAGGAGATCGTGTTCTACAACCACCCGGACGAAATTCCCGGCCTGGTGGAAATTTATCTGGAACGGCCAGAAAAACGGCGCGAGGTGGCTGAGGCCGCCCAAAAGCGCGTCCTGGCCGAACACACCTACGACCACCGCATGGCCCGGCTGATGGAAATCATGCGGCAGACATTTTCCTGAGCATGAGCAAAAAACCGATTCTGATACTCCAGATGCAAAGGATGGGAGACCTCATCCTTTCGTATCCACTGATGCTCTGGCTGGCCCGACGCTATCCTGGGCACCCGCTTTTCGTGGCAGCGGAGGAGGTGTTCTACAAGCCGCTGATGGGACTTTCGCCTGCGGTGACCTATTTCCCGTGGACCGGGGCAGACGTGCTCAAACAGCACGAGTTCGAGCTGGTCCTCAACCTGTCGATTCAGGAAAAGGCGGCAGTACTGGCAGGCGAGGTCAGGGCCGGGGAGAAACTCGGCCCGGTGCAGTCGGCTGACGGCACCCGGTTCGTACATGGCGACTGGCAGCTCTACCGGGCCTCGCTGGTGAAAAACAATTGCTACAATCGATACCATTGGGCGGAACTCAACGCCCTGGACGTGATCCCACCCGGCGAAATCGCGGCCACCCGGTTCGACCGACCGCGCACCCTGCCCAAAGGGGCCACCAAGGTCGGCCTGTTTTTGGGGGCGAGCGAAAAGACCAAACGGCCCTCCTCGGACTTTTGGGCCGGTCTGGTCCGCGAACTGCTCCGGCGCGGCCTGCATCCCGTACTCTTTGGCGGTCCGGCGGAGAAAGAGCTGGGCAAACGGGTGAAGCAGAAGGCCGGGGGACCGGTCCTCAACCTGTGCGGCACGCTCGGCCTGGACGAATTCAGTGCCGTGGGCCAAACCCAGGCCCTGTTCATCACCCCGGACACCGGCCCCATGCACCTGGCCGCCTGGACCGGGCTGAAATGCCTGAATCTCTCCATGGGTCCGGTCAATCCGTGGGAGACCGGCCCGTATGCGCCAGGGCATTTCGTACTCCGGGCGGCCATGGATTGCGCCCGAGGCTGCTGGCAGTGTTCGCGCGACGCCCTCCATTGTCACGAGCCGTTCACGCCCTCCCGTGTGGCGGCCCTGGCCGCACGCATGGTGGCGGGCGACACCGCGTCCAAACTGGCAAAAATGACCCTGCCCGGCCTGACCCTGTTCGAGACCGGCAAGGGGGACCTCGGCCTCTATCATATAAGAAGGCTCGACACGACACCGCCGGACGAAGAACGGCTTGCCTCCCGGTTCTGGCAACGCTTTTTCGGCAGCCGTTTCGGACTCCGGGACGATGACGCCCCTGCTGCGGCCTGGCGAGACCTGGCGGAAAACGCTCCGCAGGCAGCAGAAAGCCTGCTTGCCCATATCCCGGCCATGGGCCGCCAGTTCAACCACGGGCTGAAGACCGGCTCTCTGCTGGACGAGACATTCTGGTCGGACAGCCCGGCCATGGTCCGCCCTCTGACCGGCCTGGCCCGCATGCAGTTGGAAAACGGCAACTACAAACGGGCGGCCTGGGGGGCAGCCATGGCACACCTGGAGGCCCTGATCCAAACCTGCCGCTAGCAAAGCGGCTATTTCTGCCTACCCAAATAAACCTTAAGCCACTGGAATAGCTGATTTTCAACTTTGGCACGTCTTTTGATAAAAAGAATGCCGAAGGAGAAAACCATGCAGAATATTCCCGGCATCCCACTTGAGAGCGCCCAGGAGCAATACAAGACCCTGAAATTCGCTTCCGTCACGGATAGCGACAAGCAGGCGTTGTTTGAAGAGTTGTTTCAGCAGCACTCCACCAAGATCGAGAATGAGCTGGCTCTTTCCCCGGTGAGCACCACGGACAGGATGATCGAGGCCGCGCCCGAACCGCTGGCCGACGCGCCCACCGAGCAGAAAACAACCCAGACGAGCGTTGCACAGCCCGAAAAGTCCACGACCAAGGCACCGGTCAAGGAAGACAAGAAGCCGGTCGAAGACGAACGCAACCAGCGCATGACCCAGGAAGATCTCGACGAGGTCAAGGACGACCTTGAGAAATACGGCCTGTCTGAAAAGGAAATCGCCGCACTGGAAGAAAAGGTCAACAGCGACGAAGGGCTGACCTGGAACCAGTTCGTGTCCACCGTAGCCGAAAAGATGACCGAGCTTCGGCAAATCAAGCTCTCCGATGAGCAAAAGAACAATCTGAATTCCTTCTTTACCAAGCTCGGATTCAACGAGAAGCAGTCGGCCCGCCTGATCACCCAGCTGGAAAACGGCGAACAGGACAAGGTCATGAACGCGGTCAAGGCCAAGGTCGAGTCCCTGTCCCAGGGCCAGCAGTTCATGCTCACCAAGGAAGAGGTGGAAGCTTTTTCCGTCGCCATGAATTTTTCCAAGGAATTCACCTCCAAGCTCCAGGAAATGCTGGGGCAGAGCACCATGACCAAGGACATGAAAGAGGCCTTCACCCTGATCCGTCAGGAAATGGCGGACATGGACGAAAAGGATCGCAAGCTGGTCAAGGCCGTGGGCAAGGCGTTTGCCAAGGCCACGGGCAAGGAAATCAAGGAAACCTCGGCGGCCAAGGACCTTCAGGAAGCCACGGACCTCAAGCCCCGCGTGGCCGAGGATGCCGACCCCAAGGCCATGGTCAAGGAAGACCTCAAGGAAGCCTTGGGAGATCGTCGCGAAACCATGCCTGAATCCAACGCCAAGAAGAGCGAAGCCAAGACCCTGCCGACGACAACCGAGGTAAAGGAAGAGGTTGCGGACCAGGAAACCGAAAGCGAATCCGACCGAACCTGGAAGGATTTCTTCGGCAAGCTGCGCGACGACAATTCTCAGAACGTCCGCCAATTCCAGACCAAGACCGATGGGGCTGATCAGGCCCTCAAGGCGGCCCTGGCCGACAGCACGACCAAGACCCAGACAATGGAGAAGGTCACCGCACCCAAGGTCATGCGCCAGGTGGAAAATGCATTTATCAAGACCCTGGCCAGCGGTGCCAAGCAACTCACCCTGCAACTCACCCCGGAGAACCTGGGCAAGCTGAGCGTCATGCTTCAAGTGCAGGGCAAGGAAGTGAGTGCCGTAATCCGGGCCGAAAGCGCGGACGCCGCCAAGATCATCAATGAAAATATCGATGTCATCAAAAGCGCCCTGGAGAATCAGGGGCTGAAGGTGGACAAGCTGGACGTCCAGACCGGCCTGGCCGGGAATCAGGGCGACGGCAGTTGGTTCGGACAAGATCAGCACAACCTGGCCCGCGACCGCGAAGCCATGGCCGCCATGCGCAATCACATGCGCGCCATGCGCGGCGAGGATGTCGCACTGGCCAAGGAAATGCAGCAGGTCACAGAACAGCCCTTCACATCCGAAGGGATGCACATAGTTGCGTAAGCGAGGTCTATCATGAGTTACGTAGACACAACCGGACGTTTGCTCGGCCAGCAGGAAGCTGCGCTCGCCGCGTCCAACACGCCGAGTGAGCATTCGACATCACTGGATCAGGATGCCTTCCTGACCATTCTGGTGGCGCAGTTGACCCATCAGGACCCCCTGAGCCCCATGGAAGACGCGGACATGACCTCCCAGCTCGCACAGTTCTCGAGCCTTGAACAGCTCACCAACATCAACACCAATATCCAGGCACTCGGCGAATCCATGAGTCATACCGACTTGCTCAGCGCAGTCAGTTTCATCGGCAAGGAAGTCAAGGCCGAGGGGTACAACATCAGCATCGACGAAGGCAACGTCTCGAGCATCTATTATGGATTCGGCGAGACAGTCACCAACATCATGATGAATATTTACGACAGCGACGGTGCCATCATCCGCACCGTGGAACTCGGCAGCAAGGAAGCGGGTACGTACCAGTACGAATGGGACGGCAAAAACGATGCGGGCGTATCCATGCCCGACGGCACGTATGGTGTGGGCATCCTCGGCGAAGACACTGGCGGCGACGCGGTCATGGTTACGACCGAAGTCTCCGGCACGGTGGACGCAGTGGTCAACGAGAATGGCACCCAATATCTGCGGCTCAAGGACGGTCGATTCCTGAGCTTCCTGAATGTCAAGGAGATCGTCGATCCGGGCACCGCAGCCGTGACCGAAGAGACTAAGACTACGGACGAAAGCGAATAATCGGGAAAAAGCATCACACCGGTGGCATACCGCCCCGGACTACTCTTGGAGAAGAGATAGGAGGTCAATATGGGTTTAGGAGCATCACTGTATTCGGGAATTACCGGTCTTTCGGCACATTCCGAACGTATGACGGTCATCGGCAACAACCTTGCCAATGTGAACACCATCGGGTTCAAGGGTTCGCGCATGCACTTCGAAGACCTGCTCAGCCAGGACTACTCGACAGTCAACGGCGTGGGCCAGGTAGGCCGAGGTGTGCGCGTTTCAACCATTTACTCCGACTTCGGTCAGGGCTCGTTCGAGTCCTCCACCGAGGCCACGGACATGGCCATCTCGGGTGACGGCCTGTTCATCGTGTCGCCCAAGGGTGAAGAAAGCAAATACTACACCCGGGCAGGCAACTTCCGTTTCGACGAAGACGGCTACCTGACCGACCCCCACGGGTACATCCTGCAAGGATGGGCAGTGGAACAGTCCTCGACCCAGGTTTCCACCACCGCTTCCACCACGGACAGCGGGACCTCGTCCGCACGAATCATCGGCACGCCCACGGATATCCGTCTGGAAAACTTCCAGTCAGCACCGAATCCCACCAGTAACATTTCCATCGTCACCAACCTGGACCCGTCGTCCCCGGACAGTTCGACCAGTACGACCGATCCGTACTTCGCCATGTTCAATACATGGAACGGGACCGAGGATACGCCCCTCGCTTCGACCCGATATGGATACTCTACCACCATCAAGGTGTACGACGACATCGGTACCGGCCACAACCTGACCGTGTACTTCGATCAGGTCACCCTGAGCAACGCGGGCGGCGATACCGTGTGGGAATACATGGTCACCGTCGACCCCAATGCGGACAAGCGCATACTCGGTGGCGCAGATGGTAACCAGACCCCCATCGGCCAAGCCAGCACCTCTGCCGCAGGCGTGCTCATGATCGGCACCATGACCTTCACCACCGGCCAGTTGTCCGGCATGAGTGCTTACACGCTCAAGTCCAACGGTGGCAACACCGGCGGTCCCAAGTCACTGGAAAACTGGACTCTGGCCGACTTCTCGACCAGTGGCTATCCCGTGTTCACCGCCAACTTCCTGGGCAAGTCCAATGCCAGCACCGCCGAGTCGACCAATGCCTCGCCCATCCAGCTGGATTTCGGCATCTCCAACAGGGACCTGTCCAGTAACGGCAGCGCCGACCCGGACACCAAGGGTTGGAGCGTAGGCCTGGGTACACTGCCCATCCATGCCAACGCGGCCCAGCTCGGCAACATCGACAATACCGCCTACCTGGCCAACTTCAAGGACCCGGCGGTCAGCGCACTGGCCACCCAGAGCTTCGACACCGGCGGTTCATCCACCCTGTTCCAGAGCCAGGATGGCTACTCCGCAGGGGTGCTTCAGAACGTCTCTGTCAACCGCGAAGGCGTGCTCAGCGGCCACTATTCCAACGGCCAGGTGCTCGAACTCTACGCCGTAACCCTGGCCACGTTCACCAACCAGCACGGCCTGCGAAGGGAAGGCGGCAACCTCTTCTCGGAAACCCTGGAATCCGGCCCGGCCCTGACCGGCCAGGCGGGCTCCACAGGCAAAGGCACCGTAGACGGCAACTCCCTGGAGATGTCCAACGTGGATATGGCAACGGAATTCGTGCGCATGATCACCACTCAGCGCGGTTTCCAGGCCAACACCAAGGTCATCACCACAACGGACTCCATGCTCGGCGAAGTTATCGCCATGAAGCGTTAGTCAAATAAAGGTCTCAAGTAACCCATACTGACAGACTCCTTCTCCAAGACGCCCTGCGCCTGACCCTCGCGGGGCACCGAAGACCAAGCGGCCCGACAGACTCATCTGTCGGGCCGCTCTCTTTTGCCGCCTTGAACGTGAAAGAGAGAGAGGAGCTGAGTCCGTCTTCCGCAACAAGAGTTGAGGGCAGACTCGTGATTTCCTTGAAGCAACGCAGCAGCGATGCTCTGGGCGAGTCTTCGAGTTTCAGTGATATCGACAGCAAAGATACCGTGCGTTTTTCTACGGCCTGTTAAGCACCCTTCATCCCCACCGCCAACTGGCAAAATTTTCCCCCTTTCCACACGACAAACCCTTGACATACAGCCATTTCCGCCCACCCAAAAAACCGGCAAAAACAGCCGTCTAGACTTTATTTAGACAGACAACAGCCTTATATTACTTGATAAAATAAAGTTGGCACGCTTACTGCTTTACAAAGCGCAAATGGATTTGACGATCGAACAAGGAGGGTTCAGATGTCTTTAGTCATTAATCACAACCTTATGGCGATGAACGCCCAGAGAAACTTGACGGAACACTATGGCCGTCTCAATGTTTCCACCAGGCGTTTGTCTTCCGGTCTCCGTGTGGGCACGGCGGCCGACGATGCCGCAGGACTCGCAATCCGCGAGCTCATGCGTTCGGAAATCAACTCCCTGAACCAGGGTATCCGCAACGCATCCGACGCCATCTCCCTGATCCAGACCGCTGACGGCGCACTGCAGGTCATCGATGAAAAGCTCATCCGCATGAAAGAGCTCGCCATGCAGGCGTCCACCGGTACCTACAACTCGGATCAGCGGCTGATCATCGACTCGGAGTACCAGGCCATGTCTTCGGAAATCAGCCGAATCGCACGGGCCACGGACTTCAACGGAATTTATCTCCTGAACGGAAACCTGTCAGGCGACCTCGGCTCTGCCACCAACCCGCACAACGGGCATGGACTGCTGTCCACCGGTCCGCTGAAGATTCACTTCGGCACCGGTAATGACTCGTCCGAGGATTACTACTACATCGCCATTCAGGGTTCCACGGCCTCAGCCTTCGGCCTCGGCCACGCCGCAGCCGACAAGTCCGGAACCAACGCCGAAGAGATCAACGCAGGCAAGGCCATCTCGACCCAGGCTCTCGCCCAGTCGGCCATGCAGGCCATCAACGACGCCATTATCTCCAAGGACAAGATCCGCGCCAACCTCGGCTCCATGCAGAACCGGCTGGAAAACACCATTACCAACCTGGAAATCCAGGCAGAGAACCTGCAGGCAGCCGAATCCCGCATCTCCGACGTCGACGTGGCGCACGAAATGACGGAGTTCGTCCGCAATCAGATTCTCACTCAGTCCGCTGTTGCCATGCTGGCACAGGCCAACTCTCTGCCGAGAATGGCCATGCAGCTCATCGGCGGTTAGTCGTAACGGCTATCCGACAGACGGCTGAAGACGATCGAAATCCAACCCGGCAGCACCTGCTGCCGGGTCTATTTCCGGTCGTTCGCCCTATGGGCTGATTATTCCACTTCGAGAAAGTCGAGCGCCTGCCGGGCCGCTTCCTGCTCGGCCCGCTTCACGCTGGAGCCTTCGCCGCGGAAGACCTCGCCCTCAGGCAGGGTGGCCTCCACCTTGAAGGTCTTATCGTGCTCCGGCCCGCTGGTCCCGGCCAGCACATAGATCGGACGGTCCCGAAACCGCTCCTGAGCCACTTCCTGCAATCGGCTCTTGTAGTCCTTGATCTCGGGCAACATGGCCTGCTCGGGCCACCGCTCCTCGAAAATCCGCAGAATCGTATTTCGAGCCACCTCGAATCCAGCATCCAGAAAAACCGCGCCCAGGACCGCCTCCAAGGTGTCGGCCAGCAGTGAGTCCCGATTGCGTCCCCCCTGCTGCTCTTCGCCCCGGCCCAACAGGACATACCGATTCAGCTTCAGGTCGCACGCAATGGCGGCCAGGCTCTTTTCCTTGACCAACTGGGACCGGATTCGCGTCAATATCCCCTCGGGCGCACTCGGGAACCGTTTGAACCCTTCCTCGGAAATGCACAGCTCCAATACGGCATCGCCCAGGAATTCAAGCCGCTCGTTATCGGCATCGCTCTCCTGTTCATTGGCGTAGGAACTGTGTGTAAGTGCTGTCTCCAGAAGCTTGACTTGGTCAAACCTATGGTGGATACACTCTTGCAGGTCGTCGATATCCATTCAACCCCCTTGAGGTCTATGCTTTCAGGCACAAGTCTCCGCCCCCTGCTGAATCCCGACTCCATCGCCGTTGTCGGCGCATCGAGAACTCCGGGGAAACTCGGCCACGTTATCCTCTCCAATCTCGTGAGCGCAGGGTACAAGGGTAAATTGTTTCCCGTCAATCCCGCCGGAGGCGAAATTCTCGGTCTGAAGAGCTATGCGTCCCCGGCCGCGCTGCCCTCTCCCCCGGACCTCGGCATTATTGTCCTGCCGCGCAACCAGGTACTGGAAGCCATGGAAGCCATGGCCGCTGCCCGCGTGGGTGCCCTCTGTGTCATCACGGCGGGCTTCCGCGAAACCGGGCGCGACGGATTCGAGCTGGAAATGAAAATGGCGGACCTGGCCAGACGCAAAAAGATCATCCTGCTCGGCCCCAACACCCTTGGCCTGATCAACACCGGATGCGGCCTCAACGCCACCATCGCCCAAGCCCACCCGTCCAAGGGGTCCATCGCGTTCTTTTCCCAATCCGGAGCCCTCTGCTCCGCCATCCTCGACTGGGCCGACGGCGAGGATATCGGCTTTTCAAAATTTGTCTCGCTGGGCAACAAGGCGGGCCTCTCCGAAGCCGACGTGCTCGAAGCCCTGGGCGACGACCCCGAGACTTCGGTCATCCTCGGCTACCTGGAAAGCGTGGACGACGGCCAAAGATTTCTGCGCAAGGCACGCATGGTGACGGAAAAGAAACCGGTCATCATGATCAAGGCGGGCACCACTCCGTCCGGTGCGCGCGCCACATCCAGCCACACCGGGTCCATGGCCGGATCGGTGGTGGCCTCCACTGCGGCGTTCAAACAGGCGGGCATCATCCAGGTGCACGACCTGGAAGGCCTCTTCGACCTGGCCCGGGCCTTTTCCAAACAGCCCCTGCCCCAGGGACCGAACCTCACGGTAGTCACCAACTCGGGCGGCCCCGGCATCCTGGCCGCCGACGCCTGCGAAGGCGCGGGTCTGCACCTCCCCCGGCCATCACAAAAAACCCTGACCAGACTGACCGAGGCTCTGCCGCCCTTTGCCGCCATTTACAACCCCATCGACATTATCGGCGACGCCAAGGCCGAACGCTACCGCGCCACCCTCGAAGCCGTGGCCGAGGACGAAATCACCCACGCCATCCTGGTCCTGCTGACGCCCACGGCCTCTGCCGAGATCGAGGAAACCGCCCAGGTCATCATCGACATGGCCCAGAATTGCCAAAAGCCCCTATTCGCCTGCTTCATGGGCGGCGAGCGCGTGGGTCCAGGACGCGACCGGCTGCTCAAGGCGGGCATCCCCTGCTACGACTATCCCGAGCCTGCCATCCGGGCCATAGAGGCCATGCACGCCCACTATCGGTGGCAGCATCGCCCCTATCCGGTGGAAGTCTGTTTTCGCCGCGACGTTGGCAGGGCGCAACGCATTATCACCAAGGCCAAAAAGCTCGGCATCCGCGAACTCCCCTTTGCCGATGCCATGGACATCGCCATGGCCTACGAACTGCCCGTGCCCGAGGCCCGGCTGGTGCGCACCAGCGATCAGGCCGTGCGCGCGGCCAAGAAGATCGGCTATCCCGTGACACTCAAAATCGTCTCGCCCCACATCGCCAGCCGCAGCGATGTAAAAGGGGTGGCCATTGATCTGCACAACCCGCGAGACCTGCGCGACGCCTGGCTGGACATCACCAGTCGAACCCAGCGCAAACGGCCCGACGCCTATATCACGGGCTGCCTGGTGCAGACAATGGGTCCGGTCAACGCCCTGGAAGTGGTGGCCCGCTTCACCCAGGACCCCCAATTCGGACCACTGATCTCGTTTTGCCTGGCCGGACCGTCAGCCGAAGAATTGAAGGACATCAGCTACCGGCTGGCCCCGCTCACACTCCAGGACGCCCAGGACATCGTGCGCGAGATAAAGTCCTTCCCCCTGTTGCGGGGAGCACGGGGAGCCGAAGCTGTCAACCTGGCGGCATTAGAGGATATTTTGTTGTCCCTATCCCAAATGGCTACAGACTTCCCGGAGATTCAGGAGGCAGAACTGAACCCCGTACTGGTGGACCCCGACGGAGCGCTGGTTGCTGACCTTCGCTTGACCATCGGCTAAATATTTCGCAAGGTGACAAGGATGGATGCGAAGCCAGAAGGCCCGCACCTTACATACTCAGGAGGAAACAAGGCATGGCTGGACTCTACATAGGCTCGACCACCGGATATTCTGGAAAAAACATGATTGCCATGGGTCTGGGTCTCAAGTTGCAGAAGGATGGCTTCAACGTCGGTTACATGAAACCGGTCGGCGCCATGCCCATAGAAATCGACGGCAAGCTCGGCGACGAAGATGCCGCGTTCGTCCAGGATGTCCTCGGCCTCAAGGAAGACCCGGAACTGGTCTCTCCCGTGGTGGTCACCCAGGACTTCAAGGTCAAGGCATTCACCGGCAAAATGGAAGGCCTTCTGGACATGATCGTGAACGGCTACAATTCCATCTCCGAGGGCAAGGACATCACCCTGGTCGCCGGGTCCGGGTCCATGTATTCGGGCAAGTACTGCGATACCGACGCCATTTCGGTGGTCAAGAAGCTCGGCATCAAGACCGTGATCATCGACCGCTTCCAAAAAGAATTGAAATACGACTATCTCATGGTCATGAAGGAACTGCTGGGCGACCTGCTGGCCGGCGTCATCCTCAATGACATCCCGCCGCAGTTCATGGACGAGATCAGCCAGCTCCTCGGCCCGGCCCTGGAGAAAAAGGGCGTCAAGGTCCTGGGCGTCATCCCGCGTGATCCGCTCATGGGCGCCATCAAGGTGGGCGACCTGGCCGACCGCCTCGGCGGCAAGATCATCTCCGCCCACAACAAGAGCGAACGGGTAGTGGAGACCTTCCTCATCGGCACCATGCAGGTGGAAAACTTCATGACCCACTTCCGCAAGAAAAAGAATTCCGCCATCATCGTGGGCGGCGACCGCTCGGACGTGCAACTGGTCGCGCTCGAAGGCGACTGCCCCTGCCTGGTCCTGACCGGCAACCTCTACCCCAACGATATCATCCTGACCCGCTCCGAGGTCCTGGAAACGCCCATCATCATGGTCCGCGAGGACACCTTCACCGTGGCCAAAAAGATGGACGACATCCTCTCGCGTCACAAACTGCGCGACGCCATCAAGATCAAACAGGGCGCCGAGCTGGTGGCCGACAACATCGACTTCCAGTTCCTGAAAAAGGAACTCGGGCTGAAGTAGCTTCACCCCTGACGACACGACCAAGGCGAGCTGGAATCCGAACAGGGGTCAGCTCGCCTTTTTCTTTCCGCGCAACCTGAAATACCACCGAGGGGCAACATGCAGGATCAGGACAAGACATTCATGGACGAGGCCTACCGTCTGGCAAAGAAGAGCTTCGACGAAGGCGGCCTGCCCATCGGCGCGGTGCTGGTGCGGGCGGGCGAGATCATCGGCCAGGGGCACAACCGGCGCGTGCAGTCAAACGACCCCATCGCTCACGGCGAGATGAATTGCATCCACAACGCCGGGCGACAGCGCACCTATCGGGACACGGTCCTCTACACCACCCTCTCGCCGTGCATGATGTGCTCCGGCACCATCGTCCAGTTCGGCATCCCGCGCGTGGTCATCGGCGAAAATGAGAACTTCGGCGGCAACGAGGAATTTCTGCGGGAGCGCGGCGTGACAATCGATATCCTGGATCACCCCGGCTGCATTGCGCTGATGCGTCGCCTGATCGCGGAAAAGCCCGAGCTCTGGAAAGAGGATATCGGCGAGGAGTAGACGGCTACCCTTTTCGCCCCAGCCAGACCCCAGCCCCGACCACGCCACAGGCCACCAGTTGCATGGGGGCCATGGATTCGCCCAGCACCAGCCAGCCCGCCGCAAGCGCCACGGGCGGGACCAGATTGATGGCCATGGCCGCCCGTCCGGCGGACATGAGCGTCATGGCCATGTTGTAGAGACCGAACGCGCCCAGGGTGACGAACAACCCCAGATAGGCAACCCCTTGCCAGGCGGCAAGCGGTATGGCGTCCAGCCCTTCCGGTGCTCCCATGACGGCACCCGGCAAAAAAAAGACCACACCGGCCACGCACTGCATGCCGGTCAGCCACCAGGTGGAATAGCGCACCGAGAGCCGCTTCATGACCACCATATAGACGGCGACACAGGCCATGGCGCCCACTGCCAGCAAATTTCCCAACAAGGGATTCGGCGCGGCAACGCCCGGCTCCCCGCCCATGGAAAGCCAGACAACGCCGCCGATGGACACGGCAAGCCCCAACCCTCCCTTGAAAGACATCGGCTCCTTGAGGATGACCCACGCGCCCACGGCCACGAACAACGGCACCAGGGAGGATATCATCCCGGCCTGAGACGAGGTGGTCAGATTGACCGCGTAACTCTCAAACAGAAAATAGAGACACGGCTGCATGAGGCAGAGAAATCCGAGGACCTTCCAATCGCCCTTGCGATACTCCGGTGCGGGGATGCGTTTGCGGATGGCAAGCACCACCAGGGACGCCAGGCTCATGCGCAGCCAGACCACCGTCATGGGGGAAAATCCGGCAAGTGCCGTCTTGGTTGCCATGAACGAGGTACCCCAGAGAAAAATCGCCCCGGCCAGACAGAGCGGAGCCAAAAACTCCTTGAAACCACGGGCAGCGGTATCGGCCACCACGGTCGTCGACACATTTTCTTTCATCATTCGATACTCCTGAAAACCATTTCAGGAGACGCTATCGGGATCGAGGGGGAATATATTGTACGAAATTGCGGAAAGGAATCAGTGGTCCGACCGATCCGCCTGATATTGCCGTGGCGTGGCCCCGGTATACTGCTTGAAGACCCGCGAGAAATGGGACTGGTCCGCAAACCCGGCTTCCACGGCGGCCCGGCTGATGGGCATGCCCTGGATCAGGAACCGTTTGCCCAGGTCCACCCGCTGCTGGTTCTGGTAAGCGTGAGGCGGCAGCCCGGTGGAGGCCTGAAACACCCGGAGCAGATGGTAACGGCTGAGATGCGCCACTGCGGCCAGGTCATCAAGGCAGACCTTTTCAGCCAAATTGGCAAAAAGGTGTTCCTTGACGCGCCTTACCGCCTCGTCGTTTCCCGCCGGCTCCCGGGGTTCGCCCAAGGCACCGTGGCGGGTGATGAGATCGGCCAATCCCTGCACCAGCAGGGTTTCCTTTTCCAGCCGTTCCCCACCGTCGATAATGACCTGGTGCAAGGTCCGCCAATGGGCCAGCAGTTGAGGATCGTCCACCACGGGCTCGGGAAAGACCGGCAGCCCGACCGCGCGTTCGAACACCTCGGCAGCCACCGCCTCAAGCCACGGCTGATCCACGTAGAACATGCGGTAGGCCATGTCGGAGTCGGGATCGGGATTGCAGGCATGCGCGGCCTCGGGCGGGATAAAGACCATCTGCCCGGCCATGGCACGGTGCTCCCTGCCCTCCATGACAAAGGTCGTCCTGCCGGATTCGAGAAATCCGATGGAATAGGCCGTGTGGGTGTGATAGCGGAAGGCATCCTCGTGATAGCGGGAATACCGCACCTCCACGCCCGGCAGGTCCGGGTCGCGCCAGAACTGCACGTCGGTATTGTCAGGTGTCTTTCCCATGGGGCACGGTAGCCCTCCAACTCCCGCGCCGTCAATGCCCGCGTCGGGGGCTATACTCCCACCCCGGAGTCTGGCACACTCCAGACATTGCAAACCAAACCTCCAATAACACGGGTATAGATATGCAGCCTAAACTCATTGTGCATGGTGGGGCCTGGGATATTCCGGACGAATTCGTGGACGCTCACGTGGCGGGCGTGCGTCAGGCGGTTGACACCATCTATCCCTTGCTGGAACAGGGCCTCTCTGCCCTCGACGCGGTGGAACGGGCGGTCAACATCCTGGAGGCCGACCCCACCTTCGATGCCGGACGGGGTGCCTTTCTCAACGCACGCGGCAACATCGAATTGGACGCGATGATCATGGACGGCCAGGCGTTGGACTTCGGGGCCGTGGCCGCCGTGGCCAATCTCCTGCACCCCGTCTCCCTGGCCCGCAAGGTCATGGCGGGCAAGGACTTCCGCATTCTGGTCGGAGAAGGAGCCATGCAGTACGCCCCGCGAATGCGGCTTCCGGGAGGCCGATCCTCGGGAACTGCTCACGGAACGCGAGCTGGAATTTTACGAACGGATAAAGAACGACGAAACTTTCACGCCCCTGGATGCCTTCAGCGGAAACCTGTCCGGCACAGGTCCTTCCGGCATGGGGCCGTCCGACACGGTGGGCGCGGTCGCCATGGATTCAAACGGCAATCTCGCCTGCGCCACCTCCACTGGCGGCACACCCGCGCAAACGCCCCCGGTCGGGTTGGCGACTCACCCATCATCGGCTCGGGCGGCTATGCGGACAACGAACTCGGCGCGGCCTCCTCCACGGGCTACGGCGAATCCATCCTGCGGGTCATGCTCTGCAAGACGGCCTGCGACCTGTTGCATAGCGAAACACCCATGCAAGCGGCAGAGCAGTCCATGGACATCCTCAAGCGGCGCGGACACGGCTACGGTGGCGTTATCATGCTCTCGCCCGACGGCCGGTACGGCTTTGCCCACAGCACCCCCGCGCATGGCCTTTGCCTACGCCGACGACTCGTGCCGAACGCAGGCATACATCAAACAATGATCCCGCCGGGGAACCAGGCCCGGCAATGGCACGAGGCTCTCGGTTTCCCGGTTCATTTCTGCCAGGTTCACCGCATGACTGACACCACGGATCTCACAACCCGCCCCCATACCGGAGGTAATCCGTCAGGTGGCCATGCCCGCCTCGGTCGGGTTCTTTTTCCACACCATGTTCAACGTGGTGGACACCCTCTGGGCCGCACGCATCGACACCGAGGCCGTGGCCGCGCTCTCGCTCTCCCTGCCGGTCTATTTCATCATCACCTCGCTCGCCAGCGGCATCGGCACCGGCTCCACCGCACTCATGGGCGCGGCCCTGGGGACAAAAAACCGGGAGCGGGCCGCCGTTCGTGGCCGTGCAGATGCTCGGATTCGGGCTGTTCATCTCGATCTTCCTGGCCTGGTTCGGCCTGACCTTCTCGCCCGGCATCTTCGGCTGGCTCGGGGCCGAGGGGCAGTACCTGGAGACCTGCCTCCTCTACATGAACCCCCATTTTCGTCTGCAACATCACCACAGTGCTGCTCTATCTGTTCAACGCCATCCTCCAGTCCCAGGGTGACACCAAAAGCTTCCGCAACGTGCTGATTTTCACCTCGGTCCTCAACCTCGGGCTGGACCCGTGGTTCATTTACGGCGGTTTCGGACTGCCTGCCATGGGCTTGGCGGGCGTGGCCTGGGCCACCATCCTCCTGCAAGCGCTCGGTGCCGTCTACCTGCTACGCAAGGCACGCCGGACCGGGCTGATGCAGACCAACAGGGGGACGCAACCTGATCCCAGCACCCGAGAATGTACGGCGAAATTGCCCGCCAGGGTTTTCCGGCGGCCCTCAATTTCATGACCGTGGCCCTGGGCTTTTTCGTCATTTTCCGCTTTGTATCGCACTTCGGCCCCGAGGCATCCGCAGCCTACGGCATCGCCACCCGCATTGATCAGGTGATCCTGCTGCCCACCATCGGACTCAACGTCTCCACCCTGACCATCACCGCCCAAAACTTCGGTGCGGGCCACATCTCCCGCATCCGCGAGACCATGGCCAGAAGCCTCAAGTACGGGGCCTGCCTCCTGCTGCCGCTCTGCCTGCCCCTGGCCTTTTTCGCAGAGCCGCTCATGCGGTTGTTCACCGACGACCCGGCGGTCATCAGCGTGGGAGCGCAATACCTGCGCGTGGACGCCTTCACCCTGTACGGCTATGTGATCATCTTCGTGTCCACCTCGGCCCTGCAAGGCATGCAACGCCCCCTGTTCGCCATCTGGATGGGCATCAGCCGACAGGTCCTGGCCCCCTGGCTGCTGTTCACCCTCTTCACTTCCTGGCTCGGCTACGGCACCCTGGCCCTGTGGCTGTCCATCGCGGGCATCATCTGGACCGCTGCGGCAGTGGCCTTCTTTTATGCCCGACGCACCGTCCGGGAAGTGGAAAGCACGGCGGACGCCTGAGTTCCACCCACTTCCTTTCAACTTCCTGTTGTCCTTTTTTTCTCCAACGCGTAATTTGCCCGCAACAACAAAACAAAATTTGTGCAAGACGGAGTTTTTTTATGTCGAAGAACAAGCTCACCGCCGTGGTGCTGGCCGCCGGAAAAGGCACGCGAATGCACTCGCCCCGGCCCAAGGTATTGCAAACCCTGCTGGGCGAACCCATGCTGCGCTACGTATATGCGGCCCTCGCTCCCTCGGGAATCGATGTGCTCACCGTCATCGGCCATGGTGCCGAAATGGTAAAAACGGCCTTCCCGGACAGAAACGGCATATTTGTGGAACAGACCGAACAACTCGGAACCGGGCATGCCCTCCAGGTCGCCTGGGACGCAGTGGAGGCCACGGGAGCCACCCACTGTCTGGTCATCAACGGGGACACCCCCCTGGTAACCTCGAAGGAACTGGAACGGCTGACCAAAATGACCGGGTGCTGTGACGTGGCCTTCATGACCATCACGCCCAAAGACCCGGCAGAGTTCGGCCGCGTGGTGCGCGACAAGGAACGCCGGATCACGGCCATTGTCGAGGCCAAGGACTACGACATGAACGTCCACGGCCCGGTCACCAGCGAGGTCAACGCGGGAATCTATCTGCTCAGGGTGGAGACCGTCGGCGTACTGCTCGACCAATTGGAAAACAAAAATGCGCACGGCGAGTACTACATCACCGATCTGGTGGAGCTGGCCGTTTCCGGCGGGCTGGTAGTGGACGGCGTGCAGTGTGGCGACGACCCGAGCCTCATGGGCATCAACAGCCCGCGTGAGCTGATCAAGGCGGAAAACACCCTGCGGCGACGGATCGTGGAGGGACTCATCGACAACGGGGTGCTCATCCACAACCCGGACACCGTGATCATCGGCCCGGAAGTGATCGTGGAGCCGGGAGCCGAAATCTTCGGACATTGCGAAATCTACGGCAAATCCACGGTGGCAGCCGGGGCGCGCATGGGCTCCTACAACCACATCACGGACTCGACCTTTGCGGCCGGATGCGACGTGCGCCAGTTCAACCACATCGAAGGCGCGGACGTGGGCGAAAACGTGCAGGTGGGGCCCTACACCCGTCTGCGACCCGGCGCGGTGCTCAAGCGCGACGCCCGGGTAGGCAATTTCGTGGAGATCAAGAAATCCGTGGTGGGCGAAGGGTCCAAGGCGAGTCACCTGACTTACCTGGGCGACACCGAAATCGGGGCCGGGGCCAACATCGGCGCTGGCACCATCACCTGCAACTACGATGGCAAAAACAAATTCAAAACCATGATCGGCGACGGGGCGTTCATCGGCTCCAACACCGCCCTGGTGGCCCCGGTCACCGTGGGAAGAGACGCCCTGGTGGGCGCGGGATCGACCATCACCAAGAACGTGCCGGACGAAAGTACCGCCATTGCCCGAGGCAAACAGGTGATCCTGAATCGGCGGCTGAAAAAGTCGTGACGCGCCTGTCTTTCGGGCAAACCACCCACTGCTCTTTCATGTTGATTTGTTTTCCATTAAAGGATAAATCAAAGGTATGGAAATTGTTGCCCAACTTGAAGAGCGATTCAACAAGTTGATAAATAAAATCAGTGCTTTAAAGGAAGAAAACCAGCGCTTGAGGGAGGAAGTCGAGGCCGAAAGGAATACGCGGCGCGACATCGAATCTCGCATCGACATACTTTTGGAGAAGATCCAAAACGAGCTGGAATAACAGCGATATACGATGCCACGCTACACGTTGAACCTGTTTGGTCTTGAAATTTCCTTCAAGACGGATGCGGAAAACACCCGCATCGCGGCCGCACAGGCGTACCTGGAAGACAAGTACAAAGAGCTGATGGCAACAGCCGGAGATCTCAGCAAAGAAAAGGCGCTGACATTTCTGCTCCTCAGCCTCGCCGATGATTACTTAGTCGGCGAACAAAAGCTTGCGCGGCTGGAAGGGAAGATCGAAGAGATTTTGGAAAAAACCTCATAGAGGGCCCAGACCGATGATAGGAAAGGTCCCGAGGTGGCAAGGAATTAACCCTGGGGCGTTTGTGATTGCCTGAAGCGTTTTTGAGCCAATGCTCTGTAAAAGGGCGACGACTCCAGTGTGCTGGTGAGCACGCCCGCCTTGATGCGGGAAGCCTGAAGGTGCACGAGTCATGCCCACCTGGATATGCCAGGTTCAAAACCAACAGGTAACACGGCCTCCCGGGGGTTTACAGCCGGTTTCAAGCCGGATGACATAGATCATACCGCCGTCCAATCTCCCCTCGATAGCTGCGTCCGCAGCCTCCCCTTCACAGCGCAGACATGCGCCGTCTCTCTTGCGCGCAAGGGGCGTCAACAGACCGCCGAAAGTCTGTCAACATACACACTCAAGGAGTAATCCCATGTTACCCGAAATTGCCATGATCGGCGGAGGGATCGTCGCTGGCCTCGGTGCCGGATTCATTCTCAACAAATACATATTCGACAAAAAGATTTCCGATTCCAAAGGACTTGCCGACCGCATCGTGCAAGAGGCCCAGAAGGAAAGCGAGGCACTCAAAAAAGAGTCCCGCATCCAGGCCCAGGACGAAATATACAGCCAGAAAAAAGAACTGGAGCGCGAGTTCAAAGACCGCGAATCTCAGCTCAAAAGCGAAGAAAAACGTCTCCATTCCAAAGAGGAACGTCTCGACGCCAAACGGGAAAAGGTTGCGGACAAGGAAGCCCAGGTCGTGGAGATGGAAAAACAGCTCATCAAGCAGGAGAAACGACTCTCCGAGCTGGAAGTGGACCTGGAGCAGAAGGCGGACGAGCACGAGCACAAGTTGCAGGAAATATCCGGCCTGACCGTTGAAGAGGCCAAAGAAAATCTCATGACCGAGATCGAATCCCGCACCCGCCACGAAGCCGCCAAAATGATCCGCAGCATCGAGATGGAAGCCAAGGAAAACGCCAGCAAAAAGGCCAGGGAAATCCTTTCTCTGGCCCTGCAACGCTACGCAGGCGACTATGCTGGCGAACAGACCGTCACCGCCGTGGCCCTGCCCTCCGAAGACATGAAGGGCCGCATCATCGGGCGCGAGGGCCGCAACATCCGGGCCCTCGAAGCGGCCACCGGCGTAGACCTCATCATCGACGACACCCCGGAGACCGTGGTCCTGTCCGCGTTCAGTCCGCTCAAGCGCGAAATCGCCAAGCAGGCCCTGGAACGACTGATCCACGACGGACGCATCCACCCGGCCCGCATCGAGGAGATCGTCAAGAAAGTCGAGAGCGAGATGGATACCAAGCTCAAGGAGATCGGCGAACAGGCCACCTTCGACGTGGGCGTGCACGGCATCCATCCCGAATTGGTGAACCTGCTGGGCCGGTTGCACTACCGTACCTCTTTCTCCCAGAACGTGCTCCAGCACTCTATGGAAGTCGCTTTCCTGTGCGGCGTCATGGCCGCCGAACTGGGCCTCAACGAAAAAGAGGCCAAACGTGCCGGGCTGCTGCATGACCTGGGCAAGGCCGTGGATCACGAAATTGAAGGCCCCCACGCCATCATTGGCGCGGACCTGGCCAAAAAACACGGGGAGTCCAAGGAAATCATCCACGCCATTGCCGCGCACCATGAGGACACGCCGCCCATGTCCATCCTGGCCAACCTGGTCCAGGCCGCCGACTCCCTGTCCGGCGCCCGTCCCGGCGCTCGCAAGGAGTTGCTCGAAAACTACGTCAAGCGACTGGAAGAACTGGAAGGCTTGGCCACTGGTTTCGACGGCGTGCAAAAGGCTTACGCCATCCAGGCGGGCCGCGAAATTCGTGTCATGGTTGACTCCGAAAAGGTCGGCGACGAAAGCACCTACGTTCTCTGCAAGGACATCGCCGAAAAGATTGAAAACAACATGACCTACCCCGGTCAGATCCGGGTCACCGTCATCCGCGAGAAACGGGCTGTCGGCTACGCGAAATAAAAGCATCTTCCCTCAACGCCCCGGTTTCGCATGATGCCGGGGCGTTTTTACGTTCCGGCATCCGGTCGAACCGAAACATGCAGTTTATCATAGCGTAAAACTCGGTTTCTAATGCATACATGAAGGAAATAAATTCTCTGACGGAGAAATAGAAAAATGAACGACAAGAGTTCCACTCGTCAGCCAGCCCATACGAGCAAACAACGGCAGCCACCCAAGGACCCTCCGTCTCCTTTGACTGTTTTCCGCGCTGAGATGGGGGATGAAGAATTCAAACGCTTCAGCGAACTCATCCACACCGAGTTCGGCATCAAGATGCCGCCCAGCAAAAAAGTCCTGCTCCAGTCGCGATTCCAGAAACGGCTACGCGCCCTCGGTCTGCACAACTATCGGGAATATTGCGACTACGTTTTTTCCCCGGAAGGCCGCGAAGCCGAACGGCTTCAGCTCATCGACGTGGTCACCACAAACACCACGCATTTCTTCCGCGAGCCCAAACATTGGGACATCATGAACAATTCCGTGCTGCCCTCCCTGTGGAGCCGCGGCATAGGCCGCTCCCTGCCGCTTCGAATCTGGAGCGCCGGCTGCTCCAGCGGCGAGGAGCCGTACACCCTGGCCATGATTCTCTCCGAATTCGAATCCCACAATCCCGGATTCGATTTCTCCATCCTGGCCACGGATATCTCCAACGATATCCTGCAAAAGGCCATGCGCGCGGTCTATGCCATGGAAAAGGCCGACGAAATCCCCCTACCCATGAAAAAAAAGTACGTGCTCAAGAGCAAGGACAAGACCAACCCCCGCATCAGGATCGACACCCCTCTGCGCCAGAAAGTTTCCTTCAAACGGCTAAACTTCATGGGGAATTTTAGCCTGCCAGACAAACAGGACATCATCTTCTGCCGCAATGTTGTCATTTATTTTGACCGGGATACCCAGGTCACTCTCTTCCAGAAACTCTGCGACAATCTGAAGCCCAACGGCTATCTGTTCATCGGCCACTCCGAGTCCCTTTCGGGCATGCCCCTACCACTCACCCAGGTGGAACCGACCGTATTTCGAAAGACCAGTTGACCTCGTCCCGCTTCATGGCTATCTCCTGCAACGAACAAATGGTAACGCCTTTCAAGGACAACGTTACTGACAAGGATAGCCATTCATGCGCATACTGTTTCTTGGTGACATAGTCGGTCTCCCCGGTCGAAAGGCCGTCGCAGACGGTTTGAATCGTATCCGCGAAGAACATGAGATTGATCTCGTATTCGCCAACGGTGAAAATGCCTCCGGCGGTTACGGACTCAAGGCAAAACACGCCAAAGGGCTGTTTGCCGCCGGCGTGGACGGCATCACCGGTGGCAATCATATCTGGAAATTCAAGGATCTCTACAACCTGCTCGACTCTGACAGCCGATTGCTGCGACCGCACAACTATCCTGCGCACCTCCCCGGCACGGGCGTCCGCGTCTTTCATAAAAAGGGGTTGCCCCCCGTGGCCGTGATCAACATCATCGGCCGCACCTTCATGCCACCCATCGACTGTCCGTTCGCGGCCGTGGAGACCGTGGTGGACGGATTGTCCGCCGACATCCCGGTGTCCATTGTCGACTTCCATGCCGAGGCTACTGGCGAAAAGATCGCCATGGGCTATTTCCTGGAAGGCAAGGTTTCAGCCGTGGTTGGAACACACACGCATGTCCAGACCAACGACGCCAAAGTACTCCCTGGCGGCACGGCCTACCTCACCGATCTTGGCATGTGCGGAGCCGTTGATTCCTGCCTCGGAATGAAGCCGGAAATCATCCTGGACCGATACCTGACAGGGTTGCCCAGACAACTGGAAGCAGCCTCCGGACGCGGGATTTTACAAGGCGCGATTTTTGACATAGAGGATACCACCGGAAGGGCAATTTCCATTGCCCCATTCCAACAGGACAAGACAGCCGCGCGGTGACGGAAAAACTTATCATTTCGCATGGTAACAATGAGGATTTCATGAACATCTATGACGAGTTGAAATGGCGAGGGCTCATCCATCAGGTCTCCGACGAAACCAAGGTGCGCGAATATCTGAGCACACCGGGTGCTTCCATGTATTGCGGCTTTGATCCCACCGCCGAATCCCTGCACGTGGGCAACCTCGTCCCCCTGCTCTGCCTGGTCCGCATGAAACGTGCCGGACACCATCCCCTCTACCTCATGGGCGGCGCCACCGGACGCATCGGCGATCCTTCGGGCAAGGACAAGGAACGTGACCTGTCCGACCCGGAAGTCATGGAAGCCCGCCTCGAAAAAATCAAGGCGCAAATCCGTCGCTTCGTGGAACGCAATACCGGCGACAGGCCCGACATCGTCAACAACTATGATTGGACCAAGGACATGACCGCAATCGAGCTCCTGCGCGATGTGGGCAAGCATTTCACGGTCAACTGGATGCTCCAGAAGGATTCGGTCAAAGGCCGCATCGACCGCGACGACGTCGGCATTTCCTACACCGAATTCTCCTACATGATCCTGCAGAGCTACGACTTCTACCACCTGCAAAAGACCCGAGGTTGCAAGCTCCAGATCGGCGGCGGCGACCAATGGGGCAACATCACCGCTGGCTGTGAATTCATCCGCCGCAAAGCAGCCCATGAAGGCGAGCAGGCAGAGGCCTTTGCCCTGACCTTCCCGCTCATCACCACAGCCTCGGGCAAAAAATTCGGCAAATCGGAAAAAGGGGCCATCTACCTCAATGCGGAAGTGACCTCGCCCTACGCCTTTTTCCAGTTTTTCATCAACACGGATGACCGCGACGTGATCAGCTTCCTCAAGCTCTTCACCTTCCTGAATCAGGACGAAATCTCCGCCCTGGAAAAAGAGCTTGAAGAGGCACCGCACTTGCGCTCCGCCCAAAAGCGGTTGGCCGAGGAAGTCACCCGCATGATACACGGTCAGCCCGAGCTGGATCGCGTTCTGACCGCCACGGAAGCCCTGTTCGGCAAGGGAGACCTCAAAACCGTTGACCCGGCCACCCTGCGATCTGCCCTGGAATCCGCACCTCACAAGCACTACACTGGCGACGAAGTGCCGGACATCCCCCAGATGCTTTTGGACTTGAACTTGGTCAATTCCAAGGGGCAGGCCCGCAAAGACATCAAGGGCGGAGGTGTTTATCTGGCTGGCGAACGTGTCGAGGATGGACAGGAAGTCACTGATGCCGACTTTATCGGGGGCGAACTGCTCGTCATCCGCAAGGGGAAAAAGAACTACGGTCTGATTACCCGAAACTGATCACGCTGTTTCCTTACCAAATCAGAGGCCGCCGGACAGTTTGTTCGGCGGTCTTTTTTATGCTCGTATAGGGGGGATTTTTGTTTGCCTCCGGCGGGCCTACCGGCGGTCGCCTTCGGCGGGACCAGAGAACCTTTTGAAAAAGGTTCTCTGGACTCTCCAAAACTTTTTGGTGCGCTTCGCGTGTTTGGTTGTCGCTTAAGCTGGTCATTGGCCATTTCTCGTAAGTGAGGACCATATACATAGAAAAAAGGGCAGACCCGATATTCGGGTCTGCCCTTGTGTGGCAGGGTGTAGGTCGAATCCGACTAGCAGGTCCCGGCGTTCTTGCCGCTGCTTTTGCAGCTGATGCGGGCGATAGCCCGGCGCAGAGCGGCCTGGTTGCGAATGGCGTCGAGTTGTTCCTTGGTCTTGGCAGCACGCTCTTCAGCGCGCTCCTTGGCCTTCTGGGCACGTACGGTGTCTATCTCGGTTGCCTTCTCGGCAACTTCGGCCAGGATGGTCACCTGATCGTTGCTGACTTCAGCGAAGCCACCGGCGACAAACACGTAGTGCGCCTTACCGTTTTGCTTGTAGTGGAGATTACCCACGCCCAGAGCGGAAAGGAAGGGAACGTGTTTCGGCAGCACACCGAACTCACCGAGGATGCCGGGGGCACCCACGTATTCCACGTCCTCGGAAAGTACCTTCCGGTCGGGAGTGACAATCTCAAGCTTCAATGTTGCCATGAATTACCTCGCTTATTGCTTGGCTTTTTCGATGGCTTCCTCGATTCCGCCGCACATGTAGAAGGCCTGCTCAGGCAGGTCGTCATACTTGCCGTCGAGAATGTCGCGGAAGGCCTGTACGGTGTCCTCGGTCTTGACGTACTTACCGGAAACACCGGTAAAGACCTCAGCAACGTGGAACGGCTGAGACAGGAAACGCTGAACGCGACGAGCGCGAGCAACCGTCATCTTGTCATCATCAGACAGTTCGTCCATACCAAGAATGGCGATGATGTCCTGCAGGTCCTTGTACTTCTGCAACACGGACTGGACTTCACGAGCGGTCGCATAATGCGCTTCACCGATAACATCGGGGGAGAGAATACGCGAGGTGGAGTCAAGCGGATCAACAGCGGGGTAGATACCGAGCTCGGAGATCGCACGGGACAGAACCAGAGTTCCATCAAGGTGAGCAAAGGTGGTAGCCGGTGCGGGGTCAGTCAAGTCATCGGCAGGAACGTAAACGGCCTGAACCGAGGTGATCGAACCCTTGTTGGTGGAGGTAATACGCTCCTGAAGCTTACCAAGGTCAGTACCCAAGGTCGGCTGATAACCAACCGCGGAAGGCATACGGCCGAGAAGTGCGGAGACCTCTGCGCCAGCCTGAGTGAAGCGGAAGATGTTATCAACGAACAAGAGCACGTCCTGGCCTTCTTCGTCACGGAAGTACTCTGCGCAGGTCAGTGCGGTCAGAGCAACACGTGCGCGGGCTCCCGGAGGCTCGTTCATCTGGCCGTAAACCAAGGCGGCTTTCTCGAGAACGCCGGCTTCTTTCATTTCGTGATAAAGGTCGTTTCCTTCACGAGTACGCTCACCAACACCGGCGAACACGGAGATACCACCGTGCTGCTTGGCGATGTTGTTGATCATCTCCATCAGAATAACGGTCTTGCCAACACCTGCGCCGCCGAAGAGGCCCATCTTGCCGCCTTTCGGGAACGGGATCAGCAGGTCAACGACCTTGATGCCGGTCTCAAGCAATTCAACGGAGGTGGACTGCTCGGTGAAAGCAGGAGCCTGACGGTGAATGGGGAGACGTTTTTCGCAGGGGACCGGGCCCAACTCATCAGTGGGCTCGCCAACAACGTTCATGATGCGGCCCAAAGAACCGGGGCCGACAGGAACGGTGATCGGAGACTCAAGGTCAATTGCTTCCATGCCGCGGACGAGACCTTCGGTGGCGTCCATGGCAATTGTGCGAACAACGTTGTTACCCAGGTGCTGTGCGACTTCGCAAATCAGCAGCGGAGCATCCACGTTGTTGGGATTTTTAATCTCCATCGCAGACAGAATGTTGGGAAGATTCCCTTCGGCAAATTCGACGTCGACAACGGCGCCGATTACCTGAACGATTTTACCAGTATTAGCCATTTTCATAGCCCCCTTTTATCCTTTCAGCGCTTCAACGCCGCCGACAATGTCCATAAGATCGCCAGTAATGGCGGCCTGCCTTGTCTTGTTGTAAAGCAAAGTCAGGGAATCCGTCAGTTCGTCACACGCCTTGGTGGCGTTATCCATGGCTGCCATACGGGCTGCATGCTCGGAACAGGAAGTGTCGAGCAAGCCACGGTAGACCTGGACCTTGATGAAGCGAGGCAGCAGCTCTGCGAGCAGCCCCTCGACAGACGGTTCATACAAGTAGTCCCCTGTGCCACCACCTTCGGTGGTTTCACCCTCACTATGATCCGTCATGGGCAACACCATGAGGTCAACGGGGGGCTGCTTCGCCATGCTCACGAACTCGCCGAACACGACATGAACTTCATCCAACTCGCCCGACACGTACCCGGCGATGAGCTCGTTGCCCACGCTGGCGGCCAGGGTGAAGTCGAAACCGCTCATGGCATCCGTCTCCGCACGTACCAGCTCATACTCGGTCTTCCTGAAGGCATCGCGTGCCTTCTTGCCGATGCAGTACAGCTTGACGGCCTTGCCTTCAGCAGCTTTTTGCTTGGCCAGTTTCATGGCCTTGTTGATGATATTGATATTGAATGCGCCGCACAGACCACGATCCGAAGTGGTAACCATGATTCCCACGGTTTTCACTTCAGCCCGGACTTCCAGCAGCGGATGTACCGATTCGTCAGCGCCGGCTGCCAAGTCTCCGAGCATCTCATAAAACTTGTCCGCATACGGACGGAACCGTTCAATACGATCCTGTGCGTTGCGCAGTTTTGCCGAGGCCACCATATTCATGGCCTTGGTGATCTGCTTGGTTTTCTTGACGCCAACAATCTGATTTTGGACGTCTCTTAACGATGCCATTCGTTACCCCTTGGTTACGCGCTGAAGCCTTTCTTGAACTCTTCGATAGCGGCCTTGAGGTCTGCTTCGACGGCGTCATCAAGCATCTGCTTCTCAACGATGGCGTCGAGAACTGCAGATTTGGAGTTAGCCATGAATTCGTGGAATTCTGCCTCGAATTTCTGAACAGACTCAACCGGGACATCATCGAGGAAACCGCGAGTGGCAGTGTACAGGATGGAAACCTGCTGCTGAACAGTCTGCGGCTTGTACTGGCCCTGCTTCAGGACTTCAACCATGCGTGCACCACGAGCCAGCTTCTGCTGGGTGGCGGCATCGAGGTCGGAACCAAAGGAGGCGAATGCGGCGAGCTCGCGGTAGGTAGCGAGGTCGAGACGCAGGGTACCGGCAACCTGCTTCATGGCCTTGATCTGTGCGGAACCACCGACTCGGGAGACGGAGAGACCGACGTTGATCGCGGGACGAACACCGGACAGGAAGAGGTTCGGTTCCAGGTAGATCTGACCATCGGTAATGGAGATAACGTTGGTCGGAATGAACGCGGAGACGTCGCCAGCCTGGGTTTCGATGACCGGCAGAGCGGTCAGGGAACCGGCGCCCAGAGAGTCGTTGACCTTGCAGGAACGCTCAAGCAGTCTGGAGTGGAGGTAGAAAACATCACCGGGGAATGCTTCACGGCCCGGAGGACGACGAAGCAGCAGGGACATTTCACGGTAAGCAGTCGCCTGTTTGGAAAGATCATCGTAGCAAATCAGGGCGTGCTTGCCATTGTCGCGGTAGAATTCGGCCATGGTTGCGCCGGTGTAAGCAGCGATGAACTGCAGCGGTGCGGGCTCGGAAGCTGTGGCGGAAATGATGGTGGTATATTCCATTGCACCGTGCTGACGAAGGATATCAGCAACCAGAGCAACAGATGCTTTCTTCTGGCCGATGGCCACGTAGAAGCAGTGCACATCGGTGTACTTCTGAGCGATGATGGCGTCCACGCAGACAGCGGTCTTACCGGTCTGACGGTCACCGATGACGAGCTCGCGCTGGCCACGGCCAACCGGAGTCATTGCGTCAATGGCCTTGAGGCCGGTGTAGCAGGGCTCGTGAACGGACTTACGAGCGATGATACCGGGGGCCTTCATTTCGACCGGACGGGTTTGCGTGGTGTTGATGGGACCCAGACCGTCAATCGGCTGACCCAGCGGATCAACAACGCGGCCCATGACTTCGTCACCGACGGGCACGGAGTAAATCGTACCGGTACGCTTGACCGTGTCGCCTTCCTTGACACCGGTATCAGGGCCCAGCAGGGCGACACCGACGTTGTCCTCTTCCAGGTTGAGCACCATGCCCATCAGGCCGCCGGGGAATTCCAGCAGCTCCATGGCCATGACGTTCTCAACGCCGTGCACGCGAGCGATGCCGTCACCTACGTAGAGGACGGTACCGGTCTCGCTCATTTCAACACGAGACTCATAATTCTGAATCTGGTCCTGAATGATTTTGCTGATTTCTTCTGCTTTGATCTGCATTGCCCTACTCACCCCTTTTAATATTTTCTTTCAAAATCTGCAGCTGAGCCTTGAGGCTGGCGTCCATAACCTTATCCCCTACCTTGAGGACGATACCGCCAAGGATATCCTTGTCGGTGGCGAAAGACAGCTCCAGCTTCTTGCCGGCCTGCTTTTCGAGGTTCGCCTGGATTGCAGATTTTCTTTCCTTACTCAGGTCACTCACCGTGATGAGCTCACCGGAGACGACGCCGGAAACGACGTCCATCATTGCCTTGTAATCGGAAGCGATGGCGGGAAGCAGCTCGACCCGGCCCTTATCGGCCAACAGGTCGCAGAAGTTCTTGACCATCGGATCTACCGATGCTTTGCCAACGAGTTGGTTGAGGACCGACTTCTTCTCCTCGGCGGAGAAGGAGGGGTTTCTGAAGAAACCCATGGCCTCGGGAGCACTCACGATGGAGTCGCTCAATTCAACCAACTGCTCGCCGTACGTTTTCTGGTCTGCCTCGCCTTTGGCGGCGCCTATGGCGAACAAAGCCTTGGCGTAGCGGCGGGAAACTACGTTACCGGTCAATTGAGCACCACCTTTGTTAAGTATTCATCCACAAGCTTGTCATGATCTTGAGCACTGAGCTTTTCGGAGATGACCTTCTCGGCGGCGACCACGACCAAATCGGCCATTTCGGCGCGAATCTTGTCAATGGCGGCCTGGGCCTCGTTGGATGCGGTCCGCTTGGCCTGCTCGGTAAGCGCCTCGGCATCCTTCTTGCCTTTTTCGATGATGGCGGCCTTGATGGCCTCTCCCTGCTGCTTGGCCTGATCCAGAATGGCCTGCTTCTCCTGCGCCATGTTGGCGATGCCGGTCTCCACCTCTTTCAGCTTCTTCTCGGCTTCAGCCTGGCGAGCTTGCAGATCGTCCAGATCCTGCTTGATACCGTCGCGGCGTCCCACGAAGAAATCTTTGATCTTACTGCCCGCAAACTTGTACAGCAGAAAAACAAAGAGCACGAAGTTCGCCATGCGAAGTCCATAATTCTTCAAGTTCTCAGGGGTGAAAACCGAATGCCCATGTCCCTCCGGCGCATTGGCAAGGGCAACCGTCGCGATCACCAAAGCACCCAGAAGAGTGGCAAAAAACACTGTCCGTTTCAAGATGAAACCCTCCTTACCTCGTCTAAGCCTGGCCCAGGATTTTGCCTGTGGCAGCTTCGGCGAATTTTTCAACATCTTTGGTCAGCTGCTCCATGGCACCCTTTACCTCGGCCTCAATCTCGGCCCGGGCGGCCTTGATGGTGCCGGAAGCTTCCTGACCAGCTGCGGCGAGGAGCTTGTGCTCTTCGGCGGTGGCTTGGTCCTTCATGGAAGAACGGATATCGTTGGCTTCCATGCGCGCTGCGGTAAGCTGGCCTTCGTAGTCGGCCACCTTTGTCTTGGCGCTGCTATTGAAGCCTTCGATCTTCTCCATCTGATCAGCCATCAACCCCTTTCGCTTATTGATAATTTTGCGAATGGGTTTGATCAGCAGCACGTTCAACACGAAGACCGTGATGAGGAAGTTTGCCGCTTGGATTAAAATTGTTTCGTCAGGTATTACCATACCAATTGCCCCCAAGAGGTTGTGAATTTATGCGCAAAGTCATTGCCAATTACGCAATTTCAGGGATTGTGTCAAAGGCTTTTTGCCTTTGAGCACCCTGTTCCGACACCGTCGGACGACCCTACACAGCGCTAGTTGGATTCCTGTTCCGGCACCTCGACAGGCGCGGCGTCCAGGCTGCCCATAAGGAGCTGACCTTCAAGCACGGCTCCCTCTTCAACCACCAGGACGGGCGTCCTGATGTTCCCCTGTAAATTGGCCGTCTTATGCAAAACGACCTTGTTCCTTGCCTCAACCTCGCCCTGGATATTTCCGGAAAGCACGAGCTGGCCCACCTTGATCTGGCCTTCTACAATGGCCTCTTGACCAACCACCAGCGTTCCATCCGAGACTACCTCGCCCTGAAAATTGCCGTCGATACGGACTGCACCCTGAAAGTGCAACTTTCCCTGGTAATTGGTCCCGGCCCCCAAAAACGCATTGATTTCATCTCTAGCCACGAGAACCGCTCCTGAAAATCCTGTTATGAATACGGGCCGCACTCATCCACGCCCGCTTGTTACTGTTTGAACAAGAACCTTCGCATGGAAACATTGAGAACAAGCCCGACGAGGCAAAAATTCACCAGCGTGGCACTCCCCCCGTAACTAATGAAAGGAAGAGGGATGCCAACCACCGGCATCAGCCCGAGGACCATACCCGTATTTATGAGGATTTGCCAGAAGAAATAGAAGAACACACCCGCCGCCAGGTAGCTTCCAAACAACCCCCTCGCGTCCCGTGCAATGTTTACCATCTGATAAAGAAACAAGCAAAAAAGCGTCAGTAAAATCATGGTTCCCACAAAACCCCATTCCTCACCGAACACGGCCACGGCAAAGTCCGTGTGACGCTCCGGCAGGAACCTAAGCTGGGACTGGGTGCCTTCCAGAAATCCCTTGCCCCAGAAACCGCCAGACCCGATGGCTATTTCCGACTGGATAATGTGGTAGCCGGCCCCCAAAGGATCGGTGGAGGGGTCCAGAAAAGTCATGATGCGCTTCTTCTGATAGTCGTGCAGGAAAAACCACGACAGAGGCAGCAGGCAAGGCACGGCGACCAGTGCGGTCTTGAACACGCGGGGCGTCACCCCCCGGTACAGGACCATGCCGCCCAAGATCATGATTATGGACAGACCGGACCCGAGATCAGGCTGCTTGATGATCAGTCCGGCCAGAATAAAGCCGACCCCGAGCACATAGCCCAGACGGAGAAAATCCAACGGCTCCCGCTCTTTGGACAAAATGCGCGCTCCCACAATCAAAATAGCGATCTTGGCCAGTTCCGATGGCTGGAAATTCATGAATCCGAGATCGAGCCAACGCTTTGCCCCATAGATGGTCTTGCCCGCAAAAATGACAGCCACCAGCAGCACAATCGTGGCCCAAAACAATGGCCAGGCCAGGGTCTTGAGGTGGCGGTAGTCGAAGAACATGAAAATCACCATGCCGACCATGCCCATAAATCCCCAGGCCATCTGCTTGTGAAAATAGGGTGCAACGGTCATCCCGTCCTCAAGCCGGTATCCGCTGGCCGAATACAGATTGAGCACGCCGAGCAGAAACAGGATCACGGCAACGGACAGCAGGGGCCAGTTGATGTAAAAAAGCAGCCGTCTGTCAATTGGCATTGTCAACCCTCGTGGCATTATAGGAAAGCATGCGTGCAGCCCGAGCCTTGGCCTTTTTCGCCTCGGGTTTGATCCGAGTCTTGCCCAGGAACAGATAATCTATGATTGCCCTGACCACCGGGCCTGCGCCGCTGCCGCCGTGCAATCCATGCTCCACCAGCACGGCGATGGCGAACCGTCGACCGTCCTTTTCGGCAATGGCCGCCATCCAGGCATGATCGCGGAACTTGTATGGGATATCGTCATCCTTCATGCCCTTGAGTTCCTCGGTAAACCGCACCACTTGAGCCGTGCCGGTCTTGCCGCCCACGGTAACGCCCTTGGTCCGAATACGGCGGCAAGTGCCGTGGTCATTGTCCACCGTCTGCACCAGAGCCCGCTTCAGCCGGGCGATCTGTTCGGGCGTCAGGGGTATGTCGCCCTGAACCTCGGTCTTTTCATCCTTGAGCAGCAGCGGCTTGAGCAGCTTGCCACCGTTGAGAATGGCCGCGAAAAACCGCGCCACCTGGAGCGGCGTGACCAAGGTATACCCCTGCCCGATGGCCATATTCAGGTTATCGCCGCCCTGCCAGCTCTCACCGAACCGTTTACGCTTCCACTCCCGCGTGGGCATGATGCCCGACTTCTCGTGCGGCAACCGGATACCGGTAGGTCGACCGAAACCACACGCCTGGGCAAACTCGCTTATGCGGTCCACGGTGAGCTTCTTGCCCAGCTTGTAGAAATAGACATCGCAAGACTCGACCAAGGCTCTTTCCAGGTTGACATTGCCATGACCGCCTTTACGCCAGCAGCGGAAAACGTGCCGCCCGAGCTTGATCTGTCCGGCACAATGCACGGTCTCCTTGGGGTCCACCAGGCCGTAATGCAGCCCGGCTCCGGCCACCACATGCTTGAAGACCGAACCCGGCGGGTACACGGACTGAATGACCCTGTTCTGCATGGGATGCAGGGGGTCGTCACGCAACCGGGCCCATTGCTCGGGCGACAATCCCGAGGAGAAATCGTTGGAGTCATAGGACGGCGCAGTAGCCAAAGCCCAGAGTTGCCCGGTGTCCGCGTCAATGACGGCCACGCCACCCGCTTCCTCGGCCAGCCAGTCCATGGCCAGCTTCTGCAATCCCAAATCGATGGACAGGGAAACCTCATGCCCGGCCCTCGGGTGCTTGAGTACGCGCTCCTTGAGCCGTCGGCCATTGACGTCCACCTCGAACTGGATGCGCCCCTTGGCCCCACGGATGCGGTCCTCCAACATGAGCTCGATGCCCTGCTTGCCCACATAGTCACCCAGGTCGAGGTCGCGCCGCTTTTCCAGGTCCGCCTCATTGGCCTCGGCCACATAGCCGAGGACGTGGGCCAGAAGCATGCCGTAGCGATACTGGCGGCGCGGACGCACCTGAATTTCCAGACCGGGCCAGCGAAGCCGATTGGAGTCGATCAGGGCAAGCTGATGAAAGGTCAGGTCAGGTACCAGGATCAAAGGCTCGAACGGCTTCACGCGCTTGCGATTTTTCTTGTAGAGCTTCTTGAGTTCCGTAAAATCACGACCGGTCCAGGCCGCCACCTGATGCAGGGTAGCGTCAATGTCCGGGCAGTCTTCGCGCACCAGCCCCAGGGCATAGGCGGGCTCGTTCACGGCCAACAGATCGCCGTTTCGGTCACGGATCAGTCCGCGAGGTGAAAAGATCGGTTCCTGGCGAAGCTGATTTTCACGCGCCTTGAGGGCATATTCCTCGCCCCGATGAATCTGAAGGTACCACAAGCGCACGGCAAACAGGCAAAACAGCCCCAGAATGAGCACCTGGAGTAGAATCAGCCCGCTCCGGGGCGGCTGATTGTCGCCATTGTCATAGAGGTTTGACATCCTGCCTGAGCACCTTCGGGAAAAATTTGTCCGCCATCGCCCACACCAACGGGAAGATCATGGCCTGTATCACCCCTTCGAGGATGGCCGACTTGAGCGGCACGACCAGGTTGCCCAATGCCGCCAGGAAGTAAAGCAGTACCGGGTGAAGCACGCCCAGGCCAAAACCGAGCAGACACATGAACAGGAATGACCGGGCCTCGAAAAGCCAACGCCCCACGAAAAAGAAAACAACCAACAGTCCGTACCAGGCCACGCCGTAGCCGAACGGCAGGTTGCCCATGCCCTCAAGCAAAAGAATCCAGATGACCGTCAGCCAAACCGTGCGCGGTCCGGCCTGTTCCTGCATGGAAAGCACGATGCCCGGGGCCAGAAAATCCACGCCGGGCACAAACCGCTGCCCCCATACGCCCAATACGGTATACGCACCCCACCACAGGATGGCGATGATGTTATTGGTCTGCAGCACGGTCCGTCGCCTCCCCGTCGGACAACGCGCCCTTTCTCTCCAGAGAGGCCCCACGCATGAGCAGCAAGACCTCCTCCAGCCCGGCCCCGTCCACCAGGGGTTCCGCCTCCACCGTGAGAAACAGGGAGATGTCCGAACGCTGCACCTTGGTCACGCGGGCCACGGGCAATCCCTTGGGATAAAGACCGGACAACCCGGAAGACAACAGCAGTTCGCCCGGATCAATGAGCGCGTTGAGATTGACAAACCGCATCTGTAGCGGCTGGCCGTACCCTTGGCCCGAGAGCATGCCGGGGGACCGGTTCGCATCGCCGATGACCGCAATACGGCTGTTGGGGTCCGAGAGCAGCAGGACCGTGGCCGCGGTGGCACCCGTTTCCAGTACGCGGCCGATCACGCCGGCCGGGGTAACCACAGGCATGTCCAGGGCCACCCCCGAAGCGGACCCCTTGTCCACAACCAGGGTGTCCAGCACCCCGGCAGGTCCCATACGATGCGCAATGACCCGAGCACCGCTGGATTCCCACGTCGCGGGAGGTTCGAAACCGAGCAGTTTCTCCAGACGTTCGGCAGACCGTGCTTGCGCTCCCATAAGCATATTCTGCCTACGAAGCTCGGAAGCTTCCACGCGCAGGATGTCGTTCTGTTCCTTGAGCGCAATCAGATAAATATAGCGCTCCCAAAAATTCACGACCTGGTCGGACACCCACAGGCCAGGACGAAGGACAAAACCGGAAACATCCAGGCCCGTATGGCTGGACAGCGCGTCCAGGTGCCCGGTGCGCAGGTTCCACGTATAAACGGAAAGGTACAGGAAAAGGCCCGCCACCACCGCCACGGCTATCTTCTGAGGTTTATTCACGCCACCCCGCCTGACACACGGCGCATGCGCGGCCAGGGCAGAGAAAAGACCGAACCACCTTGCGGGAAACCCGCCCTGGTTCCGATTTTTTCCTGCGCCTTGCGCTCGCCCATGGGTAACATCCGTGGTTTGAATAAAAACTGACTAACAGGCTGTGGGAAAACGCACGATATCTCTGCTGTCGACATCGCTACTGTTCGAAAACTCGCAACGCGCTGTCGCTGCTGCGTTGCTGCAAAAACATCAAACCCTAACGTATGGGAAATACGCGTCGGCCTTGATGTATTTTTGCGCCTTGCACTCGCACATTTTTGAACAGCCTGCCTGATTGACTTTTTCAACGGTCAGTTAGTCCGTGGTGATGTCCTTGTACAGATCTATGTTGTCGAGCGCCTTGCCCGAGCCGAGTACGACCGCGGTGAGCGGATCCTCGACCACGGTGACGGGCAGTTGCGTTTCGTGCTGCAAAAGCATGTCCAGCCCCTTGAGCAACGCACCACCGCCGGTGAGGACGATGCCCCGGTCCACGATGTCCGCCGCCAGCTCGGGCGGGGTCTGTTCCAAGGCGATGCGCACGCCCTGCACGATGCCCTCCACCTGCTCGCTGATGGCCTCGCGGACTTCTTCGGCGGTGATGGGCCGGTTCTGCGGAATGCCGGTGACCAGGTCGCGGCCCTTGACCTCCATGACCGGCTCCTCGTCCCCAAGGGGATAGGCACTGCCGATGTGGATCTTGATCTGCTCGGCTGTGGATTCACCGATGAGCATGTTGTACTTGCGTTTGACGTGCTGCATGATCGCCTCGTCCATCTTGTCGCCGCCGATGCGGACGGAACGGGCGTAGACGATACCGGACAGGGAGATGACCGCAATCTCGGTGGTGCCGCCGCCGATGTCCACGATCATGTTGGAGGTCGGTTCAGTGATGGGCAGGTTGGCACCGATGGCCGCCGCCATGGGCTCCTCAATCAGGTAAACCTCGCGGGCACCGGCCGACTGAGCCGACTCCTTGACCGCGCGTTTTTCCACCTGAGTGATGCCCGTGGGCACGCAGATCATGATCCGCGGCCGCACCAGGCGGCGGGAATTATGCACCTTGGAAATGAAATGCCTCAGCATGGCCTCGGTGACCTCGAAGTCCGCGATGACGCCGTCCTTCATGGGCCGGATGGCCACGATGTTGCCCGGCGTGCGACCGAGCATTTTCTTGGCCTCAGCCCCCACGGCGAGAACGGTCTTGCCCCCACGCGAGTCCTTTTTCACCGCCACCACCGAGGGCTCGGAGAGCATGACGCCTTTGCCCTTGACGTAGACCAGCGTGTTGGCTGTACCCAGGTCAATGGCGAGATCGTTAGAGAAAGAGCCGATAATCCTATTGAGTAGGCTACCCACGTATACCCCCAGCTTAAATCGAAATTCGTATAACCCTGTCGACGCCAACCCGCTTTCCAATGAATGAAAAGTACGCTAGCGTACAATTTCAGTTGATGATTGTTACCAAATACCAACCGCTCAGGCAATACGCTTAAGCCCGTTTGAGCACATTTTCTCAACTTTTTCTAACCTAAATCGAGCGGAGGGGTCTCATTGAAGCCTTCCTCGGCAGAAACCGGAAGAAGATTGACTCCAAAAATGGTGCGAATGGGGACAGCTTGATCGCTGAAGCGTGAAAATGCCACTCGTTTCGGTTGTGATACCAGATTTTTCAGGAAATTGGACGCACCTCTCCCATCGCTGGACATGGAGCGGGGCGTTCAGATCAGGTCCAGACGAATTTTGGAGCGCTCAGGCAGCGCTCCCACAGTTCTTTGAAACGCAACGATTCCATGGCGATCGCCGTGACCTTGAGTACGGTTTTGCCAGCATGGGACACCACCTTGGCGGCGACGTCCACCAAGGTGCGACGCAGTGTGGTCGGGAAAGACTTGACCGGTACCACCGGCTCACTCACATCTTCCTTGAACGCTTCAAACAGGAAGAAGCCGAGGAGCATGGTGTAATAGAAGGCGGCGTTGGGCACGAAGCGCTGGAACGGCAACTCCTCGAATCCGAAATCCTTGAACGCCCTGTGCACCAGTTCGTCCGCGCCCCGCTGGTGGTAGGAGTGGATGATGGCATCGGTTTCGGCCATGAACGCGAGGCCAGCCTCCTGCAATTGCTGATCCACGACACTATCCATGCCAAGGTTGGTGTAGACGATGGTGCCTGGTCTTGATCCGGGTAGCAGGAACTGCTTCTCTTCCAGTAAAGGTCGCCAAAAGATGGTCCTGAAGGACTTTTCCCAGGACTTGCGGCGGTCGCAGAACTCGTAGCACTGCCAGACATCCTCATCGGTTTTGCCGAAGTGATGCTGAAAGGCGGTTTCGGGAAGTGCCCCAATCATGGCCTTGATGTCGCTATAGAACTTGCCTGCGCAGATGAAACCGATATCCAGCCGCTCCATCTCGTCGAAGAGCTCCTGGTCGAAGAATCCGGAGTCCATGCGAATGATGATGGGTACGGTCTTGCTGTAGCGGGTACGGATCATGCGCACCACGTGACGGATCATCTTCGGGGCTGAGTCGCCGTTGAGAGAGTGTTTGTCGCCGCCACGGAACACGGCGTCTATAATGTAGCGGCCCCAGGTCATCTGGAGAGGCTGAAAGCCCAGAACCTTCTTGTAGGTGGGCTTGACGCCGTGACGCTTCGGCGCTTGGTCGTTATCCATGACCATGGTGTCGATGTTCAGTTCGATCACTTCTGGGCTGGTCATGCTGAGTCGCCAAAGGAAGAGTTGCTGCAACAGACGGCGAAAAAGATAGGTCCGTTGTGCGGAGAATGATTGGTAGAACCGCTTGACGGTGTGCGATGAGGCCATGCTCTTGATGTCTGTTTCGATGGCAGCCGCGTAGCCCGGATCTTTGGTCAGGACATCAAAGTGGGCCAAGTGACGGCTGGTGCCGTCAAAGAGGAAGCAGAGCACCTGCTTGAAAAGTTCATCGATGGGCGTGCCCTTGGGGTTCTTGCGCATGGAGCCGAAAAGGCGGTTGATGTGGGGGGAAAGACCAATGCCACGAATGTAGCGAGCAAAGAGGTTGAGCCCGGCCCGGCTTGTCAGACAGTCGTTCGTGACTTGGACATCGTCGATGAATTTTGCTTTGGTTCTCTTTGAGTTGGACATCCAGCCCTCCACCAAATGGGTGAAACGTTCATGACGTAGTGACTGGATGTGATTGTAAACAAAAACAAGGTGATATGCCAGCTTTGATGTTGTGTCAGGCTGGAGAATCGCTCAGATTAGGTCTAAAAAAACAGTGAATCGCACCTTCGCCCTGTCCGCATATGCCCGCCAACGCCATGGCCAACGCGTGCAGAAAATACCCCTTGACGCCGGGTTTTCCTGTCCCAACCGCGACGGCACCCTTTCCCATTCCGGGTGTCTTTTCTGCAACCCCAAGGGAGCGGGTTCCGGCCTCGGGATTCGGGGCCTGTCCATTGCCGAGCAATGGGACTTCTGGCGCGACATCCATGTGAAAAACCACCACCTGACGAAATTCACTGCCTACCTGCAATCCTATTCCAACACCTACGGCCCCATCGAGAAACTGGCCGACACCCTGGCTATGCTCAAGGGATTGCCCGGCCTGACCTCCCTGAGCCTGGGCACCCGGCCCGACTGCCTGGACCCGGCCAAGCTGGACCTCCTGGCCGCGCAACAGGCCGAATTGTCCCTTACGGAAATCTTTCTGGAACTCGGTCTGCAATCCGCCTGCGACGAGACCCTGGTCCACATCAACCGGGGGCACGACGCCCGCGCCTTTGCCGAGGCCGTGCACGAAGCCTCCGACCGGGGGCTGAAGGTGGTGGCCCACATCATAGCCGGGCTGCCCACGCCGTTCGGTCGCGAGGGACGGGCCGAGCTGCTCGCCACCGTCGATTTCCTCAACCGGCTGCCCATCCACGGCATCAAATTTCACAACCTCTACGTCTGCCGCGACACCGGCCTGGCCCGACTCTACGAAAAAGGCGGCTATACCCCGCTGACCCTGGCCGAATACCTGGACGAACTCTCCAGCGCACTCATGCGGCTGTCGCCCGAAATCGTGATCCACCGGCTCAACGGCAACCCGGCCAGTGGCGAGCTCGTGGCCCCGGAATGGGCCGGAAACATGCGGCGGCTCCACAACCGAATTCGGGATTACCTCGACGAGCACGACATCTGGCAGGGCAAGGGAAACGGGGCGGAATCCGGCATCCCGGCCTGGTTCTCGCCGGAATACCACGCGGACGAAGCGCGGTGACCACGCCTCCCCGCTAAAACGACTTGAGGATATGCTCCAGGCAGTGGACCAGCGCCTCGCGTTGGCCGCTGTCCAGCTCGGCCATGATCTCCCTGGTCAATTCTAGATGATGGCGGTTGTGCTCCTCAAACAGTGCCTTGCCCGTGGCGGTCATCTCGATGACGTTGGAGCGGCGGTCCGTGGCATGAGGCATGCGCCGGATCAGGTCCTTCTTTTCCAGTCGGTCCGCCTGGATGGTCAGGGTGCCGGTGGTCACGCCCAGCCTTCCGGCCAGCTCCTTCATACGGAGTGGGCCGTGGACTCCGAGAATCTCCAGGGTGTGCATCTGGGTCGTGGTCAACCCCTTGCCCTCCACCACCGAAGATTCCCAGGACGACAACTTTTCATGAAACTCCACAAACAGGTGCGTTAAATACTGATCATCACTCATGCGAAGAACTCCGGGAAGACATTGACTGTGGCCTCGGTGGCCCACAGGGAATATGCGGCAAAGCCGATGACCAGCACACCGGTCAAACGCATGACCAACGGCTCGATCCAGGGTCGGTCCAGGGCGCGTAACGCATCGGTGGTCTTGTAGATGGCCCAGATGACCCCGGACAATGCCACGGCCGTGCCCAGGGCATAGGCCCCGAACACCGCCGAACTGCGCCAGGCATCGCCCGAGCGCAGGGCATAGGAATACATGATGGCCGCCGTGGGGCAGGGCACGACCATGTTCACGAACCCGAAGACGAATAGCCCCATGGCCGTGGCTTTTTTCAGTTTGGGGGACACGTGGCAGTGCTCGTGGTCGTGGTCGTGATGATGATCGTGGGCATGGCCGTGGTCGTGGGCATCCAGGTGGGCATGACCTGAGTCGTGATCGTGGTCGTGGCTGTGCAGCAGGGTCGGTTTTATGAGCAAGATTACCCCGAGCACCACCAGCACGCCGCAGGTGAGCAGGTCCGCCCAGGTCTGGGCGCTTGCGGGCAGGCTCATGGATATCCCGCCCAGGGGCAGGCCGATGACCACGCAGGCCAGGGAAGTGCCGAGGATAAAGGCGGCGGTCAGCCGAAACACCCGGCCCGGATTGCGGGAACCCGCCGTAAACGGGGCGAGTACCAGCCAGGAATGGGCGCAGGGATTGACGCCGTGGATCAGGCCGAGGAGGAGACCGCTCTGGAGGGCGGCGAGAAATATCGTGTCGTAGGGCATTGGGACCTCGTTTTCATTTTGATGGGTGAGGTCTAGCATGCGATACATTGACGATCAAGTGTTTTGATAGTCAAAGTTTATTTTTCATCTTTTGAAGGAAAGGCTGAGGGAGAGAAAAAGGGAAAGAGAGGAAGAGAAGGAAGAGAGAAAGGCAGAGAGGAGGCCGCTTATCAGCGGCGATGTAGGAAAAGGTTTCGGCCCTGAAGGCCGACTTCTTTTTGTACGGCCAAGCCAAAAGAACCGCCGCCCGCGACCGAAGGGAATGCAGCTTTGCACGAAGCGCACCTGCCCGACAGGGCAGAAAGACGCGAAGCGGCTTAAGCGGCCGCAGGGCATTTGGAGGGCATTGGGAGCCACCGGCTCCCACCCGGCTCTCGCCGCAGGCGTTCTTCCTTCCCACTCTTCACCCACCCTGCGCTAGCACTTGCCTTTCATCCCAACCCCGACCCGAAGACCTGCACCCGCCCTCGAGCACAAGGCTTAGAATATAACAAAGCGGGTAAGGCGGCTCTGTTCCCGAAAAACAGGCTTACCTCGGACGGCCTAAGGTCTATAAAAACAGCAAATAGCGCAAAGCTGCGCAGACGGAGCCGTCCCGCTTTGATCAGATTCTTTGCCGGTGATCGCCAGGCGGCAACATACTGGAAAAGCGGCACTTTTGGTTCTTTTGGTGCTGCTCAGCCAAAAGAACCGCCGCCCGCGCAGGGCATTTGGAGGGCATTGGGAGCCACCGGCTCCCACCCGGCTCTCGCCGAAGGCGTTCTTCCTTCCCACTCTTCACCCCCCCTGCGCTAGCACTTGCCTTTCATCCCAACCCCGACCCGAAGACCTGCACCCGCCCTCGAGCACAAGGCTTAGAATATGACAAAGCGGGTAAGGCGGCTCTGTTCCCGAAAAACAAGCACACCCCGGACGGCCTAAGGTCTATAAAAACAGCAAATAGCGCGAAGCTGCGCAGACGGAGCCGTCCCGCTTTGATCAGATTCTTTGCCGGTGATCGCCAGGCGGCGGAGCACACGAAAAGGGGCTTTTTTCGTCCATTTTTTGCCCCAACAAAAAATCGACCGCCGCCCGCGCAGGGCATTTGGAGGGCATTGGGAGCCACCGGCTCCCACCCGGCTCTCGCCGCAGGCGTTCTTCCTTCCCACTCTTCACCCACCCTACGCTAGCACTTGCCTTTCATCCCAACCCCGACCCGAAGACCTGCACCCGCCCTCGAGCACAAGGCTTAGAATATGACAAAGCGGGTAAGGCGGCTCTGTTCCCGAAAAACAGGCTTACCTCGGACGGCCTAAGGTCTATAAAAACAGCAAATAGCGCGAAGCTGCGCAGACGGAGCCGTCCCGCTTTGATCAGATTCTTTGCCGGTGATCGCCAGGCGGCAACATACTGGAAAAGCGGCACTTTTGGTTCTTTTGGTGCTGCTCAGCCAAAAGAACCGCCGCCCGCGACCGAAGGGAATGCAGCTTTGCACGAAGTGCACCTGCCCGACAGGGCAGAAAGACGCGAAGCGGCTTAAGCGGCCGCAGGGCATTTGGAGGGCATTGGGAGCCACCGGCTCCCACCCGGCTCTCGCCGCAGGCGTTCTTCCTTCCCACTCTTCACCCACCCTACGCTAGCACTTGCCTTTCATCCCAACCCCGACCCGAAGACCTGCACCCGCCCTCGAGCACAAGGCTTAGAATATGACAAAGCGGGTAAGGCGGCTCTGTTCCCGAAAAACAGGCTTACCTCGGACGGCCTAAGGTCTATAAAAACAGCAAATAGCGCGAAGCTGCGCAGACGGAGCCGTCCCGCTTTGATCAGATTCTTTGCCGGTAATCGCCAGGCGGCAACATACTGGAAAAGCGGCACTTTTGGTTCTTTTGGTGCTGCTCAGCCAAAAGAACCGCCGCCCGCGACCGAAGGGAATGCAGCTTTGCACGAAGTGCACCTGCCCGACAGGGCAGAAAGACGCGAAGCGGCTTAAGCGGCCGCAGGGCATTTGGAGGGCATTGGGAGCCACCGGCTCCCACCCGGCTCTCGCCGCAGGCGTTCTTCCTCCCCCCTGCGCTAGCACTGGCCTTTCATCCCAGCCCCGGCCCGAATCACTTCGACCCGTTCACCGGAAGACAGGGGGCCCCTTATCCTCTGGGCAATGTAGACAAAAAAAGGGGACGCCCATTCAGGACGCCCCCTTTATCATTTTGTTGGCTGGCCTTACTGCGTCACGCCCTGCGGCCAGACGTAGTAGAACCCCGCCTTGGGCGGCAGCACGAAACTGGCATCCACACCCAGCAGATTGAACTTGCCCGGCTCGGCTGCGGTCATGGTATTGTAAGGATTGTCGTTGGGATAGGTGTCGCGACGGTAAGTGACAACCTTGCAATCCTTGCCCAGTCCGGCCAGCTCGCGTGCCTTGGCAAAGGCGTCCTGCACATAGCCGATCTGGTCGATCAACCCCACCTGCTTGGCCTGATTGGCCGTAAACACGCGGGCGGTCTTGACCGTCTCCATGGCTGCTGCATCGAGCTTGCGGTGCTTGGCAACCAGCCCGTGAAACCGGGCCGCGTAGTCGTTGATGATACCCTGAAACAATGCCTGCTCTTCGGGCGTGGTCGGCCTGAACGGCTACCCCATGTCCTTGTCCACGCCGGACTTGGAAACCTCCACGTCCACGCCGATCTTGTCGAACAGCCCATGCAATTTGGGCCGCATGAAGATCACGCCCACTGACCCAGTGATGGTGGTCGGGTGAGCCAGAATCCAGTCTGCTGGCAAGGCCGCGTAGTAGCCACCCGAGGCCGCCACGTCGAACATGGCCACCACGACTTTCTTGCCGGTGCGCCGCTTGAACTCCATGATTTCATGATATAAAATGTCCGAGGCCGTGGTAGTGCCGCCAGGAGAATTGATAGCCAGGACCACGCCCTTCACTTCCACGTCCAGCGACGCGAGCTTGAGCGCGCTGACCAGCTCCTGCACCTGGCTCGGCGTGGGGCGGAGCAAACCCGGACGGGGCTGGTCCATGAGAAACCCGGTCAGGTGAATGAGCGCGAGTTTGCCTTCACCCTCCCCCTCCACCACAAATTCCTTGAGCGGTTCGGTGGACGTGGCCGCAAAGAGTTTGATCTTGGGCGCACAGCCCGGAAGCAGGAACAGGATCAGCGTAAGCGAAAAAAGATAGCGCAATTTCATGATGTCTCCATGGGGGTTATGTCGGGAACCATATCACAGGACCAGGACGAATCCCAGCCCGGCGGCCAGCTCGCCCAAAAGGACCGCACAACCGAGGAAATCGCCATTGGCTCCCCCCACGTGTTCGGCCAGCCGATACAGGGGCACCAGGGCAAGCGAGGCTAAAACCATGCCCGCCAGGGTGGGCAGGACTCCGGCCAGCAACAGGCCGACGACAAACGTAACCGCCCCCACGCCCAGGGCCACATGCAGGGTGGCCCCATCCATGTAGAGCTTGCCCAAACCGGGCCGGGCCAAGTGGCGCACCCGATAGGCCAGCCCAACGCATCCGGCGCGACCCAGGATGAACGACCAAAGTACGACAGCAAAGGCTCCCTGCGCCGCCATTTCATGAAAGAGAATCACCTGGCCGCCCAACGCCAGGACCAGACCGATGACGCCGAAGGCTCCCGAGCGGCTGTCCTTCACCACCTTCCAGAACCGATCCGGGTCTCCGTGGGTGGTCACCGCGTCGCACACATCGGATAGGCCGTCGAAATGCAGCCCGCGCGTGAGATAGACATTCAGCCCCACCATCAGCCAGGCCTGTACCCACGGCGAGCCGCCGAACAGACCGAGCCAGAATGGCAGCACGACAACCGCACCGAGCACCGCACCCACGGTGGGCATCCAGACGATGCACCGGCTCATGGTCTCCTCCGGGATGACTCGGGCCGGGACCAGACGGGTCAGGAAACCCAGAGTATCGAGAAAACATCTCCAGACCATCATTCCTCCCAGACAAGTTCCACACGGTCGCCCATGGACAGGCCAAACCGCTTGGCCGCCGAACGCTGGTTGACCGCTATTTCCAAAAAGCCCTGACTGCCTTCGAGCAGGCCGGGCACCCCTTCGGGTATGTCCGCATATGTGGTGACGTAGACAATCTCGCCCCCCGCTGGCGAAACCATGCGCAGGGACACGGGAACAGGCAGACTGCCCGCCTCCAGGTTAAGTACGCAGTTGCCGAAACGGTCGATATGCAGCACATGGCCGCTGGCCCGACCCGGATCGATGGACGGATTGGCCCAGCCGGGGTCCACCAGATCGGCAGGATCGATCTCCATTCCCAATGCACTCGGATCGCCGCCAAGGGCCAGCCACGCGGCCAGGGGAGCGAACACGTCTCGCCCGTGAAAAGTGTGGGAAACCTTGCTGGGCGCTTTCATGGCCGCCGAAAGATCAAAAACGCGGACCTCGGCGGACCAGGCATTTCTGAGCGCCAGGGCAAGCAGCCCGTTGTCCGGAGCGACGAGTACCCGCTCGTCGATCCCCACGCCCACGATCCGCCGCGCCGTGCCCACGCCGGGGTCCACCACGGCCAGAAGGATCGCATCCTTGGGAAAATGCTCATACGAAGCCGCCAGAAAAAAACCGGCCTGAGCCACATTGAATGGCTCCACACGATGGGAGATGTCCACCACCGTGCAGGCCGGGGCCTTTTTCGCCAACACGCCCTTGAGCTGCCCGACGTAGGGATCGGTCAGGCCGAAGTCCGTGATCAGCCCGATGGTCCGGGGCGAGGTTTCCTTATTTTTTGTAATGAACATCTTAATAACTCGACTTTCGGGGTTGAAAGTACAGTTCAAGCAACAGTCAGCATGTTGAAATAATTCATATTTTATGTTGAAGGGTCCTTGCAGCCCTGGTATTATGTTGTTGCACTACAACAGAAAAGCCAAGGAGAAGGACCCGAATGCAGAATACCGCTATCTGCCATGATGTTCAAGAGAAAGAACAGCGCATCACGTGCCGCATCAACCGGTTTTTCCAGCAATTCGCGATTGGGACCCTTGCCCATCGATGCGGTTTCACCAAAGCAAAAGGAGCTCCTCCGGCCGTCCTGCTATCCTGTCTTTTCTCGCTTCCGTTCCATCGCCTCAACCTATATCGATACTTCGCAACCCGGGACAGCCCCGGTTTTGGCAAAGACGCCGTCTACGAATTCATGCGCTCCAGCCGCTTCAGTTGGCGGCGTTTTCTCCTTCTGCTGGCGGCCCGCGTCTGCTCCATGCTTCAGGAACTCACCTCGCAGGAGCGCGAACACGTGCTGATCCTTGACGATTCAACGCTCCAACGGCCGCGCTCCAAGAAAGTCGAGTTGCTGGCCCGCGTCTTCGATCATACCCAAAACGGCTTCCTCAAAGGGTACCGGCTTCTCAGCCTGTGCTGGTCCGACGGCGCCACGCTCGCACCGCTGGACTTCGCGCTGTTGTCGTCCGCCAAGGAGAAAAATCGCTATCAGGGCGTCACCAAACAACTCGACAACCGTTCATGCGGGGCCAAGCGACGCAAAGAGGCGATCTGCAAGGCCACTGAGCTGATCGGGCCGATGCTCAAACGCGCCCTGGCCGCTGGAGTCCAGGCCAGATACCTGCTCATGGACAGCTGGTTCGGCATGCCCGCCATCATCAGCCAGGCCCGCGAGCACATCCACGTGATCTGCATGATCAAGCGCACGCCCAAGGTTCTTTACGGATTCGAGGGGGGGCGCCTGAGCGCGGATGAAATCTACAGGCGGCTGCGAAAGCGCCGGGGGCGGGCGCGGGTCCTGGCCAACGCGCTTGTGACCATGAAGGATGAAAAGCCCGCACGCATCGTCTTTGTTCGCAACAAGCACAAAAAGGACTGGCTGGCCCTGCTGTCCACGGACAGCAAACTGCCTGAGGCCGACGTGGTGCGCATCTATGGGAAGCGCTGGGACATCGAGGTCTTCTTCCGCACGGCCAAGCAGCACCTGGAGTTGGAAAAAGGCTGCCAGGCCAGGGATTTCGACTCGCTGATCGCGCATACGACCATCGTCATGCTGCGCTACCTCTTTCTTGCCCTGGAGCAGCGTCGCCACGACGACCCGCGAACACTTGGCCTGCTCTTTCATGCGTGCTGCGAAGAGGTGCGCGATTTGGAATACGTGGAGGCGCTGCAACGCATTTTGACGCTGACGATGCTACATTTGATGGAAAACAAGCAGGTTGCGGAAGAGTTGGTGCAGACGATTCTGGCCGAAGCGTTGCAACGGGCATTCTATCTCTACGGATTCAGCAGGCAACATTGTCAAAGAGCACAGTGCGTTGAAGGGTAGAGCTCAACCCCGAAAGTCGAGTTAATAAATTTTCCTGGCCGAGAAGCCCTGGCCCGTGACGTGGAAACCGGAACCTATGATAAAAAAGGCCTCAGGGTCGAGGGCATAGACCATTTCCTCAAGCTGTTTGAGTTGTATGGACGAAATCATGGTCAGGATTACCTTCTTGGGATCACCGGACCAGCCACCCTTGCCGTCGAGCAGGGTCAGGCCCCGATCCAGATCGTTGAGAATGACCTGGCGGACCGCCTCGGCCTCGTCGGAAACGATGATGACCATCTTGCGCTCGCTGAACATGCCTATCACGTACTCGATGGCAATGGCCGTGACAAAAGTCATGGCAATGGAATAGAGCACGAGGTGCATCTCCAAAAAGGCAAAACCGCCCACGAACCCGAGCATGTTGAACCAGAACTCGAAAGAGCCCATGGACATGTTGAATTTTTCCTTGCAGATCACGGCCAGGATGTCCGAGCCACCCGTGGAACCAAGCGACCTGAGGGCCACACCCACACCCGCACCCAGGATGCCGCCGCCCGTGAGCACGGCCAGCCAGATGTCCTCGATGGGCATGGTCCAGGGAATGAAATCAATGAAAAGAGAGGTGACGAACATGCCGTACAGGCTCAGGAAAAAAAACTTCCGGCTCACGAACAGCCAACCCAGCACAAACACCGGCAGGTTGAGCAGCAGGTACCACTGACCACTGCTCAGGCCGCCGAACACGTAGTAGCACAACAGCGCAATGCCGGACATGCCGCCCGTGAGCAGCCCGTGCGGCATGGCCACGGCCTTGACCGAAAAGGCGATGAGAAAAGCTCCGAAGGTCAGCAGCAACAGATTCCACGGCACGCCGAAGGTCATGGCGCGCAACCTGATTTTCATTTCTTGGGTTTCCATATGATCTCCGCCCTCTTTTCTAGCCGGTTTTGACCGGTCTGAAAACCATTAATCCCGCAGAGCGCGCCCTTGCGAACCACCGGGATTGAGGGTACGAAATTCCCTCCACCCCAAGGCCATGACTTTTTTATCGCAAAACAAGGCTGTATACGACCATGAAACTGACCGATCTCGCGCCCGAGGAAAAGTGGCTCACACTGCAACAGGAACTCCATGACCGCTTCGGCCTCAACGCCGACATCATGGACAGCGAAGGCAAGCGGCTCTTCGGCAACACCTGGGGCAATGATCTGTGCCGGGCCATTCGGAACGATGAAAAAGGCTTTTCCTCCATCTGCGTCACTGCGGGCCAGATGTTCACTCACCTGCTCAAACAGGGCGAGCCTTTTGCCGAGGAGTGCGACGGGGGCATGCTGCGCGTTTCCGTGCCGGTCAAAAAGGACGGCAAAGTCATCGGCGCGGTAGGCGGCTGCGGCCTGCGGCCCGAAGACGGCGAGGTGGACCCATTCACCATCGGCATGCTAAGCGGCCTTGAAGAGAAAGCCGTGGAAAAACTGTCCCCCGGTGTCCATGTGGCAAGCGACGAGCGCGTCAAGAAAATCCAGGAGTTCATTCAAAAGAGGATCGCCGAGATCATCGGTTAGTTGACAGCCGCGCCCGTTCAGGGTGAACTGGCGTTCCATTTTTCGTTTATCGAGGAGAATTTCATGCGAAGCAAAAAAATGACCGAAGGTTTGGAAAAGGCCCCGCACCGTTCGCTGCTCTACGCCTCCGGGCTGTGCAAGGAAGAAATAACCCGGCCCCTGATCGGCGTATGCAACGCCCAGAATGAAATCATCCCCGGTCACGTCCACCTGGATACCATCGCCGAGGCCGTCAAAGCCGGTATCCGCATGGCGGGCGGCACCCCCATGGAATTCCCGGCCATCGGCGTGTGCGACGGTCTGGCAATGAACCATGAAGGCATGCGAATGTCCCTGCCCAGCCGTGAAATCATTGCCGATTCCGTGGAGATCATGGCCACGGCCCATCCGTTCGACGCCATTGTCTGCATCCCCAACTGTGACAAGATCGTGCCCGGCATGCTCATGGCCATTCTGCGCCTGAACATCCCGGCCGTCATCGTCTCCGGCGGTCCCATGCTGGCCGGACGGAAAAGATCCGCAGACTTGATCACCGTGTTCGAGGGCGTGGGTCGGGTCAAGACCGGCTCCATGACCGAAGACGAATTGACCGGACTCGAAGAATCCGCCTGCCCCACCTGCGGCTCGTGCGCAGGCATGTTCACGGCCAACTCCATGAACTGTCTTTCCGAATCCATCGGCCTGGCCCTGCCCGGCAACGGCACCATCCCGGCGGTCATGTCCGCCCGCGTGCGCCTTGCCAAACAGGCGGGCATGCAGGTCATGGAAATGCTTGAGCGCAACATCCGCCCGCGCGATATCGTCACCGAGAAATCCGTGCACAATGCCGTGACCATGGACATGGCCCTGGGCTGCTCCACCAATACCACGCTCCATCTGCCCGCCCTGTTTGCCGAGGCAGATCTGAACCTAAATTTGGAGATGTTCAACGAAATCAGCAAGAAAACGCCCAACCTCTGCAAGCTCTCCCCGGCTGGCCCCCACTACATGGAGGACCTGAATGAGGCGGGCGGCATCCCCGGCGTCATGAGCGAACTGGTCAAGCGCGACCTGCTCAACCTCGACGTCATGACCGTGACCGGTAAAACATTGGGCGAAAATCTCAAGGACCTGAACGCCAAGGTCACCAATCACGAAATCGTCCGGCCCATCGAAAAGCCCTACTCCGAGGAAGGCGGCATCGCCATCCTCTACGGCAATATCGCACCCGAAGGCGGCTGTGTGAAACAGTCCGCCGTGGCCCCGGAGATGATGCGAAACACCGGCACCGCCTGTGTCTTCAACTCCGAAGAAGAGGCCGTGGAAGCAATCCTGGGTGGCCAGATAAAATCCGGCGACGTGGTTGTGGTGCTTTACGAAGGCCCCAAGGGCGGCCCCGGCATGCGCGAAATGCTCACCCCCACCTCGGCCATTTCCGGCATGGGACTGGGCGAATCCGTGGCCCTGATCACCGATGGCCGGTTCTCCGGCGGTACCCGAGGCGCGGCCATCGGCCACATCTCGCCCGAAGCTGCGGCAGGCGGACCCTGTGGCCTGATCCAGAACGGCGACAAAATCGAAATCGATATCCCGGCCCGTTCCATCAACCTGCTGGTCGATGATGCCGAACTGGAGGCCCGCAAAAAAGCCTTCAAGCCCGTGCAAAAAGAAATCAAATCCCCGTTCCTGCGCCGCTACGCCAAACTCGTCACCTCCGCCTCCCGAGGCGCCGTGTACGAGAAATAGCCGGACAACAAACAAAAAACCGCCCTGCCCGACATTGTCGGGCAGGGCGGTTTTTTTGCCTCCGGCCCCCTACCCCATCTCCCTTCCTAAACTTTTTGGCGACGCATGCGCGTGTTTTTTTAGGGGAGGGGGGAGATGGTTTTAAGTCACGGTTCAAGGGGGTTGCGAAAAAACCAGCCGTCAAAGAAAAGAAACATACGTCATGGTGGGCAGCCGGGTGTTACCTATCTACCTCACTTCCACGGTGCGCACCGCTTCCACCAGCACTTTGCCGTCGCGCACCAGCCGATATTCGCCGCGATACACGCCGACCGGCCAGCCCGGCTTGTTGCCGAGCTTCTTGCCGATGAGCGTCATTCGTTGGGCCTGATTCTTGTCAACAGACAGGGTATTCTCCACAAAGATTCCGCCCGATGGATCAAAAATGCGCAACTGGACCTGATCCCCGATCCGGACGCCGAACGCGGTGCCTACGTAGACCAGAACGGGCGCATGTGGGGAGATGATCTCGACCTGCGGGGTCCGAAGCACGCCGGGCAGGGAGGGCTGGGTGCCGAAAAATCCTGCCTGAAGCAGCCCGGTGGGGATATAGACCAGCCGGGTCCGGGTCTCGGGCGTCCAGAGAGACTGGCCCGGTACGCCGCATTGTCCCTGAAGGCTGGCTTGTTCGCCCAGGAAGGGGCAGATGACCTTGCCCTGACGCATGACGCCGAAGTGGACATGGGGAAAGACGGTCTTGCCGAACAACCCCACAAGGCCAAGAACCTGACCACGCTCGACCTTGTCGCCCGGCTTGACGCGCACGCTGCCCAGCTTCATGTGCGCATATATGGTTTCCAGCCCGCCCTCGTGCCGGATGATGACCGCATTACCCGCCTCTCTGCCCTTGACGGCTCCCTTGTTTTCACGGAAATCGCGGTCCGGCATGCCGTCGCGCACGCGCAACACCGTACCGGGTGCAGCGGCCACCACTTCGACCCCGGCCTTGTAGGCGGCCCAAGGCACGCGGAAATCAGTCCCTTTGTGCTTATTATAGGAAAGCAGCCCACAGGTGAAATCATGCCACTGCGGAGAGGGATCGACATCTACATAATTCTGGATAAAACAGCCCGGTCCATAATCGCAGACAAGGGGCTGGGAAAACTCCACCCCCCAGCAGAGGGAGGCGGACAGGAGCAACAGCAGCAAGGCGGAAAACAATCGGCGCTTCATGACATTCCATCCTATCAGATCGAGGGTGAATACTTTCCGGCACCATACCTGCCAACAGAGAACCGGGTCAATGCCAGGACGCCAAAAACGAGAAAGGCCTCCCGGAGGAGGCCTGTTGTTTTCTCGGTGCAAAAAAGGAAGATACTTTCTATTAGCACCTTCCGTGCCAAATAAACTTTTTATTTGATATTAATTTTATAATCAATTATTTTAACAAGTTAAACATTGTCGACATGCCGCCTGTCATGAACTTGAAACCACTGCTCGGTACAAATTCTTGGACTTCCACTCCACAGTCCCGGTCTCAGGCAAAAAATTTGTATGCCCGGCCAAGGCTGTTCAAGCCGCGACTTCTTCATGCCTCTGAGTTGCCATAAAGCTTCGGATTGCGTGTTCGGAGCAGCGAAACCCCTCAACCACTCGAGGATCAAACTGGGTACCGGAGCACCGGAGGATCTCCCGGCTGGCCGCTTCAAAAGTCCGGGCCTTTCGGTACGGACGGTCCTGAAGCATGGCCGAGAGGGAATCCGCCAAGGTAATGATCCGCGCACCAAGAGGGATGTCCAGGGCCCGCAGCCCGTATGGGTAGCCCGCGCCGTCGTAGCGCTCGTGATGGTGCAGGACCATGGCAACAACCCCCAGGGATTCGAGGGCGGCCACCGGACGCAGAATCTCGGCCCCGGCTTCCGGGTGTCGGCGAATGGCCCGCCACTCCGAGGGAGTAAGCGTTTCCTGCTTCCTGAGCACCGCATCGGGAACGCCGATCTTGCCGATGTCGTGCAGGTGTCCTGCCACATGGATGATGTCCGCCTCGGTCTGCCCCAGCCCCATGGTCAAGGCAAGGATGTGGGAAACCTCAGCCACCTCATCCGAATGCATGGAGGTATACGGGTCCTTGGCATCAATGGTGTTGCCCAAGGATTCGGCAAACTGGTGCAGAATGGTGGTGACGAACTGCGCTGACGCCGGACGGCAGATATTTGTGTCAGACAACGGCTTGGCCATTGCCGAAGGGTTGTCTTGCCCTAACATGTTAGACGATCCCCGCTTCGGGAGCCGGTTCAAGCCGGTCCAGATTCCGGCAGATGATCCGATGCAGCGGGTTGTCGGCTCCACCGCCTTGTTTGGCACGCCGCTCGGCCAGGCGGAAGCAGACCAGCGCCTGTTCCCGATTGCCGGACACCTGATGGACCAGCCCCATATTGTTGCGCACCTTGGCTTCCTGCAAAGGCGATTTCAACCGGCGGGCCATTCGCTCCGCCTGAACGAGCTGAAACAAGGCATCTTCCGTATGACCCGCGTTGCAAGCCGCCATTCCTTCCCTATTGAGCATTCCGATCTTTTTCAACTGATGCATGCTGATTCTCCTTTGATGATTGATCCGTCCGGCACTTACTGCCGGAACGATACATCGCCCGGAGAACTCGACGCATGGTTGGCCTTCCCTCGACCTGCCCGCAAAAAAATATGACATGATCCACTCCTTGTTGCCCGTTGGAGGCGTGTGCTGAAATGGACATTAATGAAATTGAAAATCAATTTCAAGAACTTTTTTCATCTTCGGAACGGAGACTGCGGACCGGCGGCAACACGGAGAGCACGGGCCGGGACATATCACGCAGGGATGGCTCTGACGACACACGCAACACATGGCGTGCGCCACTGCCACGTAATTATGAAAAATTTTCGCGAGGGTTATCCCGCGCTGATCCATTCTACCAAAAAAAAGTCCGGTCCGACTGATGCCGGACCGGACGCATGACAGCACTTTCGTGCAGACTATCTGGCAATCATGGCACGCAGATGGTCGGCACAATTTTCGGTATTATGGCCCATGTCATCAAGGCAATCGATGAAATGGATGAGCTGATAGATGTCCTTGAAATCGATGTCCATGGCATAGACTTTTTTCTGCAACGCATTCTTGAGCTTGCGCACGTTGTCGCGTTCGGACCGAACCTTGCGGTAGCACTCCTTGGTCCCGTCGCGGTCCAGGGATTCGCCGTGGACCAGGGCGATGGTGGCATGGAGCGCCGGGCCGAGCAGCACGGTGGTGCGAGCCACGGCGTCGAGCAGGTAGATGAGGTCCTTCTGGATGCTTTCGGGAATGCTGACCTTGCGCATGGCCAGCCAGTGCAGGGCATCCTGGGCCGCGTCCAGGATATTGTCCTGGAACTTGGTGTAGTTCAGGAACAACGGCTTTTCCACGGCCATGAACAACCCCTTGGGCAGATGGTTGCGAATGTTCCGTTTGATGACGTCGGCATGGTTCTCGATCTCGTCGATGGTGCGGGTCAATTCCTCGAACTCACGGCACACGCCGCCGGAAACATAGCACTCCAGGGAATCGTCAATAGTGGCGATGCACTCGGCGATTTTGTCGTAATGCTCCACAAGGCCGTCCATGGGAGAATGGCTGGCCAGAAGACCGAAAAGGGGAATCCGTAAAGACATATTGGCAACCTCTTTGAAAAGGGTTCTTTTATTCTAGTGACCTAGCTGTAACACAACCACTTGAGCAGCACAAAGAAAACTATACTTGTCAACGCAGCGATGGGAACCGTTGCCACCCAGTAGGCGACAATGCGAAACAAAACCCGGAAATCCACGGCATGAAATCCCCGGGCCAGTCCCACGCCGACCACGCCGCCCACTGCGGCATGGGTGGTTGAAACCGGCAGCCCCAGGTTCGAGGCAATCAGCACGGTGGAGGCCGCGCCGAAGTCCACGGCGAATCCGCGGGTATTGGTCAGGGTGGTAATCTTTTCACCCACCGTGGCCATGACCTTGTAGCCGAGAACGCTGATGCCCACCGCGATGCCGACACCGCCCAGCACAAGCATGCCCAGCGGGACCTCGGCCGTGGCCAGCAGTTGATGTTCCCGTGCGATCAGGTAGATGGCAGCCACGGGACCGATGGCATTGGCCACATCATTGGCCCCTTGGGACAAGGCCACGTAGCAGGAAGTACCCACCTGCATCTTGCGAAACACCCGCTCCACGCCCTCGGCTCCTTCTTCCGCGTCAAGGACCATCCGGCTCACCAACAGCCTTGCCACGAGGTAGGTAGCCACCGCCATGGCAATGGCCAGGAAGAGCGACGCGGACCAGTGAAGGTGCAGGGTTTTCCCCACGGGTGTCTTGTAAAGGAAAGAAAGAGCGATCAGAACGACAGTCACCGCCACCCAGAACGGGGCCCACCGCTTGACCTGACGAATGAACCGCCGCTTGTACAGGATGTATTTGCGGATGTGGGAAAAAACCAGAAAGGCGATGGCAGCCGCAAAAAACGGCGAGATGATCCAGGATAGGACAATCCCCCCCATCTTGAGCCAGTTAACCACGCTTGGCCCGCCGGCCACGAGGCCAAACCCCATGATCGCCCCCACAATGGAATGGGTCGATGACACCGGCAACGAGGTAAGCGTGGCAAGCAGCACCCACGCCGCCGCCGCCAGCAGGGCCGCAAACATGCCTATCATGAGGAGCTTCGGATCCGTGATGGCTTCCGGATTGATGATCCCCTTGCTGATAGTGGCCGTCACATGGGAGCCAAGGACCACGGCACCGACAAAATTGAGAATTCCGGCGATGAACACGGCCTGGCGCACGGTAATGGCCCGTGCCCCCACGGCCGAGGCCATGGAGTTGGCCACGTCATTGGCCCCCAGGTTGAAGGCCATGAGGAAACCGGCCCCCAGGGACAGGTAAAAGAACAGATCGTAGATATCCATTTGTCCACCCCTCATTCGAGGGTATTGGTTAAAGGTTCATACTACTGTACGGACTTGGCAAGCCGAAAACAGAAGCGGGCTCCGCGAGTGCCCTCGCCATACCCGTCGTGCCAAATCTCTCCGCCCAAATTCTTGATGATGCGGCGACAGATGGCCAGGCCCAGCCCGGCACTGCCGCTGTCGTCGATGGTGTTTTCGTCCACCCGGTAAAACCGCTCGAAAACCTTGATCGAATGCTCACGCGAGATACCCGGCCCCTGATCCTCCACGCAAAACACGATGGATTCGCCGTCGTCCTCGGCGCTGACCGTGATGACGCCGCTGTCAGGACTGTATTTCACCGCATTGTTGAGCAGGTTGTGGAAGACGTGCAGCAATCCGTCCGGCTCTGCCATAACCGCCATTTCGCCGTCCGGGGTCCGCGTCTGGATGGTCACGCCGCGCTCGGCAGCCCAGGGGGTCACGTCGCCCACGGAGCGGTTCATGGACTCACGCCCGGATACCGGGGCCAAGGTCAGGGCCTTGCCCATCTGCTCGGACTTGGCCAGGGCGAGCAGGGAGGAGATGACCTTGTCCATGTGGTCCGCGTTCTTGAGCACGGTCCGCAGGAATTTTTCCCCGTCTGCGGGATCGGCCGGGGGCATGTCCAGCAGGGTCTCGGTATACCCCTTTATGGACGTGAGCGGGGTGCGGAGCTGATGCGAGGCATTGGCCACGAAGTCCTTGAGTCCCTTCTCGCTCCGCTTCATCTCCGTGATGTCGTAAAAGACGAGAATGACCTTGCGCACACCCTTGTAGTCGAAAAACGGCACCGCGCTGACCTCCACCGTGCGCGTGTCCATGAGGTCGATCTGGATGGAACGCTCCCCCTGGTCGGGATCGTTGCGCAGGGCATCCACCAGGTCCTGAATCTCGAACCGGCGGGTGACTTCAATAGGCGTGCGCCCGACAGTGGTGCTGGCCAGGTTGAACATCTCGTCCAGAGCCGTGTTGTAGGACTCGATACGTCCCTCGGCGTCCACGGTCATGACGCCCTCGCGCATGCCCTCGAACACGGCCTGCAACTGCCCTTTCTGGTCTTTGATAATGCGCACGTTGCGCTCAATGGACTTGGCCATGGCATTGACCGACTCGGCCAGGGGCTTGAATTCGCCGCCGGGGAGAACGCGCAACCGCGTACCGTAATCCCCGTCGCCAATGGAGCGGGCCAGCTTGGAAAAGGAGGTGATTTCCCGGCTCATGTTGCGGCTCATGAGGGCGCTGACCACACCGGCCGCGATCAGGGCGGCCAGGAATATCCAGATGAAATTGATCCGCAACGAGCCGAGCCGGGCACTGACATCGGACACGGGCACAGCCAGCCGGAGCACGCCGTCAGCCAGTCCCGGAGCACCCGAGATACGCCGGGCCACGTAAAGCATGCTCTTGCGCAGGGTATCCGAATAGCGGACGTTGTCCCCTTCGCCGTCCACATTGGCGGCCACGACTTCAGGGCGGTGACTGTGGTCGTCCAGGCTATGGAGGTCCGCATAGGGGACCTCGGAATCCGCCACCACGCGCCCGGCCACAATGTAGGTGATGCGCGTACCGAGCTTGGAGCCCAGGGCATCCACCCATTCGGCAAACTTTTTTTCGGATGCATAGGACGGATGGTCATGGATGAGCCACTGGATGGTATCGAGATCGCTCCGCGAACTACGCCGGGTTTCGGCCAGCAGGTCGCGCTCCACAACGGAAGTGGAGTAGTAGAAGACCACAGCCAGGACCACGAGCAAAAGTACCCATGTCCAGACCAGAATACGCATTTGAAAAGACCGCAATTTCATTTCCCGTTACCTCGTGCCGCGTCGTGCGAGACCGCCCCTCTAGCACAGAAAACCGGCTTCCACACGGCGCGATGAGCCTGTAACATGTTTGTCACACAATTGTAACGTTTTAAAATGTTACGGTTCTGTTACAATAAAATTATTGCAACGATACCAACCTACTGTGTCATTTTTGCGTCAGTGGACAAACAAAATAATATTGGTACTCAGCAAGTCGAGGCTCAATCCTCCCTGGTCCAAGCGGAAGAAACCAGGGTGCACCCCACGAAAAAAGGGAGGCGCGTCAGGCACGCCTCCCCTGTTTTTCACACGGGTAAACAGGATCAGAAGCCGCGCATGCACTCCATGAGGTACATGGAGACTTCCACACGGACAACGCCGTTTTCCTCGATGACGCGGACATTGTTCTCGGGAATCAGGGCCATGTCTTCGGCCACGTTCAACCACTTGCCTTCCAGCCATTGGGGCGTCACGCCCTGCTCTTTCATGTCGGCCAGGGAGTAGCTCTCGGCAACGGTCCATTCATCGTCTTGTACTATGGGCATATTCCTTACTCCTTGCCGGTTACCGCAAACCGTGCGTTCGCACTGCGCGGGCTGCGGGCAACCGCTGATTGATCGTTATCATTAAATATAGGTGCGCGGGTTCATCCCCAGCAGGCAAAATACCTCGTAGGTGATGGTATTCCACCATCCGGCCAGTTCCTCGGGGGTAATGGTTCCGGGTCCCGGACCGCCCAAAAGCCATGCCTCATCCCCCGGCCGCACGTCCAACCCTTCGCCCATTATGTCGGTCACGTCAACTGCGGTCATCTGCATGCAGACGCGGCCCACGATCGGCACGCGGTGCCCCTTGATATTCATGTATCCGGTGTTGGAAAGCCCCCGGCTGTAGGCGTCGGCATACCCCACGCCCACCACGGCCACCGTGCTGTCCCGCCCGGCCACATGCGTCCAGCCGTAGCTGATGCCTTCCCCGGCCTTGAGGGCTCGGACCTGGAGTATCGGGGCGGACACCGACATGGCAGGCTTGAAATCGCACCCAAGGGATTCCAGCGCCGTGCCATGGAGCGGGTTGCACCCATAGAGCGCGATGCCGAGCCGGACGCTGTCGTAAAAACAATCCTGGTGAACCAGTGCCCCGGCGGAGTTGGCCAGACACGCCTCCACGGCAAACCCTGCGCCCCGGAGTCCGTCCAGCACGGTCCGAAACCGGTCGCCCTGAAGGGTCACGTCGATCCGGTTCTCCGGCTCGTCGGCCCGAGCCAGATGGGAACTGACCATGACCGGACGCACCGCCGAATTCGCCTTCAGAAAAGCAATCACCCGATCCAATTCCTCGGGCAGGAATCCGAGCCGACGCATGCCGGTGTCGAACTTGAGCGCAATGGCAATGGGGCCGCGAGACGCGGTTTCCCCGGCCAGCCGTTCCAACTGGTCGAAACGGCCAATGAACGGCAGCACGTCCTGTTCCCACAATGCAGTATAGTCCGCATCGTCCACCGGCCCGAGCAGGGCCAGAATACGCCCCTTGCAGCCGGCCTGCCGCAGGGTCACGGCCTCATTCACATACCCCACGCCAAAGGTGGTGGCCCCTTCCGGCTCCAGGGCGCGGTAAACCTCGGCCAGCCCGTGCCCATAGGCATCGGACTTGATGACAGGGATGACGTTGTCATGCAATCCCCTGAAAATACGGTAGTTATGGCACAGATTATCCAAGGCCACACGGACCTTAATCTTGTTGTATTCGATGGTCATGAAAATGCGTTATAGTAAATCGTTGAAGGTTAAACGGTTGGCGTATGCCAAGGAGTCCTCAAGGAAAAGGGTTACATCCAGGTATGGGTAATCCCTTTTCAAATTGATAGTATACCGCCCACGCGGATTGAGTTCGTTGTCGAATTCATCGGAACTTCCGTCAGGACGTGTCAGGACAACCCGAGACCGAACCTTGCGGGAACACTGGCTGTTCGGGTTGAAATAAAATACGAACTGCCTTTCCCCAATTTCCACCCGTTCCACAAAGGCCCACTTCTTCTCGAAAAGCGAACTGTCACCCATCCGCACCCAATTGCTCCAGCGCCTCCTGGCGACCGGGCCCATAAGGTACAACAACGTAGAACGCTCGGCATGGCTTCTGCATGCTATAAATTTCAAACCCGCGAGGTCCATCTCATCAGGTATCAACAGTTCTGCATGCCTGTGAAAAAGAATCTCTGGATTGGTGCTCCGATCGAATGCTCCGTCATGAAAAACCTTGGTGAAGGGAATCTTCAGAAAATCCTCACGACTCGGACCAAAAGACACGTCATGCCTTCCCATATTTCCATTTGAATACTGCGCGTCATCACGACTCATCGTGCTCAAGGCGTCGAAAAGAAAAAAGACCGGGACCGGACAATGTGCATTCTCCCAACGGTCTTCCGGCGGTCTTATGCCTTCATTCCTATACTGAGTCGGCGTCCTGGGACGATAGTAGAAACGAACGAACCCCTTGTGTGCCGCTGAAGTGTTCTGAATTACTCCTCTACAGGCTCCATCCGTAAAGGTCCTTCCCTCACTCTCCATGGTCCTGCGACTCAACAGTCGTCCGCTGTCCAGTATCCTGGTCGCGTTATTGACATCAGTATAATGGTAGACATACTTCGCCCACCAGTGGTGGCTTGATCGGCGGCTGCTCCACAAAGCCACATGTCCCTCGATCTCACCGACCCAAGGCTTGGTCATAGCGGCAGTTCCGCCTGCGCCTCCGAAGGCCTCTCCAGAACATGTTCGCTGGCCAACATCAACGCCTTTGAGGGATTGGCCGAGAGGGCGTCCGAAGAATCGGAAGCATACACCGTTGCGATGTAGGGAACGCAATTCAAGAGCGCAAAAATATACCCATATTGCTGGGCAATCTCACCGGGAGCCTTGTTGGAACGAACTACCTTGCTGAAATTGAGGTCGCTCCACAACATCCGCAGATGTTCAAGGGGCACTTTTTTCTCCCGCTGAGCACTCCCCACCCGAAAAACCAGATATTCGTCTTCTATGCCAGAAAAATAAAACCGACTCTGACGCACCAAGGTTTCCAACCAGGTACCGGAAAGCGCTCGGACATCATCCAGCAAAACGGAAAAAGGAATTGCCTCATTTACTGACCGGAGATGCTCCGGAACAAACTGCTTCTGGTTCCCTCGCAGATGGATATAGACAGGAATGGGTAGCGGCTTGAGGTAGTGCTCCATCAACGGCCTGACCACTGAATCCCAATCAAGCCCACCATGACCGGTTCCCAGTTGGGGAAAAGAGATGCTGGTGATGCCAAATGTCTCATAGACCGAGACGAATTTTTTCAATCCATCTTCGACGTACTCTCGCTTGGAAGGATGCCGCCAGTGCTTTTTCGTGGGAAAATTGATGACCCAGCGATCCTCCTCCCGGTACAGCCAGAGCTTGCCGACAGTAAGTTTCCCCTGCCTGCACAACTCCTTATATTGCTCATACATTTCAGGATATTGCTTCTTAAACTGCAAAGCAATACCCTTGCCCATCGCACCAACCGTATTCACGGTATTCACCAATGTCTGAGCCGGGGACTGCCAAATGCTGCTGGCTATATATGTGAGCATTCGTCTTCTCCTCATCTACATCTATAGAAATTACTTGCGTTTGAAAAGCCTCTCCAGATCCGAGGGGTTCCAGGTGATGACGATGGGCCGCCCGTGGGGGCAGTATTCCCGCTCCGGGGTGGCCAGCCAGGTTTCGAGCAGGGCCAGGGCCTCATCCACGGCCAGGGGCTGCCCTGCCTTGATGGCGGACTTGCAGGCCATCATGGTCCACAGGTCGTCCAGGGTACGGGCCTTTTCGGCCAGGGCATCGGCCAGATACTCCCTTGCCTTGCCCGTGTCCAGAGTGGGCGGAATGCCCCGCACCAGCAGCCGGGCCGCGCCGTCCGTCTCCAGCCGGAAACCCATGGCGTGCAGACCGTCCCACAGCCCTTGCAACACCTCGATCTCGCTGGGATGCAGCCCCATTTCCAGCGGCAGGGCCAGGGGTTGCGAATCGCCCCGGGTCCGCTCCTGACGCATGGCGGCCAGCAGCACCCGTTCGTGCGCCGCGTGCTGGTCGATGAGCACCAGACTGCTCCCCTGCCGGAGAATCAGGTAGGTATCGGCCACCTGGCCCAGGTAGGTAAAATCCGTCCCGGCCAGCCGAACACCGCGTGCCGAACCGGGCGCCACCGGGCTTTCCGCCATATCCCTTTCGGACAGCGGCTCGGGCGGCGACACGGGCAAATTCATTTCGCGTGGCGCATTGTATTCCGACTGATATTCACGGTAGCTGGAAAATTTTGGTCCCCGATCCATGGAGGACGGGCAATGGCCCGACTTGGCCGGTGAAACGGACGCCCCGCCCTCGGCAACCGGCGATCCGACAGGAGGCGAAAACGACGAAGGGGCCGTTGCGTATGATTCGCCCTGAATGGTGGACAGCGCCTGCATGATGCCGCCCCGGATCACGGAAAACACACGGCTTTCCTCAATGAAGCGGACCTCCAGCTTGGCCGGATGCACGTTCACGTCCACATCCGTTGCCGGGATTTCGAGGAACAGCACGAGTTGCGGATATTCACGGGAAATGAGCATGCCCTTGTAGGCCTGACGCACGGCGGAAAGCATCATCTTATCCTGAACCGGACGGCCATTGACATAGAGCAGGATGCGGTCGCCCCTGCCCTGTGCCGTGGCTGGCGAACCGGCCACGCCATGCACCCGGTAGTCCTCCCGCTCAAAATCAAAGGGCTTGAGCCCCTCGCACACTGCCGGGGGCCAGAAGGCGGCCAGCCGGGAACCGAGAGACTGGCCGGGCGGCAGCCGAAAGACCTCACGCCCGCCCACGGTCAGGGAAAAACCCGTGTCGGGATGGGCCAGCCCGACCCGCATGAGCGCATCCTGGCAACGCTTGTTTTCCGTGGCCTCGGTCTTGAGAAATTTGAGTCGCGCCGGGGTATTGGCAAAGAGATCGCGGACCTCTACCCGGGTGCCGGAGGCCAGGGCTGCCGGCCCCTCGGCCACCACCTCGCCCGCCCGCACCTCGATGAAAGCGGCCTCGCCCGCTCCCTGGGCGCAGGCAGTCATGGTAAACCGCGACACCGACGCGATGCTGGGCAGGGCCTCACCCCGAAAACCGAAGGAATGGATGGCGGACAGGTCCGCAAGGGAGGCTATCTTGCTGGTGGCATGCCGGGTCACGGCCAGATTGAGCTGATCCGCATCAATGCCCGTGCCGTTGTCCTGCACCAGAATCAGCGAACGGCCCCCCTTTTCCACGGTCACGTCGATACGGGTGGCCCCAGCGTCCAGGCTGTTCTCCACCAGTTCCTTGACCACGCTGGCCGGACGCTCCACCACCTCACCCGCGGCGATCTGATTTTTCAGGGCCGGGGGTAGAATCTGTATAGTCTTGTTTTCTTTCATATCATTATAAGAGAGGGCCGGCCAAACAAGGATTCCCCGAAGTAAAAAGCATGACAGCAGCAAGCCCGAAGCACTGTTCTCCCAGCGGTGGACTTGATTTGCCCCGTCCGGAGGCTCACCCCTTCGAGACGTTGCCCAAAGGGGCAACATCCAAACCCGCTGTCCTGCGAATTTGTGCCATTTTTGCGGCACCGAGGCAATCGGACATTTGGGGAATGTCACCCTAAAGAAATGCTGATTAATTCAAAATTTGGAAATGCTGTAGAATTGTTCTCTGGCAAGGCGCAAAAAAAGATCAAGACCGAAGCGTACTCCCTGTACGCGAGGGTTTGAGCTTTTTGCAGCAACGAAGCCAGAGGGCAATTATGCAGCACTTCCCTAGAAATTGAGCAGATCGAACCCGACCTCGAAGCGATTGTCGTTGGATTTCTGGGTGAACTGGAAATGGAGGGTGTAGCAATCGCCCGCCCAGTCGAGCCGGATAGTGCGCTCCAGGTCCTTTTGACCGTTGAAGTCGTGCCGGTATTTCGCGCCCAGGATGAAGTCCTCGGAAATCTGCCACTTGGCACCCAGGTCCAGGATGGACATGGTCTCGTCGCGGTACCGCTTGTATTCGTCGATCTTCACCAGGAAGTCATACCCCACGCTGAACTCGCCCAGACCGTCCTTGAACAGGCGGATGGTATTTTCATTCTGCGTGATGCTCGTCTTGTAGGGTGAGAACCAGGTACGGCTGATGAGGTCGATGTAGGCCTCCGGCCGCACGCGAATCTCCGCCATGATATCGGAGAACGGCCGTCGCCCGTACTGATTGAGCTGGTCCTTGCGGGAGGCCTCGTTATGGTCATAGGACTGTTCCAGCCGGAAAAGCAGGAAGTCGAGATAGTCCGTGGCCACCGAAGCCTGGGGATCGCCGCCGCTGCCGGGCGATAAAACCACTGTCTCCCGACGCCGATCCAGGACGTTGGTCAGGGAATAGGTCACTTGATTGACCCCGCTGAGGCGGTCGTACTGGTCGAAATAGGGCAGCTCGTCCTGACCGGTGATGGTCGGCGTGTACTCATATTTTACCCGTGGGACGATGGAGTGTCTGAGCCTGGTCCAGCGGGACGTTCCGGCCAGATTCGGCTCCGGCTTGAGTGCTTCGTCCAGGGGAAAAACCCGGGTCATTTCGCTGAAGGCGGAGAAGCCGGCGGTCCAGGCGGTACGGCTCTGGAACCCGCTTTTGGTGGCGTTGGAGTCGAGTTCGTCGGTCCGACCACCGCTGTCCGTGATGGTCTGGTTGCCATATCCCTCATGGGAGGTCAGGCTATAGGAGGTGTGGTCGATGCCCACGGACGGAATAATGGTGAAAAAGCTCGTGGACAGGGGAAGCTTGACCGTGGGCGTGGCCCGAAAGCGATGACCGGAATGGCCCTTGTTGCGCCAAAAATAGTCGTATTTGGTCTCTGCCGCCACTTCCACGGGACTGCCCGCGATGGACTGCTGAAAGGCAAACGCCTCCAACTCCGGCAGGGTCTGCGGCGTGGTGTTGTCGTCGGCCTTGCCGTTGCCGTTCATAAACCGGAGATTCTGGATGTACTGAAGCTTTCCGGCCAGACCGAACCGATCCCAGCTCCGGTTCAGATAAGCCTCCGAGGTCCGGGTCAGGTCGTCCTTGTTGCCGATGTCACGGCCAAAGGAATCGAGAAATGCCTGACGGGTGGTATCAAATCCGGTGGGACCGTCCTGAAAATCGCGCAGGTAATTCTGGTCGGAAACCAAATCGAGATCGACCTTGACCTGAAGATCCGGGCTCCCGAGCCAGCCGTCATACTTGCTGCGCACCCACCACCGGCTGCGGTTGGGCCGGGTCAGGCCGTCGCCCTGATAGTCCTTCCATTCGTCCGCCTCATGGACCGCCCGACGGTTGTCCTTGAGCCCGTCCACCATCCACAGCCCCCTTGTGGCCGAATCTCCGGCATGGCGGAATTCCACCCCCTGCATGTACCCCCGGCTGGACATGAAGTTCTGGTACACGGTCATGTCCGCCTCGTCGCTGATGGCCCAGTAGTAGGGAAGATTGACCTGCATGCCGAGCTTCTTGCTACTCGACATGTAGGGCATCAGGAATCCGGTCTGCCGCGCCTTGCGTCCGGGCAGGGCCATGTAGGGCCAATAAAAAACCGGCACGTCCTTGATGCGGAAAGCGGAACGGTAGAGCCGTACCCGCCCGTCCAGCTGGACGTCACCCTCTTCCGTGGTCACCGACCAGGCAGGCTTTTCCCCATCGCAGGCCGTGACCTTGGCATTGGTGAACCTGTAGGTGTCGCCGACCATCTTCTCCACGCGCTCCGCTTCCACGTAGACATGCGGCTTGGCCATGAACAGCTTGCCCCGCTTGAGCCAGCCGGTCATGGTGTTGAGATCGAACTCGGCCTCGTCTGCCTGGAGAAAATCGCCGCCCCAATGGGCGCGGATGTCGCCTCGCAAAAAAACCCAGCCTGTGGACTGGTAGTAGCGGACAAAGTCGGCTTGCAACTGGTTGTCGCCCAGAGACAGGGTGCAGTTGCCGAAGGCCTCCATGTACTCGCTGGTGTGCGAACCCACCACGCGATCGGCGGAAAAGGTCCACTGATCCTGTTTGGGAGTCTGGACCGGAGCGTCGGACACATACCGCCTGACCTTGTTGAGCAGCGGATTCTTTCCGAGCAACGTCAACGGTAGGCACAGGACAAGGGCAGCCAAAAGCCCCCCTATCAATCCTATCTGCGGCAGTTTCCGTTTCAACGATACCTCGACTTACCTGGACCGAAGGTACGGATTGTCCCGATCCAGATAGTTCTGCACATAATCGGCCGCGCCATCTTCCAGGGATGTCATTTTCACGTCACATCCCGCCTCGGCGAGCTTGTCCATGTTCGCCTCGGTAAAATATTGATATTTATCACGAATAACTTCTGGCATCTCGATATACTCGATAACCGGTTCACGGCCCATGGCAGCAAACACGGCGTTTGCCAAATCATTCCAGGTTCTTGCAGTTCCCGTGCCGACATTGAAAATACCGTTCTTGTCCGGGTTTTCCAAAAACCAGGCCATGATATCCACGCAATCCTTGATGTAGACGAAATCGCGCTTCTGGCCGCCGTGAGGGTATTCTTCACGGTACGATTTGAAGAGCTTGAGCTTGCCGGTCTCCAGAACTTGGGAATGTGCCTTGCAAATCACGCTTTTCATGTCGTCTTTGTGGTACTCGTTAGGCCCGAAGACATTGAAGAATTTCAGGCAAACGATCCGATCGAGCAGGTCGCCCTGCTTGGCCCAGAGGTCGAAAAGCTGTTTGGAATAGCCGTACATGTTCAGGGGCCGAAGCCGGTCGATGCCCGCGTGGTCGTCAGCAAATCCGAACTCGCCGTTGCCGTAGGTGGCGGCGGAGGAGGCATTGATGAACCGCGCCCCGTGGGCCATGCAATGACGACAGACGTACTGGGTGTAACGGTAATTGTTCTCCATGAGGAAATCCGCGTCGAACTCGGTGGTGGAGGAGCACGCACCCATGTGAATGATCGCCTCGGTCTCGAACCGGTCCTCTCCTTCAAGGACGAACTTGAGGAATTGATCGCGGTGAAGGTAGTCTTCGTACTTGAGCCCCACAAGATTATTCCACTTTTCGCTGGTTGAGAGGTTGTCCACCACCAGGATGTCTTCAATGCCCATCTGGTTGAGCTTCCAAACCATGGCACTGCCGATAAAGCCCGCGCCGCCGGTGACTATGTACATAAGGCTCTCCTCATAATGACTGCTCTTCCCATCCGCCTGGATGGTAAACGTCTCTTTATACTTTGTTCCCCGCCGAAACGCAACCCGAGGAATCCGGTAAGTCCCTGCTGAAAATACAAATTCCTTTCAAGATTCTAACACCAACCCCTTGCACCGTTCATCATGGTTGCGTATATTGTTTTTCTGAGACGCTAGGTCAGGCATTTCTCCCATAAGCATAAATCCTCAAAGGAGTGAAATCATGAGACAATCTCGTAAACTACTGTTACTGGCCCTTGCCTTGGTCATGTCGCTGACCTTTGCCCTCTCGGCTCCGGCTACTGCCAAGATGGTCAAGAAAGTAGACAATTTCATCTTTTTCATCGACCAGTCCGGCTCCATGGCCATGAGATACCAGGCCGAGGGAGACAGCAAAATCCACATGGCCATGCCCATCCTCAAAGCCATGAACAAGGCCGTACCCGAACTGGACTACACGGCGGCGATGTTCCTTTTCGCTCCCTTTGAAGCCAAGGTCCAACCCGGTGCATACAACAAGGCCGGCATGGATTCGGCTTTGGATACCGTCAGCACCAAATTCGACATCTTCAACCGCACCACCCCCATGGGTAACGGTCTCATGGACCTCGACCCGGTCCTGGCAGGACTTTCCGGCAAGACCGCGCTGATCATCTTCACCGACGGCCACTCCAATATCGGTCCCGACGCGGTTGCTCAGGCCAAGGCCCTGTACTCCAAGTACGGCAACAACCTTTGCATCCACATCGTCAGCTTCGCCGACACGGCCCCCGGCAAAATGACCATCGACGAAATCCGCGCCCTGTCCTCTTGTACCGTGGTGGCTGACAGCAAGACGCTGATGGCCCCCGGCGGCATGGACAAGTACGTCGGCGATGTCTTCTACGCCGAAGTCGCCGACACTCCGGCTCCGGCACCTGCCCCGGCCCCGGTTCTTCCGCCCAGCATCTCTTTCAACCTCCACTTCGGCTTTGACCAGTACCAGATCCTGGACGAAATGGTCCCGGTCCTGGAAGAGGCCAAGGTCATTCTGGACGAATATCCCTCCGCCATCTTCGTGGTTGCCGGTTATACCGATTCCACTGGCCCCGAAGACTACAACCAGGGCCTGTCCGAGCGCCGCGCCTCATCCGTCAAGAACTGGCTGATCGCGCACGGCATCGACGCCGCCCGCCTGGAGGCCATGGGATATGGCGAACTCAACCCGAAATACGACAACGGCACCCGCGATGGGCGCAAGCTCAACCGCAGGGTTGAAATTCTGACCAAGTAGCGTTATGGTCCGAACGGCTGGGCGGCACTGCCGCCCAGCCATATCGGCTGCTCTGGAGAGGCATGGTTGCCTTGCAGCAAAGACTGCAACCATTGACTTCAACAGCCGGACCGCTCCGGTCAGAGGATTTTGTCCATGAAAAAACCACTACTTACCCTCACTATCGCACTTCTGGTCGGTTGCTTTTTTCCGCCCATGGCCCATGGCGCGGATACCGACGCCACGATGGACGTGGCTTCTGCAGCTCCGGGACGCGCCTCCACCCCGGTCACGGCAGCCAACCTCCCGACCTATCTCGACGAAGACCTGGCCAGCAAACACGCAGACTTCTCCGAATTCGCCAGGACCTGGATACGCACAAGTAACCAGCATCATATCTGCTCCCGAAGCCGTATGAAGATCAAGCGGCAGCCCGACGGCTCCTACAGCGCCACTTTTCACCGCAGCGACGAAAACGATGTAATCTGCACGGTCAGAAAAAACATCTCCTCCGGTGTGTACACCGCAGTCCTGCGCTACAAGGAAGTCATTTACAAAACCATTGCCGCCTCTGCCGACGAATGCCGCACGAATGAATTTCTCCCCTCACTGGTCAACCGCCGCATCCGCATCTTCAAGCTCAAGGGCGACACCTGGCAATAGGCCTCATTTGTTTCAAAAAAGCCAAGGCCGACGAGCAGTTCCTGCTCGTCGGCCTTGATCTTTCCTGGCACCCTGTCTCCGGGTCAGGCCCGGTCACGGGCCGGGCGGCAAGCAAGGCACGACACACCCCGCCATACAACTCGGTCGGCCGGGCTCTTGCTCCATCTCACGCTGGATGGCCTCCATGCGCCCTTCCTCACGCATGGCACGAAGCACCGAGTCGATCTTGGGCACCAATGCGGCATGCCGCTTATGGAGATAATGATACATGGACTTGTAGTCCAGAGGCGGCAGCAACATCTTTATGCCTTCCGGATCCATGACCCTTAAGATGGGCAGCACCTCAAAATACTCGGTGACCGCCACATCAATCCGATCATTCACGAGCATGGTGAAAAGTTGCCTGTAGTCAAGGGCCAACACCCGGTTCATGTTGGCGGTCTTCTTCTGAATGTACTTGTAACCCAACACAGAACCGACCTTGTATCGAGACAAGCTCCCCCACCCCTTGGCTGGATCGATATCCTTTCTTTTGGTAAAAACAACAACCCGGTTGACATACAAGGGAGTCGGAACCCGAATAAGATTGGGGCAGTTTGGCTCTATGACAGATACACGGGCCGCCTCGCCGTCCACTTTCCCTTGATTGGCCATTACCAGGGCGCGTTCGGCGGGCACCTTCTCCATAACCACGTCATAGCCTATACGGGCGTAGGCCTCGCGCAGTATCCGCTCGAACAGAAGGCCCATACCTTCGGAGGGGAATGTCGTAAACACCAGTATGGACCGTGAAAAACGGTCCGGAATTCTGTCCGCATGAACCTGGATCACACCGGAAAACCAAAAGACCGACAAAAGGATGAGAATCCTCGCCAGCCACGCCACGCCTCCCTCCCGACGTCTTTGCCAACACTTCTGCATACCGGCCTGCCCTTTAAAAATAATCCACCTTTTAATATAATATACCAAAATACTCTGTCGTGCCAGCGACGATCACACTATCCTTCGACAAAAAATACCATGTCGGCACTCCACGGCTTAATCTGGTAACAGTACCAGTAAATGTGAAGCTCAAAGGAGGCCGACATGGCGAGTATCAAGATATCATCAGCTTATCGGTTTGTGGAAGCATTTGTTGATCAGCGCATTTTCGTTGGCGTTGATGTTCACAAAAAGACATTCAGTGTTGCACTCTTACGACCAGACGGAATGATCAAAGATTGGTCTAGTCCCGCCGACGTGGCATCACTTACACAAATCCTTTCCTCACTCCCTGTTAACATCGGTGCAGTTTGTTACGAAGCTGGCCCGACAGGTTTTGGCCTTGCTCGAAGCCTCAAGGCTGCAGGTATTCGTGTGATTGTTGCCGCGCCCAGCCGAATACCACGCCCAGTAACCGCAACCAACAAGACAGACAGCCTCGATTGCCGAAAGTTGGCTGAACTTGCCGCAGCAGGACTGATCCGCCCAATTGCCATTCCTAGTGAAAGAGAAGAAGCTTTTCGGTCACTCCAACGTCGAAGACATCAACTCACCGACTCATTGCGTAAAGTAAAGCAGAGAATTCGCGCTTTGCTGTTATCTCTGAGCATTGCCGAACCCGTTGGGATCGACCATTGGAGCAAAATCGCTATTGCAGCTCTGGCTATACTGCCACTACCACCCGGAGCTGACGACACCCGAAATAGCTTACTCGAAGAATTGCATTATCTCATTTCCGCACAGCGTCAGGTTGATCTTCGATTACGAGTCATTTCCCAGGAACAAGACGAGGCAAGACGCATTGCCACCATGAGGTCCGTTCCTGGAGTGGGTGAAGTCGTGGCAACCACCTTTGCGGCCGAGATATTCCGACCTGAACGATTCAACAATAGCAAGGAGGTTACGGCTTACTTGGGCCTTGCGCCTGTTGTGCGGCAAAGCGGATTGAGCAAAGGGAAAGGCCGCTTGCGCCCAGTTGGGCAACGACGATTACGAAGTTTGCTCATTGAGGCGGCATGGATTTGGAAACAGAGAGACGAATGGGCGAGAGAATTTTACAACCGAATTTACAGCAAAAGCGGAGTTGCTCAAAAGGCGATAGCTGCTTTGGCTCGTAAACTGGCCGCGTTACTCTGGAAGCTTAGCTTACCTGTGGCGCAGTCGTAAACGGATCGCGAGCGGCCTTTGGTAGCCTAGACTACGAACAAAAAATGGCGATCCTAAATTGTTAATGTACCGAATCGGTACTTGGTGCCATAGAGCACGAATAAGAAAAGGAATACATTACTATTATGCTATAAGGCGAGGGTGGAGCCTAGCCTAATTACAGAAGGAATGAAGAGAAAAGGAAGTTCTTGACATGGTGCCGCATAAGAAAGGCCCGGCCCCCTCTGGGGGACCGAGCTCTGTCACGCACAATGGAACAGGGGATCAAGCGATTTTGGTCTTGATGGCAGCGGCAATAGCCTTGCCCTGCTCGTAGCATTTGCCCAAAATCTCGTGATCGGGCACATGCTTGACCTTGACGCCTTCCATGACCTCCATGCCGCAGTCCTCCAACCACTGGTTGAGAACCTTGACGCACTCCCCGGACCAGCCGAAGGAACCGATGGCCGCCCCGATCTTGTTCTGGGGCCTGAGACCTTTGATGTAGGTCATCATGTCCGCCATCAGCGGCAGGATGCCGTTGTTGTGCGTGGGCGAACCCACTACCACGGCGGCGGCGTCGAATATCTCGCTCATGACCTCGGAATGATGGTTGTTCTTCATGCACATGACGCGCACGGAAACGCCCTCGTCAGCCAGACCTGTGGCCACGGCCAGGGCCATCTTCTCCGTGGAATGCCACATGGTGTCAAAGACGATGACCGCCTTGTTCTTGGGCTTCTGCTCGGCGAATTCGACATACCTGTCCATGACCCATTTGCAATCGTCGCCCCGGAAAATGAGGCCGTGATCCGGGCAGATCATGTCAATGGCAAGATTCATCTCCCTGAGGGAAGCGATGAGCTTGAGCACAACCGGGGAGTACGGCAGCACGATGTTGGCATAGTAATCCGCCAGGAGCTGCTTCAGAACCGGCCGGTCCACTTCGTCGGCGAACCGCTCGCTGGTAGCCCAGTTCTGGCCGAAGGCGTCGTTGGTAAAAACGATCTTGTCCTCCGGGCAGTAGGTGAGCATGGAGTCGGGCCAATGCAGCATGCGGGCCTCAATGAATTTGAGCGTCCGCTTGCCGAGGGAAAGCTCGGTACCCGTGGGCACGACTTCCACCGGCCAATCCTTGTAATGGAAATGGGCCTGCATGGCCTTCTGACCCATGGGCGACGTGTAGATTTTTTCCGGACGGTATTTTTCCACCGCCAGGGCCAGGCTCCCGGCATGATCCGGCTCCAGGTGGTTGATGACAAAGTAGTCGATCTTCTCGTCCGGTCCGAGCACCTGGGCCAGGTTGCACTGGAGGGTTCCCCAGAATTCCTCGGCCACGGTGTCGATAAGGGCGATCTTCTCGTCCTTGATCAGATAGTTGTTGTAGGTTGTGCCCTTGGGGGACACGGAATAGCCATGGAAACTACGGCGATTCCAGTCCACCGCACCTATCCAGAAAATGCCATCCTTGATTTCACGGGGTTTCATTCACATCTCCAAATTGAATGGCCGATCAATGGCCGGGAAAAAAAGGGGGCGCGAACGAATCGCGCCCCTGACCGGACCGGCCGGGTTATCATTTATTCCTCAGGGGCGAAATTTTCCTTGGGTGCGCCACAGACAGGGCAGACCCAATCCTCGGACACATCTTCCCACGCAGTGCCCGGAGCAACATCATTATCGGGATCGCCTGCTTCGGGGTCGTACACATAGCCGCAAATCTCGCAAACATATTTCTTCATGGAATCAGTCTCCTTATTCATTATTTTCGCAGTCTCGGCCGCGGCTGTCAACTTGGCCGGATCGGTTTCCACTTCCAGTTCGCAGTCCGCCCTGGTGGAACCCGGACCGATCAGGGGCCGAAAGCATTTCTTGGTTCCCCCGCAAACGGGGCAACGCCATTCATCAGGCAAATCCTGAAAGAGAACACCCTTTTGGATCTTGCCCTTTCGGTCGCCCTTGTCCGGGTTGTAGATATATCCGCAATTCACGGTCTGGCATTGCCACATGTCTTCCGGTCTTGCCACGGCTTCTCCTCTTTATTCGGGACAAAAAGAGCGGGCATGGCCCGCCCTTGAATGTCCTGTCACTGCCGCGCAAGCAGCGCGACGGCTAACGGTCTAGACCGCCCACAGTCCGTGAATATTACAGTATTCCCGCGCCTGGAGATCGCCGGACAACCCGCAGATACAGAAGGTGGCCTCGGGCGCATCACCGGGCTTGAGCATCTTGGTCAGTACGATGTCGCCGACCATGAGTTCAATCCACTCGATATAGTGTTTTTCTTCCATGGGATGGGGAACACTACCGACCTTGACGGTGACTTTGTCACCATCCTTCTCGATGACCGGAACGTGTTTTTCGAGCGCGGCGTCCACGGTATTCTCTGTCTTGAGAACCATATCCTGACCGCAACAGACCAGATCACCAGCGCCCTCGTGGATGGCGATGACCATGTTGCCGCAGACTTCACATTTGTAGACTTCACCCAATTTGATAGCCATTACGTTCTCCTTCGGATGGTGGTTTACCAGTTGGTGTCCTTTATCTCGAAATGGGCCTGGGGATGATCACAGGCCGGGCACTTGACCGGGGCCGTGGTACCCTTGTGATTGAAGCCGCAATTCTGGCAACGCCAGACGATCTCGTCGTCCTTCACGAACACCTTGTCGTTTTCGATGTTGGCAATGAGGGAATTATAGCGTTCCTCATGATACCTCTCGGCCACCGCGATGTTCTCCATGACCGCCGCGATCTGGGCAAAGCCCTCTTCACGGGCAATCTTGGCAAATCCGGGATACATATGAGAATATTCCTCGTTCTCACCGGCAGCGGCAGCCTTGAGATTGTCCAAAGTGGAGCCGATGACGCCCGCCGGGAAACTGGCATTGATCATGGCCTCGCCGCCTTCAAGGAATTTGAACAGACGCTTGGCGTGTTCCTTTTCGTGATTGGCGGTCTCCTCGAAAATCTTGGATATCTGCACGTACCCCTCCTTCTTGGCCACACTGGCGAAGTAGGTGTACTTGTTGCGAGCCTGGGATTCACCGATAAAAGCGGTGAGAATATTTTTTTCGGTCTGGGTTCCTTTGAGAGACATCATTTCCTCCTGATGAATTTTATTGCTTACGGTTTATTGCCTTCACTACCCTTACATATCAAATACCAGCAAAATGTACAGGCAGCGACAGTTACTTTTGGGTTATTATTACAAATCACTAAAATTCGATTCAATGAATTCTAGTTGTTACATCAAATATGAGAACAATTACTATTAATAAAATTCTCCTTTGTCAAGGGAGAAAAGAGTCGGTGCCGAAAAATTATGCAATCCATACTTGTCATCCGACACCCCGGAAAAACGGTACCAGATGTCGCCACGCAATACGCCGCAACACCCCGCCTCAACGGCCAAAATCTCCTTCCGCCCGGTCTCGGGCATCGCAGTTCGCTAAAAATAATCATTAACTATTCCTTTGTGAAGATTGCCGTTGTTATTATTTTCCGCCCTCCATTTACAAAAAGTTCGCCACACAATATAACATAAGGCAAAGTACTCTACCCCACGACACGGGGACGACATCGTGCAGGCAACAAGGGAGGGGGACATGAAACGCGGCCTCAAATCCATGCTTCTCATAGGGCTCGGAATACTGGTGGCATTCCCGCTCTTCAGCATGACCTATTATACCATGGTCCGGACATCGACCCCTGAGTTTTGCTCCCTCTGTCATGAAATCCGACCGGCCTACATGGCCTGGCAGACCTCGACCCACGCCAACAACGCCCAGGGAATCGTGGCGGACTGCATGGATTGCCACCTGCCCGCGCCTCACGACACCGTCAACTTTTTTTACGCAAAAACACTCCATGGCATCAAGGACGTGGTCTCCCACTTCACCGGCGGCGACGCACGCTATGAGCGGGCGGAGATGCGCCGTCGCGTCTACGATACTCTGAACAACAGCCAGTGCCAGAAATGCCACCGGAATATCCTCTATCTGCCGGACAACCGGGGAGCCATGCTCGCCCACCGGCAGGTCCTCTACCCCCGACCGGGGTATGAATACCGATGCACAGACTGCCACTCCAACCTGGTTCACGTGGACGTGACCTACTACAAATACAAACAATTATCCGCGCCCTACAAGGCACCGGGTCTGTAACCGTCTTATCCCGAAGGGGAGGTGCTGCATGAAGTTCAGAATCACCGTGATCGCTGTCGCAACAACGCTACTCGCCCTGACGGCGACCGTGGCCTGGGCCGACAATTTTCCCAAACAGCGGGAATTTCGCATGGAACGCGGCATGCCGGAGCAGGCGAAGGCCTGCATCGTGTGCCACCAGAAGGAGACGCCCGGCATCTTTGCCGACTGGGCCATGAGCCGCCACGCCGCGGCCAATATCACCTGCCTGGACTGTCATCAGGCCCTGCCCACGGACACGGATATTGCCACGGGCCACGAGCAATACTACTCCCGAGGCAACATGCCCATGGGCGAAAAACAGTATCTCATTCCCATCGCTTCAGTGGTCACGCCCAAAGACTGCTCCCGCTGTCACCCGGATGAAACCATCCAGTACGCCAAAAGCAAACACGCCAACACCCTTGAGATCATCTGGAAGCTCGATCCGTGGCTCAACAAGGGCATGAACTCGGCCACCGAGCGCAAGACCGGCTGCTATTACTGCCACGGCACCATCCTCACGATCAAGGACGGCAAGCTTGATCCGGCCACCTGGCCCAACGTGGGCGTGGGTAGACGTAACCTGGACGGCAGTCTGGGCAGTTGTACGAGCTGTCACACCAGACATCGGTTCTCGGTCATGGAGGCACGCAAGCCGGAAACCTGCGGTCAGTGCCACCTGGGCCCGGACCACCCGCAGATCGAAATATACTTCGAGTCCAAGCACGGCGACATCTACCGGGCCTTCGGCCAGACTTACAACTGGAACGCCGCCCCCGGCACCTGGACCCCCGGCGTGGACTATCGGTCTCCCACCTGCGCCGCCTGTCACATGTCCGGTGCGGGATCTGTGACCACCACCCACGACGTGACCGAACGGCTGTCGTGGGAGACTCAGGCTCCGCTGACGGTCCGGCCCCAGGACTTCAAGCCGTTCCCGGCCCAAACGGACTGGAAAACCGAGCGCGGCAAGATGCAACAGATATGCTATCAATGCCACGGCAAGGCCTGGGTGGAAGGGTTCTACTCGGACTTCGACAATGCAGTTCAGGAATACAACGACGTCTACTTCAAGCCCGCCAAGGCCATGCTGGACGAGCTGTATGCCAAGGGAGCCCTGGACGCGAGCAAATACTTTGACGAAAGGCTCGAAGTGGAATTCTACGAACTATGGCACCATGAAGGCCGTCGGGCACGCATGGGCACGATGATGATGGCCCCGGACTACGCATGGTGGCATGGGTTTTACGAGTGCAAGAACCGCTACAACCGATTCATGGAAGAGGCTCGCCATCTGCTCAAAACCGGCCAGAAGGCATACCAGTATCCCGACTTCCCCAACGCCACGGGCGACACCACTCGACCGCCGGAATTCTTCGGCAAGCAGTGATCCTCCGGGCAGCACGACGCAACAGACAAAAAATACCATGTCGGCACTCCACGGCTTAATCTGGTAACAGTACCAGTAAATGTGAAGCTCAAAGGAGGCCGACATGGCGAGTATCAAGATATCATCAGCTTATCGGTTTGTGGAAGCATTTGTTGATCAGCGCATTTTCGTTGGCGTTGATGTTCACAAAAAGACATTCAGTGTTGCACTCTTACGACCAGACGGAATGATCAAAGATTGGTCTAGTCCCGCCGACGTGGCATCACTTACACAAATCCTTTCCTCACTCCCTGTTAACATCGGTGCAGTTTGTTACGAAGCTGGCCCGACAGGTTTTGGCCTTGCTCGAAGCCTCAAGGCTGCAGGTATTCGTGTGATTGTTGCCGCGCCCAGCCGAATACCACGCCCAGTAACCGCAACCAACAAGACAGACAGCCTCGATTGCCGAAAGTTGGCTGAACTTGCCGCAGCAGGACTGATCCGCCCAATTGCCATTCCTAGTGAAAGAGAAGAAGCTTTTCGGTCACTCCAACGTCGAAGACATCAACTCACCGACTCATTGCGTAAAGTAAAGCAGAGAATTCGCGCTTTGCTGTTATCTCTGAGCATTGCCGAACCCGTTGGGATCGACCATTGGAGCAAAATCGCTATTGCAGCTCTGGCTATACTGCCACTACCACCCGGAGCTGACGACACCCGAAATAGCTTACTCGAAGAATTGCATTATCTCATTTCCGCACAGCGTCAGGTTGATCTTCGATTACGAGTCATTTCCCAGGAACAAGACGAGGCAAGACGCATTGCCACCATGAGGTCCGTTCCTGGAGTGGGTGAAGTCGTGGCAACCACCTTTGCGGCCGAGATATTCCGACCTGAACGATTCAACAATAGCAAGGAGGTTACGGCTTACTTGGGCCTTGCGCCTGTTGTGCGGCAAAGCGGATTGAGCAAAGGAAAAGGCCGCTTGCGCCCAGTTGGGCAACGGCGATTACGAAGTTTGCTCATTGAGGCGGCATGGATTTGGAAACAGAGAGACGAATGGGCGAGAGAATTTTACAACCGAATTTACAGCAAAAGCGGAGTTGCTCAAAAGGCGATAGCTGCTTTGGCTCGTAAACTGGCCGCGTTACTCTGGAAGCTTAGCTTACCTGTGGCGCAGTCGTAAACGGATCGCGAGCGGCCTTTGGTAGCCTAGACTACGAACAAAAAATGGCGATCCTAAATTGTTAATGTACCGAATCGGTACTTGGTGCCATAGAGCACGAATAAGAAAAGGAATACATTACTATTATGCTATAAGGCGAGGGTGGAGCCTAGCCTAATTACAGAAGGAATGAAGAGAAAAGGAAGTTCTTGACATGGTGCCGCATAAGAAAAAGCCGGGCATTCAGGATGCTCGGCTTTTTTGCCATCTCTGTCCCGTCCTGAAATAGGTTGATAACCAAAGGACCTATTTATGGAAAGCAATCCCAAACAGCGAGTTAGACGGACTCGGCGCGACTACACGATGGCCTTTAAATTGTCGGTGGTGGCGCAGGTGGAAAAGGGCGAGATGACGTACAAGCAGGCTCAGGCTTTTTATGGTATTCAAGGGCGAAGCACAGTGTTGAAGTGGCTCAGGAAGCACGGCACCCGTGATTGGAGCAGACCCATGGTACATTCCCGCAACGCCCCCAAAGCAAAGGAAACTCCAGCCCAGAAGATCAAACGGCTGGAGAAAGAGCTTGAGGAAGAGAAGATCAAGACCGCGCTTCTCGATAAGATGATTGAGATTTCAGACCGCGAGCTTGGGACTTCGATAAGAAAAAAGCTTACCCCCGAGCTGCACGAAGTCTTCAGAAAGAAAGACAAATAAGCTTGTCTGCCTGTTGCAGGCAGCTCGGGGTCAGTCGGCAGTCCGTGTACCAGGCTGAAAAACGCCATGATGTACGGGAGGCCATGCTCCAAGAGGCAAAGGCCATGGTCTTGAGCGTGCGGGCCAGGATGCCCCGCCTCGGAACGCGAAAGCTGTACTTCCTGTTGAAGGACGCGTTTTCCGCAAAGGGAATCAAGCTTGGACGTGACGCGTTGTTTTGCCTGTTGCGGCGCGAGCACATGCTCATCAAGCGAAAAAAGAACTACACAAAGACAACCAACTCGAAACATTGGCTAAAAAAGCATCCTAACTTGTTGAAAGATGTTCAGCCCAGCTTCCCGGAGCAGGTGTTTGTAAGCGACATAACCTACGTAAAAACACGCGAACAGACATGCTATCTTTCGCTGGTGACCGATGCATTCAGCCGAAAGATAATGGGATACAATGTGAGCCGAGACCTCGGTTCGGAAAGCACAGCCAAAGCACTGGATGCGGCAATTGAAAACAAGCGAAAGAGGGTAAATACGATTCACCATTCAGACCGAGGACTTCAATATGCCTCTTCCGTTTACCAGAAAAAACTTCGGGAATCAGACATGACTCCCTCTATGACAGATGGTTACGACTGTTATCAAAACGCCTTGGCAGAAAGGATGAATGGGATTCTAAAGCAGGAGTTTTTAACCGTCACATGCAATAACCTTAGAGAACTCAATGCATTGGTGAAAGAGTCAGTGGAGATATACAATGCGGAGCGACCTCATCTCAGTTTGGGAATGAGAACGCCGGACGACGTACACAAATCAGGCTGTGGGGCTAGCCCCACAGCCTGATTGAAACCTTCAAAAACCGTCAACCTATTTCAGGACGGCTCACTCAAGGCAATCAGCGTGCGTATGCTACTGCTGCGTATTCTGGCATTTGGGACACACGCCAACGAACTCCACATTGGTGGAGTGTATGACATACCCGCTGGCGCAAGATTCCGGGATATGCGGAATCTCGATCTCGCATTCCACGTCTGCCACCGCCGTACAAACCGAACAGCGGATGTGCGGATGCGGCTCGGGAGTTCCGTCAAACCGCTTCTGGGCACCGGGTGCCCCCAGCTTGAGAATCAAGCCCTTGCTGCACAGAAATTCAAGATTGCGATAGACCGTCCCCAGACTGATACGCGGAATGATCTTTCGCACCATGTCGTAAACCTCATCCGCTGTGGGATGTGATTTCACTTTCCTCAGTTCTTCAAGAATAACTTTCCGCTGCTTGGACAACCGAAATCCCATTTCGGAAACTATAGGCGCCCCCCATTCATTAATGAAACATGATAACCATTATTATTTTATCTCCGCCGTAAGTCAAGAAAAAACAATTTCCCCTTGATTCAAGAGTATTCTCCGTAACGCAGATTTCCCTTCGTCGCAAATCAAAAGGAGGGAACGGATAAAATTGGCCTTGATTCCAAGCGCTCAGCGTGTTGAAAACTCTTCGGCAGACGGTGCAGACTATCCGAGGGTAAGACACGGGAAAGGCCAAGATTGACGGAGCCCCCCCCATACGCGAGGTCCGGCTTTTCATGGCAACAGCGTCATCGGGTCTTTATTTAAAACACGAGCGGCCCGACTGACGCCGGACCGCTCTCTATTTATCGTATTGGATGGTGCTGTCTAATCGCGGAACTTGGCCACCAACTCGGACAGGTTCTGCGCCATTTCCGACATCTCCTGAATACCCCTGTTGGACTCGCGAATACCGCTGAGCACTTCCTGGGAGAGTTCATTGATGTGAGTGACCGAGGTGTTGATCTCGTCCGAAGTGGAAGACTGCTGCTCGGCTGCCGTGGCAATGCCACGCACCATATCGGCGATGGTGTTGGAGTGGCCCACGATCTCTTCAAGCACGCCACCCGCTTCCTGGGCCATGCCCGAGGTATTGACCACACGCTCCTTGACCGTGTCCATTTCCCGGACAACGTCCGTAGTGGACTGCTGGATGAGCAAGATGGCCCCCTCGACCTCCTTGGTGGCGGTCATGGTCTTTTCGGCCAGCTTGCGCACCTCGTCGGCGACCACGGCAAATCCGCGTCCGGCCTCACCGGCTCGGGCTGCCTCGATGGCCGCGTTCAGAGCCAGCAAGTTGGTCTGATCAGCGATGTCATTGATGACCGCCATGACCTGCCCGATGTTCTCCGCCCGAGTGGACAGGGAAGCCAAAGCTTCGGCCAGTTTTTCGGTGATTTCCGCCACGGAATTGATTTCGACCACGGTGCGACCGACAACTTCGCCGCCGTCGGCAGCGACCTTGTTGGCCCGCGCCGAGGCTTCGGACGTCTCGGCGGCATCCTTGGCCACCTCAAGCACGGTGGCATTCATCTCTTCCATGGCCGTGGCCACCTGACCGGTCTGATCGGCGGTGGTGTCCACGCCTCTGGCCAGCTTTTCCATCTGTTCGGACAGGATGTTGGAAGCCTCGTTGAGCTTGTTGGACACCTCGGTGACTTCGTTTGCCACCACCAGCAGATTCTGGCGCTGGGCCTCGATGTTCTTCTTGTCCTCTTCCTCTCGGGTGAGATCAATGAGCACACAAATGGCACCGACCGTATGTCCTTCGGCATCCAGAAGCGGCGAAGCCTCGAAATGCAGCGGGAAGGACACGCCGTCATCGCGCACATAGTGGGAATTGCCCGCAATGGACACGCCGGAGGCAATGACCTCAGCCGCATTACAGGAGTCGTCACCGGGTTTGCAATCAAAGAGCGAGGCTGCGGTACGGTCCTTGACCTCTGATTCTTCAAGCCCGAGAATTTCCTGCAACGGCGGATTGATGAACTGGAGCCGCTCTTTGGCATCGGTGACGAACAACGGCACCACAATTCCGTCGAGCACGCTCTTGTTGTACTGGAGCTGATTCTTGATCTGGTCCACCATTTCAGTCAGATACCGCGACAACGAACCGAGTTCGTCCAGTCCGGTAACCGTGAACTGCGCATCCAGGTCACCCTTGCTTACTTCTTCGGCAGTGGCGGCGATGCTGGTGATCCGGTTGACCACGTTGCGACGCATGAACAGGATGAGCGCGGCCAGCAGGACCACCGCGCCCAGAACCGAAATGCCTGCGGAGCGAATCTGGTTCGTCCTGAGCGCATCAAACTCCGGGCTGACGTCAACAGTCAGCACCATGGTACCCAAAATCTTACGGGACTTGCCGTGACAGTGGTAACAATGCGGGCTGTTGGCAATGGATTTGACTTCGACAAACTGTTGCTTGCCGTCGATTTTCAGAAGCTGTCCTTCGGAAATTTTTTCCTTGAAACCCTTCTTGATCAACCCGGACAACCCTTCTTCCATGCGCACATCAAAGATGCTTTTACGGATGGCCTTGTCATGAGTGGAGTAGGTGATCTCGCCCTTGTAGTCAGTGAGGTAGGCTCCGATATGCTTATACCGTTCGGCCATCTGAAGGAACTTGGTTTCGGTCCCCTCGTTGTCACCCACGCCCATGGGGCCCTCAATGGCCATATAGAGCATGTCGGACACCTGTTCCGAAGCCGAGTGCACTTCATGCAGGGTGTTGTTGTAGGTAGAATATGAATTGTAAAAGAAAAGACCGGTAAACGCGATAATCGTCAACAAGGACGAAAGCAGAATGACCTTGACGCCCAGGGACTGTCTGATGAATTGCATGGCAGCCTCCTAGTGCGCCCCGCCGAAAAGCAGCGGCTTGAAGTCAAAAGCGGCAACGCGCTCGGGATTATGGCAAGTTTCGCAATCGGAGACTTCCAGCTTACCCTTGATAAGGTCGGTGTCACCACCGGCTTCCACATGGTCGAATCCCGGCCCGTGGCAGGTCTCGCACCCGGCGTCAGCCATGGCCGGCGTAGCCTCGAAACTGACAAACCCGCCGGGCTTGCCGAATCCGGTGACATGGCAGGCATAGCACTCTTCGAGTTCTTCCTTGGCCAGATCAGCTGACATGAGTTTTACCGAATTCCCGGAATGGGCCTTCTTGGAAAATTTCTTGTAATTCTCATATTCCTGATCGTGACACTCGGCACACGCCTCACTTCCGACATACTGCCCCGAATTCGATCGTCCCACCGAGGCCATACTTACGGCAATAAAAATACCATGTCGGCACTCCTAAGTTTTGCTGGTAACAGTACCAGTGAAACCAAAACAAACGGGAGGCCGACATGGCAAAGCTCAAGTTATCATCAGTTCATCGATTTGTTGAAGCCTTTTCAGATGAGAAGATTTGGATTGGTGTAGATGTCCACAAGCGCAGCTTCAGCGTGGCTTTGCTCCGGCCTGACGGAATGATTAAGGACTGGACCACCCCAGCCAATGTAGAAGCTTTGACCGCAACCGTTGCCTCTCTTCCTGTGACCATCGGTGCGGTCTGCTACGAATCCGGGCCCACTGGCTTTGGATTGTCCAGGGCTTTGGAAAGTGCAGGAATCAACGTTATCGTCGCTGCGCCCAGCCGCATCCCACGCCCCGTTTCCCCGACCAACAAAACTGATAGTCTTGATTGTCGTAAACTTGCTGAGCTTGCTGCATCCAGATTAATTCGTCCCATTGCCATCCCTTCAGTTCAGGAAGAAGCGTTCCGCACACTTCAACGCCGTCGCCATCAACTCACAGATGCGATTAGAAGATCCAAACAACGCATACGCTCTCTACTTCTCGCGCTCGGCGTAGCCGAACCATCAGGTATTGACCATTGGAGCCGAGACGCACTTTGTGAACTCAAACGATTGGCACTCCCGGCAGGAGCAAAAGACACCCTTGAGAGCTTGCTCGACGAGCTTGAATATTTGGTTTCCGCTCAGAAGAAAGTGGACCAACGGCTTCGTGTAATCAGCCAGGAACAAGACGAGGCGCGTCGAATCGCTGCCATGAGGTCCGTTCCCGGTGTCGGCGAAGTTGTTGCCACAACCTTTGCGGCAGAGATCTTTCGGCCAGGACGATTCAACCGTAGCGAGGAGGTAACGGCCTATCTTGGGCTTGCGCCGATAGTGCGGCAAAGTGGTTTAGGCAAGGGGACAGCGCGCTTACGTCCGGTTGGTCAACGTCGATTACGAAGTTTGCTCATCGAGGCAGCATGGATGTGGAAGCAACGGGATGAGTGGGCGAGAACTTTTTACAACCGAATTTTGAGCAGGCATGGCATTCCGCAAAAAGCGATTGCCGCGCTTGCTCGGAAACTCGCTGCATTACTCTGGCGATTGAGTTTGCCAATCGCAGCAGGATAGATCGCGACGGGCCTTTGGTAGCGTAGACTACGGAATAAAAATGGCGATCTTTTATCGTACCGAATCGGTACTTGGTGCCGCAGAGCACGAATAAGAAAAGGAATACAAATAATTAGCCGCAATGGTGAGGGTGAAGTCTGGCTTGTGAAAAGGTAAAATCAAGAAGAATGGGAGTCCTTGACATGGGGCCGCATAAGAAAAGGCCGCTCATTCGGGCGGCCTTTGTCTTTGAAAACGCGGGAAGGCTATTCCTTGGGCATGAGCGGCTTGTAGTACATGCCGATCTTGATCCGATCGGTGCTGTACTGGCTCTTGAGTTTGATCTTGAGCTTGTCGTTTTCCCACTTGTAGATGCCCCAACCGTCCTGTTTCTTGTGGTCGGGCAGGCCGTATTCATCCATGAGGATGGAAATGATCCGCTTGACGTCGCGCGCCTTCTCGATCTCGATGATGGTGGTATAGAGTTTGTTTTCGCGAAAGCCGTAGGTCACGCGGGTGTCTTCGATCTTGGAGATACCACATGCCTCGACCTTGTTGACCGTGTAGTAGCGCACGCCATCGGCCACGTGGGAGAACTCGATCTCTTCCAGGGCGGTGAAGGATTCACCCCAAGGAATGGCATTGCATTTCTTGCTCTCGGCCATGGCTGTCGGAGCCAGCAGCAGAACGAACATCAGGACGGCAAAAACGGGCAGGGTTCTTTTCACGACTTCCTCCGGGAATACCTTATGCAGTTTCAAGCACTTTCTAGGACACCGACGTAACTGTCAACCCGTTTGGCCAAAATTAGACCGGAGATCAAGCGGTCGCCACTGGGTAAAAAAAAGTTTTTCACTGGCAACCGGCTGACAAACGATGTATAGAGAAATCCATGGATTTAGACTGGCTCATAAACGAATGCAACGACCCGTATGTATTGGAACGTTTGTTCTATGTGGAGCGCTATGCGTGGCTCTCCCTGTCGCCCGACATGTGCGCGGTCATTTCGCTCGACGGCCAGTTCGAGGACGTGAACACCCACTGGGAAAAGAGCACGGGACTGAGCCGTGAGCAGCTTCAGGGTTCCTATCTCATGGAACACATCCACTTCGACGACCGCGAACGCGCCCTGGCCGATCTCCAAAAGCTCATCACATCCGACATCGGGTCCACCACCTTCTCCTTCCGCTTCACCTGCGAGGAGGACAGACACATCCGGCTAAGCTGGAACGTGATCTTTTCGCCCGATCACAACGCCTATTTCTGCACGGTCCATGATCCGGCAAAGGAATCGGATGCCGAGAAGCTTGCCTACCGCGATGTGCTCACCGGGCTGAAGAACCGGTTGGCCCTGGAAGAGGACCTGCCGGACATGCTGACCGACGCCGCAGAGGCCAACGCCCGGGTGGCGGTCCTGTTCATCGACCTGGACGGATTCAAGGAAGTCAACGACAGCCTGGGACACAAGGCGGGCGACACCCTGCTCATGCGGGCGGCCCGGCGCATGAACTACGTGGTGGGCCAACAAGGCACCGCCTACCGGCTGGGCGGCGATGAGTTCATCGTGACCATGCAACGGGGCACGGACAGAAACTTTGTCGCGGGCATGGCCGGTCAGATCGTGGAACGACTCAGGTCCCACTACGTCATCGATAGCCAGCGCATTGCCACGGGCGCATCCATGGGTATCGCCACCTATCCCGAAGACGGCCACGACATGACCGCTCTCCTGGAAGCCGCGGACAAGGCCATGTACAAGGTCAAACACGGCGGCAAGGACAACTTCGCCTTCTACTGCGACGAAGTAGGCGACGACTGATCCGGCCCATTTCCACATCCCGCACCTTCCAGAACAAGACAACGATACACCCCGCTGCCGTTAACAGGCCTTCTGTAAACCTTACAGATAGGGCAACACTGAGTGGCGAAAAAACGGCAAGGCCGAAGCGTACTCCCGGTACGCGAGGATTTGATGTTTTTGAAGCATACCTAGGGCATAAGATCTTGTAGGCTCGAAGATTCGCCAACAATTCACTTAACGCAGCAATCGCGCGTTTTTCAACAGCCTGCTAGGTGTTGGTTTTGGTGCCCTTGTAGGTGAAGGCCTTTTTGTCCATGGTGTAGTAGCTGCCCCGGTCAATGCCCACGGCCTTGCCGCAGGCGCAGAATACCTTGCCGTCCCGCGTCTCCAAGTTCCACACCGTGCCGATGCGGTCCTTGTGGCAACGATGCAGCTCTCCCTGACCTATCTTGTGATATTTCCAGAGCTTGCGACGACAAGCCGCGCATTTGAGCGTGAGCATGGCCGCGCAATCACCCCCGCTCGAACGTGAGGGCTTCTACCTCGGGGAAATCGCCAAGCCTCCGGGCAATGCCTGCCTGGAGGAAGGAATCCACCCACCAGTAGATATTGTTTTTGCGCACTTGGTCCCGAAGCCGGGTCATGTGCTCGACGCGCTCGCCCTTGTCCCAGTGAAGGGCGCGGTGCAAGGCCTTGGCCACGCCTTCCGTATCGTAGGGATTGACCAGATAGGCGTCCCGCTGCAACTGGGCAGCGGCTCCGGCGAACTCGCTCAGGATAAGGACGCCATCACCGTCCGTGCTGCACGCGCAATACTCCTTGGCCACCAAATTCATGCCATCGCGCAGGGGCGTGACCAGACCAATATCCGCAGCCGCGTAATAGGCCACCAGCTCTTCGTGGGGCAGGCTGTTATAATGATAATGGACCGGCACCCAGCCCGGAAAGGAAAATTCCCCGTTGACGCGCCCCACAAGTTGCTCGATCTCGGTCCGGAGGTCCTGGTAATCACCCACTTCCTCGCGGCTGGGCACCGCTATCTGAACGAAATTGAGACTCCCCTTGAGATCGGGATAACGATGGAACAAGGTCTGGATGGAACGGATGCGCTCCGGGATACCCTTGGTGTAGTCGAGCCGGTCCACCCCGAGAATGATCTTGCGATGGCGAAGTGCCTCCCGGATATTGAATGCATGTTGCGCCACATCAGGCCGCTCCGCCATCTGGTTGAACTGATTGAAATCAATGGAGATGGGGAAGGCTCCCAACCGGAACCGCCGGTTGCCCATGTTCACGGAGACCACTCCCCCGCGTCCCTCGATCTTGACCTCGGGCATGAGGCGGCGCAGACATGCGGCGAAATTCCTGCGGTCCTGAAGGGTCTGGAACCCGACCATATCGAATTCGGTCAAGGCCTGGATGAGTTTCCAGCGCCAGGGCAGCTTCATGAAAATGTCGGGCGGCGGAAAGGGAATGTGCAGGAAAAAACCGGTCTTGCGCTTGACGCCCATGGATTTGAGAAAGAACGCCTGGTGCATGAGATGGTAATCCTGAATCCAGACATAGTCGTCGCGCGTGGTCTTGCGGGCCACCATCTCAGCGAACTTGAAATTCACGTCCAGGTACATGCGCCAAAAATTGGGATCGAAACGGCACCGGGTCTGGAGATCGTGGAAAAGCGGCCAGATGATCTCGTTGGAAAAGCCGAAATAGTACCCATCCATCTCCTCGCGGGTCAGGGGCACGGCGTGCAGGTCATAGCCGGCCTCGGTCGAAAAATCGGCGAGCAGACCGTCCACATCCACGTCCACTTCGGAATCGGAAACCCCGGACCAGCCGATCCACACCCCGCCACGATTCTTGAGCACCGGGGCCAGAGCAGTGACCAGACCGCCGGCGCCTGCCTTGAGCGTCCAATGGCCCCCTTCCTTTTTCAAGGCAACGGGAAGCCGATTGGAAACCACCACCAATCGTCGAAGATCGGATTCCATCAAACCATCTCCTTGGAGGATGTATGTTTTTTCTTCATTCTATATTGATACCGGTCTTCGGGTTCGATTTCAAGGAAAGGAAAAAATCAGATCGGGAAAAAATTATACGCCGGGCTGTTGACAAGGTGGACTGCGTTCTTATCTTGGTCCGCAGTCGATAACAACCGCCGTCCGAAAGACGGCAATTATTTCATAAAGGAGAATTGAAATGGCATTGAAACCACTGCATGACCGCGTGATCGTCAAGAGAAAGGTCGAAGAGGACAGAACCGCCGGAGGCATCTACATCCCCGACTCTGCCAAGGAAAAGCCCCAGGGCGGCGAAATTCTGGCCGCAGGCCCCGAGTGCAAAACCGTCAAGAGGGGCGACTCCATCCTGTTCGCCAAGTACGCGGGCAGCGAATTCAGCCTGGACGGCGACGAGCTCGTCATCATGCGTGAAGACGACATCCTCGGCGTCTTCGCCTAAGACTGTCCATACCGGCTCGATTGCGTCGTTGTGAATGAAAACACCTGTCCTTCCCTAGCGGACTACGCTTCGGCCCAGTGTTTCCATCCACACCCCGTACGCGAACCACTCTGAACAGTTTTCGATAAAATTGGCACCAATCGAAACTTGAACCAAATTTCACAGGACTGATATAAAATGGCAGCTAAAGCAATAGATTACAAAGCAGTGGCCCGTGAGGGCATGCAGCGCGGCGTCAACATCCTTGGCAACGCAGTCAAGGTTACCCTCGGCCCCAAGGGCCGCAACGTGATGCTGGAAAAAACCTGGGGAGCTCCCCAGGTCACCAAGGACGGCGTCACCGTTGCCGAAAAGATTGACCTGGAAGACAAACTCGAAAACATGGGCGCCCAGATGGTCAAGGAAGTCGCTTCCAAGACCAACGACATCGCCGGTGACGGCACCACCACCGCCACGGTGCTGGCCCAGGCCATATTCAACGAAGGCGTCAAGCTTCTGGCCGCCGGACGCAACCCCATGTCCCTCAAGCGCGGCATCGACCTGGCCGTGGAGGCCGTGGTCGCCGAGCTGGACACGATGGCCAAGCCCGTGAAGAAAAGCTCCGAGATCGCCCAGGTGGGCACCATTTCCGCCAACAATGACCCGAGCATCGGTGCCATCCTGGCCGAGGCCGTGGAAAAAGTCGGCGACAACGGCGTCATCACCGTCGAGGAATCCCAGGGCCTGACCACCGAACTGGAAGTGGTGGAAGGCATGCAGTGGGACAACGGCTGGCTTTCCCCCTATTTCGTTACCGACAATGACAAGCAGGAATCTGTTTTCGAGAATCCCTTCATCCTGCTGTCCGAAGGCAAGATATCCAACATCAAGCCGCTGATTCCGATTCTGGAAGCCGTGGCCAAGGCGAACCGCCCGCTGCTCATCGTGGCAGAGACCGTGGAAAACGATGCCTTGGCGGGCATCACCATCAACGCCATGCGCGGCGCCCTCAAGGTCTGCGCAGTCAAGGCTCCGGGCTTCGGTGACCGTCGCAAGGAAATGATCCGCGACATCGCCATCATGACCGGGGCCACTCCCGTAAGCGAAGACACCGCCACCACGCTGGAATCCATCCAGCCGGGCGACTTCGGTTCCGCCAAGAAAGTGGTTGTCGGCAAGAAGAACACCCTCATCGTGGGCGGCAAGGGCAAAAAAGAAGCCGTGGCCGCTCGTTGTGAAGAAATCGGCAACATGATCGACAACTCCACCAGCGACTATGATCGCGAAAAGCTTCAGGAGCGACTGGCCAAAATGGTCGGCGGCATTGCCGTGATCAAGGTCGGCGCAGCCACTGAACTCGAAATGAAAGAGCGCAAGGATCGCGTGGAAGACGCCCTGAACGCAACCCGCGCAGCCGTGGACGAAGGCGTTATCGCCGGCGGCGGCACCGCATTGGTGCGGGCAGGCAAAGTCCTGGCAAAGCTCAAGGCGGCCGACGATACCGAACAGGCGGGCGTGGCCATCGTGGCACGGGCCATCGAGGAGCCGCTCAAGCAGATCGCCAACAACTGCGGCCTTGAAGGCACCGTGGTCGTGGAAAAAGTCAAGGGACTCAAAGGCGACAACGGCTTCAACGCAGCCACCGGCGAATACGTCAACCTGGTCAAGGAAGGCGTCATCGACCCCAAGAAGGTCACCCGTATCGCCCTGCAGAACGCGGCCAGCATCTCCGCCATGCTGCTGACCACCGAATGCGCCATCTCCGAAGCCGTGGCCGAAGAAGAATAGATTCGACGCGCAAGACAGACCTCTCCAAGGGGCCGGACGTTTATCGTCCGGCCCCTTTTTCATTGGGAACTATATATTTGACTCCCTAGCCTGAATTCGGCATGGTCTACCCGTAAGGAGTAAGCCATGGCAAAGAAGTTGACTGTCAGCACCTACGAGTTTTTTGAGAGATTCCCTAATCAGGACGCGGCCCGTGAGCACATTGAAGAGCGGCGTTGGGGAGGCAATCCTGGTTGCCCTCATTGCGGCGAAGAACAACGCGTCCAGGTCCGCAAGGTAACTGGTTACTTCCGGTGCCTCGCTTGCAAGACTGACTTCACGGTTCGTACCGGGACCATCTTCGAGCGGTCGCACGTTCCCCTGCACAAATGGCTGTATGCCATCTACCTTGTTGTAACGGCCCGCAAGGGTATCTCCTCTTTGCAGCTTTCCAAAGAGATCGGCGTCACGCAAAAGACGGCGTGGTTCATGCTCCAGCGGCTTCGTGCGGCTTGCGGCAATGACCATGACGACGACCAGAACGGCGATACTGGCGGCGGCTTCCTGCGCGGCATCGTTGAAGCCGATGAGACCTACATCGGCGGCAAGGAAATGAACAAGCACGAAGCCAAGAAGTTGAACGCCGGGAGGGGTACCATCGGGAAGACCGCAGTTATCGGCTTCCGTGAGCGCGGTGGACGCATGAAGGCTATGGTGTTGAAGTCTACTTCATCCACCAATATCCGAAAAGCTGTACGCGCCATAGTTGGAGAAAACTCCATTCTTTGCACCGACGAACATGCCTCGTACAAGGGCATGGCCGAATACGATCACAAGCCTGTCAACCACTCGGCCAAGGTCTACGTTGACGGGATGGCGCACACCAACGGGATTGAGAGCGTGTGGGCCGTCCTCAAGCGCGGTTTCTATGGCATTTATCACTCTTTCAGCGTAAAGCACCTTCAAATGTATGTTGAAGAATTCTCCTTCCGGCTCAATGAAGGGAGATGTTCGGTTCACTCGTATGACCGCATGGATGCGCTGCTCGGCAAGTCCATCGGGGTCAGGCTCACCTATAAAGCACTGGTAGCATAGCAGCATGAAAAATTCGTTGTATTACGGGGATTGCCTCGATGTTCTCCGTGACTTTCCCCATGAATGTGTTGACCTAATCTATCTCGACCCACCTTTCAATTCAAAGGCCACTTATAATGTCTTATTCAAGTCTCCTAAAGGCGAAGATAGTGGAGCGCAAATCGAGGCATTTGAGGATACATGGCATTGGGGTGAACAGTCAGAGCGCGAATTTGACGAAATATTGCGCCATGAGAATACAGACGTAGCCGAGATGTCAATCGGCGTTGAAAGTTGACCCATCATCGGCGTCGAAATTTGACCCACCCCGAACGTGGTTTTCGGGTGTTGGGGGGAGGCTTTTCCGGGGGCGGCGGCAGGGTCGGGAATGGAGGGAGCCCGGAGGGCGACCGGAATTCCCGACCCTGCCGCCGACGCTTATGCGTCCTGCCCTTGGTGCTGTCCCCTGCCTTGTTTCAGCCTCCAGCTTTCATTGCCTGTTTCGATGATCTCGCAGTGATGTGTGACGCGGTCCAACAGGGCCGTGGTCATCTTGGCGTCTCCAAAGACCTGTGACCACTCCCCGAAGCTCAGGTTCGTGGTGATCAGCACCGAGGTCCTCTCGTAGAGCTTTGAGAGCAGGTGAAAGAGCAGCTGGCCTCCTGACCTGGAAAACGGCAGGTAGCCGAGTTCGTCCAGGATGACCAAGTCGAAGCGCGCCAAAGTCTCGGCCAGCCGTCCGGCCTTGCCGTCCGCCTTTTCCTGCTCGAGCTGGTTGACGAGGTCCACCAGATTGAAAAAGCGCACTCGGGCGCCGTTGCGCACGGCATTGGAGCCGATGGCGATGCTTAAATGCGTTTTTCCGGTGCCCGTGCCGCCTACAAAGACCACATTGATCCAGCTCTCCATGAAGCCGCCCTGGTATAGATCCCTGATCCTGGCCTCACCGACGTGCGAGTCCTGGAAGTCGAAACCGTCCAGATCTTTGCTCACGGGAAATCTGGCGATCCCCAGGCGGTATCGGATGCTGCGTACGCGGCGCTCGGCCTGTTCCGCCTTGAGCAGATCTAACAGAAACCGTTCCAGAGTGGCCCCGGATCGACGACCGTGCTCAAGCATCTCGTCGTAAGCTCCGCGCAGGCCATGCAGCTTGAGCTCTTTGAGCAAAGCCAAGATGTCATTGCGAAGCATGGCTCGCCTCCAATAGCTGGTCATAACGTCCGCAGTCGGCCACAGGCTCGCATTTGATCCTGAGGTGATCGGGGACGCAAACCTCTTGGGTTGGCCTTTGATCACGGGAGCGGTTCAAGATGTTAAGGACCACGTCCCGACTCACCGTGTTCTGGTCCAGGGCCGCCTGGCAGGCGTCGGTTACTGCCTGGAGTCCATGGCTGGGCACCGCTGTCAGGATACCCGCAAACTGTCGGTCCCAGTCCTTATGCCGCCGCAGGGACAGACGGATTTGCTCCATCGGCGCAGGAAGCCTCCAGTCCTGGAAGGGAGCGCCGTTGCGGAGCGCTCCGGGCTTACGCTCCAGGACAGGCACGTAGTGCCACGGGTCATAGACAGTCTTTTCTCTGCCGAATCGGCGGGCATGTACGGCCAGCACCCGGCCATCGCGAATCACCGAGATGTGGTCGGCGTACGCCTTGATCTGCGCCGCCTGTCCAGCCGCCTCGCAGGGTACGCTGTACCGGTTGTGATCAAACCGCACCAGACATGTGGAGGAAACCCGGCATTCCTGAATACGGTAGCCATCGAAATGGGCTGCGGGCTTGATTAGGTTTTCACGCTCCTGCAGGAAGACCTCCCAGATCGTCTTGTCCGTAATCTCCGGATGAGCCTGAGTCTTGGCCCAACCAATAGCTCGCTCCAGCAGCCAGGCGTTGTACTCCTCAAGGCTCCCGAAACGCCATCTGCCGGATAAAAAACGAGTACGTACCAGATGGACTTGATTTTCCACCTGCCCTTTTTCCCAGCCAGCAGCAGGCGTACACAGCGTGGGGTCCACCAGGTAATGAGTGCACATCTGCTCGAAGCGGGAATTGAGTTCGCGTTGCTTGCCGCGTAGAACTTTGTTCACTGCGGTCTTCATGTTGTCGTAAATACCTCGGCCACAAGATCCGCCGAAAAAGGCAAAGCCGCGCTGATGGGCGTCGAATACCATCTCCTGGGTCTCCCGAGGGTAACCGAAGCAGAAGACCATCCGGCTATGGCACAATCGCATGTGCGCGGTCTTGACCGTCATTGGCATGCCGTCAATTTCGAGTTGCTCGTGGCTCCAGTCGAACTGGTAGGCCTCTCCAGAGGCGAAAGTCAGCGGGACAAAGGCTTGCGACACCCTGTGCCCTTCGGCTTCGCGCCAGCGGGAGACATGACGCCGGACAGCATCATAGCCTCCCTCGTAACCTTGCCCCTGAAGCTGCTCAAACAAGACCTTGATCGTGCGTCGATGTTTGCGTGGAAGCCCGACATCCCGCTCCAACTCGCTTTCCAGCCAGGTCGTGAATTCACCAAGTTTGGGCATGGGCTGGATCGCTCGTTTGTACTCGAAGCGCGTCTCCTCCGAGCGCAACACCTTGCGGACCGTATTCCGGCTCATGTTTAAATTCTTGGATATCTGCCTGATCGGCGTCTCATGCCGGTCATGGGCCACCTTAATCTTTCGAATTGTTTCCACCGTCAGCATCTCCTCGCTGGCCCTCCCGTCACGATTTTCTCGTGACCTTGAGGGGCTTGCCGGGGTGGGTCAAATTTCGACGCCGATTACCGGCTCAGGTGGGTCATATTTGCACGCCGATTCACAGTATTGACGGTCTTATCTGGTTTCAGGATAACGCAAACGGCAAACCAAAAAAGATCATAGTCTCTGTGAAGGGTGGCAAGAATGTTGGTGTCTCGATGATACGCGATCTGGCACACGTCATAGACCGCGAAAAGGCCGCAATGGGGTTATTCGTCACCCTCACGCCGCCCACGCGCAATATGACCAAGGAAGCAACCGCCGCTGGTTTCTACAAGTGCGAACACAACGGCAAAAACTACCCCAAAATTCAAATTCTCACCATTGAGGGGTTGTTGCAAGGTTTTGAATCGCCGCAATACATTGATTTTTCACGCGGCGATTTGACTATCAAAAAACCAAAGCGGAAAAACGAGTCAAAGCAAAAACAATTGAAACTCATGTAGATGGGATAACGCCTTTGCACTTGCGGACACTATGCGCTTTCCCCCAAAATTCGGACCACCGGTTAAGGTGGAATCAGCGTCCTTAAACCGATAAGGAAGGACGTATGACAAAGAGCAGCACAAGACGGAAACATTCTGACAAGTTCAAGGCCAAGATCGCACTTGAGGCAATTCGTGGCGTGAAAACGTTGGCGCAACTGGCTGCGGAGCATAAAGTGCATCCCAATCAAATTTCCATGTGGAAGCGGCAGCTCCTTAAAAACGCCGAGGATATTTTTTCCAGCGGCAAGAAGGCCAAGAGCCAGGAGGAAGTAACCGCTCCTCTATTTGAGGAGATCGGTCGGCTCAAGATGGATATCAAATGGCTTGAAAAAAAGTTGTAAGCCTGCCGCTTGAACTTCGCCGCCAGTGGATCAAACCTGATCGGAAGTATTCCACTCGGCGACAATGTAGGCTGGCAGGCATTTCCCGTTCGGGCTTTTACTACAAGCCGGTAGCCCAATCCAATGAGAATTTGGGCTTGATGCGTCTTCTCGACGAGCAGTACCTGCGTCAGCCGGATTACGGCTCGCCACGCATGACGGATTGGCTGAAGACCCAAGGCCATCAAGTCAACCACAAGCGAGTTGAGCGACTGATGCAACTGATGGGCTTGCAAGCCATCACTCCAGGGCCGCATACGAGTGTCCCCAATTCGGAGCATCCCGTGTTTCCCTATCTGCTGAAAGGAATTGCCATTGAGAGGAAAAATCAAGTCTGGAGCGCTGACATCACCTACATTCCGATGCAGCGAGGCTTTCTCTATCTGGTGGCAGTGATAGACTGGTGGAGCCGATTTGTGCTGGCGTGGGAGCTATCAAACTCGATGGATAGTTCATTCTGCGTGGATGCACTGAACAAGGCGTTGCGCATCTCCACGCCAGAGGTGTTCAATACGGATCAGGGAGCACAATTCACGAGCCGTGAATTTACCAGCGTTTTGCAAAGCAATGGCATCACCATCAGCATGGACGGTAAAGGCCGCGCGATCGACAACGTATTCATTGAACGGCTGTGGTGGACGGTGAAATATGAGGATATTTATCCCAAGGCGTACTCTGATGGAATCGAGCTATACCATGGGTTGGCGCGGTATTTTCACTACTACAACGAGGAACGCGCTCATTCTTCGTTGGACAAAAGGACTCCCGCTGCTGTATACAGGGGCATTGAATTGGCTGGTAGCCGTTGTTCCGCTCCGCCCTCGGCCCTTCGGGCCGCCCCTACGGGGACGGGCTACGCTCCACAACGGCTACGGTGAACCGCCTCTACGGAGGCACAAACTCGGACGCCGGACTCCACCTTAAAATGACCGATCAGTGGTCCAAAGGATGGGGGGAGGCGCACTACACTGTTTTCAAGTGAGCTAATGCGTTGCTGTAGCTGATAGCTTTTCTCACACCCAAAGGCCGATGCTTTCCGCAATTCAAGCGTATATTCAAGCATCCTGATATTTTTTTCTCCATCGGTTCAACGTCGAATGGAGGCTTGAACTCGTCGGGATATTTTTCACGCATGTATGCTTCAATCTTTTTCATTACGCCGCCCCTCCCAGGGAGTTAAAGGGATAATTCCCTTTTCATTGAACACGATACGGCAACCGGGTATCCTGTGGCATGTCATTTTTCTCCAAGCTTGTGGCCCCGTACCGAAAGGGGGAAAAGAATTTCGAACGCGCCCGCGCCGCCGAATTGCGCGGAGACTTCGGTTCGGCCGAGACATACTTCCAGACCGGGGCCGACGCCTTTGACACCCATTTCGCCAAGCTGCGGAACTCGGACAAAACCGCCCGGCCCTCCCACCTGGTCATGGCGGGCATCTGCTACACCCGTCTGGGCCGAAACCGGGACGCGCTCGCAGCTCTGGACAAAGCCCTGGGTGTGAAAGACATCCCCGACGCCTTCCTTCACGCCGGGTATGCGGCGGCCAAACTGGGTGACACCGCCTCGGCCGCTGACTACTGGTCGCGCTACCCGGACTGGGCAGACCAGCCGATCCTTTCCGGTGTGCTCAAGGAGCAGGCTACAGCCCTGAAACAGGGCACCTCCGATCCGACAACCTCCTGTCAGGCAGTGGCCAAAGGGGTGCTTCGGCAGGACAGGGAAAACGCCAAGCGAAAGATCACGGCACGGGGCAGCAAGGAGGTCCCGGCCCGCAAAGGATATTGAACAAAAATGCCCCTTCCGGCAAAGAACCGGAAGGGGCGTTTTCAACTTGTCCGTGCCGTTACTGGAAATCAATACTATCGCTTCTTCCCGGCAACCCCGGTATACCCGCGACCGAAACACGGGGCTGCCCCTCCTCGGCGTGCGATACCCGGAAATAGCGCATGGCATCCTGAAGGGCCGAGGCCTGGCCCGCCAACTCCTGGGACGTGGACGCCATTTCCTCCGAGGCCATGGCGTTCTGCTGGATCACCGAGTCGAGCTGTTCCATGGCCCGCTCGATCTGGCTCACGCCGTGGGTCTGCTCGGTGCAGACCGCCGCCACATTGCGGATCAAGTCCGCCGTCCTGCCGGTCTCCGGTGTCAGCTTGCTGAAAAGCTCACCGGTCTGCTCGGCCACCATCACGCTGGAAACGGACAGTGTACTGATCTCCTGGGCCGTGACCGCGCTACGTTCAGCCAGCTTGCGGACCTCGGCCGCCACCACGGCAAACCCCTTGCCCTGCGCCCCGGCGCGAGCCGCCTCAATGGCCGCATTCAACGCCAACAGGTTGGTCTGCCTGGCAATCTCCTCGATAAATGTGATCTTGTCCGCAATCTCCCGCATGGCGTTCACGGTCTTGCGCACCGATTCCTCGCCGGACTTGATGTCCTGGTTGGTGGCGTCCGCAATGCGACAGGTGGCATCGGCGTTCTCCGCGTTCTTGCGAATGGAGCCCACGATTTCGACCAGAGACGCGGAGACCTCCTGGATGGAAGCCGCCTGCTCCACCGTGGACTGGGACAGGGTCTCCGACGAAGCGGACAGTTCTTCACTGCCTGCCGCCACATTGTCCGTAGCCCCCTGTACCTCGCTGACCACGCCGCGCAGATTGCCCGCCATTTCCCGCATGGACTTGAGGATGCCGCAGTCCATCCCGCTACCCGCTCCAGCGATGGTCAGATCGCCCCCGGAGACCTGGGCGGCAATTCCCGCAATGTCATCCGGCTCACCGCCGATGGTGTTGGTGACGGACCGGGAACCGAAAAATCCGGCCAGCACCCCCATGAACGCGAGGAGCAGGGATATGCCCATCACCATGAAAACCATGGATTTTACGGTCCGGTCCAGGGCGGCCTGCTTGGCGGCCACGGCCGCATCGATGTTGTCGATATAGACACCCATGCCCACAACCCAGCCCCATGGTTTGAAAAGCTTCACAAAGGAGAGCTTGGGGAAATCGCCATCCTGGTCTGGCTTGCCCCAGGTGTAGTCCACATAACCCTCGCCCTCCTGGCGGGCCACGTCAGCCATGGCCTGAAAGAGCCGCTTGCCCTTGGTATCCTCGAACGCGCCCAGGGCCTTGCCATCAAGGGCCGACTTGATGGGGTGCATGACCATGCGCGGCTCCAGGTCGTTGATCCAGAAATAGTTGCCGTCGGTCAACCGCATCTTGGACACCTGGACCAGGGCTTCGGCCTTCATTTCTGCGGTGATATCCTCCAGCCACGCCCCGGTGCCGATGATCCAGCCCGACTCGGGCAGCATCCGCACGTAGGAAATCTTGACCTTGGGCTCGCTCTCGCCCGGCTTGACCCACCAGTAGGAGGACATGCCCGCGCCGTCCTTTTGGGCCACCAGGGTCATCGCATGGATCATGAAATTGCCCTTTTGATCCTTGAGTTCGCTCAGATCCTTGCCCACCAGCGAATCGGACGGATGGACGAGCATGACATCGCCCTGGTCCTGCACCCAGAGGTAATTATCCCCGTCGTACCGAACCGGGGACACGATGGCGGCCACTCCCTTGAGCAACTCGGTCCGGGAAAGCACATTCCGGTTTGCGGCGTAGTACGCCTCCACTTGGCTAGACACCGCATCCACGACCCGCTTCAGGTCGTCGAGCTTGGTCATTTTCAGCCCTTCGATATCCTGGGACCGCCTGTAGTAGCCTTTGAGGGTCCCGGTGGCCATCTGCACGAAATCCTTGAGCTGCTGTTTTTCCTCGGCCAAAGTTTCCTGGCGGTAGATCTCCATCTCAGTCCGGGCACAGCTGGTTATCTGCACCACGAACACCCAACACAACGCCACAATGGCCGCCACCACCGTCACCACTTGCATCAATGTCATCCTGGTTATCAGACGCATCCCTTCCTCCACGGTTGCAATCCACCCCTGCGGCTCAACGCTGCATAGAGTTCTCAACCCTCTATGCATACAGCACCCTCGCGCTCAAACACAACCACGGTAACAAAAAAATAATAGGTATTGAGCGAAGCTCTCCCGACGCAGCCACACCCCACCGGATTGTAAAACGTCGGCAAACCATGTAAATCCAATCGGTAGACCCGAAACACCCCTGGAGATACCATGCGAGCAATTTTCGCCGCCCTGATCTTCTTTATGAACCTGACCCTCCCAGCCCTGGCCGACCAGACCGTGGTCGGCACCGGCAATCCGGCCATGGACGTGGCCAATATCCAAAAGGCCGTGGACTTGGGCGGTATCATTGTCCTGCGCGGACAGTTCGACTTCGGTGCCGAAGGGCGAATCAAGATCACACGCGATACCCGTATCCGGAGAGAAAAATCCCCTTCCGGCGAACTCAAGACCATAATCACGGGCGGATTCTGGACCTTTTACTGCCCCCTGCCCGTGCCCGGAGCCACGCCGGCGGGCGCAGGGCCCATCGTGGCCGTGCACGCCATCCATTTCCACCGCGCCAAAGGGACGCCACTCCACTTTCCGTTCACCGGCGGCCTGGATGTGCGCGGCTGTACCGTCACCGATGTCAAGCCACAGAAGACAACGGTCAAATGGAGCGGAGGGGACACCCTGTCCTTCATGGCCGGGGTTGTGGTCGGCAACCGGCTTGACTACGCCCAAAAACGCATCAAACGAGCAGTCACCGGCACCATCCGTATCGAGAACAACAATTTCTCCATGGAAACGGACAAACCCGACCACACCGCCGGATACGGCGTGCTGGTGGACTGGACCACCGGGGCGGACATCTCGGTCAGCGACAACATCATCCACCGCGCATCGCGCAACGGCATCGAAGTGCTGGACAACGCACTGGGACCCAAGGGAGCCGGAAACATCCGTATCGACAAGAACCGGATCGTCACGGCCAGCGAAGGGATCGAATACCCGCACAAGTATGGCCCCAACGGCATTGTGACGGGCTGGTACTTCGAGACCAAGGGCGGCACGGACTTCACCCGCAACAGCCTGATCTCCCTGGTGGGCAATCGCATCGAAGCCCGAGGAGAACGGTCCACGGGCCTGCTGCTTTATGCCGACGACATTGTGGCCACCTGCAACGATGTCATCGTGGCGGGCGGCTCCGAAGCGCGGGGCATCGTCCAGACCGGATCACGCGGGTTCTTCGCCAACAACCGGATACGCGGCGAAGCGCGATACGCCATCTACTGCCACCCCTTCGAGGCTCTCAAGGCCTCGGCCAACACCTTTGCCTGGACCGAACTGAACGACTTCTCCGGGTTCAGAAGCCAGGTGCTGCTCGGCGGCAATGTCAACATCCTTATCGGTACTCCGCCCATCCTGGCAGACAAGGGCAAAGGCAACCGCGTGGTCAAGGCCGCCCCCTGCTCCCTGCCCGAGATTTCCCCCGAAGGCGACGACTGGAAATCGGTGGCTCCCTGACTGCCCCACGCAGAAAAACCCCGTCTCCACTTTCGCCATCGCGTTACGATAGCCTTTTCAGGCCTGGACACCCCCTGAGGGGCAAACGAGAATGACCCCTACTTCCAAAAGAAGGCATGATGCATAACAAGAAATTACGGGAAACATGGGATGGAAAAGCTGAACAGCATGCAATCCTCAAAAAAGACAGGGACCAGGACCCCGGAACGGTGCTCTACGAAAAAAGTTGGTGGAAACACATTGAGCCCTTGCTTCCCCGCGTAGCCGGAGGCCGTATTCTGGAGGCCGGTTGCGGCACCGGACGGTGGGTGGAAAAACTGGCCCCCATGGGGTTTGAGATGGTGTTGTCGGACATCTCCCCGAAAATGCTTGAGAAGGCCCGGGAATCCGTGGATAGCAACGGCCATGGGGACAAAGTTCAATTCAAGATTTCAGATATCGGCGATCTGCGTTGCCTGGAAGACAACAGCTTCGACATGGCCATCGCCACCGGAGAGCCGGTGACCCTGTGCGAAAGTCCGCAACGAGCCATCAGCGAACTGTGCCGCGTGGTTCGCCCTGGAGGATATGTGCTGTGCGACGCGGGAAACCGGTATCGCAAGGCCTACGACATGTTCCGCGACAACCCCTCGAACCCGATACTGCAAACAATTGAAACCGGGGAGTACACCAACAAGGATGGGCTTGTCCTGCATATGCTGGGGCCGGAGGAACTGGCCGCCATCTTTCGGGAGCTTGGCATGGAGTTGCTCACCCTGGCCGGAATCACTCCCCTGTTCACCTTCCCTCCAAACCCGGACCAAAAAGAGGCTCTGAAACACTCAAAAGTTTTCGATGAGCTTAAAATCATTGATGAAAAATTTTCTCAACAGCCCGGAATGGTACATCTAAGCAGCCGACTGATCGCCGTGGCCAGAAAACCCCAGTGATTGCAGCGTCATAAACCGATTCAGCCCGTCCAAGCGAATCGCTGATCTTGCAATGGCCCCCCTTGATACGGATAACATCATTTTGCGGTTGACTTTCTCCCGCCTTCCGCCTATTTCCATTGTATTGAAAATGAATTTCAATATCAAAAAGGAGCAGGAATCATGTGCGCAGCATTAATCGGCGGGATGGACAGGTTGCATCGGGACTACAAAAATGAAGCGGAAAAAAACGGCGTGAAGCTCAAATGCTTTACCGGCAAGGAGCGAAAGATATCCGGTTCGCTGGGGACGGTGGATTTCGTGGTGCTGTTCACCAACAAGGTCTCGCACAAGGCGCGCAAGGACGTTCTTGCGGCCGTGCGTGGCAAGGATATTCCGGTGCTCATGCACCATTCCTGCGGAATAAGCTCGCTCCGAAAATGCCTGGACGAAGCGACCCGGTAGTTCGAAGAACGCCCCCAACCGTGCTCAGGGCTTGAAAACGGAGGCGCGGATCAACGCTCCCAATTTTTCACCAGGTCCAGGACCTTCCGGGTCAACCCGTTGAACTCCGGCTTGGTGACCTGCGCGTCGGCCATGACCGCCTTGCCCTTGTGCAGAACGGAATCCGAAATGAGCGAGGAGAACAGAGTCACCGGTAACACTTTGAGGACCGGGTCCTCCTTGATGGACCGCGTCAGCGTATACCCGTCCATCTGTGGCATCTCCACGTCCGAGACCACGGCGTCGAGATAATCAAGCGGGCTCTTCCCTTCCTTCAGGGCGAGCGCCTTGATGCCCAGGAGTTTTTCCCAGGCCTCGGCTCCATCGCTGGCCAGCGTGACTTCAAAATTGGCATTGACGAAATTATTTCTGAGTAACTCCCGCACCGAGGTGGAATCATCCGCGATCAGCGCATGAAGCCTCTCCTCGGACACGACGGTCGAAAGAGTTGATGCAGCCTGCCCCGACTCGTCCAGATCGGCCAGGACCTGCTCCAGATCGAGCATGAGTACAAAGCGGTCCTTGATCTTCACGGTGCCGGTGATACAGTTGGTCTCCATGCTCGCCACGTATTTACTTGGCGACTCCACGTCTTTCCAATTGACCCGGTGAATCTGAGTCACGCCCGAAACCAGGAATCCGGTGATCATCCCGTTGAACTCGGTGACGATGATCGGCTCGTTCTCGTTCTTGGCCCTGGAAATTCCCAGCCAAACGCTCAGATCGATCACCGGCAGAATGAGGTCGCGCAGGGGAATGGTCCCACGAAAACTCGGATGGACTGCGGCCTCGGAGCCGGACAAGCCCTCGGGAGCTTCCACCACTTCGAGTACCTTGGCCACATTGACCCCGAAATACAGCGTCTCCACTCCGTCTTCGGTGCCCTCATTGATGAAGAACTCGATTATCTCCAACTCGTTGGTGCCAGCTTCAAGCAGAATTTCCTGATCACTCATGTTTCCTCCCGGACACAGATCCCACGATTTTCTTTCCTATATCATCGTCAGACAGTTAGATGAATGATTTTCCGCTTCCGGGGAAAAAACAAAAAAACTGCCGTCCCACGTATGTGGAACAGCAGTTTTTCACCGTAAATACAAACAGCCCGATCAGGACGACACCACCCCGGCGCACTCGACTTCGGTCAGGCTCAGGGTATCCCATTGCACCGGTTCCTCATGCTTGACCGGACGCTTCAGGGAAGAACCGACAACCTCGTCCCAGTGCACAGGCGAAATGCCCACACGCGGACTCCGGGTTGTGAGGTCCGCCTCGGCAAGCACATGACCTGCGGGCAGATCGCGCGAAAAAACAATGCATTTGCGCAGCTTCTTGGCCGCAGCCTGCTCCGCGGGAAAGACCTTCTTCCCCTTGACGCACATGGCTCGCTCCACTTCCCGGACCATGGTCACCATCAATTCCAATTCCGCCGGCTCCAGGGAGGCCTGATGATCAGTGCCCTTGAAAGACTTGTCCAGGGTGAAATGGCGTTCCACCACACAGGCGCCGAGGGCCGCCGCTCCCACGCTGGGTCCGATGCCCTGCTCATGACCGGAGTAGCCCACGGGCAGATTGTAGCGTTCACGGAGAGCATCCATGACCGGCAGACCGATCTGCTCCTCCGGGCAGGGGTAGGTGGAATTGCAATGCAGGAGCACGATATCGTCATGATACGCCAGGATTTCGCCCAGGGCCACGTCAATGTCCTCCAGGGCACTCATGCCCGTGGACAGGATGATCGGGATTCTGGCGGCAGCATATTTGCGCACCAGGGGCACGTTGACCAGATCGGCAGAGCATATCTTCAACACCTCAACATCCAGACCGAGAATCTGCCGCAGGCTCGGATCGTCCCAGGCCGAAGCAAAAAAGACCAGCCCCTTGGACTCGCTGTATTCCTTGAGTTCGGCCATCTGCTCGATGGACAGCTCAAGGGCATTGCGGTGCTCGCCGTAGGTGGGACCGAAACTGTTGCGCCCGGTGTACGGTGCGGCCCGCCCTTCACGGGTGAGCAACGCCTCCATGTCCCGCTTCTGGAACTTGACAGCCTGGACCCCGGCCCTGGCGGCCTCGTCGATCATCTGCCTGGCCACGTCGAATTCACCCTGATGGTTGTTGCCTATCTCGGCAACGATGAAACAAGGGTGCCCCTGACCGATGGTGACGCCGGAGCGCAACGTGATGAAATCTTTGTGTGTCATAGTCAGAATCTCACGATTTGGAATCCGCGCTTTTCGGAGTACGGCTTGAGCTGCTCGTAGATCTCAGTCTGCTTGCCGAACGAGGTGATGACCACGGCGTCGCAAGTAACCTGATCCAGAACATGTGGCGCGGAAACCACATGCCCGTTGAAAATCTGCCCCTGTTTTCGCGTATCGTTATCCAGAAGAATCATCACCTGGAATTCGGTATCCTTGAGCGCGGAAAGCACGACCTCACAGGTCTCGGAGGCCCCGAAAAGGCCGAGCCGCCGCTTCCCTCTCTCCTGAAGATCCTTGAGCTTCTCCAGGACAAAATCCTTGATGGTGGTGTAGAGACGAACCGTTTCCGAGGAATAGTCGGAAAACATCTCCCGCCTCGACTGCTGGCCCCGGTCGGTCAGCGTATAGTGATAGCTCTTGCCGTTGACGGGCAGGAACTCCACCAGGCCGGTGGACTGCAATTGCTTGAGATACTGATTTACCATGGCCCCCGACAGGTTGAGCTGTTTTCCAAGCTCGAACTGGGAAAGACTCGAATCCCTGGAAAGGGCATCCAGTATGGCAAGAACGCGTGTGGACTTGCTCGGCCTGAGATAGAGTCCGTCGGTTATCAGCATTCCCGTATTTCCGTTTGCAACGTGTTCTGGCATCGAACCCCTCATCCATTCGTTCGGTCAATGATTCATTACCGTTTTGACGGGAGTTCCAGTGCTGAGCGTACTACTCTAGTCGTGCACCGGCACCCTGTCAACAGGCCGACTGGCAACGATTCTACGCCATTGGCCTCCCCGCTCTCTCTGGCCGCGCAAAAAATTAAATCGTTGACATACTGAATAATCGGCACGGCAAAGAGTTTTCTTTAGCAGGAGCGGGCAATCATTTCCCCTGCCGTGCGCCCAAGAGAGTATGCAATATGTCTGCCAAACCGCCTTTTGCCTTTTCTGCGACAAAAAATTATTCAGTAACCGTCCGAATATTTTATATTTTCAAAAACCAGGCACAGTATCCACCTCGTTATCCATACCTTCTCGCCCCACGCTCGACCTTGGCCCGTCAAAAGTCCGGCGGTAAAAGAACGTGTTTCAAACACATCCTGTTGACCATGAAGACCGCCTATTATACCTTGCTGCGAGCCCTCGTCGGCCGAAGACCATACATAACAAGGATGTCCCATGGAGACAGTTGACCGTCCCTGGCTGAAGGCCTACGACGCCGAAGTACCGCCTACGCTTGATTACGAAAAGGTCCCCCTGTTCAACTTCCTGGACAGGGCCGCACACAAATGGCCGAAACGCACGGCTATTGTTTTCAAGAACTGGTCGATCAACTACGCCAAGCTCAAGACCCGGACCGAGATCGTGGCCGCCAATCTCAAGAAGGCCGGGGTACGCAAAGGCGACCGGGTGGCTCTGATGCTGCCCAACCTCCCCCAGACCATCATCGCCTTCTGGGGTGTGCTCCGTGCCGGAGCCGTGGGCGTCATGACCAACCCGCTCTACATGGAAACCGAGATCGTCCATCAATTCAACGACGCGGACGTGCGCTGTTGCATCACGCTCGACCTCCTGTGGCCCAAGCTCGAAAAACTGAGCGACTCCATCCCGGTCGAGAAATTTTTCATCACCACCATCGGCGAGGGCCTGAAGTTCCCCCTGAACATGCTCTACAAGCTTCAGGCAAAAAAGAACAAAAACGCGCCCAAGGTGCCCTACGACGGCAAGAAAATCCTGCCGTTCAAGACCCTGCTCAAGGGAAACGACACCTTTACCGAAACTCGGGTCGATCCCGAGGATACCGCCCTGCTCCAGTATACCGGCGGCACCACCGGGGTTGCCAAAGGGTGCATCCTGACGCACTTCAACCTCGGGGCCAATCTCCAGCAATGCCAGTCCATGATCTACCCCCTGGGGCAACAAAAGGAGACCTTTCTCGGTATTCTGCCCTATTTCCATATATATGGACTGACCACCTGCCTGACCTGGCCCACAAGCATGGGTGCCACCCTGGCACCGTTCCCCCGATATGTCCCCCTGGACGTGCTCAAGGGTATCCAGAAGCTCAAACCCACGGTCTTTCCCGGCGCGCCCTCGCTCTACATCTCTCTGCTCCAGCAGAAGGACGTTGCCAAATATGACATTTCTTCCATCAATTGCTGCGTATCCGGCTCGGCTCCCATACCGGTAGAGCACATGAAGCAATTCGCCGAACGCACGGGAACCGAAATTGCCGAGGGCTACGGCCTGACCGAAGCCTCGCCCGTGACCCATTTCAACCCCATCGAAGGGGTACGCAAAAGCGGCTCCATCGGTCTGCCCTTCCCGGACACCGATGCCAAGATCGTGGACATGGTCGTGGGCGGCGACCCCCTGCCTCCAGGCAAACGCGGCGAACTCGTCATCCGAGGTCCCCAGGTCATGAAGGGATATTACAACCGCCCCGACGCCACGGCCGACGTCCTGCGCAACGGCTGGCTCTACACAGGCGACATCGCCACCATGGACGAAGAAGGCTACTTCTACATCGTGGACCGCAAGAAGGACCTGATCATCTCCGGCGGATACAACATCTATCCACGCGAGATCGACGAAGTCTTGTACACCCACCCCAAGATCGAGGAAGCCGTGAGCGTGGGCATTGCCCATGAGACGCGCGGCGAAATCGTCAAGGCTTTCGTCGTGGTGAAGGAAGGAGAGGAACTGTCACGTAGCGATGTCATTGCCTTTTGCCGCGAAAAACTCGCCAACTACAAGGTTCCGCGCCGCGTGGAATTCCGGAAGGATTTGCCCAAAACCATGGTAGGCAAAGTGCTCCGCCGCGCTCTGCGTGACGAGGAAGCGGCCAAGGTCGCGGCAAAGAAACAACGCACCGCAACAAAGGAACCCAGTGACGAAAACTAAATTCAACTGCAAATTCCGGGGTGAGGTCTGCCGTGAGCACCGGGAACAGAGAAACGGCTACCGCGCTATCACTCTGTGGTTCACCGGCCTGTCCGGCGCGGGTAAATCCACCATCGCCCACGGTGTGGAAAAACGCCTCTTCGACCTGGGAGCGAATGTCTACACCTTTGACGGAGACAACGTCCGGCACGGCCTGTGCGGGGATCTGTCCTTCTCCCCGGAGGACCGGGCCGAAAACATCCGCCGCATCAGCGAGATGACCAAGCTGTTCATGGATGCGGGCACCATCTGCCTGTGCGCCTTCATCACGCCCCGTCACGAGGTACAGCAACAATTGCGCGACATGCACGCGCCCGGCGAATTCTTCCTGGTCCATGTAGACTGTCCGGTGGAGGTCTGTGAATCCCGAGATGTCAAGGGGTACTACAAGATGGCCCGCGAAGGAAAAATAAAGAATTACACCGGCATCAACGCACCATACGAACCCCCGACCACCCCGGACCTGCACATCGATTCCGATGCCGAAACCATGCAGGAAAGCGTGAACCGCGTCCTCGCCTTTCTCGCGGAAAAAATAGCCCTGCCCGCCGATTAGACCAAATACATTTCCGATCAAAACGAAAGAACGCCCCTCTCAAAGCAAGACGTTTTCAATAGATGGGTAAACCAGAAGGGGAAACCGCCTTCGGCGGGATTGTCAGGTGACTTCGCCTCCGGCGGCCAGAGGGCTGTACCCCTTTGGAATCCCGCTCTCGCCTTGGCGAAAAGTTCTTTAAGTGGGGGCCTGCTGTCGACCACGCCACCCCAGGAAAAATCTTTCCACGAGAAGCCCCGAAACGGTTGTGGTTCGGGGCTTCTTGCATGTTTATCAACATTTATGGAAAACCCTTGCTCTCAAAGGGGTGTTCTATTTTTATTCCCACACCCAATCAGGTGTCCAATACGCCGGACACGATTCTCACATTTGTAAAAAAATATTTCCCCCAAAATAGACTTACGCCCCCCTTTTGCTTCACCCATGTGAAAAACAATGAATTTTATTCAACCATACTGCGGCATTTGTAAAAACATCAGAAGCAAAAAGTCTTTTATTCAACCATTATTTCGTGTATGAATCGAGCTTGTTCGGACTGCTGCTATTTGTAATTCCCATGAGAGGAGGAAATGATGAAAGGTTTTCTTAAACGTGCAGGCGTATTCTGCCTGATGCTCGTAGGTTGCGCTTTTCTGCTCGCCGGTTGTGGCGATGACAAGCCCCAGACCATCAAAATCGGTTTCAACCTGCCCCTGACCGGCGACATCCCGGAAGTGGGTGAAGGCTCCAAAAACGCCGCAGAAATGTACCTCAAGGACATTAACGACGCCGGTGGACTGGAAGTCGGCGGCAAAAAGTACCAACTCGAATTTGTCTACATGGACAACGAGTCCAAGGCTGAATCCGCCACCAACGTGGCTCTGAAGCTCATCGACCAGGAACAGGTCGTAGCCATCATCGGCCCCAACTCCTCCAAGCAAGCCGTGCCCGCAGGCGGTACATGCAACGACGCCCGCGTGCCCATGATTTCCCCGTGGTCCACCAATCCCAGCACCACGCTGGATCGCCCCTGGGTCTTCCGCGCCGCATTCCTCGATCCCTTCCAGGGTCCGGTTGTCGCGGACTTCGCCGCCAAGAAATTCAACGCCAAGACCGCTGCCGTTCTCTTTGACGTGTCCAACGACTACTCCAAGGGACTGGCCGAAATATTCAAGTCCTCCTGGGAAGCCAAGGGCCTCGGCCCGGTCGTGGCCTTCGAGTCCCACGGCACCAAGGATCAGGACTTCTCCGCACAGTTGACCACCATCGTCGCAGCCAACCCGGACTTCATCTTCGTGCCCGACAACTACAACCAGGTCGCTCTGATCGTGCAGCAGGCGCGTGACCTCGGCTACAAGGGTCCCTTCATGGGTTCCGACGCCTGGGGTACCCCGGATCTGATCAAGCTCTGCGGCGAGCAGTGCTACGGCAACTACTTCTCCACCCATTACGCCGCTGCCGGTGCCAAGGGTGCCACCAAGGTCTTCATTGATCGGTATGAAAAGACCTACGGTGCCGTCCCGGCCGATTACGCAGCCCTGACCTGGGACTCCATCGGCATCATGGTCGAAGCCATCAAGAACGCCGGCAAGGTCGTGGCCGACCCGGTCGAGATGCGCAAGCTGATCCGCGACGGCCTGGCTGCCATCAAGTCCTTTGACGGCATCACTGGCTCCTCCAAGTTCGACGCTCAGGGCGACCCGATCAAGTGCGCTGTGGTCGTCAAGATCTCGGACAAGGGCGAATTCGTCTTTGAAGAGTCTGTCTGCCCCTAATCAACTGTCACGCCACTCATAACAGGGCGGGGGCCAAACGGCCCCCGCTCTTTTGCGAAAATATGGCCCCCTGGTTTGCCAAAGCGGTCAAAAAACCAAAGAAAGACATTCCCAAGGAAGGACCACTGTGGACTTCATAATTCAGAATATACTCAATGCCCTCCAGTGGGGAAGTTTCTACGCGCTCATCGCTCTGGGGTACACCCTGGTTTACGGCGTGCTGCGTCTGATCAACTTCGCCCACGGTGACATCTTCATGGTAGGCGCATACATTGCCTTTTTCGTGGCCGGGCTGCTGCTTGGTCCGGTCTTCGGGCTCAGTCCCCTGATGACCTTTGTTATCGCCGTGCCCCTGACCATGGTTCTGACCGCCTGTGTGGGTGTCACCCTGGAGCGCGTCGCCTACCGGCCCCTGCGCCGAAAAGGCGCACACCGACTCTACGTGGTCATCACCGCCCTGATGTGCGGCCTGATCCTCGAATACGGCAACCTGGCCGTACTCGGTGCCAGCCGCCTGAAATTTCCCGAGCTGGTCGAAAAGTCGATCTGGCACATGGGTGGTGTCACGGTCACCAACCTCAAGGTGATCGTCATCTTTGCCGCCATTGCCGTCTTTCTTTTTCTCAATTTCATCGTCACCAAGACCAAGATCGGCATGGCCATGCGCGGCATTTCCTACGACAAATTCGCCATTCCGCTCATGGGCATCCCCATTGATGCCATTATCGTATTCACGTTTGTCCTGGGGTCCGGTTTCGCGGGACTTGCCGGGCTGCTCTACGGTATGTCGTACCCCATTCTTGAGCCGTTCATGGGCATGATCATCGGTTGGAAGGCGTTCATTGCAGCGGTGGTCGGCGGCATCGGCGATATCCGGGGTGCATTCTACGGCGGCTTCCTGCTCGGCTTCATCGAGGTCGGCGTGGTCACGGTCTTCCCGTCCACCTACCGCGACCTGTTTGCCTTCACCATCCTGCTCATCATCCTGTGGATGAAGCCGACCGGACTATTCGGCATGCCGCAGTCCACCAAAATATAGTTGGGAGAAACGCAGATGAAAAAATATTCTCTCAACGTCCTCATGGCTGGCCTGGCCGTGCTTCTGCTCGTCCTGGCCCAGTTCCGAATCATCGACAACTACATCCAGGCCGTCATCATGTACGTGGGCATCAACATCATCATGTCCACCAGCCTGAACCTGGTCAACGGCAACATGGGTGAATTCACCTGTGGTCACGCCGCGTTCATGTGCACGGGTGCCTACGTCGCCTCCATCCTGTCCGTGCTGTTCTTCGGCAAGGCTTTCGGCGATCCGCTGCTTCCCCCTTCCATGGCTTTTCTCGTTTTCCCGCTCATGGTCCTGGCCGGTGGCGTGGTAGCTTCGCTCATCAGCGTACTGGTGGCCGTCCCCGCCTTCAAGACCCGCGACGACTATCTGGCCATCATCACCATCGCGGTCAACTACATGGTCATCTCGGCCATTGAGAACATGGACTTCGTCGGCGGCTCACGCGGCTTTCAGGGCATGAAATCAACGGTCTGGGCCATGAGAGAAACGCTCAGCATCCCCTGGATGCTCTTCTGGGTCATCACGTTCACCGTATTCACCATCTGGGTGATCCGCCGCTTTATCACCTCCACCTACGGCAAGGGCGTCAACGCCGTGTGCCAGGACGAAGTGGCGGCGGAAATCATGTCGGTGAACACCAACAAGATCAAACTGGTCAATTTCATGATCTCCGCAGGCCTGGCCGGTTGCGCGGGCGGTCTGTTCGCCCACATCGTCGGCTACGTCAATCCGCAGTCATTCAATATCCTCAAGTCCACCGAGGCCATGGTCATGGTCTACCTGGGCGGCATGGGCTCGCTTTCGGGTGCGGTCATCTCGGCCGTGGTCTTCACCGGACTGCTGGAAGTTTTGCGCTCTCAGGCACTCATTGACTTCCTGCTGGCCCCGGCCACCTTCGTTTTCCCGGAATGGGAACCGTCCGCCGGCGTCATCAAATGGGTCATGATTCCCCTGCTCCTGGTCCTGATCATGCAGTTCAGGCCCGAAGGCATCATGGGCAACAAGGAGTTGTCGGACGTGTTCCCGAAACTCAAGAAATACTACACGTTCAAATAGGGGAACCGTCATGTCACTACTCAAAATAGACGGTCTCACCCAGCGTTTTGGCGGCCTCCAGGCCGTGTCAGAATTCAACGTCGACATGAAAGGCGGCGAGCTCATGGGTCTCATCGGACCCAACGGCGCGGGCAAGACCACCATCTTCAATCTGATCTCCGGATTCTACCAGCCTACCGAGGGCACCATCACCCTGGACGGCAAGGTCACCGCCGGTCTCAAGCCGCATCAAGTCACGTCCATCGGCGTGGCCCGCACCTTCCAGAATATCCGGCTGTGGCACGACATGACCGTGCTGGACAACATCCGCATCGCCCAGCATTACCGCCTGGGCTACACGGTTCTGGATTCGGTCCTCCGGGGCAAGCGGTACCGCCAGCGCGAAACCCGTATCCTGGAGATTGCCGAGGAACTGCTCGAAGCCATGTCCCTGACGGATGTGGCGCAGGAGTTCCCCAAGAACCTGCCCTACGGCCTTCAGCGAAGGGTGGAAATCGCCCGCGCCATGTCCATCCGGCCCAAGCTGCTGCTCCTTGACGAGCCTGCGGCCGGCCTGAACTCGTCGGACGTGGAAGGCCTCATCAAACTGGTCAAGTGGATCCACGAAAACTTCGACATCACCATCTTCATGATCGAACATCAGATGAAGGTCGTGACAAGCCTCTGCCAATGGATCAAGGTCATCGACTTCGGTGCAACCATTGCCGAAGGTACGGCCGAAGACATCCAGTCCAACCCGGCCGTCATCAAGGCCTATCTTGGAGACGACAACATATGAGTACCCCTCTTCTCGAAATCACCGACCTGTACGTCAAGTATGGCAATATCGAGGCCCTGCACGGCATCAACTTCTCCGTGAACGAGGGCGAGATCGTCACCCTCATCGGAGCCAACGGCGCAGGCAAATCCACCACCCTCATGTCCGTGGCACAGTTGCCGCCACCCGAGGCCCCAAAGATCATCCAGGGCGACATCCGCTTCAAGGGCGAATCCATCCTGGGCATGGCCCCGGACAAGGTCGTCGCAGACCTGCACATAGCCCTGGTTCCCGAAGGCCGCCACATCTTCGGCAACCTGACCGTGGAGGAGAACCTCAAACTCGCCACCTACGCCCGCAAGGATGGACAGGGAGACATAGACCGCGACTACAAGCGGGTCTACGGCCTGTTCCCGCGCCTGGACGAACGCAAGAAGCAGCGCAGCGAATCCCTGTCCGGCGGCGAGCAGCAGATGCTGGCCGTGGGGCGGGCACTCATGTCCGCCTGTAGAGTCATCATGCTGGACGAGCCTTCCATGGGACTGGCCCCGCTGCTCATGTACGACATGTTCCGCACCCTCAAGGAACTCAACGAGGAGGGCATGACCATCCTGCTCATCGAGCAGAACGCCAACCTCGCGCTCAAATTCGCCAACCGGGGCTACGTCATCGACACGGGTGAGATCGTGGCCGAAGGCCCGTGCGATCAACTCATGGAAGACCCGGAAGTCAAGAAGGCGTATCTGGGCGGGTAGAGCTGTTCAATCACGAATTGAGACCAGAAAGGCCGAACCACATTCATGGGGTCCGGCCTTTTTTCATTACCAAAGATTGGCAGCACCGGATACGTGGGAACCGATCTCACTCTGGCACGGGTTGTGCTTGTTGCACCAATAGGAATTTTTTTCACCGCAACACACAATGGCAGGGCGCGAACATGTCCATATCCTCGATAGGCTCGGGTTTCACACAGACTTATGCACTCCTTCAGACGGCCAGTGAAGAAAAGGCCCTGAATGAACAGGCAAAGGAAATCAGTGAGGAAAACGCTTCCGGGAAAAATTCCGGCATGGGGACAGACATTCTGTCCCTCCTGTCTCAGGTCCCCAAAGGCGAAGACAAGACTCTCTCTTTTCAGGATGTTGAGGATTACCGAGAAAAACTCGGTAAACAGTGGGACATACTCGTCATGGCCGACCTCGAAGCCCTTGGCGTCGACATTACCAAGGAAATGCCCATGTCCTACGACATGGACACCGGCAAGGTTACCGTCGCGCAAGGGACCGCCGACAAGGCAACCATCGACAAGTATTTTGAAGACAACCCGGATATGGTGGAACAGTTCTATGACATCGTCCAACTGGGCAAACTGACCGCCACTGCTGACAGCAAACTCTCCCAAGGTCAGATGGTACAAAATCTCCAGTTGGAATCCATTGCGTGGTGGTATGAAGACAACCAGGATGTTAAATCCTGGTTTGATGGCGGCGGCATGCTGGCACTTCAGGGAGAATCAACGTCCTACACCGGCCTCAACCTTTTCGTATAAAAATTTCCGCCATGCACAAAAAAAGAGGTTGCCTTTTCGGCAACCTCTTTTTTTCTACCAAAACAATCACACTAGTCTTCAACTACGTAGGCCTTGTTGATGAAGATCGGCTCCTGCGGGACGTCGTCGTGGAAGCCATGGCGGCCAGTGGCGACACCCTTGATCGTGTCCACGACATCAAAGCCGTCAACGACCTTGCCGAAGACGGCATAGCCCCAACCCTGCGGGGTCTCGGAGGAAAAGTTGAGAAAGCCGTTGTCCTTGATGTTGATAAAAAACTGGGAAGAAGCAGAATGCGGGTCCATGGTGCGCGCCATGGCCAGCGTGTAGCACTCATTCTTCAGCCCGTTGTTGGCCTCGTTCTTGATGGACTCGCGGGAGGTTTTCTCCTTCATGTCCTTATCCATTCCGCCACCCTGGATCATGAAATCGTTGATCACGCGGTGAAAGATAAGCCCGTCGTAGAAGCCGTCTTCCACATACTGCTGAAAGTTGGCTGCGCTCTTCGGGGCCTTTTCAAAGTCAAGCTCAATGGCGATATCGCCCATGCTGGTTTCCATTTTGATCATTGATATGCTCCTTTTTGCCGAAATTCTCCGGCCTGATGTCATTTGCGGTTCCCCGGTGTAGCAGAGCCCGCAGCGGGATGCAATCCCCCTGTCCTGCTACTGTACCGCCGGGTCCAGGGTCGGAACCGGGACCGTGTCCACCTCACCCCGGACCGCCGGGATTGTACCATTTGCAACAGGCTTGGCAGGCGATGCTGGAACCGTGGCATTGCCTGGACCGACAACCACTGTCGATCCAGCTCCCTCTGTAGCGTTTCCTGCACCGTCTTGCCCCATTCCCTCCAAGGCTGCCAAGGGGTTATCCTCAGGCACGCTTTTCTCCGGGGTCATGGACAGGGGCGATCCGAGCTTCATGATATTTTTCTCGACCACCAACGCCACCTGGGGTTCGACAATGGCCGCCTGTTGGGCAGCGTAGGGATTCTCGGGCTGGAAGTTCACGGGCGCGGGTCTGTCCACGAAGGCCGTGACCAGATAGGCCAGGGCCAACCCGGCCACAATGGGCTTGGCGAGCCTGAGTATGGTGGCTGAACGCCCGCTGGACATGAAGCCCTAGCCCTTGAGTACCTTGGCGATGATTTCCTGGTCCGACTCCTTGAGATACGGATGCATGGGCAGGCTGAAAATACGCTCGCCCACACCCTCGCATACCGGGAAATCGCCAGGCTTGTATCCCAGATAGGCAAACGCGGTTTGCAGGTGCAAAGGCTTGGGATAGTAAATGGCGGTGGGAATGGACGCCTCCCGCAGCCGATCCATAAGCTCGGTCCGGTGAGCCGCATCACGGGCCAGTACGGAGTATTGCGCCCAGGCCGAAGTACAGCCTTCAAGGATCACGGGCGTGGTCAGGTCATCCACATCAGCCAGCAAGGCATTGTAGCGGTCGGCAACCTGCTGGCGCTTTACCAACTCATCCGGGAAGATCTCGAATTTGGCGAGCAGCACGGCGGCCTGGATGGAATCAAGCCGCCCGTTGACGCCCAGGCGCACATTGTCATAGCGACCCTCGCCCATGCCGTGAACGCGAATGGACAAAAGCAGCTTGTGCAGTTCGTCGTTATGAGCGAAAATCATACCCCCGTCGCCATAGCAACCCAACGGTTTGGCCGGGAAAAACGAGGTACAGGCCATATCTCCCAGGGAACAGACCGACTTGCCCTTGTATGTGGCACCGAAGGACTGGGCCGCGTCCACGATCAAAAACAGCCCGTTGTTGTGCGCCAGAGGCTCAATGCGGTCGTAGTCTGCCGGTTGGCCGAAAAGATCCACGGCAATGATGCCCCGAGGGGTCAGGTCAGACCGACTGGCCTTGACCTCACGGACCTTCTGCCGCAGATCGTCCGGGTCGATATTGAAGGTGACCGGATCAATGTCCACGAATATCGGAGTAGCTCCGAGCAGGGCAATGACTTCCCCTGTGGCCATGAAGGTGAACGGGGTGGTGAACACCGCGTCGCCCGGCCCTACTTCCAGGGCCATGAGAGCCATGCTAAGAGCATCTGTGCCCGAAGCGCATCCCACCGCGTGACGCACGGCGGAATAGCTGGAAAGGCGATTCTCAATCTCGGCAATCTCCGGTCCCATGATATAGGCTCCGTGCTCCAGAACGCCATCAATACCTTTTTTGACCGCGCCTTCAATCAATGCGTATTGTGCCTTCAGGTCGATAAAGGGAATGTTCATATCTATCTCTCTTCTCTGTGTTATTGAATGACTTCGTAAATTCTCGCAAAGGGGAGCTTGTCTACAACTATCTTGAAATGCTTGGCAAGTTCCTGATCTTTAGGGTCGTCCGTGAACAGCCGCCGCATCAGACTCCGATACCCGATCCGATCCACAAGTACACTCTGTCGTGTCACCTTGTTGATAATCAAGTGCTGCCGCTGTGGCAATAGTTGAGGCGACATGGCGTTCAAAAAATAGCTTTTGGACTGGGAGTTGTCCCAGTCAAGAACGGTTATGTCCTTGACCAGCCCACCGCCGCCCTGACGATTCACGACCGCCCCGCGCTGGGTATTGATACCGAGCTGTCCCGGGTTGAAACTGCCGGATTTCGCCTGTCGGGTCGTCCCGGTCTGGAGATTCCAGTTTCCAAAATAGGTAATCCACTTGATGATGTTCAAATCCTTCCAGGTGACCACCAGATACTGCTTGGGAGTGGCCGGATAATCGGTCCGGGTCAGCTCCTTTTCCAGGGCATCTGAAAGTTCGTTGCGGGGGATGACGTCCCACACTAAGGCAGGGGACAATCCAATGTTGGCAAGGCCCGGCGTGGGGTATTGGGCACTGAAGGCAACCATGCGATTGGCTTTCTCCGGCGAGTCGGTGGCCATGACGTATCCGATGGGGTACACATCCCGCCCGGCGTGCTTGCCGCCGTCAGCCACGGTTTTTCGCCCGGCATAATACTGCGAGGCATACCCCCAATCCCACCATGTCCAAATCATGGCATCCGTCGACGATATCTTGCCCAATTCGATCAGGGCCTCAGCATGCGCACGGGGAATAACCGGAGTCAGGGGTAGCTTCCCATAAGCGATAAAAGAATGGCCAAGAAGAGCCACTCCCAAGACAAACTGAACGGTGACAGCCAAAAACATTTTGCGAGAAAATCCATTGAAAAGCATCCGCGTCAGCCAGTACAAACCGACACCGAAAAAAACCATGAGCGGAGCACCGCCAAACATGGAAAACCGGATTCCGAGCTTTACGCTGGCCAAATGCAAGGCCACTAACGGCAACAGAAGAACCGACGCAGGACGAAGCACTACCACAAAAACTCCGCTCAACAGAGCGAACCAGCCCAGCCAAGAAAAATATGCGCCGCGTTCCAATATCTCGCCCAACGGAACAAGCTTTGCCTCGATAATGCTCTGGACAACCGACGGATACACTGGGCCGAGTGCCTCCTTGACCGCACCGTTCCCCGCAGGAGTTGCATACAAGGTGAGTTTGCTCCAGACATCAATCATTGGGATGTACGCCAACTTGGTGAGGATAACTACGCCCAAAAGAGTAATGGAGCACACCCACCACTTGTCCATAAATTCAGGAAGACGCCCCGGATGTTTTCCAAGAAAGAATGCCAGGGTAGCAGCACACAGAATACCAGCCTTAGAGGAAAGCACCCCCAAAGGAATTCCTAGTGCGAGTTCCAGATATGAAAACGGCCACAAGGTCAACAGCGCTTGGTTACTTCCGGGAAAGGTGACCAGGATGAATATGACCATCCCGTACAGAGCCTGCATACGCTTCCCGGCACGACCATTCACCAATACAAGACAGATGGCCAGGAACACCAACATCACATCAAAATTGATGATGTCGTAATGGAATACACTCAAGACTCTGGTAACAAGTCCGAAGAATAAAATCATCCAAAAGGAAGCCGGTGCTTGTGGTTCTTCCGAATCGTTCGAGCGATCAACGAACCACCCGCTCCTGAGATAGCCGGAGAGCCAGTATGCCAGCATCCAGGTAACAAGTATCGGAACCAGCAGAGTGAACATGTCGGTATCGAAATACCCCAGCCGTGAACGATAAAAAAATCCGGGGGTAAGGGAACCTGCCAGCCCGGCCGCTATCCCAGCCCCTTTTCCGGCAAGGGACTCTCCCCACAAATAGCAGACACCACCGACCAAGGTAGCCACAACGGGCGGCATCCAAAACCCGATAGAGCCCAGGCCGAACCCTGCCCAATCATGCAGCCAGCCCGACAGTTGCGCCAAAGGATATCCGGCGATCTGTCCGACACCTTTTGCCTTGGCCAGCCAGTAATACGCATCGTGTGTGGCCAGAATACGCTCGCCGCCAACCCACAGTTCCGGGTGATCCCACCTGCCGGCGAAACTCAGGCGCAACGCGAGTACCGCGGCATAAATTACGACGCCGTATATGATCGTCCAACGCAAATCCCTTTTGAAGGACGGCATGGTGCCAACGGCTTCCAGAACACTACCATATAGTTGCTTCAACGGCTTCATAGTCCCCTACACTTCTCGATTCGATATTCTGCTGGTGGCGGCTGCCTCGACAAATCGGGCGGCCCAGTCGGGAACGGCCAACGCGTGGATATGATTATACCCCGCAAGTGTATTTTGATAAAGCAGACCGTCCCGCTTGTTCAGCATGCCTTTGCCGCGCACCATTTCCATGACGAAATCGACATCTCCGGCACCGTCTGCAAGGCAGACCGAATAATGAAATTCATGTCCGAGGACGGTCGTGCCTTGCGGATAAAAGACATTGTCGCGCACCGCAACAGCTTCGGTGTAACCCAACCCCTGCGGTCGGGGGCAAAAGGTGGTGGCAACCGGAAAAACTCCGGCCATGACGTGTTGCGCCCCTTCGTATTCCAGGGAATCGCACAAAATCATGAAACCGCCGCACTCCGCATAAACGGGTTTTCCCGCAGCGGCCAATGCCGCGATCTGCCGAAGGATCGGCTTGTTGGCGGCAATCCTTTCGGCAAAAACCTCGGGGAACCCGCCACCCAGGTAGAGGCCGTCGATTTCCGGCCAGGGTTCATCGGAAAGAATGGACAGGCGAACCAGTTCGGCCCCGGCGTGCTCAAGCGCCTCAAGATTCTCCGGATAGTAGAACCACAAGGCAGCATCGTGAACATAGCCGATACGCACCTTCTTTTCGGCGGGTTTGCCACCGAACAACGGTCCCGGCTCCGGGCCGAAATCCGGCGCACCTGCAATGACACGCCCAATGCCCTCCAGATCCAGCCACTGCTCGGCGAGATCGGCCAGGGAATCCAGTGCCCTGTCCACGTCGCCGTAGTCGGTGCCGTCGTATTCCTGATCGGACATGAGCCCCATATGCCGCTCCGGGATGGGATCGTGCTTGATCTTGGGCAACATTCCGAGCACCGGAATATCCGTATGGGTTTCAATGGATTTCCTGAGCACCGAGCGATGGCGTTCCCCGGCAGTACGGTTGAGGATCACGCCCGCCAGGTCAAGGCTCGGCTCGAAACCGACGCAACCCTGCACGATGGCGGCCACGGTGCGGGTCATCTTGGTGCAGTCAATGGCCAGAATGACCGGGGAAGCAAGCTTGCGAGCCAACTCCGCCGTGGAGCAGGAGCCGTGCTCGTCCATGCCATCGAACAGACCGCGGTTGCCCTCGACCAGACTCATATCTGCGCCCTTGGACTTATGAAAGAACAGGGAACGGAGCGCGTCTCTGGAATGGAAATACGGATCAAGATTGGAACAGGGTCGGCGGGCAGCCAGGCCGAGCCACTTGGCGTCGATATAGTCCGGCCCCTTTTTGAACGGGGCGACGGTCCTGCCTGCCCGGACAAAGGCACGCGCCAAGGCCAGGGAGACTATGGTCTTGCCCGTTCCGCCGGAAAGTCCGGCCAAAATACATCGAGGGATGGAGGTGTACATCGGGAAATCCAGGACGCTCGCCTGTCAAAAACCAAGAAAAGCCTTGCCCACATGGGATGGGCAAGGCCTTGATAACCGAATGTGGCGTAAGACTAGTCTTCGCCCTCGGTGGCGGCCTGCTTGCCGGCACCGGCCATACCATACATGGTGGTGGATCCGGAGGACCAGAACACCAATTTCTCTTCCTGAATCAACATGGTCAGGATTTTCTTGACGTCACGACTTTTCTCATCGGGGAAAAGCTTGGTGAAGTCATTGAAGTAGAACTTGGATTTGCTCTTGGACTTTTCTTCGCAAAACTTCAGGATTTCAGCTTTTGCGGCTTCAGGATCGAGTGCCATAGCGGACTCCTTCTATTTGTAAAAAGTCGGGGTACGGCAAGAAGCCGTACCCCGGTCATTTTGTTATCCTACCACTTGAACTGAGTGGTCTGACGCCAAGTGTAGTATGCAGGATCACGGAAGTCATCAATCAGGTGAGCGGTGAATTCCAGGTCGCATTTCTCGAAGAAGCGTTCCCAACCAATACGGTTGGCCCAGTCACCCAGGCGCTCGTACTTGTTGGCATCGGCAGCGTAGGTGTCGAGGATCTTCTTGATCACCTTGGTCAGTGTCGGCCAACGGGGCGGCTCGTTCGGGATGAACGGCACGACGACCTTGGAGAACGACGGCTTGGTGATACGGTTGGAGATCTTGCCGCCGACCATGATGGCGATACCGTCGCCGTCACTGTCTGCCAGGGGCAGGGAGGGGCACATGGTGTAGCAGTTGCCACAGAACATGCAACGCTCTTCCTTGATGGCGACCGTCTTGTAGGTCTTGCCGTCAATTTCCAATTTGGACGGGCGAACGGCACCGGTCGGGCAAGCAGCCACGGCCAGCGGGATTTCGCAAAGGTTGTCCAGGTATTCGTGGTCGATGATGGGCGGTTTGCGGTGGATACCGAGGATGGCGATATCGGAGCAGTGAACCGCGCCACACATGTTCAGGCAGCAAGCCATGGAGATGCGCACCGGAGCGGGCAACTTCATTTCCTGGAAGTCGTCGAAGACGGCGTCCATGGTGGCTTTGACGGTACCGGAAGCATCGGTGGCCGGGGTGTGGCAGTGAATCCAACCCTGGGTGTGAACGATGTTGGTAACGCCGGCGCCGGTGCCGCCAACGGGGAACTTGTAGGAACCACCGTCGTATTTCTGCTCATTGAGGAATTTCTTGAGAGCCTTGGCTTCGTCAAGGGATTCCAGAATGAATTCGATGTTGTTACGAGTGGTGAAACGCAGGCAGCCGTCAGAATACTTGTCGGCGATGTCGCAGATTTCACGGATATGGGTGACAGACATCAGGCGAGCGCCGCCACAACGGACGGTGTAGGCCTTGTCGCCGGACTTGGCGGTATGACACAACAGCCCCGGCTCCAGGATCTCATGATAGTCCCACTGGCCGAAGTTCTTTTTGATAACCGGCGGCAGGTACTCGCCGAAGTGACGGGGACCGATGTCGGAAATCCGACCTTCCATCGGTTTACCAGGATTGTATCCGGAAGAAATGAAAGCCATGTTATTTTCCTCCAATCTTTAGCGCTGGTGGCGTTTACGGAATTCGTGAATGTCGCGTTCCCAACCACCCTTGACGTCTTCCGCTTTCCAGAAAATGTAGGGGTTGTGGCGGGGTTCCTGAACCTGACGAGCGTCGACAGCAACGCCAGCGGCTTCGATCAGGGTCGCGAAACCGAGGCGCTTCATGGTCTCACCAATGCGCTCACGGTTCTTGCCTTCGTCCATCCACCAGTCCCAAACGTTCTCAATGAGGTCTTTGATGGACTGATAGTCGTCGTCCTTGTTCACTTCCATGAACGGAACGAGCAGGGAACCCATCTGGGGACCGTCGAGAATCGGAGCCTTGGCGCCGCACAGGATGGTGCAGCCGCGCTCGTCACCGATTTTCAGAGCCTGAGGCATGGTGTTGATGCAATGCATGCAACGGACGCATTCCTTGTGGTCCATGATCAGTTTGCCGCCTTCGTAGCTAATGCACTTGGACGGGCACAGATCAACGACTTCCTTCTGGATGTCGAACGCACCCCAATCGCGGCCCGCATGGGCGCCGGCGTTGGGCGGAATCTCGCCACCAACGTAGGCAGCGACTTTTTCCTGGTCGATTTTGATGGGATCTTTCCAGGTACCGAGGAAGGACAGGTCGGAACGGGCGATGGCGGCCACGCAACCGTTCGGGCAACCGTCGAATTTGAACTTGAACTTGTAGGGGAATGCCGGACGGTGAAGCTCATCCTGGTATTCCATGGTCAGGTTGTAACACAGCTCCTGAGTGTCGTAACATGCATACTCACAGCGGGACATGCCGAGGCAGGTAGCGGGAGTACGCAGGTTGGAGCCGGAACCACCGAGGTCGATGTCCAGATCGTGGGTCAGTTCCCAGAAGATTTCTTCAAGCTGCGGAGTACTGGTACCCAAGAACACGATGTCGCCGGTGGCGCCATGCATGTTGGTCAGGCCGGAACCGCGGAGATCCCAGATGTCCATCAAGGAGCGCAGAAGGCTGGAGTTGTACCATTTGCCGTTGGGCTGGGCCACACGGATGGTGTGAAAGTGAGCAACGCCCGGGAACTTCTCGGGCTGGTCACAGTAACGACCGATAACGCCGCCGCCGTAACCGAAAACGCCGACGATGCCGCCGTGCTTCCAGTGAGTCTCACCATCGGTGTAAGACATTTCCAGAACGCCGAGCAGGTCTTCGGGGCAGTCCACTGCCACCTGATAGTCAAGACCTTTTTCATTCTTGGCTCGGCTTGCTGCCTCCTGTTTGATGTCGGATACGAAGCTGGGCCACGGGCCGCTTTCCAGCTGATCCAACAGAGGAGTTTTGTGTTTCGCCATTCCCTTAACCTCCATTGTTTGATTAAGATGTTGCCATCAACCATTAATAATCCGGGCCAGTAACAGATTCTGACTTCATCCGGAGCCCGGACACCTTTGCTTACATTAAGCGACAGATCCTTTTTGGGAGCTTACGCCACTTTTCACAAGGTATGCAGGGCTGCCAATGTAATGGACACACCGGTTTTATGTCAACCGGTAATTACCCAAAAAGCATTGCCAATCCTGCGTATGTGGACAAGTGCCCGCCCTATGCCGCGATTATCCCCGCCAGCCTGAGCTTGCCTTTGCAGCTCAGCCGGAGTATCGGTCCTTGGCAGCAGGCTATGGATCCATATTTTTGGTACCCCAAAAGGGGGTGAGGAGCAACACAAACTTGCAAAATACAAACAACGACGAACCCCGTTGCAAGCGTTGCGGCACATGCTGCCGCCAGGGTGGACCGACCTTGCATGCGCAGGACATGCCGCTCATTGAAGACGGCACCATAGAACTCGCCGCAATCGTCACCCTGCGGCCGGGAGAACGGGTCTTTGACCAACCCGCCCAGCAATTGCTGCAGCTCGATTCCGAAATCCTCAAGATCAAGGGACGCGACGGCTCATGGACCTGCTGTTTCTTCAGCCCCGAGAGCAACGCCTGCGGCATCTACGAAACCCGTCCGGTGGAATGCGATGTGCTCTTTTGCCAGGACACCGGCCCTTTGGCGGAAATGTACACCAAAGACCGCTTGACCCGCGCCGACATTTTGCCCAAGGGCCATCCCCTGCTCGATCTCATTGCCGAACACGACACCCGGTGCGCGCCTCCCACGGTTGAGGAAATCGCCAAGAAGGCCCGCCAAGGCGACAAGGACGCTGGACACGATCTCAGGGAGATCGTGCTCTACGACATGGAGATACGCCGTCTGGTGACAAAAAAGGCGGGCATGGACCCGGCCATGAACGATTTTCTGTTCGGCAGGCCGCTCAAGGTCCTGCTCAAGGCCATGAACATCAATGTATATGACATGGGCGACAAACTCCGGTTCAATTTCGCCCCGGGAGAATAGTGATGAAAGACGAACGCGGCGTATACTACACCCCGTCCCTACAGCACCCGGAAGTGCGCATGTACGTGCGTGACAATGAAGGCACCATCGAATTCAGGCTGTTCAATCCCACTGAACCCATCGTCTGGGAAAAGCATCAGTGGGTGCCCCACGAGGCCATCATGCAAGCTGCCAAAATGTACAAGGAACGCAACACGGAGCGAAACCCCCTGGCGCTGTATGACCTGGAAATCGCCAAGAAGCTGTTGAGCGACGCATAAAGTGGGAATGGTCACCAAATCGGCTAAAGTCTGACGTTATGGCATACTTCCGTTCAAGGTGAGGTTGCCATGTCAAAAGCAGCGCACAGCCGTCCTTGTATTTCGACGAAACAGGGGGCCTGCACCTCGCCTTCCCGGCAGAAAAGGGAGTTGGGATGGCAGGGCACAAGACAACCTTTGTTTCATAAAGTCAGGCAGTTAAGCGAAAGCACCTCTCTATTTGAAGCAATGGTGCAGGACCTCCACGCACGACGCAACGAATTCGACATCACTTCGTGCGGCCATTTTCATTAGGCATTTTTCTTATGGGTTCTGCGGGGGGGCAATCACGTAACGTCCACGCTGGACCCTTTCGCCATCATGCAAAGCCTCAGAAACAATCCTCTCAACGACAGAACAGACGGTTCACATGCCTGAAAAATCAAAAACTGCCGATTGAAAGTCCGCCGCCCCAAATCCACCCGCCTGATAACTCCTCCACGCCACGAAGAAACGAAAGACAGGCACTCCCCCCCATAATGATTTGCATTTCCCGTTATGTTGCAATAGAATTCTGACCTTCATCCGAAACATCGCAATACCCACACGAGAACAAAGCATGGTCGATAATCAAACGTCTCGGAGCGACGGCATCTTCCCCAAGACCGTCACCCAAAAGGAGTGCTCGGACACGGGCATGGCCATGGTGCTCATTTGCCTGCTGGGCGGATGGTTTTCCGGGGAACGCGACTGGCTCCTGGCCGCCATCATTCTGCTTGTCCTCAACATGGTCTGGCCGGGGATATATACCCTGGTCGCAAAGGTCTGGCTGGGACTCTCGCACCTTCTGGGCGCGGTCATGTCGCGTGTCATCCTGGCCCTGGTGTTTTACCTCCTGGTCACTCCCCTGGCCCTGCTGCGTCGCATGCTGGGCCACGATCCCATGCAGCGGAAAGCCTGGAAGGCCGGAACCGACTCCGTGTTCGAAGTCCGCGACCACACCTACACTCCCGAAGAAATCGAACAACCATTTTAGGAGAAACAATGGACTTTCTCAAAGACCTTTGGGGATTCCTCAAAGTCAGGAAAAAATTCTGGTTGATGCCGATCATCATCGTGCTGCTGCTGTTTGGCGTGCTCATCGTCCTTTCCGGCGGGTCGGCCATCGCCCCGTTCATTTATACCGTTTTTTAGAGGAACCGCATGCCAGACGCCATACTCGGAATCTCCGCCTTCTATCACGACTCTGCCGCCGTCCTGCTGGTGGACGGCGAAATCGTGGCTGCCGCGCAGGAAGAACGCTTCACCCGCAAGAAGCACGACGCCGCGTTTCCGCATCACGCCGCCAAGTACGTGTTGAAGGAAGGCGGCCTGAAGCTCTCCGATCTGACGGCCGTGGCCTTCTACGACAAGCCCTATCTCAAATTCGAGCGGCTGCTGGAGACCTACAACGGCTTCGCGCCCAGGGGATTGAAAAGCTTCCTCTCGTCCATCCCGGTGTGGATCAAGGAAAAACTGTTCATGCGCAAGATGCTGCATGACGAGTTGGCCCGGCTCGGCGAAGGCAAGGCGAAACTCCTCTTTCCCGAGCACCATCTCTCTCATGCGGCCAGCGCGTTCTATCCCTCACCCTTTGAGGAGGCCGCCATCCTGACCGTGGATGGCGTGGGCGAATGGGCCACCACCACCATCTGCAAGGGAAGCGGCAAGAATATCACCGTCCTCAAGGAACTGCACTTCCCCCATTCGCTGGGGTTGCTCTACTCCGCCTTTACCGCCTTCTGCGGCTTCAAGGTCAATTCCGGCGAATACAAGCTCATGGGACTGGCCCCCTACGGCAATCCCGGTGCCGACCGGGTGGACCAATGGAAACGGACCATCTACGACAAACTCATCGATGTGCGCGAAGACGGCTCCCTGCTGCTGAACATGGACTATTTCAACTACGCCACCGGCCTGACCATGTGCGTCACCGACCGATGGGAGACCCTGTTCGGCATCCCGGCCCGACGGCCCGAAACAGAAATTTCGCAGCCCTACATGGACCTCGCCCTGGCCATCCAGCAGGTGACCGAGGAAATCGTCTTCACCCTGGCCGAAACCGCACGCGAATTGACCGGATGCGAAAATCTGGTCATGGCGGGCGGCGTGGCGCTGAACTGCGTGGCCAACGGCAAGCTGCTGCAACGCGGCACGTTCAAGGATATCTGGATTCAGCCCGCAGCGGGCGATGCGGGCGGTGCCCTGGGCGCGGCCCTGACGGCCCGCCACATCTGGCAGGGCAAGGCGCGCGTCCCGCACCCCACGGACAGCATGCGCGGTGCCTACCTGGGGCCGGAATTCGGCGAGACGGACATCCAGCGCCTGATCCGCAGGCATGACGCGCCCACCAAAAAATACGACGACTTTCCCGCCCTGGCTTCCGTTGTGGCCGGGCTGCTGGCCGAGGGCAATGCCATCGGCTGGTTCCAGGGACGCATGGAATACGGCCCGCGCGCGCTGGGTGGGCGCTCCATACTCGGCGACCCCCGCCATCCCGAGATGCAAAAGAAGCTCAACCTCAAAATCAAATACCGCGAAGGATTCCGCCCCTTTGCCCCCTCGGTCATGGAAGAGGAAATCGCCACCTGGTTCGACCTCGACCGCCCCTCGCCCTACATGCTCATCGTGGCTCCGGTGGCCGAACGGCAATGCCATCCCCTGCCGGACGGATACGACGCCATGGACATGTACCAACGGCTCTATGTGCAGCGATCCACCATCCCTGCCGTCACCCATGTGGACTACTCGGCGCGCATCCAGTCCGTGAGCAAGGAGACCAACCCCCGGTACTGGCAACTCATCGACACCTTCAACCGTGAACAGGGATGCGGCCTGGTGGTCAACACCAGCTTCAACGTGCGCGGTGAGCCCATTGTCTGCACCCCGGAGAATGCCTACGCCTGCTTCATGCGCACCGAGATGGATTATCTCGTCATCGGCGACCACCTCTTTGCCAAGGCGGATCAGCCCGCTTGGGATGAGGACGGCGACTGGCGCGACCAATTTGAACTGGACTGATCCATGGCCGACTAACCGCCGCGCACGTCCTTTTCCCGGAACCGGCTTCCCCCCTTTTGGACTGGCTACAAAATGTCACCGGGAGTTTATCCCGCCATTTTCCCTTACAACAGGAAGTTCCCCTATTGATCAGGCTCCAGGCAATGTGTTTTATGAAATCATTCGATACAAATTTTCCCGGCCTCCCCGCCGGGAACTCCCCCGAAAGGTCTCAATCACCGCCATGAGGCCTTTCTTCTTTTTGGGCCGAAAACGACCGTCTCCACCCGTGCGCAAAAAACTTGAAGAGTAGCGAAGATATCTTTACAATAGGGATTAATGAACATTCGCAAAGTACTTGTCACGGGCGGCGCGGGCTACATCGGAACCCACTGCTGCGTGGAGCTTCTCGCACACGGGTATGAAGTGGTGTGCGCGGACAACTTCGCCAATTCCAGCCCCGAATCACTCCGGCGGGTGGAGGAAATCACCGGTGCGCCCATCAAGGCGTTCAACGTGGACTTCTGCGACCCCGGTCAGGTGGATGCCCTGTTCCGGCAAAAATTCGACGCGGCCATCCACTTTGCCGGGCACAAGGCCGTGGGCGAATCCATCAAGCACCCGCTCATGTACTACGGCAACAATCTCCTCAGCCTGATCAACCTCTGCCAGGCACTCAAGAAACATGGCTGCAAGAATGTGGTCTTCAGCTCCTCGGCAGCGGTGTACAGCACAAAAAACGACCCGCCCTACACCGAGACCGACGAACTGGACCCCACCAATCCCTATGGCCGCACCAAGGTCATGATCGAGACCATCCTCCGGGATCTGCACACCTCGGACCCGGAGTGGAACATCTCCATCCTGCGCTATTTCAATCCCGTGGGTGCGCACCCGTCCGGGCTCATTGGCGAAGACCCGTCGGGCACGCCCAACAACCTCATGCCCTATATCTCCCAGGTAGCCACGGGACGTCTCGACCATCTTGATATTTTCGGCAACGACTATGACACCCCGGACGGCACCTGCATCCGGGATTTCATCCATGTGGTGGATCTGGCCCAGGGACACCTGGCCGCCCTGCGCAAGCTGGAAGAGGAACCCGGCTACATGGTCCACAATATCGGCACGGGCCAGGGACACAGCGTGCTCGAACTGGTCAACGCTTTCGAGCGCGTCAACGCGGTCAAGATACCCTACGCCATTGCCCCGCGTCGGCCGGGCGACATGCCGGTCAATTTCGCTGCCACGGACAAGGCCCGGCAGGAGCTTGGCTGGCAAGCGCGGCTCGACCTGGACGCCATGTGCCGCGATACATGGAACTGGCAGACGAAAAATCCAAAAGGGTATACCGAAGAGACCTAGGACTCCCTCTTTCCCGCCCACAACACCTGTCGGCCTTTTGCCCTCTCCTCGCAGCGACACTTTCCGGTTGTCCTCCTCCCGGTTTGGACGTACATCGGGGTAGGCGAGGTGTTTCATGCGCAAGATGCTCGTTATCACACGGGACGGGAGTCGTTCCGAAGCGATCGGCGACCTGCTCGGACAGGACGAGGATATCCATACCGGGACGGCATCGGGGGCAACAGCCCCGGATGACGATCGGGAAGTGGACACGCTTTTCGTGGACGTGGAATCCCTGCTCGAAAAAAACGATTCCGTCCACAAGGCACTGAAAAAATTGTGGGTCCGCTACCCCTCCGCAGCCATCGTGGTCATGGCCGACGAAAAGCAGACCAAAGTCGCTGTAGACGCAGTCAAGGCAGGCGCCTTCGACTACCTCACCCACCCCATTCAAAAGGCGGAACTCGGCCTGGTCATGGACAAGGTCCGCGAGTCCGATGTGCTGCATTCCGAGCTGAGCTACCTGCGCGACCAGTTCTGGAATGAGGATTTCCTGGATTACGTGGACACCCGCAGCAAGGCCATGCGCGACGTCTTCGTCAAGATCCGACAGGTGGCCGGGACGCGGACCACGGTCCTGCTCACCGGCGAAACCGGGACCGGAAAAAGCCTGATCGCCAAGCTCCTCCACGCCCACAGCAAGCGCAAGGAAATGCCGTTCATCAGCGTCCACTGCGGAGCCATCCCGGACACCCTGGTGGAAAGCGAATTGTTCGGGCATGAGAAAGGCTCCTTCACCGGGGCCGTGCGCCGGAAGCTCGGCAAATTCGAGCTGGCCCATGGCGGCACCATCTTCCTCGACGAAATCGGCACGATCAGCCAGTCCGTGCAGGTCAAACTGCTCAACGTCATCCAGGAACGCATGATTCAGCGTGTGGGTGGCGAAAACGATATCCCCGTGGATGTGCGCATCATAGCCGCCACCAACGAAAACATGGGGGATCTCTGCGAAAAGGGTAAATTCCGGCAGGACCTGTTCTACCGGCTCAATGTCTTTCCCATCCGCATCCCCTCCCTGCGCGAACGTCTCGAAGACCTGCCCCGGATCTCCGAAAGCTTCCTCAAGCAATTCAACGGGTTGCTAAATACAGAGATCAAAGGAATCCACCCGCAGGTCCTGGACACGCTCCTCGAATACGAATGGCCCGGCAACGTGCGCGAATTGGAAAATGTCATCGAGCGGGCCTGCATCCTGGAGACCGGCGACATCCTGCTGCCGGAGAGCTTTCCCCCCGACCTGCTCGACACCCAGGGCGAAGTGGTCACTTCACCGGTCAAGACGAGTCTCCCCCTCAAGGAGGCTCGCCAGATCACGGTGGACAAGTTCGAGAAGCAATACCTTTCGAGCCTCCTCGAACAGTGCCGGGGCGTCATCAAGACCGCAGCCGCACGAGCAGGCATCACCACCCGCCAACTCAACAAACTCATGAACCGGCATGGGCTTGAAAGAAAGACGTTTGCCAAAAACAGGAATCGATAGTTCCTATTTTGCTACGTTTAAGGAATTCATAATTCCTTCAAGCGACTAACATTTTGATATTGCAATAAATTTTATACGGGCATTATACGGCAATGCCACTTTAAACCTGTCACCATCATGCCAAACACGACAACCTTACGCCGCCATGAGAACTTTTAGTTCCCACTTCGTCCCTCTTCGTGTTTTCATTAATCCATACTTTTCATCATGTTACGAACATGGCACATTCCCTGCTTTTCGTAATCCGGCACTATTTTGCCGAAACACATCATGAAGCACCCTACTGACACCCTATCCGACCGCAAGGAAACCATCCGCGGAGTCGTCGTCCCCGAACAATGGGACGACCAGTTCCGGGTCACGGAAGTGCTTATCGCCTGCAAGGGCGAACGCGAAATTCTTGTCGAGAATCTCGACAGTTTCCCGACCCTGCTGTCCTTCACCCAGACCGAGGCCGTTTTCACCGGCACCGTGCGTCAGCAGGGAGCCACCGAATTCATCGTGGTTGAAAGCGTCTCGCTCATTGACCCGCCCCAGGTCGGATAATCGCATGAATATATTTTCGCGCCCTGACACCAATATCCCGAGCCTGCGTGGTTCGGACATCCATCCTCTAATAAAACGAAAGACCGAAAAGGGACGATGCGCCGGAAAGCCCGACTGCGCGTTGTTCCGGGAAACAGCCGAAACCGGGCAAGGTGGATTGCACCAATGGATATGACCGTCAGGGATGAAGACCTCACTTCCGATGTCCCGGAGGTCCATATCGTTGCCGGGGTCACTCCGGCCGATGTGGAGACGCTCTTGAATATGGCAGCGGCAAGCGGTTTGTTCGAGTCCGACGCCCTGATGTCCGCTGAGGACATGGCCTGGGACAGCGCATACGGCGACGGGTCGGAACCACACACCTTTCTCCTGGCCGTGCTCAACGAATCGGGCAAAAAACGGCCGGTGGGTTTTTTGTGTTTTGACTTGATCCCGCACTGGCCGGACAGCTTCGAGTTGGTCGGCATTACCGTGGACCCGGAGTTCCAGCGCATGGGCATTGGCTCGGCACTCGTCTCGGAGATGACTCGCCAGGTGGCCGCCCGGCAGGGGAAAAGAATTCTTCTGGAAACCGGCCTGGACCGCTCCTTCGAGCATGCCCGCCGTTTCTACGAGGCCAACGAATTCACGCAAGAACACCGGTTTCTCAAACAATTCATCCCCAACCAGGGCGGGGTGGTCTACCGGCTGAACCTCGATCCTGAAAACACGGATCACCAATATCAATAACCAAGGGAGGAAACATGGCGGAAGATGTATACGAAGATTCCCTGTTTGGGCAGGTCCTTCCCCTCGACTGGGACAACGAAATCGCTACTGGCGTCGTTATTCTCGTTGACGGTGAAGAAGAATTCATCGTGGAACACGACGAAACCGGGGAAAGCCTGGTAGAATATATCGACCGGTGGGTGACGGCACAAGGCCTCATCACCGAAACCGAGGACGAGCTGCGTATCAAGGTCCGCAACTACCGGCTCGACGACAACCTCGACTACGACAAAGACGACGACTGGTAGCCCCCGGCGCAACCTTCAATACCGAGCACTATGATGATTCATCCGAACACAGAAGTTAAATTCGTCAATCCGTACATCGGCTACGGCGTCTTCGCCACAGCCGACATTCCTCGCGGGACCATTGTCTACGTCAAGGACCGCCGGGAAATCGAATTGACGGACAGGGTGTTCAACGCCTTTGACGCAGACTACAAGATCATTGCCGGAAAACATGCCTCCATCGACGAAAAGGGCATCCGCATCCATAGCTGGGACAACGCCAAATACGTCAATCACCGGTGCGACTGCAACACCATCAGCACCGGCTACGGCTTTGAAATTGCCATTCGCTCCATCTGGGCGGGCGAGGAAATCTGTGACGACTACGGGCTGTTCAACCTGGAAGAGGAAATCCCGCTGGCCTGCCACTGTACCTGCTGCCGCAAAGTGCTGCGCCCCGACGATCTGGAACGGCTCTATCCGGTCTGGGACGAATCCATCAAATCCGCTCTGGAACGGGTCTCCGAAGTCCGCCAGCCCCTCATGGAACATATGGCCCCCGAGGTGAATCGGCGGCTACGCGCCTATCTCTGCGGCGAAACCCCATACACCTCGGTCCTGACTCTGCGCTGTCGCCCGGAGCCCAGGGAACCGGTGGCGGTTCCCCCGGACATCCCATCGCCCACACACAAGGCCATCAATGGCTGAGAAACGAACGAAACACCCCAAGCTGGTCATCGGGTGGCGGGAGTGGCTCTCGCTGCCCGATTTTGACGTTCCGGGCATCAAGGCAAAAATCGACACCGGGGCGGCCACGTCCGCCATTCACGCCTTTGCCATCATGCCCTTTGAGCGCGACGGGGAACGATACGTCCGCTTCAACCTCCACCCCCTCCAGGGACGAGACGACGTCACTGTCCCGTGCGAGGCCAAACTGGTGGACCGACGCAAGGTGAAGAACTCCGGCGGCAAGACCCAGACCCGATATGTAATCGTGACCACCGTGGCAATCGCGGGACAACGGTGGGAAATAGAGCTGACCCTGACCAATCGTGACCAGATGCAGTTCCGTATGCTCCTGGGGCGTTCGGCCATGAAGGGACACCTTGTGGTGGACCCGCAGTTGTCCCACCAGACCGGAAAACCTGATTTAAATAAATTATACAAGTAGTAAAAGAACCTAATGAAAATTGCCATTCTCTCGCGAAAAAGTTCCCTCTATTCCACCAAAGCCCTGGCCGACGCCGGGAGAGCTGCCGGTCATGACATGCGGGTCATCAATCCGCTGCGCTGCTACATGAACATAGCCTCGCACAACCCCACCATCCACTACAAGGGCGAGGACCTGTCGGATATTGACGCGATCATTCCCCGCATCGGCGCGTCCATCACCTTTTACGGCACCGCCGTCGTGCGCCAGTTCGAGATGATGGGGGTTTACAGCCTCAACGAATCCGTGGCCATCACCCGCTCCCGGGACAAGCTGCGGGGCATGCAACTCCTCTCGCGCAAGGGAATCGGCCTGCCCGTGACCGGGTTTGCCAACTCCACCCGGTTCACCGACGATCTCATCGAGATGGTCGGCGGCGCGCCCCTGGTGGTGAAACTGCTGGAAGGAACCCAGGGCATCGGCGTGGTCCTGGCCGAAAACAATCAGGCCGCCAAGTCCGTCATTGAGGCCTTCCAAGGTCTCAAGGCCAACATTCTGGTCCAGGAATACATCAAGGAGGCCGAGGGAAGCGATATCCGCTGCCTGGTTATCGGCGGCAAAGTGGTCGCCTCCATGCAGCGAAAGGCCCAGGCCGGAGAATTCCGGTCCAACCTGCACCGGGGAGGCTCGGCTTCGGTCATCAGGATCACGCCCGAGGAACGGTCCACGGCGGTACGGGCAGCCAGGATCATGGGCCTCAATGCGTGCGGAGTGGATCTGCTCAGAACCAACCACGGGCCAGTGGTCATGGAGGTCAATTCCTCCCCCGGGCTGGAAGGCATCGAAAAGGTCACCGGAAAAAATCTGGCCGCGAAGATCATTGATTTCATCAGCAAAAACGCCAAACCCGGCAAGAACAGGACTCGGGGCAAGGGGTAGTCGTGGGATTCATCCGCCTCCTGCTCGCCTTTGCCGTGTTCAACTCGCACTTCTCGGTGCTGGAAGACATGCCCATCGTCGACGGACACGAGGCGGTCCTGGCCTTTTTCGCCATTTCCGGCTTTTACATGGCCCTGATCCTGGACGGTCCCTACCGCTCGGGACGAAGCTTTTACGCGGCCCGGTTCCTGGCGCTCTATCCCATGTATGTATTCGCGCTGAGCATCAGTATCGCGCTTGTGGCGACTCTGGATATCCACCCCTTCACCTCTTCGGCGGAACTGCAGATGTTCCTGTCGAACCCGTGGGCCTTGCTGCTCACCCTCTGGACTTCCGCCACCCTCATCGGCCAGGAACTCTTTTTCTGCCTGTCCCAGGCCGCTGACGGCAGCCTGCATTTCGTCACCACAACCCGGTATGCCATCTGGCATAACGCGCCCCTGGTCCAGACATGGTCCCTCTCCCTGGAAATGGTCTTCTACGCTCTGGCCCCGTTTCTGGTCCGACTCAGAAACCGGCCCCTGCTCTTCCTGGTCGCGGCAAGTCTGGCCGTCAAACTGCTCATCCTGACCAGCCCGGCAAAAGATGTCGGCTTTTTCCTCCGATTCTTCCCGGCCGAATTCTGGCTGTTCGGGTGCGGCATCCTGGCCTACCGATTCCATACCCATCTGCCCAAAAACCGACACACCGTGGACTATTTCGTCTTCATTGTGCTGGCTGGGTTCATCCTCTACGCAAACGAAGTGCCCGAATACCTGGAGCCTTTCTTCCTTCCGCTGGTCACGTTGGCCGCCCTCCCCTTCGTCTTCCGAGCCTGCAAACGGTCCGCCTTCGACCGTCTGGCAGGGAAGCTCAGCTACCCGTTCTATCTGCTCCACTTCAGCGCAATCGCCGTGTTCGAAAGATACATGGAAGACCCCGAGGGATGGCAGATTCTGATCGCCACGCTGATCGCCGCCGCTTTCACCCACGCGCTCTTCTCGCCGGGCATCGAAGCCCTCAAACGAAAAATCCGCTCCCGCCAAAAAATTTCCGTTGCCGCGATTGGCGATCCCTTCCTGCTCCGGCCATCCATCCTGCCCTGAACCGACCGCCGCCGGAAGCCACAAAAACGACCCGCCGCTCACTCTCTCGCATGCCAGGGACAAATCGCCCCCAACAATTCCAACGCATTGGCGTAATTTTTCGCCCGAGGAAAAAGCAACATTGCCGTCCGACAACGCGCACTGCATTGAAAACACTTTCCCCGCTACAGAACATCCCATCGGCCAAGTCTGACTTCGCTTATGCAATGCAAATTAAATTTTTAAATATTAATATTATGTGCTATTAAAATAAGCCAACACGCACTGTTATCTTTGGAGAACCCGTAATGGTTAAAAAAATTGTTCTCACATTGGCGGCCATTTGCCTTGTTGCGGCCCAACCAATCCTTGCCCTTGCCTCCTGCGGCGGGGGCGGCGAGGGACGCAGTGGCGGAGCCCAAAGCGAAGCCTCCACCCCGCCCAGCGGGTACACGCCCTCGACCAGCGGCACGCCCGCCACGAGCACCTGGAACAACACCCACATTTCCTGGGACCATGCCGAGGTAAATGCCGCTGCCGCCCAAGCCGAACAACAGGCCCTGCAAGAGGAAGCGGATCGCCAACAGATAGTTGATCGATTCGACCAGCAGGCGATGAACCAACGGGATTTCGACGTCAAATGGTCAAACATGATCGAACGCACCCGCGCAGCGGAAAGGGAACATCAACGGGCGGACAGAATCCGGGATCAACTGGGCAACCCCGATCCGGCGACCATGGCCGCCATTGAGCACGACTTCCCCACCCTGGATTCCCAGGAGGCCCTGGCAGGTATTCTCACCCAGATGAACAACCTCGACCAGCAACGGGACTCCTTGCCACCCGAGACCTACAACGCCATACGCCAGGAACTGACGACATATTACCAGGACCTTCAAGACCAGGCCGCAACGGACCGCTTCAACCGGGCCAGGGACTTCGGAATGTCCGTGGCGGTCAATGCCGGTTCCGCTGCGGTCGGAGGCGTTCCGGGCTTTGCCATCGGCTTCACCTACAATCTCGCTACCGGCGGGAAAGGCAACGCCGCCACCGGCTCGGTCGTAACGGTCGGATCAACGGCGGCACAGGCCGTGGTGCCCGGCTACAAGTATATCGCGCCCGTGGCCGATGCTTACGCACAGGACAGCTTGAATTCGGCTATCAAATAGCCGAACACCAAAAAGGATTTGCCCCATGAAAAACACCGGATTCATCATTCGGACCGTCATACCGATCCTGTGTCTGTTCCTGGCCTTGGCCGCACCTGCCCAGGCCGAGGAAGCCGCCAAAGACAACACGGTCATGCGGGGGCTGCTCATTTCCAACGCCTTCGGGAAGGCCTTTTCCGGGGAGGCGAACACCTACAAGAACGCCAGCGTGGACTTCGCAAAGAAGGTCAGGCCGAGCAATTACCTCACGCCAAACAAGGCCCGCATGGTCCAGGGCAGCGTGCTGGACGACAACGGCAAACGCATGTCCGGCACCCTGCGCTATGCCGATCCGTTCGGGCGCATCGCCACCTATACATACAATCTGGGCTATTCCGTGCTCGGTCCCTATCGCTATCGAATCAATAAGAGCAGCGTGAAAATATATGAACCCCTGCGGCCAGAATTCGAGGGGTACTTCATCCCGGCAGAGAAAATCACCCTGAAAAAAATGCAGGGCATGCCCACAGCCGAACTCATGGAATTTGCGCGCGCCAACGGCGACCGGCTCCAGCCGGGAGTCGAAGGCCCGGCCAAAGACTACTTCGTCGTGGTGTTCTGCATGCATCGCCTCCGGAGCAAGGCCAAGTGGACGGTCATGCACGGCGACCAGCTCGGCACCTCCTGGTCCAAGGGGGACTGGCACGTAGCCGCCATCCAGGCAACCTTCGGACTCAACACCAAGGACACGCAACTTTTCCGGGTCCTCTACGCGCCGGACAAACGGTCGCCCTATCACGGAAAAATCTTTCAGATGGGCGGCATCGTCAACCAGTCCGTGCCTGCTTCGACCAGCCCGGCCCCGTCCGTGACAGTCCCGCCCGAGACCAGACAGTTGCTTGAAAAGTACGCGACCAAGCATCAACCGGAAGCCCTGTGACCGGCTCGCACCGACGGAGACACATCATGGCGACAAGAATGAAACAAGCGATATTGGCGGGAATGACCCTGCTGCTGCTGACGGGCTGTATCAGCTCCATGTCCGGTTCCACCATGGACGTCAAACCCCTGTCGGACACCTTCAAAGCCCTGCCCAAAGAAGACGCGGCCATTGCCACGGCCGTGGCCGTGCAATCCGCCACCACCCCGCGAAAAACTTACGGGAACGTGACCTTCGGCAAGGGAGCGCAAGGGGTTTCCGATCCTGCGCTCGGCAAGGAGAAATTCGAGTTCACCGGGGTCAAGCTCTATATCAGCCAGGGGCCCAATGGCTCCACCCCGGGCCAGAGCATGGGCGAGATCGAACTGACCGACCCCCTGGGACGCAAGGCCCTCTTTCTCTACAATGCGGAATACCGCATGGACGGCGACCAAATAACCCTCACCTCCCTCAAAGTGGCGAAAAACTATGTGGCCGCTCCCCGCACGGACGTCACCATCGTCCGGGCAAAGGACCTACCCACCGAGCCGATCAAGGACTATGCCACGCTGATCCGGTTCCTGGCCGACAAAGGCATCCCTCCGGCGGAGTACAAGACACTGAGTGAGCAGGAATTCGCCTTTTTCGCGGTGGCCAAAGACTGGGCCGGTCCCGAGGCAAAGATGGAAATCGGCGTGTCCGCCTCCAAGACGGGCTTCTCGGCCCACACGCAAGGGTCGATGTTCAACCGGGTGGACAAGCAATGGCCCATGGCCGTGACCATCGGCACGCTCGATCCGGGCAACGCAAAAAATCCACTTTACGCCAAGGTCACTTACCGAGCCCAGGGCGGCTTCACCGCCTCCAAGCTTCTGGGAGTGTACCAACTCACCGCCTTCGGGAAGTAAAGCCGGGGCGAAACCTTTGCCCGACAGTGAACTACCGGTCGAGCTCCAAGGGAAGTTTCGGGGTAAACGTCTGATACTTTCCGAGCAGCCGCCGTGTGGTGCCGTCCTCAAGCATCTCCTTCAGCGAACGGGCCAACCTTGGGGCCAAAGCCCGGTGCTTCTCGCTCAGATAATGGTAGGAGTAGCCCCGAAAAATCGGCTCGGAGAAATAAAGAGTCACCCCGTTTGGCCGGATGACCTCCTTCATAAGTTCAGGAATCCCCACGAACACGTCCACCCTTCCCTCCTGTAGCATGGCCAATCCGTTGTTGTAGCTGTTCACCAGAGTGTATCTAACCGCATGTTTTTTGGCCAGGTACTCATCTATCAATACCCCTCGCATAAGTCCGATCCTGTAGTTGCGTAGATCATCCCATGACGTCACCACGATTCCCTTCTTGGTCGTAGCAGCCACACAACTGAATTCAGACAGAGGAAAAGGCACCGGAATGATCCCGGAATATTGTTCGGCGGTAAGAGGATACCGGGACATACAGGCATCAATGCCCTGGCAACTGACCTCCTGGACGGCCCGCGATGTGGGGAAAACAATAAATTCGACTTCAATTCCAGACCGAGCATACATCTCGGCCAGGACAGCTTTAAATTCTGAAGGGCTACAATCGTCAGTGTTATAACAGGAAATCCCGACCTTCAACCGTTGTCCGGCAAAGGAAACAGGGACCACAATACACAGAGAGAAAAGGATAAATACAATTTTCCTACACATATTTTCCCAGTACACAAAATTGACAGGCGTGTCATCCCCGACCCGAATGTCATGCAAGTTAGAAATTGACTCCGGCGGGCAACAGTGCTTGAATGCCCCCATCATTTGTTGATACGTTCATACGTTTCTTTGAGGGAGAGCCGTAGGAGGCATTGCATGCCGAAGTACAGCCTGGACGAACTTGACAATCGTCTTGGGCAATTTCTTGATCCAGAATTGCCTGTCCGCCCCACCTCTGACGTGAATGTGGCTCTGCAGGTGGCAAACCTGTTGGAGTCCAAGGGGTATTCCTTCCGATTGAAAGACATGTGCCCCAACAGCCTTTCCGAATGTCTCTGGCGCGCATCATTCACCAACGACGAAGCAGAATTCGCTGCTGAAAATTCCCAATCCGCCATAGCCATCGGCACCGCTGCCCTGGCAGCCCTGGAATCGGCCGAAGTGATCTGAGCGAGCTTGCTCCATGACCCATGGCAAACGTTCATATGCCCAACACCTGACGACATCGGGCATCTCGGCTGGCGTGTTCGTGGTGAATGGGAATGGGCGAATATCTTCCCTCAATCGCCCCACCGGGGAAATCTCCGGCAGGGCTTTCCGGGAGGATTCGGGCAAGCCCTGTCCCGAGGTATTCCGCTCCACCATGCACAAAACCGGGAATAACCGGAAACACCCATTTTCAAGGGAGATATCATGACAAAAATCGGCATCATTCGTTGCGAGAAAAACGAAAAGAAATGTCCGCTCACCGGCTGCATCACCTGCCTGGAAGGGCAGACCCAGGGATTTGCGGCCTACGATCAGGCCCAACTCGCCGGCGTCTTCACCTGCCGCTGCGAGGAAGACAATGTGGAAGATCTGGCCAAGATACTCAAGGCCAAGGGCGCCGAGGCCATCCACGTTCCCACCTGTCTGTTCGCCAACAAGACGGACGGCAAATGGACGCTGGAAGGCGGCGGCTTTTGCCACAAGCTGGACACGCTGCTCGACCGCATGCGCGAGGCCACCGGACTCCCCTGCATCGCGGGTACTGCCCACCTGCCTGAAGGATTCATCCGGAAGGTTGATATAATACCATCTGTTAACCGCCAAACTCAAGGAAATCGCCATGCTCATGACAGACCTGCTTTCCAAAGACCACTGGCTCGCACTGGAAAAAACACTGCACAACGACTGGGGCGTCAATGCCTGTGCGTATGACGCCAAGGGAATGACGTTTACCGGGTTCAAAAACTTCGTGAACCCCCTGTGCGCCGAAATAAAATCCCACCCCGAAGGCATCCAGGCCATCTGCTCGGTAGCGCACCAGCACATGGCCCAACAGGCCAAAGCCACAGGCAAAACCATCATAGAGCAATGTGATGCGGGCCTGCTCAAGATATGTACCCCGATCTTTGTGGACGGCGAATTCATCGGCATCGTGGGCGGTTGCGGGCGGGTCCCCGAGGATTCCGAGGTCGAGACCTTCACCGTGCACAAGGCCATTGACGTCCCCCTGGATACCGTGGAGGGTTTGGCCAAAGACGTGCCGACCATCAGCATGGAAAAGGCCCGGGAAATGGGCAAATTCCTTGAAGGATTCCTGAAAGAAATCCCGCAGGCCTGAGCCTGACTACCCACACGACGAAACGCCACAACCACAGACACGGAGAGGACCCCCGATGAACGAAACTCTTGATACCAATCTCACAGCCTTTCTCGACACCTGGTCCACGGACCCGAACCAGACCAAACCCTGTTTCCTGGACTTCAAGAAGCACCTGGAGTCCATGGACGGAGTGAAGTTCGAATTCATAGCCCGCCCCGGCATCACCTATTCCCTTCGCGCCGCCCACGCCAACCAGAAAAAGCGGGGCCTGTTCGCCATGGTGGACATCATCGACGACGATCCGGCGGACCGCTGGCTTTCGGTCTGCTTCTACAACGAGCTGGTGGACGACCCCAAGGGCATCGGAGACGAAGTCCCCGAAGGCCTGCTGGGCGAAGACGCCAAATGTTTCGATCTCTACGAATCCGACACCCCCCTGGTGGAATACATCAAGGAACGTCTCGGCGCAGCCTGCCAATCAGCAGCCTGCGAAGGATAACCCCGCTCCGGCGACCGAAATCGGATAAAAGCAAAAAGGCGGCTTGCGATTATGCATCGTAAGCCGCTAATTTTTTCTTGTACCAGGGGAGGAGAGGGCAAAACCTCTAATCCCGTAACGGGGATTCAGGGGGAATTAGGAAGGTGTCCCCTTAATTTCTGGGCTCCCGATGCACTTGACAAAAAGTCGTGCTATCATTATTGATATCACAAGAGGCGTTGAGTGAGTAACATTGAAAAAAACATTGAAACAGATGAAAGCGGCTCCGCAGAATGTCCGCTTTAATGATCTAGTGGCGGTGTGCGACCACTATTTCGGAACGCCTCGCCAGGATGGGACAAGCCACAAGGTCTATAAGACGCCCTGGAAGGGTGACCCCAGGGTAAACGTTCAGAATAAAAAGGGCATGGCAAAGCCTTATCAGGTTCGGCAAGTGCTGGAAGCCATAGCCAAGATGACCAAGAAAGAGGGAGGCAGCAAATGAACGTGAAGCATTACACTTATCGGGTGCTTTGGTCGGAAGAAGAC
>CAXXUE010000007.1:0-118689 GCA_963662475.2 uncultured Pseudodesulfovibrio sp.
CCCCTCTGTGAGGGGAGCTGCCCGGCAGGGCAGAGGGAGGGCTGGAAAATCAAGATACACATCAACCTTGGCTGTCATAATGAATTTGAAACAAGCTGAACGAATGGCCCGGGAGATCGTCGGTCGAGACATAAAGAGTGAAACTCGAAAAGGATATTCTCGGTCATTCCATCAGCTCGATGACCTGGGCCTGACACCACAAGAATACGCGGGTGCTGCAGTCGGAGTGAAACCTTTGAGCAAGGGGAGATACTATGCTTTGAAGACAGCTTTTCAATACGGACTGGCTGAGCAGATTGTTTCTCGCTTAGATGAATTCCACGTGTTGAGAAGAGCCGACGATGATGGAGCTAGTGACCAGGTCGAGCATTTAGAATCTATGATTCTTAGGGATGCACGTTCACTTGAAGCCCAGGCGCCAGATTACGACCGGCAGCGGAGGCGTGATGGATTGCCCGCAGCTCATCAAGAGGTTCAGGTGAATAGAAAGCCTAAGGGAGGTAAAAGGCCATACTTAGGCAGTCTAAATAGAGCATTTCCAGACTGGCAAGAGAGAGTGTTCAATGCTTTGCCCGAGAAACATAGAATGCTACTGGCAGTTGTTGCAGCTTCCGGTTGTCGACCAAGGGAAGTGAGAGCGGGAGTGGGCGTTGAAGTGGATGGAGGCCAGCTTGTTCTGACCATAAACGGAGCCAAGACTGGAGCTGGATACGGACAAAGAATCCGGGTCATGAGGTTTGAACCGAAGTCTGTTTTTGAAAAGTTACTCTACAAAGCAGCCATGAAGAAGAGACTGCTGGTTAAACCAGTTGCGAGTGAGCGGGGAGTTCGAAAGGCAGTCGAAGGAGCTGTTCTTCGAGCTCTAGGGAAGCGTTGGGTAGGGAAAGTGTCATTGGCTTCGTTTCGGCATCAGTTTGCTGCGGATCTCAAAGGAGCGGGTGTCTCCAAAGAACAAATTGCCTTGGCCATGGGACATTGCTCGGATCGAACCCAAGGACATTATGGCTTGGCCAGTCAAAGGAAAAAAGGAAGCAAACGAGGGCTCGTGCAAGCGACAGGATCGCAGCCAGTAAAACGGCGGCGTGTTCTGAAGCCTGGTTCGAAAGACTCTCCGCGATAAATATGTGACTCACGCTTCCAGAGTTCGCAACAAGGCTGATTTTGCTTTAGTCTCAGTGATTGCCAATCTTTTTAGCAGATAGCGAAGCTCGAAAAATGCATATGAGAGACATCAATGGTGGTTATTGAGCAGTCAAGATAATCACATATTTAACTCGTGAGGCATTGAAAGAGGCCCTAGTAGGCCCACATGGGTTGTGTTGGGCGTAAAATATGTGGCTTACGGTTCCAGACGAATCGATATGGTCATGTCTCGGTTGAGAATTAACTGGTATTTGGTGGATTTGGAATGAGAGGGGGAGTTTTGTTTTTCTTTACCGCTGATCAGCACTTTGGACATGCGAAGGTCCTGGAATACGAGAGCCGGCCATTTTCCTCAGTTGAGGAAAATGGATGAGGAGCTGATCCGGCGTCACAACTCCGTTGTGGGGGCGAAGGATACCGTCATTCATGCCGGCGATTTCGCTTTCTGCAAAACGCGAGAGCTGGCCGAGGAAAAGTATATCAGTCGGCTCAACGGCAAGCATGTGTTTCTCTACGGCTCACATGACAATTGGCTTGGGCCGCGCAGGGCGCCAGACATTCACACGGTCCAGGTCGATAAGCAGCTAATCGTGATCTGCCACTACGCCATGCGCGTATGGCCCCGGAGCCATTACGGAAGCTGGCACGTCTATGGACATACCCACGGCCAGCTCGAAACCTTTGGTTTGTCCCTGGACGTGGGCGTTGATTGCCACGACTTTTTTTCCGGTGTCATTCCAACAGCTTCAGGAGCTGTTTCATGCAGTTTAAAGATCACATGCAATCGACCTTGGATAAACTCGGTGATGAGTTCCAGGAGCTGCATATCGCCCTGGACGATTATTACATGACGTTCCGGAGTTCGCTCCATTGGGTCATTCTCCATCATCAGCTCGGCATTGAAAAGATGGTGGAGCGGTTTGGGGAGAGCTGCCGCGCTGCCGCCGAGATCCATATCAAGGATGACTTCGGATTCGTCCCTACCGGCCCGACCGATCCGCGCTTGTTGAAGCACGTCTATTTCAATGGGCCTTGGGATCTCGAACACGCCGATGAAGTGCTTGAAAAGGTGTATGGGCAGTCATTCGATTTGGAAGCTATATACGACGAAGTAAAGCTGTATGTGAATCGGCGTGCAAATATGACCCACCTGAGCCGGTAATCGGCGTCGAAATTTGACCCACCCCGGCAAGCCCCTCAAGGTCACGAGAAAATCGTGACGGGAGGGCCAGCGAGGAGATGCTGACGGTGGAAACAATTCGAAAGATTAAGGTGGCCCATGACCGGCATGAGACGCCGATCAGGCAGATATCCAAGAATTTAAACATGAGCCGGAATACGGTCCGCAAGGTGTTGCGCTCGGAGGAGACGCGCTTCGAGTACAAACGAGCGATCCAGCCCATGCCCAAACTTGGTGAATTCACGACTTGGCTGGAAAGCGAGTTGGAGCGGGATGTCGGGCTTCCACGCAAACATCGACGCACGATCAAGGTCTTGTTTGAGCAGCTTCAGGGGCAAGGTTACGAGGGAGGCTATGATGCTGTCCGGCGTCATGTCTCCCGCTGGCGCGAAGCCGAAGGGCACAGGGTGTCGCAAGCCTTTGTCCCGCTGACTTTCGCCTCTGGAGAGGCCTACCAGTTCGACTGGAGCCACGAGCAACTCGAAATTGACGGCATGCCAATGACGGTCAAGACCGCGCACATGCGATTGTGCCATAGCCGGATGGTCTTCTGCTTCGGTTACCCTCGGGAGACCCAGGAGATGGTATTCGACGCCCATCAGCGCGGCTTTGCCTTCTTCGGCGGATCTTGTGGCCGAGGTATTTACGACAACATGAAGACCGCAGTGAACAAAGTTCTACGCGGCAAGCAACGCGAACTCAATTCCCGCTTCGAGCAGATGTGCACTCATTACCTGGTGGACCCCACGCTGTGTACGCCTGCTGCTGGCTGGGAAAAAGGGCAGGTGGAAAATCAAGTCCATCTGGTACGTACTCGTTTTTTATCCGGCAGATGGCGTTTCGGGAGCCTTGAGGAGTACAACGCCTGGCTGCTGGAGCGAGCTATTGGTTGGGCCAAGACTCAGGCTCATCCGGAGATTACGGACAAGACGATCTGGGAGGTCTTCCTGCAGGAGCGTGAAAACCTAATCAAGCCCGCAGCCCCTTTCGATGGCTACCGTATTCAGGAATGCCGGGTTTCCTCCACATGTCTGGTGCGGTTTGATCACAACCGGTACAGCGTACCCTGCGAGGCGGCTGGACAGGCGGCGCAGATCAAGGCGTACGCCGACCACATCTCGGTGATTCGCGATGGCCGGGTGCTGGCCGTACATGCCCGCCGATTCGGCAGAGAAAAGACTGTCTATGACCCGTGGCACTACGTGCCTGTCCTGGAGCGTAAGCCCGGAGCGCTCCGCAACGGCGCTCCCTTCCAGGACTGGAGGCTTCCTGCGCCGATGGAGCAAATCCGTCTGTCCCTGCGGCGGCATAAGGACTGGGACCGACAGTTTGCGGGTATCCTGACAGCGGTGCCCAGCCATGGACTCCAGGCAGTAACCGACGCCTGCCAGGCGGCCCTGGACCAGAACACGGTGAGTCGGGACGTGGTCCTTAACATCTTGAACCGCTCCCGTGATCAAAGGCCAACCCAAGAGGTTTGCGTCCCCGATCACCTCAGGATCAAATGCGAGCCTGTGGCCGACTGCGGACGTTATGACCAGCTATTGGAGGCGAGCCATGCTTCGCAATGACATCTTGGCTTTGCTCAAAGAGCTCAAGCTGCATGGCCTGCGCGGAGCTTACGACGAGATGCTTGAGCACGGTCGTCGATCCGGGGCCACTCTGGAACGGTTTCTGTTAGATCTGCTCAAGGCGGAACAGGCCGAGCGCCGCGTACGCAGCATCCGATACCGCCTGGGGATCGCCAGATTTCCCGTGAGCAAAGATCTGGACGGTTTCGACTTCCAGGACTCGCACGTCGGTGAGGCCAGGATCAGGGATCTATACCAGGGCGGCTTCATGGAGAGCTGGATCAATGTGGTCTTTGTAGGCGGCACGGGCACCGGAAAAACGCATTTAAGCATCGCCATCGGCTCCAATGCCGTGCGCAACGGCGCCCGAGTGCGCTTTTTCAATCTGGTGGACCTCGTCAACCAGCTCAAGCAGGAAAAGGCGGACGGCAAGGCCGGACGGCTGGCCGAGACTTTGGCGCGCTTCGACTTGGTCATCCTGGACGAACTCGGCTACCTGCCGTTTTCCAGGTCAGGAGGCCAGCTGCTCTTTCACCTGCTCTCAAAGCTCTACGAGAGGACCTCGGTGCTGATCACCACGAACCTGAGCTTTGGGGAGTGGTCACAGGTCTTTGGAGACGCCAAGATGACCACGGCCCTGTTGGACCGCGTCACACATCACTGCGAGATCATCGAAACAGGCAATGAAAGCTGGAGGCTGAAACAAGGCAGGGGACAGCACCAAGGGCAGGACGCATAAGCGTCGGCGGCAGGGTCGGGAATTCCGGTCGCCCTCCGGGCTCCCTCCATTCCCGACCCTGCCGCCGCCCCCGGAAAAGCCTCCCCCCAACACCCGAAAATCACGTTCGGGGTGGGTCAAATTTCGACGCCGATGATGGGTCAACTTTCAACGCCGATTGACAACCATTTCAAGGTGGAGTGCCCATTTTCCTTGCATAATCCTGTTCGAATCAGGTACCAAGCCGAGCATGTCACGTGATATCAGCGAAAAAAGAAAACAGCGTATTGAGCAGGTGCTGTTCCGACGTCAAAAGGATTTGACCCTGGTTTTCGACAACATATGGGACCCGCACAATGTTTCGGCGGTGCTCAGGAGTTGTGACGCCTTCGGCGTGTTCGACGTCCATCTCTACTACACCACATCGAGCTGGCCCGAATTGGGCAAAAAGAGTTCGGCGTCGGCCACGAAATGGATTCGGCGTACCCGGCATGTCGATGCCGGGGCCATGGTGGATGCCCTGAAAATGGAGGGCGGCCAGATTCTGCGGACCGGATTTTCCGAGACAGCGCGTCCGGTCATGGCGTTCGATTTCACCCGGCCCACGGCGATCATTCTGAGCAACGAGCATCGGGGAACAGCCCCGGAGATTGCCGAGCTGGTGCCTGATGAAATCTATATTCCCATGCAGGGTATGGTACAGAGCTTCAACGTGTCCGTGGCCGCAGCCATTATTTTATATGAGGCGTTCAAGCAGCGTGACGCGGCGGGCATGTACGACACTCCTTCCTTTGACGCCGAGGAGTTTGATCGTCTCAAACGGGAGTGGTGCGAGCGATAATAGGGTGGTGACCCCCTTTCTTATTGAAAAAAGGGACATTCGGGTATACATATGCCGCCAAGATTAGGGAGTGCTTATCGGGTGGCCTGAACGTGGCAGCGAGAAGATGGGAGGACGTCTTGCACGAGTTACTCAAAGTCCTGGAAGCCGGTGGAGTCGTGGTATATCCTACAGAGACCCTGTATGCCCTTGGTTGCGATGCGACCAACGAGAAGGCTTGCAGCCATGTTCTGGATATCAAGGCGCGTCCACAGGCTAAACCCCTTTCCCTGATTGTTGGCAGCGTGAAGATGTTGTCTTTGGTTACCAATGAGCTGCCGCTTGCCTTCAACCAACTGGCGGAATCGTTCTGGCCTGGTCCGTTGTCCATCCTGGTCAAGGCTCTCCCCGATCTGCCGCAGTGTCTGTCCGATGAGGACGGCTATACTTCGGTACGCTGGAGCGGGCATCCCTTTGCCTCGGAATTGTCTCGTCGTCTCAAGCGACCTCTCGTGGCGACCAGTGCCAATATCAGTGGCAAGCCTTCCGTGGCGCTCCCCGAGGACGTTGACCCCGAGTTGCTGGAGCACGCCGATGCCGTGTATTTCGATCGTCCATGGCCCCGTGGAGGCAGTCCGTCCACTGTGGTGCGCCTGCTCAGTTCCTCACGCTTGGCCGTTCTCCGAGAGGGGGCCGTTTCCGTGAAAAAACTTTGTGACAAAGGCTTTTCCGTCACGCTTTCTTTTTAAGTTATAACGGTCTTTTTTGCCGACTCGCTTTTGTGCTACCTTTCGTACAAGAGAAGGTGTGCATGCAAAAGGTCAAGGACGGCAGGGAAGATGTCCGTATCCTCATCGTCGGGGGCAGTCGGAGCGTTTCTTTGGAATTGCAACGTTCCATAGAAGACAACTTCGGTAGTCGTCCGGATAGTGTGCGGACGTACGCCGAAGCCAGGGAATATCTCGACAATTCCTTCAAGAATATTTTTTTGACCATTCTCGATCTCGATCTCTTGGATTCTCAAGATTCGGACAGGAGTTTCGTAGCAAAGGCCTCGTTTTTACCTAAAAGAACAACAAAAACAACGCGCTATCGCTTGGAAATCTGTAAGACCCCATTCGTGATTTCGTAGCCAAAGGCCTGGAGTATTTGGCCCTGCTGCTCTGACGGTTCCTCCAGCATTCTCACCGGCTTGTTCTTGCCTGCCTTCCAGCACAGGCAGGAGTGCAGCCTTTTCATGCTGGCCATGACGCTTGCCGCGCTCATTTGGATGTTAGCCTTCGCGAGCTTGAGTTCGATGAGTCGCAGATAGCACAAGGCAGCCACGCAGGTCAGGATGTGGCACCTGATCTTGCTGTCAGTCCAGTGGCGGATGGGCTGGAGGCTAACCAGGTCGTCATCCTTGGTCTGCCTGAAAGCGTTTTCCACCATGTACCGGTCCAGACTGGCCCTGACAATCTGGTCGGCGCTCCAGTCCGCCCGATCCGTGATGATGATGTTCTTGCCAAAACGATCGATGTAGCGACCGATCCGGTAGTAGTTCTTGCGAAAGCCCAGGCCCAGCCCCTGACCCTCTTTCGTGAATTCCAGGTCGTAGAGGTTCTTCGGCAGGTGAAGCTCGTCGCAAGCGGAATGATATCTCGCCAGGATATTCTCCTTCCTGCGCCAGTACGGACGACCCGCTCTCACCTTTGATCTGATTTCAAACAGAGCCGCCTGGAGCCTGCTCAACCTCTTCTCGAAGCCATATCGCTGCTTGGTGGCGGTAAGAGGGTTGTAGGTGACCACCACGGTCCTCTCCCTGCCCCAGTACTCCCCGGTCGTCCTCCAGGCCAAGAGCCGATCATCACCCAGCCCTCGGGCCTCAAGCTGCCTATTCTTGGGAGTGTCCACTACCGAGAAGCTCTCCTTGTCCACATGGGTTAACTCCTCAGCGAAATACGTGGAATAGGTGGTCACGAAGTGGACGTTCTTCATGCCGTCGATGGCCACCAGGTTTTCCTCGCTGTTCATGCCCTTGTCGAAGGCAACGGTCACCTCCTTGCTCCCCTGCTCGCCCATCGCTCCCATCACTTCGTCCATGATCTGTCCGAACAGTCTGGAATCGTGGCGGTTGCCCTCGTACTCCCTGTAGAAGAAGGGCAACTTCGTGTCCCTGGCCACTAGAAGCGCCAAGCCCACCTGTCTGAGCCAATCCCGTCCTTCCTTGTTCTTGCCACGCTGGGCAAGTTCGGAATCCGTGTCACTGGCCATGAAGGTGTAGTAGTTTGTGGTGTCGAACAAAAAGCACCCGGAATCCGAGGGCTCCAGTTCCGAAACTCTCCGGAAGAGTTCTTCGGCGATGGCCCGGATTTCCTTCTCGCCAACCCTCTCCCATTTTCGCCAGAACCGATCCGAGTCCAGTTCCTGGATGTCAACTGGGCGTATCTGCTGGATGGCCGTGCCCTTGTACCATTCCGGCAAGGCCCTTTTCGAGCAGGGAGAAACCATGCGGTTGAAGGTCGCATACAGAAAGTACTCCCCGATGCTCGGGCCACCCGCTTTCTCTGTCTGGGGCACAATGCCGTCGACGACACCTGCAAGGCCGATCTCCTTGTCGATAAGATTCGCAAGCCAAAGAGCCCCGAACTCCTGGACCTGGATGCGTTTGAGATCGAGCTTCTTGTCGCCGCTGGCCAATGCCAGGATCCTTTCGATCGAGCCCAGATAAACCTGGTTGACGACCTTTGGCTTGCCGTCCACCCGGGCCATTTCGCGGATGTAGTAGCTCCTGCCACCCTTGGTCTTCTTGTGTATATGAGCCATGAGCAAAACCATATCTCCAGGGTCTTACAAAGTCAAGTAAAAATCTAGAAAAGTGTTTTGCAGCATAGCTTTCTAGCGTCAAACATTTCAAAAAGTATAGGTCTTACAAATTTTGGGCAAATAAAAAGCTGACATCATTGGCGATTTCAGCGCAAAATAGGCCTTTGCTACGAAACTCCTGTCGGAAATTGCCGATCTTTTTTGTTCAAGGGCGGTTCCCTGCATCCTATTCACGCCCGAGTTCACGGTCGAGGCCCACACTCGTTTGTTTTCCAAGGAAATTATCGACCATGTGGCCAGGGATTCCCATTCCGTGGAGAATCTTCTCAGTTACATCCGGCGGCTCAGGCGAAACCGGAAGATCAGGGTTCTGGTGGTCGGTGGTTCCATGTCTTTTCGCTATTCCTTGTGTACCATGCTGCATCGGCAGATGTTTCAGGTGCTGGATGTGGAAGACGGCGAATCCGCCTTGGCCGTTTTGGACACGGGTGATCCTGTCGGATTGGTCATAACCGACTATGAAATGCCGGCATGAACGGGGTGGATCTGACCCGGGCGATTCGAGCACGGTATTCCAAGGAGCAGATGCCGGTCATCGGTATTTCGTCGTCCAAAATCCCCATGCTCACGGCTCGGTTCATCAAGAGCGGAGCCAACGATTTTATCGGCAAACCCTTTGAGATCGAGGAGCTTTATTGCCGGGTGGACAACAACGTGGAGATGGTGGACACCATCCGTCGGTTGCGGCGGGCGAACAAGGTCAAGAATCAGTTTCTGGGTATGGCTGCCCATGATTTGCGCAGTCCTATCAACGGTATCAACGGACTGACGGAGATGTTCCTTGGCGGCCTCTGCGGTGGGCTGACCGATGAGCAGAGAGAGGTCATTGAGTTCATTCATTCTGCCAATCTGCACATGAATGATATGGTCAATGATTTGTTGGATATTTCGGTCATTGAGTCCGGACGGTTGCAACTGGTGAAGAACGTCGTAGACCTGGGCGAGGTCATTAAAGAGCGCCTGCGGATCCAGTCCCTCACGGCCAAGGCCAAGGCCATCACCATCGTTTCTCCTGAGGGAGCCTTGCCCCGTTTCTTTTCGATGCCAGACGCATCGGGCAGGTGCTCGACAACCTGCTCACCAATGCCATCAAGTTTTCTTCCACCAATCGGTCCATCAACATAACCCTGGAAGAGAGTGGCGGAAAAGCCCTTGTCTCCGTGATTGATCATGGTCAGGGCATTCCGTCGGACGAGAAAGACCTGCTGTTCCAAACATTCAAGAAGACCAGCATTCGCCCCACGGCCGGGGAAGCCAGTACCGGGCTTGGCCTGGCCATCGTCAAAAAGATCGTGGAGGCCCACGGAGGCGAGGTTTGGGTTGAAAGCAAGTTTGGCCATGGGGCAACGTTCCGGTTTACCCTCCCTCTGGATTGATGGCTCCGGTTCTCTGCATCCGCTCCAGGGCAGGAGACTTTTGCCGTTGTGTCCAGCGGGCGTAGCGGCTATGGTCGCGAAAATCAGGAGCGAACTGGGTGGAAAAGAAAATACCGTGTCCCCACTGCGGCGGGGACGTCGTCATGTATCGGAATCCCGTACCCACTGTGGATGTGGTCATTCTGGTCCCGGATGCGGTGCGGGGTGACGGAGTCGTGCTCGTCGAGCGAAAGAATCCGCCTCCGGGTTGGGCTCTGCCTGGCGGCTTTGTCGATTATGGCGAGACCTGCGAGCGGGCGGCTGTGCGCGAGGCAAAAGAGGAGACCGGGCTGGATGTCGAGCTCACCGGTCTGCTGGGGGTCTATTCCGATCCCGGACGTGATCCGCGCCAGCATACCCTGAGTGTCGTGTACACGGGAATGGCCCATGACATGGACAGTCTCATGGCCGGGGATGACGCGGCTCAGGCAAGAGTTTTTTCTCTGGATGAATTGCCTGGACTCGCCTTTGATCATGACACGATACTTGCGGATTTCTTGCGTCTGCATTCCGTCAAGGTGGGCAGGGGCGGGCGTTGATTCCCGCGTTGCCGTGACGTGCATCGCTCCATATCTCTGTGAAAAATTTCATGTATCGGATGGATATAATAATGCGAACCCTGTGTGTAACCCTTGGTGACCCCTGCGGACTTGGTCCGGAACTGGTGGTGCGCCATTTTGTCGATACTGGTGTCAGCGATCATGAGCGGGTGCTGGTCATAGGTCCGGCCCGGACGCTTTCGCGGGAGTTGGAGCGGATCGGAGCTCCGGTTTTTTTTCAAAAGATCGGAACGCTTGAGGCAATCCTGACCCAGGCGGCCGGGGTCTACGTATTTGAGCCGCCGGAGTTGTCGCGGCTCGGATTTCCGCCCGGCCAACCCACGGTCGAGGGCGGTCTGGCCGCAGGGATCAGCCTGGATGCGGCGGTGGAAGCCTTGTTGTCCGGCCTGGCCCAGGGTTTGGTGACCTGCCCGCTCAACAAGGCCATGCTCCAGCAGGCGGGGTTTGATTTTCCCGGGCACACTGAATTCCTTGCGGAACGGCTCGGGGTGGGGGCGGATGGCGTGTGCATGCATTTGTGCGGCCATGACCCGGATGATCTGGCCGCTCCCAAGCTGCGGGTCAGTCTGGTCACCACCCATCCGCCGTTGAGGGCCGTGCCGGGGTTGATCACCCACGAGCGTATTTTGCGTTGCCTTCGCCTGACGAGCGATTTTCTCGGCAGGCTCGGATTTGTCGGTCCGGTGGCGGTCTGCGGCCTCAATCCCCATGCCGGGGAATCCGGTCGGATCGGTGACGAGGAGATCAGGATCATCTCCCCGGCGCTGGAGGCCGCCAGACTCGAAGGACTGGCGGTGACCGGTCCCATTCCTGCGGACACGGTGTTTCATTTCGCGGCCAAGGGGGAGTATCCCGCCGTGCTCGCCATGTATCACGACCAGGGGCTGGGGCCGCTCAAGCTCATGCATTTCAGCCAGGCCGTGAACGTCACGCTCGGTCTGCCGTATCCGCGCACCTCACCGGACCACGGCACCGGCTACGATCTGGTGGGCACGGGCCAGGCTTCCATCAAGAGCTTTCAGGCCGCTCTGGACATGGCTTGGCGTCTTGTGGGGGAGGAATAGTCTATCATGCCGAAAAAATACATTGTTCTCGATCGGGATGGGACGGTCATTTTCGACAGGCATTATCTCAGCGATCCTGATGGAGTCGAGCTGTTGCCGGGCGCGGCCGAAGGCCTCAGGCAGATGGTGGACATGGGATTTGGCTTGGTCCTGCTCAGCAACCAGAGCGGCGTGGGGCGCGGGTATTTCGACGATGCCTCGGTCCATGCCTGCAACGACCGTATGGCCGAACTGCTGAAACCTCACGGGGTGGCGTTTGAGGCTATGTACTACTGCCCCCATACGCCCGAGGAAAATTGTGATTGCCGCAAGCCCGGCATCGGACTCATGGAGCGGGCGGCCCGCGAGTTGGGATTCGACCCGGCTGACGTGTTCATGATCGGTGACAAGACGGCGGACATGGGGGTGGGGCGCAATTCCGGGGCCACGACCATTTTGGTGCGTACCGGTAAGGGGGCTGCTCATGAAGCCTTGTGCCGTGAGGATACCGACTATGTGGAGGATGATCTGCGGGGCGTTGCCGGACGCATAGCCGCGCTTTTGGCGGAAGACGGTGTCCGCGAGGCATGAAAAAGCCGAGTTCCTTTATCTGGAACCCGGCCCGGATGGTGGCATCAATCCGCTGCTACCCTTTCCGTTTGTCGAGATAGGTTGCCATCAAACACATGCCTATGGCGAACCCCACCTCGACGGCGTTCATCGGGATGATGATCCATCCCAACTCCGTCCAATAGTTCATAGTCTTCTCCCCCTTGCAATTACGCGAGGGGCTTTTTACCAAAAAGGAAAATGTCTGTAAACTCAAAAAAGGACGGCTTGGCCGTCCTTTTCGTTGTGGGTGGTGCTATTCAGTCGTCTTTTTCTGGGCGAACTTTAGCATTTTGATCGCTTCGACGAATTTTGGGTTGATATTTACTGCGTTTTGCGCTGATTGGACCATCTTATTCCATTTCCGCCAATCAAAATACAGTCGACCGAGGTTGTAATGCAGATATTCGTCCTCGTTTGTCAGGCTCAGGGCCTTGAGATAGTATTTTTCAGCCGTATCATAGTCCTTCATCTTGCGTAGGACCATGCCGATGCGGTTGTACAGGTGGATGGCGTTGGGATCATCCTGCAGGGCGTCGTCCAGCATGTGGAAGGCTTCCTGGTATCGGCCCGCATTGAGGTAACGGTCCGCGATGTCCGCCTTGAGGTCCGTGTCCCCGCCGAATTCCTTGACCAGTTGGTCGAAGGTGTCCTTGGCTTTGTCCCATTCCTGGCTGTCGAGGAGCTGCTGGCCTTTGGCGAGGGTTTCCTGTTTCTTGATCAGGATGGCCTGCATGTCATCCTTGACCTCGTCGTTCAGTACTTTTTGCAATTCCTGCAGGAGTTCCCGCATGGAGTCGAGCAGGATGCGTTCCTGGCCCGGTTCGTAACTGATGACAAGGGGATATATCTTGCGTAGCCGGGCATCGGAATTGAGACTGTAGGTGGCCTTTTGGAGAATTTCTTCGAATTCTTCCCTCTCACCCTTCATCACAGGATTTTTCAAATACAGAATCAGTCCGTCATGGACAGACTGAACAGCGGGCATGTATTTGCCTTTCTTCAATAAGGTTGGGACCGAATTGATTTTTTTTCGAGCATTGATCAGTTGGTTCGACATGCTTTTCCGCCCTCTTGCGTTTGAGCCGGCTGCAGTGAAAGTGCGGTCTATTTCCCCGTGCTTTCCTTGACCATATCACGAAAACGTTTGAAAAAATAGCGGCTATCGTGAGGCCCAGGTCCGGCTTCCGGGTGATGCTGGATGGCCAGCATGGGGCGCTCCTTGTGTCGAAATCCCTCAAGCGTGTTGTCATTGAGGTTCATGTGGGTGGTTTCAAGGAAATCCAGCCCCTCAATATCCACGCAGAAGCCGTGGTTCTGCGAGGAGATTTCTATCTTCTCGGTGTGCAGGTCCATGACCGGGTGGTTGCAGCCGTGATGTCCGAATTTGAGCTTGTAGGTCTTGCCGCCCATGGCCAGGCCGAGAATTTGGTGTCCCAGGCAGATGCCCGCAACAGGGTAGTCCATGTACAAGTCTCGGGTGGCGTCTACGGCGGTGGTCACGGCCGCCGGATCGCCGGGGCCGTTGGACAGGAAGATCGCGTCAGGGCCAAGTGCGCGCACCTGGGCCGCGGTGAAGTGAGATGGCAGGACCAGCAGGTCAAACCCCTCGGCCTCCAGGAGGCGCAGGATGTTCCATTTGATGCCGAAGTCGTAGACGGCCAGTTTGGGGCCGGAGCCTTTCCACGAGAAATCTTTCAGATCATTCAGGAAGACCGGCTTTTTGCCGTCCCATGTATATGGCTTTTCGCAGGAGACGCGATCGGCCAGGTTGAGGCCTTCCATCTTTTCGATGGAGCGGGCCTTTTCCACGAGTTCCTCGGGATTCACGTCACCGGTTCCTATGTATCCACGTTGGGCACCGTGCAGGCGCAGGTGGCGGGTGAGTGCCCGGGTGTCGATGCCTTCGATGCCCATGACGCCGACTTCGGTGAGGTATTCGGGCAGGGACATGGTGGATCGCCAGTTGCTCGGTTTCTTGCAGCACTCCTTGACGATGAAGGCTTCCGCCTGGACCTTGTGGGATTCCACGTCCTCGGGGTTCACGCCGTAGTTGCCGATCAGCGGATAGGTCATGGTGACCATCTGCCCGGTGTAGGAGGGGTCTGTCAGAATTTCCTGGTAGCCGGTCATGCCGGTGTTGAAGATGACCTCACCGCTGGCTTCGCCTTCGCCGGTGAAGCTTTCTCCTTTGAAAATGGTGCCGTCTTCCAGGGCCAGGATAGCTTTCATCAGTGGTTCTCCAAAATATTCTTCACTGTTTCGAGGTCGTCAGGCCTGTCCACGCCGTGGCAGGCATGCCTCGTTTCGGTCACGTAAATATCAATGCCGTCCTCAAGCAAACGGAGTTGCTCAAGTTTTTCCCGTTGCTCCAGAGGGCTCGGATCGAGCCTGCCGAATTGTTCCAACGCCTCCATGCGGAAGGCATAGAGTCCGATGTGGAGCAGAAATCCGTGCAATTTCTCATCGCGGTCGAATGGAACCATGGCGCGCGAGAAGTAGAGCGCCCGTCCGTTTCGGGCCATGACCACCTTGACGCGATCCGGGGACTGGGCCTCTTCCCGACCGATGGCCGTGGCCAGGGTCGCCACCCGGACCTCGGGACGCGAGAATGGTTCCAGCAGTTCCGTGAGCATGGCCGGTTCCAGCGCGGGTTCGTCTCCCTGGATATTAACCACTACCGCGTCGTTGTCGAGTCCCAGCGTGCGAGCCGCTTCCAGAACGCGATCAGTGCCGCTTTGATGGGTGTTTGCGGTCATGACCACGGGCACGTTCAATGCCTTTGCGGCCTCGAATATGCGCTTGTCGTCCGTGGCCAGGGTGATGCTTTCCAGTTGCGGGCACCGGCTGGCCCGGTCATGGACGTGCCAGAACATGGGCTTGCCCTGGATCTCGACCAGGGGTTTGCCCGGAAAACGTGAGGATTCGTACCTCGCCGGGATGATTCCATGACATTTGGGAAATTTGCTCATCGTGTTGTGTGTTGAGGCTAGTTAAACGTTATTGAGAAATTGGGCAACCTGTTTGGCTACGGATTTCGCGCCGCCCCGGCGGTCGCGGATGTAGGCTGCGGCGTTGGCGGCGACGGCCTTTTGGGGCGGGGTGTTCTCAAGGAGCCCGATCAGGGCGGATTGAGCCTCTTGCTCGTCACGCACCTCCACGGCCAAGCCGGTGTCCACGATTTCGCGGCCCACCCAGGCGAAGTTCTTCCAGTGCGGGCCGGTCACCGGGGTCACGCCGCACGTGAGGGGTTCCAGAAAGTTCTGGCCGCCCAGCGGGACCAGGCTGCCACCCACGAATGCCGCCTTGGCCAGACCGTATGCCGGGACCAGTTCGCCGAAGGTGTCCCAGAGAATTATGGTGCCGGGCCGGGCCGTTGCCTCCAGCCGGGACCGCAGGGTCCAGTTGAGTCCGGCAGCGTTCATGGCGTTTTCCCACAGCGGGATATGATGCATGTGGCGGGGAAAGAGGCCGAGGATGGTCTTGGGCCGCTCACGCAGGAGGCCAGCAGCCAGTCGCGTTACCGGGGCCAGTTCTTCCTTGCGCACCGAGCCGAAGACGACGAAATCGGCCCGTGGCTCAATCAGATCTTTGAGTGGATTGTTCTTGCGCGCCATGGGCCGTGCGTTTGCCATGCGGTCGAACTTGATGTTGGGCATGACCCAGATCCTGTCGCGTCCGAACAGGGTGCCGAAGCGGCGGCCATCGGTTTCGGATACGGCCATGATCCGCTCCGGGCTGAGGGCGCGGAACAGACTGGGCCAGGCCATGTATCCCCCCAGGCTTTTGGTGGTCATGCGGCCATTGGCCAGCAGTACGGGGACATTGTGATTCCGGCAGGCGTTCAGAAAGCCGGGCCAGATTTCCGTCTCCAGGATCAGGGCCGCGCGGGGCCGGACGTGGCCAACCATGCGGTGCATGTTATCCGGCGCGTCAAAGGGGAAATACCAGGGCTGAACCGCAATGCCGGAGCGTTCCTTGTTGATCTCATCGGCTGTCCGGACAAGGGTTTCGTATCCCTGTGCCGTGTTGGTGGTCACGAGCACGCGCAGGGTTTCATCCCCCATGGGCTTGAGCTCCTTGAGCACTTCCCGGGCCAGATATGCCTCGCCGCCGCTGGCCGCCTGTATCCACAGGTGGGCCGGAGCGGGCAACCCGCCGGACAGGATGCGCTGGTCCCAGCCGTCACGGAGCCTGTGATTGAGCCTGAGCAGGGGAATGGCCGCTTTCCAGCCGAGTCCGTAGGCGGACAAGGCCAGTCGGATCGAGGTGGGGAGGGATTCGCCCATCAGTTCGCCTTCCGTTGCAGTCCGAGATTGATCAATTCGGCGATGAGTCCGGCGAAATCAAGGCCGATGGCGGCGGCGGCCCTGGGCAGCAGGCTGGTGGGCGTCATGCCGGGCAGGGTGTTGATCTCCAGCAGGTGGGCGGTGCCGTCTTTGGCCAGGATGAAGTCGCCCCGACTGTATCCGGTCAGCCCCAGTGCCTTGTGCGCGGTGAGCATCTGCTCCTGAATGGTCGCGGTGATCGTGTCGTCCACCGGAGCCGGGCACACTTCCTCGGCTCCGTCCGCAGCGTATTTGTTCTCGTAATCGAAAAATTCGGCGGTGCCTTTGGGGGTGATCATGACCAGTGGGAGTGGCCGTTCACCCAGAATGCCGCAGGTCAGTTCCACGCCGGGGATGTATTCCTCCACCAGGGCGGACTGGCACATGGCAAAGACCTTGTCCAGGGCCGCAGGCAGTTCCTTGGCCTTTCTGACCAGGCTCATGCCGAGGCTGGAACCGCCCTTGTTGGGCTTGACGAACACGGGCAGGGGAAGGGTGAACTGGGTGTCTCTGCCCTGGACCGAGGTGATGAACTGCCATTTCGGCGTGTGTACGTCCACGGATTCGAAGACCTCCTTGGAGGCGGCCTTGTTCAACGCCAGGTAGGAGGCGGCGGCTCCGGCTCCCTGGGTAGGGGCAGTCCGCCTTGTCGAGCACTGCCTGGATCAGGCCGTCCTCGCCCGGCGTGCCGTGCAGATTGATGAACGCGAAATCCGCGCCCTTGGCCACGGTCAGGAGGTTCTTGAAGTCGTCAGCCGGGTCGAAGACGGTGACGTCGTGTCCCAGTTCAATCAGGCTCGAATGAATTTTTTTGGCCCCGGAAAGGGAGACATCCCGTTCGTCAGACCAGCCGCCCGCTATCAAAATCACATGCATTGAGATCTACCTCTAGAGTCTTGCCGAGGCAGGTTTCGAGGTCCACGGCCTGCGCCCTGGTTATCTCGATCCGTCCCCGGATGTAGTCGTTGGTCCCGTATCGTTCGATCAGGTCCTTGAAGCGGGACTGGATGGTCACCAGGCTGTTGTGGCGGATTCGTTTGTCCGCATAGATGACGGCCAGTGGGGTGATGTATTTGGCGATGTCCAATTCAAACGGCCAGTAGACGTGGTGGGTGACGCCCGTGGCGATGGCCGGATTGGACGTAAGGTCCATGGCCCAGGCTCCGCCGAGCTGGCTGTGGTTGCCGCCGTGCAGGATGCAGTAGGTCTTGGCAATGTCGTGCAGCAGGGCAGAGGCCCGCACTGTGGGAATATCTACGGTTATGCCGACTTCCAAGGCCCGGCGGGCTATGAAGGTCGCCACCCTGGCCACCTCAAGGCTGTGCTCCACGATGTTTTCGAGCATGGAGAAGCGTTGCCAGTATTCAGCGCACTGCCGATCGTCCGGCACGGGAAGTGTGGGATCGACGGTCACCGGTGGCGGTGCCGGGAGTTTCGATTGGGCTGGCATTGCGGACTGTTGCGCTATTTTTCTGGTCGTCATTGTCGGGTACGTGAGTGGCCGGGTGCTTCATTGCCTCCGGCGGAGTTCAATCTAGCAGTACGCGGAGGAAAAATAAAGCGCGGGATAGGGCCAATGCGGGAAAGCCCGCTTTGTTGTTCTGGCCCGCATCTCAAAGGAAAACCCGGCGGGCAACGGATGCCTGCCGGGTTTTTCTTGTGGTTTATTGTGGGGTCGAGTGCTAGTTGCCGCCGCCACCGCAGGTGTGTTCTGCGGAGAATTGGGGCAGGCTGTCGTGCAGAAAGGCCTGTACGGCCATGCCGACGGAGGGGGCACCGCCATTGTGGTAGACGGTAATGCCCACCTGTTGGAAGCCCTGCAGGGGACGGAAACCCATGCCGCCTGCGATGAGTGCCTTGACGCCGTTCGAGGCGAGGTAGTTGACCGGGGCCATGCAGCCGCCCTGTTCGTGAGGAACGTTCTCAAGGGTTTTGATTTCCTTGATTTCACCGCCCTCAATCGCGACAAGGGTGTAGATACCGCAGTGGCCGAAATGGGCGTCCACGGCCGAGTCCAGTCCACCGGGCAGGGCGGAGGGGATGGCAACAAGTGTATTCATTGGATACTCCTTACATTACTTCTTGTTAGGTAAAAGGTTGAGCATGTTTTCCCAAGCGGTTTCCAGAAGTTGGGTAGCCGCATTGTTTTCACATTCGTTGATGACCCTTCCCTTGACCATCGCTTCAGTCACCGCATTGTCATGCGGGAATTTGCAGATTACCTGATAGCCACGCTCTCGGCAATAGTCCTCGATAGCGGTGGTCTGGTCGGGGTTGAGGTCGAATTTGTTAATGAACACGGTAACCTTCGTTTTGAATTGGTCGCAGAGTTCGGCCACACGTTTGAGATCGTGCAGCCCGGAGGGCGTGGGTTCCGTGACCACCACAGCCAGGTCCGTTCCTGCCAGTGAGCTGATGACCGGACAACCTATGCCCGGCGCGCCGTCACTCAGGACCATGGAATATCCCTTGTCCTCGGCAATTTCTCTGGCCCGTTGTTTGAGCAGAGTGACCAGTCGGCCCGAATTTTCCTCGCCCGGAAAAAGCTGGGCGTGGATCATGGTGCCGAACCGGGTGCTGGACTCATACCATTGTCCGCAATGCCGCGACGGAAAGTCGATGGCCTCGGCTGGGCACAGGGCCACGCATACCTTGCATCCTTCGCAGTGCATGGGGTCGATGCGGAAGACCTCGCCTTCCTGCTTGATGGCGTCGAACCGGCACAGGGTTTCGCACAGGCCACAGCCTGTGCATCGTTTAGGATCAATGATCGCCTCGTTACCCGAATGAAAGTCTTCGGTGCGGTGATACTCGGGCGCAAGCAGCAGGTGCAGGTCCGGGGCATCCACGTCGAGGTCGCAGAGGATGGCGTTTTTCGCAAGGTGGGCGAAAGCTCCGGTGATGGATGTCTTGCCCGAGCCTCCCTTGCCGCTGATGATGACCACTTCATGCATGGCGCACCTCCTTGACGGCTTCTGTCATGTTCTGCTTCAGGGTGGCGAAGGTGCCGGTGATCGACGCAACGGTCACGCCGGGGACTTCGCCTCGGGAATAGGCGACGGCCACGGCCCGGTCAAAGGGGATTTCAGCCCAGATGGGGATACCCTTTTCCTTGCAGAAATCCTGCACCTCGTTGTGGCCGACTCCGGCCCGGTTGATGACCGCACCCATGGGTTTGCCCATCGGGGAGAACGCCTCCCAGGCGAGTTTGAAGTCGTGGAAGCCGAAGGGGGTGGGCTCGGTGACCAGCACGATGCAGTCTGCATTCGAGACCGCACTCACAGCCGGGCAACTCACGCCGGGAGGGGCGTCGATGAGGATGTCCCGCTGGCGCATGGCCTCGGGCATACGCTTCATGACCTGGCGCATGAGCGGTGGGCTCATGGCCTCGCCGATGCGCAGTCGTCCCATGAGGAAGTGGTTGTCGCCCGCCTCGCCCGTGATGATTTCACCCAACTCCCGCTTTCCGGGCGTCAGAGCCCCTTCGGGGCAGATTTCCATGCACCCGCCGCAGCCGTGGCACATCTCGGGGAAGGTGAGCAGCAGGTCGCCCATGACCGAGATCGCCTTGAATTGGCACAGCTCGGAGCAGGCGCGGCATTTGGTGCACTTGTCCTCGTCCACTTCCGGCACTTCAATGTAGGCCGGTTCGCTTTTCATAGTCGTGGGTTTGAGGAAAAGGTGCAGGTTGGGCTCCTCCACATCGAGATCAACGGCGGTGACCGGCTCGCCCCAGAGGACTGCGAGGGAGGCGGTCACCGTTGTTTTGCCCGTGCCACCCTTTCCGCTGGCAATGGCGTAAATCACTTGTTTCCACCACCTGCCACGTTGGCCGAATCAGCCGTGGTCAAGTTGCCGGTTTTGAACTGGTCCACGGCCTCGCCTACGGTCATGCCGCTCATTCCCTGGATGATTTTCACGCCTGCCGCAGACAGCGCGTCGAACGCCTTGGGGCCGACATTGCCGGTGAGCACGGCGTCCACGCCTGCATTGGCAACATTCTCGGCAGCCTGGATGCCTGCGCCCTGTGCCCGGACCTGGGAGGAACCGTTGTCCAGGAATTCGGTGGTCATGGTTTCCAGATCCACGATGACGAAGCCTGCGGCCCGGCCGAAGCGCGGATCAACGGCGTCGGTCAGGTTGGGGCCTTCGCTGGTTACTGCTATCTTTTTCACGGTGCCTCCCATGGTGGTTTGAGGATTGTTGTTCTGAATGGTCCTGGTGCGCTGCCGGTTGCCCTGGCCGCCCTGGTTTCCGATTACTTGGTTGCCCCCTTGGCCGCACGGACCCATGCCGCGTCCCTGGCCGCCTTGTCCCCGGCCCATGCCGGTTCCCTGGCCCATGCCACGGCCGCCGCCACCGCCACGTCCGCCACCACGTCCGCCGCCACGCCCGCCACCACGTCCGCCGCCACGCCCGCCACCGGGGCCTGTTCCGTCCATATTAGGCATATCGTCTTCTCCTTGGATGCATTGCTCCCGCTTATGGCAGCACGGGTCGAGACATCTGTATGCGCCGCCTTCGATTTCGATGGCCCAGCCGTTGGCCAGGGCCGTGGCAACGCCTTTCCTGGCCTCGGCCAGAATCCGGCTCAGGGTGGGGCGGGAGACGCCCATCCTGTCTGCGGCTTCCTGCTGCATCAGTCCTTCGCCATCCACGAGCCTGAGCGTTTCAAATCCTTCAATGGAGATCGCCTGGCGCATGAGTGTTTTCATGGGAATCCCTTGCGGCTTGAAGAAAACCGCTTCGGGAAGCCCTTGGACAAATCGTTTTATCTTTTTCCTTCCCAATCCCTGCTCCTTTGAGACTTTTGTGAACGCGTGTTCAAAACAACAATAGGCTTCTCAGGGTGGTTGTCAAGAGTTGAAATGAACATATGTTCAAAAAAAAGTTACCTTGAGTGACCGGGCGGGATTTTATTTGCCCACAGGGTTTATTAAGTATATGGAAGGTGCTGACCCCCAGAGCCTGGGTGTTCAAGACATGGAGGAGACTGAGATTTGAGTTTAGAATTATTGGAAAAATTTCGTGATCCCGAGTTGTGTCGGAAGATGTTGGACAAGATGCGGTCCGAGCTGGATGGAGACCTGCGTTTCATGGAGGTCTGCGGCACGCATACCGTGGCCATCTTCCAGAGCGGTCTGCGTTCACTCCTGCCCGAGCAGGTCGTTACATCTGAGCGGTCCGGGCTGCCCGGTCTGTGTCACGCATGAGTCCGAGGTCAACGCCTTTCTTGACCTGGCAGGGAAAGATCACGTCATCATGGCCACCTTCGGGGACCTGATGCGTGTGCCCGGCCACCAGGGGCGCAATCTGAAAAAGGCCCAGGCTGACGGCGCCCGCGTCAAGGTGGTCTACTCGCCGTTCGATACCCTTAAGCTGGCCAAGGAAAATCCAGGTGATCTGGTGGTCTTCATCGGCGTGGGCTTCGAGACCACGGCTCCGACCATCGCGGCCACCATGAAAATGGCCCGGGAGCAGGGTATCACCAACCTGCGCATACTTTGTTTTCACAAGACCGTGCCCACGGCCCTGGAAGCGCTTCTTACCGACGTGCACACCAACATCGACGGCTTCATCCTGCCCGGCCATGTCTCGGCCATCATCGGGCTGGAGCCTTATAGGTTCATTGCCGAGAAGTACGGCAAATCCGCCGTGGTCACCGGGTTTGAGCCCGTGGACATCCTCCAGGCACTCGTTCAGATGGTCGAGTGGCGCAACAAGGGCGAGGCCCACGTGGTCAACAACTACACCCGCATCGTCAGAGACGCGGGCAACGTCAAGGCCCTGGAGATCATGTACGAAGTTTTCGAGCCCACGGATGCCCTATGGCGCGGCCTCGGCGAGATACCCGGCTCCGGTCTGGAAATCCGTCCCGAATGGGAACAGTTCGATGCCAAGAAGGAATTTGGCATTGAGATCAAGGATTGTCCGGCGTTGCCCGGCTGCAAGTGCGGCGACATCCTCAAGGGGATCAAGCAGCCCGACGAGTGCCCCCTGTTCAAAAAGACGTGTACCCCGGCCAATCCGGTCGGCCCGTGCATGGTCTCCACCGAAGGCAGTTGTGCCGCCTATTACAAATATAAATTGGACTAGATATGAGTGACAAGGTCTTACTTGACTACGGCAGCGGCGGACGCGCCTCCCAGCGTCTTATTTCCGATCTTTTTTTGACCCATCTCGGCAACGACGAGCTCAACCGCCTCAATGACGCGGCCGAGTTATCCATGTCCGGGCATGTGGCCATGAGTACGGATTCCTTCACGGTCGATCCGATCTTCTTTCCCGGTGGTAACATCGGTTCCCTGGCGGTGCACGGCACGGTCAATGATGTGGCTATGATGGGTGCCATACCCCGGTATATGACCTGCGCCTATATCATTGAGGAAGGAATGCCCATGGCCGATCTGGAAAAGATCGTGGCTTCCATGGGTGAAGCGGTCAGACACGCGGGCGTGGCCATTGTCTCCGGCGACACCAAGGTCGTGCCCAAGGGTGCGGTGGACAAGATTTTCATCAATACCACCGGGATCGGCGATATTATCGTGGACCCGGCCCCCAGCGGCGACGCGGCCCGGCCCGGCGATGTTGTCCTTATTTCCGGCACTGTCGGCGATCATGGCCTGACCATCCTCGGCACCCGCGAGGGGCTGGATTTCGAGGCCAAGGTCGAGTCCGATTCCGCTGCCCTCAATCATTTGTTGGTCAAGCTGGTACAGCAGGTGCCCGAGGTGCACGTACTGCGCGACCCCACCCGGGGCGGCCTGGCTACCACCCTCAACGAAATCACCGGCAGTTCCGGCGTTTGCTGCGAACTGATCGAGAACGATCTGCCCATCAAGGCGGAGGTCAAGGGCGGCTGCTCCATCCTCGGGTTGGACCCGCTCTATCTCGCCAACGAAGGCAAGTTCCTGTGCATCCTGCCCCGGGAATACGCGGAACAGGCACTTGAAATCATGCGTGCCGATCCGTTGGGCACGGGTGCCTGCCAGATCGGCACCATCACCGACGCCAATCCCGGCAAGGTCGTGCTCGTGACCCAGCTCGGCGGCAAGCGGCTTTTGAACATGCTCGAAGGCGAACAACTGCCGCGCATCTGCTAGCAGGTCTTGACGAGTTCAGGAGCCATGAACCCCGCTCGAATGTGGGGTTCATGGCTCTTTTTTTTTGAAACTTTTGTGAATTCATGCCATCCAAGGATATAGAGAACTGCCAAAACCGTTTAATGAGGTGTCCACATGAGTGATAATTCCAAAAAGAATGCACAGCGTATGTCGGATGCCACCTCTTTGGAAGAACAGATGGCTGATGTCATTGACGAGAAGGAGCATGAGCGGCAGGCCGAGGCGCTGAATGACCGGGGCGGTCTGGACGAGGAAATGTCCGATGACGAGTTGGAAAAGCTGGCGGCTGCCGGTATTCCGGGACAGAATTTTATCGGCGATGATCGCAACAACGGTTTCTATGGCACTGCGGGCGATGATGTGATGGAAGGCGAAGAGGGAAACGACTATCTGTTTGGAAAGGCCGGAGATGACACCCTCGACGGCGGTGCAGGCGATGACCGCATCGTCGGCGGTGCTGGCAATGACAGCATAACCGGCGGGGCGGGCAATGATCTGATGGCGGGCGGCACCGGCCACGACGTATTTATTTTTGACGGCAGCAGCGGGAACGATACCATTGCCGATTTCAATCCCCTGGAAGATCGTATTGAATTCGAGGGGGTGGATATAAATGAAGTCACCACGTCGTACGATCCAGTGACCGGTAACTCCATCATGACCTTTGGCGAGAATTCCATCACGTTTACGGGCGTGAACCTTTTTGAGGGCACGGGCGGTTCAGGCTGGTAGGGTGCGCGTCTGTTGAAAGCATGCAGTAATACGAGGATGAATCCCGGCTCTGCCGGGAGACCCTGAGAATCGGTCGCACGTCGGACATCCTTCAAAGAAGGGTGCCATATTTTTCAGGTGAATTTCTGCAAGGCTCAAAAGAGGCCCCCGGTTTCCCGGAGGCCTCGTGGAGTGTCATTTGATGGCGTGCCTACCGTTCGTTGGCTTGGCGTTTTCTGTCTTCGATGAGCACGGCGGCGCGTTGGGCAAGGTAGGTGATTTCCGGTTTGGATATCTGGTCGTCCGCGCCAACGGTCTCACCCCGGTGGCGGAGTTTATCCGTGATCAGCGAAGAGAACAGGATCACCGGAAGATCTTTGAGCTGGGGATCCTCCTTGATTTTTTTGGTCAGATGGTGGCCGTCCATCATGGGCATTTCGATATCAGAAACAACGACTTGGACAAAATCCGTTATTGGACGGCCTTCCTCCGTGGCGCTCTGTTTGATTTCCTGGAGGCGATCCCAACATTCCCGGCCGTTGTTGGTCTTTTCCACGCGGAACCCGGCCTGGCCGAGCATGTCGCGGATCATTTCGCGGATGAGCGGAGAGTCGTCGGCGATCAGGGCATGGTAGCGCTCCTCGGCACTGAATTCGGCGTTTTCGTCGAGTTTGAGGCGCATGTCCGGGTTGAGCTCGGAGACAATGCGTTCCAGGTCGAGAATGAATACGATCCGGTTGTCGAATTTCACCACGCCGGTGATGGAGTCGCTGGATAGGGCCGAGACGTATTTGTTGGGCGCCTCTACATCTTCCCAGCTGATGCGGTGGATGCGGGTTACGCCTGAAACCATGAAGGCCGAGGTGACCTGGTTGAATTCGGTCACGATCACTTTGGGGGGTTCGTTCTCCACCCGTTTTTTCTTCAGCCAGACGCAGAGGTCGAGCAGGGGGATGATCCTGGAACGCAGATTGAACGCCCCGAGCACCGACTCGTGAGAGACCTCAGGCATTTCAGTGACTTCCGGCATGCGAATAATTTCCAAAACCTTGGCCACGTTGACGCCGTAGTATCCCTTGCGGCTCGGTCGCAGATCTTTCTTTTTGGTATTTTCCTTGTCTTCTGCGTTGGCGTCGTCGACTTGATTCAGTTCGGTTTTTTCACCTTTCTTTGGTTCTTCTTCAAGGTAGAATTCGACAATCTCAAGTTCGTTTGTTCCAGCTTCAAGCAGAATATTACTTGTTTCGGAGGACATGGAAGCACCGTTTCCTTTTCAAAAATACGGAATGTGTAAAGTATTCAGATTTTTTTGTAACCGTTATTGGCAAATTTCGTCAATATCGGACTCGTGAGATATATTGTCCGCCGGTTCGAGTTCGGCAATGACGGTAGCGGCCGATTCCAGCTCCTCCCAGTCCCGGCATTGGAGCAGGGAGCTGCGAAGGGCGCGGATACCCCTGAGTCCTTTGGCGTATCGCGGGATGATGGATCGGATTTTTCTGAAGGAACGGCTGTCACCCTCGAATTGTCGGGTGAGACGGATGTGCTCGCGCACTATTTCCGCAAGCAATACGCCATCGCGGACCGGGGGGTCCTCTCCCCGGCGCAGGGCGGTGAAGCGGGCGAAGATGGAGGGATCGTACAGTGCGCCTCGGGCGAACATGACGGCATCGATGCCGGTTTCGTCGATGCAGCGCACCCCGTCTTCGGCTTTGAACAGATCGCCGGAACCGATCACGGGAATGGAAATTTCCTTCTTGAGCAGGGTGAGCTTCTTCCAGTCAGCCCGGCCCGCGAACATCTGTCTGCCGTATCGCGGATGCAGGGTGACCCAGTCCACACCGATGTCTTCAAGCCTTTTGCCCAGGTCGATATAGACATTTTCGCCCTTGTCGAAACCCAGACGGAACTTGACGCCCACCCGACCGCCTTCGGGATGCTCGTTCGTTTTTTCAACCATGATGGCCGCAAGACTCACCAGTTTGTCGAGGTCCTGCATGAGCTGCACACCGCTGCCGGATTTGAGTACCTTGCGTACCGGACAGCCTGCGTTGAGGTCGAAGTTTCGGAAGCCCATGCCGATCAGCTTTTCCATGACCGGTTCAAAGAACTGGGCCTCGGATCCGAAAAGCTGGAGGACCATGGGGTCGTCTTCTGGGCAGGTGGAGATCAGACGCCTGGTGCCGGAGTTCTTGAAGGCCAGTCCCTTGACGCTGACCATCTCCGAGCAGCACACGGAGCAGCCGTATCGTCGGGACAGCAGACGGAAGGGGAGGTCGGAATATCCGGCAAGAGGTGCCAGCCAAGGGGAGTCCGGGGTAATGGAGAATTCGCTCATGGGAAAAGCATCTAAAGCGAGACGGCGGCGGAGTCAAAGGGAAAAGGACGAATTGTACGCTTTGGATTCAGTGTTGAGGTAATGACATAGAGCGAAATATTTTGAAAAAAATAGGGGGACAGGGTTGACAAGAAGGGGATTTCCAACTTAAACACGCCCGTCTTCGAGCGAACGGCCACCCCGATGGGGAGGTCAGCAAAAGCCGAATAAACACTTGCTTTTTGACATATTGGCGTATATAAACTTCGTTCCCAGCGAGCTGGCGTAGCTCAATTGGTAGAGCAGCTGATTTGTAATCAGCAGGTTGCGGGTTCAAGTCCCATCGCCAGCTCCATAGACAAAAAAAGATGGTGGGGTTCCCGAGTGGCCAAAGGGAACAGACTGTAAATCTGTCGGCGTACGCCTTCGGAGGTTCAAATCCTCCCCCCACCACCACTTTTTAACCGCGCTGTAGGAGGTGGCCCTGCCAAAAGGGCTGCTGGTGACTACGGAGAGTGAGCGGGAATAGCTCAATTGGCTAGAGCATCAGCCTTCCAAGCTGAGGGTTGCGGGTTCGAGTCCCGTTTCCCGCTCCATCTCTAGTCCTCAACGTCACCTATCTCCTTTAATATACAGCGGACGAAAGTCCGTTCTTTGCAGGTTCTGCATCCCTTTGTGGGTGTTATCGTTGGTGAAAGTTCGGTTCGGGCCCCTGGGTTCGCACCGTAAAATAGTATTTAGATGTAATTAAAACCTACACAATTTTACGTAAGGGGATCCAAAATGGGTAAAGCTAAATTTGAACGTAGCAAGCCGCACGTCAACATTGGTACCATCGGTCACATCGACCATGGCAAGACCACCCTCACCGCTGCCATTACCAAGCTGGCCGCTATGGCTGGTCACGGCGATTACGTCGCTTTCGACGAAATCGACAAGGCTCCGGAAGAGAAAGAGCGCGGCATCACCATTGCCACCGCTCACGTCGAGTACGAGACCGACAACCGCCACTACGCACATGTGGACTGCCCCGGTCACGCCGACTACATCAAGAACATGATCACTGGTGCCGCCCAGATGGATGGTGCCATTCTGGTTTGCGCCGCCACCGACGGTCCCATGCCCCAGACCCGTGAGCACATCCTGCTCGCTCGTCAGGTCGGTGTGCCCGCCATGGTCGTCTTCATGAACAAGTGCGACATGGTCGACGACGAAGAGCTTCTCGAGCTCGTCGAAATGGAAATTCGCGAGCTGCTCGACAAGTACGAGTTCCCCGGCGACGACATTCCGGTCATCCAGGGTTCCGCTCTGAAGGCCCTCGAATGCGAGTCCGTCGACGACCCGGCTGCCAAGTGCATCTTTGAATTGCTGGAAGCCTGTGATTCCTATATCCCCGAGCCGGAGCGCGACATCGACATGCCGTTCCTGATGCCCGTGGAAGACGTCTTCTCCATCTCCGGCCGTGGTACCGTTATCACCGGTCGTGTGGAGCGCGGCGTGATCAAGGTCGGTGAGGAAGTTGAAATCATCGGTATCCGCGACACCATCAAGACCACCTGCACTGGTGTCGAGATGTTCCGCAAGCTGCTCGACCAGGGCCAGGCCGGTGACAACGTCGGTCTCCTGATCCGTGGCGTGAAGCGTGAGGAAGTTGAGCGCGGTCAGGTTGCTGCCAAGCCCAAGTCCATCACCCCGCACACCAAATTCAAGGCCGAAGTCTACGTCCTGTCCAAGGATGAAGGCGGCCGTCATACTCCGTTCTTCTCCGGCTACCGTCCGCAGTTCTACTTCCGCACCACGGACATCACCGGTGTTGTCACTTTGGAAGAAGGCATCGAGATGGTCATGCCCGGCGATAACGCCACTTTCAACGTTGAGATGATTCACCCCATCGCCATGGAAATCGGCCTGCGCTTCGCTATTCGCGAAGGCGGCCGTACCGTCGGTGCCGGTGTTGTCACCGAAATCGTGGAGTAACTCATGCGCATCAATATTCAGCTGCAGTGCACCGAGTGCAAGCGTAAGAATTACGCCACGCAGAAGAACAAGAAGAATACTACCGGTCGCCTGGAAGTGAAGAAGTATTGTCCCTGGGACAAGAAACACACTGTCCACAAGGAAACCAAGTAGGTTCGATAGAGCAGGGGTATAGTTCCAACGGCTAGAACGCCGGTCTCCAAAACCGGATGCTGGGGGTTCGAATCCCTCTACCCCTGCCAACTTAGTCTTTGAAAGCGGATGTACGCGGGTTTTGTCCAAGACGGCAGGACCCCGTACCCCGCTCAATAATTTGGGAAAAGAGTTATGGCCAAGAAAAAAGGCAAGAAAACTGCTGAGAAGCAGGCCGAGCAAACGACTTCGACTGGTATTGTCGGAAAGATCAAGGAATTCATCGAGTTCTTTGAGGAGTCCAAAGTCGAGATCAAGAAAGTCGTTTGGCCGACCCGCAAGGAAACCATCACTACGTGTGTCGCCGTGCTGGTCGTCAGCTTGGTCATAGCCCTGTATTTGGGCGTCGTTGACCTCGCTCTCTCCAAGATTGTCGAGGCAATTCTGTCCTAAGTCCCACGCTTACGTAGCAAAGGCTGGATCACACAATGGATGCAACTCAGGAACAAGTTTCCCCCCGCGCGCGCTGGTACATCGTTCATACCTATTCCGGGTTTGAGCAGCGTGTGGAGCTGACTCTCAACGAGATGATGCGGACCGGTCAGGACAAGGGCCTCATTGAGGAAGTCGTCATGCCCACCGAAAAGATCGTTGAAATGGTCAAGGGTGAGCGCAAGACGTCGACCAGGAAGTTCTATCCCGGATACATCATGGTCAAGATGATCTTGACCGATGACTCCTGGCATCTGATTCAGTCCATCCCGCGCGTCACCGGGTTCGTTGGCGGCAAAAACCGGCCCACCCCCATGCGTGACAGCGAGGCGGAAAATATCCTCAACATGATGGAGAGCCGCCAGGAAAAGCCCCGTCCCAAGTTCAACTTTGATCGCGGTGACGAGGTACGGGTCATTGACGGTCCGTTCAGCGGTTTTAATGGTGTTGTGGAAGAAGTCAATTACGACAAGGGGAAGCTCAAGGTTTCCGTCTCCATCTTCGGGCGCCAGACTCCTGTGGAGCTGGATTTTGTCCAGGTGGACAAAGGGTAGCCCGAAATATACTCGCTAACTGCGAAATTTCTCATCGAGGAATACAATGGCCAAGAAAGAATTAGGAAAAATCAAACTGCAGATTCCCGCAGGTGGCGCCAACCCTTCCCCGCCGGTCGGTCCGGCTCTGGGTCAGCACGGCGTCAACATCATGGAGTTCTGTAAGGCGTTTAACGCCAAGACACAGGACCAGAAGGGACTCATCATCCCGGTCGTCATCACGGTCTATGCGGACCGTTCCTTCGACTTCATCACCAAGACCCCTCCGGCTGCCGTGCTGCTTCTCAAGGCCGCCAAGCTGGAAAAGGGTTCCGGTGTCCCTAACAAGGAGAAGGTCGGCAAGGTCACCAAGGCTCAGGTCAAGGAGATCGCCGAGATGAAGATGGTAGATTTGAACGCCAACGACATCGCAAATGCCATACTGCAGATTGAGGGCACCGCCCGCAGTATGGGTATCGAAGTCAAAGGCTAGTGAGGAAATAAACAATGCCTAAGTACGGAAAAAAATACCGCAATGCCGTTGGTGACCGCGACACTGTTGTTCGTGTTCCCGTCGAGGAAGGCGTCAAGACCGCTATCGAAAGCGCTTACGCCAAGTTTGACGAGACCGTGGACGTCGCTATCAACCTCGGCGTTGATCCCAAGTACTCGGACCAGATGATTCGCGGTGCCGTCAGCCTGCCCAACGGGCTTGGCAAAGATGTGCGCGTGGTTGTCTTCTGCAAACCTGAAAAGGAAGCGGAAGCCAAGGAAGCCGGTGCCGACTATGCCGGTTCCGACGATCTGGTCGAGAAAATCCAGTCCGGTTGGCTGGAGTTTGACAAGGCCGTTGCCACCCCGGACATGATGGCCGTGGTCGGCAAGATTGGTCGAGTGCTCGGCCCCCGCGGTCTGATGCCCAACGCCAAGACCGGCACTGTGACCATGGACGTGGCCAAGGCCGTGTCCGAACTCAAGGCCGGTAAGGTCGAGTTCAAGGTCGACAAAGCGGGTATCCTGCATGCTCCCATCGGCAAGGTCTCTTTTGGTGCGGAGAAGCTCTGCGAAAACCTGCGGACCCTGTTGTCCAAGGTCATGAGCCTCAAGCCTTCTTCCGCCAAAGGTACCTATATGAGAGCCGTGGCTGTCGCCACCACCATGGGACCTGGTGTCAAGATCGATCCCCTGACTGTCCGGAAGTTTCTGGACATTTAATCAATGCATGCCGGACACCTCTTCCCGGGGTGTCCTGTAGATAACGCACGGGAAGTTGAGTCAGAGAAGGCAGGTGGGACTGTGCTCCCTTAATACCCTGCTCAGACAAAGCTTTGACCTGCTTTCCGGGCCTAAGACGAGGAGTGGTAGATGAACAGGCAAGAGAAAGCCCAGATCATCGAGCAGCTGCACGAAAAAGCTGCGCGGGCAAGTATCGCCGTCGTCACCGACTTCAAGGGACTGACCGTGGAGGATATTACCATTCTCCGCGCCAAGTGCTTTGAGGGCGGCATTGACTACCAAGTCGTCAAGAATACCCTGGCCCGGTTGGCTCTCAAGGACACCGATCACGGTGACCTGAGCGAACACTTCAAAGAGAACTGCGCCATTGCGCTGGGTTACGAAGATCCCGTAGCTCTTGCCAAGGCGTTGGCTGATTTCGATAAGGTGAACAAAAAGTTCTCCATTCGTTTCGGCTCTCTGGAAGGGAATTTTCTTGACAGCGACGGCGTGAAGGAACTCGCCAAGATGCCCAGCAAGCCTGAGCTTCTGAGTTCCGTACTCGGCACCATGCAGGCCGTACCGCGCAATTTCGTGTGCTTGTTCGCAAACATCGAACGCAAATTCCTGTACGCCTTGACTGCCATCAAGGAACAGAAGGAAGCTGCGTAAACTAGGTTCAAAGCGAATCGATTTTTTAAGGAGAATCAAAATGGCTGATATCACCAAAGAACAGGTTGTCGAATTTATCGGCAACATGACCGTCCTGGAACTTTCCGCATTCATCAAAGAACTTGAAGATGTCTTCGGCGTCGAAGCTGCCGCTCCGGCCGCTGCCGTCATGGCCGCTCCCGTTGCTGCTGCCGCTGAAGAAGAAGAGCAGACCGAATTCGACGTCGTGCTCAAGGCTGCCGGTGCCAACAAGATCGCCGTCATCAAGGCTGTCCGCGCCATCACCGGTCTGGGTCTCAAGGAAGCTAAAGCGCTGGTCGACGAAGCTCCCAAGGCCATGAAGGAAGGCGTCTCCAAGGACGAAGCTGACGAAGCTGCCAAGCAGCTCACCGAAGCTGGCGCAGAAGTTGAAGTCAAGTAACTTCAGCACATTACGCTAAACATGGCAAAGAGCGCTCGCCCTGCAATATGGGCGTTGCGCTCTTTGCACTGTATGTATATATACTAGTTGAATAGCTTCTAAGCTCGGGTTTAAGCACAAGGACGAATGATTCGTCCGTTTCTCGTAAACATGAGTCAGGGTTCGCCTTGACCATGGCTTGGCACCCGTTTTCTATGGCGCTCGAATCCACGCGGGCGTCGTGGCCGTAAGAGGGCTGGGATTTTTTCAATCCCCGAGCCCCAACCATCAACCGCTCATGCATGAGGGTACAATGGGTCAACTCAGAAAAACATTCGGCAACATCGTCAACACGCTCCCCATCCCGCATCTGCTGGAACTCCAGGTCGGTTCGTACAAGCGCTTCCTCCAGGAAGACACGCCGCCTGCCAGCCGAGGTGATTTTGGTCTGGAGGGTGTGTATCGGTCCGTGTTTCCCATTGAAGATTTCAACAAGACCGCTAGCCTTGATTTCGTCAGTTACGAAATCGGTGAGCCAAAATACGACGTCGATGAGTGCATCTCCAAGGGCCTGACCTACGAGACGCCTATCCGTATCACTGTCCGTCTCGTAGTTTTTGACGTGGACGAAGAGACTGGCAATCGCACCATTCGAGATATTAAGGAACAAGACATATACTTCGGGACCATCCCGCTGATGACTGAAAAAGGTACCTATGTCATCAACGGAACCGAGCGTGTAATTGTCAATCAGTTGCAGCGTTCTCCCGGCATCATTTTCGAACATGATTCCGGTAAGTCCCACTCCAGCCGCAAGGTGCTTTATTCGAGCCGCATCATCCCCATGCGGGGCTCCTGGCTGGATTTTGATTTTGATCACAAGGACATCCTGTACGTCCGCATCGACCGTCGCCGGAAGATGCCGGCCACCATCCTGCTCAAGGCCATGGGCCTGTCCCGGGCCGACATCCTCGAGTACTACTACGAGACCGAGACGTACACCCTGCTCAAGACCCGAGTGCAGCGCCATGTTGTCGAGAGCCAGTTCCGTAAGGAACCCGCCTTCGCCGACATCAAGGTGGGTGACACGGTCGTCATCAAGAAGGGGCAGCTTGTCACCAAGGGAGCCTGGCGCAAGGTTGTGCGCGGCGAGGTCAAGACCATTGACGTCGATCCTGATTCCCTGGTCGGCCTTTTCCTGGCCGTTGACATGGTGGACAAGAACGGAGTCGTCCTTGCCGAGGCAGCCGAAGAGCTGACCCCGGAACTTATCGAGCAGATTCGAGATGCCGGGATCAAGGAACTGAATGTGTTGCATACCCGCGGCATGGATGTTTCTTCGGCCCTGCGTGATACTCTGTTGCTGGACAAGACCACGGATATGGAGACCGCGCAGATCGAGATTTATCGCCGGTTGCGCCCCAGCTCTCCGCCAACTCCGGAGATCGCGGCCAACTTCTTCGAGAATCTGTTCCGCTCCTCCGACTATTACGACCTGTCGAGTGTGGGCCGGTACAAGCTCAATTCCCGGCTGAAGCAGGAAGTGGACCTCAACACCCGCACCCTGACCAACGAAGACATTCTGCTGGCGGTGAAAGAACTTCTCCGTCTCAAGGATACGCACGGTCCGGCCGACGATATTGACCATCTGGGTAACCGCCGTGTTCGTCCTGTGGGTGAACTGGTGGAGAACCAGTACCGCATCGGCTTGGTCCGTATGGAGCGCGCCATCAAGGAGCGCATGTCCCTGCAGGAAGTAGCCACTCTGATGCCTCATGACCTGATCAACCCCAAGCCGGTTGCCGCTGTGTTGAAGGAGTTCTTCGGAACCTCCCAGCTCAGCCAGTTCATGGACCAGACCAACCCGCTCTCCGAGGTCACGCACAAACGCCGCCTGTCCGCTCTCGGACCCGGTGGCCTGACCCGTGAAAGGGCAGGCTTCGAGGTGCGCGATGTGCACACCTCACACTATGGCCGCATTTGTCCCATTGAGACGCCTGAAGGTCCGAACATCGGCCTTATCGTTTCTCTGACCACGTATGCCAAGGTCAATGACTATGGTTTCATCGAGACCCCGTACCGCAAGGTCGTGGATAAGAAAATTACTGATGAAATCAACTATATGGATGCCTCCAAGGAAGCCGGTGAAGTGGTGGCCCAGGCCAACGCTCCTCTGGACGAAAATGGCGTCTTCGTCAATCCGCGTGTCAACGCACGTATCAGCGGTGATGTCCAGCTGACCCTGGCGGAAGAAATCACTTGCATGGATATCAGTCCGAGCCAGATCGTTTCGATTTCGGCTGCACTGATTCCCTTCCTTGAGCATGATGACGCCAACCGTGCACTCATGGGTTCCAACATGATGCGTCAGGCGGTGCCTCTGCTTCAGGCCGAGCAACCGCTGGTCGGTACCGGCATGGAAGGCCCGGTCGCCCGCGATTCCGGTGCCTGCGTATTGGCCGAAGAGGACGGCGTGGTTCACTACGTCGATGCTGAACGTGTCATCGTCAATTACGAAGGCGGCATTTACGGCAATTCCGGCGGATCCAAACACTACGAATTCCAGAAGTGGCACAAATCCAACCAGAACTCCTGTTTCGGCCAGCACCCCAAGGTGCAGGTCGGCCAGGTGGTCAAGAAGGGTGCCGTGCTTGCCGACGGTCCGGGCATCGAAGACGGTGAACTGGCGTTGGGCAAGAACCTGCTCGTGGCTTTCATGCCTTGGTGCGGGTACAACTTCGAGGACTCCATCCTCATCTCCGAACGTATGGTCAAGGAAGACGTGTTCACCTCGATTCACATTGAGGAATTCGAACTGGTCGCCCGTGACACCAAGCTCGGACCCGAGGAAGTGACCCGTGATATATCCAACGTCTCGGAGGAGATGCTGAGGAATCTCGACGAATGCGGTATCATCCGCATCGGCGCCCGCATCAAGCCCGATGACATCATGGTCGGCAAGATCACGCCCAAGGGCGAGACCCAGCTGACCCCCGAAGAGAAATTGCTGCGCGCCATCTTCGGCGACAAGGCACGCGATGTGAAGAATACCTCGCTCAAGGTGCCGCCGGGAATCTCCGGTACCATCGTTGACGTCAAGGTCTTCAACCGTCGTTCGTCCGACAAGGATGACCGTACCAAGGCCATCGAAGACGCCGAATTGGCCGCTTTCGATGCCAAGGAAATGAAGCATATCGCCTCCCTGGGCGACGCTACCCGCGAAAGGATCTGGGGAGCGGTCAAGGGCACCAAGGTCAAGAAAGACCTGGTGGGTGCCAAGAAGACCGTCCTGGGCAAGTCCGGTGAAGTCATCGAGCGCGAGGCGCTGGACGGCGCACCGATCAAGAAGCTGGTCGGCGTGTTTGACAAGGAAGTGGGCGAACAGGTCAAGCTGCTGGTGGCCGACTACGAGCAGCAGGTGGCCTTCATCAGGAACATCTACGATGTCAAGCGCGATAAAGTCACCGAAGGCGATGATCTGCCTCCGGGTGTCATCAAGATGGTCAAGGTCTACGTCGCGGTGAAGCGCAAGCTCTCCGTTGGTGATAAAATGGCCGGCCGTCATGGTAACAAGGGCGTCGTGTCCTGCATCCTGCCGCAAGAAGATATGCCGTTCTTTGGTGACGGCACCCCCATGGACATCGTGCTCAATCCGCTCGGCGTTCCCTCCCGTATGAATATCGGGCAGATCATGGAAACCCATTTGGGCATGGCCGGCCGCAAGCTTGGCCAGAAGCTCAACGCGCAGTTGGAAGAAGGGTTCAAAGACCTTCGCGGTGCTGCCAAGGACATCCTCGAAACCAAGGAAATGGAAACGTTCATCGATTCCCTGTCCGACGAGGAACTGGTCGAGGCGATCAAGCGGGTCAAGAACGGCATTGTCGCCAAGACGCCTGTGTTCGACGGTGCCAGCGAAGATGGTATATGGGGCTGGCTGACCAAGGCCGGATGCGATGACGACGGCAAGTTCATCCTGTACGACGGCCGCACTGGCGAGCCGTTCCACAGCCGTGTTACCGTGGGCATCATGTACATTCTCAAGCTCCACCATCTGGTTGACGAGAAGATCCATGCCCGTTCCACGGGCCCGTACTCGCTCGTCACGCAGCAGCCTCTGGGCGGTAAGGCCCAGTTCGGCGGTCAGCGTCTGGGTGAAATGGAAGTCTGGGCTCTGGAGGCCTACGGTGCCGCCTATCTTCTGCAGGAATTCCTCACCGTCAAATCCGACGATGTGCAGGGCCGCGTGAAGATGTACGAGAAGATCGTCAAGGGCGACAACTTCCTGGAAGCCGGCCTGCCGGAATCCTTCAACGTTCTGGTCAAGGAACTCATGTCGTTGGGTCTTGATGTGACCCTGCACTATGAGGACCGCAAGCGTTCCGGCGCCACCGGGCCTGCGGCCATTGCCGCACCCGGCGTGCACAAGCCGCTGGTCGACTAGCTGCGTTGATATAAAGGTGATCAGCCCGGCCGGTCGTAAAGGGCTCGGCCGGGCTTCATATAACTTTTTACTATAGGGGATATCCATGACGTTGGACGATCTGTTCACCTTGCGTGGAGCGCCGAATCAGGCGGCTCAAGGCCGTAACCTGAAGGCTATCCAGATATCCATTGCCTCACCCGAGACCATTCGCGAATGGTCCTTCGGCGAGGTTAAAAAACCGGAAACGATCAATTATCGAACCTTCAAGCCCGAGCGCGACGGTCTCTTCTGCGCCAAGATTTTCGGGCCCGTGAAGGATTATGAGTGCAACTGCGGCAAGTACAAGCGCATGAAGCATCGCGGTATCGTCTGCGAAAAGTGCGGCGTTGAGGTCATTGCCTCCAAGGTCCGCCGTGAGCGCATGGGCCATATCGAACTGGCTGCGCCCGTTGCCCATATCTGGTTTCTGAAGACTCTGCCTTCCAAGATCGGTACGCTGTTGGATATCACCATGGCCGATCTGGAGAAGGTGCTGTACTTCGATTCCTACATCGTCCTCGATCCGGGCGAAACGCCGCTCAAGAAGCATCAGGTGGTCAGTGAGGACCAGTACTTCCAGGTCATCGACCACTTCGGTGAGGATGCGCTGGAAGTCGGCATGGGCGCGGAAACCGTGCGCACCATGCTTGAGGCCCTGGATCTGTCCACTTTGCGAGTGGATCTTCGCGAGGAATCGCAGTCCACCCGGTCCCAGACCAAGAAGAAGAAAATCACCAAGCGACTCAAGATCGTCGAGGCTTTCCTTGAATCCGGCAACAAGCCCGAGTGGATGATCCTGGAAGTGATTCCCATCATTCCGCCCGAGCTGCGTCCGTTGGTTCCCCTGGATGGCGGCCGTTTCGCCACCTCGGACCTCAACGACCTGTACCGTCGCGTTATCAACCGCAACAATCGCTTGAAAAGGCTGCTGGAACTCGGCGCACCCGAGATCATCATCCGCAATGAAAAGCGTATGTTGCAGGAAGCGGTTGACGCTCTGTTCGATAACGGTCGCCGTGGCCGTGCCATCACCGGCACCAACGGTCGTCCGCTCAAGTCCCTGTCCGACATGATCAAGGGCAAACAGGGCCGTTTTCGTCAGAACCTGCTCGGCAAGCGCGTGGATTACTCCGGTCGTTCGGTTATCGTGGTCGGTCCCAAGCTCAAGCTGCACCAGTGCGGCCTGCCCAAGAAGATGGCTCTCGAACTGTTCAAGCCGTTCATCTACGCCGAGTTGGAAAAACGCGATATTGCCACCACCATCAAATCTGCCAAGAAAATGGTCGAGCGCGAAGACTTGGTCGTCTGGGACATCCTGGAAGACGTGGTTCGCGAATACCCGATCATGCTCAACCGCGCACCGACCCTGCATAGATTGGGCATTCAGGCTTTCGAGCCGTTGCTCGTCGAGGGAAAGGCCATTCAGCTGCACCCGCTCGTCTGTTCCGCCTACAACGCGGACTTTGACGGTGACCAGATGGCCGTGCACGTACCTCTCTCTGTCGAAGCGCAGATCGAATGCCGCGTGCTCATGATGTCCACCAATAACATCCTGAGTCCGTCCAACGGTTCGCCCATCATCAACCCGTCGCAGGATATCGTCCTCGGACTCTACTACCTGACCACGGCGCGTTCCTTTGAACAGGGCGAAGGCATGGTGTTTTCCGATCCCTCCGAGGTCATTGCAGCCTACGACCACGGTGTGGCCGGTCTGCATGCACGCATAAAGGTCCGCATCGGCGGCCAACTGGTGGAGACTACCACTGGTCGTGTCATTGTCAGCGAGTTGATCCCGCCCAAGGTTCCCTTCGAGATGGTCAACTGCGTTCTCAACAAGAAGAACATCGCAGCTTTGGTCTCCGGCGCCTACCGGCTGGCGGGCACCAAGGCTTCGGTCATCCTGTGCGACCGCATCAAGGACCTGGGTTACGAATACGCAACCCGCGCCGGTGTGACCATCGGCGTCAAGGACCTCAAGATTCCCGATGCCAAGGCGGGTCTTCTGGATACCGCACATAGCGAAGTGGAAGAGATTGAGAACCAGTTCCAGGACGGTATTATTACCCGTACTGAAAAATACAACAAGATCGTCGATGTCTGGACCAAGGTCACCAACGACGTATCCAATGAGATGATGCAGGAGATGAGTACCGACGTGCTCACCGATCCCAAGACCGGTAAATCCGAAGTCAACTCCAGCTTCAACCCCATCTACATGATGGCCACTTCCGGCGCACGAGGCAACCAGGACCAGATGCGCCAGTTGGCCGGTATGCGTGGTCTGATGGCCAAGCCGTCCGGTGAAATCATCGAGACGCCGATCACGGCTTCGTTCCGCGAAGGGCTGTCGGTACTCCAGTACTTCATCTCCACGCACGGCGCTCGAAAGGGTCTGGCCGATACCGCGCTCAAGACCGCCAACTCCGGTTATCTGACCCGCCGTCTGGTGGATGTGGTTCAGGATGTCACCGTGTCCGAAATAGACTGCGGCACGGTGGACGGGCTGGAACTCGGCCACCTCATCAAGGGTGGCGAGATCAAGCAGCGGTTGGCTGAACGGGTCCAGGGACGTGTCTCCATGTTCGACGTCTATGACGAGGACTCCGGAGAACTCATCATCCCGGCCAATTCCATTATTACCGCGAATTATGCCAAGAAGCTCGATGTTTCCGGCGTCAATTCCATAACCATTCGCTCCGGCCTGACTTGCAAGTCCAGGCAGGGCGTGTGTGCCATGTGCTATGGCCGCGATTTGGCGAGAGGACACCTGGTCAACGTTGGTGAGACCGTCGGCATTATCGCCGCCCAGTCCATCGGCGAACCCGGTACCCAGCTCACCATGCGTACCTTCCACATCGGTGGTACGGCATCCAAGGAAATCGAATCCTCTTCCATTGAGTCGCAGCACAATGGCCGCGTGGTCACCTCCCGTATGCGTACCGTCGTCAACTCCGATGGGAACATGATGGTGCTCGGCAAGAGCTGTCAGGTAGGCATCGTGGACGAGCAGGGCCGCGAGCGTGAAAAGTACGTGCTGCCTTCGGGTGCGCGTCTGCTCGTGAATGATGGCCAGGAGGTCAAGAAGGGCGATGCTCTCGCCGAATGGGATCCGTACATGGAACCCTTCATTGTCGATGCCTCCGGTACCATCAAGTTCAAGGACATCATTGAAGGCAAGACTGTGCAGGAGGATCGTACCTCCAAGGCGTCGTATACCATCACGGAATACCGCACCACCAACTTCCGTCCCGCTGTCACCCTGTTGGGTCCGGGCGGCAAGCCCGTGCAGCGGCCCGGCACCGACATCGATGCCAACTTCGCCATGCCGGTAGGTGCCATTCTGATGGTCAAGGACGGCGACACGGTCAAGGCCGGTGACGTCATCGCCCGTAAGCCCCGCGAATCCTCCAAGACCAAGGATATCGTTGGTGGTCTGCCGCGTGTTGCCGAGTTGTTCGAGGTCAGAAAGCCCAAGGATTTGGGCGTTCTCTCCTCCATCGACGGTATCGTCACCTTCGGTGCCGAGACCAAGGGAAAACGCAAGGTCGTGGTCACCCCCGAGATCGGGGATGCCAAGGAATTCCTCATCCCCAAGGGCAAGCATATCACGGTGCAGGAGGCCGACTTCGTGGAAGCGGGCGATCTGCTCACCGAAGGCTCTCCCGAGCTGCATGATATCCTGCGCATCAAGGGTGAGAAGCACCTGGCCCGTTATCTCGTCGAAGAAATTCAGGACGTGTACCGGTTCCAGGGCGTCAACATCAATGACAAGCACATTGAGATCATTGTTCGTCAGATGCTCAAGAAGGTCTCCATTCTTGACCCGGGTTCCACTTCCTTCCTCATTGGTGAGCAGGTGGACAAGCTTCGATTCACGGAAGAAAACAGCAAGGTTGTGTCTGAGGGTGGTACACCCGCAGTGGCCGAAACGCTGGTGCTGGGAATCACTCAGGCCTCCCTGTCCACGGACTCCTTCATCTCGGCGGCTTCCTTCCAGGAGACCACCAAGGTGCTGACCGAAGCGTCGCTCAAGGGCAAGTGCGATTATCTGCGCGGCCTCAAAGAGAACGTTATTGTCGGTCGTCTGGTGCCCGCAGGTACCGGTTTCCGTCGGTACACGGAAGCTGGAATTCTGGTCCCGGACCAGGTGGAGCGTGCGGACAAGTTCCTCGAAGAACTTGAGGAAAATCCGTTTCTGGTAGAAGTGGAGAAATAATATAATATCGTTTAGAATGACGATAACATATTGAAAACAAAGGAGAGGGATTTCCTCTCCTTTGTTTTTGGCTGAAAAAGGGCAAATACGTCTGAACTGTCCGGGGTAAATCCCTTGACAAGGTTGGAACTTTAGGAGTATTTGCGGTCCTCTTTGCGCGAACTTTCGCGCGTGGGTAATGTATTAACTATTGATTGGAGGATGAATGCCCACCATTAACCAGCTCATCCGCAACGGCCGCAAGGCGCAGCCCAAGCGGAAGAAAACCCCGGCTCTGATGGAATGCCCGCAGCGCCGCGGTGTTTGCACCAGAGTGTACACTACGACCCCTAAGAAGCCGAACTCCGCGCTTCGTAAGGTCGCTCGTGTTCGTCTGACCAACGGCATGGAAGTTACCGCTTATATCGGCGGTGAAGGCCATAACCTGCAGGAGCACTCCGTGGTTCTGATCCGTGGCGGTCGTGTCAAGGATTTACCCGGTGTCCGTTACCACGTTGTTCGCGGTTCTCTCGATACCTCTGGTGTTGATGATCGTCGTCGTGGTCGTTCCAAGTACGGCACCAAACGCCCGAAATAGGTTATTGCTTTTTCGTAATGCCCGGGGTGGGACGACAAAGTAGGGCGGAGGCTGCCCGAAATAATGTCCCCCCGGCCGAAATCCAAGGAGAAAAAAATGCCTCGTAAAGGTCCTGTCGTTAAGCGACAGATCCTGCCGGATCCTGTGTACGGCAGCAAACTCATCACTCGCTTCATCAACCGTCTCATGTTTGACGGAAAGAAAAGCGTTGCAGAAAGAATTTTTTACCAAGCCATTGATTCCCTGGCCAACAAGACCAACGAAGATCCTTTGAAGGCCTTCGAGCGGTGCTTGGACAACGTGCGTCCGGCCCTGGAAGTCAAGTCCAGGCGCGTCGGTGGTGCAACCTACCAGGTTCCCATGGAAGTCCGTCCCGATCGTCAGACCGCTCTGGCCATTCGTTGGATGATCTCCTATGCCCGTAGTCGCGGCGAGAAGGGCATGGTTGCTCGTCTGTCCGGTGAACTCCTGGATTCCTTCAACAACCGTGGTGGCGCCGTCAAGAAGCGCGAAGACACCCACAAGATGGCCGAAGCCAACAAGGCTTTCGCCCACTACCGTTGGTAGTCCCGGAGAGATACAGTGGCAAGAAAGGTTCCCAGAGATAAGCAGCGCAATATCGGCATTATGGCCCACATCGACGCGGGCAAGACGACAACGACCGAGCGCATTCTGTTCTACACCGGCGTGTCCCACAAGATCGGTGAAGTTCATGATGGCGAGGCCACCATGGACTGGATGGTCCAGGAGCAAGAGCGCGGCATTACGATTACGTCTGCCGCGACCACATGCTTTTGGCGCGATCACCGCATCAATATCATCGACACGCCCGGTCACGTCGACTTCACTATGGAAGTCGAGCGTTCCCTTCGTGTCCTTGATGGTGCTGTTGCCGTTTTTGACTCCGTTGCCGGTGTTGAGCCCCAGTCTGAGACTGTGTGGCGTCAGGCCGACCGTTACAAAGTTCCCCGCATGGCGTTTGTCAACAAGATGGACCGCGTAGGCGCGGACTTCTTCCGTTGTGTGGAAATGATGAGAACCCGCCTGGGTGCTAAAGCGGTACCGGTTCAGTTGCCCATTGGAGCGGAAGACGAGTTTGAAGGCGTTGTCGACCTCATCGAAGGCAAGGCCTACATATATGATCATAAAGACCACGGAGCCAGTTTCTCCACCATTGACGTGCCCGCAAACCTTCAGGACCAATATGAAGAAATGCGTTCCGAGATGATTGAAGCCATTGCCGAGGAGGATGAAGAAATCCTCGAGAAGTACATGGCTGACCAGGAACTGACCCCCGAAGAATTGCGTGAGGGCGTTCGCAAGGCTACAAATAGCCTGACAATCTGCCCCGTGCTTTGCGGCACAGCGTTCCGCAACAAGGGTGTCCAGCCGCTGTTGGATGCCGTTGTGGACTATATGCCGTCCCCGCTTGATGTCGTGGTGATGAAGGGCGTGGACCCTGACACCGGCGACGAGATCGAATGCCCCTGCGATGATGACAAACCCTTGGCAGCCCTGGCTTTCAAGTTGGCCACCGACCCCTTTGTCGGTCATCTGACCTTCCTTCGCATCTATTCCGGTTGTATCGAGAGTGGTGCCACGTTCATGAACGCCACCACCGGGAAGAAGGAACGCATCGGGCGACTGCTCAAAATGCACGCCAACAAGCGTGAAGAAATAAAAGAGGCATATGCCGGTGACATCGTCGCCGCCGTCGGCCTCAAGAACGTAGCCACCGGTGACACCCTGTGCGATCTGAAGCACGCCGTTGCCCTGGAGTCCTTGGACATCCCGGAACCCGTCATCGAAGTGGCTATCGAACCCAAGACCAAGGCTGACCGCGACACCCTGTCCGCAGGCCTTGTCAAGCTTGCCAAGGAAGATCCGTCTTTCCGTGTCAAGGGAGACGAGGAAACGGGGCAGACCCTGATCGCCGGAATGGGCGAGTTGCACCTGGAGATCATCGTTGACCGCCTCCTTCGGGAGTTCAATGTCAACGCCAACGTGGGGGCGCCCCGCGTTGCGTACCGGGAGACCATTTCCGCGTCGAAGAAGGTGGATGTCAAGCACGCCAAACAGTCGGGTGGTCGTGGCCAGTACGGTCACGTTGTCCTGGAAGTCGAGCCCAACCCCGAGAAGGGGTATGAGTTCGCAGACGAAATCAAGGGCGGAGTTATTCCCAAGGAATATATCCCCGCTGTTGACAAGGGTATCAAAGACGCCCTGAAAAACGGTATCGTGGCCGGTTTCCCGGTCGTCGATGTGAAGGTCAAGTTGGTTTTCGGCTCCTACCACGAAGTCGATTCCAGCGAACAGGCCTTCTACATTGCCGGTTCCATGGCTATCAAGGAAGCATGCCGGCAGGCCAAACCGATTCTGCTCGAACCGATTATGTCGGTTGAAGTCGTCACTCCCGAGGACTACCTCGGCGATGTCATGGGCGACCTCAACGGACGGCGCGGTCGTGTGGGTGAAATGGAAGCCCGCGCTGGCGTCCAGGTTGTGCGCTCTTTTGTGCCGCTGTCCGAAATGTTCGGATACGCCACGGATCTTCGTTCGAAGACCCAGGGCCGTGCGACCTTTTCCATGCAGTTCGATCACTACGAAAAGGTGCCGAACAGCTTGGCCGAAGAGTTGATAACAAAGAAAGATTAACGTCGATCCGGGATTTTCCCTTTGCTTGACATGTTGGCGATGTAGGGTTTATACAACCCGACCGCTACGAAATGTATGTTCGTCTTCGTACGGACAAGTAAAGATAAATCCTTTGAGGAGAAAGCACTATGGCTGCTTCGATGGCGAGCGATCGCATCAGAATCAAACTGAAAGCATACGATTACCGTATTCTGGACAAAGCAGTGACCGAGATCGTGGACACTGCCCGGAATACCGGTGCGGCTATTGCCGGTCCTGTGCCGCTGCCCACCAACATTCATCGTACCACCGTCCAGAAGTCTGTCCACGTTGACAAGAAGTCTCGTGAGCAGTTTGAGATGCGCATTCACAAGCGCCTTCTGGATATCCTTGAACCCACTCAGCAGACTGTTGACGCTCTGGGCAAGCTTTCGCTGCCCGCCGGTGTGGACGTCGAGATCAAACTCTAGGAGTAATAGTTATGGCTAAGACTCTTGGAATTCTCGGAAAAAAGCTGGGTATGACCCGCATCTTCAAGGAAGATGGTACTGTCTGTCCCGTCACTGTGATCGAGGCTGGACCCTGTCCGGTTATGCAGATCAAGACGATGGACAAGGAAGGCTACAACGCTTTGCAGATCGGTTATGACGTCATTGCCGAACGCAAGGTGAACAAGCCCATGAAGGGCCACATGGCCAAGGCCGGCAAGGAACTGTACCGCCACCTGAAGGAATTTCCTTTGGAGGCTGTGGGAGAGTACGAGCTCGGTCAGGAAATCACCGTGGACATTTTCGCCGCTGGCGACAAGGTCAAGGTAACCGGCACCTCCAAGGGTAAAGGTTTCCAGGGCGTCATAAAGCGTCACAACTTCAGTGGCTCCGGCGCATCCCACGGTGCCGAGAAAGTGCACCGCGTTCCCGGTTCCGTCGGTAACGCTACCTTTCCCGGTCGTGTCTGGAAGGGCAAGAAGATGCCCGGCCAGATGGGAAATGCCCGTGTGACCGTGTCCAACGTGGAAATTGTCGATGTCAGGCCGGAGGACAATGTCCTGCTGGTCAAGGGCCAGATTCCCGGTCCTAATAATGGCTTCGTCATGATCCGCAAGAACGGTTAGCCGAGCGAGGAATATATCATGGCAAAAATTCAAGTTGTCGATCAGAATAACGTAAAAGTGGGCGATATCGAACTGGCCCCCGAGGTTTTTGAGGTTGAAGTTCAGCCTGAAATCCTCAACCTGGTCGTTCGTTCCCAGCGCGCTGCAAAGCGCCAGGGCACCCACGCCACCAAGAACCGCGCCCTGAAGACGGGCGGCGGACGCAAACCCTGGCGCCAGAAAGGCACCGGTCGCGCTCGTGCAGGTTCCGTGCGTTCCCCCTTGTGGCGCGGTGGCGCGGTTACTTTTGGCCCCCAGCCCCGCGATTACTCGTTCAAGGTGAACAAGAAAGTCCGCAAGTTGGCCCTTCAAATGGCCCTGTCCGCCCGAGTTTCCGAAGCGAAGCTCACGGTGGTCAACTCCATTGATCTCAGCGAGATCAAGACCAAGGCCTTCGTCGAAGTCGCTGCCAAGCTCGGCATGACCAAGACCCTTATCGTCGTGAAGAACGCTGACGAGAAGCTGGTGCTGTCCGCAAGGAACATGCCCCATATCAAGGTCCTGGAAGCCGATAAGCTCAATGTGTATGACGTGCTGCTGTACCCCGAACTGATCATGTTCGAGGCCGCCGCTCAAGACGTCCAAGAGAGGTTGAAGTAATGGATTACTCCCAAGTATTGCTTAAGCCCGTTGTCTCCGAAAAGGCCAACGAGGTTAAGGAGAAGGCCAATCACGTCTCTTTTTACGTCCACCCCGACTCCAACAAGATCGAGGTGAAGAAGGCCGTCGAGGCAGCCTTTGACGTCAAAGTCGAGTCTGTGAATATCGTTCGCAAGCAAGCCATGCCGCGCAAGAAGTTTGGCCGCGTTACCGGTCGAATTTCCGGTTACAAGAAGGCCTATGTCAAGCTTGCTGCCGGTGATAAGATTGAAATCTTCGAAGGAGTGTAACAAATGGCAACCCGTAAGCTGAAGCCTACTTCTCCGGGCCGCCGGTTCCAGACGATCTCCGATTTTGCCGAGATCACCCGGACCACTCCCGAGAAGTCGCTGACCAAGGGCCTGACCAAAAAGGCCGGTCGCAATAACAATGGTCGAATCACCGCCCGGCGTCGTGGCGGCGGACACAAGACGCTGTATCGCGTCGTCGATTTCAAACGCAACAAGCTTGGCGTTCCCGCCAAGGTTGCCGAGATCGAATACGATCCTAACCGCAGCGCCCGCATCGCTCTCCTGCATTACGCGGATGGCGAGAAGCGCTACATCCTGGCTCCTGTCGGCCTGAATCAGGGCGACATGATCCTGGCGGGCGAAGGTGCCGACATCAAACCCGGCAACGCCATGGCGTTGACCCAGGTTCCGACCGGTACCATCGTGCACAACATCGAGCTGCATCCCGGTAAGGGTGGTCAGTTCTGCCGTGCTGCCGGCACCTACGCACAGCTTATCGCCAAGGAAGGCAAATATGCGCTTTTGCGCATGCCCTCCGGTGAGGTCCGCAAGGTCCTGGCGACCTGCTGCGCCACTGTCGGTCAGGTCGGCAATATCCATCATGAAAACATCAAGATCGGCAAGGCGGGACGTAACCGCTGGCTCGGCCATCGCCCGAAGGTCCGTGGTGTTGCAATGAACCCCATCGATCATCCGCTCGGTGGTGGTGAAGGTCGTAGTTCTGGTGGTCGTCACCCGGTTTCTCCGTGGGGCGTTCCTGCCAAGGGCTACAAGACCCGCAACAAGAAGAAAGCTTCTTCGAAGCTCATCGTCAAACGCCGCGGCCAGAAGTAGGAGTAATATAGTATGCCTAGATCTCTTAAGAAGGGTCCGTTTCTCGACGGCCACCTGCTCAAGAAAGTCGAAGTGGCTGCGGAAAATCAGGACCGACGTGTCATCAAGACCTGGTCCCGTCGTTCCACGATCATCCCCGAGATGGTCGGTATGACGTTCGCAGTCCATAATGGCCGCAAGTTCATTCCCGTGTTCGTGACCGAAAATATGGTCGGCCACAAACTTGGGGAGTTCTCGCCCACCCGTACCTACTTCGGCCACGCTGCCGACAAGAAGAAGTAGGGGAGGTAAGTCATGGAATCCAAAGGAATGAAGGCAGTAGCCAAGTTCATCCGCGTGTCTGCCCGAAAGACCCGTATCGTCGCCGAGAATATCAAAGGCAAGGGCGTGGAGGATGCATTGAACATCCTCAAGTTCACCCCCAAGAAGTCTGCGGACATTCTCAGCAAGGTACTCTATTCCGCTATTTCCAATGCGGAAAGACAGCCGGGTGTGGATGTTGACGCCCTGATCATCGATAAGGTCATGGTCAACGAAGGTCCGACCTGGAAGCGTATTCAACCGCGTGCCATGGGTCGTGCCTATCGCGTTCGCAAGCGTACCAGTCACATTACCATCATCTTGAAGGAACAATAGTATGGGACAGAAAGTACATCCTTACGGTTTTCGTCTGGGGTATAACAAGAACTGGCTGTCCCGCTGGTTCAGCAAGAAAGATTATCCCGCGTTCGTCCTCCAGGACGACCAGATTCGCAAGTACGTGAAGAAGAAACTCTTCCAGGCCGGTATCGCACGTCTCGAAATCGAGCGCGCTGGCGGGAAGATTCGTTTGATCATCCACACCGCGCGTCCCGGTATCGTTATCGGTCGCAAAGGTGTCGAGATAGAAAAGTTGCGTGAAGAGTTGCGCAACAAGTTTCAAAACGAGTTCACCATTGAGGTCAACGAGATCCGTCGACCGGAGGTTGAAGCTCAGCTCGTAGCTGAGAACATCGCCCAGCAACTCGAACGTCGAATTGCCTTCCGTCGTGCCATGAAGCGTACGGTGGGCCTTGCCAGGAAATTCGGCGCCGAGGGTATCAAAGTTGCGTGTGCAGGCCGGCTTGCCGGTGCTGAAATTGCTCGCGGCGAATGGTACCGTGATGGGCGTGTGCCCTTGCACACCCTCCGTGCCGACATCGACTACGGTTTTGCCGAGGCGGCTACCACCTACGGTGTGATCGGTGTCAAGGTCTGGATCTTCAAAGGTGAGATCTTGGACAAAGAGGTAGAACAGTAATGCTTGCTCCAAAAAGAGTTAAATTCAGAAAGCGGCAGAAAAGCCGCCTCAGAGGCAAGGCCCAACGGGGTAACAGCGTGTCCTTCGGCGATATTGGCCTGAAGGCATTGGAGCATGGGAAACTTTCCAGCCAGCAGATTGAATCCGCTCGTGTCGCCATCATGCGTCACATCAAGCGCGGTGGTAAGGTCTGGATTCGCATCTTCCCTGATTTCCCCGTCACCTCCAAGCCCGCGGAAGTCCGCATGGGCAAGGGTAAAGGCGCTCCCGAAGGTTGGGTCGCGCCGGTGAAACCGGGCCGTATCATGTACGAAGTAAAAGGCGTCGACATCGAGCTTGCCAAGGAAGCTCTCAAGCGTGCTTCCTACAAGCTGCCGATCAAGACGGCTATCGTTGTGAAGGAGGGTCTGTAAAATGATCAACCCCAAGGAACTTCGTGAACTGGATGATGCAAAGCTCATCGAAAAGCTGAACGAGTCCCGCAAGGAGCTCTTCGGTCTGCGTTTCAAGCACGCCACGGCGCAGCTTGACAACACCCGCGAGCTGAGCATCGCCAAAAAGACCATCGCCCGTATCCTGACTATCCAGCAGGAACGACAGGGAGCGTAGAAATGGCTGAGTTCAAATACAAAGGCAACAGGCGTCTGCTTACCGGCATGGTCGTCTCCGACAAGGCCGACAAGACCATCGTCGTCCGCGTCGAGACACTGGTGAAGCATCCGCTGCTGAAGAAGTACATCCGTCGTCGCAAAAAGTTTATGGCCCATGATCCGGCCAATGACTGCGGTGTTGGTGATAAGGTGCAGATTGTCGAATCGAGGCCCATGTCCAAGCGTAAGCGTTGGCACCTGGTGCAAATCCTCGAAAAGGCCGTCTAGGGGTTAGGAGGAAATACCATGATCCAGGTTGAATCCAATCTCGACGTCGCTGACAATTCTGGGGCAAAAAAGGTCCAGTGCATCAAGGTGCTTGGAGGTTCCAAGCGCCGCTACGCCAGCGTCGGCGATATTATCGTTGTGTCCGTCAAAGAGGCCATGCCCCATTCCAAGGTGAAGAAGGGCTCGGTCATGAAGGCGGTTGTCGTTCGGACCAAAAAGGAACTCGGTCGTCCCGATGGTTCCTTCATCAAGTTCGATAACAATTCTGCCGTGCTGCTCGGTACCAATGGCGAACCTGTGGGAACCCGTATTTTCGGACCCGTGGCTCGTGAATTGCGTGCAGCCGGCTTCATGAAGATCGTTTCCCTCGCCCCCGAGGTCCTGTAAGAGGTTATGCCAATGAAGACTAAGATCCGTAAAGACGACAAAGTCATGGTCATCGCCGGGAAGGACAAGGGAAAGATCGGTAAGGTGCTCAAGATTCTGACCAAGAAGGACAAGGTCCTGGTTGAGAAAGTCAACATGGTCCAGCGTCACACCAAGGCCAATCCCTATGCCCAGCAGCCTGGCGGGATTATCGAGAAGGAAGCCCCGATCCATGTATCCAATGTGGCTATCGTGTGCGATGCGTGCACAAAGCCCACGCGGGTCGGGTACAAGAAGACTGAAGACGGGAAGAAAGTTCGCTTCTGCAAGAAGTGCAACGAGATCTTCAAATAGGAATCAGTATGACACGTCTCGAAGAAGTATATAGCGAAAAAGTGGTGCCCGAGCTCCAGAAAGAGTTCGGCTATAGCTCCTCCATGGAGATCCCGAAACTTACAAAGATCTCCCTGAACATCGGACTCGGTGTGGCTTCGCAGAACAGCAAGCTCATCGAACCCGCTGTCGAGGAACTGACCGCTATCGCCGGCCAGAAGGCCGTTATCACCAAGGCAAAGAAGTCCATCGCCCAGTTCAAACTGCGTGAAGGCATGCCCATCGGCGCTCGGGTCACCCTGCGCGGCGAGGCCATGTGGGACTTTTATGACAGGCTCGTGAGTTTTGCTCTGCCCCGTGTCCGCGACTTTCGCGGTATCCCCGATCGTGGTTTTGACGGTCGTGGCAATTTCACGTTGGGCATCAAGGAACACACCATATTCCCCGAGCTTGACATTGATAGGGTTGAGTTAGTGAAGGGCATGAACGTGACCGTGTGCACGTCCGCCAAGACCGACAAGGAAGGCAAGATGCTACTTGATCTCCTTGGCATGCCCTTTAAAAAGTAGGAGGACGGAAAGTGGCCAAAACAAGTATTCGCGTTAAGGCACGCCGCACACCCAAGTTCAAGGTTCGCGCCTATAATCGTTGTCCGATTTGTGGCCGTCCTCGTGCTTTTCTGAGGCGCTACGGCATTTGCCGTATTTGCTTCCGCAACAAGGCTCTCGCCGGCGAACTGCCCGGCGTTCGCAAGGCGAGCTGGTAATTAAGGAGAAATGAAATGGCTGTTGTTGATCCTGTAGCCGACATGTTGACCCGCATTCGGAATGCGTACGGTGCATATCATACTGATGTTGCCGTCCCCACTTCCAAGATGAAAACGTCTATCGCGGGTATCCTGAAGGAAGAAGGTTATATCACCGACTACGCTGTCGAGGACAGGGACATCAGTATTACCCTCAAATACGCCAATGGCAAACCGCTGGTAACTGGCCTGAAGAAGGTCAGCAAACCCGGTCGCCGCGTATATGTAGGTGCATCTGATATCCCCCGCGTACAGAATGGTATCGGTATTTGTATCGTGTCCACGTCCAAGGGGCTGCTCGAAGGCGCCAAGGCCAAAGAGGCCAACGTCGGCGGCGAGCTGCTGTGCGAAATCTGGTAGAGAGGTTCCACTATGTCTCGTATAGGAAAGAATCCCATCGACATCCCTTCGGGTGTTGAGGTGTCTGTTGGAGCCTCCGAGATCCAGATCAAGGGACCCAAGGGTTCCTTGAATACGCCGGTCCATGAGACCGTCGAGTACAAGATCGAGGATGGCAAGGTGTTTGTCTCCCGCATTGATGATTCCCGCCTCGCCCGCGGTCAGCACGGTCTTCGTCGGACCCTGCTCGCCAACTGCGTTGAGGGCGTTTCCAAAGGCTATGCCAAGGGACTCGAAGTCATCGGTGTTGGATACAAAGTGTCCGTACAGGGCAATAAGATCGTCTTGAACGTTGGGTATTCCCATCCGGTCGAGTTCGATTTGCCCGCCGGGATCGAAGCCAAAGCCGAGGGCAGCAAGCTGACCATCGAAGGCATCGATAAGCAACTTGTCGGTGAAGTTGCGGCTCAGATCCGCCGCGTGCGTCCGCCGGAACCCTACAAGGGCAAGGGCATCAAGTACGCTGACGAAATCATTCGCCGCAAAGCCGGTAAGTCCGGTGCGAAGTAGGGGTATTAGCCATGAGTAAAAGCAAAAATGAACGGAGGCTTCAGCGCAAGCCCCGCATCAGGAAAAAGGTCTCGGGAACCGAGTCCCGGCCCCGTTTGGTCGTCTTCCGCTCCAACCAGCATTTGTATGCTCAGTTGGTTGACGATGTGAACGGTGTGACTTTGGCCTCCGCCAGCACTCAGGTGCTGGCCAAGGATGGCGAAGCGCTGAAGGCCAACAAGGACTCTGCGGCCAAGGTCGGCAAGGATATTGCCGCCAAGGCCCTGGAAAAGAAGATCGAAACTGTGGTTTTCGACCGCAATGGATATATATATCACGGCAAGGTCAAAGCTCTTGCCGACGGCGCCCGTGAAGGCGGGCTCAAATTCTAGGTAGCTAGGAAAGAAAAATGGAACAAAATGATAGTGGACTGATAGAAAAAATCGTCTACCTCAATCGCGTCGCCAAGGTTGTTAAGGGTGGCCGCCGTTTCAGCTTCAGCTGCCTGGTGGTCGTCGGTGACGGTGAAGGTACGGTCGGATACGGACTGGGCAAGGCCAACGAAGTGCCTGAAGCCATCCGTAAGGCCAGTGAACGGGCCAAGAAGAACATGATTGCAGTTCCCCTGCTGGACGGAACCCTGCCTTACGAGGTCCTGGGACGTTACGGCGCTGGACGGGTCATGCTCAAACCCGCATCTCGCGGTACCGGCATCATCGCCGGTGGTCCTGTTCGCGCGATCATGGAGGCCGTAGGCGTCCATGATATCTTGACCAAGGCAATTGGCACCAACAATCCGCATAACGTATTGCGTGCCACTATTGCCGGTCTCGAATCCCTGCGGAGTGCCGAGGATGTTTCCGCCGTGCGCGGCGTCCCGGTTTCCACACCGCGGAAGTAAAGGAGATCGCCCGTGTTGAAAGTAAAACAGATCAAAAGCAAGATCGGTTGCAAGCCCGACCAGGTCAAAACCCTGGAAGCGCTGGGCCTGCACCGCATCCGACATGAAAAGACCCATGAAGACAACGCCGTCATCCGGGGTATGATCTATAAGGTGAGACACCTGGTGGAGGTAATCGAGTCATGAGACTGCATGAACTGTATGCATTCCCGGAAGAATACAAGAATCGCAAGCGAATAGGTCGCGGTTCCGGCTCCGGCTGGGGCAAGACTGCTGCGCGTGGTCACAACGGTCAGAATTCCCGTGCCGGTGGCGGTGTCCGTCCCGGTTTCGAAGGCGGCCAGATGCCTTTGGCGCGTCGTCTGCCCAAGCGTGGCTTCAAGAATCCCTTCCGTGTCGAATACGAAGCCGTCAACGTGGGTCGTTTGCTGACCCTGTTCGAAGGCAAGGACGAGATCACCATCGCCGATATCTATGAGCGTGGCGTCGTTACCAACGGCGCTCCGGTCAAGGTTCTCGGAACCGGTGAAGTCGCAAAGGCCGTGACCATTGAAGCCCATCGTTTCAGTGCTTCCGCTGCCGACAAGATTGCCAAGGCCGGCGGTACCGCCAAGGCCATCGAAGGCTAACTTAAAGAGTACATCGGAAGGGTTGTTATTGTGGCGATGTCAGGAGTTGAGAATCTTGCCCGATTGCCAGAGCTGAAAAAGAAACTGCTCTGGACGTTCGCACTGCTTGCTGTCTACCGGATGGGCATCCATATCCCTATTCCCGGCGTCGACAGCGCCGCCCTGGCCGAGTTTTTCGCCCAGGCGCAGAACACCCTGTTCGGGATATTCGATATGTTCTCGGGTGGTGGATTGAAAAACATGTCCATCTTTGCCCTGGGAATCATGCCGTACATCTCGGCTTCCATTATCCTTCAGCTTCTGACCGTGGTTTCGCCCGAGTTGAAGCGCCTTCAGAAGGAAGAAGGGGAAGCGGGTCGGAAGAAAATAACCCAGTACACCAGGTACGGGACCGTACTTATCACCATCGTGCAGGGCTTTGCCATTGCAACCGGTCTTGAGAGCGCGGCCAGCCCCACCGGGGCACCTATGGTGCTTATTCCCGGTGTGGCGTTCAAGATGATGACTGTCTTGACGCTGACCGCAGGTACCGTATTCCTGATGTGGCTGGGTGAACAAATGACTGAAAAAGGTATCGGAAATGGTATCTCCATGATCATCTACGCCGGTATCGTGGCAGGCCTTCCGGCCGCCGTGGTCAATACCGTTCAGTTGATGACCGTGGGTGAAATATCCCTGTTCATACTCCTGCTCATCGTTGTATTCATGGTCGTCACATTGGCGTTCATTGTCTTCATGGAGCGGGGGCAGCGCAGGATTCCGATCCATTATGCAAAGCGCCAGATGGGGCGCAAGATGTTCGGCGGACAGACCACGCATTTGCCGCTCAAGGTGAATACCGCCGGTGTTATCCCGCCCATCTTCGCGTCTTCCATTTTGATGTTCCCGGCAACGGTTGCACAGTTCTCGAACGTGCAATGGCTCAAGGATATTTCCGGTTTCCTGAGCCCCACTTCCATCATCTACAATATCCTGTTCATTGGTATCATCATATTCTTCTGCTATTTCTATACGGCGATCATGTTTGATCCCAAGGGGATTGCGGAGAATATCCAGAAGCAGGGTGGATTCATCCCGGGCATCCGTCCGGGTGTCCGCACCAAAGAGTATATCGATAAGGTGTTGTCCCGAATCACCCTGTGGGGCGCGTTTTACGTCTCGGCGGTCTGTGTTATCCCCATGTTCCTGATCTCGAACTTTGGTGTGCCGTTCTACTTCGGTGGAACCTCGCTTCTGATCGTCGTCGGTGTGGCTATGGATTTCATGGGCCAGATCGAGTCCTATTTGATCTCGCGTCAGTATGAGGGGCTGATGGGTAAGGCCGGAAAGGGGAGGTAGCTTTGAAGAAATTCAGAGGTGTCTTCCTTAAGAATGATAAAGAGATTGGCCTCATGCGTGAGGCCAATCGTATTGTTTCCAAAATCCTTGATGAGTTGGGAGAAAACGTCAAGCCTGGCGTGCCGACCATACTTTTTGAGGAGATATGCCGGGCCCGGTGCGACGAATTTGGTGTCCGCCCAGCATTTCTGGGGTATCAGGGTTTCCCTTTTGCCTTATGTTGTTCTGTGAATGAAGAGATAGTACACGGTTTTCCCTCCAAGGAGCGTATCCTTGTCGAGGGCGACATTGTCAGTTTTGACATGGGTGTCGTGTACCAGGGCTTTTTCGGTGATTCGGCCCGCACCTTCGGGGTGGGACAGGTCTCCGACGAAGCTCAAAAACTCATGGATGTTACCCGTGAGTCTCTCTCCATTGGTATCGGAAAAGCCTTACCTGGCAACAACCTGTATGACATCTCCGCGGCAATCCAGTCATACGTTGAAGGGTTCGGCTTTGGTATAGTCCGTCGATTTGTCGGACACGGGATCGGAAGCCATCTTCATGAGAAGCCCGAGATCCCCAACTTTGTTCCCAAGGGCATGACCGGTGTTCCTCTCAAAGCCGGTATGGTGCTTGCCATTGAGCCGATGGTCACGCTTGGGAGTCATGAAGTTGAAGTGTTGGACGACAAATGGACTGCGGTGACAAAGGACAGGCAACTGTCCGCTCATTTTGAGCACACCATCGCGGTCACTTCCGATGGGCCGAGGATATTGAGCACCGATTAATTCCCGGAGATGGAATATTCGGCTTGCTTATTATCCGGAAACGCTGTATAAAACGCAGCTTCGTTTAAAAGGCCACCCCCATAAGGGGGCGTGTCCATTATTGTTATTTAGCAATCTGGAGTTGGTCATGAAAGTCAGACCTTCTGTTAAGAAAATGTGTTCCAAGTGCAAAGTAATCAGGCGTAACGGTGTGCTGCGGGTTATCTGTGAGAACCCTCGGCACAAACAGCGTCAAGGATAAAGGGTAGTAACTATGGCACGTATAGCTGGCGTCGATCTGCCGAGAAACAAGCGCATGGATATTGCGCTGACTTATATCTACGGCATTGGCCGGACCATGGCCCTGCAAATTCTCGAGGCCGTCAATGTTGATTTGAAGACGAACAGTGACAACCTCACTGCCGACGAAGTCAACGTCATCCGTACCGAGATTGAAAACAACTACAAGGTTGAGGGTGATCTCCGTCGTGAAATCACCACCAATATCAAGCGTCTGATGGACATCGGCTGCTATCGTGGCCTGCGTCATCGTCGCGGTCTGCCCGTTCGCGGTCAGAAATCCAAAACCAATGCTCGTACCCGCAAGGGTCCCCGTCGCTCTGTTATGGGCCGTAAGAAAAAGTAGCGTTGGAATTTGCGATCATCGCACAGGTCTTTTGCCCAGTGCGTTTTTAAGACTTTTATTCAACGGAGATTATGGAAATGGCTAGACCTCGTCGAGCTGGGAAGAAAAAAGAGAAGAAGAACATTCCCGTTGGCATCGCTCACGTCAAGGCCACGTTCAACAACACGATCGTGACCTTTACCGATGTCAAGGGCAATGTTGTCAGTTGGGCTTCCGCCGGTGCTTCCTTCAAGGGTTCCCGCAAGTCCACTCCTTTCGCGGCACAGATGGCCGCCGAATCCGCAGCCAAGCGTGCTCAGGATTCCGGCATGCGCACCGTCGGCATTTACGTCAAGGGCCCCGGCTCCGGACGTGAGGCCGCCATGCGTGCTATCAACAACGCAGGCTTTAAGGTGACTTTTATTCGGGATATCACTCCGATTCCCCACAACGGTTGCCGTCCGCCTAAACGCCGCAGGGTTTAATGAAGGAGAATCATCGTGGCTAGATATACAGAAGCAAAATGCAAGCTTTGCCGTCGTGAAGGAGAGAAACTCTTTCTCAAGGGCGACCGCTGCTACACCGATAAGTGCGCTTACGAAAAGCGTCCGTACCCTCCGGGACATTCCGGCCGCATGCGCCACAAGATGAGCGATTATGCCATCCAGTTGCGTGAAAAGCAGAAAGTACGCCGCATGTACGGCATACTTGAAGGCCAGTTCCGTGATTATTATCAACGTGCCGACGGCATGAAAGGCGTCACTGGTCACAACCTGTTGATGCTCCTGGAGCGCCGTTTGGACAACGTTATTTACCGCCTTGGTTTCGCCAATTCTCGTGACCAGGCACGCCAGTTGGTGCGCCATGGCATCTTTAAGCTCAATGGCCGCCGTGTGAACATCCCGTCCATGCCGGTCAAGCCTGAAGATGTTATCGAGGTCCGCGAAGAGGCTCGCAAGATTCCCGTGATTGGCGAGGCTCAGGAAGTTATTGCTCGCCGTGGATGCCCCGAGTGGCTGGAATCCGACGGCGCTAACTTCAAGGGCACGGTCAAGGCCATGCCGGGCCGGGACGACATCCAGTTCCCGATCAACGAGCAGCTCATTGTCGAATTGTACTCCAAGTAAATAGGGGATCTCATGCTTATTGAGAATGGCGACAAACTTATCAACACCCGCAATTGGAATGAACTGGTCAAACCTGAAAAGCTCGTGCGCGACTCCAAGTCCGGCGAGAATTACGGGAAGTTCATCTGCGAACCCCTGGAGCGCGGCTATGCCACCACCATCGGCAACGCCATGCGCAGGGTCCTTTTGTCTTCAATGCAGGGATGTGCCATTGTAGCCGCCTCCATAGAAGGCGTGCAGCACGAATTCACTACGCTGCCGGGTGTACTTGAAGACATGACCGAGGTTGTCCTCAACCTCAAGCAGGTGCGCATCGCCATGACCACGGATGAGCCGCAAAAGCTTGTCCTTGAGGCTAATAAAAAAGGCCGGGTCACCGCTGGCATGATTCAGGAAAATCAAAACGTTACCGTTTTGAACAAGGATCAGCTCATTGCCACCCTGTCTGAAGACCGGCCTCTGAAAATGGAGCTTGAAGTACGCATGGGCAAGGGATACGTCCCTGCCGATATGCATGAAGGGCTGATTGAAGATATCGGCTCCGTCATACTGGATGCCAGCTATTCGCCGGTCAAGAAGGTTGCCTACTCCGTTGAGCAGGCTCGTGTCGGCCAGATGACGAACTATGACAAACTCATCCTCGAAGTCTGGACCGATGGGTCCGTCTCTCCCGAGGATGCCTGTGCATACAGTGCCAAAATCCTGAAAGAACAACTCTCCGTGTTCATCAACTTTGATGAGTTGTCTTCCGAAGCAACCGAAGAGGAAGAAGATTCAATCGATCTCAATCCGAATCTCTTCAAGTCCATTGATGAACTTGAACTTTCGGTTCGCGCCACCAATTGCCTGAAGGCTGCCAACATTCAGCTTGTTGGGGAATTGGTACAGCGCACTGAGCAGACCATGCTGAAGACCAAGAATTTTGGTCGTAAGTCCCTGGACGAGATTCGCCGGGTGCTTGATAGCATGGTCCTCAAGTTCGGCATGACGGTTGAGGATTTTGACAAGAAATACCAGGAATGGTTGAAGAGGAAAGAGAAAAATGAGGCATAGAAAGTCCGGTCGTAAACTGAATCGGTCCAATACTCACCGTGCTGCCATGTTCAAGAACATGGCCCGCGCGCTCCTGACCTACGAACAGATCCGCACCACCGAAGCCAAGGCAAAGGAACTGCGTCGCGTTGTCGACAAGCTCGTCACCCTGGCCCTTCGCAACGATGTGCACTCTCGCCGTCAGGCCTACAAAGTTCTGGGCAGCCACCAGATGGTTCAGCGTCTCTTTGATGAGATAGGCCCGCGTTTTGAAGGCGGCACAGGCGGTTACACCCGCATCTTGCGGTTGGCCCAGCCCCGCAAGGGCGACTGCGCTCCCATGGTTATCATCGAATTGACCCACAAGGCTGTCGATGTCCCGGCTTCTGCCGAGGAAAAGACCGAGGGTAAGGAAGCCGCGCCTGCCAAGAAAGCTCCGGCCAAGAAGGCTGAAGCCAAAAAAGACGCGGCAGAAAAGAAACCTGCCAAAAAGACCGCCCCGAAGAAAACTGAAGGGGATGAAGAGGAAAAGCCTGCCAAAAAGGCCGCTCCTTCGAAGAAGGTCGAAAAAGAAGCCGACGACAAGGCTGAATAATTGCATTGCAAAGGGCAGGCGAGAGCCTGCCCTTTTTTTGCTTTTGTTTATAGATATTATCAATATAAAAGATAGGCTTTCATATGGACATCCGAAAACTTGAAGCGTTTTGCAAGGTGTATGAGTTGCAAAGTTTTTCCAAGGCCGGAGAAGCCATGTTTCTGTCGCAGCCGACGATCAGTTCTCATGTTGCCAATCTTGAGGATGAACTCGGGGTCAAATTGTTTGATCGCCTGGGACGTAAAGTGCTGCCCACACAGGCTGGCGACGTTCTGTACCAGAGTGCGGTAAACGTTTTTAACGACCTGAATCAAGCCAAGGCCTCCATCGAAATGCTTCGGGACAAGGTGGTAGGCGAGTTGGTTATTGGGTGTAGCACAATCCCTGCCCATAATATCATTCCCGAACTGTTGTCCCGCTTTTCCGATAAATTTCCCGAAGTCACCTTTGTCCTTCACACCAGTGATTCTTCCGAGGTCATCCGAAGGGTATCTGCCGGAGATTGGCCGGTAGGCATTGTAGGCCATAAGCCCGATGACGAGGGGTTGGTGGTGCGGCTCCTGATTGAGGATGAAATCGCTGTAGTGGCCGCCAGAAATGCCTCCTGGCTACCCCGTGAGAACGGAGTTGTGAGCATGGAAGAATTGGCTGTGCTGCCGTGGATCATGCGAGAAAAGGGATCGGGCACCCGCCGGGTGCTTGAGGACGCTCTTGTCGGTATGGGGCTGTCGCTGCATGATTTGAATGTGCGTTGCCGGGTGGACGGTACCTGCGAGACCATTGCCCATACGTTGCATGGAGTGGGCGTCAGCGTGACTTCCAGCCTTGCCTCGGACCGGCACGTGGAAAGTGGTGACTTGGTTCGCCTCAAGGTACCCCAATTGGAGGGGTGTCGGCGTTTCTATCTCATTTACAACAGCGCCAGGCACATGTTCCCGGCTCTCAAGGCTTTTGTGAATTTTTCCAACGTGGAGTAGTCGCCTTGCCCATTGGATTTCCTCGTTTTCCCGTAGGGGTCAACTTTTGGGCAATTCCGGCAGGAAGTGGATCGGCGGTACTTCCTTGATGATGCCGTTGTCCGTCAGGTGTTGGTAGAACAGGGTCAGCCCCTGTTTTTCACGTTCTCCGAAGTCGTAGACCAGTCCGTCGAAATATGAACACATCTCTTGGTGGGTGAGGCAACTGTCCTCGGCGGCCAGAGCGCATAATTCCGCAATATGCTTTTTCCCCCATTGCTTGGCTGCCATGAGACTGGCGCAGGCCTTGCGGACCTTTTTTTCGTTCCGGCAAAGACTTTCTCGTCGTACGATCCACACTCCGAAAATAAATGGCAGACTGGTCAAGTCCAGCCATGCCTGGCCCAGGTCGGTCCGGTATGGGTAGTCGGGATGGTAGCGCAGGTTGAGCGCTTCGTCGCCGATGGCCAGGATGGCCTCAGGCCGTTGGCCGGAATTCAGGAGTGCAGTGGCGTCGCCCGAGGTGAACCGTACTTCGATTTTCCAGAGTTCCGCCATGAGTACCCGGAGCAGGGCGGCGGAGGTGTGGGTCTGGGAGCTGACCAGAATTGTTTCTCCGGCCAGTTCGGCCACTGGTCGTCGGCTGAGTAAAAGTACGCTTTGGACCGGCCCCTGGCTGCCGATGGCGATGTCTGGAATCAGGAAATATTTATCGGAGTGGCGGGCGTATTCAATGCTTGAACAGCCGGAGAGATCGAGTTCTCCGGCATCCATGAGCCGATTGAGGTGTGCTGGAGGTCCTGCCACGATCTTGCAAGTGTTTTCGATAACGCCGGTTTCCATCGGGTAGTGGATGGGAAGCACATTGAGATACCCTATTTTCCCCAGGCGTACGGTCATGACGCACGCTCCAGCAGGCTGTAGTCCATGGTCCGCTGTCGGGGGGTGAATCCGGCGGCCTCGACAAGCCGGTGGATTTCCGCTCGTGAGAGCCGGAAGGTCACGCCCGCAGCCTTGACCACATTTTCCTCAAGCATGGTGGAGCCAAAGTCATTGCCGCCGAAAAACAGGGCGATCTGGGCAATGGCCGGTCCCATGGTCACCCAGGAGACCTGGATGTTGTCCACATTATCCAGCACCAGACGGGAGATGGCCAGGGTGCGCAGATATTCCACGCTGGTCAGCTTGCGGCAATGGGGCAGTTCCGTGTGGTCGGGCTGGAAGGTCCAGGGAATGAAGGCCGTAAACCCGCCCGTGCGGTCCTGAGTGTCGCGCACGGCGAACAGGTGTTCCAATCGTTGCTCCGCAGATTCTACGTGCCCGAACATCATGGTGGCGGTGGTCCGCAGGCCCTGTTTGTGGGCCTCCTCCATGACACCGAGCCATTGCCCGGCCGGGCACTTGTTGGGTGCGACCTCGGCCCGGACTGCGTCCACCAGGATTTCCGCGCCGCCACCGGGGATGGAGTCCAGCCCGGCTTTTCTGAGTCGCTCGATGACCTCGGCTACCGGAATTCCTTCCCGTTCGGACCAGAAGACTACTTCCGGTGGTGAGAAGGCGTGGATGTGGATGGCGTAGTTGGCCTTAATGAAACGGAGCATGTCCTCGTACCACGTCAGAGGCAGGTCCGGGTGGTGACCGCCCTGCATGAGTATCTGGGTGCCGCCCAGATTGAGCGTTTCCTGAATTTTATTGCCGATTTCCTCAAAGGAGAGCACGTAACCGCCATCCTGGCCCGGCTTGCGGTAGAACGCGCAGAATTTACAGCAGCACACACAAACATTGGAATAATTGATGTTTCGGTCCACTACATAGGTGACCACCGGATCGGGATGCTTGGCCAGCCGCACCTGGTGCGCCAGGTATCCCAGGTCATGGAAGTCTGCCTCATTATAAAGCCGCAGGGCCTCATCGAATTCTATGCGTTCACCGTGCATAATATTATCAAATATTGCTTTCATAGCTTTGTCTCTCAATGTTGGGGAGCCTCCGGCGGCCCTACCGGGGGTCGCCTTCGGCGGGACCAGAGAACCTTTTGGAAAAGGTTCTCTGGACTCTCCAAAACTTTTTGGTGCGCTTCGCGGGTTCGTCTGTCCGCGTTTTGTTTGTGACTCTTTAATGCAAAATTGTCTGGTCCCTACCTTTTGTGCTCATCAGCGTCCCTTTTCGCCCTCCCCCTCACACGCGCATGCGTCACCAAAAAGTTTTGGAAAAGGGAGGGATGGGGGGTCCGGGGGAAGGGAGGGAAAGAACCTTTTTCAAAAGGTTTTTCCCTCCCTTCCCCCGGCCGCCGGAGGCATTCCTCACACCTCATTAAAATATCCGTCGCGTTCGATCGGGGTGCAGCCGCAGCCTCGGATCATAGCCATGAGTTCGGCTCGGGTCATGCCCTGTTCGCTGGTGGCTCCGGCCTCGTGGCCGATTTTTTCTTCCACCACGGTGCCGTCGAAATCGTCCGCTCCGAATTTGAGTGCGGCCTGGGCTTGCTTGACGCCGAGCATGACCCAGTACGCCTTGATGTGCGGGATATTGTCGAGCATGAGGCGGCTCACTGCGATGGTGCGCAAGGTCTCCAACCCCGTGAGCGGGTTGTCGATGGTCAGGCGGCTATTCTCGGTGAGAAAGGGAAGGGGGATGAAACAGGTATATCCGCCGCTCTGGTCCTGGGATTTGCGTAGTTGGATGAGATGGTCCAGCCGGTCCTCGATGGTTTCGATGTGGCCGAAGAGCATGGTGCAGTTCGTCTTCATGCCCAGGGCGTGAGCTTCTTCGTGGACAGCCAGCCATTGTGCTGCGTGGATTTGCGCGGGCAGATCTGCTGGCGGACCTCGGGTGCGAATATTTCGGCTCCGCCGCCGGCCAGCATGTCCAAACCGGCCGATTGAAGCCGGGTCAGAACCTCGCGGGTGGAGATTCCTTCCAGGTGGGCGAAGTGGGCGATTTCCACGGCGGTGAAACATTTGAGGACGGTTTTGGCAGTCGTTCCCGGACCGTGCGCAGGATGTCTTCGAAATAGGAGAGCGGCAGGGTGGGGTGGCAGCCGCCCACGATATGGATTTCGCGTGAGCCGTGACCGGTTTCGTCGATGCGGGCGGCGATATCTTCGGCAGTCAGCACGAATCCGCCGTCCTGGCCTTCCTCGCGTTGGTAGGCGCAGAAAACGCAGCCGTTGACGCAGATGTTGGTATAGTTGATGTGTCGGTTGACGACGAAGAAGGTCTTGTTTCCGTGCAGCCGGGTACGGCCAGATTGGCGAGACCGCCCACGGCCAGGGGTTCGGGGCAGTCGAAGAGGCGTTGGCCGTCTTCAAATGACAGCCGTTCACCGTCCAGCACCTTGGCATGGATCATTTTGAGGCCCATGTTTTCGTAAAAATCACTCTTGAGCAGTTGCATGGGTGTCTCCTGACGGGGTATGGTGCCCAGGCCGTGGCGGAGGAGGTCCGTCATCATACGGGCTTTGTCTTCCAGGGATTGGTCCGGGATATCAATGCCGGTGTCCAGGGAGGGCACGGCGTAGTTCTGCAGAAATCTATCCAGAGTGGAGTGGATGGCGAACACGGTCGCGTTTCGGTCGAGGTCGGGCCTGAGCTGGCCGCACGCAATGCCTTCGTCCACGAGATTGCCCAGGAACTTGGCGTGCGCCCGGCGGATTTCGCAAAGGAATTTTTCCCTGAACGGAAAGTTTTCGTTGAAGAGCATCTTGAGGTAAATGCGGTAGATTTGGGGATGAGCGTCGATAAAGGCACCGTTGGCCAGGAAACTCTTTTCGATGCGATCAAAAAAATCCCCGGAAGCGTTGTCGCGGATGTCTTTGAGCGGCTGCTTGAACTCGGCCATGGATTGACCGAACAGGTATTCGAACAACCCGGCCTTGTTGCCGAAATATTTGAAAAGCGAGCCCTTGGCGATGCCCAGCCGGTCCACGATGCGGTTGACGCTCGCCTGGTGGTAGCCGTGTTCGGCGAATTCGCGGGTGGCCTCGGAAAGCACCCGGTCCCGCTTTTCGTCCGGTAGATTTTCAAAGGTCTTCTGGGTGTTGACCATGCTGTTCGCCCTTGCTCTTTCCGTTTGGTTTCGTTAAATGTGACCAGGTGGTCACCATCACTACAGGTGACAGGGGAACTGTGTCAATGCAGTTGTTTGTCTGTAACGAGTCAAGAGAGGTATCATGCCAAAATCATTGCGGATCGGCTATTCTCCGTGTCCCAACGACACGTTCATTTTTCACGGACTCGCCTCGGGTGCGGTGCCGTGGCCGACCGGGTTGGATATCACCTTGGCCGATGTGGAGCAGTTGAATTCCATGGCCGTGGCCGGTGCGCTTGATGTGGTCAAAATCTCGGTGGCTGCGGCCGCCGGAATTTTGGACGACTACGAGTTGCTGCGTGCGGGCGGTGCCATGGGCTATGGCGTGGGTCCAGTTCTGGTGGCTCGGGAGGCTCGGACTCTGGCTTCTTTGGATGGACGGGCTGTGGCCGTTCCCGGACGCAGGGACTACCGCCAACCTCTTGTTTGGTCTGTGCTGCCGCGAGGCCGGGATCACCGTTCATCTGCGGGAGATGGTCTTTGACGAGGTTATGCCCGCTGTTGTGGCGGATGAAGTCGCTGCGGGCATTGTCATCCATGAAGGTCGGTTCACGTTTCAGGCGCAGGGGTTGGCCCGGATGCTCGACCTCGGGGCCTGGTGGGAGGAACAGACGGGATTGCCGATTCCGCTGGGGTGTATTGCCATCAAACGATCATTGGGGCCTGACGTTGCGAGGCGGATGAATGAGGCCATACGGAAAAGCCTGCTCACGGCGCGGGATAATCCCGATGGGGCATGGCCCTATGTCAAGGAACATGCCCAGGAGATGGAGGATGCGGTCATTCGGAAGCACATCGACACCTTTGTCACGGACTACAGTCTGGACGTGGGCGAGGCTGGAGAGCGGGGAGTGGAACGGTTGCTGAAGGAGGCGGGTTGGCCCGGGGGCGACGTGTTCGCAGCCCGTTGATTGGGTTTATGTCGAGGGTGTGGCTCGTTTGTCCTGGCTCAGGTAGACCCCGATGATGACCACGACCGACGCGCCGTACTGGATCATGTTCAATCGTTCATTGAGGAACAGCCAGCCCAGGATGAGGGTGATGACCGGGATGAGGTTGATGAAGGCAGAGGCTTGGGAGGCTGGGATCTTGGACATGCCGTAGTTGTAGAGGCCATAGGCGCCGATGGTGACGAAAATGCCGAGATAGGCCACCGAGAGGATGCCGGCCAGGGAGAATTCGACAGGTATGGTCGTGGTTGGCAGGAAAAGAAGCGGAAAGTAGAAGATTGAGCCGACAAAGGCCTGAACCATGGTCAGGAACCAGGGGCTGTACCGCGGAGTGAGTCCTTTGAGCGTGACCATGTAGCCGGTGGCGCAGATCATGGCCAGGAATTCGAAGAAGTTGCCGAGAATCGGATTGGGCGCAGTGACCGTGGCATTGGCTGCAGCGGAAAGGCCGATGGCTCCGGACTATGGCCAGGCCGAAGCCGGAGAGTGTGCGTCGGGTGATGCGCTCGCCAAGAGTGAAGCGGGCAGCCACAGCCACCATGAGCGGGAGCAGGGCGCAGATCATGCCCGCCTGGGAGGCGTCGGTATTGGTCAGGGCCAGGGCCTCGAAGACGAAGTAGAGTCCGGGTTCGCAGATACCCATGAAGAGGAGCAGCTTCCAGTCGCCGGGTTGGTACTCGATATGCCGGAGGTTTTTGAAGACGAGCAGGAAACAGAGGGAGGCGAGGAACATGCGGCCAAATATCACCACCATGGGGTCAAAGTGGTTGAAGGCGATTTTGAGGACGATGAACGAGCTGGCCCAGAGGATCACCGCTGCCCAGAGCGCCGCCAGCGCTTTTCCTTTCCCCTGCATGTTCGTCATGAATGTTCCTTGTGTTTGGAAGGCTGCTCTATCACCGAATTTCAGGCATGGGAACAGAGAAAAGCATCATTTCTTGTCATAGGTTTCATCGGCAATGATGATGCTTTGGGTTGGAAAGCGAAAAAGCCCCGCAGGACGGGGCTTTTTCACGGTGTTTTCTGGTGGCTTTTCGTTTAGTGGGGACAGACGGCCAGCAGGTTCATGGACTTGTATCCGTTGTCCGGATTCAGGGCGTAACGACATCCGAGGTGAGAACCTTCGCGTTTGTGAGCGATGTCGCTTTCCGAACCGAGATAAAATGGACAGCTGTTATTTTCGCAAACAAGGATCACGCCCCAGCCGGTCTCACCCGGCGGAAGCCAGGGGGACATGAGTTTGCCGCAGTGCGGACAGTTGCGATCTTCGAGTTCCGTAACAATTCCGGCATATTCGTGAATAACCATGCGTTCTCCTTGGGTCCGGCGCGTGGGCGCCGTTTTATATATAAATAGCAAATAAATCTCAGGACGCCCACGTCAAGGGCTGACGAGGATTATTTTTCTTCAGGCTGAGGTAGCGCGCGCAGGAATTTGAACAAGGCGCGGGAATTTTTGGGCGGTTTGCCCTTGGCATTTTCCCGGCGGGCACTCAGGGTGAGCTGGCGCAAACGTTGGCCGTCATCGGGGTGGGTCTCAAAGAGTTCCTGTAACAGGTCGTCGTCGCCGTCCACCAGCCGGTCACGCAGCTTTTCAATGCGGTGGAACTCGTCGGTCTTGACCGTGTGGCCCTGCTTGGCGGACTCGACGATTTCCTGAACGTGGGAGGTGTCAAAGGTGCGCATGAGCTTGCCAACGTACTGCAAGTGGCGGCGTCGGGCCTCGTGCTTGGTTATCTGCTTGATCCGGAGCAGTGCTTCCTCCACCTCGGGCGGGAGCTCCGCTTTCCTGATCACGTTGTCTCCCAATTGGGCCAGGTCCGTGCCGAGTTTTTGCAAGGCGACCATCTCCCGTTTGAGTTGCGAACGGCTGGGGGAATCGTAGACTTCGTCGAATTCTTCGGGGCGGTAAAGGTCTCTTTTTTGTTTCTTTTGCATCTATTTTTTGTTCATGGGCACGGTGGCCATGTCCTGTTCCAGTTGGGTGAAGATGGCCTGGACCGCCAGGGTCATGGCCTTGACCAGTTCCTGTGGGTCGGCTTTGGTCAGCGGAATCCGCTGGTTGTAGTCCTTGGAGAAGACGATATCGTTGGTCGGCGTGGATTCGTCGACCAGGAAGAATTGCAGGGAGACCACCGCCGCGGGTTGGCCGTTGGCGTAGTCGCCATACAGGGCGTTGATAGCCCCCTCCAGAGTCAAGGAGGGAACCACCATACTGCCGGGTTCGATGATGTTTTTGAACCGGTTTGATGCGCCAAGCCAGGTGCGCAATTCCGTGGTCAGCATATTGCCCGGCGTGACGAAGAACATGTTGTAGAAATCGGACTCGATGCGACCGCCGTCCATCTGGTAGACCAGTTCGCGGGTGTTGTAGAGGTCGGAAACCGACATCCGGCGAATCTTGAGGATCACATCGTTCGGCGTGTTCTGGCCTGACCGGAACGGACCGGGTGAATGCGATAGAATTTCTTGTCCAGGGGTTTGCCGCCGAGCTTGACGCAGGCCGTGGTGGCCAGGAGCAATGCCAGGATAAGAATGGTTGCGTGTGTTTTTTTCATGATTATTCCCCGTGTTACTTGGTGTCGGGGGTGGCCTTGCTCGGCGGTTTGCCGAAGAAGACGCCCGAGGGGTACCGCTTGGCGTCCCCGCTGAGTTCCTTGATGTTTTCCATGACTTCCCGGGTATCCTCCAGGATGGTGTGAATATTGGCTTCCTCGCTGGCTACCACGGCATTGAGCCGATTGACCAGGGCGTGGATCTTTTTCACGGAGGCGGTCAGATCCTTGGAGGCCTTGGCCACATTTTGCAAGGTGGGGGCGATTTCAGACATGGCCTTGTCCATGCGCGGATCGCCCAAGGTCTTGGCCAGGATGTCCGAGGCCTTTTTGAAGCTGGTCATGGCCTGGCGTGCTTCTCGGGTCGTGGCGATGATGTCGTCGGAGGATCGGGTGACGATCTTGTTTATTTCTGTCACGGCTCCGGCGGCTTCCGGGAGGATGCGGTCGATTGCCGGATTGTCCAGGAGCTGGTTGGTTCGTGACAGCAGTTTTTTGGTCTCATCCAGCACGCCGATAACATGCGCCGCCGCTTCTTTGCCGCTGTCGGTTTTCATGAATTCGTTGATCGCGCTGACGATGGATTTCACGTCCTTGATGATGCTGGCGATATCTTCCTTGCTGACGCTTTCCAGCGTTTTACTGATGGTTGTGATAGCGTCCTCAATCCTGCTCAGGGTGCTGGGTACGGACGGGATATAGGGTTCTTCCGGGGTCCAGTCCACCGGCAGGGGTTTGTTTGTATCGGAATTATCGTAGACAAGATTCAGAAACAATTGGCCGGTCAACCCCAGGGAGGTGGGGCGTACACGCAGGCCGTGCTGTACTTCGCGTCTGAGATTGTTGATGAATTCCTTTTCATTCATGTTGCCGAACAGGTCGGGATTGATGTCGCATATTACATAGACATAGCGGCGTTCTTTTTCTTTGGCCTTGTCATAGACGTTGGACACGAAATCGATGTCCGAAACTCGACCGATCCGGACGCCGCGCAGTTTGACAGGCGAGCCAATCTCCAGGCCATTGACCGATTCGTTGAAATAGGTCTCCATCTGAAACGTGGTTTCAAAGTAGCGTCCGGCGCCCAGGATGATGATGATTGCCACCAGCATGCAGGTACCGACGATGATGAAGGAACCCAGTTTGAAATAGTCGATTTTTCGCATCAGCGCCTATCCTTGCTCCGCAGTGGTTTCCGTTTTTCCCGTCTTTTTGCCCAGGGATGGCAGGCGGTGGAAGAACTGTTTGACCAGTATATTTTCCGATGTGTCTCGCAATTCCTTGGGGTCGCCTTCGGCGACGATGGTCATGACTTCCTTGTCCAGCATGACGACCCGGTCCGCAGTGTTGTAAATGGAGTCCAGTTCGTGGGTGACGATGACAAACGTGATCCCGAGAGTTCGTGACAGGTTGAGTATGAGTTCGTCAAGCTCGGCCGAGGAAATGGGGTCCAATCCGGCTCCGGGTTCGTCCAGAAAGAGAATTTTCGGGTCCAGGGCCATGGCGCGGGCGATGGCCGCCCTTTTTTTCATGCCGCCGGAGAGCGCGGCGGGCATTTTGTAGAGCGCATTTTCCAGGTTGACCATGGCCAGTTTGGACTTGGCGATCATGGTCATGGCTTCGCGTGGGAGGTCGGTGAATTCCTCCAGGGGGAGCATGACGTTTTGCAAGAGCGACATGGAGCCGAACAAGGCACCCATTTGATACATCACCCCGAATTTGCGGATGATTTTATCCCGGATGGTGCCGGACGCCGTCACCAGGTCGTCTTGGCCGAACAATATCTGACCCGCCATGGGTTGGTACAGACCGATCATGTTCTTGAGCAGGGTCGATTTGCCGCAACCGGACCCGCCGAGGATGATGAATACCTCGCCTTCCATGACGTCGAAACTGACATCCTTGAGAATGACGGTATCCTCGTAACCGCAGGTGAGATTGCGCACTTGTATGACGGGTTGCCTGTTCTTCATGGTCATATTCCCAGGTAGTAGTAGGCCACGGCGAACACCCCGTCGGCAAAGGCGATGGCGATGATTCCCGAGACCACCGCGCTGGTGGTGGACAACCCGACGGCACTGGCTCCGGTCCTGGTCTGCATGCCTCGTAGACAGCCCACGCCCGCTACCAGGACGGCGAAGACCAGTGCCTTGAGCATGCCGCCCCAGAATCCGACGAAATTGAGATAAGTGAAGACTCGCGAGGTGAACGTAACCAGAGGGAAACCCAGGGAAAGCATGACCACCGCCCCGCCCACCAGGCTGGCCAGGTTGAAGAACAGGGTCATGAGCGGCACCATGGCCAGGGCGGACAGCAGCTTGGGAATGACCAGAAAGCGCATGGGCGAGAGGCCCATGGTGGTCAGGGCGTCCAACTCCTCGTTGATTTTCATGGTGCCGATCTCGGCGGCAAAGGCCGAGCCCGAGCGTGCGGCCAGCAGGATGGCGGTGACCAGCGGCCCCATCTCGCGGAACATGACCAGGCCGAGCATGTTGGGCACGAATATTTCGCCGCCGAATCGTTGCAGGCTGATGGCGGACTGGAAAGACATGATCAGTCCCATCAGGAAACCGAGGAGGGTAATGATGAACAGGGAGTCCACGCCGACATTGATGCAGGAAAGCAGGACATCCTTCCAGCGCACTTGCAACGGGTGGCGGGCGGAGGACAGGATCATGACCGTGGCCTCACCCACAAAACAGACCATCTCCTGCAATCCTGCGAGGACCTCGCCGGTTGCCCTGCCCACAGCTTCGGCAAAGCCACGTTTTTCCTGGTTTGCGAATCGCATGCTGGGCAGATCGCAATCCCAGGCCAGATTTACAAGATGCTGGAATCGTTCGCTCAAGTTGACAAGCTCCAGAGAGCCGCCGTTTTCCATTGTTTTTTCCTTGAGCATGAGCAGGAGGGCGAGTCCGGCTCCGTCCATGTATTCGATTTCGCCCAGGTCGACTTTTACGTGGGATGGAGGGGCGGATTGTACGAGCTGTATCGCCTCGTCCCAGATAGCGGTGGTGCCCGGAGCGTCCAGATGCCCGGCAAGGGCAAGGACCGGACCGTCCGGTTGGGACGTGGCCGAAATGATCGCTTTGGGGTGTTGTGTTGGCAAAGTGTGTTCCGACAATGTGAGTCCTATCCGTTTGCTCGCGTGTTCGTTCGTGACGGAGTCTACAGATTGGTAAATGTATCTGAGCTCTTGAGAAATGAAAAGGCAGCGGGCAATATTTCTTTCCCCAAGATGAGGGAGGTGCTTGACAGGGTAGAAAAAGAATATTATTTGTTTAAATCATGAATAACAGAAAAATAGATGATCTCGATCTGAAAATCCTGAATATACTTCAGGATGATGGCAAAGTGTCCAATGCCGAAATAGCGCGCACGGTCGGCAAGGCTCCGTCCGCTGTTTTGGAGCGTGTCCGCAAATTGCGCAAGTGTGGCATCATCAAGGGCTACGAATGTATCGTGGACCACAAGCTTCTGGGCCGGGGGCTCACCGCGTTCACTTCCATTCGAGTGGAAGAGGGCGTCGGGGCCACCGAGGTGGGGCAACAGCTCGCCGAGTTGCCCGAGGTCCTGGAGGTACACTACACGGCTGGACGGGATTCCTATCTGGTCAAGGTCCGCGTGGAGGACACCGAGGCTCTTCAGGTTACCTTGGCCAAGTTTGGCACCATTGCCGCTGTACGCGATACCAACTCCACCATCGTGTTGACCACGGTGAAGGAGTCGCGCGTGATCCCACTTTCACTATCAGACGATTAGATACTAATTTAAGGAGTCTCAGATGACCACTGAAATTTCCTCCCTGGACCCGAGAGTTCTCGCTCGGGGCAGGGAATTCTTTGCGTCCATTTCCGGCGAATCTCCTTCGGTTTTCAATAAAGGTTGGTGGACCGGGAAGGTCATGGATTGGGCCATGAAAAACGAAGATTTCAAGGTTCAAATGTTCAGGTTTGTTGATGTTCTTCCGTACCTGAACACCTCGGAGTCCCTTTCTCGCCATATCGAAGAATATTTCGCGGGCGACGATTCGAATATCCCGGATGTCCTCAAATGGGGTGCCACCAAGACCAAAATTGGCGGGGGGCTGGTGGCCAAGGTGCTCAACATGACCATCCGTTCCAATATTGAGTCCATGGCCCGTCAGTTCATCATCGGCCAGGTGGCCAAGGAGGCGGTCAAGGGTATCAAGAAGCTCCGCAAGGACGGCTTTGCCTTTGTCCTGGACCTGCTGGGTGAGGCCACGGTTTCCGAGGTCGAATCTGCTGCCTACCGGAACGGCTATCTTGAAGTGCTCGACGCCATCCAGAAGGAATATGGCAAGTGGGATCCCCTCGGAGGCGGCAAGGGGGATCTCGACTGGGGACATGCTCCTAAAATCAATGTGGCTGTGAAGCCTTCGGCATTTTATTCGCAATCCAAGCCGGTAGATATGGAAGGCACGGTCACGGGCATGATGGAAAGCATTGAGCCTGTCTACCGAAAAACCATGGAGATGGGCGGCTTCATGTGCATTGACATGGAGCAGATCAAGTACAAGGAAGCCACGGTCGAGCTCTACAAACGGCTCCGCACCAAGTTTCCGGAGTATCCCCATATTGGCATTGTCTTTCAGGCCTATCTGCGAAGCGTGGACAATGATGTTCGCGATTTGTTGACCTGGGCGCGTGAAGAGAATCTCCCCATCTCCATTCGTCTGGTCAAGGGGGCCTACTGGGATTATGAAACCGTCATGGCCAAGCAGAACGGTTGGCCCGTCCCGGTCTGGACCTACAAGCCGGAATCCGACATGGCCTACGAGCGCGTTGCCCGGATGATCATGGAGAACCACGATATCTGCCATTTTGCCTGTGCCTCGCACAATATACGCACCATCTCCGCGATCATGGAGACGGCTCGCGAACTGAATGTGCCCGAGGAAAAGCACGAGTTCCAGGTGCTCTACGGCATGGCCGAACCTGTGCGCAAAGGGCTCAAGAACGTGGCCAAACGGGTCCGGCTCTATTGTCCCTACGGCGACCTGTTGCCCGGCATGGCCTATCTGGTGCGTCGGTTGCTTGAAAACACGGCCAACGAGTCGTTTCTCAAGCAGACCTTTGCCGACGAGGCGGACATGGATCGATTGCTGGAGAATCCGGAGATTACCCTGCGCCGTCAGCTCGAAAGCAAATGCGTTGCCCCGGAATCCGAGAAGGGACTGAAGCGTTTCGATAATTTTCCGGCGATCGATTTTACCATCAAGGCCGAGCGTCTGGCTTTTCCCAAGGCCCTCGAAAAGGTTCGCTCCACGTTGGGCCGGACGGTTCCGCTCTTTATCAACGGCCAGGAGGTCGAGACCGAGGATAGGATTGACTCCTACAATCCGGCCAAGCCCGAGGAGGTCCTCGGCACGGTTTGTCAGGCGGGCGTGAAGGAAGTGGATCGCGCCGTGGAAGCCGCTTCCGAAGCCTATCTTTCCTGGCGCGACGTGGCCCCCGGCGAGCGGGCTCAGGTTTTGCTCAAGGCCGCGCAATACCTCAAGGACAACATCCACGAGATGTCCGCTGTCCAGACTTTGGAAGTGGGCAAGCAGTGGGATCAGGCCCATGCCGATGTGTCCGAGGCCATTGATTTCCTGGAATATTATGCCCGTGAGATGATCCGTCTGGGCGAACCCCGGCGCATGGGGCATGCCCCCGGCGAGATGAGCCATCTCTTTTATCAGGGCAAGGGCGTGGCCGCGGTCATTGCTCCCTGGAACTTCCCGCTGGCCATCTCGGTGGGCATGGTGTCCGCTGCCATCGTCTGTGGCTGTCCTGTGGTCTACAAGCCTTCGGGTCTCTCCTCCTGCGTCGGCTACGGTTTGGTCGAGATGTGGAAGGCCGCCGGATTGCCCGACGGCGTGTTCAATTATTGTCCGGGCCGGGGTTCGGTCATGGGCGACCATCTCGTCGACCACCCCGATGTTTCGGTTATCGCCTTTACCGGGTCCATGGAAGTCGGCCTGCGCATCCAGGAACGCGCCGCCGTGGTGAAGCCCGGCCAGCAGCAGTGCAAGCGGGTCATCGCGGAGATGGGCGGCAAGAACGCCGTCATCGTCGACGACGATGCCGATCTGGATGAAGCGGTATTGGGTGTGCTCTATGCGGCTTTCGGATTCCAGGGCCAGAAGTGTTCGGCCTGTTCTCGGGTCATCGTGCTCAATGCGATTTATGATCGTTTCGTCGATCGATTGACCGAGGCGGCCAAGTCGATCAAGCTCGGCCCGGCCGAGAATCCCGCCAACTTCATGGGGCCGGTCGTGGACTGGGCGGCGCAGGAGAATGTCTTGCGTTACGTCAAGATCGCTGAACAGGAGGGCACGATGCTGCTCAAGCGTGAGGTGTCTGACGACCTCAAGGCCGCAGGTTGCTACGTGCCCCTGACCATTGTCGGGGATATCACCAAGGAGCATCGCATCGCCCAGGAAGAGGTCTTTGGTCCGGTGCTTTCGGTCATGCGTGCCAAGGACATGGGAGAGGCATTGGATATCGCCAACTCCACCCGGTTCGCCCTGACCGGTGCCATCTATTCCCGCAGCCCGGCCAACCTCGAACGTGCCTACAAGGAGTTCCGCGTGGGGAATCTGTACCTGAACAAGCATTCCGTGGGCGCGCTGGTCGAGCGGCACGCCTTTGGCGGCTTCAAGATGTCCGGGGTCGGTTCCAAGTCCGGCGGACCCGATTATCTGCTCCAGTTCCTGGACCCGCGGCTGGTTTGTGAAAACACCATCCGGCGCGGCTTCGCTCCCATTGAGGAAGGGGACGACTGGTTGAGCTAGCCTGCCGTTGACGATGGTGATGGCCTCCGGTCGGCGTGCGCTGGCCGGGGGCTTTTTGATGCGCTCTGGCAGCTTGAGAAAGAGGGACACATTGACTTGGATGCCTGTTTCTCAGTAAAGCCTTGATGTCAATGCAATCATTTTGGGCAGTTCAGCCCGAGAAAAAATATCGAGGTAGCGAGTGCGTATTCGGGAATTGTTTGAAGAAGTGGAGGCCGCACTGCTTCAGTGTGATGCGGGTGGCTCCTACGGGAGCAAGCGTGAACCGTTGTGGCAATGGGCTTCCGGAACCCGTGGATCGTTTTGGAAACGGCTGGCCTTTCATCTCAACCGCAAGACTTACAGGGAGTGGGACCGGGCCGAGGGTGGTTTTGGTCCGGGGCTGGTCCGGGAGTTCTGGCCTCTGCTCAACGATGCGGCGGTGTATGAAGCGGCCTATGATCTTCTGGAGGATGCGGAATCCAGGGAGGTTTTTTGCTGGCGGCTCAAGGTGCGTCTGGCTATGCCTTTTGTCCTGCGGTGGGAGAAAGTGTTCCCCGCGCCTCCGGCGCCGGGAGTCGGCGACCTGACCATCGGTGTGGAAGAGGAAAAATTTTGCAAGGGATTCAAGTCGGGGCAGTATATTCTTCGCGACATCTGCATGCCGGAAAAAGGCGACGTCGTGCTGGATCTGGGCGCGTTTCTCGGCGATTCCGCCGTGGCGTTTTCGCGTCTGGTGGGCGAGGAGGGCCACGTCTGGTCCTTCGAGGCCCTGGCGAGCCAATTCGAGACCCTCGGGAAGAATCTTGCCCGGTTCGGCTGCGATAACGTAACGGCCTGTTTCAACGCTGCCTGGAATCGGAAGGAGGAATTGTACATGTCCTCCAATCGCGGCAGCTCAAGCATCGGCGGGCGTGAAAATCCTGTTCTCGGCGTTCGCATCGACGACTTCGTGCGGGAACGCTCCATCGAAAAGGTCGATTTCATCAAGATGGATATCGAGGGAGCCGAGCAGGAGGCGTTGGAAGGGGCTGCCGAAACCATCAGCCGGTTGAAGCCTAAGCTGGCCCTGAGTGCCTACCACAAGCCCGAAGACCTGCATCTTCTCATGAGTATGGTCAAGGCGATGCATCCGGGGTACCGCTTCTACATGCGGCATTATGATCCGGGATTCTGCGATACCGTCCTGTACGCCGTTCCCTGAACAGGGGGGGCCTAGAGCGGGAGCGCCATCTCATGCCACCGGGAACCGCCGTGTTGGCAAACGGAAAGGCCGTTGTCCAAGAATTCCCAGCGGGCGTAATACCCGATCATATCTTCCTTGCACAGGAGCAGGACCTTTGTCTTGCCCATTTCGCGGGCCTGTTCGATGAAGTTGTCCAGGAGTCGGGAGCCGATACCTTTGCTTCGGTATTCCGGCAGTACGGACAGGGAGAAGATGACGATGTTGCTGCCGTCGGGATCGTGACCGATCAACTGCTTGAATTCCTCGTCCGAAATATCTTCCTTGTGGGTGGAGCCACTATTGATCTGGCCCACGACCCGGCCGCCGAATTCGGCAACCAGGAATCCTTCCGGGTATGTTTCGATGCGGGTTCTCAGGGAGGTGGTCCAGGCTGCCTCGCTGGGAGGGAAACTGTTGGCTTCGATGGTATGGCAGGCGGTCAGGTCGTCCGGTTCAACCATTCGGATGTTGTATTCGGTCATGGTGTTCAATCCAGCTCAACGCCTTCGAGGGCGGCTTCAAGTTCTTCCCAAACGCCGTAAGCGTTTTCAAGATTCTTTTCAAGCGTCTCAAACGATTTTTGGTCATTGGCCATTTCGTCGCTGCTGTGCTTGAAATAGTCCTGTGCGGTCATCTTTGCCTGGAGTGCATCCAGCTCGGATTCCAGGGTCTCGATCCGGGCGGGTAGGGCCGCGAGTTGGTCCCGTTTTTTTTCCAGTTCGAATTTTTCCTTGTAACTCAATTTCTTGCGAGCGGGTTTCGACTTGGACTCGGTGGCTGGTTTGGCCTTGTCCCGTTTTGTCGAGTCGGTGTGGGCTGGTCGCTGCCTGAGCCAGTCGTCATAGCCGCCCACGTATTCCCGCACGCGCCCGTGGCCTTCGAAGGCGATGGTCGAGGTGACCACGTTATTCAGAAAGGCGCGGTCGTGGCTGACCAGCAGCAGGGTGCCGGGGTAGTCCAGGAGCAACTCTTCCAGCAGGTCCAGGGTCTCGACATCCAGGTCGTTGGTGGGTTCGTCCATGACCAGTACGTTGGACGCCTTGGTGAAGAGCCGGGCCAGGAGCAGCCGGTTACGCTCGCCGCCGGACAGGACCGAGACCGGGACCGTGGCCCGATCCGGCGTGAACAGGAAATCCTTGAGGTGGGTCATGACGTGCTTCTGCCGCCCGCCGATGTCGAGAAAATCGTTGCCGTCGGCCACGTTCCAGCGGGCGGACTTGTCCTCCCGGAGCTGTTCCCGCAATTGGTCGAAGTAGCAGACCTGGAGGTTGACACCACGGCGGATGCTCCCGGCTTGTGGGGTGATTTCGCCCAGCAGAATTCTGAGCAGGGTGGTCTTGCCCACACCGTTGGGACCGATGAGCCCCACTCTGTCGCCGCGCATGATGGCCGTGGAAAAGTCTTTGATGAGTGGGGTTTCGCTGTAGCCGAAACTGAGGCCTTCGGCTTCCACCACCAGTTTTCCGGTGCGTTCGGCTTCATGGATGACCATCTTCACCGAGCCGGTGCGCTCGCGGCGGTGCTGCCGTTCCTCACGCATCTTGAACAGGTCGCGGACCCGGCCCATGTTGCGGGTGCGCCGTGCCTTGATGCCTTGGCGAATCCACGTCTCCTCTTCGGCCAGCTTTCTGTCGAAATTGTGGTTCTGTTTGGACTCCGCATCCAGGTCCGCATTCTTGCGCTGAAGGTAGGTTTCGTAGTCGCAGTCCCAGTTGAAGAGCTGCCCCCGGTCGAGTTCCGCGATACGGGTGGCCAGTCGCTTGAGAAAGGCACGGTCATGGGTCACGAAAAGCACGGCGGCCTTTTGTCTGAGCAGGAAATCCTCCAGCCAGGTGATGGATTCGATATCCAGGTGGTTGGTGGGCTCGTCCAGGATGAGCAGGTCAGGGTTGCTGACCAGGGCGCGGGCGAGCAGGGCGCGGCGCTTGGTTCCGCCGGACAGGGAGGAGAAGGGCTCATCGCCGTCGAGCTTGAGGTGGGCAAGTACGGTTTCGATGGTCTGGTGGTGGGGCCAGCCCCCGACGTCTTCCAGGGCGTGCTGGGCCCGCTCCATCCGGCCTACCTGCCGGTCGTGACCCTCTCCTGTTTCCTTGGCCAGGGCGCGTGCGGCCTTATGGTAGGCGGTCAGGTGCGCGCCTACCGGGCCGAGCCCCTGGGCTGCGATGTCGTAGACCCGGCCTTCGAGTTCCTGGGGGACTTCCTGGGGCAGTAGGGCCACGCGCGTGCCTTTTGCGTAGTCCACGCCGCCGGAATCGGGTCGCGTGCGTCCTTCAATAATGCCAAGCAGGGTGGATTTTCCCTCGCCGTTGCGCCCCAGCAGACAGACGCGCTCCCCTGGTTCGATCTGCATGGAGATCTTGTTCAGCAGAATCGTACCGGTGAAGTTGATGGAAATGTCACGCAGGGAGACGACGGCCATGGAATACCCTCGAAAAAAGTCGGGCGAAATAGCCCGTGTTGGAGCGAAAATCGCTTATTTGCAGGCGTCCTGAAATGCCTTCAGCCGTTCGGCGTAGGGCGGAAATCCGAAAAATGCGGAGCCGGACACGAGCACGTCCACGCCCGCCCCGGTCAATTCCCCGGCGTTTTCGAGAGTGACCCCGCCGTCGATCTGGATGAGGGTATCGGCATTGGCCTCGGTGATCATCCGTTTGAGTTCGCGCACCTTGTCCACGCAGAAGGGAATGAACTTCTGGCCTCCGAAGCCGGGGTTTACAGACATGATCAGCACCATGTGAAGTTGCGGAATGAGATATTTGATCGCGTCAAGCGGTGTGTGCGGGTTGAGGGCCACGGCGGGCTTGGCTCCGGTCTCGGCAATCTGGGCGCAGACCCGTTCGAGGTGGGTGCATGCTTCGGCGTGAACGCAGATGAGGTCTGCCCCGGCGTCCGCGAAATCCTCAATATACCGACCTGGGTCGTTGATCATCAGGTGGCAGTCGAAGAAGAGGTCCGACTTCTTGCGCATGGCCTTGAGGATGGGCGGGCCAAAGGTGATGTTGGGCACGAACATGCCGTCCATGACATCAAGGTGGACCCACTCAAGGCCCGCTGCTTTCAGGGCCTTCAGTTCGGATTCCATGTTGGCGAAATCGGACGAAAGCATGGAGGGGGAAAGTATCATGTCACTTGCTCCGCTTGAAGGAATTGTGTGCTGGAAAAGGTGTACCCGAGGCCGGGCTTCTACGCAAGCGTCGGGGCAGGGGTGATCTTAGAAGTCCGGCTGGTTGATGATCAACTTTTCGGCAATGAGCCCCAGCAATCCGCCCAGAATCACGGAGGAGGTGAGAATGGGGACAAAGGCGGTCGGGTCGGTCTCGGTGGCCAGGATCGCCAGCGGGATGCCGGTCAGGACCGACAGGATCAGGCCGGAGAGCCAGCCCGGAAGCGGCAGGCGGGCATAGGTGATGACAATGCCCATGGCTACCCAATGCATGAAGGCGGAAAGGCTGGTCTGCCAACTGGTCCCCATGAAAACCATGGGAATGGCATCCAGGATGCCTGCGGCGGTCCCAATGAGTATGGCCTTGAAAAATCGATTCACGATGTCCTGCCTTTCCCTTGTGTGGTAGTTCGTCGGGCTATTTGTCCATCTTGAAGTCAACTTTGATTTTGAACAGCTTGTCCGCCGGAAGATTGAGCACCTTGATGCCCGTGGCTTCGGTGATGGAAGCGAGGATGGATTCTACGGCGTCCATGTCCGGGGCGATGAGCGCGAACCAGACATTGAATTCGTTCTCGCGCAGGTAGTTGTGGGTCACGCCGTCGTATTTGTTTACCTCGGTCACGAATGTGTCCAACTTGTCCTCGGGTACCGAGGCCGCGCACAAAGTGGACTGCCAGCCCAACGCCTTGGACGTGAAGTTGGCTCCCATGCGCCGGATGACGCCGGATTCCTTTAGGCCGCGCACTCGCGTGAGCACCTCGGCCTCGGACAGGCCGACCTGTTTGCCGACCTCCTCGTAAGGACGGGAGGTGAGCGGAAAATGGGACTGGATGATGTCGAGTATCTGTTTGTCGTAATTATCCATGTGCATGCCTCCGGCGGCTTGAGAAACCTTTTGATTCGCCCCGTCCTGGGGCTCACCCCTGCGGGGCGTCGGGGGGACCCAACGTCCAAATCCGCTGTCCGGCGGATTGGTGGGAAAGGTTTCTCAAGAATCTCTCAAAATTTTTTAGTGCGCTTCGCGGATGAGTGCGCGCGCGATGGGTTTTTATTTTTTTGCGTCTTACCGAAAACATAATTGTTTTTGGTTTGACAGGTCAATTGTACTTTTCCCTCCATACACGCGAAAGCGTCACCGAAGAGTTTTGGAAAAGGGAGGGATGGGGGTCCGGGGGAAGGGAGGGAAAGAACCTTTTTCAAAAGGTTTTTCCCTCCCTTCCCCCGGCCGCCGGAGGCCTATGCCTTCGGCTTTTTCTTTGGTTGATAGGAGCACAGCGGCTCTTCTTTCAAATAGTGGCCGTTCATGGTCTGGGCGCGGGCGCGGCAGCCACCGCAGACCTTTTCGTATTCGCAATATCCGCACTTGCCGTCGTAGACATCGGGGTTGCGCAGGTTGAGAAATTGTGGAGATTTTTTCCAGATGTCCGGGAAGGGGATTTCGCGTACGTTGCCACAGTCCAGTTCCAGATAGCCACAGGGCTGGACCTGGCCCCGGTGGGAGATGAAGCAGAAACCCACACCGCCCAGGCAGCCCCGGCTCACGGCGTCCAGACCGAAGTTCTCGAAATTGACCGGTGTGCCGTCTTCCTTGGCACGTTGGCGCAGGATGCGATGGTAGTGCGGCGCGCAGGTGGCCTTGAGCTGCATGTTCGTGGTCTTGCGGAAGTCGTAGAACCAGTTGAGCACGTCCTCGTACTCGTTGGCGGAGATGACCTCGGTACCAAGCTCCACGGCCCGACCGGTGGGCACCAGCAGGAAGATGTGCCAGGCCGAGGCCCCGATGTCCTCGCAGAGGTGGAAGATATCCTTGAACAAATGGAGGTTGTTCTTGGTCACCGTGGTGTTGATCTGGAACTCGATGCCCGCGTCCTTGAGGTACTGGATGCCGCGCATGGAAGCGTCGAATGCGCCGACTTCGCCACGGAATTCGTCGTGCTGAACTGCCTCGGGTGCGTCGATGGAGATGGAGCAGCGTTCGATGCCTACGTCCTTCATTCGTTGCGCGGTCTCGGGCGTGATCAGTGTGCCGTTGGGGGCCATGACGCAACGCAGCCCCTTGGCTTTGGCATAGGCTATGAGTTCGTACACGTCGTGGCGCATCATGGGCTCGCCGCCCGTGAAGATGATGATAGGGCTGCCCACGTCCGGGAAGGTGTCGATGAGCGCCTTGGCCTCTTCGGTGGAAAGCTCGTTCTCGTATGGCTCGGGATGCGCCTCGGCCCGGCAGTGCTTGCAGGCGAGGTTGCAGGAACGGGTCACTTCCCAGGCAATGAGTCGACAGATGGGGGTGACGCCGTCGTCGAGATATTTTTTCGGCGCGTGCTCCGCGCCGGGATGCATCGTACCATGCGGATGACCGTCGGGGTGTCCGCCGGGATGTCCTTTGGGATGTTCGCTCATGATTATTTCTTTAGCGTCTTCAAGACGTCTTCGGTGAAGTAGGTGAGGATGAGGTCCGCCCCGGCGCGTTTGAAGGCGACCAGGGATTCCATGATTACAGCGGTTTCGTCGATCCAGCCTTTCTTGGCGGCGGCCTTGATCATCGAGTACTCGCCGCTGACCTGATAGACGGCCACCGGGGTATCGAAATTGTCGCGTACCTGGCGAAGGATATCCAGATAGGGCAGGCCGGGTTTGACCATGAGGATGTCTGCGCCTTCTTCCAGGTCGGCCACGGCCTCGCGCATGGCCTCGCGCCCATTGGGCGGGTCCATCTGATAAGTCTTGCGGTCCCCGAACTGCGGCGCGGATTCGGCGGCTTCGCGGAACGGGCCGTAGAAGGCCGAGGCATACTTGACCGCATAGGACATGATCGGCGTGTTCACGAATTCGGCCTCGTCCAGAGCGTCGCGGATGGCGGCTACACGACCGTCCATCATGTCGGACGGGGCCACCATGTCCGCCCCGGCACGGGCCTGGGCTACGGCAGCCTTGGCCAGCAGGTTCAGGGTGGGGTCATTGATTACATAGTCGTTTTTCACGATGCCACAATGGCCGTGGGAGGTGTATTCGCACAGGCAGGTGTCGGCGATGACGATGAGCGTGGGCCATTTGTCCTTGAGCATCCGGATCGCCTTCTGCACGATGCCTTCATCGGCGTAGGCCTGGGACCCGGTTTCATCCTTCTCTGCCGGGATTCCGAAAAGAATGCAGGATTTCAGCCCGTTGTCTACTGCCATGCCCACGGCCTTTTCTAACTCCCTGAGGGAGAACTGGTACTGGCCGGGCATGGAGGAAATTTCATTTTTGAAGGACTCGTCGTCCGTTTCGACAACGAAGTAGGGCATGATCAGGTCATTGGCCGTGACCGTGTTTTCCCGAACCAACTCGCGCATGGCCAGGCTGGTACGGAGCCTGCGTCCACGATAAAAATCAGAAGGAATCATGATAGCTCCAACAGAAAATGGTTTTGTTTGAAATTTTTGTACTCGATTTCCCGCTATTCGCCAACCAAGTGCATCCTTTCTCTTAACCCGCTACATCCCGCGAAGCGCACCAAAAAGTTTTGGAAAAGGGAGGGATGGGGGTCCGGGGGAAGGGAGGGAAAGAACCTTTTTCAAAAGGTTTTTCCCTCCCTTCCCCCGGCCGCCGGAGGCAAACCTCGCTTACAGCGGTTCGCCGGTGATTTCTTCGTCGGTGAGGTAGCAGGCGGGGTCCTGCGCCCAGAAGTCGTCGTAGTAGGCTTCGGCGCGGGCGCGGAAGTTGCCGCCGCAGATGTTCAGGAACCGGCACTTGGCACAGCGGCCCTTGACGTGCGGGCGCTTGTCCTTGAGCTTGTGGAGCAGCTCGATTTCGGGGTCGGTCCAGATCTCGGAGAACGGGCGTTCCAGCACGTTGCCAAAGGTGTGGTGGCGCATGAACTGGTCCGCGTGCACCTTGCCATCCCAGGAGATACAGCCGATGCCGCGTCCCGTGGAATTGCCTTCGTTCATCTTGAGCAGTTCGAGCACTTCCTTGGCGCGCTCGGGATCTTCCTTGAGCATGCGAAAGTAGACGTAGGGGCCGTCGGCGTGGTTGTCCACGGTCAGGACTTCCTTGGGCAGTCCCTTGTCGAAGAGCGCCCGGGTGCGGTCCATGATCAGGTCCACGACCTCGCGGGTCTCCTGATGATCCAGGTCTTCCTTGATCAGTTCGGAGCCGCGTCCGGAGTAAACCAGATGGTAGAAACAGATGCGGGGGATTTCCAACGTCTCGATGAGATCGAAGAGATGGGGAATCTCCATGGAGTTGCGCTTATTGATGGTGAACCGCAGCCCCACCTTGAGGCCTTCGGCCATACAGTTTTCCACGCCCTGGAGGGCCTTCTTGTAGGAACCGGGAACACCGCGGAACTTGTCGTGCACGGCTTCATTGCCATCCAGGGAGATGCCCACGTAAGACAGGCCGACTTCCTTGAGTTCCTTGGCTTTATTCTTGGTAATGAGCGTGCCATTGGTGGAGATGACCGCACGCATTCCCTTGCTGGTGGCGTACTTGGCCAGGTCTACCAAGTCTTCGCGGACCAGGGGTTCGCCTCCGGAAAAAAGTATGACGGGCGCGCCGAACTGGGCGAGATCGTCAATCATTTCCTTGGCTTTCTCGTTCGATATGGGATCTTCCTGGCTGCTGGGGTCGACGGCATGAGCGTAGCAGTGCACACACTTCAGGTTGCAGCGCTGGGTCATGTTCCAGACCACCACGGGTTTCTTGTCTTTAGAAAATTGAAGCAGGTGCGAAGGCAGCTGCCCGGATTCACGGCCATAGCGAAGCGCGTCGGAAGGCTCCACGGCACCGCAGTACAATTTGGAAATACCTATCATGAATGGTTCCTCTCTTATATGATGAAGGGTCTTTGGCGTACCACACAAAAGGGCTGGTGTAAAAGACGAAAAAGGGGCCTGCAGAGGCCCCATGAATCCCTCACGGGGAGAGTAAGAACTATTGTTGAAATGTCAATCGATTTGACTACTCGGCAAGCCGGACTTCGACGCGGCGGTTCATTTGCATGTCCGCCTCGGTGGTGCCGGAGGAAAGGGGGCGGGTCTTGCCGTAGCCTGCGGTTTCGATCAGGTTTGGGGCGACACCCCATTTGTTTACCAGGTAGGTCTTGACCGCCTCGGCGCGCTGTTTGGACAGGGACAGGTTGTACTTTGCATCCCCCCTGGTATCGGTGTGTCCGGCAATGATGATCTTCTTTCCCTTGAGTTCCGGGGCATTGAGGGCCTCGCCAACGGAGTCGATGAGCGGGAATGATTCGGCTCGGATCGTGGACTTGTCAAAGTCGAACCGGATGTCCAGATTGACGCCTTTGACCTCGGGGCGCGGTGTGTCGTCACCCTTGGCGCCGTCTTTGGGCAGATCCTGTTCTTTGGCCTTGGGGGTACCCTCGGGAGTTGGGGCCGGGGCCAGACCCGCTTCGACATCACGGGCATTTTGAGCGAATTGGAACTGGCTGTCCGGGCTGGGCAGCCATGTCTTGAGCGGGACGGCCATGTCCTCGGCGATGCTGCGGATAATCATGTTGAACGGGCCTACGGGCAGTCGGTATTCGTGGCGGAAATAGATGTAGTCATCCGGCAGCTTGTCTTCGATGCGGCCGGATTGCAGCATGGTCCAGATCAGATCGCCGGTTGCCGCAGCGTAGATATCCATCTGGATGGTGATGGCCGTGTCGTCCACGGTGTTGCCCGCATAAAAATAGGGCACGCTGCCGAGAATGAGCAGGTCCGCGCCGCGCATCCGCGCCCGGTTCAGGGCCACGTCGACGCCTTCATACGGGGTGTCGGGCTGGAACTCCATTATCGGGAAGAGCCGTTTCTCCATCCAGACATTGCGGAATATCTGGGCGAAAGTCGTGGAGAGATGGGCATAGTCACTGCTGTGTTGCTGGATTGCGAATGGATGAAAATAGGCAGTCAGGGGGCGATACTGTTTGCTTCTGGGGTAGACCGAAACCTGGAGTGACGATTTCCTGACAGAGGAATCGGTGTAGATTTTTGTCTGGTCCGTGATGGACGGGTCCACGTAGGCGCACGCGGAAAGTGTGAGTAACAGTATGAAAAGTAGAACTTTTTTCATGGCATTCACCGGCTGGTTGTTGAACCGCTCCAGAGGGGTGCGCCACATCGGTGACGCCTCTGGAGAATATGCCGGGAGAAAAGCAAGTACCGTGCCGCAGTGCTATTGCATGGTTTCGGTGGGTGCGGGCGCGGACTCGATGGATTCGAGAAGCTGTTCCCGCGATTCCAGAAGGCCCTGACGGAGCAGGAGGCGTTTGCCCGTGGTCAGTCGCTTGAATTCTGGCCGATCTGCCAGTTCCGAGAGCCGTTCCATCTCGATGAGGATATTGCGGATGAGTCTCTGCATATCCTTGCCGCGTGGGCTGAGTTGGGAGGCCAGGACGGCGAGGTCGCGTATTTCCTGGGCCATGGTCTTGAAGTTGTGCGGATCGATTTGTCGGGACAGCTTGCGCTGTGCCTTCCATGTTTCGATTTTATCCTTGATCCAGGCGAACACGACTTTTTCTCCTAGATGGTGGCGATCTGGGACTGTGCCATGGCCAGGATGGCGATCATGCCCAGGAGTGCCGGGATGAGCATCGCGGGAATCACCTTGGCATAGGAAATGGCGTGGATGTTCTTGAGACCGATGGCCGTCAGCACGGTGGTCCACAACACGCAGAGGAATACCCAGCCAAGGACGATCGGGATGGACGGCATGGGAAAGAGACCGATGATGATGGGGATATACGAATAGGCTACGGCTCTGAATGATCCTTCAAAGCCTTTGTTGTCCGCTTTCAGGATTATAAGCAGGAGATGGAAGATTCCGGCGAAGAGAAAAAGAGTGACGGCAACACGAGCCGGAGTCAGAAGCATCTCCAATATGCCGTTGGTCACGTCAAAGGGAACGCCGGTCAACTGCTGGCCGTTGAGGCCGATGCCGATGGTCAGCCCCACGGCTCCCCAAGCCAGTTGCGAGAAAGCCTGAATCATCGCCACCAGGATAGTGAATGTCAGTGGTTTGGTCAGCCCGCCGCCCACCGGCATTACCGAGAAGAACAGGCGTGGTGATATCAGGGCCAGTTTGATGGTCAGGAAAAGACCATGAAAAAAACCGTAGCGGTCGAGTTGCTCAAAAGGTGGCGGCACTTGAGGGGACGTTTCTTCCGGTTCGGGCACTGCTTCAAACCCCATGGGATCGGGGAAATCCTCATTGAATTCTCCGGTCCAGTCGGGTACGGCCTGCTGCTCGTCGTCTCCCGTTCCTGTTGCCTGCGATTCCGGCGGCGTGGGCTTTTCGTTCTTTTCGGGTGGGGTCATGCCATTGAGTTTGTCCCACAACGCTTCACCGGAATCTTCGCCCGGTGCGTGGAGCTTCGGAAAGGTGGGGGTGGGGTCCTCTCGTTTTTCGCGTTTGACCGGTATGGGGGCATGGTCCAGCAGGGAGGCCTGTCTGGGGCCGGACGGTGCGGATTTTTCCTCCACCGGTTCGGGGGCTGCGGACTTTTCCTCGATCACCGATTCCGGTGTGGGGCTCGGGGCAGCAGGGAGTGTGTCCGGCAGTTCGCGGAATTTAAATTTAGCTTGGCATTTCGGGCAGGTGGCAACCTGGGACCGGGCCGGAATCTTTGTTTCGTCAACCTCGCGGCTGAACTGACATTCGGGGCAGATTATTTCCATCGTCAATCCTTGAAAGACAATTTACTCAAGTATTGAGTGCGTATCCATTTTGTACGTATTAATCAAGTTTTGCGCAAATTGATGCACGGGCCGTCAGGCCGGATTTTCTTCCAGTAGCAGTACCTGCAAGGCTCCCGCGACAAAAGATGCCTCGTCGAACTGGTTGCGTTCCAGGCTGGGATAGTCGTCATTGAGGATATGGGTTACGGTGTCTCTGCCTGTTTCGTCAAATCGTTTGAGCTTTGCCGCCAGTGCCTCCGGGGATTTGCGTATCCGGCTGTAGTGCAGGATGGGCGCATCCAGGGCCAAGGCCACGCGGCCTTCGATGCCGGTTATTTTTTCGTGGATCGGGCGCTCGAAACGGACGGATTCCCGATTGCGGAAGAGCCTGAGTTGCAGGTCGGGCCACAGGCCGTAGCCCACTTTGCAATGGTTTTCGTCCGGGTAGAAGGTCATGCGGGGGAAATAGCACGCTTCCAGGCGCTTGATGAGCATCAATGCCGTGAACAGGGACCAAGTGTCCTCGCTGAACGTTTCGTCGCCGTCCAGGTAGAGAATCCATTCCCCTTCGCATTCTTCGAGCATGCGGTTGCGCTGGGAGGCGAAGTCCTCAAGCGGGTGAGCGAAATGTTTGACAGGCACTGCGCAAGAGAATTCTCTTTCGGGCACCTCTTCTGCATCCCATATCACCACGATTTCTTTTACCCAATCGGGGAATTGGGAAAAAAAGGTGTCCAGTTCCGGTTCATCCGGGCTGAGGATGGCCCCCACGCTGATGTTTGGGGCCTGGACCGCCACATGGCTCAGGTAGGAACTGTTGATGGCCTGGTGCGGCCGGGCTTGTAGGAAGAGACGTTGCAGGGCCTGGTGGCGATTCCGGTCTGTTTCGGCCAGCTCCGGATTCAGTACGGTGGAGGTGTTCACCGGCGTTGCTCCGCTCATGGTGAGCAGATAGAACTGGGCCCACAGGGAAATATCCGCGATGAGGCTTGCCCGGTTCGCGTCTTCCTGCCAGACGGGATTGGCTTCGAGAAAGGCCCGGGCGCGGGCGGTGTCGATTTCGCAGACCAAAAGGCGGGCTTCCTTGGGCAGGGCTGCATCCAATGCCAGGGCGTATGTGCCGGAGCCGAGCCCGAACAGGATGAGAACATTCGCGCCGCTTTTGTCGAAAATCTTGAGTGTTCGTTGAGTGAAGGCCTCAATATCCTTTGGGGAGGGGGGAGTGATTGCGTCCGGGTGAGCTTCGGTATTTTTGAAGTCAAAGGCCAGGACCGCATTGGTATAGCGGGATATGAGGGTACGACTCATCGGGTGATTCCTTTGCTTTGGAGCAGTTCCGTGTAGATGGTTTCGAGTTGTTTCGTGACGGTCTGGGCGCGGTAGAGACGGGCCGCCTTTTCCTGGCCTGCCCGGCCCATGCGTTGTGCTTCGTCCGGGTGGGAGAGCAGGTATTTGACCGCATTGGCATAATCTTCGGTCGTGGTGGCGACCAGTCCGGTGACGCCGTGTTCCACCAGTTCCAATTGGGCATTGTCTTTGATGCCCTGCACCGGATGCGTGACAACGGGCAGGCCGCAGGCCATGGCCTCGGCTATGACCAGGCCGAAGGATTCACCGGTATCGTTGGCGTGTGCCAGGAGGGAGACGGTGTCCAGAAAGGCGGCGATTTCCGCGTCCGTACTGACTGGATCGTGAAATATCACGGTTTGTTCGAGGGCGTGCTCCCGGACGAAGTCGTGGGCTTCGGGAATGCCTCCGATCACATGGTAGCGGAAATCCGGGATGTCGCGAGCCAGGATGGGCAGGATGTCGAGGGCAAGGCGAGACCATTTGCCGGGGTCGGCCCGTGAGATGCGACCAATTACCGGGCGGGAGAAATCGTGGTCGGGCTGGGCTGCTTGCATGAAAAAGTCTGTGTCCACGGGGTTGTATAAGAATGAATACCGAGGCGGTTCAGCCCGGATGCCGGTATCCAGGGCAAACCGGTTGAGGCAGAAGCGGGAGACGAACAGGGTACGGTCGATGACCTGGGCTAGGGAACTGGGGTCAAGGCGACCGAAAACATTGGTTTCCACCACCCCGGGGATATTGGCAAACTTGACGGGCTTGATCATCTCCGATTCGGGCCATCCAGCCCGGTGGATGTGGACGATGTGTGGCTGGTATTTTTCAAGCACGGCCAGAAGGTCGCCGCCGATGTAGGTGTCAATCCCGAACCCCCGAAGCTGGGCCGCCTGTTCGCCATCCTGCGGACTGTAGACGGCCGGATGGAAGCGGTTCTTGTCCAGGTTGGCGACGAAGAGCTGCATCACCTTTTCGGTGCCGCCGAGACCCAGAGATCTGGTGATGTGCAAGACGCGGACAGGGGACTGAAACATGGGCGAAAGGTGACACAAGCAGTGGATATTGTAAACCGTGGCAGACAATGCTTCTGTAAAAGAAAACCGGCCCGAGATCGGGCCGGTTCGTGATTATGTGTTGTTGGTGTAGGCGTTGGCAGCGCGGAATTTCGCCGCGCTGTATGCCGTGCGCAGTTTGAGCGGCGACGTGGGCGGCGGTGGAGCCGGTTGGGTCGCCTTTTTCGGTTCAGCGGCTGGTTCTTCTTTCTGAGCCGCCGGGGCTGCCTGAGTATTCTGTTTTGATATTTGCTCCTGCTGTTGTGCCGACGACGATGTCTGCATGGTCGGCTTGGGAGGAGCGTAGGCCTTCTGCTGCGGCGTGGCTTCCGGCAAGATCGGCGGAGCCTGCGGGACGGACTGGGATGATGTCTGCGCTTGTGCCTGGGGTTCTACCGAAGGCGTTTTGCCTTCTTCCTGGGAAATTATCTGGGCGTAGGCAGACCGAATGCCATCAAGGATCTTGATGACATCATCAAGACGCTTGGTGTCCATGCGGATATTTGCCTTGATGAGCTGCGAAGTGCAGAACTGGTACAGGGAAAGGAGCTGGGGAGTGATATTGCCTCCCTTTTCCCTGTTCAGGCTCTCGACCAGCTCATGAATGATAGCCATGGCTTTGGAGATGTATATTCCCTTTTTGGCGTAATCCTTGTTTTCGATTTCGATTTTGGCACGCTTGAGGAACTTGATCGCCGCATCGTACAGCATGATCAGCAGTTCGCCCTGCGATGTCGTCTCGACCTGGGTTGCGAGATAGGCCCTTGCTGGGTTGGCCATTAAGAAATCCTCCTCACTTCAATCTTAAGACAGTTGTGCAATGGATGATTCGAGTTGACCCTGCTGGAGTTGATATTGTCCAAGAAGGGCATCCAGTCGCGCATACTTGAGCTTGAGGGTTTGTTCCATCTTTGAGATGCGTTTCGTTTCATAGGCAATTTTATTATCAATATTGTCCATGATGTCTTTGTAGTTGTCCTGGAGAACCGCCAGGGGGCCACCTTCATACGTGTATTCGTTGTATGGCTTGGTGAGTTCCGTAAGTTCTTCGATCATCTGACCGGTCTTGCCGAGCTTGACTGTGACCTTGCCGGAGTGCGTCCCCGCGCCGGTGTTGTCCAGACGGATGGACATACCGAGGGCCTCGCCGCTTTTTCCGGTAATCTCCCAGCCGGAGATGGACGCATCCTCGCCGTTGATGGTGGCACTGATGATTTTGGTGCCGTCGCTGACCACGTCAATATCGTAGATGCCTGGCCTGGTTGTTCCATCGATCAGAGATTGAAAAGTGAAATCCGTGGATTCGCTCACCCCTTCGTAGTGGGCGGAAAAGAGTCTGGCCACCGCGTCCGGGTCTTCTTTCATGGCGAGATCGAACGCTTCATCGTCAATCTTGAGCAGGCCGTAGGTGTTGGACCCTTCTTCCGCGTCGGTGGTGATACCGATTTGGGAAAGAGCCGAGAATTTGTCACCCGTGGCGGTTTCTGCGTTCCAATAGGTGAAACCGAGTCCGATATCCGCGGTGATGTTCTTGAGATTCTGGGAGATCATGTCCACACCGTAGTTGCCGGTGAGGATGGACCCTTCGCCCTCGTCATCGACATCGGTGATGGCCTGTATCTGAGCCCGAATCGTGTTGACGGCGTTGATGAACGACACGACATTGTCCTTGATGCCTTCCTCATCCGTGGCCACTGTGAGCTGAACTGTCGAGCCGGGCGCGGCATCCTTGAGGTTGAGGGTCACTCCTTCAATCACGTCACTGATGGTGTTGGAGGACCGCTCTATCCATCCCCCACCGGCGGATGGGAAGCCGTTGATCTTGATTTGGGAGTTGACCGCTTCCTGAGTCTGATTGAAGTCCGATGCGTTGAAAATGATGTCGCCTGCGCTGGAAATGACGAGCTGGTTGCCCGCGCCCTGGTCCAGGCCGTTGAGCTGGAGATGGTAGACCGAGCCGTCAAAGATGGTTGAGGCCCGGATGATGTTTCGGGTGTCGGCGTGGTTATTGATGAGGTTGACGAACCCTTCCAGGGTCATGCCGGCGGAAATGTTTTCAACGGTGTGGCTTTCGCCCGCGTAGGAAAAGGTGAAGCTGGTGTCCGTGCTGGTAATGGACGAGGAGAGCGAACTGACCCCGGAGGCCGTGATATGGGTATCCGTGGTGGCCAATTGACCTATCTCGATGGTGTGCGAGGATTCCTGAGCATTGCTGTCTGCCGAGGCCGTGAGTCGGGAAGTGTCCGCACTGGCAACGCTTTTGGACAGAAATTCGTTCAGAGTGTCAAAGCCCTCCAGGGTTGTTTTGAGGTTCAACATCTGGGTGTTGAGGGTGCCGAACTGGTCCTTTTTGGTATCCCAAGAGGATTTCCAGGTTTCCAGGCGTTTGACACGGGTCATCTCCACTTCGACGAGGCCGTCGATGAGTGAGTTGAAATCGGTACCGTTGCCGAGTCCGGTGAAGTTGATTGCACCTGATGTGTAGTCTGACATGGCTATTCCTATACGGAAATATTTTCCCTGTTACATTGGGTTGCCATTAAGTCTGCAAGCGTGGTGCCACGCCATTGTTCTTTGTCGATTTTAGGAAAAAAGGCCGGGTTCCCGCACGGGAACCCGGCCACCTGTGCACGGATTGTGCGATTCGTTCATGCCTAGCCGATGAGGGACAGAGCCATCCGCGGCAGGGAGTTGGCCTGAGACAACATCGAGACCGAAGCCTGGGTCAGGATCTGGTTCTTGACGAACTCGGTCATTTCGGTCGCCACATCCACATCGGAGATGCGGGATTCTGCAGCGGCCACGTTTTCGGCCTGGATTTCCAGGACCTGGACGGTGTTTTCCAGCCTGTTCTGGAGGGCACCGAGGTTGGCGCGGATCTTATCCTTGGAGACGATGGCAGTACGCAGCACGTCCAGGGAGGCCTGAGCCAGTGCCTGAGTGGAGATGGATGCGCCGTTACCAGTACCGGAAGCCAGTCCAACGCCGAGAGCGGAAGCGGTCGAGCTGTTGATCTGGATGTAGTAATAGTCTTCCGAGGAGTCGTTGCCGGTACCGAAGTGGACCTTCAACTGACCGGTGGAAACCAGGCCTGTACCGGAGTGGGTGGTGCTGGAAAGGTTACCGTTGAGCAGGTAAATGCCGTTGAAGTCAGTGGAATTGGCGATACGGGTAATTTCCGAAGCCATTGCCTGATACTCGGAGTCGATGATCAGACGCTGGTCGGAGTTGTAGGTACCCGTGGATGCCTGCATGGCCAGTTCCTTCATGCGGATCAGCTTTTCATCGATAACGCCGAGGGCGCCGTCAGCCGTCTGAATGAGGGAGATGGCGTCGTTGGCATTACGAATACCCTGCTGCAGGGAGCTGACGTCGGCACGCAGCAATTCTCGGACGGCCAGACCTGCGGCATCGTCAGATGCCTGGGTGATGCGCAGACCAGAGGCCATACGACGGGTTGATGTTTGCAGAGCTTCGAAATGTGATCCCAGATTTCGGGCTACATTCATCGCCATCAAGTTGTTGTTAATTACCAGAGCCATAATTTCCTCCTTGAAATTGTTTCGGCTTCCATGCCTGAGAATAATGTCCAGTCTGATATGTCCTGGACAGACCTCTCGCTTGTTGATCTCTTCATCGTCTTATGGTGAGAAAACTTTAGGTTTATTTGTTGATTTTTTTTATTTTGGAAATAAAGCGGATATTCCTAAATATCAGGACGGGTAAAGAGTCCTTTCTTGAAGGGGCCATATACGGCCTGATAAAGAAGGGGGGGGCGGTTGGATTTTTCGGCAATAAAGTCTTTTGAAGAATTGGGATAAACCGTTTTAGGCGGTGAATGTCCGGTGCATGATTTCCAGGAGGCGGGTCAGGCGGATGGTGTAGGTATGTTCGTTGAGAATGCGCTTGCGTGCGGCTTCAGTCACAGCTTTTCGGCGGGAGTCGTCCTTGAGTAGGGCGCGGATCAGGCCGGGGATTTCTTCGGGCGACCGGTAGACAACGGCCTCCCTCTCCAGGTCGAAAAGCATCTCCATCTGTTCCCGATAGTCGGTGAGCAGGAAGCCCCCGCAGGCCGGGACGTCGAAAACGCGCTGGTTGACCGCGCCGATCATTTGGCGACTGGTGCAGTTGAAGTTGATCTTCGACAGGGGATAGAAGCGCGGCAGGTCTGCGTAGTAGTCCAGCCCGGACAGGTGGCGCCAGCGCGTATCCTGACCAAGTTGTGGCTGCCATCCCTTGTCGCCCACCACAAGCGGCGAGAATTCGAGGGTCTGGCGGACGCAGTCGAGCCGGTATTGGCGGGTGGCTTCCCAGGTGAGCAGGGATTCCAAGGCGAGCCGGTTCTCCGGGGTGGGGAGTGCTTGGTAGGCGGCAAACCATTCGGGATGATACGCTTCAAGAAATCGGGTGACGTCGGTTTCGCCGGATGAGCCGAAGGATCGGGCCACGGTTTGATAGTCCGGGCACAGGTCGGCGGGAAGCGCGGCCTTTGTCAGACAGTCGGCCACCGGGCGGACCATGGAGTTGCCCACGAAAGAGACATCGCTGGCCCATGCTTCGGGAGTGCTGATCCCCGCTCCCGGACGGAATCGGGTCACGTCGGTGGCCAGGGGCAGGTAGTGGACGTTGGAAAACCCTTTGTCGTGAAGCAGGGCCAGGTTGCCCGCGTCAAAGGTGAAGATGACTGTGTTGTCCGTGCCTGGATGGGCGTATTGGTGCAGGATGAGGTGGGGATTGTCCACGAACCAGGAGGCCAGAGGGAGGCGCAGTTCCTCCAATAGCCCGGCCAGTTTGCCTTGGCGGTCCAAGCCGAAATGATTGACGGTCAGGGCGAAGTCCGGCTTGAAGTCGACCACGGCTTGCAGGAGCGCTTCGATGAATTTTTTACTGCCGGTTTCGGTGTTTTCCAGGGGCAGGACGTGGTGTTCAACGGCCAGTTCCTTCAGTCCGCTCCGGATTTCTCGGCACAGGAAGTAGTCGGAATCAAAGAACAGGACGCGGGGCTTGGCTGATTGAAATTTCGGATATCGGGCTTGGTTCCAGAAGTCCACCGAACCTTTGAGTTCGTTGGCCAGGGTGCCGTAATACTCCCTGTCAAGGCGAAGGTAGAGGGGGAGGGTGACGGGAGCCCATGATCTGCCGCTGTTTTCCCTCTGCCAGGATTCGAGTTCGGCAAGGATATCGTCTGGTGTCTCGCAGTCGAGCCAGAGTATGCCCGGTTTGTCTTTCCACATGGCTCGCAGGCCGGTGATCCGGTCGATGGTCTTTTCCCTGTCTACCACGGCCACGGGCAGCCCTCGTTCCACCAGTCGACGCAGACAATGGCCGAGGCCCGCTCCCAGGAGTACGGGCAGCCCGTCTTCGGGTACGCCGTCGGCCAGATCGGTCTCGTGTCCGATGCCGTTTCGTCCCCATAGGTGCCAGGTTTTCTCCTCGATGTGGATCGCGATGTCAGCCGGTGCGGCGGGGCCGGGCATAGCTTCGGCGGTGTAGGAGGAGGGGCGGGTCATGATTTCTCGGTGTACTGTATTTCCGGTGGGGCAGGCAAGGCCGTATATATAATGTAATGGAAAGGCCGCCCCCCTATCCGGGGTGCGGCCTTTGTTGTTGGTTTTGGAGAGGGCTATTCCTTGGAGCCGCCGAAGAGGCCCTTGAGTGTGCTGCCCGCCTTGTCGGTCACGCTCTCTACCGCCTTGCCCAGTTGTTCCTGCAATTGCTTGCCGACCTGGGTGACGGTTCCGGCAACGTCGCCGGTCATTTCACCCAGCACGATGGCAAAGGCCTCGGCCGGGGTGGTTTCCTTGTCCTTGCCGATATCCTTGATGTGAATGTCGGGGAGGTCCATACCCATTCCCTTGTCGCCAAAGGCGTTGAGGAGCGAGCCGCCGAGGTTGATCTTGCCGTTCTTGACGATGAAGTTGTTGATCTGGATCTTCTTTTCCGATCCGGTATCACTGGGTTGATCCGGCTTGGCCGTGGTTGTTTTCTTGTCGCTGGCCACGGTCTTCTTGATGTTTGCCAGGATGGTTTTGAAGTTGTCGGTTCGGCCCTTTTGCTCATAGCTGATCACCGGGCCATCGATAAATATTTCCTCGATGATGATGGTGTCGGAAGTTAGGGAATTGGTGTCCACCTTGACCCGGATGGTGTCGCAGGTGAGGGCACTGGGCATGGTGAATCCTTTGGGATTGCCCAGGAGAAAGTCTTTCAATGAGCCTGATCCCGACAGGATGGAGATGTCTGCCGATCCCAGTTTGACCTCGGTTTTGGTGATTTGTGGGCCGTATTGCTCCGTGGCTGTTTTGATGATCGAGCCCAGGTTCATGATGGCCAGGACGATCATGGCGATGACCGCGATTAAAACAACGCCCGAGCCGATAAAGATGTATTTTTTCATGTTCGCTCCTTGTTATGATTTCAGTGTAGAGTAGGTGATTTATCGTTGCGGGGCAACCGGATTGCCGTAAATTCTGGTTATTCGAGGTTGGGGAATAGGGGGGTGGCGAAGTTGAGCATCCGGCTGGCCGGAATGCCGGTTTGGCCGGTTTCCAGCGAGGGGGCAGCTTCCGGGAAGACGGCCTTGCTGTCGCCGAACACAGCGTCCTCCAATTGGCGGCAGCAGGCGGCTGCCCGTTGCGCCGCTTGCCGTTGGAGTTCTTCCAGGGTGTCACGGTGGGGTTCCCCGCTTACCGGATGGATGAAATCAATGCGGTGGGTGAGAAATCCGGCCTGTTTCATGAGTTGTGGAGCGTGAAACAGGGAGACCACCTCTCGTGCCGGGGCGGGAAGCACCGGGCGCATGGCAAACAGCCCCCAGGCCAGTGGACGCATGGCGCAGGCCCTTTGCAGGATGGCGAAAAGGATCCAGGCCGCACCGAGTTGCGAGTTGCTGGTCTTGCGGTCCAGCCCTGTCATGGAGGCCAGGCCGTCTACGGGCAGGCCGTGGGAGAGCATGGCCGGACACCGGCGCAGGAGATGACGCAGGTAATATTTCGGCTTCCCGAACATTTCGGGACACGCGACCCGGTCCATGAGTCCTTCCATGGCCCGGTGGCGTTGCCTGGCCAGTGACCTGGCCGCGCCGTCCGCGTGATAATAGTCGCCCGTGTGATGCCAGACCATCGGGTGCATGGCGGCATCCGCAAAGAGGTGAGACACCATCCCCACCAGCAGGGCGGCAGGCAGATGCCGGTCCTCGGACCGTTTGATTTGCTCGATCTGTATCCGCACGAGGTCGTAAGGATCGTGCCCGTGTACGCCATGAAAGCGGTGGGCCAGAGCTTCAAGGGGGCGGCCTTTGGGTAGCACGGCGTAGAAAAGGGCATCGTGGAAGACCGCTCCGAGCAGTAGCCCTGCCCGATGGGTTTCCAGGCACGGCGCAAACCGGGTATCGTTCAGCAGTCCGGCCGTGCGTTCGGCCACTTTGAAGTGTATCAATTCCTTGGGCATGCGGGGTCACCAGATATCATTTGCAATGTCCCCACCCTACTTGATAATCTTTGCCGCGCAAAGCAAAGACTTCAACAACGAGGACGGATCATGGCGAAATATCTCATTAATGAACAGTATGACGTGGATGACCCCGGCGCGTCCAAGACTTTTGGCAAGGGCGAGCGGCGGGAGGACTACGCTGATGCGTGGAAAGAGACGGGCAATGTCGTACTGGTCGGGCTGCCCGGAAGTGGCAAGGCGGAATTGGCTTCTCTGCTGGCCGAGCGGAGCGGAGCGCCGGTATTGACGCCTGCGGACGGCGGCGAGGCTGTCGAGGCCCTGGGCTCTAGCGGAGCAATCATCGTTTTGGCCGATGCGTTGGTCGAGGATGCTGCCGTGCAGCCCCTGATTCACGATGCGGGAAAGGTCTTTTATCTCATGGCGGATTCCAACACGCTTTCTGCCCGTATCGCGGTCAGAGATGGGCTTGGAGATCGAGAACAGTGTTGGCGGGAGATGTCCGCTCGCCTTGCGGTCATGGAGCCGATCTTCTACGGCGTGCTTCACTTCATTCTTCAGGCTGGGCAGACGCCCGGAACTCTGGTTGAAGATGCCCTGGAGAAGATTGCCTACTAGTGTTTGTGTCGGTCGATTTCCATGTCCAGGGAGTGCAGGGTGATGCGGACGTCCTGTATCAGGTAGAGCAGGCTGCCGATGAGGCAGGCAAGCGAACCGCCGAATAGGCACTCCACCAGCAGGTACAGACGAATATTGAAGAGCAGACTGGCGTAAAGCAGCAGCGTGACTAAGCTCACGCAGATGATGGCCAGGCTGGCCAGGAATATCGAGGTTCGCAGCAGCGCGCATCGTCTGCGCAACAGGGCGACCTGGCCCATGAGCAGGGGCTTGTCTTCTGTCTTGACGGATTCGACTTCCGAGAGCAGGCGGCGGATCAGGTCCGTGGGACGACCGATGCGGTTGGTCAGGGACAGAAGCAACAGGCCAATGCCCGAGATGAGCACGAACGGGGCGATGGACGCCTGAAGAATTGTTACGAGATAGGGTGTATCCATGGGGCGGATATTCTGCCTTTTGTTTTGGAGCGTCAAGCCGTTTTGTGGGCAATCGGATGACAGATGACCTGCTTTGGGGTAAAGACAAAAATCTGCATGCGCACATTCATTTACGAGGAGTTTACCTGATGCCGGAAAAGAAACTCAGGGTCGATTTTTTGGCCATGACCCCCGATGCCCTCTCGCTTATCTATGCGGCTTTCCGCCAGTGTTATCATGCGGGTTTTGTGGCCGATATGTGGCCCCGGCTTCTGTCCGGCGAGATCGAAAAGGATGTGCAGGCGGACTTCGTGAGTAAAATTCTGGAGTCCGGCCACGACAGCCCCATTGAGCATGTGTCCATGACCTTTGCCGTGGAGGGGATTTCCCGTGCCTGTTCCCATCAGGTCGTGCGCCATCGCATTGCCTCCTATTCTCAGCAGAGCCAACGCTATGTGGCCGAGAGTGACATGGAGTACATCCTGCCACCAGCCATTGCCAAGATTCCCGAGGCGCGGGAGCGTTTTGAACGGTTCATGGGCGAGGTCCAGTCTGCCTATAGCGACCTGCGCGAGATTCTCGTGTCCCATGGCCGCAAGTCCAAAGCCAATGAAGATGCCCGTTTTGTTCTGCCGCAGGCGGCCGAGACCAAGATCGTCATGACCATGAATTGCCGCAGCTTGCATCATTTTTTTCATCTGCGCTGTTGCAACAGGGCGCAATGGGAAATCCGGGCCATGGCGGAGCAGATGCTTGATATCTGTAAGGAAAAGCTTCCGGCCATTTTCTCGAATGGCGGTGCCCGGTGCGAACAGCTCGGATATTGCCCGGAATCGCCGAAATTTGCTTGTGGCAAGTACCCGACCCGGGAACAGAGCGCATAAATAATTTCCCCAGATTGGGATAATATCCCGCCCCCGGGAATCCTTGAGAGACTTGAGGATTTTCTGTCAATCATTTTTTTTCCTGTTTTTTCAGCATGTTTGTATTGTTCAAAAACTGAGCGAGCGTGAATTGCGTTGGGAGACGCGGCGTTGCGGCTGTCAATGGTCTATTGCTAACAGGCAAAAAAAGTTGTGGGAATGATTGTTGTGTAGATTTATCCTTTTATTCTAATGTGTTATCATTCTTATACAAGGAAAATCATGATGTGGGCTGAAAGTGTTCAGTTAGAAATATTATCTCATGTGGCAGAAAAAGAATGTGATTTTATGCAATTTGAAGTTTTAATAGAATTATGCTGTTGAAAACTATTACACATGATGTTGATAAACAACTTCTCTAGAATTTTTCAAGATGCCGGGAAGCCTTGTAACACGGTTGTTTCAATGCCCTGTGTCCTAAAAGCTCCTCCTCGTATGAGTTTCTTTATATTTCAATTAATTTCAAGCAGTTGAGGTGCGGCATGCCTGTAGATAACCTGAGCCGGTCTTTTTTCTCACGATTGGAATTCGAGAATTGTGTCTTTCCGAGCAATCACCTATTTCCCACTGCATGATGAAAACTGCCTGGAAGCAAATTCGGAACTCACTTGAGAAAAGCCTCAATCCTGGTGCATACACTGTATGGATCAAGCCCCTTGAAGGGCGGGTTGACGGCGGCAGACTCACACTCACCGCTCCCAACGAGTTCGTGGCCAACTGGGTCCGTGATCGGTTGCTTCAGGTTATCAGTGAGGTCGCCTCCGAGATCATGGGCGGGGAACCCAGGATCACTATCAACGCACGTTTGGAAAAAAAGGTGAAACCTGCGGCCCCGGTTGCACGGGTCACCTTTCCGGAGAAGTCGGAGAGACGGGAGAGGATGGATCAGTTGGGACTGCCCATCGTGGAACCCATCCGACCGGTCGCCGTGCGAAACTGGCGGTTTTCCTTTGATGATTTTGTTGTCGGGCCTTCCAATGAATTGGCCTGCGCCGCCAGCAAATCCATGAGCAGCAGCGTGTTTTCCTCTGACCATCTGTTCCTCAGTTCCGGGCCAGGATTGGGCAAGACCCATTTGTTGCAATCCGTGGGCAATGCCCTTTATTGCGCGTCTAATCGCAAGAGTCTGCGCGTGGCCTGTCTTTCTTCCGAGGAGTTCGCCACCCGCATGGTGCTTGCGCTCAAGGCCCGGCAAATCGATCAATTTAAGGCGCAGTTTCGTCAGGACATCGACGTGTTGCTGCTTGAGGACGTTCATTTTTTCCAGGGCAAGGAGCGGATGCAGGAGGAGTTGCTTTGCACGTTAAAGGCCCTACACGAGCGCGGCTGCAAAGTGGTCCTGACCAGTTCGTTCATGCCCAAGGAGTTCAGTCAGGTGGATGATCGTCTGGTGTCCCGTTTCTGTTCCGGGTTCCTGGCCCACATCGGTCGACCGGATCTGGAAACGCGCCGTCGCATTCTCATGGAAAAAGCGCGCAAGCTTCAGGTGGACGTGCCGGTGGAGGTTTGCGATCTCCTGGCCGAGCGCATCACCGCAGACATCCGCCAGTTGGAGAGCGCCCTGGGAAACCTCTTGCTCAAGGCGCGTCTGCTCAATCGGGCCGTGACCATGAGTCTGGCCTGGGAAGTGCTCGAAAATTATGCCGTGCAAAATGCAACTCCGGGTTTCGGCCACATTATCGAATTTGTATGCAAGAGCTACTCCCTGTCCGAGGATGAGCTCAAATCCAAAAGCCGCAAACGCCAGATCGTTCTGGCCCGCAACACGGCCTTTTTCCTGGCCCGTAAGCATACCGAGCTTTCTCTCAAGGACATCGGCGACCGTCTGGGCCGTAAGCACTCCACCGTGCTCAAGGGCATTACCAAGGTGGAGCGCGAGATTTCCATGCAGACCCCGCTGGGCCGTCAGATAGAGCATACGGCGGAAAGGCTCACCTCCTAAGCCCCACATGTTCTCCCGGAACCGGCAACGCATCAGTCACGTTTGCGCGCCGGTTCCGGGGGAAATTCATCCCTTACCACCATGGTGATTTCCCATTGGATTTTTTGCGGCATCGGCAAATGGATGGTGCTGCTGTACTGTCGGTATGGTTTGCGCTGCCGTGTCTTGCGGTTTTCTGTGGGGTCGGATTTTCTGGATTGAGGACGGGGTAGGGCTGTTGGATGTCTTCCGTTCAGGAAGTGTCCTCGTATTTCCTTGATCCTATTATCAATGAAAAAGCACCGCACCGAAAGTGCGCAAAGGGGGGATGCAAGGGCGCGAGTCCTTGCCCGCCGGAGGCGAAATCACCCGACAAGTCCCGCCAAAGGCGGACACCACTCCTGATTTTCTGTTTAACGAGTAAAGTCCGTACGCCCTGTTATTCCCCCATACCCGCCGCCGCCCGGCGTTTCGATACGGAGGCGGTCGCCCCGGTGGGCCAGGGTATGGAATTTCCCCGGCAGTTCGGTCGTCAGGCCGTCCTTGATCAGGAGATTCCTGCCTGGTTCTCCGGCTTCGCCGCCCGCCACGCCGAAGGGACCGCGTGTGCGCCTTTCGGAGAGCACGGTGATCTCGCAACCGGATAACAGTTCGATTTCCCTGACTATGCCGTCGCCGCCCCGGTGCTCCCCTGCGCCGCCCGTGTCGCGTCGAATGGCGTATTCGCGGACCCGGAAGGGGTAGGCGTATTCCAGGGCCTCCACCGGGGTGTTCAAGGTGTTGGTCATGTGCGAGTGGACTGCGGATTCGCCGGGCGCATTCGGGCTTCCACCCATCCCGCCTGCCAGGGTCTCGTAATAGGCGAAGGGAGCGCCTTCGCGGCCGTGGGTGTCGCCGATGGCGATGTTGTTCATGGTCCCCTGGCTGGCTGCGGGGATGCGGTGGGGAATGGCTAGGGCAAGGGCACCCAGGAGGACATCCACGATGCGTTGGGAGGTCTCCACGTTACCGCCAGCCACCGCTGCCGGGAAATTCGCGTCCACCACGGACCCTTTGCGCGTGAGCACTTCCACCGGGCGCAGGCACCCGGCATTGGCCGGGATGTCGCGTGCGGTCAGGGAACGCAGGACATAGAGCACGGCGGACAGGGTGATGGCCCGGACCGCATTGACGCTGCCCTGTACCTGATCGGCGCTGTCCGTGAAATCCAGTCTGGCCGTGTCGTTCGTGATTGTGAGGCGCAGCCGGATGGGGATGTCCGTGGTCCCGAGGCCGTCATCGTCCAGAAGGTCCTCGAAATCGTACCGACCGTCCGGGATATCCGCGATGGCCTGGCGTGTGATGCGTTCGGAATAGTCCATAAGCGCCCCTGCGTATGTTCGGCAGGTGTCGAGTCCGTATTTTTCGATGCATTCTGTCATGCGGCGCACGCCGGTTGTGTTGGCCATGAACTGGGCCGCAAAGTCGCCTTCCCGTTCGGCCGGGGTGCGCACGTTGCTCAGGATCAGGCGCATGAGTTCCCTGTTGAGCTGGCCGCCCTGGAGTATCTTTACCGGCGGGATGATCAGTCCTTCTTGGAAGAGCGAAGACGACAGGGGCATGGAGCCCGAGGCCATGCCGCCCACATCGGCGTGATGGGCGCGGTTGGCCACATAGAAGTCGGGCGTGTCGCTGCCGAGCGCAAAGACCGGGGCCACGATGGTGATGTCCGGCAGATGGGTGCCGCCCTGAAATGGGTCGTTGAGCATGACCATATCGCCGTGCCGTACCCCGCCGTTTTCCCGCATGGCCTCCATGGCCGCCTTTACGGAAAGGGGCATGGAACCCAGATGAACCGGGATGTGCGCGGCCTGGGCGATCATGTCTCCGGTGGCGTCGAACACGGCGCAGGAGAGGTCCTGCCGCTCCTTGATGTTGGGCGAGAATGCGGTGTGGGTCAGGGTCACGCCCATTTCCTCGGCAATGGAAGAAAATCGGTTCTTGAAGACTTCGAGGAGGATGGGATTGACGGCCATGGCTTAGTGTTTTTGCAGCGCTTTGAGGCGCCTTACGGCCTCATCGGGGTCCAGGCCGCGTTTTTTGGCAAGGGTGGGGAGATTGTCTTCCGCATCCGTGGGGCGCACGTAGACCGGCTTGATGGAGGTGTGTGCATAGGCGGCTTGGGCTGCCGTGTCGAGCAGGGTCTGCGGGGAGGGATTGTCCCATTGCGCCGGGAGCAGGGTGTAGCCGGGATTGCGTGTGGCGAGGTCGGCGAAGAATTCGGGGTTCTTGCGCAGCCCGCTGCCCATGAGGTGCGCGGTTTCGCCGTGGGCGGCCATGGACTGGGCGGCTGCTTCTAGGGAAAGGGACACGAGGGAATTAAGGACGGTGCCTTCCGGCCCGGTGAAGCTTTGTAGATAGACCAGGCCCCGCCGGGCGTAGGTCAGGACGTGCAGGGTCCCGGAGAGCAACGGGGCCGGGCCGCTGGCCAGTAGCGGCAGATAGTCGATGCCCGCCAGGGGGATGTTTCTGCCCGCAGCCAATCCTTCGGCGGTTGCCAGCGCGAGCCGCAGGCCGGTAAAACTGCCGGGACCGCGCACGCAGGCGATCTTCGTGATGGCCGCCATGTCCACATCCAGACCGTCCAGGGTTTCCTTGAGGCCGGGGATAAGAAAGCGGCTGGATCGACCGGGCACGGTCCATTCCCGGGAGGCGAGCAGCCGGTATCCGTCCGATCCGGGTTCGCCCAGGACCAGTTGCAAACGCTCCTCGGTTCCGCCAATGGCGAGGAGGAGATCGTGTGGCTTATGAGAGGAGTCTGCTGAAATCATTGAATATCGCCAGAGCCATGAGCATGAGCAGGACCAGGAGCCCGATACGCATGGACATGGCTTTCCATTTTTCGTTGAGGGGGCGTCGGAAGATGATCTCCAGGGCGTTGAACATGATATGTCCACCATCCAACACCGGGATGGGGAGCAGATTGATGATGGCCAGATTGATGGAGATGAACGCGGCCAGGGCCAGGACGTCGAAGACGCCTGATTGCGCGCCCTGGTGGATCAATTGGGCGAGCATAATGGGTCCGCCGATGGATTTGGCCGGGACCAGTCGCTCGATGATCGAGACAAAGCCTTTGACTACCATCTTGGACCGGAGCCAGGTTTCTTCCATGGCGAAAAGCAGGCTGGAGCCGTCAATGGGCTTGTAGACGAGGACATTGCCTTGCATTACGCCCACTACCGGTACGGTCTCGTTTTCGCCGTAGAGATTCTTGAACGTCTTGATTTGCGGGGTGACGCGCAGGGTGAGGGTCTTGCCTTGGCGGTCCACGTTCATGGCAAGTTCCCGGCCTTCGGCATCGCGGATGGTCATGACCATTTCGGACCATGAGTCTATGGGTTTGCCGTCGATGGCCAGGACGCGATCGCCCGCCTTGAAGCCTGCGGCAGCCGCCGGGCTGTCTGCGATGATGCCACCGGCCACGGGCAGCAGTACGCCCTGCCCCTGGGCCATGGCCAGGAACCAGTAGATCAGGAAGGCGAGCAGGAAATTGAAGATCGGACCGGCGGCCACGACGAACATGCGTTGCCAGGCCGGACGGTTGGAAAAGAGTTGGTCTTCGGGGAAGTCTTCATCCTCTTCACCTGTTTCTCCGGCAAGGGACACATAGCCGCCCAGGGGAATGGCCGAGAGTTTGTATTCGGTTTGGCCCGAAGTGAAGCCGAAAAGGCGGGGGCCAAAGCCCAGGGAGAACGCCTTGACGCCCATGCCGAAGAGGCGGGCAACGGCAAAATGGCCGAGTTCGTGGAAGAAGATCAGTCCGCCGAGGACCAGTACAATGGCGATGGTGCTTGTTAGCATATATTCCTCAATGGGCCGTGAACGGTATGGCTCACGGCGGATGTTCTAGAGTGTGTCTCGGATTTCGGCGCGAACGGCGCGGTCGAGTTCGAGCACTGCCTCCGGGCTGGATACGTCTACAGGGACGTGTCGGTCAAGGGCGGCCTGGATCATGGCCGGGATGTCCAGGTAGCGGATGGTCTCCTTCAGGAAGGCATCCACAGCGATTTCATTGGCCGCGTTGAGCACGATGGGGTGGCTTGGTCCGGCATCATAGGCCTCGCGCGCCAGCCGCAGACAGGGGAAGGCGTCCAGGTCCGGTTCTTCGAAGGTCAGGGAGCCTGTTTCGGCCAGGTTGAGTCGGGGAACATCCACGGGCACGCGGCGGGGAAAGCACAGGCAGTGGGCAATGGGTATCTGCATGTCCGGGGTACCCAGGTGGGCCAGTTGCGAGCCGTCTGCATACTCCACCAGCGAGTGTACAATGGACTGGGGATGGACCACCACGGCCACCTGGCTTACGGGCAGGCCGTACAGGTGGCAGGCCTCTATGACCTCCAACCCCTTGTTCATGAGCGTTGCCGAATCAATGGATATTTTTGCGCCCATGTCCCAGTTGGGATGGTTCAGGGCCTGGTTGCGGGTCACGGTTTCGAGGTAGGCGCGGTTTTTGCCGCGAAAGGGGCCACCCGAGGCCGTGAGGATGAGACGCTGAATTTCATCGTCATTATCCCTGCCGTTGCCGCTGTGGCCCATGAGTCCCTGGAAGAGCGCGTTGTGCTCGGAATCCACCGGCAGGATAATGGCCCCGGAGTCGTGGCAGGCTGCCCGGATGATGTGGCCGCCCAGCACCAGGGATTCCTTGTTGGCCAGACCGATCATCTTGCCTGCCCGGGCCGCCGCCAGGGTGGGGATGAAGCCCGCCGCTCCCACGATGCTGGACAGGACCAGGTCCACCTCGGGTAATGCGGTCAGGGCGGCGTATCCGTCCGGGCCGACGAGAATTTCCGGCTTGTACCCGCAGGGCAGGTGCGCGATGAAATCCTTCCTGGTCTGTTCGTCGAGTACGCCGACATAGGGCGGTTGGAAGAGGGTGCACAGTTCGGCCAGCCGTTTGCCGTTTCGTCCCCCGGCCAGGGCGGTGACCGTGAATAGGTCGGGATGTTTCTTGATAACTTTCAGCGCGCTGGCCCCGATGGACCCGGTTGCGCCGAGGATGGCGATGGAGCGGGGGAAATCCGGCAGTGGAGCGGTTTCAGGCCAGGGTGATATGTATGTTTTCACGAGCCGTTCCCAGGGCCTACTCGAAAAAGGGATGCAGCATCCGGATGAGTCCGTAGGTCGGAATGACCAGGAGCAGGGAGTCCACGCGGTCGAGCAGGCCGCCATGCCCGGGCAGGATGCTGCCGGAGTCCTTGATATCCAGGGAACGTTTGAGGGCGGATTCGAAGAAGTCACCCATCTGGGCGGCGATATTCAGGCCCGCGCCGAGTGCCAGCCATTGCCACGGGGGGCTGGTATTGCCCAGTGTCAGGCCGAAAATCAGGGTGATTGCCATGCAGGCGGTCAGGCCGCCGAGACTGCCTGCCCAGGATTTTTTTGGGCTGATGCCGGGCCAGATCTTTTTCTTGCCCCACAAGGTCCCGGCGTAGAAAGCCGCGGTATCCGAGGCTGCGGCCGCGCAGATGACCAGAATGCATTCAAGGCGATTGAAATCGAGGAGGAAATGAAAGTTCAGCGGGATGTATACCAGTCCGGCCAGAAAAATCATGGTTTGCCGGAAGGATACGGTTATGTCTCGGCTGTAGCGGAAAAGAAAGGTGAGTGTGCTGATCCAGAAAGCAACCAGGAAGATGATGGTCGGATATTCGAGTTTTTCGGTGGTGTAGGCACCCAGCAACAGAAAGGAAAAGGCCGCGCCTAGGCATTTGAGGGTTTTCATCCCCTTGGGGGAGCGGAAGAGATCGTAGAATTCCCAGAGGGTGAATACGCTGAATAGGGCTAGGGCCGTGAAGAATACCCAGCCCTGGAAGATAAGAGCCAGGATTGGGATGAGAGCCAGTGCCGCACTGGTGGCGATCCGTTTTTTGTGCAGGGCGGTTTTCATATTTTTGTCAGCGTTTATTGTGCATTCGCAACGAGCGCGATTGGTAGTTGTTTACGTTATTTACGGGGCGGGAGCAACCGGATTGGACAAGACAATAATGAATTTACGCCATCTGCTCGCCTGTTTTCCCGAAGCGGCGCTGGCGGTTGGACAGTTCGGCAATGGCCTTTTCCAGTTCTTCGGGCGAGAAATCGGGCCAGTAGATGTCGGTGAAATAGAATTCCGAATAGGCGCATTGGAAGAGCAGGTAGTTGGAGAGTCGAAGCTCTCCGCTGGTGCGGATGATGAGGTCCGGGTCAGGCTGCCCGGCGGTCCATAGTTCCGCAGCAAAGGCCTCCTCCGTGATGCTGTCGCCCTTGAGACCCCGGTCGGCCAGAGCCCTGGCCGCACGCAGGATTTCGTCCCGGCCCGAGTAGTTCAGGGCCAGGTTGAGCGTCATGTTCGTGCACTCTCTGGTTTGTCGCATGACGTGTTTGAGCACCTGACGCACTGCCATGGGCATGGCGTCGATTTCCCCCAGGACCTTGAGGCGGATGCCCTGTTCCTTGAGACTCTTTTCCTCTTTTGTGAGAAAGGTGGTCAGCAGGCTGAAGAGCGTTTTGACTTCGTCCTTGGGGCGTGACCAGTTTTCTTTGGAAAAGGTATAGAGGGTCAGATGTCTGACGCCCAGTTCGCGGCAACGGGTGACGACGGCGCGGGCTGTCTCGGTCCCGGCTCTGTGGCCGTCGGTTCGAGCCAGCCCGCGCTGTTTCGCCCACCGCCCGTTGCCGTCCATGATGATGGCAATATGGGCGGGAATATGTGTGGTATCCAAGAATATGTCCCTAGATTTCGAGTATTTCTTTTTCTTTTGCGACCAGAGCGGCGTCACTGTCCTTGACGTAGTCGTCGGTCAGTTTCTGCACGTCGGTTTCGCCTTTCTTCTTTTCGTCTTCGCTGATGTCCTTGTCCTTCTCCATCTTTTTCAGGGAGTCGTTCAGGTCACGGCGGATGTTGCGGATGGATATCTTGCAGTCCTCGGTGTACTTCTTGGCCACCTTGACCAGATCCTTGCGGCGTTCCTCAGTCAGGGCCGGAATGGTGATGCGGATGATCTTGCCGTCGTTGACCGGGTTGAGGCCGAGGCCCGAGGTTTGAATGGCCTTTTCCACGGCTCCGAAGGCCCCTTTGTCCCAGGGTTGGATGGTGATGGTCTTGGGATCGGGGACCGAGACGGAGGCGAGTTGATTGATGGGCGTGGACGTACCGTAATAGTCGACCACGATGTCATCGACCAGGGCGGTGGTGGCGCGTCCGGTACGCAGCTTGCCGAATTCCTTGTCCAGGGCGGCTAAAGCGCCGACCATGCGTTTTTTCCCGTCGTCGAGCAGGGCTTGCATGCTATTGTCCTCCTTGCACTGTCGTTCCAATGGTTTCGCCGTTTGCGGCTCTGCGGATATTGCCTTCCTTGTAGAGATTGAAGACGATGATCGGCAGGTTGTTGTCACGTGCCATGGAGATGGCTGTGGAATCCATGACGCCGAGGCGTTTTTCCAGGGTTTCCATATACGTGACAGTTTCGTATTTGACTGCGTCGTCGAATTTGGCCGGGTCCTTGTCGTAGACGCCGTCCACCTTGGTGGCCTTGAAGATGGCGTCGCACTTGAGCTCAAGGGCACGGAGCGCGGCTGCGGAATCTGTGGTGAAGTACGGATTGCCGGTTCCGGCGGCGCAGATGACCACGCGGCCCTTGTCCATATGCCTGAGCGCGCGCCTGCGGATGTAGGGTTCGGCAACTTCGGCCATGGAAATGGCGGTCATGACGCGGGTATCGCAACCGTTTTTTTCCAGGGCATCCTGAACCGCCAGGGCGTTCATTACCGTGGCCAACATGCCCATGTAGTCGCCCTGGGCACGGTCCATGCCCTTGGCACTGGCTGCCATGCCGCGAAAGATGTTGCCGCCTCCGATGACCAGAGCGAGTTGCAGACCGGTGGCTGCGACTTCGGCGATTTCCTTGGCGAACTGACCGATGGCCTCCGGCTCAATGCCGAACTTCTGGCCTCCGGCGAGTGCCTCGCCGCTGAGTTTGAGCAACACCCGATTGTACCGCACTTTGTCCATTTTTACCTCTGGCTATGTTCCGATGATGTTTTCAACTCGCTCACAGGCGATAGCATGTTTTTTAGACAAAAAAAACGGGCCGTGAGGCCCGTTTTCACATTTTCTGGTCTACTAGTCTTCGACTTCGGCGTCCTTGGTCCCGCCTTCGCCCAGGGCGAGTCGGTAGAAACTGACCACTTCGGCTTTGCCGAGGATGTCCTTGACGGACTTTTTGTCTTCCTTGATGAAGGCCTGTTCAATGAGGCAGACGTCTTTGTAGAATTTATTGAGACGACCCATGACGATCTTCTCGGCGATGTTCTCGGGCTTGCCCTCGTCCATGGCCTGCTTGAGGTAAAGCGCCTTTTCCTTTTCCAGCACGTCCTGGGGCAGTTCGTCCGAAGAGATACAGGAGGGGTTCATGGCGGCCACATGCATGGCGATGTCCCTGGCGATGTCTGCGTCGTCGGTGCCCTTGAGCTCGACGAGCACGCCAAGCTTGTTGTTGGTATGGATATATATGCCGAGCACGCCGTCGGTGACGACCTTGGCAAAGCGGCCCACGCCCATGTTCTCGCCAAGTTTGGCGATGAGGTCAGTGACATCGGCCACGTCTGCGGGCAGGTTTGAGGCATCGCCGGAGGTTACGTCAAGATTGGCGATATTGGAGGACAGAGCGGCGGCGAAGGCCTGGAAATCCTCACCCTTGGCCACGAAGTCGGTCTCGCACAGCAGTTCGGAGATGACAGCGGTCTTGCCGTCCTCGGAGACGTAGGGAGTGACGAGACCCTCGCTGGTGGCGCGTCCGGCCTTTTTGGCGGCCTTGGACAGCCCCTTCTCGCGAAGGTACATGATCGCTTTTTCTTCGTCGCCGTCGGACTCGACCAAGGCTTTTTTGCAGTCCATCATGCCTGCGCCGGTCTTTTCGCGCAGTTCTTTAACCTGAGATGCGGTGATTCCCATTATTTCTTCTCCTCGGCAGGGGCTTCGGCGGGGGCTTCGGCGGGAGCTTCGACCGGGGCTTCGACCGGGGCTTCAGCCTTTGCTACTTTTTTGGGGGCTACTTTTCTTTCCACTTTGGGGCCATCGGCCTTGGCTTCTTCCTTGGGGGCTTCGGCTTGCTTGGCTTCCTTGGCGGCCTTGGCTTCCGCGGCTTGCTTGGCGGCGTAGTCCTTCTGCATGGCTTCGCCTTCGAGACAGGCATCGGCCATGTGGGTGGCGAACAGCTTGATGGCGCGGATGGCGTCATCGTTGCCGGGGATGATGTAGTCCACCACGTCGGGATCGCAGTTGGAGTCGACCACGGCCACAACCGGGATACCGAGCTTGCGGCATTCCTGAATGGCGATGTGTTCGCGCTTGGGGTCGATGACGAAAGCGGCTCTCGGAGCATCGGACATGTCCTTGATGCCGCCCAGTGCCAGATTCAGCTTCTTGACCTCGCGGTTCATGCCAACGGCTTCCTTCTTGGTGTACTTGGAAATGGAGCCGTCCTCGAACATCTGCTCAAGGGTCTTGAGGCGGTCGATGGATTTCTTGATGGTCTGAAAGTTGGTCAGGGTGCCGCCCATCCAGCGGTGGGTGACATAATACATGCCGGAGCGCTCGGCTTCCTGGGTCACGGCTTCCTGCGCCTGGCGCTTGGTGCCGATGAACAGGACTTTGCCGCCCTTGGCAACGGTGTCGACGATGAAATCGTGGGCCGTGGCAAACATTTTGACGGTCTGCTGCAGGTCCATGATGTGGATGCCGTTGCGGGCGCCGAAGATGAAGGGACGCATTTTGGGATTCCAACGGCGGGTCTGGTGGCCGAAGTGGACGCCGGTCTCCAGCATCTGCTTCATAGTAACATAAGCCATGATAATCTCCTGGGTTTTTCGTCCATCCCGCGGTCCAATAAGGAGTCCGTGCCAACACGGACCACCCGGAGTTATGGGCGGGATGTGTGAGTTTGAAGTCGCGCGTACTTAGCCCATTCTTATATGGATGGCAAGGGGGAAAGGGCAGATTTTTTCGGGAAGTCAGTTTCCCGTTTGTTTCATGAGTTCTCGAAGTTGTCCGAGATGTTCACTGAAGTAATGGTAAAACTTCATGTCATTGCCCAGCACCTGGCCGAGCTGAGCGGAATGCATTTTGCGCTTGAATCCGCCGCCGGTGTTCTGGTGGTGGATGCATTTGACCAGCCCGCAGTACCGGACTTCGCCGCCGCGCAGTCTCAGTTCGAGATCGTGGGCGATGTCGTCCACCTGGGACGGGGAGTAGCGCAGGTCGAATTGCGGCCCGTCGGGCAGGTGCGCCATGCGCAACAGGTGACAGCAGCCCATGACGTGGTCCGTGGTGCGGATGAAATCATATTGCCCATAGTCCATCTGCGCGATCTGACAGGCATCGGTCAGCTTGATGATCTCCGGCCGGGCCAGCGCCAGGGCGCGGTAAAGATATTGAATCATCCTTGGTTCGGAGCCGAACACCACCTTGCAGCCCACTGCCGATGTCTGCGGATGGTTTTCCATGACTGTCAGGAAATGGGCCAGCCAGTCGCCGGGCAGTTCCACGTCATCGTCCAGATAGGCCACGAATTCGCTTGCCCGGACTTCCGGCAGGGAGCCAAGCCAGTTGCGTGCTGCGGGTGCGCCCACGTTTATAGGCAGGGGTATCACGGCGAAATCGTTATTCGGGAACAGGGCGCGGGCTTGCTTCACAACCTCGGGACTGCGATCCGTGCACCCGTTGAGCAATACACGGATTTTTGCTTTGCCGATGTTCGTGTTCGTCAGGCCGTGCAGTGTCTTTTCGAGATCGTCCGCCTTGTTCCATGAATACAGGCAGATGCAGACGTCCTTTTGCGCGGGGAGTGTGCTGCCGGGCTTGGACGGGTGTTCCAGTTCGGCCATGCGTAACCGGATCGGCGTTTGATTGGGGTCTAGCTCCAATGATTCCCGGTAGCAGGCGAGGGCGGTTTCAATGTCCCCTTTTCGGGCGTGGAGCTCCGCAGCCAGATTGAGCTGGACCTCGCAGTGGGGAAGCCGGGAAAGTTCGGTCCAGAGGGCCAGGGCTTCGTCTCTCGCGCCGAGTCCGGCCAGATGCAGGAACAGCCGTTGTTTCCACTCGTCCCGGAAAAATTTGGGTACGGTGAACGCATCCAGCCAATCGCCGTGTTCGATGCCCTGGTAGTAGTCCAGTTGCAGGAGTTGGGAAGCGGCAAGGATATGGCCGGGCATTCGTTGGAGTATGTCCAGGAGATGTTGCCGTTTGCGGGCGAGAATGTTCGGGTCGTTCATGACCGAGCGCAGGTCCAGCAGCGTTGAATCCAATTGGAAGTAAGCGAGGCGCTCCAGGCGGGCATCAAGGGCCGGGTCACGGGTGAGCCGGTGGGCCAGATCGAGGCCTTGAGGGTGGAACGGACCGAAGGCGGCTACCTTGCGGATCAGGTGGGGCAGCCAGCCAGAGGTTTTCGGATGATTGGCTGCCTCCTTGTCCCGGAGGATGCGGGAGAGGAAGACCAGGCAGGCCTCCATGTCCGGCAGCAGGTTGTCGCAGTATATTTTCAGGACATCGAACACCCCGTCGAGGTCGATTCGGTCCAGTTCCTCGAAGCGGTCGGTGGGGGTGTAGGCGGTGTTTGTCATGGTGGTTTTGTGTTGTTTCAAGTTGTATTATCGGAAAGTTGGGGGAATTGCATTAGCTTGGAGGAAAGCCCCCCTGCGGACTGTGGTAGACCCGCCGGAATATTTTAGGGGCTGTACCAGATAACTCCTCTGGGTTATCAGTATGGCAATGCGAAAGAGCCGGTTAAGTCGTGAAAAGCAGCTCCGTCTGATCGAGCATTTTGTGGCTGGAACGACAGCCCGATGCGCCGCGAATCTTGTTGGTGTGAATCCCAAAACAGCGGCATTTTACTTTCATCGGTTGCGGGAAATTATAGCCGACGAAGAAGCCAATGAGGGGGCGCAGTTCGGCGAATTTGAGGTCGATGAAAGCTATTTTGGAGGTTGGCGAAAGGGTAAAAGAGGACGTGGCGCGGTTGGCAAAGTCCCTGTTTTTGGAATCCTCAAACGCGGTGGAAGAGTTTATACCCACCTAAATCGAGCGGAGGGGTCTCATTGAAGCCTTCCTCGGCAGAAACCGGAAGAAGATTGACTCCAAAAATGGTGCGAATGGGGACAGCTTGATCGCTGAAGCGTGAAAATGCCACTCGTTTCGGTTGTGATACCAGATTTTTCAGGAAATTGGACGCACCTCTCCCATCGCTGGACATGGAGCGGGGCGTTCAGATCAGGTCCAGACGAATTTTGGAGCGCTCAGGCAGCGCTCCCACAGTTCTTTGAAACGCAACGATTCCATGGCGATCGCCGTGACCTTGAGTACGGTTTTGCCAGCATGGGACACCACCTTGGCGGCGACGTCCACCAAGGTGCGACGCAGTGTGGTCGGGAAAGACTTGACCGGTACCACCGGCTCACTCACATCTTCCTTGAACGCTTCAAACAGGAAGAAGCCGAGGAGCATGGTGTAATAGAAGGCGGCGTTGGGCACGAAGCGCTGGAACGGCAACTCCTCGAATCCGAAATCCTTGAACGCCCTGTGCACCAGTTCGTCCGCGCCCCGCTGGTGGTAGGAGTGGATGATGGCATCGGTTTCGGCCATGAACGCGAGGCCAGCCTCCTGCAATTGCTGATCCACGACACTATCCATGCCAAGGTTGGTGTAGACGATGGTGCCTGGTCTTGATCCGGGTAGCAGGAACTGCTTCTCTTCCAGTAAAGGTCGCCAAAAGATGGTCCTGAAGGACTTTTCCCAGGACTTGCGGCGGTCGCAGAACTCGTAGCACTGCCAGACATCCTCATCGGTTTTGCCGAAGTGATGCTGAAAGGCGGTTTCGGGAAGTGCCCCAATCATGGCCTTGATGTCGCTATAGAACTTGCCTGCGCAGATGAAACCGATATCCAGCCGCTCCATCTCGTCGAAGAGCTCCTGGTCGAAGAATCCGGAGTCCATGCGAATGATGATGGGTACGGTCTTGCTGTAGCGGGTACGGATCATGCGCACCACGTGACGGATCATCTTCGGGGCTGAGTCGCCGTTGAGAGAGTGTTTGTCGCCGCCACGGAACACGGCGTCTATAATGTAGCGGCCCCAGGTCATCTGGAGAGGCTGAAAGCCCAGAACCTTCTTGTAGGTGGGCTTGACGCCGTGACGCTTCGGCGCTTGGTCGTTATCCATGACCATGGTGTCGATGTTCAGTTCGATCACTTCTGGGCTGGTCATGCTGAGTCGCCAAAGGAAGAGTTGCTGCAACAGACGGCGAAAAAGATAGGTCCGTTGTGCAGAGAATGATTGGTAGAACCGCTTGACGGTGTGCGATGAGGCCATGCTCTTGATGTCTGTTTCGATGGCAGCCGCGTAGCCCGGATCTTTGGTCAGGACATCAAAGTGGGCCAAGTGACGGCTGGTGCCGTCAAAGAGGAAGCAGAGCACCTGCTTGAAAAGTTCATCGATGGGCGTGCCCTTGGGGTTCTTGCGCATGGAGCCGAAAAGGCGGTTGATGTGGGGGAAAAGACCAATGCCACGAATGTAGCGAGCAAAGAGGTTGAGCCCGGCCCGGCTTGTCAGACAGTCGTTCGTGACTTGGACATCGTCGATGAATTTTGCTTTGGTTCTCTTTGAGTTGGACATCCAGCCCTCCACCAAATGGGTGAAACGTTCATGACGTAGTGACTGGATGTGATTGTAAACAAAAACAAGGTGATATGCCAGCTTTGATGTTGTGTCAGGCTGGAGAATCGCTCAGATTAGGTCTTATATTCCTGTTTATGGCCCTCTCAAATACAACGGTCTTCCTTTGGATATTCAACTTTATGTTTTCGAGATTGATGACGTCAAACAGTTCAAACCTCTGCTGCAAACGTTGACCAAGGCGGGACAGAATTTATATCCGCCTGCCTCGCCTGTCCTTGGACTGTTGGATTCCCTCGGCAGTGCCTTGTTGAGTGGCGCCAAAAACGACAAAATGTTCGAGTACACCCTGTGCCTATGGCCGAGGGCGCAGATTTCAGGCGATGCGTCCGGTTTTGAAAGCGGGAGTTATCCGGTCCTTGAGGCCGGACATTATGTCTTTGCCAGGTCTCAGGACCGCAAGTTCGACGGGGGCAGCCTGGTTGGCGAATTGCAAATGTCTTCGGGAAGCAACCGACTCGTTTTGATGGATGAAAAGAAGAAGCTGTATAGCAAAGACAGCTACCTCGTCCTTCATGTCAAGCGGGAGTCCTATGCCTTGAGTCTGGATGATGAAAACGCGTTTTATAAGACATTCGCAGCCTTCAAACAGACCGAGGCTGCTTCGTCCAAGGAGTATGCCGATAAGATAAGCGGCGAGTTGTCGGAGTTGGGCGCGTCTTTTGTCCACAACTGGCGGCTCAAGGGTGCTTACACGCTTTTCACCGGCGTGAGTAGTGCCATTCAAGGACAGGAGGCCTATGTCCAGATCAACGCCACGAAATTGCTTTTCGATTTGCGGGAACAGATAAAGGAACGGACTCTCTGCGACACTGATGCAAAAAAGGAATGCGCAAGTGTCATGACCAAGGCGGAAATCGAGGAGTTCCTGGCCATGATGAAGGCCACAAAGGCGTTCGGCGTTCTATCGGAGGAATTGACCTATGAAGGGCTGGTAAGCGGCGATGTCTCCACGATGGTGAAGCAGGTGGTGGGAGCACTGCCGCAGAACGCGACGGATACGGACTAGCATGCATTGCGGCGAAATAAAGCCCGGCTTTGCAGTCGGGCTCAGGCTGTTGAAAAAGGCCCGATTGCTGCGTTGCTGCAAAAAGATCAGATCCTAGCGTACAAAAAGTACGCGTCGGCCCTGATCTTTTTTTGCGCCTTGCACTCGAACTTTTTTCAACAGCCTGCCAGATTGGGGTTTGTAATCAATCTGAGTCCGGCTGCGAAGCCGGGCTTTTTATTACAACAGCTTGAGTTTCCAGTTGAAGATGCTGGTCCGTTGAGGGCGGGGAACGTCGTGGGGCCATTGTTCCCTGATGGAGACAAGGGTCTTGAATCCCATGCGGGCGAGGTCCTTGAATTCGCCGGTGAGGTCGAGTTCCCAGGCCGGGTATATCCAGTTATTCTGGCCGTGTTTTCGTACGAAAGCGACTTCGTTCATGGGGCTTTGTATGGGGGTGTCCAGGCGAACCTCTTCGGACAGGAAGCGGGCGATGCCGAACGGCCATAGCCCCTTGACCACCATGCCCAACTGGAGGGGCGGGTTTTGCGACAGCAGGGCGACTTCCTCGGCGGGCAGTTCCGGGCTGATGATGGCCGAAGAACAGCCAAGGTCCTTGAGTACCTTGAGGGCGAGGCGGTTGGCTGCGTTGCAGAACGGCCCGGCAATCAGGGTCACATTTTTGCGGTCGATGAAGTAGGCGGCCTGCCACGGTGCGTTGAGCACGAATTCGTGTGCGCCTTTCTTGGCCGCTTCCTTGATGAGTGAGCGGTATTTTTTGTCCTCGTCCGGCCAGATCACGGGCGGCAACCACCACTGGGAGCGGCTGACAACGGACGTGGGGACCTGGCCGACAGTGGCGCGTTCCAGCCAGAAGGCGGCTCTGCCCTGGATGCGGGTACGCGGCAGGGCGCGGAACAGTGCCAGGTTGTCCGGTTTGTTCCGGTTGCGGGGGGCGGAGTTGGGCCATGTGGGGGTGAAGGTCGATTCCTTGGCTTCCGGGGCCGGGAAGAAATCGAGATCCGCCTCCAGTTGCTTGAGGCGTTTGACCAGTTCCGGCTCTCGCCGGTCCACCAGAAAGACCTTGGTTCCCGAGGGCAGGGGCGGTCCCTGGACAGTGCGGGAAAAGGGGATATCCATACGGCCGCGCTTGGGCACACGGCGGCGGATGACGAGGGTACGATGGCCGGGCTGGTCTTCATATCCCACGCGGACCAGGTCGCCGGAATTGAGCGGTTCCCTGGGCTCGAAAAAGAGTTTTTTCCCGTCGCGTTTGATTTCGCCGACCAATCGTCCGGAGCTGGTTTCTTCGCCCGGTTGGACGGGTTGGAAAGGGCGTTGAGGCAGGAACGTCGAGTGGGACGAGGGGCGTCCGAGGGCCTGGTCCAGCAGGTCCAGGGCGGCTTTCTTGGCTTGGGCGTCCGAGGGGTTGTCGCGGAGCATCTGGTAGGCTCGCACAGTGTAGTAGACGTAGTGGGGCCCTTTTTTCCGTCCCTCGATTTTCCAGGCGGAGACCTTGGGCATGGAGAGCAGGGGTTTGGTCAGCACGTCAAGAGAGAGGTCGGTGCAGGAGAAGAGCCGCCTGGGGCCTTGGCTGCCTTGGCGGTAGAGGCGGCGGCAGGGTTGGACGCAGCGTCCGCGCAGACCGGATTTGCCGCCCAGGTAGCTGGACCAGTAGCAGCGGCCGGACACGCAGTGGCAGAGTGCGCCGTGCACGAAAATTTCGAGTTCGAGGTTTTTGGGGCAGGCGTCGGCCATGAGTTTGACTTCATCGAGATTGAGCTCGCGGGGAAGAACCACACGGTGCACGCCGAGTTTTTCCGCAAGCTCCAACCCGGTGGGATGACTCACGTTGGCCAGGGTGGAAAGGTGGACTTCGCCGCTGAAGCCGACCTGTTTGGCCAGCTCGATCATAGCCAGGTCCTGGACGATGATCGCTTGCGGTTTGACGGTCTTTTGCAACCGGTCAAGGAGGCGTCCTGCGGACTCCACATCGCCGGGCTTGACCAGGGTGTTCATGGCAACGTAGGTCTTGGTGCCGCGATCGCGTCCCAGGCTTGCCAGCCGGGCAAGCTCACTGATAGAGAAGTTGGTGGCCTGCATGCGGGCCGAGAAGTGCTTCAGTCCCACGTAGACGGCGTCCGCTCCGGCGGCCACTGCGGCGAGGTAGGATGCCTGGTCTCCGGCGGGGGCCATGATTTCTGGTATGTGTTTTTTACTCATAAGGTTTTGTTATGTCCTTGCGGAATTGCCGGATTGTAAAAATATTGGATGTTTCCCCGGTCGGTCAACAGAAAAGGCCGGGCGAGTTTTTTGAAATAACCCTTCAATACCCGGATTGGGATGGATGGAAGCCCGGTCAGTTCGTCATGATCCGGCCCACCGGCTGGGAACTGGATCTGCTTTGGGCCCGGCCGTTTTCCCTGTGTTCGGGGGACGGCAAAACCGTGACGCTCTTTGTCCAGAAGGTCGGGCGCGGAACCGCTCGCATCGTGAGCTTGCAGCCCGGTGACGAGGTCGCGATCTGGGGGCCGCTCGGCAATTCCTTTGCCATGGAGCCAGACACACCGACTTTACTTCTGGCCGGCGGCATCGGCATAGCCCCGTTTCGTGGTTATGTCGAGCACCATCCGCATCCAGAAAATCTTAACCTATTTTTGGCCCACCGTCTGCCCCTGGAATGCTATCCTTTCGAACGCTTGTCGCAGACAGTGGCGGGGCAGTCCATGCTTGAGGAAAAGCCAGAGGATTTGCAGGCTATTATCAATACCATGGGCACATTGATCCGGGAGTATTCCGAGAGGGATGGGCTGGTTTTGGCCTGTGGGCCTACGCCTTTCATGAAGACCGTACAGCGGTTTGCAGCCGAGTTCGGCGCGCGGGCTCAGGTGTCGCTGGAGAATCGCATGGCCTGCGGTGTGGGCGCCTGCCTGGGCTGTGTGACCAAGGACGGCCAGGGGCATCATGTCCAGGTCTGTACCCGTGGCCCTGTGTTCTGGACCGACAACGTGGAAATGTAGGGAGCTGGGCATCATGGATATGCATGTTTCTTTTGGCGGCCTGGAGCTCAAGAATCCGGTCATGACCGCGTCCGGCACCTTTGGCTTCGGCCTGGAATTTGCGCCTTATGGCGATTTGAAAAAGCTGGGTGGCATCGTTGCCAAGGGCCTTTCCCTCAAGCCGCGTGAAGGCAACCCCATGCCGCGCATTGCGGAGACTCCCTGCGGCATGCTCAATGCCATTGGTATCCAGAATCCGGGGGTGGAAGCGTTCGTGACCCAGGCGCTGCCATCTCTGCCGTGGAAGGACGTGGCTGTCATCGCCAATCTGTACGCCTGTGACGCCGAAGAATTTGGTGAATTGGCTTCCGTGCTGGCGGGCGAAGAGGGGGTGGCTGCCCTTGAAGTCAACGTGTCCTGTCCCAACGTCAAGGAGGGCGGCATTGCGTTCGGTCAGGACCCGAGGCAGATAGCCAGGGTTACCGAGTCCGTGAAGAAGCGTGCGCCGGGCAAGCACGTCATGGTCAAGCTTTCGCCCAATGTCACGGATATCGCGGTCTGCGCCAGGGCTGCCGCCGAGGGTGGAGCGGACTCGATCTCGCTCATCAATACGCTTTCGGGCATGGCCGTGGATATCCGCACCCGCAAGCCGCGCATCGCCAACGTTGTTGCCGGACTCTCCGGCCCGGCCATCAAGCCGGTGGCCCTCCGTTGCGTGCATCAGGTGGTACAGGCCGTGGATATCCCGGTGGTGGGCATCGGCGGTATCGCTTCGGCCGAGGATGCCCTGGAATTCCTTCTGGTGGGGGCACGGGCCATTCAGGTGGGCACGGCCAATTTCCTGCGCCCGGATTTCGCTTTCAACCTGGTGGACGAGATCGCCGCGTTGATCGAGGAAATCGGAGCGGAGAGTCTGGATGAATTTCGAGGCAGCCTGCAATTGCCTTTGGCCTGACAGGGGCACTTTCTCCCATTTTTCGCTTGCCATGCGGCAACATTTTGGTTAGTTACAGCCTCTCGACGCGGAGAGGTGTCCGAGTCCGGCTTAAGGAGCACGCCTGGAAAGCGTGTGCTGGGGTAACTCAGCCGGAGGTTCAAATCCTCTCCTCTCCGCCAGGAAAATCAAAGGCTTGCAGCGAACGCTGCAAGCCTTTTTTTGTTCTAGCCTTTCGTGCGTGCACCGCTTTGTGCACCGTTTTGATCAAGGAGTGATTTTTCCAGATCGTCCTTATCAAGGATTGACGCTGCCCGTGAAGTGTCTCCGCGAAGTCCTTTTAAGTAGGTATCTGTGGTGGTTGCATTTTCGTGTCCAAGGATTTTTTGGATGTCAGTTAAGCTTGCCTTACCTGAGTCATCCAGGCGAAGTGCTACGAAGTGTCGAAGTGACTTCAGGGTGAAGGACCTGACGCCGGCTTTGGTGCATAGCCCCATGGTTTGAATCTCGCTTTTCGTGTCTTTCAGGTCCGCAAGTAGGTATTTAATCGCTTCTTCACGGCGAGTATAGCCAGTGCCGTTTTTGGGTTGGTAAAGACGTAGTCGCTGTGTTTGTCACGTCCCTCCCAAAGCCTCCAGAGGATTTCATACAGTTTGCTGTCTTTGGGCATTGATATCTTACGGTACTTTTTTTCGCCGCCGACACGTTTGCGGGTCCAGAATGCCAACCACTCCTGGTCAAAATTGACAGCAGGCCATCTCAGTCGACGTGGATCACTTGCCCT
>CAXXUE010000008.1:0-10687 GCA_963662475.2 uncultured Pseudodesulfovibrio sp.
ATTCATTATCGTGGGCAGGACTTCTTTCCCAAGGGCCTGAAACGCACCGGAATCTCGGAAAAAACGTGTGACGCCGATTAGAAATTCCTTTTGAAGCGTATCGATCTCAAGCGGGTTGCTTTTGACATACTCTATGTAATCATCGATTGTCGCGCATTTGCACAGGCTGATCCGCCTTTCGATCCTCCTGATGATCGTCGATTCCTTGTAATAGGAAAAGTCCAACCCGGTTTTGAGCTTGACCAAGGAAAGCAGCTTGGAAAGCTTTTTGGAAGAGGAAACGAGGCGAGGCTCGTTGTTCGGACTTGAGAGTAGCCCCCGAATGATGAACGGAAGCTCCTTCGCTATCTCTTTCGGGGAAAGGACTGCATCACAAAGACCTGTAGAAATGGCACTTTTCGGCATGCCATCAAATGTCGCCGTCTCTTCGGACTGGGCGACGACAAATCCTCCCTGCTCTTTAATGGCCCGCACGCCTCGGGTCCCGTCTGTTCCGGTGCCAGAGAGAATGACCCCAACCGCTCTCTCCTGAAAATCGTTGGCCAAGGAATTGAAGAAAAGGTCTATGGGCAAGTTCAGCTGCTTCTCCGGGGGCGTCAGGAAAAGCTGTCTTTTGAAAACGGACACGTTGTTTTTCGGGGGAAGGATATAGACGTTCCCCTCTTCGATCGTCATGCCGTCGACGATATGTTGAATCGGAAGATTCGTATGCCGCGAAAGCAATTCGGGCATAAGACTCTTGTATTCAGGAGAAAGGTGCTGAACGACCACAAAAGAAAAACCTTTCTCGGGGCTAAGGTTCTGGAAGAACTCCTGAAGCGCCTCCAACCCACCGGCGGAAGCTTCAAGCCCCACCAGACAAAAGTCCTCGTCTCTTAAATGGGAAACAGTTTTCGCCATTTTTCTTTTTGTCATTAAATTCAACCCACTGTTTAAACTTTGACCACAGAAATTTGCGTAAAGCCATTTTTGTCTACTATAAGATAGACAAATATTGAGGGTCAAATTATCCTTTGCAGCAAAAAGGGGGAGGCACATGTCTGCATTGGGGCGATTCCTGAAAGAAACCCGCGAACGGTTGAAGAGGGAACATCATGGATACAGTCTCAGGGATGTCGCCTCGCGAATCGGGCTTCACCATTCGTATCTGAGCAAACTTGAAAAAGGGGACACCACCGCGATCACGGAAGCTCGTTTGAATGCCATCGCGAGGGAATATGGCGTCGATAATGACTTTCTGCTCGCCCTGGCAGGCCGCCTCACCGAAAGAGTCTCGCGCGGCATTTACTCCAATCCCTCTTTCTTCCAAGCCTTCATTGAAAACATTCACATTTCCTCCGCCGGGGAGAATGTCGCCCGCCAGTCGAAGCACGACAGGCTCGAACACCGCGTCGGCGAGCTCGAGACGCTCACCCGCCTCTTGCGCGACGAGATCCAGAGCCGCCAGAAACTGGAGAAGGCCTTACGTCAGGCTCAGCTAGAAAAAGACACAGTCCTTTCCAATCTGAGAGACATGGTCATCTATTTTTTGGACAAGGATCTTCGCATCCTCTGGACAAGCCCCAATGTACATACCTCTCGGGAGATCATCGGCTTGGAGTGTGGTAGCTGTCTTGAGATGTGCGGATCCTGTGACATATGCCCGGCGGAATTATCCCTGAAGACAGGGAAAGTGTATGAGAGTTCGTATGTAGATAAGGACGGAAAGAGTTGGTTGATGAAAAGCGTCCCTGTCAACGACGCCTCAGGAAATCCAGACAAAATCCTTCTCAGCGGATACGACGTCACCCAACTCGTTGAGGCGAGAGAGGAAATTCACCGCGGCAAGAACATCTCATCCAGCATCCTGCGGGACATCCCCGCGTTGATATGCCGGTTTTCTCCGAGCGGTGAAATTCTTTACGTCAACGATGAATACTGCGACTACTTTGGCAAGACCAAGGAGGATATGATCGGCTCCAACTTCCTTGATTTCATTCCAAAAAGAAAAAGAGTTGAGGTCTGGTCCAAATTTACCAGCCTGACTAGGGACAACCCATCGGTGACGTACGAACACAAGGTGTTGCTCCCCAACGGAAAGGTCCGATGGCAAAAATGGACGGATCGAATGGTATTCGATCACCGGGGGAGAACCTGTTATCAGGCGATCGGTCATGACATCACGGGAGAATACAAAATGCGTCGGCAAAATACGTTGCTGGCATCGATCATTGAAAACACTTCAAACATTTGTGTTATTAAAGATCTTCAACTGAGAGTCATTGCCACCAACATGGCGTTTGTCGAAGCCTCGGGACATCAGAATGTCGAACAACTCATCGGGAAAACCGATGCCGAAATTTTTGGTGTTTCCCCTGACACCCAGCCCGTTAAGGGCTACATGGAAGATGAACGCCTCGTACAATCGTTCCCACGGGGCAAGTCTCTAGATCGTCATGAGGAGGTCGTCTATCCAGACGGCACCTCTCATCTATACCACACTCGAAAATTTCCGATCTATGATGAAAACAACATCCTGATTGCAACAGCCAATATTTCGACGAACCTGACTCGGCGAGCCGATATAGGCTAAAATCTTGTTCCCCGTCCCAACAAAGCGGCCCCACTCTCCACAAAAGTACCTAGAGGCGATTCCAGTTGTTCGGACAGTTTAGCAATATTAGAAAAGTGGAGCCCAGTGCTCACCACACATCCCTTAAGCCGGAGTCTTGAACTCGCCATCCCTCTCGCCGTCACCTACGCGGATGACGACGCAAGCAAAGTCGAGAAGGCAAGGCCAACCGGCCAAGCCGGTCGCCCGAAGGGCTTGGCCTTGTCATCTCGACTGCTTGTGTCACCCTCGCGGGGAAATCGGCGGGAGGAGCAGAAACCCTGCCGCTGGACCTTGCGCGGCGATTCTCCAGGATGATACGACAGGGCATAACCAGTCAGGTTGAGTAACCAGAAGGAGGTAAAACGCGATCAGGCGCGTTCATAAGTTTTGACGACAGTCTAAACTGATGAACGCTTAAGTAGGCACTAACGTGCCGGAACACCAAACACTTCGCTGCCGTTCATTTCCAAACGGCACACTTTCACATCCAAACACCAGGCTGAAACACAGCACCCCCGCCGGACAAACGACAGGTATCTAGAAATCTGCCGTTGTCGAAATTCCCCCACGGCCACCGCCTATGCGCAGGACGAACGAGTCTGCGTGGTGGCACCCCTTATTGAATGGATTCTCAGGATTTTTCCTTCTGTGGGAAACGGACATTGATTTGTCCCGTGTCGGTTGTTGTGTGGCGCATTCGCGCCATAGGCGGACCCGTGGGTTCGCTTTGTCCCAGGGCACTGCCCCGAACTTCAGGAAGGAGATCCATATGAAATCCATCAGTCTGGTACTGGGCGCGAACAGGGCAACCTTGTCCGGCCCGCGCTCGAAACAACACAGAATCCGGCAGAACGCCAAAGCCTTCGCAGGCCGGTTGCGTGCAGCCGGATTTGGGGTCCGTAAATGGACCAACATTTCCAACAAGCATTTTGCGGCAGTGGCCGCTAAGATGAAAGAGCAGGGCGTGGGTGACGGGCGCATAGCTGAAGTCTTCAGTGCAGCCCGCCACCTATGCGAAGCATACGGCAACACCCGCATCAGCCCGACCAACGACGTGTTCGGCGTGAAACGGGGGACCATTGCCAACGTCAACAGCAAGGCGGTTGCCCCTGAATTCGTGTTGGGGGCAATCGCCAAACTGGAAACCGAATTGTCATACGAGCATGGTCCCCGGTGCGCCGCTCAGATCCGGCTTCAGTACGAACTGGGGCTCCGCCGCGAAGAATCGGCGAAAGTCGATCTGGTCGCGGACTGGGACAGGGAAGGCCGCAGCCTGCTCATCCAGCACGGACCAAAAGGGGGACGCCCCCGGACGCTGCACAATTTGTCCGATCGGCAGCAGGAAGCTCTTGAGCGAGCTCTGCCATACGTCAGTCAATCCAACAGGCCGGGGATTCATAATCTCATGCCGATCGGGATGGGCGACAAATGGCAGGAAAAGCTGTCCTACGCGGCCAGGCTTTGCGGGTTCACCAAGAAGGAAAGCGGGTGGATGCTACACGGCAACCGCCATGAGCGGTTCCACCATATGTACGTCGAGCACACGGGCTTTCAGCCGCCCAACCAGCACGATTCCGTGGCGGCCTTCCAGAAGGCTGCGTGGGACACCACCGGGGACGAATGGCCCCGGCTCGACGCCGAAGCCCGTGATGACATCGAAGTCACTGCCGGGCATTCCCCTGGCCGTCGTGACGTGTCCGATGCCTATCTTGGCTGTTCCCGTTAGAAGAAACCCCGCCATTTCCGGCGGGGTTTCCTTTTGGGCGTGAGGCTGCCTGGAGATGAATCGCTTGAGCGATTCATCTCCAGGCAACCGTCCTCCCCGCCCGTCGGCTTGTGGCCGATGGGCGGGGAGGACTTTCGCCCCCTGATGGGCGACTCATCGAAAAAAGTGAAAATACCCTATCTCGATTCCTTGAGGTCAAAGGTGCCGGTGTGATCAGACTTGAGGGTTGGCCGAGTTGGCGGGCGGGATCGCCCGGTGAAAATGACAACCTGGAAGAATGATGACTTTTGACACCAAACTGAAGACCCGCGTATTATGCGCCCAGGACGTTGCCGCGTTCCTGGGCAAAAGCGTGGACTGGGTCTACGACCATGCCGAAGACGTCGGCGGCGTCAAACGTGGTGGGTCATGGTTCTTTCCGAACGAGGAAGACATCTATGACCGTCTATTTCAAGGCCGGGAAAGGGTACCGGTACGATTTCATGGTAAAGGGCAAGCGCTACACCAAGGCGTGGTTCAAGGGAAAACAGGCTGCGAAAACGGCCGAAGTCAAAAGAAGGGAGGACGTCGAAAAGAAACAGGAACTGGAAGCGACGGGCGACATGGCCTTGCTTGAGCTTCTGAACCTGCGGCTGGATTACCTCCTGGACCGTGCGTACTCGGAGTCGCACTACAAGAAGACCAAGCTCGCGGCCCAGCGGCTGCTGGACTACTTCGGCAAGGTGCCGTGTTCCGCCATTACCCGCCTGAAGGCCGACAACTTCCTGATGGCCGTGGTCAAGGAACGGACCCCGGTAGCGGGTAACAACGACCTCAAGGTGCTCCGGGCCGCGTTTTCCTGGGGCATGAAGCGGGGCCAGCGGTTCATTCAGGACCACCCCTTCGCGGGGTTGGAAACGTTCCCCAGCGACAAGCCCAGCGAACGGAAGAAGACCCCCAGGATCGACGAACTGGACCGGATGATCGAAGCGGCTCAGCCGAAGCACCGCCCCTATTTGTGGGTGCTCAGGGAAACCTTGGCGCGAAGCATCGAGGTTCACCGGCTCACCTGGAATCGGGTCAACTTCGAAGAACGGTATATTGAACTGGAAACGCGTAAGAACAAAAAACGGGAACCGGTGCTGCGCCGGGTGCCGATGACGGACAAGCTGTACGAAGTCCTTTTGGACCTGTACGCGGACCGTGATCCCGGCAAGGAATGGGTGTTCTGGACTCGGAGCTACAACGCCGAGACCGGCAGGATGGAAGAAGGCCCCTACAAGCGCGGCAGGTACTCCATGCTCCAGAAGCTCTGCCGGGACGCCGGGGTGGACTACTACACCTTCCACCGCTTCCGGGCATCGGGCGCATCCGTGATGGACAACAACGGGGCCCTGCTCCCGGGCATCCAGCACGTCCTTGGTCATGCCGACCGGCGGAGCACGGAGATCTATCTGGAAAAACTCCGTGACGTGGAACGCGACGCCATGGACGTCTACGAAAGGGAAAGCCGCAAGGATGATGACAAAGCCGCCTGACAATTTCACACATGCGGTTTACACACAACGACAAGACGGTTTGCGGGCACCTGCCTGCAAGCCGTTGAAAACCAAAGGAAAGACAGGATAGCCACACACAGAGTGTGAGGTTATTCCAAAGGCATCGGCCTTTGGCAGGTCCAGGACAGCGTCCTGGTCTCCCCGAAGGGGCCGCCGGAGGCATCCTGTTCACCCCGCCGATCCCCATAAAAAATATTGAAACCCGACCCATTACCCCGTAGTTTTTCCCGCTGCTTTCATTTTTGACAAAGAGGCCTTTTTGTGACCGCCCGAACCAAAGCCCTGCTGCTCATGGCGACCACCGCGCTCATCTGGAGTTCGGGCGGGCTGGCCATCAAGCTGGTCCAGTGGAATCCCATGGCCATCACGGGATTTCGGAGCGGACTGGCCGCGCTGACCCTGGTGTTTCTGTTTCGGGGACGGCTACGGTTCCGATTCTCTCTCATCCAGTGGGCGGCGGCCGGAGGATATGCCGGGCTGCTCGTCACCAATGTAGTGGCCACCAAATGGACCACCTCGGCCAACGCCATTTTGCTGGCCTATACCGCGCCGGTCTATGTGGCCCTGCTCGCGCCGTGGCTGCTCAAAGAGAAAACCCGGCGCAGCGACTGGGTGTTCATCACCATCACGGTGGGCGGCATGGTGCTGTTTTTCTTGGATAGACTCACCCCGACAGGGTTGTGGGGGAATATCGTTGCCGTGGGTACCGGGCTGTCGTATGCCGTGTTCACCTTGTGCATGCGGGCGCAGAAGGATGCCTCGCCCGTGGAATCCGTCATCCTGGGACACGGGATCACTCTGCTGTGCGGATTGCCGTTCATGTTCCAAGCCATACCCGACGCGGCGAGCTGGATCGGGCTGATCTACCTGGGCATTTTTCAGCAGGGCGTCTCCCTGGCACTCTACACCTGGGCGATAAAGAGGCTGGGTGCGCTGGAGGCGATCCTGATCATGATGCTGGAACCAATTTTCAATCCGATATGGGTCGCCCTCGGCTACGGCGAGATGCCCGGCACGTGGGCCATTGCGGGCGGCGTGATCGTCATCGGAGCGGTGACTCTGCGGGGCATGCTCGGCACCATTCGCCGGACCTAGGGAAGCACGGCATAATTGCCCGCGGGCTTCGTTGCTTCAAAAAAAGAAGCCGCCACGTTTCGGTAGCGACTTCTTTTTTTCTCATTCGAGTCAATTCGGCTGCCTGACAACAGGCCCGGTTCACACCCTATTGCTTAAGGTGCCAGACGCCATTTTCGTCGCGCCAGGCCTTGGCCATGATGCTCTTGCCGTCATCCTCATTCTTGATGACCACGTCCCGATATACCTTTTGCTCAGCCATGTAGGGCGGGGCAGGGGTAGCGGAGTACTTGGCCCCGGTGTCGGGATTGGTCCATCTGCTCGCCTCGCCGGAACGCCCTTTTTCCAAGGTCTGCTGGACCTTCTTTTCATCATGTTTGTCCCACTCGTTGCCCACGATGTATCCCATGAGCGTACCGACACCGGCACCGACCGCCGCGCCAAGCAGCTTGTCGTTGAACGTCAGGGCACCGATGGTCGCGCCAGCCAGTCCGCCGACCGCCGCGCCTTGCTGGGCTTTGTTCGCACATCCGAATCCGGCCACGAGAAAGCAGACCAGCAAGGCCATGCTCAACATCTTTTTCATTTCAAACCTCCATGGTATTTCGAGAGGTTGGCCCCACGAATTTGTACACAAGAAAGAGCCTTTCAGGGTCCGCCCAATTGTACGGACCGGGTGATATTTACCCTGATCGGGCCAAAAAACCACCTTGTCATAATCTGCATCTTCCTGCGGAAGTTGTCCAGTCCCGGCAATGGCCGGGCAGTATGAAAATGCCCCGATACACCTGCCGCATACAGGCCACTTGCATATCACGCTCTTTCAGGCTAGATAAGCCTTTCCCTTCTTTTGAGGGGAACCATATCATTCATAAGGAAGACGGAAAGACTATGATCAAGATCCGCAAAGATGACGACAGCAGAGGTGCCTCCAAAGGCCCGCGCAGAGACGACAGTCGTCCCCCCCGCAAGTTTGAAAAACGCGACGGTTCCCGCAGTGGCGGTGGTCCCCGTAGCGGTGGCCCCCGTGGCGGCGGTCGGCCCAAACGTGATTTCTTCGGCAATCTGCCCGCGCCCACCGGCCCTCAACCCGGCGACGACGATTTCGTCGACAAGGCCACCGTTGTTACCGGCCATCGCTTCGACGACATTTCCGACATCGACAGCCAGGTTCTCGACCTGCTGGAAAAGCGCGCTTTTCTCATCCGCAAGGAGGGGGCATGGCGCAAATCCCGGCAAAAATCCCTGGTAGATCCCAAGCTGGAAAAATTGCTGCGGGGTTCCTTTGACAAGAAGGCGGGTGATCTCGGCCTGGATGCCAAGCTCGCCAAACAGCTCTTCACCCTGCTCAACCAGTTTTCCCTGGCCGACATACGCAAGAAATTCACGGGCGAAGGATACAAGCTCGCCCCCCGCGTGGAGCCCATCGAGGCGTCCCTGGCCGGACCGCGCTCCTTCCGCGTCACCCGTATGATGCTGGCCATGGCCGCCAGCGCGGGCAAACGGGTTTCCCTGTCCCCGGTGACCATGAATGCACCCAACAAAGATTTGGCCAAAGCGCTGAAGCAGACGGGTGCGCCCATCCATTGGGATGACCAGGAAATCAGAAACGACGGTGGCAGGCTGCTCGAATTCGAAGGCAACATGATCTTCGTGGGCGAGGACCATTTCAATTTCTATCTGCTGCTCTGTCTGGCCCTGGGCCACGCCGGGCGGTGCAAATTTACCGGCAAACCGGCTCTGCAATTGCTGGACATCGCGGCCCTGAACAAGGTCCTGCCCTCGCTCGGCGCACGGCTCGTGCCCATGAACCCGAATAATCCCGGCCTGCCCGCGCGACTGGAATGCGGCGGTCCCATGGACGAAGCCGTGACCCTGCCTGGTGGCATGGACCCGGATTTCGCCGCTGCCCTGACCCTGGCCGCCTGGTCCTTCCCCGGTGGGCTGACCATCAAGGGATTGACCAAGGATGCGCGGGATCGTGTGGCCGAAGCCGTGGAAGTGCTCACCTCGTGCGGCATCAAGGCCGAGCTGAAAAAGGACGCCGTGACTGTTTCCGACGGTGTCCCTGAAATCGCGGAATGGCCGACTCTGCCCCTGTCCGTGCGGCTGAACTCCATACTCATGGGGCTGCCGCTCATGTCCGGCGGGTCCATCAATATCGAGGGCACCTGGCCCAAGAACGACCTGGCAAACCGCGTTCTCAAGGAACTGGAATCCCTGGGTCTGAAGATCGACGTGGCTACGGAAAACGTCATTGCCTCCCGAGTGGGCGAGATGCCCGAAGGCGCGACCCTCACCCTGGGCGAGACTTCGGAATTGCAGCCCCTGGCCTTGGCCCTGGCCCTCAAGGCGGGCGAAGCCACCCTGACCGGTGAGTTGGACGAAACCGTCACCGAACTGCTGGACCGCATGGGCGTTGCCTACGAGGAAACCGAGAACGGACTGGTCCTCAAATCGGGCGACCGTACTTGGGATTCCACCTGGTACAGCCCGGACCCGATCTGGTCCATGGGCTGCGCCCTGGCTGCCTATGCAGTGCCCGGTATTATCCTGGAAAATCATGGTGAGGTAACTGCCACTTGGCCGGAATTCTGGAACTTTTATAACTCCCTGCCCTCCGGTGTGATGAAACCGAAACCGGAACGAGAGACGAAAGATGACACACGTAGACGAATCAAAATACGCTGATACGCGGCTCAGTGACGACCTTCAGGTCCTGGAGACCGAGGCTGCGGAACTGACCTTGCAACGCGACAATACCATTAAGGAAATTCGTGACCTGCGCGAAGCCGAAGACACGAAAAACGGTGTCTATTTCCATAAGGAAATCTTCGAGGCGCAACAAAAAAAACTGCGCCTGGATGTGGAAATCAAGTTCCGCACCAATAAGATCAACCGGATCAACATGGGCATCGACGAAATGAGCGCCAGCGACGGCGTGAAGGGCGGATTCATGTTTTAGGGGAGGAAGATGCCTCCGGCGGCCGGGGGAAGGGGAGAGGGAAACCTTTTGAAAAAGGTTCTCCCTCTCCCCTTCCCCCGGACCCCCATCCCCTCTCCCTTCCAAAACTTTTTGGTGCGCTTTGCGGGGAGGATTGAGGGGGAAGATTGCTTTCTTCCAAAGCGGCACGGCCTCGGCGACCGCACGACTCTGAGCGAAGCGAACACAAAAAGTTTTGGAGATTCCTAAGAACCTTTTCCAAAAGGTTCTTAGGCCGTCGGAGACGCCCCGCCGGCGAGGCGACCCCGGCGGGAACAGACATAACGAAAAACGCAGGAGAGACCATGGGCAAATCCATTACCCACAAGATCATTGAAAAACATCTCGTCTCCGGCGAGATGGTGCCCGGCTCGGAGGTTGGGCTGCGCATCGACCAGACCCTGACTCAGGATGCCACCGGCACCATGGCCTGGCTCCAGTTCGAGGCCATCGGCATCGGCGAAGTCCGCACCGACATTTCCCTCAGTTATGTGGACCACAACACGCTGCAAATGGGCTTTCGCAACCCGGACGACCATCGCTACCTGCGCACCGTGGCTGCCAAATCCGGGGCCGTGTTCTCGCCTCCCGGCACCGGCATCTGCCACCAGTTGCATCTGGAAAATTTCGCCAAGCCCGGCGCGACCCTGATCGGGTCCGATTCCCACACCCCCACAGCGGGCGGCATCGGTGCCATGGCCATGGGCGCGGGCGGCCTGTCCGTGGCGCTGGCCATGGCTGGCGAGGCATATTTCATTCCCATGCCCAAGGTG
>CAXXUE010000009.1:0-67976 GCA_963662475.2 uncultured Pseudodesulfovibrio sp.
GGACTCCAATCCCATGGTGGATGGCCGCATGATCTCAGCCATCCTGCCCCTGGCCTCCCACGCGGACGATAGCGCCACCATCCGAACTGCCCGCGTACTCACCGAATATCTCCGTCAGGCCCATGTGCACCTGTCCATGACGGAGGTCAATAAAACCCGCGCCCGCCAGAAACTGCCCGCCATAAACGGACTGGTCACCCAGCGGGCGGGTCGGTTATGTCCCTGCACCCCCATGGGCGAACGCTACGGCTTGCGCGCGTTGTCCATTGCCAGCGGCGTCATGTACAAGGGAATGGCCAAATTTCTGGGCATGGATTTCCACCGCATGAAAGACACCCGCGATCCCGGCCAGGACCTGACCAGACGGATCGAGTTCGCCACCAACGCCTTGAACGACTACGACTTCATTCATGTCCACACCAAGGCCCCGGACCATGCGGCGCATACCAAGCGGCCCAATGCCAAGGTCAAGGCCATCGAGTCCCTGGACCGGGGACTGGCCGAATCCATAAAACCGCTCCTGTATGATGACAACGTGTTGCTCGTGATCACGGCGGACCACTCCACACCCAGCGGCGGCACGCTCATCCATTCTGGCGAACCCGTGCCGCTCATGTTAGTGGGAGACGGTGTCCGGCGAGACGCGGTAGACCGTTTCGACGAAATCCACGTTGCACCCGGTGCCCTAAGTGCCATGCGCGGAGACGAACTCATGCACATGATCCTCAATTACACGGACCGCGCCCGGCTGGCCGGTATACACGATTGTCCCCAGGCCGGGGAATTCTGGCCCGGCAATTACAAACCCTTCACCCTGAAGGACCGGGAAAAAGGCTAGCATGCTCCATCCCTTGGGATTCATCCATGGCCGCTTCCAGGTATTGCACAACGATCACCTGAAATACCTGCTGGCGGGCAAGGCGCTCTGCGACCATCTCATCGTGGGAATAACCAACCCGGACGAGGCGACCACGGCCAGCGAAAGCACAGACCCGGACCGCTCGGACGCACGCAACAATCCCCTGACCTACGCCGAACGTGAAACCATGGTCCGCGCCGCGCTCCTCGAGGTGAACGTCCCGGAAAAAACATTCGAAATCATTCCCTTCCCCATCTGCAAGCCGGAACTACTCAAGGAAATCGCGCCCCGAGGCGCGATCTACTATCTGACCATCTACGATGCCTGGGGACGGGAAAAACAAAAACGGCTCGAATCCCTGGGCCTGACCACCCACGTCATGTGGACAAAATCCAAGTCCGAAAAAGGACTCACCGGCACCGAAGTGCGCGCCGCTATCCGCCAAGGCAGGGACATCAGGACCATGGTCCCGCCCGCCGTGGCCGAGTTGGTGGAGCAATGGGATATTCAGAAACGACTGTCCGGGCCGTCTCCTTCCGGGTCGTAATCCTTGGTCTCGGGATTGTAGCAATAACGGCAATGTCCACGCCGCCTAAACAGGCTGATAAGAAGCACTCCGGCCACAAACCCGCCCACATGGGCCCACCAGGCCACTTCGTGCGTCCCCTGCGCCCGTGAGGCCAAGCCGAAGGACACCTGGGACAGAAACCATATTCCAAGGAAGATATAGGACGGAAGCCGGAAAAAGAGCGGGATGAAAACGATGGGCACCAAGGTCAGCACCCGGCCATGGGGATAGAGCACGATATATGCACCCATGACCCCGGCCACGGCACCGGACGCACCCACTACCGGCATCTGCGATGTTTGCTCGAAGGCCATGTGCAGCCCCACTGCGGCCAGCCCGCAGGCCAGATAAAAAACGACGAATCCCCCGTGCCCGGTGACGTCCTCGATGTTGTCCCCGAATATCCACAGCATCCACATGTTCATGATGATGTGCAGCCAACCGCCGTGCAGAAACATATAGGACAGCATCGGCCAGCCCATGGTCGGCGGATACCCCGCCCAGGTCGCCCACTCCGGCTCGAAAAAACGGGCCGGGACCACTCCGAACAAATGAAAAAACTCGACCATACCACGCGGGTCCAAAGTCCGGCTGTAGAGAAAGGCACAAACGTTGAGCACGATAACCGCAGTCACGGCTATGGGCACGGTCACACGCGGCACGTTGTCCCGAATGGGAATCACGCATCCGCCTCCTGCACGAATTCCTCGGCCAACAGAGGCCACAGACCATCCAGCCAATCGTCGAATTCCCGATTGCGCGCCTCGAAACACCCCTCGGCCCAGGCAGTCAATCGGCCCGCTTCACCGCCCAGGGCATCCAGCCCGTCCGCATTTTCCAAAACCAAATCACAGGCCGCCAGTTTATCCGGCTCCGGCCACTGCCAGGAATCGAACACGGCCAGGGTCTCGGCATCCAGCCCGCGAAGCTCGCGTAGCTCGCCGGTCCGTTTCCCGGAAGGACAGCGCACCCCGGCAACGACATCCACCTGCTCCGTCCGATGCCACCCGGACTCCAGCAAGAGCGGAATCTCGGCAAAGGCCACCAGTTCATCACGATGGACGCGAAAAAACATCTCGCAGGCATGGCGCACCATGGGATGAATCAATTCCATGACCTCGCGCCGCATCGCCTGAGACGCCCGCATGGCAGCAAACAGGGCAGGCTTGTCCACTCCGTCGTCCTCCAGAGAATACGCGCCACCGAACCGTTGCCGGATCATGGCCGCGCCGTCGCCGTCAGGAGCATAGAGCGCGGCCACGCATTCGTCCGCACTGAAGCACGGCTTCCCGGCCTCGCGCAAAAAGGTCAGCAATGCGGACTTGCCGCACCCCGGCATACCCACGATGCCCACCCGCAGGCACTCGCGTGGCAACGCGGCCAGCAGAGTACGGAAATCCTCGGGCGGTTCCCGCCACAGGGTCACGGTCTCACCGCTGGCAGGATGGCGGAAGGAAAGAAAAAAGGCATGGAGCATCTGGCGCGGGGCCAAATCCGCCAGTCGGTCGGGCCGCCGCGACCACTCCGCATTCTCACGCGGCCCGTAGACCGCATCGCCCAGCAAGGGGTGGCCGATATGAGCCATATGCACCCGAATCTGGTGCGTACGCCCGGTATGGATACGCACGGCCACCAGACTGGCCAGGCCGCGCGGTCCGGTCCAGAGGACACGGTAATCGCTGTGGGCTTCGCGTCCCCCCTTGTCCACCACGGCCATGCGCGTCTTTTGTGTGGGATGACGACCGATGGGCTCCTTGATAACGCCCTCGGGGCTGGCGGGACAACCATGCACAATGGCCAGATACACCTTGCGCACCCGGCGTTCGGCAAAATCCCCGGCCAGCGCAAGCCGGGCCGCCTCGGTGCGGGCCACGGCGATAAGCCCGGAGGTATCCTTGTCCAGCCGATGCACGATGCCGGGCCTCTGCCCGTCCATGCCGGAAACGTCGGCTGCCATGTCGGGCCAACGATGCAAAAGATGATTGACCAAGGTGGGACCGGGTTCCCCCGGCGCGGGATGGGTGGTCAATCTGGCCGGTTTGTCCACCACAGCCACATGTTCATCCTCAAAGACCACATCCAGTTCACCGGGCACGGCCTCGGCGTCGCTGTCCTCGCTTTCGCGAGTCGCGGCCTTCATAACCAAAACTTCATGACCGGAGAGCCGATACTTGCCCCGCGTGATCGGCTCGCCGTCCACCAAGGCTTGCCCCGCCTCTATCCAGCCTTTGACCCGGCCACGCGACACCCCTTCCCCGGCCAGTTCATCGGCCCAGAATTTGTCCAGGCGGAGCCCCCGTTGCGAAAGGGAAATCACACGTTCCCAAATATTTTTTTTATTACTGTTGTTCATGAAAATGAGAATATACCGGGAATCATTGGAAAGTAAATTTCATTCTGGCTCAAATGTACCCGGCAGGACAAAATTGGCTCTTGACCCAATCCGGCCAGAAGAATAGAAAAAGGAAATTTTGAGCAATTGAGACTTTTTTAAGATAATATCAAAACCGACCTGTAACAAGGGGGAATCCGTGGCCCTGCATCTGGTAGATCATCCGCTTATTCGACATAAAGTCGGCCTGTTACGTGAACACGACATCTCCACCAGCCATTTCCGTACCTTGGCCAACGAGATCACCCGACTGCTGACCTACGAGGCCACCAAGGATTTCGAGACCGAGAAAATTACCATCCAGGGCTGGGCCGGTGAAGTGGAAGTGGACGCCATCAAGGGCAAAAAAGTCACGGTGGTTCCCATCCTGCGCGCTGGCCTGGGCATGCTCGATGGCGTGTACGACATGATCCCCGGTGCCAAGGCCTCGGTGGTGGGCTTCTACCGCAACGAGGAAACCCTGGAACCCGTCCAGTATTACGTCAAGCTCGCCAACAAGATCGAAGAGCGGACCGCGCTTATCCTTGATCCCATGTTGGCTACCGGCGGCACGCTGAACGCCACCATCAAGCTCTTGAAGGAAGCTGGCTGCAAATCTATCCGGGGGCTGTTCCTGTGTGCCGCGCCCGAAGGCATCAACCGTATCCTGACCGCACACCCGGACGTGGACATCTACGTGGCCGCAGTGGATGAGAAACTCAACGACATCGGCTATATCATCCCGGGTCTCGGAGACGCGGGAGATAAGATATTCGGCACCAAGTAAGGTGAAAGGCACGCTTCACAGCGTGCCTTTTTTTGGGGGGCAACATGGAGTCACCATACCGGGCCGCCACAGGCACACCTGACAAGGCCGTACGGCCCGTGACTCGAAACAAGAGGAGGAGTTGAGAGAGATGAGCAACGTCCATTCTACAGAATACAATTTCCGGTTCAAAGACGCCCTGTTGGGTGCACAGATGCTGTTTGTCGCGTTCGGCGCACTGGTGTTGGTCCCGATCCTGACCGGGCTTGATTCCAGCGTGGCCCTGTTCACGGCAGGCGTAGGCACCCTGATTTTCCAGTTGATCACCCGAGGCAAGGTGCCGGTCTTCCTGGCCTCCTCATTTGCCTTCCTGCCCCCGCTCTTCGCGGCCAAGCAGGGAATGTTCACCTACCCAGAAATCATGTGCGGCCTGGTCGCAGCCGGTATTCTGTACATGCTCTTCAGCCTGTTGATCCGCATCTTCGGCGCGGGCTTCCTGCACAAGGTCCTGCCCCCCATCGTCACGGGTCCGGTCATCATGCTCATCGGCCTGATCCTGGCCCCGACGGCGGTTCACATGGCCATGGGCCGCGCCGGTGATGGCTCCATCTGGCTCGAACCCCAAGGTCCGGCCATGATCGTGGCGGGTGTAGCCCTGCTGACCACCATACTGGTCTCGCTTCTGGGCAAAAACTGGCTCAAACTCGTCCCCATCCTGTGCGGTATCGGTGCCGGCTACCTCTGTTCGCTCATCCTCGACATCACCGGCGTCACGGCCTCCATGCACGCCTCGTTCATGGCCACGGCCAAGGACGGCCTGATCCAGGGCATCGGCACGGCCCCATGGATGGATACCTCGCTCATAGGCTTCGGCTCCCTGACAAGCGCTCCGTTGTTCGCCATTCCCAACTTCACCCTGCCCACCTGGAACCTGGACGCGATCCTGTTCGTGGTACCCATCGCCATCGCCCCGGCCATCGAGCACTTCGGTGACATCCTGGCCATCGGCTCCATCTCGGGCAAGGACTACGTCAAGGACCCCGGCATCCATCGGACCATGCTCGGTGACGGTATCGCCACCTCCCTGGCCGCCATGGTCGGCGGCCCGCCCAACACCACCTACTCCGAGGTATCCGGCGCCGTGGCCCTGACCCGCGCCTTCAACCCGGCCATCATGACCTGGGCGGCCATCACCGCCATCCTGCTGGCCTTCGTGGGCAAGCTCAACGGGTTGCTGAACACCATCCCGGTCCCGGTCATGGGCGGCATCATGCTGCTGCTCTTCGGAGCCATCACGGTCATCGGCCTTTCCACCCTGGTCCGGTCCCAGGTGGATCTGATGCAATCGCGCAACATGATCATTGTGGCCATCATCCTGGTTTGCGGTCTCGGCGGCATGGTCCTCCACGTGGGCGTCACCGACCTCAAGGGCATCGGCCTGGGCGCCATCGCAGGCGTCATCCTCAACCTGGTCCTGCCCGGCAGGGGAAACGTCGAGACGATTCCCACAGAGCCCGGCACGGATCTCTAACCCACTCAAGCAAAACAACAGGCCCGCACCGGAAACATCGGTGCGGGCCTTCTCTTTTTCAAATCCCCCCCGACACATTCGTTTTCAATGGACCAAAACAAGATAACTCGCTACCATGCATGATCTTTCAAGGAGAATCCATGCAACGTGAGACCGTGACCGGCCTGGTCCTGACCCTTAATGGCGAGCGACTGCTTGAACGCTGCCTGAAGTCCCTCGACTTCTGCGACGAGTTGCTGGTGGTGGACTCCGAGTCCACGGACCGCACCCGGGAAATCGCCGAGACCTGCGGCGCACGGATCATCGTCAACCCCTGGCCCGGCCCTGTGGCCCAATTCGAGCTTGCCCTGTCCGAGGTCCACACCACCTGGGTTGTCTCCCTGGACCAGGACGAATTCCTTTCGGAGGAACTTCGCGAGAACATCCTTGCCAAGCTCTCGGGAAAAGAGCACGTGGCAGGCTACTACGTGCCGCGCAGTTCTTTCTATTTCAATCGGTTCATGAAACATTCCGGCTGGTACCCGGATTATCTCTTCCGCGTCTTCCGCCTGGGCCGGATGGCGGTCTCGGCCTCGGGCGCGCACTACCATTTCACACCACGTGGCGAAACGCTCAAGCTCTCGGGCGACATCCTCCACTATCCCTACGAATCGTTTCGGCAGCACATGGAAAAAATAAACTACTACGCCGAGGAAGGAGCCAAGGCCCTGCGTGAAAAAGGGAGAAAAGGCGGCCTGACCATCGGCCTGCTTCACGCCGTGATACGCTTCATCAAACTCTACCTGCTCAAGGCGGGCTTTCTCGACGGCAAAGCCGGATTTTACAACGCTCTGGCTGGATTTTACTATACTTTCCAAAAATATATTCGAGTTGAAGAAACCAGAAAATGGGGGGACGACTAACCCATCATTTTTCACTAACCCGGTTTTTTCTTCTAAATTTTCATGATAATCATTCCAGACCAATGCAACAAACAAATTTTCCAGGAGAAACCATGAACATGTTCGATCCGGCAACCATTCAAAACATGCTTGAACAGGCTGTCACTCTTATTTCCGTGCACGGACTCAACATCCTCATTGCGATCATAACCTTCTTCATAGGCAGAATCATCGCAAACAAACTCTCTGAACTCACGCGCACAGTCATGATCAAGGCGAAAGTGGACGAGACCCTTCGCAGCTTCCTGCGCAACATCATCTACTACGCGCTCATGGCCGCCGTGGTGGTCATGGCACTCGGGCAGGCGGGGTTGAACATCACGTCCTTCCTGGCCGTACTCGGTGCCGCCGGTCTCGCCGTGGGTCTGGCTCTCAAGGATTCCCTGTCCAATTTCGCGGCTGGTGTGATGCTCATCATGCTCAATTTCTTCAAGAAAGGGGATTATGTCACCGTTGCCGGACAATCCGGCACCGTGATGTCCATCAAGATATTCAACACCGTCCTCAACACCCCGGACAACCGGCAGATCGTGGTACCCAACGCATCGATCCTGTCCAATGCCATCACCAATGTAACGGCCAACCCCACCCGCCGCGTGGATCTCGTCTTCGGCATCGGCTACGATGACGACCTGCTCAAGGCCAAGACCCTCCTGGAAAAAATTGTCGCCGAGGATTCCCGCATCCTGGCCGAACCCGCCCCCAACATCGCGGTCAACGAACTGGCGGACTCTTCGGTCAACTTCATTGTCCGCCCCTGGGTCAACACCGGAGACTACTGGGCCGTCTACTGGGCCTTGACCGAAAAGGTAAAGCTCACCTTCGACCAGGAAGGCATCTCCATCCCCTACCCCCAGACCGACGTACATCTGTACCCGACCGGGGAATAGGCCTCCGGCCCACATCCTACGACGTAGGTTATTTCGATACTGCCTGTATGCGTTTCCTACATAATACCGATCAGACAAGAAAAGCCCCGCCATCAGGCGGGGCGTTTTCTATAAATGTTGAAATCAGAAGGGGAAACCGCTTCGGCGGGATTGTCAGGTGACTTCGCCTCCGGCGGCCAAAGGGCTGTAACCCTTTGGAATCCCACTCTCGCCTTCGGCTAAAAGTTCTTTAAATGGAGGCCTGCTGTCGACCACGACAACCCGGGAAAAAATCTTACCACACAAAAAGCCCCGAAACCGTTCTGGTTCGGGGCTTCTTGCATATTTATCAACATGTATGAAAAACGTCTTAGCCATCAGGCGGAGCTTTTCTTTCGTAAAAAAACAAGATCTTCCCCGTTGAAACAGGTGAACTATTCAAAAGGCAAAATGCCTACTGCGCGTCAATCCAGGCGTTGGCTTCCTTGACATCCAGGGTTCCGACGTAGATGGCCCGGCCGGAAATGGCCCCTTCCAGCCCCTTGTCGGAGAGTGGATAGAGTGCCTTGATGTCGTCGAGGGTGTGCACGCCGCCCGCCGCGATGACCGGAATGGAGGTCTTGTCGCACAACTCTTCAAGACCCATGACGTTGACCCCGGTCTGCATGCCGTCGCGGGAAATATCGGTGTAGACGATAAACCGGACCTTGTCGGCTTCGAGACGGGGCAGCACATCGTCCATGGTCAACCCGGCGTCCTCGACCCACCCCTTGGTCTTGAGCCGGCCGTCCACCGCATCCAGAGACACGCCGATCTTGCCGGGCAACGCCTTGCACAAGTCGGAAAAGAGGTCGGGATCTTCCAGAGCCATGGTGCCGATAATCAACCGATGCACCCCGGCTTCGATGTATTTCTTGGCCGTGGCGATATCACGAATGCCACCGCCGAGCTGGACCGGAATATTAGTCTCGATGCAAATAGCCTTGATGAGGTCAAAGTTCTTGGGCATGCCGGAAAACGCACCATCCAGGTCCACGACGTGCAGGTAGCGAGAACCGAGTCCGGCCCAATAACGGGCCTGAGCCACGGGATCGGAGGCAAAAACAGTGACCTCGTCCTCCTTGCCCTGAGCCAGGCGGACACACTGCCCGTTCTTGATGTCGACAGCGGGGAAAAGAATCATAATCCAAATCCTTATATATAACTATTTGAAATTATTGAATATTTTAAACTCATTTTCATGTATTATTCACCATTTTGCCAACTCTAGGTTGGCGTAAATGTACGATTTACACACAGGATCGAAGTCCACTCTGGATGCAGATAAAAATCAAAAATTACCCACATCGGATATTCTATGCAGTTGGACGTTCTTTGTGCTAGAGAATTCTTGTGGTTGCAGCTCTTGTCGCGAACTCAAACCAGAGAGATTTTACTCATGGCCCTAACCCAAATCCAGATCATACAATCTCTAGGCGAAGCCTTATCCTGGATGGAAAAAGAAATCAATTGGGGAGTACCCGTAACCGAGCTTCGCCATCTTTCGGGTAGAATCGGCGAACTGTATGCAGCCCTGATTTCGAATGGACAAATGGCAACCGAGGTCAACCAGAAAGGATACGATGTTGTCAGCGAAAGTCGATGGAGATATGTCAACCGCAGCCAAGCAACGTAACTCGCAAACTTTCCACTTCGAAAAAGCTGCTCGGTAGTCTAACTATATGGCCCACTTCTCTCTTTAGCTAAAAAGCTTAAAAGCGCATTGGAAATGCATCAAACATATGTGAATTCAATTCCGTCAAATAGAAACAAAAGGCAAATCATGCTTGAAAAGCGATCAGACTTTTCTAGATTTTTGGTACACCTAACTAAGGATTGCAATAAACAAACTGCCACCGAAAATCTCATTCAAATACTCAGCCAAAGGACCATAGAGGCAAGAGGCATACATTGTTTGTTTCACCACAAAATAAAACAACTCAACATTACAGAGGTTCTACGAAAACAGTTCAAAACGGTATGTCTCACTGAAACGCCTCTCCATCAAATACACAATATAACTGTGAATCGGCGTGCAAATATGACCCACCTGAGCCGGTAATCGGCGTCGAAATTTGACCCACCCCGGCAAGCCCCTCAAGGTCACGAGAAAATCGTGACGGGAGGGCCAGCGAGGAGATGCTGACGGTGGAAACAATTCGAAAGATTAAGGTGGCCCATGACCGGCATGAGACGCCGATCAGGCAGATATCCAAGAATTTAAACATGAGCCGGAATACGGTCCGCAAGGTGTTGCGCTCGGAGGAGACGCGCTTCGAGTACAAACGAGCGATCCAGCCCATGCCCAAACTTGGTGAATTCACGACCTGGCTGGAAAGCGAGTTGGAGCGGGATGTCGGGCTTCCACGCAAACATCGACGCACGATCAAGGTCTTGTTTGAGCAGCTTCAGGGGCAAGGTTACGAGGGAGGCTATGATGCTGTCCGGCGTCATGTCTCCCGCTGGCGCGAAGCCGAAGGGCACAGGGTGTCGCAAGCCTTTGTCCCGCTGACTTTCGCCTCTGGAGAGGCCTACCAGTTCGACTGGAGCCACGAGCAACTCGAAATTGACGGCATGCCAATGACGGTCAAGACCGCGCACATGCGATTGTGCCATAGCCGGATGGTCTTCTGCTTCGGTTACCCTCGGGAGACCCAGGAGATGGTATTCGACGCCCATCAGCGCGGCTTTGCCTTTTTCGGCGGATCTTGTGGCCGAGGTATTTACGACAACATGAAGACCGCAGTGAACAAAGTTCTACGCGGCAAGCAACGCGAACTCAATTCCCGCTTCGAGCAGATGTGCACTCATTACCTGGTGGACCCCACGCTGTGTACGCCTGCTGCTGGCTGGGGAAAAGGGCAGGTGGAAAATCAAGTCCATCTGGTACGTACTCGTTTTTTATCCGGCAGATGGCGTTTCGGGAGCCTTGAGGAGTACAACGCCTGGCTGCTGGAGCGAGCTATTGGTTGGGCCAAGACTCAGGCTCATCCGGAGATTACGGACAAGACGATCTGGGAGGTCTTCCTGCAGGAGCGTGAAAACCTAATCAAGCCCGCAGCCCCTTTCGATGGCTACCGTATTCAGGAATGCCGGGTTTCCTCCACATGTCTGGTGCGGTTTGATCACAACCGGTACAGCGTACCCTGCGAGGCGGCTGGACAGGCGGCGCAGATCAAGGCGTACGCCGACCACATCTCGGTGATTCGCGATGGCCGGGTGCTGGCCGTACATGCCCGCCGATTCGGCAGAGAAAAGACTGTCTATGACCCGTGGCACTACGTGCCTGTCCTGGAGCGTAAGCCCGGAGCGCTCCGCAACGGCGCTCCCTTCCAGGACTGGAGGCTTCCTGCGCCGATGGAGCAAATCCGTCTGTCCCTGCGGCGGCATAAGGACTGGGACCGACAGTTTGCGGGTATCCTGACAGCGGTGCCCAGCCATGGACTCCAGGCAGTAACCGACGCCTGCCAGGCGGCCCTGGACCAGAACACGGTGAGTCGGGACGTGGTCCTTAACATCTTGAACCGCTCCCGTGATCAAAGGCCAACCCAAGAGGTTTGCGTCCCCGATCACCTCAGGATCAAATGCGAGCCTGTGGCCGACTGCGGACGTTATGACCAGCTATTGGAGGCGAGCCATGCTTCGCAATGACATCTTGGCTTTGCTCAAAGAGCTCAAGCTGCATGGCCTGCGCGGAGCTTACGACGAGATGCTTGAGCACGGTCGTCGATCCGGGGCCACTCTGGAACGGTTTCTGTTAGATCTGCTCAAGGCGGAACAGGCCGAGCGCCGCGTACGCAGCATCCGATACCGCCTGGGGATCGCCAGATTTCCCGTGAGCAAAGATCTGGACGGTTTCGACTTCCAGGACTCGCACGTCGGTGAGGCCAGGATCAGGGATCTATACCAGGGCGGCTTCATGGAGAGCTGGATCAATGTGGTCTTTGTAGGCGGCACGGGCACCGGAAAAACGCATTTAAGCATCGCCATCGGCTCCAATGCCGTGCGCAACGGCGCCCGAGTGCGCTTTTTCAATCTGGTGGACCTCGTCAACCAGCTCGAGCAGGAAAAGGCGGACGGCAAGGCCGGACGGCTGGCCGAGACTTTGGCGCGCTTCGACTTGGTCATCCTGGACGAACTCGGCTACCTGCCGTTTTCCAAGTCAGGAGGCCAGCTGCTCTTTCACCTGCTCTCAAAGCTCTACGAGAGGACCTCGGTGCTGATCACCACGAACCTGAGCTTCGGGGAGTGGTCACAGGTCTTTGGAGACGCCAAGATGACCACGGCCCTGTTGGACCGCGTCACACATCACTGCGAGATCATCGAAACAGGCAATGAAAGCTGGAGGCTGAAACAAGGCAGGGGACAGCACCAAGGGCAGGACGCATAAGCGTCGGCGGCAGGGTCGGGAATTCCGGTCGCCCTCCGGGCTCCCTCCATTCCCGACCCTGCCGCCGCCCCCGGAAAAGCCTCCCCCCAACACCCGAAAACCACGTTCGGGGTGGGTCAAATTTCGACGCCGATGATGGGTCAACTTTCAACGCCGATTGACACCTGCCAAATGAATCCCGCCCCCCGCCTTTTGATCCCCCTTGCCCTGCTTCTCGGCATCACCGGCCTGACCGTCCTTGATAAAATGGCCCCCATGAGAATCCAGACCAAAAAAAATGAGGGCAGCTAACGCCACCCTCAAAATCTCTCGTAACCCTTCTCAGCCGAGGGTAACAGACATTCTGTTACCCACAATTGGACACTTCACAAACACAACTCATCAGAACGGCACATCGTCCATGTCGCTGGCCTCGGACGGAAATGCCGGACCAAGGTCCTCTTCCTGCTGCTGCCCCTGCTGCTGGTAATTCTGCGGCTGCTGGGGTTGCTGCGGTCGCTGCTGTTGTCCCTGCTGCTGATAATTATTTTGCTGATATCCGCCCTGCTGCTGCCCAGGCTGATTCGTCTGACCTTCCGAAGCGCGATCAAGACCCTGAACGTTGTCCGCCACTATCTCGGTAGTATAGCGATCCTGACCATCCTGGCCCTGCCACTTGCGAGTCTGAAGCTTGCCTTCGACCATGACCAGACGGCCCTTGCCCAAATAGTTGCCGCAAAATTCGGCAGTCTGCCGCCATGCAACAATACGATGCCATTCGGTACGCTCGACGCGCTGTCCGGTCTGCTTGTCACGATACCCTTCATCCGTGGCCACGGAAAAATTCGCCACCGCCTGACCGGAAGAGGTATAGGAAAGCTTGGGGTCCTGCCCCAACCTGCCAATAAGGATCACTTTATTCATGCTTCCAGCCATTTCAACTCCTTAAAGTCTCTCGTTCTCAAAAAAAGACAAATATCAAAATTTAGCCGCAATGTCTTCCAGATCATCCAGGCAATCCTCGATCTCGTAGGAGAGCTTGTCCGCCTCAGCGGGTTGCCGATTGGCGAGCACTTCCTGCATCTGCAGGCGCATTTTTTCCACCTTTTCGGCATTTTCGCGCAAGGCATCGGCCTGCCGGGAATCAACCAACCCCGCCCGCACCGCATTGAACACAGCCTGCGCCAACTCCAAAACGCCTTTCCGGGGCACGGCATCGCCGCCCTCGTCCCAAATCAGTTTCCACAATTCAGGCCATTTATTCCGAACTTCTTTCTCGCTGAAAGTCTCGGCGGAAACGCGAATCTGGAGAATTGCACCCATTATTCCTCCTCCCACTCGCTCTGGATACGGGCAACAACATCGTGAATGACAGTCAATTGGTCTTCAGGACATACGCCGATGAGCGGTTGCCCTTCGTCCACATTATCTCCACGGCCAAAATAGACAGAATAGATGATCCCCTCTGGACCGGAATAGGAAAGCGGTGTTTCACGCTTCATGCGCGAAACGATCATCATCTCCATGCCCTCGTAGACCTTGACTGAACGCTTGCCAGAAACCTTGAGCTTCTGGTCCACTTCGGGAACGAAGTAATACTTGGCGCGTTCGGGCGCACGAAAAAGATGAAGTGCTTCCTTCAAGACCCGTTCGATGACTTCCTTGCGGGTCAGAAAATGCCGGATGGTCGCCAGGGTCTCGCCCGCTTCCACAAACTTCCCTTCCAGCTCGGTCCGAACGCTCTGTACTTCACCCTTTTCCGGCGCGGTGATCGACTTCTTATTCTTTTCCCTGGTCAAATGAGCCAGAAGCGAACCCGGCTTTTCCTTGTATTCGCCACGGCGGCCATGAACCTGATCGCCTTTTTTCAGACCGGCAAACTCCACAACTCCGGTATGGGGAGCAGTGATCAAAATTTCCTTGTAGGGCGATGCCTTTACTTCATCAAGTAACTCTTTGATATTCAGCACTATATTTCCTTAATTTCAAAAATGGAAGGTTGCGGTCCCGCCAGTTCACCGGTTACCGATAATAGAGGTTCCGCCCACCCATGGTCAAAAGGGACTGGTGGAGATTCTTCTTAACCTCGCGCCGGTCCCAGATGCCATGAATATGTCCGCGTGACAAGGCGTGGTATGCCCTGTGATAATCGGGAGCCACAGACATTCCTGTTGTCTCGGCAATGACACCAGGTCCGGCAAAACCGATGTTCGAAGACTGCACCGCAAACTGATACGGAGAGCAACCCAGGAAGCTGGCCACCGGACCGGCGTAGGAATTGGTATCGTAAAGCACGAGATACAGCCCGCCTGCATCAATGTATCGACGCACGGCAATGGTGCAGCGGGGCATCTGAATGACACCGTTGACGCCTTCCTGAATACGGATTCCAGCCGTCCCATGAACGTAGGCAATGAACGGCTGGCGCTTGCGTCCGGCCCGTTCGGCTGCCCGAATGAACTTTTCACCCTCGGCTGCCCCCACGCTACCGCCGCGAAACGGTGCGCAAAACACAGCCACCACAGCCTCCACATTCTCGATAGTTGTCCCGAATGTGATGCAGGCGGACTTGAGACCGGTCACGTCCTTTGCCTTATCCACCTTCAGGTCAAACTGCTCATATCCCAGCGGATTGATCGACTCGATCTGTCGATTGAACTCCTTGGACTCCCTGAACGAAAAAACATTCTCCAGATACCAGCGATACTCCATGGGGAAATGATGGCCGCAATTGGGACAAACCCCGGCGAAATCCCCGAACAGGTCGGGAGCCCACAAATCCGGACAATGGTGGGTGCGCACATTGGGACAGGAGACCGTCTTATCCTCCTGGCTGCGCGGACTGATCCACGCCCATTCACTGCTCGCCAAACAGGCCCCGTCTTCAGGGCAGGAGAGCCGGGTCAACTGTTCATGAACCTGCTGTCCCTTCTTTTCCTGCTCCGTCACCGTACCCGACAACATCCTGTCCATGGACCGCTTGAACGGCATGAGCAGTTTATGCCGAACCAGATGGGCCTCGGCCCCAAGTTCTTCAAACATGGCATCCAGCCGCTTTTTCTGTCGCCCCAGCACATCGTACCGAAGGAAAGAATGGGTGGCGTCCACAGCCCCCCTGGCTCCAACCACGGCCCGCCTGATGAGCCCGGTGCCGTCCATACGGGCATGCCGACTCATGGCCCGGTACTTGCGTTGGCGCAAATCCACCAGTCGATTGAGCGCCGAGGAGGACAGGGTCCACCGCATGAAAATGGACTCGGCATCATCCGTCTTGCTGGCGCGAACGGCCATGGCTCGGAAAAGCTTCATGGGTTTGACTTCGCTGACCGCCTCGTTGGTGGCCTGTATCAACTCCCGGCGCAGCTCTCGAAAAAAATCATAATGATTGGGCCGCGCTCCCAATGGAGGTTCTTGAAGTACGCGGTCAATATAGCCATTGCGAAGATTATCTTCGGCTGTGATGCAAAGCTGATCCGCACACTTTTCGATGAGTTCGGGCGTGGCCCGCGTTCCCCCACGCAAACCGCCCTCAATGGCCGCCGCCCCTTCGGGAGAAATCACGGAATAATACCCGTGAGACAGCATGATCCGCCTGTCGGCCAGTCCCACGGCCTCGGCACCGCCTGACCCACCTTCAGAAAAAACAGAGACAACTGGCACCCTGAGAGCCGCCATCTCATAAAGATTACGCGCAATCTGCTGCGCCGCACCCGGCCAGTCCTCCACGGGATAGGCCCCCGGCGTAAACACAAACGTGTGTACCGGAATGTTTTCAGTCTCGGCAACCTTCATGTAATGCAAGGCCTTGGCATTGCCCCACGGCTTGACCGATCCGCCATTTCGGAACACCTCACCATGCCCCTTTTCCTGCCCTATAACCATGACCATCTGGTTGATGATCTTTTCGCCGACTCGCCGGGAAAAATACGCCCGGGCAATGAGCATGCTCGGATCGATATTGAATTCACCGCGCCCACCGATCTCGGTATAATTGTCGTAGACGTTTTCAAGAATATCCTTGAGGCAAATGCGTTGCGGATGGCGAACGATGCGAACCCTGTCCATGGGGGAAAGCTTGCTGTCCAACTTGCGTTCGGAAAAATTGAACAGATCTTCCAGCCGCGACAACTCCTCGGCCGGGACACTGCCGGGCAATTTTGCCTCGCGTTCGAGCATCTCCCCGAGCCGGGCCGCCAGCAACCGGATACTATCATCCTCTTTCGGACCTAAGATATCCCGGATGTACGTCAACCGATCCGTGAGATCCTGAATTCGTCGTTCAACATCCATGTCAGAACTCCAGAATCCTTTCGGTTTGATCTTTCAAGTAGTCGATATTGGTATAAAAAGGGTTCGAGCCCCCACCGGAATCCCCTTCCAGGACCAATTCTTCAAGAAATTGTCTACCGCGCTGTTTCACCTCGTCCACATCCCGCCCCCATACAAGGGCCAAGGCCAGATTGGGATCATATTCCATGGGAATCTCATAGGGACGATTCTTCGGAATCTGTGTGTGGACATCAAGCCAGTCGTGCTCCTGCCAGGCAAAACGAGTTACCTTTCCGGCACAGGGAGTAAAGCGGTTCTCCGTATTTTCGGCCACGACGCGATACTCCATGCCGATGCCGTCAAAACCGATATCCTCCTGACTGTACCCGAGCCGACCGCCCAATGCCAGGCGAACCTGCTCGGTGATGATATCTACCGGCTTGCCGTCTACCCTCGAAATAATTGCGGAAACACCATTTTCTACCTGAATGCGGGTGTTGACCTCCATAAGAAATGGCTCGCCATTTGGCGTGACGATCCACTCCCAGGTGCCCACGTTATCGTACCCCGATTCCCTAGCCATGGACAGGGAATGCCGGGTAATTTCCTCCAGCACACGGGCCGCGTCAAAGGTATAAGGGATCACCCCCGGAGCGAATCCCGGAGCCACCTCCAACCGTTTCTGCTTGCCCGTGGACTGAATGGAACAATTCCGCGTGCCGAAATGAACGTGATGCTTACCGCCACGCTCGGACACGACCTGAACTTCCAAATGGTTGAAATCAAAAATACGCTGCTCGATCAATACGCCCTCGTCCCCGAAATTGCGCTTGGCATAGTTGCGGATACGGCGAAATACCGACCGGAATTCATCAAAACTGCCGGCTTCTTCAATCCCCATGCCGCCACCACCGGCCGAGGCCTTGACCATGACCACACCATCGACGACGCCCTGGGTCGTCTGGAATTCAAACAGATTGGACGCGATTCCCTCGGCCTCCATTTCGCTGTAAACCGGACGGTCGGAACCGGGAACCGTGGGCACCCCAAGGCTGCGGGCGATACGCTTGGTGTTGATCTTGTCCCCCAAATCCCGAATGACCCACCAGGACGGGCCAATGAATTCCATGGGGCGATCCCTGCGTACCACCCGGCGGGCAAACCGAAAATCCTCGGCAAAAAAACCGTAGCCCGGATGCACGGCCGTAGCTCCGGCGGCATCGGCCACGGCAAACAATTCGTTGGAATCAAGGTAAGATACAATTTTATAAATAGCGCTGTCTCCGGCCAGCTCCCGAGCTAACCGGACATGCCCGGACTCCCGGTCCACCTCGGTGAAAACGCACACAAAATCCAAACCGAGTTGTTGGCAGGCCCGCATAACCCGCATGGCTATCTCGCCACGATTGGCAATGAGGACCTTGTGTTGGTCAATAGACATGAAATATTCCGGTTACCCCTGCTCGCGCTGTTTCTTGCGAAGCTCGATAAGCCGTTTCTGGACTTCAAGAACAAGCTTGTCAAGCTTAACCTGCTTCTGTCGCTCCAGATCCACGAAATTGATACCAACGATACCGTTATCGAGCACACGCATAACCACGGCCTTGCACTTGCCGAGGAACAACTTCTTGCTGATGAGCATGTCGACATCCAGAGGCTGCCCTTCCTTGAACCCTTTATCCAGATCAAGCACGGCAAAACCAGTAGCACTCAAGTCCTTGACTTCAAATACTTTCTTTAAAGCAGAAAACCTGGCAGTCAACCCCGGAACCTTGGTACGAAAGGCTTTACGCAACTGGTCGTCGCCAGAAGGCAGATCAATATTGAACCCCATAACTTTCCTCACCTATTATTTTTAAGCTCGAGGCACAGCCTTAATTACCCATGACGCGCTTCTCAAGCACAAACTCAACCCGCCTGTTTTTGGCACGATACTCGTCAGTGGTATTCGGATAAATCGGATTCAAATATGCCAGACCGGTGGCCGTCAGCCGTGTGGGCTCAATTTTCATCTTCAATAATTCCCGCAGTACCGTAACGGCACGAAGAGCTGAAATCTCCCAGTTATCCCTGAACCGGGAACCAGGGCCGGGACGAATGTTATCCGTGTACCCTATGATCTTGATATTCTGGTCTTTATGCTGAATGAAAAAGTTTTTGAGTGTGGCAATGATCTCCGTGCCCTTTGGAGACAGAAGAGTCTGTCCGGATTTGAACATGACGTCGCCCGGAACGCGAATAGTGATGATCCCGTCCTCGAAATTGGCAGAGACCAGCCCCTCCACTCCCTTCTTGGTCTGAAGCGTCTTGACCTCGGCAAACACCTTGCGCTGGGATTCGATGATCTGCCGACGCATCATGGCCTGATCGATAAGCACCCCAGCCTCTTCCCGCGTGATGCGACTGGTAGAGACCTTTTGCATCTTTCCCTGAAGAGCCTGCGTCACGGAAGAAAACGTTTCGGAAAACTTTTCCGTATCCAACGTGGACATGGAATAGAGAAGCACGAAAAAGACCAACAACAACATGGAAAGATCGGCGAACGTCGTCATCCATTCGTTGCCGGAATCATCTTCGTCCTGATAGGGAACTCTGTAGTCCTCTTTACTCATCAGTGCGCCTCACGCTCACTCGGTGCGAGGAAGGAAGAAAGCTTCTCATACACGAGCCGAGGGTTATTATTTTCAAGGATGGATTTGGCACCCTCAAAAATGACCTCAAGGTGCAGTTGCTCCTGCAGGGTGCGCGCCTTGAGTTTGGCTGCAATGGGAATGAATAACAACGTGGCCATGGCACTGCCGTAGAACGTAGTCAGCAAGGCAACCGCCATGGCCGGACCGATGGATTTGGGATCGTCGAGCTGGGAGAGCATCTGAACCAGACCGATGAGCGTCCCCATCATCCCGAATGAGGGAGCCAGCGCAGCCAGCCGTTTGAAAACATCCTGCCCCACCTGATGGCGGCGACGCATGGAATAGATTTCAATGGTAAGGGTGGTCCGAATGATATCCGGGTCCGCATTATCTGCGATAAGCTGACAGGATTTCTTGAGAACCATATTTTCGGTCTGGACGTTCTCCAGAGCAACAAGTCCTTCCCGGCGACTGATCTCCGCCACCTTGACCATGATGTTGACCACATCACGAACTTTGCTCTTGCGTTGCACGAACATCTTGAATGCAGCGTTAAAGGCCTGTATGACCTCTTCAAACGGGAACGCCACCATGATGGAGGCCAAAGTCCCACCAAACACAATCATCATACCGGGAATATTGATAAAAACATCAACCGCTCCCCCGATTATGATGGCGCCCATGATGAGCGACAGACCAACGGCAAGACCAAGTAATGTCACTATATCCATAAAAAACGCCTGTCCTTCGGTTCAGTTCACCCTGTATCCAGACAAACGGCCTGATGCGGAACACCGGCCGAATCACAAGGAGTTCACATGAAATACCATGAGAAGATACAACATTCTGCCGCATATATACAGGAAAAGCTAGGCAAAATTCAAGTCGAGACTGTCGCCCTTATGACGGGAACAGGCCTGGGCGGCCTGACCGAGACCATAGCGCATCCGAAAATCCTCCCCTACAGCGAAATACCGGGCTTCCCCCTCTCTACCGTACAAAGCCATGCAGGATGTCTGGTCAAAGGAGAACTATCCGGATTGCCTGTGCTGGCTCTGCACGGACGCTTCCATCTCTATGAAGGCTTCGATGCACGGGAGGTCACGCACGGCGTCCGCACGCTGGGCGAATTGGGCATCAAAACGCTCATTCTGACCAATGCCGCCGGGGCGCTCAATCCGTCCTTTGCCACAGGTTCCCCCATGCTCATCGAAGACCACATCAACCTCACCGGAGCCTCTCCCCTGAGGGGAAAAAACGTCGACGCCTGGGGCGAACGCTTCCCGGACATGCGCATGATCTACGATCCCGCCCTGCGTGATCTGGCTTTGCAAAAAGCCCTGGAACTGGGCATCCGGCTAGAGCGTGGCGTGTTCATGCAGGTCATGGGTCCGAACATGGAAACACCCGCCGAAACCCGCATGTACCGAGCCATGGGAGCCGATGCCATCGGCATGTCCACCTGTATGGAGGCCATTGCCGCCCACCACATGAACATCCGACTGCTGGGCATTTCCTGTCTGACCAACAAAAACTTGCCGGACTGCATGGCAGAGGCTTCCCTGGCAGATGTCATTGCCCAAGCTGAACAATCTTCCGAAATCATGACAAAACTCATCCGGGCTATCCTAAAGGAAATCCCACAACCTACCGAATAATCAACTACGTAGCGTTCCCTTCGGGAATGCGGTATGGTTAACAGACGCCAACACGGGATACCTTTGCATGACCAGAACGCTCCACATATTCATACCTAAATCGAGCGGAGGGGTCTCATTGAAGCCTTCCTCGGCAGAAACCGGAAGAAGATTGACTCCAAAAATGGTGCGAATGGGGACAGCTTGATCGCTGAAGCGTGAAAATGCCACTCGTTTCGGTTGTGATACCAGATTTTTCAGGAAATTGGACGCACCTCTCCCATCGCTGGACATGGAGCGGGGCGTTCAGATCAGGTCCAGACGAATTTTGGAGCGCTCAGGCAGCGCTCCCACAGTTCTTTGAAACGCAACGATTCCATGGCGATCGCCGTGACCTTGAGTACGGTTTTGCCAGCATGGGACACCACCTTGGCGGCGACGTCCACCAAGGTGCGACGCAGTGTGGTCGGGAAAGACTTGACCGGTACCACCGGCTCACTCACATCTTCCTTGAACGCTTCAAACAGGAAGAAGCCGAGGAGCATGGTGTAATAGAAGGCGGCGTTGGGCACGAAGCGCTGGAACGGCAACTCCTCGAATCCGAAATCCTTGAACGCCCTGTGCACCAGTTCGTCCGCGCCCCGCTGGTGGTAGGAGTGGATGATGGCATCGGTTTCGGCCATGAACGCGAGGCCAGCCTCCTGCAATTGCTGATCCACGACACTATCCATGCCAAGGTTGGTGTAGACGATGGTGCCTGGTCTTGATCCGGGTAGCAGGAACTGCTTCTCTTCCAGTAAAGGTCGCCAAAAGATGGTCCTGAAGGACTTTTCCCAGGACTTGCGGCGGTCGCAGAACTCGTAGCACTGCCAGACATCCTCATCGGTTTTGCCGAAGTGATGCTGAAAGGCGGTTTCGGGAAGTGCCCCAATCATGGCCTTGATGTCGCTATAGAACTTGCCTGCGCAGATGAAACCGATATCCAGCCGCTCCATCTCGTCGAAGAGCTCCTGGTCGAAGAATCCGGAGTCCATGCGAATGATGATGGGTACGGTCTTGCTGTAGCGGGTACGGATCATGCGCACCACGTGACGGATCATCTTCGGGGCTGAGTCGCCGTTGAGAGAGTGTTTGTCGCCGCCACGGAACACGGCGTCTATAATGTAGCGGCCCCAGGTCATCTGGAGAGGCTGAAAGCCCAGAACCTTCTTGTAGGTGGGCTTGACGCCGTGACGCTTCGGCGCTTGGTCGTTATCCATGACCATGGTGTCGATGTTCAGTTCGATCACTTCTGGGCTGGTCATGCTGAGTCGCCAAAGGAAGAGTTGCTGCAACAGACGGCGAAAAAGATAGGTCCGTTGTGCGGAGAATGATTGGTAGAACCGCTTGACGGTGTGCGATGAGGCCATGCTCTTGATGTCTGTTTCGATGGCAGCCGCGTAGCCCGGATCTTTGGTCAGGACATCAAAGTGGGCCAAGTGACGGCTGGTGCCGTCAAAGAGGAAGCAGAGCACCTGCTTGAAAAGTTCATCGATGGGCGTGCCCTTGGGGTTCTTGCGCATGGAGCCGAAAAGGCGGTTGATGTGGGGGAAAAGACCAATGCCACGAATGTAGCGAGCAAAGAGGTTGAGCCCGGCCCGGCTTGTCAGACAGTCGTTCGTGACTTGGACATCGTCGATGAATTTTGCTTTGGTTCTCTTTGAGTTGGACATCCAGCCCTCCACCAAATGGGTGAAACGTTCATGACGTAGTGACTGGATGTGATTGTAAACAAAAATAAGGTGATATGCCAGCTTTGATGTTGTGTCAGGCTGGAGAATCGCTCAGATTAGGTCATACTTATCGCCAGCCTGAGCCTGATCGCCGGATGCGGCAACAGGATGTGGGAGGCGACAAAAAATACCATGTCGGCACTCCACGGCTTAATCTGGTAACAGTACCAGTAAATGTGAAGCTCAAAGGAGGCCGACATGGCGAGTATCAAGATATCATCAGCTTATCGGTTTGTGGAAGCATTTGTTGATCAGCGCATTTTCGTTGGCGTTGATGTTCACAAAAAGACATTCAGTGTTGCACTCTTACGACCAGACGGAATGATCAAAGATTGGTCTAGTCCCGCCGACGTGGCATCACTTACACAAATCCTTTCCTCACTCCCTGTTAACATCGGTGCAGTTTGTTACGAAGCTGGCCCGACAGGTTTTGGCCTTGCTCGAAGCCTCAAGGCTGCAGGTATTCGTGTGATTGTTGCCGCGCCCAGCCGAATACCACGCCCAGTAACCGCAACCAACAAGACAGACAGCCTCGATTGCCGAAAGTTGGCTGAACTTGCCGCAGCAGGACTGATCCGCCCAATTGCCATTCCTAGTGAAAGAGAAAGAAGCTTTTCGGTCACTCCAACGTCGAAGACATCAACTCACCGACTCATTGCGTAAAGTAAAGCCCAGAGAATTCGCGCTTTTGCTGTTATCTCTGAGCATTGCCGAACCCGTTGGGATCGACCATTGGAGCAAAATCGCTATTGCAGCTCTGGCTATACTGCCACTACCACCCGGAGCTGACGACACCCGAAATAGCTTACTCGAAGAATTGCATTATCTCATTTCCGCACAGCGTCAGGTTGATCTTCGATTACGAGTCATTTCCCAGGAACAAGACGAGGCAAGACGCATTGCCACCATGAGGTCCGTTCCTGGAGTGGGTGAAGTCGTGGCAACCACCTTTGCGGCCGAGATATTCCGACCTGAACGATTCAACAATAGCAAGGAGGTTACGGCTTACTTGGGCCTTGCGCCTGTTGTGCGGCAAAGCGGATTGAGCAAAGGGAAAGGCCGCTTGCGCCCAGTTGGGCAACGGCGATTACGAAGTTTGCTCATTGAGGCGGCATGGATTTGGAAACAGAGAGACGAATGGGCGAGAGAATTTTACAACCGAATTTACAGCAAAAGCGGAGTTGCTCAAAAGGCGATAGCTGCTTTGGCTCGTAAACTGGCCGCGTTACTCTGGAAGCTTAGCTTACCTGTGGCGCAGTCGTAAACGGATCGCGAGCGGCCTTTGGTAGCCTAGACTACGAACAAAGAATGGCGATCCTAAATTGTTAATGTACCGAATCGGTACTTGGTGCCATAGAGCACGAATAAGAAAAGGAATACATTACTATTATGCTATAAGGCGAGGGTGGAGCCTAGCCTAATTACAGAAGGAATGAAGAGAAAAGGAAGTTCTTGACATGGTGCCGCATAAGAAAGGGGAGCCTCCATCTTCCGAGACTCCCCTGCCCATTGCCCGTGATGGCCGCATCACTTGAACAGCTTGAGATACGCGCCGTTATCCCTCCTTTTCCAGATCCTCCCTGGGGATGAACCGCAGGGACGCGGAATTGATGCAATAGCGCTGTCCTGTGGGGGCCAGGTCCGTCACCGAACACATGCCCGAGGTGAGAATCCCCGTCCCGGCTGCGCACCTCGGTCCGGGGCCATGGCCAGGCTTTGGTCACGGTGCTCCACCATGTTTTCAGGGACCAGAGGCCGGGTGAAACTCGGCCAGCCCGTACCGGAATCAAACTTGTCCAGGCTCGAAAAACAGCGGCTCGCCCGAGACCACGTCCACGTATATTCCCTCGCGCTTGTTATCCCAGAAGGCATTGTCGAACGGGGGTTCGGTCCCGCAGGTCTGGGTCACGGGGCGTACTGGAGCGGACTGAGCGCCTTTTTCAAAGCCTCGTCATCCGGCTTGGTAAACAACTTCTTTTCGGAAGCCACCGCCCCCTTTTTCTCCGGCATCCTTGCCCCAGGTCTTCTCGATGAACCGGTCCCGCCCGGAGAAACTGGCGATACGTCTTGTACTTGAGCGGGCAGGTCTTCGAGTAGTTCTGATGGTATGCCTCGGCCTCGTAAAAGGTGGTGAAGGGAAGCACCGGGGTGACCACCGGCCCATCCAGGCGACCGGAACCCGCAAGCGCCTTGCGGGAAGCTTCGACCACCCGCTGCTGCGCTTCGGAATGAACAAAAATGGCGGACGTGTATTGGAACCCGCGATCCCCGAAGGAACCACCGGCGTCTGTGGGGTCGAAACTCTTCCAGAAGAAGTCCAAAATATCGGCAAACCCCACCACTGCGGGGTCAAAATGGACCTGCACGGCCTCGCGGTACCCGGTCGTGCCGGTCGAAACCTGCTCATAAGTGGGATTCGGCTCCGTGCCACCCGCATAGCCGGACACGACCTTGATCACGCCCGGCACTTTTTCCAAATCCGACTCCACCACACCAGAAACAGCCCCCTGCCAGGGTGGCGATTTCCATTTTTTCCCGCATCAATCATCGTGCCTCCGGTGGACGCCGTGTGGCTGGAAAGCAGCATACCGCCCAGCAGGACAAACAGCCCGATAATGGACAAGCCCAAGCCGGACAATACGACACGTTTCAAAGTCATGACAGCCACCTCAAGTTTAAAAATAGAAATCATTACTACATAGATAAAAATAGGCATCCTCCCGACCGTGTCAAGGTGCGCCCGTAGCGAAAAACAATGCGGGCCGACAGGCGCCCGACCAGCAGAAATAACAGGATAACGATGAAGGCAACAAAGGGTCGCATGAACTCCGCGCAATTGGTACTTTTGGGGAGGTATTCGCGCACTGCCGGGAACGATCAACACCCGGTTGAGGATCGCCATCGACCGGTGTCGAGCACGAATTCCGCCCAACGGCTGAAACCATTTTCCACGCATTGCCAACAGACCCCGAACCGGGTAATGCACACAAGAAGGAATCCACACACACCGCTCTCGAAGGAGTGCCGCCATGAAACCGAATCCTATGGAAGTCAAAGGGATTGACCTGAATAAAATCAGGAACCGCAATGAAAAGCGCGTTGTCAAATTCATGACCGAGATTCTTGATGAATACTATAGTGATTATATCTTCGAACAGTTGGACATTGAGGACATTTTTGCGCTGACACTCAATCTGCTGCCCGCCCGTTATGTGCAGAAGGGCACGATCATCCTTCAAGACCGGATTTCGGATTTCGAGATCAAGAGCAAGGTCCGCGAGGCCACCGAACGCGTCCTGGAAAACCCGACCCGTCAGACTAGTTCCAAAATACGAAAAAAAGAATCCCCCCGCTTCCGCTCGAAGCCGGGGGTGATCTGGTTTGACAGGCACTTCGCTGCCGACCCGCGCCTCACTATCTCCCCCCCCCGGACTCCGGGAACTCTTCCAATTCATGACGAAACGACTCGGGAAATATTCACAGATTGAACGCAAGCCCCCTCTTTGTGTTTAGACCGAAACGACACTCGGCTTATAGGGACACCCCCTTATTCATTAAAAAAATCATATGATTCAGCTCAAGGGGAATGGGGGGTCCATTTCTCGGACCTGAAAAGAGAGTCCTCATGCACAACGTTCTGATCGGTTGCCCCGTGCCGGCCGCCCTGCTTCTCTCCGACTGCGGCGATATCAAGAAGGAGAACATCCAAAAGGTCGAGACATCCATCATCTAGATGATGAATAATGCCCCGTCCGCCTGCGATATGCTATTCGCGTCGACACGAAGCTATACGGAGAAAGTCAGGACAAATAGCCTTTGTTCCGACCTGAATTCAAATGAAAATCCCCTGCGGAAAGCCTCAGGGGATTTTTTTTCTGTCAGGAATTCGCTCACCGGTTACGATGGGCTGCCGTCCTTCTTTTCCATGCCGATGACGAACATGAGCAGGGGCCGGGATCACGAAGATGGTGAACACCGTGGAAAGCGCCAGGCCGCCGAGCACCACGGCACCGAGGCCGCGATACAGTTCCGAGCCGGGACCGGGGGCCACGGCCAGCGGAAGCATGCCGAACACGGACGTGGCCGCAGACATGAAGATGGGCCGCAACCGGGTACGGGTCGCATCCAGGATCGCCTCCTTGTAATCCATGCCCTGTTCGCGGATGTTGCCCAGCGACTGGTGCACGATCAGGATGGCGTTGTTCACGACCACACCGATCAGAATGACGAACCCGAGCATGGTCAGGATATCGAGCGCCTGCGGAGCGATGAACCAATTTTCCAACTTCAGCCCCAGGAACCCGCCCGCACCGGCCAGAGGCACGGTGAACAGAATGATCAGTGGATAGATGAAGTTGCCGAACAGGGCCGCCATGAGCAGGTAGGTGATGACGATGGCCAGCAGGAAGTTCCATTGCAGGGCGTCGCGGGTCACCGTGAGCTTGTCTGCCGCACCGGAGAGACGCACGGTCAGGCCGTCCAACAGCCCCATCTGACGAACTTCGGGCACCAGCTTGTTCTGGATAAGTTCCATGGCCGCCTGCAACGGCATGTCCTTGGGCGGCGTCACCTGAAGCGAGATAGTGCGCTGGCGTTCCAGATGGCGAATCTCGTTCATGGAGTAAGTCCGATGGAGTCGGGCCAGGGAACTGACCGGGACGGCCCAGCCTTTGGGCACCGCGATGAGCGAATTGTTCAGCTCTTCGGGCGTGGTCGCGTCCTGGGGAGAACCCTTGAGAACAAGGTCGATCTTCTTCTTTCCCTCTTCCTTGAAATCGCCGATCTTCCGACCATCGAGAATGACGTCAATGGCCGTCCCCAATCCCAAGGTGGACATGCCCGCAGCACGCACGCGGTCGCGTTCCGGGATGAAACGCACTTCGGGATAGAGCAGCTCCAGCGACGGCACCGGACGAATCTGCGAGCCGGGGATCTCCTGCATGGCCATGCCGAACATGGTCCCGGCAGCGGCTACGATCTTCTCCAGCTGGGCACCGGAAATATCCACCTGAATGACGCGCCCCTTGCCCAACCCCTGCTCGAAAATGGAGGCTTGAATGGACACGCCGTACATGCCCGGAATGGATGAAATCACACGGTTGAAGAACGGGATAAGCTCACCGGCCCGCTGCTCATGGGGTGGACATGGCCCCGAACAGGTTGATGGTGGGCGCGGACACGTAAAACATATCCTGAATCCCAGGCAACCCATCGACTTCCTTTCTGAAATGGGGATCGACCTGATCGAATACGAATTCCCCAATACCCAGCCTTTCCGCATAGGAAAGGCCCGGCGGCGGAATGAGGATATTGATGAGCAGATTGCGATTGCCCCTGAGGCAGGTATTCCATCTTGGGGAAGGATACCCAGGACTATGAGTATCGAAGCCAGGGTAAGGCCGCCCACGGTAATGATCCGGCTTTTCGGCGTATCAATGGCGCGACTGAGAAGCACGATCAACCTAATCGGCCATCCTGCCGCCAAACTGGGGTGAGCGGTATCAGGAGTCGTTTGGCCATGGACAAGGCCGCTGGGGGACGCGGGGCATCAAGCCGGGCCGTGGCCTGCAAGCGTTTTTCCGCCACGCCGTAGAGCTGGCGGGCAAGCATGGGGATGACAAGCACGGACACAAACAGCGAAAGAATGATGGCGCAGGTGGACGGCAATGGCGATGTCCTTGAACAACTGCCCGGCCTCCTGCTCCATGAAGACCACGGGCAAAAACACGGCCACGGTGGTCAGGGTTGAGGCAATAACCGCGCCCCACACCTCGCTCGCGCCGTCATAGGCCGCTGCCACGGCCCCCTTGCCCATGCGCCGGTGCCGGTCGATATTCTCCAGCACGACAATGGCATTATCCACCAGCATACCCACGGCAAACGAGATGCCCGCCATTGGACACGATGTTCAGGGTTCGCCCCGCCGCCGCAAACATGATGAACGCGCCCACGATGGATATGGGGATCGAAACGGCCACGATAATCGTGGAGGAAAAGGATTGCAGAAAAACAAACAACACGATGATGGCCAGGATGGAACCAATGATGATGTTGCGCTGGACCAGGTCTATGGCACCGTTGATGTAGGGCCGCTGGTCGTAAATCCACTCCAGCTTCACCCCATTGTCCTTGAGCACGCCCGCGTTGAGGTCGTTGACCACCGTTTCCACGGCATCGGTCAGCTCCAGGACGTTGGCACCCGGCTCGGGCTTCACGCCCACGAACCATTCCGGAGACGTTGTTGTGCAACATGGCCACGGTCTGCTTTTCGTTCCCCGCGCTTGACCTTGGCCACGTCGGCCACAGTGACCCGATGCGCCCCCGATGAGGAAATAACAATGGACAAAATGTCATCCGGCGACTTGAACTCGGCGGGGGTGCGCACGCGGTACTCGCGCCGCCCCACGCCCATGCTGCCTGCGGAAACGGAGACGTTCTCGCTTTTCAGGATGGCAACCAGATCGGGAATGGTCAGGTTGTAGGCGGCCAGGCGAACGGGATCGACGATGATCTGCATCTCGTCCTCTCGCCCGCCACCCACGAAGAGTTCGGCCACGCCCTTGACGCGTTCCAAATACTGCCGCACCTCGTTCTCGAAAAAGGTATGGTAGGTACTTACGTCCTGTTTATTGTCAGGCAGGGTCACGAAGAATCGTCCAGATAACCGGCGAAGTGGACGCGCCTGTGGCAGAGACAATGGGCCGATCCACCTGATCGGGATATTCCGGCACCTCGTCCAGCTTGTTGGTAACCCGCAACAGCGCGGTATCGATGTCCGTGCCGATCTCGAACTTGAGGGAAAGCTCGGAAGTGCCGCTGAAGCTAGAGGACTCCATCTCGGTAAGGCCTGGGATGCCCTTGAGCACCTTTTCCTGTTCCTCGATGACATCGCGCTCGATCTCGTAGGGGGTGGCCCCCTGCCAATTGGTCCTGACCGTGATGATCGGCTCGGTAACGTCGGGCGAAAGCTGGTAGGGCAACGTGGCCAAGGCGATGCCGCCGAACAGGACCACGAGGATCACGCCCACCAGCACGGCCACCGGTTTTTCAATGGAAGCTTTGACTATGTCCATGTTCGCTCCCTACTGCCTGACCGTTGTGTCTTTCAAGGGTTGGGGTGCCACGGCCTGTCCCGGCCGCAGCCGTTCATTGCCCTTGACCACCACGTCCATGCCCTCCTTGAGCTTGGACGACTTGACGCCCGCCTGGAGCCCCGGAAACCGACCACGTAGACCGGCATGGGCACGGCCTTGCCGTCCAGAACCACCCAGACTACCTGCTCGCCCCGCATGGAAATAAGTGCATCGCGGGACACGATCATGGTCATGCCGCCAAGCCCTTGGGGCAGAAAGACTCTCGCCTCCATGCCCTCGGCCAGGGAACCGTTGTTCTTGACGCGAATCTTGACAGGGAAAGTACGGGTCGCCACATCGCCACGGGGAATGACAGCGAAAACCTCGCCGGGAATCTCGACACCGGCCGTGACCACGCTCACCTGGAGACCGGGCTTGACCACACCGAACGCCTCCTTGGGCGCGTTGACCACCACTTCGAACAGATCGTCACGGGCCGTGACCACCACGGTGGAGCCGGTGGAAATCCATTCCCCCCGGGTGACCGGCGTGTCGATGACAATGCCGTCGTAGGGAGCGCGAATCTTCTTCTTTGCCGCCTCTTCCAGCAGTTTGGCCAGGTCGGACTGGGACGCTTCGTATTGATGCAGCAGGGCCTCTGCGCTCAGCCGCTTGGAATCGAACTCGCCCTCGGCCACGGAACGGCTCTTGAACAGGGCGGCCACGCGGTCGTTCTCCAGCTTGGCAGACTCATACTGGGCCTTGGCCTGTTGCGCCAAAGCACGGGCACGGAGAATGGACTTTTCCAGCAACGACGAGGACAGAACCACCAGGACATCGCCCTCCTTGACCCGCTGGCCGTCAGTGACCTTGATGTCCAGGACCTTGCCCTCCACCTCGGAGGCCACGTTGGAGATTTCAGCGAAGTAGACCGTGCCGATGAATTCGGACTGTGGGGCCATGTCGCCGGAGGTCACCTTGGCGACCACCACCGGGGAAGCCGGGGCTTTACCTTGCTGGGCAAAGGCGGCAGAAACGACAAGAAGCGTCAGGCAGCAAGTGATGAATAATGAAAAGCATCGCATGATAATTTATCCGTTCTTTTTTCCCAGTTTTTTCCAAGGCTTGAATATCGAAACAAAAACCGTGACCATGAGGACAGCCACCTGGACGGCACCCCACAGAAAGTTCATCTGTTCATTATGCAGATAGGCAGGGTCCAGCGTGGCACGCATGCCGAGCTCGCCGGATATCTCCATCATTCTGGTCTCCCACGGCCCCAGGCAGAGGGTGCCGAACACAATGGCCGAAACCGTGACGACCCATTTGAAAATCAGCCAGCCATGCCGAAAGAAACCCCAGCCGGTCAGCAGCGAGTAGGCCAATCCGGTGAGCAGGCAACCAAACGCACCCGGAACCACGACCACGGCCATATCCACATGGTGAATGGCCTGATTAATGCCGAACAACGCGCTGTCGCCTCCCGCGCCGGGTTTCAGAAAATAGAGCAGAACCAGGGAGACCCCGCCCCCGACCCAGCAGGCTACGGCAAGGAGATGCAGACCCTTGAGCCACTTCTGTCCTGATGCACCAAGTTTCGGCATGGTTAATCATCCTCTCCGATACACACATCACCCAAGGTCGGCAGAATGATCTGCCAAAGCACGCGCATACAGACAGCCAGATCCTCCGGGTCCACGTGTTCAACCAGGACCTTGCGGTTGTCCAGGACGATATCGAAAGAGGAGTCGATCATCTTGCGTCCGGCATCGGTGATGAAAAGTTTCTTCACACGGCGATCATGCCGGTCCGATCGACGAGTGAGCAAGCCATGCCTCTCCAAAGCCGCGACCAATCGACTGACGCCGGTCTTCTCCTGAGACAGGAGTTCGCACAGCCGTCCCTGAGTCAGCCCATCCAGTTTATATAAAGGAATGAGCGCTCGCCACTGTTCCACCGTGATCCTGATACCCGCCTCGGCAAACCGGGCGGCCAAATCATTGGTGAACAACCGGGCGACCTTCCAGGTCAAAAAGCCCAACGACTCTCGTGGTTTTAATCTATCGGTTACCATGGCGAAGGTTGTATGTGCAACAAAAGTCTACGTCAACCACTTTTTTCGAGCAGCGCGGGTTGCAATCACGAGAGTATGGCTTTACTGTCCGCCTATGGAACGATTCACCGCAGACCTGCACATTCACTCTCGTTTTTCCAGGGCCACCAGCAAGAAACTCACCATCCGCAACCTGGCGGCCTGGGGACGTCTCAAGGGCTTGAAGGTGTTGGGAACAGGCGATTTCACCCATCCTGAGTGGTTGGCGGAGATTGAGGATCAGCTCAAGGAAAACGGCAAGGGTTTCTTCACCCTGCGCGACCCCTCGGGGCTGGAAAAGGAAATCCCTACGTTCGAAGGCGAAATCCCGGGACGCACCCAATTCATGCTCCAGACAGAGATCAGCTCCATCTACAAACGGGGCGGCAAAGTCCGCAAGGTGCACAATCTGGTCTACATGCCAGACCTCGACTCGGTGAAACGATTCAACGAGAAACTGGGGCAGGTGGGCAACCTGGCCAGTGACGGGCGGCCCATCCTCGGCCTGGACAGCCGCGACCTCATCGACATGGTGCTCGACTGCCATCCCCAGGCATTCCTGGTCCCGGCTCACATCTGGACCCCATGGTTCTCCCTGTTCGGTTCCAAGTCCGGCTTTGACTCCATCAAGGAATGTTACGGCGACTACGCGGGCGAAATTTTCGCCATGGAGACCGGCCTCTCCTCGGACCCGGAAATGAACTGGACCTGGTCCGAACTGGACCGCATCAAGCTCATCTCCAACTCAGACGCCCATTCCGGCGAAAAACTGGGACGCGAGGCCAACCTCTTTCGCGGCGAGATGTCATACGAGGGCATCTATCGGGCACTCCTGGGGCGAGGGACTGGGACACAAATTTCTGGGCACCATCGAGTTCGTTCCCCGAAGAGGGCAAGGTATCACATGGACGGCCACCGCAAATGCGGCGTGTCCATGGACCCGCACGAGACCTTGGCCCGAGGCGGCATCTGCCCGGTCTGCGGCAAGCCGGTCACCGAAGGCGTGTACAACCGTATCCTGACCCTGGCCGACCGGCAGGAACCGGTCAAACCCCAAGGCGCACCCGACTTCACCTCCATGATTCCACTCAAGGAAATCCTCTCGGAAAGTGGTGGGCACCGGACCAAACAGCAAGAAGGTCAACGCGCTCTACATGCGGCTGATACAGGAATTCGGCAACGAGCTGGACGTGCTCCAGCGCGTGCCTGCGGAGGATCTGGTCAAATACTCCTGCCATCTGGGCGAAGGAATCGGCCGCATGCGCGACGGCAACGTCATCCGCAAGCCCGGATTCGACGGTGAATACGGCGTCATCTCGGTATTCACCGAAAAGGAACGCGCCCGGATAAAAAACGGCGCCACCCTCATCAATATTGATCTTTCCAGAGAGAAACAGGATGAAGCCCGAGACGGGGACGAAATTCCGTCGATGTGCACGCCCCTGAATCAGATCCAGGAACCGGCCCAGCCCCTGACCTTCAACCCGGCACAACAGGCGGCCATCGACGCCGGTCCAGGCCCGGTGCTGGTCCTGGCCGGACCAGGCACGGGCAAGACCCAGACCCTCATGGGCCGCGTGGCCCAACTCATCGACCAGGGTGTCAAGCCCCGGCGCATTCTGGCCTGACCTTCACCCGCCGCGCCGCCAAGGAAATGCGCGACCGCCTGAAGGGACTGCGCGGTGCTGACGCGGAATCACCCCAGGCCGGCACTCTGCACTCCCTCTGTTTCGACTATTGGAAGCACGCCTACTCCGAGACCCCCATCGTTCTGCCCGAAACCGCGGCCAAGAAACTCTTCGCGGACGTCAACCCGCAATTTTCCGGCAAGGACCTCGACCACTGCTGGAACCGATACAATCTGGGCCGAGAGCGTCTCGCCGAACTGCCCGAAGACCTGGCCGAAGCGCACATCATCTACGGCAACCAGAAAAATCACTGGGACCTCGTGGACTACACCGACCTACTGGAGTTCATGCTGGAACAATCCGGCGCTCCCACCTTTCACATGCCCTACCAGCATGTACTGGTGGATGAAGTCCAGGACCTCACGCCGCTGCAACTGGCGGTCATCCGCGGTATTGCGGGCGAATCCGGCGAAGGCGTATTCTGCATCGGCGACCCCAAACAATCCATCTACGGATTCCGGGGCGCGATAGGCGACGTGGAAACCCGGCTTACCGACATCTGGAAATCCATCAAGACCATCACCCTGGCCGAAAACTACCGCTCGGGCCAGAAGGTGCTCGACTGCGCCGGTGCCCTGTTCCCGATGCGCCCAAACTCAAGGCCAACCTCGACATAGACGCAACCATCCATCTCTTTGAAAGCCCGGATGCCCTGCATGAGGCCTCCTGGATCAGCGACAAGATCAAGGGCTTGATCGGGGCCACCAGCCATTCCATCTCCGACGAGGACGGGGCATGGCGAACTCGCTCCCGGCGACATTGCCGTGCTGGTCCGGTTCAAGGCACTCATTCCGTCCATCGAGAAAGCGCTGAAGCGGGCGGGTATCCCCTGTTCCACCCCGGAACTGGAAGGGTTCTGGCAGGAGCCGCGCGTGGCTTCGATTCTGGGTGCGGCCCAACGATTCCTGGGCATGGCCCTCGGGGGTTCGGAAGAGGTAATCGAGGTGCCCGACCATATCCTTACCAAAGGCCCGGTGGGACTGGCCGCGTACCTGAGCGAAACGCCGCCATTCGATCAATTTTTCTGGGAAAGCCGCCAGTTCAAGGAACTCAAAAAGGAATTCGAACGTCTCGGCGGCTGGCAGAACCTGGTCAACTGGGTGAGCCTCCAGACCGAGCTGGAACTGGTACGCCACGCCGCCGAGAAGGTCCAGATAATGACCCTGCATGCGTCCAAGGGGCTGGAATTCGAGGCCATATTCATGCCTGCCTGCGAGGAGGGCATCCTTCCCTTTGCGGGCATGGATCTGCTCACGGCCAAAGTCACGCTCACTCCAGGCCGTGGCCAGCGGTTCCAGGAAGAACGCCGCCTCATGTACGCGGGTATGACCCGGGCCAAACGGAATCTCTATCTCAGCCGCGCCGACAAGCGGCAGCTCTACGGGCGGGCCCTGCATCTGCCGCAGTCCCGATATCTGAGGGAATTACCCATGGAGTTGCTGACAAAATCCACCCTGGCCGCCAAAAAAGTGACCCGGGAAAAACAGCTCGGGCTACTGGATTAATTACAGAATGAATCGGTACAACCCGCGTTCGTACACCCAGCAGACGTTTCGGGCGGTCCCGAGAGTGAATCCCAACTGACGTAACCGGCAAAAAAGATGAAGCGGATTGAAAATGTGCTGACAATGTTTGCGAAGTGCTTTCATGTTCGCATCCTCGGCCACAGGGTTCTTGTAATGAACCAATCCGTGCAATGACCATGCCCATAGACAATACCTCAACAATACATGCCCATTCGCCTTCCGCCGACCAAGCGGGCCGGGAAAATTCTGCACGCCCGCGTCACATTTCCGTCCGTGAGGCCCAGGCCCGCCACGGCGTAAAATTCCCCTTCACCGTGGCCGCGCCTTCCTTTGTGATCCCGGCCGGGGCGGCGGAAAACAGCCGGTTCCTGGCCCGATATTTCGACGAAATAGGACTGCTCTTCTTTGAAACAGAGGCGTGCCTTGCGTACACGGACATCGACCTGCCGCCGGACCTGGCCGACCTTCCGGTCTCCTGGCATGTGCATCTGCCGCTGGACCTGCCATGGCAACGCGGCCTGGACGAAGTGTGGGCCAAAGTGGCCCTCCTCATGGACAAGGCAGCCTCCCTCTCGCCCCACGCATGGGTGCTCCACCCGCCCACGCGCTCCGGGCTGCTCGTTCCCCTGGCCGAAAAATTCCGGCAGGCGGGCGTGGACCCAGCCTCTGTGCTGCTGGAAAACGTGGAAGAAAGCGACCTCTGCGCACTCTGGGGCGAGGCCCGCGAGGGAGGCTATTCCACCTGCCTGGACCTCGGACACATCCTGGCATATAAGCAACAGGCGGTGCTCGACCTGCCCGGTCTGCGGGAGACCGTGCGGATGTTGCATATCTATGCGCCAGATGGCGCGCGACATACCGGCCTGACCAACCTGGACAGTGCGGGCAAGGCGTTGCTGAGTGACATTCTGGCAACATTTTGCCACGGAACCTTGACCCTCGAAATCTTCAACGAATATGAGCTATTTGAATCAATTGAGCTACTTGCGACATGGGTAGCCCAATGGAGCAAAAATAAATGATCACTTTGGTCCTCGGCGGCAACAAATCCGGAAAATCCGACTTTGCGCTCGACTTATTGGCGAAATCGGCAACTCCAGCCCTGTTTATCGCCACAGGGAAGGCCCAGGATCTCGATTTCAGGGAGCAAATCCGCGCACACCGCCATTCTCGCAGTCCAAAACTGGAAGTTCTCGAAGTATCCACGGACTTGCCTCAAACGCTCAGACAGGTTAAATTTGACTTTCCTGCCGTGATAGTGGACAGCTTGGACTACTGGCTCTTCGCCTGCCGAGAGGCACAGTGCGAAACGAAAAAAGTACAAGAGTTCATCGATGTTATGAACGAATGGAACGATACGGCATTGATATTGGTCTCCTGTGAGGCCGGGCTCGGACCACTGCCAGGTGGCAGTGAGGTTCGGGCATTCATACGAAGTCTGGGCGCGCTCAACCAAAGCGCGGCCAAGGCGGCAAACCAGGTATTTCTGGTGGCAGCCGGACTTCCGTTAACCCTGAAACAGGGATAGTGTGTGGCACTCTTCAAACAATTAGATGAGCAGGTAGAACGACTGCTTGGCCTCTTCAACAAAGAGGACAACTGGCTCATCATCATCAACGCGGACCCGGACGCCTTGGGTTCGGCCCTGGCGCTTCGGCGTATCATGGCCCGCAAGGTCGGCAACCTAGCCATCGCCCAGATCAACGAGATCAAACGACCCGACAACCTGTCCATGATCCGTTACCTGCGCATACCCACCCAAAAACTCATTCCCAATCTTGCGGCACAGTACGACAAATTCGCCCTGGTGGACTCGCAACCCCATCACAACCCCGAATTCGCCCCATTCAAATTCTCACTGGTCATCGACCATCATCCCATTGTCAAAGAAAGTCCGATAGAGGCGGATTTCGTGGATGTCCGTCCCAAGTACGGCGCGGTCTGCACCATGATGACCGAGTACCTCTACAACATGAAGATCCGTCCGGGAAAACTGTTGGCCACCGCGCTCATGTACGGCATCCGCTGCGACACCCGCACCTTTGAACGCGAGTTCATCGACGCGGATATGTCCGCTTTCAAATATCTGAATAAATTCGCCGATCCGAAGCTGCTCAACCGCATCAGCCGTAGCGAATTCCACCTGGACTGGATGCGCTACTTCTCCCGCGCCTTCTACAACCTGCGCCGCATCGGCCAAGGGTTGTTCGCCCACTGCGGCAATGTGGAGAATCCCGATATCCTGGTCATCGTGGCCGACTTCTTCACCCGGGTCCACAGCGTGCCCTGGGTGGTGGTTTCCGGCACGGCCGACGACAAACTCGTATGCATCCTGCGTGGTGATGGCATGCGCCGCGACATGGGCAAAATGGCCCAGTCCATCATGAACGGCATGGGCAGTGCGGGCGGACACAAGCAGGCCGCCCGGGCCGAAGTCGACATCACGGAACTGGACGGCGAAGATCCGGAAATATTCATGCTCAAACGCTTGGGGCAGGGAAAGAACTCCAACATTCACAGGATATAAAACCTGGCACCCGTGCCGACCGGGAGTTTTCGGGCACACCGCCCGGCAACGGGAAAAAGAATATCCTCAATGCTGCGGATTTTCCCGACCGGGTGGACCGATTTGTTGCAACCCATATCCATATGACATACCACACCTCTCCATGACCACGCCCAACGACTCATCCTCTCCGCGCCTGGACCTGATCGCGTTTGTGATCATCGCCCTGTCCTTTGGAGTGCGCTACTGGTTCGTGACCTCCGGGCAGCTCAACCTGGTCCAGGATGAAGCCCAGTACTGGGACTGGATTCGCCGTCCGCAACTCTCCTATTATTCCAAAGGCCCACTCATCGCCTGGATCATTACGGCCTGGTGCAAGGTCTTCGGCTCCACCGAATTGGGCGTGCGTTTCGGCGCGATCCTTGGCATGACCGGTATTCAGGCCGCCCTGTACGTGGGGATTTCCCGCGTCTGGCGCGAATACGGGCTGGCAATCTTCGTCCTGTTCGTGGCCGCCACCATGCCGCTCCTCAACGGCTTGGGCATCCTCATGACCACGGACAACCCGCTCATCCTGTGCTGGACCGTGGCCTTCTTCGCCCTGTCCGCAGCCACGCGCAACCGACCGGATCACGTTCCGGGCAACCTGCCATTCGTCATCCTCGGGATATGCATCGCGCTGGGTATCCTGGCCAAATACATGATGCTCGCCTTTTTGGGACTGGCCCTGATCTATGCCCTGATCCTGCATTTCCGGGGACAACTGCCGCCCCGGTTCTGGGGCCGTTTTCTCCTGGCCTCACTGGTCGGCACGGTGATCGGCCTGTTGCCCATCCTCTTCTGGAACGGACAGAACGACTGGGTAGGATTCAAACACGTTGCCCGACAGACGGCAGGCAAGCCCCTTCCGTTCCGCCCACGTGTTGGCCCCTTCTTCGAGATGCTCGGCGCACAGATAGGCCTCATGGCCCCGTGGTGGTTCGTGATGGTGATCGTCGGCGGCTGGCGGACCGTGCGCAAAGGATGGGCCGGCCCCATTGGTGCGTTCGACGAAAAATACCGCCACGCCCTCCAGGCCGCCCTGTTTTTCTGGCCCCTGTGGGCCACCATCACCCTGTGGACCATCAAGTCCCACACCGAGGCCAACTGGACCGCCGTCTCCTTCATGGCCGCATCCATTGTGGGTGGCATGGCCCTGAAACGGTGGTGGCAAAAACCCGACCGCCGCCTACGCGGTAAAATTTTCCTGGCCGGGACCGCCGGACTGCTCACCCTGTTCATCTTCGTCACGCCCCTGTTGCCGCTACCGAATCAATACAATCTCACCAACCGCCTCAAAGGGTGGCAAAGCCTGGGCGTGGAAGTAGACCGCCTGACGCAGGCCGAATTCACTGATCCCTCCAGGGTCTTCGTGTTCGCGGAAAAATATGACCTGACTTCGGAACTCGCCTTTTACACACCGGGCCAACCCATCACCTATTGCGCCTGGCTTGATGATCGGCGCATGAACCAGTACGACCTCTGGCCCGGCCCGGACAAGGATAAAACAGGCTGGAACGCCATCCTGATCAAGGAACGATTCAGAACCGACCTGCCGGGCGCAGCACTTCCCCTGTTCGAATCAATCGGGCCGCCCATCCACTTCGAATCCTCCTTTGACGGCAAGCCTGCCCGCAGGTTTACCTTTTACCTGTGCAAAGGATTCAAAGGGATCTGGCCCAGGACAGCATCCGGAAAATTTTAAACAATCCAATTTTCATGGACAACAAACAGTCCTTTCCGACCACTTCGGTCAATTATTTGTAGATAAAATTCAACTCCCCTCGATTGTTACCAAACCCAAAGAATCCTTATGCTCCGGGGACCGTCAAGCCACGAGAGAAGTTCGTAACGCCCTGGCAAGATTCTTGCTTGAAAATCGTCCGGGTGAAACCGAGTCCCACACCGGGCCGAGGGAACAGGACAGTGACAATACTCAAAACAGCCATCATACTCATCACCATCTTCCTTTTGCCGGGATGCGCTGCGGTGCCGTTCGGTCTCGGACTCATTCCCGGTGCGCCGGCCTATCTGTCCTCGGTCATCGGCAATGGCCAATCGGCCTATGAAGCCGCCGTGGATGAACGCTCGGCAAAACAGCAGATGCTCGACGCCATCATCGCCGGGCACGCCCAGGCTGAACTCTACAAACACAAGGAAATTCGTGCCAACCAGATCACGGCCTATTGCTATTTCAGTAAACTCTACCTTGTGGGCGAGTACGACTCTCAGGATCAACTCCGGCAGATCCACGAATGCATGGACAAGGTGAAGGGCAAACGAGTCATCATCAGCCGCCTGTATATCAAGGAAGAAAAACCCGAACTGAATTTCCTTTCCAAACAAGCCATGTACGCCGAACTCAGGGCGCAACTCATGGCGGATTTCGAAGTCACCAGCTCACCCGTGGACGTGGAAATCGTCCAGGGTGACATCATCCTGCTCGGCGTGATCTCGGACAAGGATGAGCGGGACCGAATCCTGGCCCATGCCCTGACCACGGACGGGGTAAACCGGGTCGTATCCTATCTCTATCACAGCGAAAAAGGCGGGCCGGAACCACGCATCATGACCGCCCGGCTCAATCTCCGGTCAACCCGGGAATCCGCCCTGCCCAACACAACGAAAAAGAAACAAGTCCGCAGACCGGTAGCCAAAAAAAAGAACATTCAGTCCTGGTGTTCCAAAATTCCAACTGGGGACGATAATCCCCGGCTTCCCCCAATGCCCCGCACAGAAGCTGTGCGCAATGCCCTGACAAGACCGCCCCCCGTGCGCGAAGTTTGCCCTACGGCCTTGAAAAACATTGTTCCCGATTATTCCCTGCTGTATGGTTGAATAAAGGGGGCCGACCATGGGCGACGACATCAGGGATATCGTACAACGCCATCTTCCCGGATTCCCGATTCGGCACATCCGAAAGCGGGTAACGGACACCACGGACTTCACGTCCATTGGGTACGGCGACGTCATCGTCTTGGACAACACCCACTACATGGTCCTGCGCGACGAAACCGAACGACGCTTCGGCCTTGAGGACTTCAAATTCTGGGTCAAGCGGTGCAAATGTCTGGAAACAGGCCAGTCCACCATCCTCAAGCTCGTGTTCCACGAAGAATTCGTCCAGCAGATCGGCCCCATCGCCGTCCGCAGTTTCCGTAGCGAGAACAAGGAGGCGCGTATCCTCGACCTGGTCCGGGGCGATTCGCGATTCATGCAGGGATTTTCCGTACACGACGAGGCGGGCAATCTGGTCCGTGTACTGGAGGTCATCCGGGGGCGGAGGCTGGACAATCACATCGACCGGCTGCCGGGCGACCACCGCCAATACTTCGAGAACGACCTGCCCCGCATGCTCCGCCTGTTCATCTCTGCGTGCGAGGCCATCGCCTTTCTGCACGAAAACGGAGAACGTCACGGCGATATCCGACGCGACCACCTGTGGGTGGAGGCAAAGACGGACCGGGTACGCTGGATCGACTTCGATTACGCCTGCGAATCAAGCGCCAACCCGTTCGCCCTGGATCTCTTCGGGCTGGGCAACTCCCTGCTCTTCATCACGGGCAAGCAGATATACACGCCCCAGGTGTTCAACGGCATGCCCGGCGCGGACAAGATCACCCCCGAAGACTTTTCGCTCATCTTCAAAAACCGGATGGTCAATCTGCGAAAGCTGTTCCCGTACCTGCCCGAAAAGCTGAACTCGATGCTCATGCATTTTTCGGCCGGAGCCGAGGTCTATTACGAATCGGTGGATGAATTTCTGGACGCCCTGCGCCCCTGCCTGGATGAACTGCCCAAGCCGTGAGGAGGAAGCCATGCATTTCAAGAAAATTCTTCTGGCCGTGGATGCCAGCGAAAATGCCCTGCGCGCCGTGGAATACGTGGGAGCCCTGGCCGCAGGAGGTCAGGGGTTCGAGATCGAACTCCTGTGCATCGAACGGCTGCCCCACCGCGATCTCTACGCCGACGAAAAGGCCTGGAAGGAAAGCTGCGCGGAAAACCGCCGGACACTCAAGGAATTCCTGACCAACGCACGGAAAAAACTGACCCAAATGAACGTACCGGATTCAGCCGTGACCGAAACGTACAAGACCAGTTGCGTCTCGCCATTCACCGAAGCGACTCCCGTATGCAGCCGGGGGACCAGCGTGGCACAGGAGATCATGGACGCCGTGCGGGAGGGCGGATTCGGCACCGTGGTGGTGGGACGGCGGGGCGTGTCCAAGGCCGAGGAGTTCCTGTTCGGATCAGTATCCAACAAGATCATCCACTCGGCCAAGGACTGCACGGTCTGGGTCGTCTCGTAAACGACAGGAGGACCGCATGCCGTCGGTCAGAGAACTTGTCGACCGTTTTCAGCCCGATCTCAAGATACGGGAATTCGGGCGGGTGGTGGACGACACCACGCAATTCATGTCCATCGATCCGGGGGACGTCATCGCCGTGGGCGACCGTCATCATCTCGTCTACCGGGACGCGGTGGAACAGGGGCTCGCCTACAAGGACAGAAAATACTGGGTCAAGAAATGCGTGGAACTGGAAAGCGGCGCCCCCAAGCTCCTCAAGCTGGTTTTCCACGAGCATTTCGACCTGCAATACGGCTGCGTGAATATCAGGTGCTACCGCAGCCCGCGCAAGGAAGCGCGCATGCTGGACCTGGTTCGGGGAGACACTCGTTTCATGCAGGGACGCACGGCCCGCGACACGGCGGGCAACCGCGTGCGTATCATCGACATTATCTCGGGCAAACGCATCGACTCTGTGGTGGCGAGCATCCAGGCAGACCATGCCACCTATTTCCGCGACCATTTCCCGGCCATTCTGGACAAGTTCATCGGCGCGTGCGAGGCCATCGGCTTTCTCCATGCCCGGAACGAACGCCACGGCGATATCAACCTGGATCATCTCATGAAGGAATACGCCACGGGTGCGTTCCGGTGGATCGATTTCGACTACGCCTACGAATCCAGCGCCAACCCCTTTGCTCTGGACCTGTTCGGCCTGGGCCGTCTCCTGGCCTGCATCACCGGCAAGGAGCTGCACACGGTCCACACCGTGCGGGAATTCGGCACGGACGCAATGCTGTCCTCCCTGGACAGCGGAGATTTCTCCTGTGTCCACAAGAACGAGATCATGAACCTGAAAAAATTGTTTCCCTACATCCCGGAGTCCCTCAACCGGGTGCTGCTCCATTTTTCCGCACTCGCGGAAGTGGGATACGATACCGTGGACGAGTTGGTGGCGGACCTCCGGGAATGCCGATTGTCCGGCTAACGCAGCAGGTTCTGATCGGTCGCCAAAAAGGTCTTCACCGACGCGGCCAGCCCTTCGGGCGACTGATACATGAGCCAGTGCCCGGCCCCCTTGAAACGCACCAGCCACGAACCCGGAATCCTGGCCGCAACCTCCAGCGCACCCTGGGGCGGGGTGATATCGTCCAGCTCGCCGGTCACCACCAGCACGTCCTTGTCCAGGCCGCCCAACCGGTCACAGGTGCCGGTCCAGTCGAAAATGGCCTGGTGCTGCCGACCGATGGCCTCGGGCGTGGCAGGCTTGGCCGGAGACGGCAGGCGGGAATAGATATCCGGGTATTTCACCACCCACGGCTTGGGGAAAAGCATGGCCATGAACTGCTCGGGCGTCAGACCGTCAAACTTGTTGAGCGCGGCCCGGATCGCCTCGGCGGAACAGGTAGTGCCGTAAAGAACCAGCTTGTCCACCGCGTCCGGGTCCATGAGTGCCATTTCCTGGGCAATGACCGATCCCATGGACCAGCCCATGACGTGCGCGTGGCCAATGCCCAACCCCTTGAGCAGCCCCAGCCCGTCGCGGGCCATGAGGTCGATGGTCACGGGATAGGACGAAGTGCCGGAGCTTCCCACATTGCGGTTGTCAAAGAGAATGACCCGGTAGGACTTGGCAAGGGAATCGACCAGGGCGGGGTCCCAGGCGTCCATGGTCCCGGCATAGCCCATTATCATGAGCAGAGGCTCACCCTTGCCCAGGCTCCGGTAAGCGATTTCCACACCGTTGACAGAGAGCGTTCCGGTTGTGCTGACCGGAGTGGTGGAGCGGGCCGCACATCCGGCCAGCAGAAAAAGCAGGACAAGGCAAACAAGGAAACGACGCATACTCTTTTCTCCTAAGGAAACGCTGATTAATTCAATCTTCAGGAAGTGCTGTAGAATTGTTCGCTGGCGAGGCGCAAGAAAAAATCAAGACCGACATGTATTTAGACATACATGAGGGTTTGACTTTTTTGAAGCAACGAAGCCCGCGGGCAATTCTACAGTGCTTCCCTAATGATAATTCCACCAACGCATGACCGATTCACCATACAAAATATAGAGCAAACACCCCAGGCTCAGGAACGGACCGAACGGGATGCGCGTGCGTAGCCCTTTGCCCCCCGAACGAAAAATCAGGCCCACCGAGGCCAGGGTCGAGGTCACCCCAGCGGCCAGGATGGTCAGGGGCAGTCCGGACAGACCGGTCATGGCCCCGATCATAACCATGAGCTTGACGTCGCCCGTGCCCAGCCCCTCCTCCTTGCGCCACAGCCGGTAGCCCTGCTGGAGCACCCAGAAAAACACGCCGCCCGCCACCGCGCCCGCCACCGCGTCACGCCAGCCGGGTTCATCGAGAACAACGCTGGCACCCAGAGCCAGGGCCGCGCCGCCCAGGGTGATGCGATCGGGCAGCAGCATGGTCTCGAAATCAATGAAGCTGCCCGCCACGAGCATGCACCCGAGCACCAGGAATACCACCCAGGCGAGCCACTGCTCTGGGCCAAAGTGATGGGCCAGGGCCAGGGACCAGGCCAGACAGGAGAGTTCCACCAGCACGTACTGGATACCGATGACCACACCGCAGTGACGACACCGCCCTCGCAGCAGGAAATATCCGAGCAAGGGAATGGTATCGAGCCAGGAAAGTTTGCACCCGCAGCAGGGGCAGGTGGAGCCGCCCGGCCTGAGGATCGGCTGCTCGTCGATCCAGCGCTGGATAAATATAGTGGACAGCCCGCCCAGTTCCAGTCCGGCCGCACCGGCGATTAAAAAGAAGAGCCAAAGGGGAAGCGCGTCCATGGTTGTCCCTTGAGACTTGAAGAATTACGTCTTTTGCTGCATGAATACCGCTTGAGCGGTTCTCACTGAGAGCTACCGGATTTGCCGGACAGAGACAAGGGAAGACCGCGATCACGCAATAAGGAGTGAAAAGAATGACCCGTCGTTTCATACCCGACCTGACCGAGGAACAGATTGCCGACAAACAGCTTCAGGGCCTCAAATGGACCACGGAGCACGCATTTCAGGGCAGTCCCTTCTACCGGTCGCAGATGAAGGGGCAGGGCATCGCACCGGGCGACATCACGACCCTGGACGACCTCCGCAAGCTCCCCTTCACCACGGCGGAAGACCTCAAGGACGGCTACCCCCTGCCCCTGCTCTCCGTGCCCGAAGCGGACGTGGTGCGCATCCACGGCTCCAGCGGCACCACGGGCAAGCGCAAGATCCTGGCCTACACCCAGAACGACATTGACCTGTGGAAGGACATGTTTGCCCGCTGCTACGAACTGGCCGGACTGACCCTGATGGACCGCGTGCAAATCTGCGTGGGCTACGGGCTGTGGACGGCCGGAGCCGGCTTCCAGCTCGGCTGCGAACGGTTCGGGGCCATGGCCCTGCCCGTGGGACCGGGGTTGCTGGAAATCCAGCTCCAGATGCTGACCGACCTGAAGTCCACCTGCCTCTGCTCCACCGCTTCCATGGCCCTGCTCATGGGCGAGGAGGTGCAGAAACAGGGATTGACCGACAAAATCGCGCTCAAGCGGGCAATCTTCGGGGCCGAGACACACACCCCCAAGATGCGAAAGCAGTTCGAAGAGGCCCTCGGCCTGGAACACAGCTTCGACATCATCGGCATGACCGAACTCTACGGACCGGGCACCGGCCTGGAATGCGAGGCCCACGACGGCATCCACTACTGGGCCGACCTCTTCATCCTGGAGATCATTGATCCCGAAACCCTTGAGCCGGTCGCTCCCGGCGAAGTGGGCGAGATGGTGCTGACCTCGCTGCAAAAAGAGGCCTCCCCGCTCATCCGCTACCGCACCCACGACCTGACCCGGATGATCCCCGGCAACTGCGCCTGTGGCGTGTCCATGCCCCGCATCGACAGAATCATGGGCCGGTCCGATGACATGTTCATCTTCCGGGGCGTGAACATCTACCCCGGCCAGATCGGTTCGGTGTTGGAAGATTTCGACGATCTCTCTGCCGAATATCAGATTTCCCTGACCCGCCGCGAAGGACTCGACCACATGGCCGTGCGCGTGGAGCGTGCCCCGGACAGTTCTTCTGACAACGACGAAGCCATGGCCAAGGCCGTGGCCACGGACATCCGCAAGCACATTCTCGTGCGCAGCGACGTCACCATCGTCGGTCCCGGCGAACTGCCGCGCAGCTTTGCCAAGACCACCCGCGTCCAGGACGAACGCAGCGAAGACTAGCAAATCGTTCACATTGGCCCGATTGCTGCGTTGCGGCGGAAAATCCGGACCCTCGCGTATGGGGATACGCTTCGGTCCCGGATTTACCACCGCGCCTTGCACTCGAACCATTATGAACGATTGGCACGCCGAGATCTCGTTATCGTAAGAGTAAAATAAAATTTTGAGATAAAAAGGGAGGCTTTGCATCTGGTTGATTTGATGCAGGACCGTTCCTGTATTTCGTATGCTTTGAGATGCCGCTTTTCATTTTTTCAAACTCAGGCACAACGCCTTTTCAAATCCTTTTCCTAAGTCAGGATGGATGGAGTGGAAAATTGAAGGAGCGGGCATGCGCTTCAATTCATCATGATCCAGCGGGGTGGACAGGACCGCGTTCGCGTCGTATTCACGGATGGCCTTGTTAACGATTTGTCGATCATCTTCCTCCGAGATGATGCAGATCCAGGCTTCCGTTTGGTTGGATTCCGCTCTCTTGGCGTATTCGATGGCTCGGATGGCCCGTGTGGCCCGGAGTCCGTCGATTATGGGCAGTCTGGCGTTCATAAAAATCAGTAAGAACGGTTCGGGGGAAGATCCTATATAGCTCTCCGTGACCGCCTGAATGGCCTCGCATCCGTCCTTTGCCACATGGCAGATTGTGAATTGGGATAAATAGGAATAGAGCTGCTTTCGAGACGCAAAGTCGTCTTCCACGATTAGTGTCTTGCGTGGCTTGTCGTTCCCGATCAGACGGAGGAATTCGTTCATGCTATCGGGGGAGGGCGGCATTTCGAACCGGGCGGGTTCGACAGCCAGCTTCTTCTGGTCATGGGAGCTTTCGGGCTTGGAAGAGTCTGCTTGCAGGGATTTCAGCAGAATCTCGCCTTGGAAGTAGTCCTCGTCCTCGTGACCAGCATCCCTGATGAAGTTCAGTTTGAGCTGGATGAAGTCGAGGCAGTTCAGCAGGCAATCCGCCGCTTGCCTGTCCACCATGCGGTTGCCCGAGCGGAGGTCCGAGCAGGTGTCCTCAAGGGAGTGGACGAACCCGGACAAGGCCGTGAAACCGAACATGCCTGCAGTCCCCTTGATGGTATGCACTACCCGGAAGATGCTGTCGATGGCCTCCTGGTCAGGGTTTTGTTCCAGCGACAGGACATCGTCAGCAGCCATAGCCAGCCCTTCGCTGGATTCGGTCACGAAATCCTCGGTGAGATCAAATATCATGCCACGCTTCCCACGCGGGCCAAGGTCTCCCGGATCGACGTGGCTTCGCAGGGTTTGACCATGAATTCCGTGGCCTGGCCCTTGTTGAATGCCTTGAACACGGTTCGGGGATCGCACATGGCGGTTGTTATGATGATCTTAGCTTCGTTTCTGGGAACGACACCGTATTGTTTTTCGGTTTCGCGAATCTTTCTGGATGCCTCCAGACCATCCATTTTAGGCATCATGATGTCCATGAAAACTAGATCGTAAGCCTTTCCTTCTTCGAGTGCCAGTCGGAAGGCTTTCAGGCTCTCGGCTCCGTCGACCGCCACATCCACGTCCCCGTATCCGCGCAGCATGATTGTGAGAGCATACCTTGAAACGTAATCGTCTTCGGTTACTAGGATTCTCATGTCGTCCCCTTTGATATTGAGCATTTAAATATCCTGAATGAACAGGTCCCCTCGTTCTACGCCGGACTGGCCAGTGGGGCGGCAATACCACTATTCCGCTCGAAGAGTGTTGAAATATGGTTGATAATTATCGCATTTGATGAAAATGAAAATCACTTTCAACCAGTACTGTCAAGATAAAATTCCGATTATATCGGGTTCATCTGGGTTAAGCATATTCCCGCTCATTTTTCCAAAAGTATGCTTGCTCCTGATGAACCAAAATAAACTTCTCCACTTATAACCTGGAATAATCCGACCTTTAGCTGTCAGCTAGAGGTCCTTTCATTTAAACAAAGGATGATCCGTAAGCAGTATTCACAAACCACTGTCAACAGGTAAAGTTATACCTGTTTTACCCGTTCTCGTGTTTATTTCAGCCTTTTTTACCGATGCCAGAAACCGGGGTTATGCTGCTCCGGATTCCCGGGAGTGGTCCTTGGGAACGAAACCAAGGAGTCATATAAATGAAACCCTACCACTACCAGATGAGGCACGACCAGCATAGCCGCATTATCGAGAAAACCGAAACCGTGGCGGGCCGATCCGTCACCTGGACCTATGCCTATGACGCGGCGGGATGCCTGACCGGCGTACACCTGGACGGGCGCACTATCTGCGACATAGGCTATGACCGCGAGGACCGCCGCTCCCGCGACTACTTCCCGCACCTGGATTCCAACTACCGCAACTTCGGGTATTCGGTCATGGACAACCGGCTGCAACAGGCGGGGAACAACGGCTACACTCATGACGGAAACGGATTCCGCTCCATCTGGAACTCCGGTGGGAAGTACACGCTCTACGAATACGGACCGGACTACCGGCTCCTGAAAACCGAAAAGCGGGAAACCGGCGAAGTGTTCAAGTTCGCCCACGACGAGGAAGGACGGCGGGCGGTGAAGTATCGCAATGGTCAGCCCGTGACGGCCTACCGATGGCTGGATTTCCTGCGCCTGGACGGATTCCGTAACGGCGAATCCGCCTACCGCTTCGCCTACCGGGAAGGCGAGCGCACGCCCTACGCCATGCAGCGCGAGGATGGAACCAAGACCTATCTGTTCTACGATCAGGTGGGCTCGCTCCGCGTGGTTGCCGACAGCGACGACAACGTGAGAAAGGAAGTCTTGTACGACCCCTTCGGCGGAATCATCACGGACACCAACCCGGATTTCCATGTACCGTTGGGCTTTGCCGGCGGATTACACGATCGGGACTTGGGCTTCGTCCGCTTCGGCTGGCGAGACTACGATCCCTTCACCAGCCGCTGGACCGCGCCCGATCCAATCGGAGACGAGGGCGGCGACCCGGACTGGTACGGGTATTGTCTGGATGATCCGGTCAATGGGGTGGACCCGTTGGGGTTATTCCGGTTTGGGAAAAAAGGATTGGGAGGGTTGCCTTTGCTTGGCATCTTTTCCGACAACCCGATTGACGATGCGACCAATACGGAGATCGCGCATGAACATGGGTTTTATGAAGACGGGACCGGAAAAAATGTTGGCTTATTCAAGGAAGGCGTCAAATATGACACCGAAAACATTCATGATTACGGGCTGGAAGAAAAGAGTTACGACGACAAGCGAATGCACCGCGCCGTAGACAGCCTTGGCAAACAGAAATATAATCTTTTGGGTATTGGCGGGAAAAAGAACAACTGCCAAGACTATGCTGACAAAATGCGGGACCGATACTGGTTGTTGAACAGAGGTGACCGACAGCGATAAGTTACAATAATTGAGACTGGCGGGGCAACTCACTCCGCCAGTCAGGTGAGAAATGATGAAAAAGATTTTGTTGTTAGTCGGCCTTGCGGCCCTTGTCTTTTGGGTCAATGCCCACAAAAATGAATTTGCTGTCTGGTTCAATAGTGATGACTTCTACCGACCAATCTTTGAAAGTGACTTTGATGTTTTCCAAGAAGGAAGTTCTGTTCATGCCGAGCTGAAACCTTCCTATGATGTCCGTCATGCCTTTTTTCTGATCTTTCCATGTGATGCCATGAGATCAGAGCTATACAACAATCTGGATGGAATAATTCGATACTCATTTCATTCACAGGGCGTCGAGCTTGAATCAAAAACCATAGCATTGCCGCCACTTCCGATGAAGGGCTTGAGCAGTAGCGGCATCTGCGACATCGCTTTGTTCACTTTCAACCTCCCTTTTCAGGGACACGATGAGGTTACTCTTGATGTGGTTGTTGAGTCGCCAATATTTAAACTTGCTCCTCATCAGAACATTCGGTGCAAGGTCTCACCAGCCTACTGGCCCAAGTGAGATTTGAACAAAGGAAGTCTTGTACGACCCCTTCGGCGGAATCATCACGGACACCAACCCGGATTTCCATGTGCCGTTGGGCTTTGCCGGCGGATTACACGATCGGGACTTGGGCTTCGTCCGCTTCGGCTGGCGTGACAAATCCGCAGGATAGCGGATTTGGACGTTGCGGGCCCCCGGCATGCCTCGAAGGGGTGAGGGCCATGGACGGCCCGAATCATTACGATCCCTTCACCAGCCGCTGGACCGCGCCCGATCCGATAGGAGACGAGGGCGGCGAGCAACCCTCATTTAACCGATTGCAATAAACCCGTTGTTCGGGAATCATGGCCCCATGCCCAGCATTACCAACATCACCGACCGCCACACCGTCATCGACCGCAGGGACGGGGAGTACCTCTGCTTTCCCGATGTGATCCAGGCCGACGACGGGCGGCTGATCGTGGCCTACAACGAGGCGGACCAGCACGTCTCGCCCTCCCGCCGCGCCTTGCTGACCAAGACCAGCTTCGACAACGGGCGCACCTGGTCCGACCCCGTGCGCATGGACGTGAAGCGCAGCCACTGCCCCCGACTGGTCCGGCTCTCGGACGGTGAAATCCTGCTCTCGGACTCCACCCGCGTCTTTCACCGCAGCCGGGACAACGGCGACACCTGGGAGACCCATCCGGTCACCGGGCTGGCCCACGACATGATCGACCGCATCCTCGACCTGGGTGACGGCGAATGGCTGACCACCGGGCACTGTCACCGGGGAACGGCGGCCCACCCCGCCATCCGTCAGGCACCCGCCGAACAGATGGTCTATCGGTCCGAGGACCGGGGATACACCTGGCACCCTGTCTCGGTCATCGGGCGGGAGCGTAATCTGGTGCTGTGCGAAGGGTCCATGATCCTGCTGCCCGACGGACGCATCGCCGCGCTCATGCGCGAGAACAGCTTCGTGTTCGAGCCCATGTATCTCTGTTTCAGCGCGGACAAGGGCGAAACATGGTCCGACCCCGTGCCCACCCCGCTCATCGGGCACCGCCCCACCCTGGGACTGACCTCGTCCGGCGACCTGCTCGTCACCTTTCGCAACGTAGGCCCCGATCCGGGCACCAGTGCCTGGCTCGGCACCCTGGAAGAGCTGACAAACGGCTTTCAGGTCCATGGCCGAAGCACGCCGAAAAACCCGATTCTCACCCCGGACGGCCTGCGCGTGACCAACCTGGAAACGAACGAAAACGTGGTCCGTTACGCCCTCAGGCCGATGACGGACCCGCGTTTTGCCCAAGCCACCCTGGAAGCGGAACTGCGCGTGGACGCGGCCGGAGAAAACGGCTGTGGCCTCCGATTGGGCACGTGGTGGAAGATCACCCCGGACAGTATTGTCCCGGACGCAGAGGACGCCGTGCCCGTACCCCTCGATCCGGGCCGGTTCCACACCATCCGTCTGGATTTCGCGGACGGCACAGTCACCCTGTCCGTGAACGGAAAACAGCGGACCCGGATCGCGGTGGACCCGGACCATGCCGACAGCCGGGGCATCCTGTTCGGCGCGCCCCATCCCTTTGAGGACAACGCGGTGGACTGTACCTGGAAGCGGGTGCGGCTGACCATCGACGAACCGCGCACCGGGCGAGAATATGATTGGCAATGGCACCACCGGGAGGGAGTACCCGACGCCTGGGCCGGGAACAATGTGCTGGAACTGAGAAACGACCGGAAGGCGGCGTCACCTGACTTCGGCTATTCCGGCTGGACCGAACTGGCGGACCACACCTTTTTCTGCGCATACCACCACGGCGGCGGGCACGAGCCGGGATACGACCCCCTGTTCACGGCCCACGTCATGGGTACCCGCTTCTCACGGACGGATTTCTCTAAAATTTGAGCTTGTAGACCTTGGAACCAGACGCGGTGGGACGCTTTTTCCCCCGGCTCCCCTTCCGATTCTTGCCCTCTTCCTCGGCCTCGGCTTCAATTGCCCGCAAAAAGCCCTTGGCCTCTTCCATTTCAGGATTAATCTCAAGCGCTTTTTCCAGGTGAGAACGGCACTTATCAAAATGCTTCTTGCCGTGATAGGCCCGGGCTATGTTGAAATGCAGGTTCTCATCCGCCTCGTTGACTTCCAAGGCCTTGGTATAATAGCGGATGGAATCGTCAAAAAGCTCCTGCTTGCGCAGATCGATGCCGAAATCATTGAAACGGTGGCGCTCAACTTCCCGAAACGCCTCATCGGCATTGAGCAGTTTGTCCAGTATTTCACGCAGCCGGGTAAACTGACGCTGCTCGGCGTACACGTTGGCCAGCCCGGATTTTTCCTCCCCGACGTCCTTCCCGTCCTCCTCCCCGTCGTCCGTAAGCACGGCGTCCAGAAACTTCCGCTCCGCCGGATCAATCCGGTTTATGTTGAACAGACGACGCCCCATTCGAACCTTTTTCTGCAACGATTCCAGGCAAGGCAGGGAATTGTCCTGATAGTAGGAAAGCTCCGGCGTGTAGAACTTCAGGAATTCCTCCCGCCGGATCAGTTTGACCACGCCGGAGGGCAGGTGCTTGCCGTCCAGGGGACGGACTTCATACAGATCGTCATTGCGCTTGCGCACAAACCAGTAGGTACTGTTCCGGTAACGCGACCCGTCATCCCGGACTTTGTATTCATATTTTGTGCTGTGGGCATACACGCCCATAACTTCATAGTCGTAACTCACGCTTCACCCTTGAGATAGCTGTTGCTCACCACCTGAAACCATCCCCTGGCGCGGTGTGGATCAAACGTCACCACTGCCGCCAGTCATCTCCCGATCCAGTTTGTAAAGAATCTCGTACTCCTTGAATCCCTGGCCCGTGGCGAGATCATATTGACTCCTGAAAATCAACTCATCGGCCATTTCCCGGGCAGTGAACAACCCCATTGAATCGAAGCTGGTTCGACGGATCGGCATGGGGCTCTCTTTATCCAGAAACGCATCCCACTCCCCGCCAGGACCGGCATGCTTCACCTCGGCCCGAAGCTCCCGATCCGCCCACGACAGATCAACCCGGATAACATCCGACTTCCCCTGAGCTCGAATGTTGCCAACGCAATAGCTGAAAACACCTTCAACGCAGGCCTGAAAGCGCAAACCATCTTCTCGACTGAATCCATTGTCGCGAAAAAAAACGGCAATACCGGCATTGATGATATTCACGTTACCCTTGGCAGGAGAAACAGACCAGCTGACGGCAGAAATCATACCTATCTCCTGAATTATTCTTGGCAGTTATGTTTTTTCCTACCCGAAAATTACACCTGGGGCAATGGTGTTCCTTGGCTCCGACTCAAGCTTGAGGCATACTGCAAGAAACAACAAGGCAGGTCCCCATGCAACAATCCGACATTAAACGAATTTTTGAATCCTTTTTCGAAAAATACAAAAAAACCGAGGGAGACAGAACCGCCTGGTCCGCTTTCTGGACGGAAATGACCGGGGAAGGGACTCTGGAAATCAACCTCACAAAATGCCCGCGCGGAACGGTCTTCAAAGTCTTCGTGGACAAGAAGAAAGTAACCGAGGTCATCGGCTGGGACGCCTTCTTTCCGGCCATGGAAACCGTGGCCGCCAACCACCCCGGTCTCTACGATCAGGATACCTTTTTCTCGAATATGGAGTCCATGATTTAAGGGGAGTACGTATATCAAGTACGCAGTTTTCCCTTGACGCGAAACCTGTCGCGGCGTAAGGTCTTCTATTACAGTAGTCGGTGGTGTCCAAGGGGACAAAGCCGGTAACCACCGGTGAGCGCTGACGATTGGTGGACAAAGAGTCGTTTGCAAGAAGCTGGCAGGCCTCTTGCTTTCATCTCATTGGTTCACCCGGCAGAGACTGCCAACTGTTTTATTTCTTTCATTCTTTTGGAGATCTTTTCGAAATGGCTAAGAACATTTATGTGGGCAATCTGCCCTGGAGTTGCACGGAAGAGGAAGTACGCGCCGCTTTTAAAAACTACGGCGAAGTCTACTCCGTAAAACTGATTACCGATCGTGAAACCGGCCGTCCGCGCGGTTTCGGCTTTGTGGAAATGGAAGACCAGGGCGCTCTCGAAGCCATCGAGAACCTAGACGGCAGCAGCTTCGGAGGCCGCAATCTCAAGGTCAACGAAGCCAAGCCCCGTCCCGAGCGTCCCCGCTGGTAGGACTGGCAGCCACCTCAGGCAAATGCGAGCCCGCCCGCAAGAGCGGGCTTTTCCCGTCTTTAATTTTTAGGAGATAAAAGAGTTTATGGCTAAAGAAGAAGGAATCACTGTCCAGGGCACCGTCGAGGAAGCCCTGCCTAACGCCATGTTCCGCGTGGAACTGGAAAACGGACACTCCGTCCTCGCCCATATTTCCGGTAAAATGCGCAAGTTCCGCATCCGCGTCATGCCCGGCGACACCGTTACTGTTGAGCTTTCGCCCTACGACCTCACCCGCGGCCGAATCACCTTCCGCCCTCGCTAGTCGTTATATTTCTCCCAAACCCGTTGTCGGGGAGGGAGCTCCGTGCCATAAACGATCAGTACCGACGCGCCATGTCCAACGCGCGCGGATTTGGTCGTTTTGCGACTGTGCGCTCCTGATCCGCGCATCCATTTTTACAACAAGGCAGTCATGACCACTTTCCAGGAACTCGGCCTGTCCGGGCCGACCCTCGCGGCCCTTGAATTCAAGGGTTTCGCCAGCCCCACCCCCATTCAGGCGAGGACTATTCCGCTCCTGCTTGCGGGCAATATCGACATCGTCGGCCAGGCCCAGACCGGCACCGGCAAAACCGCAGCCTTCGGCCTGCCCATCCTTGAGGTCGCCCGCGAAAATGCAGGGCACGTGCAAGCACTCATCCTCACCCCCACCCGGGAACTCGCCATCCAGGTGGCCGAAGAAATCAACTCGCTCAGAGGCGAAAAGCGCCTCCGCGTTCTGCCGGTCTACGGCGGCCAGGCCATTCACATGCAGCTCAAGGCCCTCAAGCGCGGCGTGGACGTGGTTGTCGGCACGCCCGGCCGGATCATGGACCACCTGGGCCGAGGCACCCTGCGCCTCGACAAACTGGACTTTTTCGTGCTCGACGAGGCGGACGAGATGTGCAACATGGGATTCGTGGACGATGTTCGCGAAATTCTCAAGTCCGCCAATACCGACCGGCGCACCCTGCTTTTCTCCGCCACCATGCCACGCGAAGTCATGCGCATCGCCACCGAGTTCATGCGCAATTTCGAGACCATCAAGGTCGCTGCCGAGCACGCGGATTCGCCGCTGACCCGTTATGTTTTCCATGAAATTGCCGACTCCGACCGCTTCGAGGCCCTGTGCCGCGTGATCGACGCCCAGTCCGAATTCTACGGTCTGATCTTCACCCGCACCCGGGCCGACGCAGACAAGGTGGCCGAGCGACTGAACGGACGGGGGTACCCGGCAGAGCCAATCCACGGAGAGCTTTCCCAGCAACGCCGCGAGGAAATCCTGAACCGGTTCCGTAACCGCCGCGCCACCATCCTGGTTGCCACGGACGTGGCCGCGCGCGGCATCGACGTGCCGGACCTGACCCATGTGGTCAACTTTGCCCTGCCTCAGGACCCGCCGACTTTCGTGCACCGCACCGGACGCACCGGACGCGCGGGCAAGCAAGGCGTGGCTATCACCCTCATCACACCCGGCGAATTCCGCAAGCTCATGTTCATTGCCAAAAGCACCGGCATCGACATCACCAAGGCAGCACTGCCCCGCGTCGAGGACGTGATCTACTCCAAAAAAACCCGCATGACCGCCCGCCTGGAAGCGATCATGGAGGACGAGACACACGACGCCTACACCGCCATGGCCCGCGAGCTTATGGCAGAGAAAGACCCGACCGAGGTCGTCGCCGCTCTGCTCCAGAACACGTTCGGCGACGAGCTGGTCAAGTCGAGCTACCGCGAGATCAATACTGTCACCCAAGCCACACGCGGCCGGGCCGATCTGGTCTGCGAACTGGGTAGGTCCCACGGCATGAACCCCAGAGCATTCGTGGACTTCATCGCCCAATCCGCCAACATCAAACCCTGGTCCATCCAGCACGTCCGGCACCAGGCCAACCGTACCACCTTTACCGTGCCCGCCGGTGAGGCTGATCGAGTCATCAAGCGCGTCGTCTCCCGCGACGGCACGCCCCTCGTCACCCCGGATCAATACAAGAAAAAACAACCCTACCGACGGGATTTCAAGAGCTCTGCCCCGCCGAGTTGGGGCAAGCGGCCCTTCAAGAAACCGTACAAATCGCAAGTGGACTAACCAACCATGGAAAAGCCCCGAAAGCCTTTGCTTTCGGGGCTTTTCCCATGGAACTGATTTCAGAATGCCATAAAGCTACTTTCGGAAAACCCTCGGCACACTGGCCGTATCCTCGACCCGGTATCCGGCCCCGATGATCTTATCCCGCAACGCGTCGGACTGGGCGAAATCCTTGGTCTCACGCGCCTTCTGGCGGTCCGCCACCATGCCCTGCACGTCCGTAGGCAGATCGCCCAGCGGTACGGGCATCTGTTGCAGATCAAGGATGCCGAGAATGGCGTCGACGGCCAGGAGTTCGTCCAGGCATATCCGGGCTGCCGCGCCGGAGAGCTTGCCCTCGGCCGTAAGCCCGTTGACCTGCTTCACGAATCGGAACAGCACGGGCCAGAAACGATGCAGGGAAAGGTCCTCGTCCAGAGCGGTCCTGAACCCCGCCTTGAGATCGAACACCACCTGCTCCACCTCGGCGGAGATATCGTCCCCTTTACCGTCCGTGGCCAAAGTCAGAGCAGCGGCCCCTTCCTGGACCCTGCGCCAGTTGCGCGCCCACATGGAGAGATTCTCATCCGAAGCGCACAGCGGCTTGCGGCAGGCCATGGAAAGCATCCAGAACCGGACCGCACGATACCCGCCCAGAATCTCGGCCACGGTGGCAAGGTCGTGATCCGCGCAATCCGTGGCCGGTTGACTGACCATCCAGGCCTGCAACTCGCGCCCGGTTGCGGACCAAATGGCACGCAGGTTCTCCAGGTGCGGGAAGCGGTGCTTTTCGCTGCCGATCATGACATCGGTGCGGCCCATGGCCGTGAGCGCCGTGGCCGCGTGCTGCAAAAACCAGCTTGGACGGACATTGCCCCACTGGGTCTCCAACACCTCGCCCCGTTTGAGATCGAGCAGGGTGGCCCGCTTGAGCAGGGTGAAATCCAGGGGGTTGTCCTTGACGTAGGCGTTCAGATCCACGGTGCGGCCACCGGAAACCTTGTCCATGTCCATGGCCCCGATCTCGCCGTACCGTTTGTCGCGGAACACGTCGAAATAGACGCTTCTGAGCTTCTCGTAGGCCAGCCCCTTGCCCAAAAGCTTGGAGCAGAGGTCGAGGGCAGTACCGTCGCTGGCCGAGGACAGAGGGAATTTGATGGTCTCGGCCACCCCCATATCTGCCGCACGGGCCAGGACAGCCTCGCGCCCGGACGCAGCAAAATCGGCACGGGAAACATTGGCCGCACGGGCCGCAGCCAGGGTGCGGTCATCCATGTCGGTCAACCCCACGGCAGCGGAAACTTCCACACCGCGCAAAGCCAGGTGGCGGGAGAGCACATCGAGGATCAGGACCCTGCGCCAGGCGTCCAGCCCGTCCACGTTGTCCAGACTCGGCCCCATGGCATAGATTCCCAGCCCGCCGCCGGTGCGCAGGTGCTTTTCCGTGCTTGAGGCCATGTCAAACAGAGTCACTGTGCTGGCGTCCTGCTGACGATAAAGATGGGTGGAAAGATACCGCTCGCCGCTGTCCGGGAAGAGGACCACGATCAGACCGGAATCCAGCCGCTCGGCCAACTGCACAGCCCCGCCAAAGGCCGCGCCCGAACTCATGCCCGCGAATATTCCTTCCTCACGGGCAAGGCGGCGGCAGTAGTCGAAGGCCACCTCGTCCTCCACATGCAGGATCTCGTCAAGCGCATCCTTGTCATAGATGCCGGGCGGATAGGATTCAAGCATGTTCTTGAGGCCCTGAATCTTGTGGCCCGCGTAGGGCTCCACCGCAGCCACATGAACTTCGCCCATTTCGTGCAGCCGCTTGGCGATACCCATGGCCGTGCCCGAGGTGCCGAGCGTCATGACGCAGTGGGTGACCCCACCGTTGGTCTGGTTCCATATTTCCAGCCCCGTGCCGTTGTAGTGGGCGTCGATGGAAGCAAGGTTGTTGTATTGGTCCATGAGCACGTACTTGTCCGGCTCCTCGCGGGCATAGCGATAGGCCTGTTCGATGGCCCCGTCCGTGGCCAGATGGCCGGGGGTCAACTCCAGCTCCGCGCCATAAGCGGCCATGATCATCTTGCGTTCCTCGGAGGCCGTCTCCGGCATGATCAGCTTGATGCGGTAGCCCTTGATGGCCGCGACCATGGCCAGGCCGACCCCGGTGTTGCCCGAAGTCGCCTCGATGATGATCTTGTCCGGGGTCAGTTCACCCGATGCCTCGGCCGCCGCGATCATGGCGGCAGCCACGCGGTCCTTGACCGATCCGCCCGGATTCTGGGCTTCGATCTTCGCCAAAATCTTGACGTGGGGATTGGGGTTGAGATGGCGAATCTCCACCAACGGCGTATTGCCTATGAGCTTAAGCAGGTCTTTATCCATGACATTTTCCTGTAATATCGGAACGTAACGGTTCGTTTTGTTCCACGCACAGTAGGGCAAAAACGATTCCCATGCAACTGGCACGCAACATGCAAATCCCCTGCGAATCGAACGTTCCGATCAATCAACCGACGTTACAAGAGGATCAGGCATGACCGCGTATCCGTATCTGCAAGCCAACATTGAGTATCTGCAACGCATCAACCACCCCGCCTACCTGTGGCTCTCCACTCAGGATTTCCACGAGGATGAACTCGCCAGCAATATTTTCATCAACGAGTTCGGCCTCCATGACTGGCGCATGGACAGCGGCAAGGGGATGTTCGAAAGTCTGCCTCCGGCGGGATTATACGGCGGCTGGCTCAAGAGCGACAAGCCGGAGAGTTCAGCCACCATCATTGTGGGAGCCAACCTGGGCTACGGCATCAACCACCTGCTCACGGGCACGCCCGATTCCCACAAGGTCATGCTGGTGGAACCCCGCGCCGAGATGCTGCTCGCCTGCCTGGGCCAGACCGACTTCCGCCCATTTTTCGAGGCCAAGAAATTTCACATCCTGGTGCCGGACGAAGACTACATCTACGAGGTCATCCGAAACCTGGACCTCCAGTTCATCTACGGCCAGATTCATCTCAAGAGCGACGTCCCCAGCCAGCAGCTCGGCCCGGAATACGCCCGCTGGTCCTCCATCATCCGAGGCAAGCTGGAAAACTTCTCCCTGGAACTCTCCACCCTGCGCTTCCGGCAAGACATCATGGTCGGCAATGAAATCGAGAATTTCCGCAAGGCCCTGACCGACGGCAGCCTGAAACAGCTCGAAGGCAAGGCGAACGGCGTGGGCGGCGTCATCCTCGGCGCGGGTCCCAGTCTGGAACAATACGTGCCCCGGCTCCTGAAAAACCGCAGCCACGTGCTCTACACCTGTGGGCTGCAGACCGTGCCCGTGTTGCAAAAACTCGGCCTCAAGCCCCACTTCTGCGTGGCCATCGACTACGACAAGAGCCTGCTCAACCTGTTCTCGCGCCTGGACCCGGATTTCGTCCAGGACATCCCGCTCATCTATTCCACCAAGATCAATCCCGAGGCGGTCAAGCGGTATGCCGGGCCGACCCTCCCCCTGTGGACCGTAGGAGGCATGGGCACCTTTGTCATGAAAGAACGCGACCTGGTCCTGGATGCGGGCGGCAACGTCTCGGTGACGCTCTCCCGTCTGCTCCGCTGGTGCGGGGTCAGCCACCTGCTCATGGTGGGCCAGGACTATGCCTGGATCAACAACCAATCCCATGCCAATGGGCATCACCACCACTCAACCAAGATGCACAAACGCTCCTTCCATCAGACCACCAAGAACATGGATGGCGAGGAAATCGTGACCACGATCCAGTACATGACCGCCAAGCGCGAGCTGGAGAATGATCTCCGCCAGTCCGCCTTCCCGATTTTCAATCTTTACGGCGGCGGTGCTCCCATCGAGAACACCCGCGCCGTGGGCATCGACGCCGCCTACCAAGAAGGCATCCTGGCCTCGGCACCGGGCAGCGTGGACCGGTTCATGACCGACCTCATGAAATGCCGCAACCAGGGACAGGATATCCGCTTCGAGACACGCGGCCCCATGTGGTCTACCTCGCTGCGCAACGCGGAAAAACGGCTGGGCAAGCTGTTCAAGCACCTGGCCGCCAACCAGGACGACATCCACAAGACATTCCTCAACCTTGAGCTGTTCATCAAGCAGGACCCGCTTTACCTGCCCTACCTGTTCAACGAAACCATGGACCTGGCCGGGCTGACTCGGGCCAAGAAACGCTATGAACCCAAAGACTTTCCCGAATTCAAGCGCATTGCCAAATCCATCCTGAAAAAGGTCCGCGAAATTGACCGCAAGGTCTGCCTCCCGGCCGAAACCGACCAGGCCGTGGCCTGATGCCAAGCCAAAGAATCCAACCACCCGCCGCCTGCACAAGCAGACGGCGGTTTTTTCATGGCCGCATCCAGCCCCTTGAATTTCGGAACAAAAGATGAAACAGTCTCCGGCCATGGACAAAATAAAACCCTACTTCGACGAAGACGGCATGCTGATCATTCCCTTCGAGTGTTCCGACCACGCTTACAAGTATTGGAAACAGGAAGGCAAACCGATCACCGCCATTCTCGAAGAGCTTGGCGCGGACGAGGCCACCTGGGCCAAATACACCCACGAGAAATTCCCCGTCCCGAACAACGAATCCCTCGACGATGCCTGATCCGGCTTTGTCCCTTGCCCCATTTCCCCGGATGACCTAAAACATCCCCATGCGATATTCTCTGTTGAAACACTGGGGCCTCGTCTCCCTGCCCCTGATCTGCGCTCTGGGCGCGATCTGGTTCGGCTTCGGCAACGAGAACGAGGTGGCCGAATTCTTCAAGGCGCACGCTACGGCCCATCCCGCCCTGTCTGCGACGCTGAAGATCGTCACCGACTGGTCCAACCCGGTCTTCTATGCCTTTTACGCGATCATGCTGCTGACTGCCTGGAGATCCGGCAACCGAGAAAAACGCCGCTTTGTTCTGATCCTGCTGGCCGTGCAGGTGGTGATCTCGGTCCTGGCCGTGCACTTCATCAAGTACACCATCGGCCGGCCGCGTCCGGGGCAAGACTGGTATTTCGATCCCCTGACCACGCGGGGCAACTATCACTCGTTCCCGTCGGGGCACACCACGGAAATCATGGGGTGGACCATGCCCCTGGCCCTGCGCCACAACAAGACCCTCCTGTCCGCACTCCTGGGATTACTCATCGGCGTGGTGGGCTTTTCCCGCATCTACCTGGGCTGGCACCATCCCAGCGACGTGTTCTTCGGCTGGCTTCTGGGCAGCTTCGGCGGCTTTGCCACGCATATCATCGTCGGATCATCCCTGTTCCGCAAAAGGGTTACATAATGAGCACCACCGAACGCCTCTGGCATCATCTTGAGCACCACCCCTGGCTGACCATGCTGGTCGGCGTGTTCGCCCAGACGTGGTTCAGCCTGAACAACCGCGCCCTGTGGTTCTCGGACGAGGTCCGCTATGCCGACGCCTACAAGAATCTGGCCCTGCACGGAAAATGGATGGTCCTGGCCCTCAACGGTCAGCCCTACCCGGACAAGCCCCCGGTCTACTTCTGGTTCCTGTGGCTCATCGACACCCTGACCCCGGCAGACCCGCCCACCGTGTTCTTCCTGGGTGCCGCCCTGTCCGGCCTGTTCCTCCTGGGCGCGGCCTATATCCTGGCGCGAACGCTCAAGTTCGACCGCACCGTCAGTCTGGCCGCAGTACTCATCCTGCTCTCCACCTTTTTCCTGGCCGGACTGTTTCACTACTCGCGCATGGACCTGATGTTCGCGGCGTTGATCGTGCTCGTCCACGCCTGCCTGTTCCGGGCATTCGATGGCGAAAACCAGGGCCGCTGGCCGCTGTACGGGTTCCTGCTGGCCGGGATCGCCACCCTGATCAAAGGCCCGCTGGGCTTCCTCTTTCCGCTGCTCACCGCCGCTCTCTATCTGCTGTGGAAAGGCAAGGCGCGCAAACTCTTCACCCGGCAAATGGGGTTGGGACTGGTCGCCATGCTCGCCATGCTCGCCGCCTGGGTGACCGGAGTCATTCTGACCGAAGGACCGGATTTCCTCGTCAACACGGTGCTGGGACAACACGTAATCCAACGCGCCACCCACACCTTCCACCACCGTGAACCCTTCTATTACTATTGCATCGCCTTCCCCCTGGCCTGGCTGCCGTGGACCCTGTTCGCCTTTGCCGCGCCCGTAAAGACACTCTTTTCCCCTGCCCGCTGGAACGAATTGTGGACCGCACGCCAGGAAGCCGGACCGCATGCCTTTCTGTGGATCATGTTTGCGGCCACCTTCCTGTTCCTGTCCTGCCTGAGCGGCAAGGTGCTCATCTACATCCTGCCCATGTTCCCGCCCCTGGCCATCCTCACCGGGGACGCCATGACGCGGCTCGACAAGTCCCGCTCCGCCCGATTCTGGACCCTGGCCGCCGCACTGTGGGCGGTCCTCGGCCTCGGCCTGATCGTGGCGGGCGACCTGCTTCCCTTCCCGGTGCCGGTGCGCGGCCTGGGCCTCTCGGCCTGCGCGCTCCTGCTGGGCGGCGCGGGCATCTTCCTGACAGGCAGAAAGAGCAACAAGGCCGGGCTTATCTGCTCCGCCCTGGCCCTCACGGCCTGGCTCTACCCGGTCGGTCTGCTGGTAGCCCCCTCTCTGGACGAAGCCATGAGCCCCCGGCGGCAGGCACTGATCATCGGCGACTATGCGGACAGGGGATACACACCCATGGCTTTCAAGGTATACTCCGGTATTTTCACTTACTACGCCGGGCACAACCTGGCCGAGACCGGCGATCCCGCCCTGCTCAAATCCTGGCTCGACAGCCACGAAAAGGCGGTGCTCTCCATCCGCAAGCGGCACTGGGACGAATGGAAGGACAGACCACAAGGGCTTATCGTGCTCGACGAGCAAAACGTGGCGGGCATGGACTACCTGATCGTGCTCAAGCAGTGACCCGCCACCTCGCGCCCATGGGAGGGCATGCCGAGTGACACGCCGCTGCTCTGGAAAAGCGAATCAAAGTCCTCTTCAAGGACGCAGAGGATCGCCACCAGATCAACGCGGCCTTTACACAGCGTGTACAGGCCCTTTCCCATCTTGAAGATGTCGTCCTCGCCCAGGACAGTTATCAGGTCATTGAAAAAGTAAAAAACACAGACTGTTCAAAAAGGGCGAGATACAGCCGCAAGTGAACTTCTTGAAGCAACGCGCAGATCGCCGTTTTTTCAACAGCCTGTTACCCCCCATAGACAGGGGGCTACTCCGGCAGACCGTCAATGGGCAGCCTGAGGATGAAGGTCGTGCCCTTGCCCTCCTCGGATTCGATATCGACCGTGCCGCCATGCTTATCCACAATGATGTCATGGACGATGGCAAGCCCCTGGCCGGTGCCCTTGCCCACTTCCTTGGTGGTGAAAAACGGATCGAAAACCTTGGTCAGGTTTTCCTTGGGAATGCCACACCCCGAATCCGAAATCCGGATTTCCACGAATTCGTCGTCGAACCCGGTGTCGACCGTTATGCTCCCTCTCTGGCCGGACGGCTCCACTTCGGCTATGGCATGGGCCGCATTGACAAGGATATTGAGCAGGACCTGATTGATGCCGCCAGGGAAGCAGCGCACAAAGGGCAAGTCGGGTGCCAGGTTCATTTCCAGATCCGCTACGTACTTCCACTCGTTACGCGCCACCGTGACCGTGTTCTCGATGGCCTTGTTAATGTCCACGGCCCGGGTCTCTTCCTCGCCGGGATGGGAAAAATTCTTCATGGCCAGAACGATGGAAGCCACGCGATGCAAGCCTTCCAAAGCGCGATCGCACGCCTTGGGAGCCTCCTCAAACACAAATTCATAATCCATGTCGTCCTTGAACTCCAATATCTTGCGAACGGGGCTGGTTGGTCCACCGCCCACCTCGTCCACGACCGCTTCATATAAACCGATCAGCTCAAACATGTCATCGACCACTTCCTTGACGAAACGGACGCTGTCGCCGACGTACTGGATGGGCGTATTGATCTCATGAGCAATACCCGATGCCAACTGGCCGATGGATTCCAATTTTTGGGCGATGTTCAACTTGCGCTCAAGATTCTTGCGGTCCGTTATGTCGAAAACCACCTGGACCAGATGTACCTTGCCGCCGATAAAAATCTCGAAAGTGTGCCGGGAAACCGGAAGGGGCGTCCTGCCGGGAATAGGGAGCAACCCTTCCTCATATTTGTTGCTGTCATGCCACTCGGGGCACAACAGGTCCCGACGCTCTCTGCCCGCAAAGAGATTACTCCACCTTGCAGGATCCTTCGATAATCTCCTCCCGGGTGAGGGAGAGCAGGCCTTCGCCCACCACATTGCAATCGACCATTTTTCCCTTCTCGGGATCAAAAACGAAAATGGCCGCCCCAATGCCCTCGAAAATGGTATTCAGAAATTCCTGATGCTCCTCCTGCTGCGCCTGCCGTTTTTTTCTCTTCGGAAATATCGTGAATATTGGCAAGGATCACAGCCTCACCTCCGAATTCGATGCGGTCCAAGGCCACCTCCACATCGAACAGATAACCGTCACCCGGTCGCTTGGCCACCCACTCAAAAAGGAGCTTTCTCACCGTCCACCACCCGTTGCCACATCGCAAGACACTCTTCAACGGTATTGCCCGGAGCGGAAAAATCATCGACAAAGGACAGGATGAACGCCTCCGAGCGGCTCACCTGGTAAAGATCAAGCATCCGCTGGTTGATGTCCAAGATCTTCCCCTGCACATTGTGAATAATGATGGCATCGTGGGTGCTGTTGAAAATAAGCCGCATGCCCGCCTCGGCCTCACGACGTTCGGTCACTTCATGGCTCAAGGCCAGAGTGCGATCTTCCAGGGCGGAAGTTCGCGCCACCACCCGCGCCTCCAATTCGTCGTTGACCTTGCGCAGGGCTTCTTCTGCCATCTTGCGGGCACCGATCTCTGCTTCAAGCTGCCGATTCTTCTCCTCGATACGTTGGGTGTGCTTGACGGCCTCATCCACTCGCACGTTGAGGATCAGGTTCCGAGCGCTAATTCTGAGAATGATCACCCCGCCGCCCAGGAGCAACAGCGCGAGCAGGACGGTATAAAGAAGAAGCTTCCACGGTGCCATGGAACCGAGCACCTGTTCCTTGCGAACCATATTGAAGAGGCTGAAAGGCGTTCCTTTCACCAAAGACCGGACCAAAAGAACTTCGGCTGTATCCCCGGACTCCAGGGGGAATGAACGCCACAGAACCTCGCCGGGATCGGAAGACGAACACGAATTGATCAACGGCAACAACCGGGGCGGCAATGCCTGTAGGGGTGAGTACACAATATTTTCATAGACCAGAAAACAGAATCCCTTTTCGCCAGGCTTCCATAAATCCTCCATGAGGATGGGCATTATCTCTTCCGTGTTGAGCCAAGCCAGGAGCGTCCCTACCCGGTCCCCCTTGTAGGCATAGGGGCACATCAGAATTATGTTGATGACACCCTCCTTTTCCTCAAGAAGTATTCTCACCTCCTCCGGCTTCAGATCTGGGGGAATGACGACAGTGCAATTCAACGAATCCTCGGGGACACCCCAATTGTCAGCCAGAAGGTCGCCCGCCTGATCGACAAAAGCGATTCGCTGATAGATACGCTTGCCTGTCAATTGCTTTTTGGCGACAAAATAAGCAAGGAGCTCAAACATACCCACCTGGCTTGCCCACAGACCATATTGTTTGGACATGCCCAGGCTCTTGTTTTCAAAATAGGCCCGAATCTCCCGACTGGTCGAAAGGTCATCAAGATCATTTCGGCGTTCCGAAAAGAAATGCCCGAGGGTGGCCGCCTCCTGAGCCGAATATTCCCCGAACTGGTCAAAGGATACCTGCCGCAACTCCACCTGGGAACGGTAGTTGCTTGAGACCGATGAACATCATGAATACGGCCAGAAAGAATCCTCCTGCCATCACCATCTTGTTCCTGTTAAGGCAAACGATCTTCCTCGACTGTTACAAATTGAAAGACCTACTGCGTCGCCTCAAAGAAATCCTTATAATATCTAAAAACAGCAGGGTAGTATTTCTTTATCAACAGCCGATATTCATTGCTATTTCTCAGGTCCTTATAAAATGCGTTGAAGGCCTTGAGCAATTCCGGGGAGTCTTTCCGAAAACCGACAGCCATGGCCTGCACGGGAGACAACGGCCCCAGTACCTTGATCTTGCCGGGCCATTTTTCCAGGGCCACCAGGGAATCCGGGACGTCGAGCAGCGCCAGTTCCGCATCGCCCTTGATAATGGCTGGTGCGATGTCATTGACGCTACCGGGGAAACTGAAGACGTCAGCCACAGAGGAGTCGATGCCATACAGCCCCGGAGCCAGACAGGTGCCGTTCTTGCCCATGACTCGGCGGCCCCTGAGGAGTGCCTTGACGGCCTTGATATCCTGTTGAACATCCCCGGAGGAGGTGATGGGTTTGGCCGGGAAATCGGCGCGAGCAATACACCACACCTGGGTCGGGAAAGTCGGCTCCGAATAATTGATCACCTTCTCGCGCCAGGCAAGCACAGTCAAACCATTGGCAATGACATCGCCGCGAATCGCGGTTTTCCCGAGGACCTCAACCGTATTGCCCTTGGGCTTGACCTTGCTGCCGGTCAAATCCCCGAACAGGTCGTCCCAATTGGTCTCGACAAACTGATATTGTACGCCGAGATAGTTGGCAAACAACTGCATGACCTCCACGCTCAGCCCATCCCCCTGTCCGGTGACAAAATTAGCATACGGAATACCGAGATGCCGCAACACACCCCTCTTCTTGATTTGCTCCAGATCGGATGCCGGGGCCTGGACGATCCACCCCAGTACGAACAGCAGCAGACACCCCCCCACGACAACGGCACGCTTCAGAACATTTTTTGCATACATACCTAAATTCCTCCTTTCTATATCCTACAAGAATTTCGCCCAAAAGGGAATGTATCTCCATCATTGGGCAGCAGGCAAACGCCCGGATCGACCACCGCGTGGTCTCATGCCCTCTGGACTTCAAGAAAATAATTGCGCGCGAGGAGTCCAGCAAAGGCAGGTGCCCCATCTCAAAGAGACGTTGGGCGTCCCTATACCCAACGAGCATCTTCCCCATACTATAGGACAAGGAGTAGGGCCACTTCGACCCAAGAGGGACAGTCGCACTGAGAATGTCCCCAAATAGCAAAAGGTGTTTGTTTAAGAAGAGAAGGTGTAGCAGTCTGAATAAAGGGACAGTATACCACTCGCTATTCCCGCCTTGAAGCAGCCAGAGAGGACATCATCCAAGCAGCTCTGCCCACTCATTATGCAGGCACATCAGAAGCGGCGGCCACAGAGCGGACACAAACCCACTTTTCAGCCCAAAACAAAGAAAAAAGGATTCCAAGTAGTTACTTGAAACCCTTATTTTTCTTGTGGTGGAGCGGGAGGGAATCGAACCCACGACCTCTTGAATGCCATGCACGAGGACGGGCGTGTAACATTTGAAATACTTTGATTTTTTATTTTGATGTCAACAGAAAATCAGTGATGTTGGAGGTGTGTTGAAGGCATTTGGTTGACCGGATGGTTGACCAAAATTTAAGGCTGCTTTGAGCTATACTCTTTCTTCCCAACGTTTCGGATGACGACTCATGTGCATGACAGCGACCACCAGTAAGGAATCATTTCGGGCTTGATAAATCACGCTGTATGGGAATCTTGAAACTCTTATCCGTCGAGTCCGGGGAGAAATCGGAACCCATGCTTCGGGATACTTCTCC
>CAXXUE010000010.1:0-136429 GCA_963662475.2 uncultured Pseudodesulfovibrio sp.
TGCTGCCCACCACCGCAGTGCCTTCGATCGGCCAAATGTCCGTCAGCGGCGTCGTCACCAGCGCCGTGGTAGCACTCAGGACCGTGCCCGTGTACGAACCCGTGCCCGTTACCTGGACCCTGACGTACTTGCCAAGCTCGAGCGCCGTCAGCTTATGGGTCCCCGAGGTCGCGAACATGATGGTCGTGTACGGGCCGCCAACCGCGTCGCTCCTCTGCCACAGGTAGTCCACCGTGGCCCCTGACGGGGTTATCCCGGCGGTCAGCGTGCTTGTCACCGTTGCAGTGCCGGTGATCGCAACGGCCGTCACAGCCTGCGTCACCTTCGCCGTGGGATCACTCTGAATCGTGCCCGTGTACGAACCCGTACCCGTTGCCTGAACCCTGATGTACTTGCCGACATCGGTCGCCGCCAGCGTATAGGCCCCCGAAGTCGCGGTGCTGATGTTGTTGTACGTAACGTTGTCGTTGCTCGACTGCCACTGGTAGTCCACCGTGGCCCCTGAAGGGGTGATTGCTCCGGCGGTCAGCGTGCTGCCCACCGCCGCAGTGCCGGTGATCGCCCCAATGGCCGTCACCGGCTGGCCACCCACCACACCTGTGGCCGGGCTCGTGACCGTGCTCGTGTACGACCCCGTACCCGTTGCCTGGACCCTGATGTACTTGCCAAGCTCGCTCGCCGTCAGCGTATAGGTCCCCGCGGTCGCGCCGGTGATATTCGTGTACCCGCTGCCTTCAGTGGAGCTCGATTGCCACTGGTAGGTCGCCGTGGCACCTGACGGGGTTATCCCGGCGGTCAGCGTGCCGCCCACCGCCGCAGTGCCGGTGATCGCGACGGCCGTCACAGCCTGCGTCACCTGCGCCGTGGCCGAGCTCGTTTGCGTACCCGTGTACGAACCCGTGCCCGTTACCTGAACCCTGATGTACTTGCCGGCATCGGTCGCCGCCAGCGTATAGGTCCCCGAAGTCGCGCCGGTGATATTCGTGTATCCGCTGCCTTCAGTGGAGCTCGACTGCCACTGGTAGTCCACCGTGGCCCCTGACGGGGTGATTGCTCCGGCGGTCAGCGTGCTGCCCACCGTTGCAGTGCCGGAGATCGCCCCGATTGCCGTCAGCGCTTCCTTGACCGTAAAGCTCACCGTGCTGGTAGTTGCGCATATCACGGGGATCGCGTCCCTGACCTGGAACACCACGTCCGAGGCTGCCTGGGCCGCCGTCGGAGTGCCGGACACAACGCCTGTGGACGCATTGAGCGTCAGGCCGGCCGGCAGCGTGCCGGACTTCACTTCATAGGTGTAGGGGGTCGTGCCGCCGCTCACGCTGGTCAGCGGGCTGAAAGCCGTCATGGCCGCGCCTTGCGTCAGCACCTGGGGTGCGGTGTTAGCGGTCGCCGTAATGGCCCCGTTGACCGTCAATACAAAAGTCGCTGTTTGCCCATCAGCATAAACAGAGGTTGGCGATTCTGTTGCCGTGATTGTCGCGGTACCTGCGCCAACTATGGCGACCTGCCCGGAAGAGGCGTCAACTGTCGCAACATTCGTTGCGCTGGATTGGTAAGTGACCGTGCCTCCGCTTGTACCGGACACAGGATTTGTAAATGAGGGGCTGCCAACAGACTTGGTCATGGTCTGCTGGGCGAATGCCAGCGTGAAGTTCTTTCTCGTAACTTCAAGTTCAGCCTCTGAACCAATGTTATCAGCACCGTACGCTAACAGCTTTATATTATACGTATTTGTGGAACCGTTTTTATACAGCTCAGAAAATGTCAACGTGCGTTGCGCCGCATTCCAGACAAAGGAATCCTTGTTTGTCCCAGTAAGAAGGAACTTGACACCGCTATAATCACTTATCTCGTTTGTTCCATTCTTTATTAGCACAGTGTATGTGCGTGGCGAGAGGCCGCCGACCGTATCAGTGTATTTGTTGCCCACCGACGTCAGTCCGCCGGTAGTAGTAATTACAACGTTATAACTGCTACCGCCTTTCTTAACGACTGGCAGTGTTACGACTTTTTCGCTAGAAGCCGCAACTCCGGCGGTGCCTCCGCCTGTGCCTACCGCTTGCACAACAAACTTAACTTTCTTGCCGAAGCACTGCGAATATTTAGACAAATCCAATGTATAAGGCTTCCCGGGAGACGCAGGATCTTTTGTTTCTGCTACAATCTCATCATCGTCTACATACCACTTCGCGACAAATCTTAAATCCAGGCCAGATGTAATGCCTATCGCTTGGAACTCTGCTGTAATTGATTCATCCGTGAACGCGTACGGAATGTCTTCAGCTGCGGTCTGTGCAAAAGTAACGCCATAAACAGCGCAGACAAGGAGGCCAACCAACAACACCAATTTATATATGAGCTTTTTCATAGCCAGCCTCAATTTCTCTGAAACTTTGTTATCACGATACCAGCAGCCTCGCCTTCCGCCGAGACGCGCCGTTCAAAGACGATTTCATTCTGCCTCTTGACCAGCTGCCCAATCCGTTCTTTAATAGCTGGGCCTTCAGACGCTTTAGTGCTATCGAACAATGAACCTAGTTCCTCAAAACTGGCACTGAACGTACCTTCCACTCGTGTTTCCTGAAGGCTTGATCCGATGACTCGCGAATGAGCCACGCCAAGCTTGAAAGCCTTCCATGGAGTCCATGTCGCGCCAATTTCAACACCATCAGGATCGCTCAAATATTTGTTGTCTCCGTAGACATCAACACGATTGCCATACCATTTGAAATACTTGGCGTTCCAGTCTACAGACTGCAAAAATGGGAGCCTGCCGACCAAACCCGCATCAAACCCTCTTGCTGCCCGTTCTTCCAGATAATGATTCCCGTATGCCTTTTTCCATGGGGTTACTGGAAGATAGTAGTTCGAATAAAAATCAAGGAGGCTGGTCTTAATTTCTGCCCCAAGGCCAGCACGGGCGTGCTCTCCCATAAAATCATAGTCTAAAAACGCGTTGCCCCCCCACATCCAGCTTTCATCCTGGCTCAATTGTCTGTATCCAATGCCAAGGTTGCCCATGAAGCGATCCTTTTTGTAGCGTCCTCCGACCTGCGTAAAGACAAATCGGCCATCTTCATCCAGTTCATGAAGGGCAATTAACGCATCGGCACTGACAGTTGCGACGTCACTGCCAATTGGGAGCTTGTACTCGACCTCTAAAGTATTAATCCACGGCGTTTGACGCGCGTATCCCACAGCAGCATCAGCCACATGGCGTCCAACAAGCCTGGCAAAATTCTCACCCAATTGCTTAGCGCTTACTTCTGAAGAGTTTTTAGCGATCTCACTGACACTCTTGAGCACATATTGCGTATCTGGGTCGCCAGCCATGTCATCTGAATTATCACTCCGATACAGATACGAATCCTCCATGCTGTCATGCACAGTCGCACGCACTTTCAGCAAATCCTCATCACTGACATTCTCTAAAATATGAGAGTTGCTCAAAGGAATCAAAACAAGCCTGCCTGGAGGAACTTCATTGTCAACATCATCCCAATTCAGACTTGCGATTTCACGTCCGTCAATCCCCAACTTGTCACCCAACGAATCATATGAAATCTGCTGAGAGGGACGCATCCACCCAAGCTCGATATAGGTTTCATCACTCCCATCGCCTGCCGCCTCATTGCTGGCCACTGGGAGAGACTTGCTCTCCTCATACCGCTTCACCGCCTCTTCCTTATAGCTTTCAAAAAGGTCATACCGCGCACAGCCAACGACGCTGAACACAACAGCTACAAATAAAGCCACGGTAAACCCAAATGCCTTCAAGCGGATACGTGCGACTAATTCACCCATTCGAATTCCCTCAACTAATATTTCGCGGTATATTTCATCTATAGATGACCGACAGGTCACCAGCTCCCGCACCCGGAAAAATCATTACGTACCATCCTGGGTCTTTTTCAATAAATCACACATTGAAAATATGTCAAGGACTCCCCCCCCCCCCCCCCCCAAAAAAAAAAAAACGCAATTTATAAAAGATTTTTATATCTTTCTCCCGGCAGCCAATTAAGTTTTATTATTTCAAAAATGGCTTTTAAAACCTAAATCGAGTGGAGGGGTCTCATTGAAGCCTTCCTCGGCAGAAACCGGAAGAAGATTGACTCCAAAAATGGTGCGAATGGGGACAGCTTGATCGCTGAAGCGTGAAAATGCCACTCGTTTCGGTTGTGATACCAGATTTTTCAGGAAATTGGACGCACCTCTCCTATCGCTGGACATGGAGCGGGGCGTTCAGATCAGGTCCAGACGAATTTTGGAGCGCTCAGGCAGCGCTCCCACAGTTCTTTGAAACGCAACGATTCCATGGCGATCGCCGTGACCTTGAGTACGGTTTTGCCAGCATGGGACACCACCTTGGCGGCGACGTCCACCAAGGTGCGACGCAGTGTGGTCGGGAAAGACTTGACCGGTACCACCGGCTCACTCACATCTTCCTTGAACGCTTCAAACAGGAAGAAGCCGAGGAGCATGGTGTAATAGAAGGCGGCGTTGGGCACGAAGCGCTGGAACGGCAACTCCTCGAATCCGAAATCCTTGAACGCCCTGTGCACCAGTTCGTCCGCGCCCCGCTGGTGGTAGGAGTGGATGATGGCATCGGTTTCGGCCATGAACGCGAGGCCAGCCTCCTGCAATTGCTGATCCACGACACTATCCATGCCAAGGTTGGTGTAGACGATGGTGCCTGGTCTTGATCCGGGTAGCAGGAACTGCTTCTCTTCCAGTAAAGGTCGCCAAAAGATGGTCCTGAAGGACTTTTCCCAGGACTTGCGGCGGTCGCAGAACTCGTAGCACTGCCAGACATCCTCATCGGTTTTGCCGAAGTGATGCTGAAAGGCGGTTTCGGGAAGTGCCCCAATCATGGCCTTGATGTCGCTATAGAACTTGCCTGCGCAGATGAAACCGATATCCAGCCGCTCCATCTCGTCGAAGAGCTCCTGGTCGAAGAATCCGGAGTCCATGCGAATGATGATGGGTACGGTCTTGCTGTAGCGGGTACGGATCATGCGCACCACGTGACGGATCATCTTCGGGGCTGAGTCGCCGTTGAGAGAGTGTTTGTCGCCGCCACGGAACACGGCGTCTATAATGTAGCGGCCCCAGGTCATCTGGAGAGGCTGAAAGCCCAGAACCTTCTTGTAGGTGGGCTTGACGCCGTGACGCTTCGGCGCTTGGTCGTTATCCATGACCATGGTGTCGATGTTCAGTTCGATCACTTCTGGGCTGGTCATGCTGAGTCGCCAAAGGAAGAGTTGCTGCAACAGACGGCGAAAAAGATAGGTCCGTTGTGCGGAGAATGATTGGTAGAACCGCTTGACGGTGTGCGATGAGGCCATGCTCTTGATGTCTGTTTCGATGGCAGCCGCGTAGCCCGGATCTTTGGTCAGGACATCAAAGTGGGCCAAGTGACGGCTGGTGCCGTCAAAGAGGAAGCAGAGCACCTGCTTGAAAAGTTCATCGATGGGCGTGCCCTTGGGGTTCTTGCGCATGGAGCCGAAAAGGCGGTTGATGTGGGGGAAAAGACCAATGCCACGAATGTAGCGAGCAAAGAGGTTGAGCCCGGCCCGGCTTGTCAGACAGTCGTTCGTGACTTGGACATCGTCGATGAATTTTGCTTTGGTTCTCTTTGAGTTGGACATCCAGCCCTCCACCAAATGGGTGAAACGTTCATGACGTAGTGACTGGATGTGATTGTAAACAAAAACAAGGTGATATGCCAGCTTTGATGTTGTGTCAGGCTGGAGAATCGCTCAGATTAGGTAAAAATTTATTGAAAATTCGAAAAGCTCGATACAGAAAACCAGCAACAGCCTGTGTTCATAATTGTTGTACGGGAACGCATCAGAGCGCTGTTGAACATCGTTTTGGAAAACTTGTCGGCGCAGATGCAAACTGACCCGCTCGTCAAGTTCCAGGTTACCAAATCGGCCCTTGCTTAGCCGAAAATTCCATGGATGGCGTTGCCTATTGAGACTGTCCGGGAGGATAAGATGCGGAAAGAAAAAGTGGTGGTCCTTGACGACGACAGAGCGAGTGCGGACACATTAACGGCCATTTTGCACAGGACTTATGATGTGAAAACGTTCTATTGTCCGCATGATTTCCTTAGTTACATGGGAAAGCACAACGATGTTTTTGCAATAATAGCCGATTACAAAATGCCTAAACTTAACGGGATAGATGCACTCGATATGGCACGCAAAAAGTGCACTGGGGTTGTAAAAATTCTCACGACTGGAGTCTATGACATAAACATCACTACTAGAGCAGTGAACCAGGTACATGTTGACTATATTTACTTAAAACCTTTTGATGTTCGAGAACTTATTGCTGCGTTATCTAAAGAAAAAAATAAGAAAAAGCAAAAGCACTACGCTAAGCTTTCAATTGAAGAGGTATACGCTCTTACTAAAGGCATGAACCAAATTAATGAAGGACTTTGAAGGTCGCAACACAGGGCGACTGAGCCAATGCCGTCGTTCAAGCAAAAACAGTGGCACAGCTGCCTGTATGCCATACGCATACGTCACAATGACCGGACCGCATGCGCGTATGAAGAAACCAGACAACCTCCACTCCCCGAGAATTGGGTATAAAAACAACCCCATTCTTGAACTGGTTCCTTGCGCGCACCCCTCCCTGGGCCAAGCAAGCACAAAGTATGCTTGCTTGGCCCTAAAAGGTCCACAGCCGGACTAGTTGGACAAGGACCAACGTAATATAAACCTTACCACATTCAAAAGAGGAAAAAATGACCAAGTCTGATTTGGCTACCATGATGGCTAACGCAACATCGACAACAAAGGCTAGCAGCTATAAGACTCTTAACACTATCCTCAATATACTCACGTCAGAAATAGTGGCTGGGGAAAAAATATCTATCAGGGACTTCGCTTCGTTTTCGACATTCCTGCGCAAAAAGAAAAAGGGGCGCAACCTTCGGACCGGAGAAATCATTGTGATTCCAGAGTGCAACATAATACGGTTTACCCCCAGCTCGCGTCTAAAAAAATCAATACAATGCACGTGTAAAGTCAACAAAAAGTAGTCTTGTTACGAAGATTTGCTTTTGGCAAAAGCCAGACAACAGGTAAGATTGTTTAATACGCACATGAACGTGCTCATCCGATACAAATATAGGTCGTTCTTAAGCCATATTACGGATTTGAATATTCTGTGTCACGATTTTCAGCAGCGGGAAAAACTTGACAACAGGTGCATAATCATCAGTGTTTGCATGTGTGCAATACAAATTCTCTTACCTGACTCACGCCAGTACCATTTTCCGATTCACATTTACAGGTGTCTTTCTTACACGGCGCACCAAAGATCACCATACGTGTGACAACATGACATGTTCAATAGTTGGTCCTTAATGCTCAAGAGCACAGGTTTAATGACTGCATTGCTACTATTGCTTACGGCATCATCAGCTGCGGCCTTTGGTGATATCAGATATCCGGATCGTAAGCTCAATCTCCGCGCTGCCCGTTCGGCCACAGCCGGCTGGGTGGGCAATCTGCACGCCGGCCAGAAAGTAAAAGTAGCTTTTATGAAAGATGGCTGGGTGGCTGTATTTGAGCCAAGCGAGAAAAGAGCGCTAGAGTCGCTTGCCGCAGGCTATGCTAAAGCCAGCTTTCTGCTACCCGAACCAACTCATGTCGAAGCGGGCACTTGGGGTGAACTTATGGTTTCGGCGCAAAGGCTCAACATCCGCAAAGGCGCGTCGATACGATCCACTATTGTGGGCAAGCTTGAGGCAGCGGAACCGGTCAAGACTGATTTTCCCGAAGACGATTGGATTATGGTCTTTTCCCCGGATGCCACTATCCGCTCCCGGATGAACGCTCGGGGCTACTGTGCGACACAATATTTGCAATCGACGACTGCGCTTGATCAACTCTTGTCAACTCAAGACGTACAAACAGGGACAGATGCGCCGTTGGACAGGCCGCAAGACGCAGAAGGCTTGACAGAGGCCTTAGACAAAAACCTCGCTTCTCAGGAAACGCGAGCGAAAACGGCCACGCCGCTGCTGCCAAACGGAACGGTTGAGTCGGGCAGCCAAACATTGGTCATTGATCGAACCCAAATTAAGAACAGCAAAAGGCCCGATCCGCTGCCTGACAAAACAGCCCACGGTTATCAATACCGGTTGCTTGAAAAATCCGAAACAAAAAAGAACGGCGCCCCCTGGGTTACTCTCAAAATATTCCTGTCTACGACCAAGTTACCAGATTCTACACAGCTCAAAGACTTCTGCACCACCCTGTGGAAAGAGCATAATAGGGTGAACCGCAACCTCTTGATTCTCGTGTTCCTACCTGGAATGAACACTGACGATCTCGCCTACGGCGTGGTTAGTTTCGACGACAAATCCCTACTTGAACTCTATGTAAGACGGGTGACACTGATTGGCACAAAGTTCCTTTAGGCACGGCCAAAAGGATGTCCAAGCAGAATGAGTCAGTGAGCCATCCCCCCTCGCAGGCTCTATTCTTGAGAGGATTGCCTTGCTCAAGACAGCGAAGTTGCTGGCTCAATCTTCATCAATGAGATGAGTGTGCACGGCAAAGCCATCGTGAATAAGGCGACGCAAAAATTAACGTCAACGAGCTAAATCCCATCATCATAGAAAAGCTATATCCTAAATCGAGCGGAGGGGTCTCATTGAAGCCTTCCTCGGCAGAAACCGGAAGAAGATTGACTCCAAAAATGGTGCGAATGGGGACAGCTTGATCGCTGAAGCGTGAAAATGCCACTCGTTTCGGTTGTGATACCAGATTTTTCAGGAAATTGGACGCACCTCTCCCATCGCTGGACATGGAGCGGGGCGTTCAGATCAGGTCCAGACGAATTTTGGAGCGCTCAGGCAGCGCTCCCACAGTTCTTTGAAACGCAACGATTCCATGGCGATCGCCGTGACCTTGAGTACGGTTTTGCCAGCATGGGACACCACCTTGGCGGCGACGTCCACCAAGGTGCGACGCAGTGTGGTCGGGAAAGACTTGACCGGTACCACCGGCTCACTCACATCTTCCTTGAACGCTTCAAACAGGAAGAAGCCGAGGAGCATGGTGTAATCGAAGGCGGCGTTGGGCACGAAGCGCTGGAACGGCAACTCCTCGAATCCGAAATCCTTGAACGCCCTGTGCACCAGTTCGTCCGCGCCCCGCTGGTGGTAGGAGTGGATGATGGCATCGGTTTCGGCCATGAACGCGAGGCCAGCCTCCTGCAATTGCTGATCCACGACACTATCCATGCCAAGGTTGGTGTAGACGATGGTGCCTGGTCTTGATCCGGGTAGCAGGAACTGCTTCTCTTCCAGTAAAGGTCGCCAAAAGATGGTCCTGAAGGACTTTTCCCAGGACTTGCGGCGGTCGCAGAACTCGTAGCACTGCCAGACATCCTCATCGGTTTTGCCGAAGTGATGCTGAAAGGCGGTTTCGGGAAGTGCCCCAATCATGGCCTTGATGTCGCTATAGAACTTGCCTGCGCAGATGAAACCGATATCCAGCCGCTCCATCTCGTCGAAGAGCTCCTGGTCGAAGAATCCGGAGTCCATGCGAATGATGATGGGTACGGTCTTGCTGTAGCGGGTACGGATCATGCGCACCACGTGACGGATCATCTTCGGGGCTGAGTCGCCGTTGAGAGAGTGTTTGTCGCCGCCACGGAACACGGCGTCTATAATGTAGCGGCCCCAGGTCATCTGGAGAGGCTGAAAGCCCAGAACCTTCTTGTAGGTGGGCTTGACGCCGTGACGCTTCGGCGCTTGGTCGTTATCCATGACCATGGTGTCGATGTTCAGTTCGATCACTTCTGGGCTGGTCATGCTGAGTCGCCAAAGGAAGAGTTGCTGCAACAGACGGCGAAAAAGATAGGTCCGTTGTGCGGAGAATGATTGGTAGAACCGCTTGACGGTGTGCGATGAGGCCATGCTCTTGATGTCTGTTTCGATGGCAGCCGCGTAGCCCGGATCTTTGGTCAGGACATCAAAGTGGGCCAAGTGACGGCTGGTGCCGTCAAAGAGGAAGCAGAGCACCTGCTTGAAAAGTTCATCGATGGGCGTGCCCTTGGGGTTCTTGCGCATGGAGCCGAAAAGGCGGTTGATGTGGGGGAAAAGACCAATGCCACGAATGTAGCGAGCAAAGAGGTTGAGCCCGGCCCGGCTTGTCAGACAGTCGTTCGTGACTTGGACATCGTCGATGAATTTTGCTTTGGTTCTCTTTGAGTTGGACATCCAGCCCTCCACCAAATGGGTGAAACGTTCATGACGTAGTGACTGGATGTGATTGTAAACAAAAACAAGGTGATATGCCAGCTTTGATGTTGTGTCAGGCTGGAGAATCGCTCAGATTAGGTATATGTTTTTTCCACAAATTAGTTGTAGTAGGAAGGTGATCAGTGAGCATGAACATTCAAATTCTGGTAGGGCGAATCGCGCAGGATGTAAAGCTGGAGATTGCAAACGACAATACGACATTCCTCTCATTCATCGTAGTCACCGACGACGGGCATTTCGAAAACAATACCAACAGATGGATTCCCAAAACACAGCGCCACCGCGTTGTCGTCTACAAAGAACGTCTTATCATGTGGCTTGCTGGACTCCTCAGCAAAGGGAATTTGGTTTTCGTCCAAGGCCATCTCGAAAATGACACCTATGAACAAGACGGAGTCATCTACCACGCTGCCACCACCATCGCTGAAACTGTCAGGCTGCTTGAATCAAGGCCTTAAGTGTGAATCGGCGTGCAAATATGACCCACCTGAGCCGGTAATCGGCGTCGAAATTTGACCCACCCCGGCAAGCCCCTCAAGGTCACGAGAAAATCGTGACGGGAGGGCCAGCGAGGAGATGCTGACGGTGGAAACAATTCGAAAGATTAAGGTGGCCCATGACCGGCATGAGACGCCGATCAGGCAGATATCCAAGAATTTAAACATGAGCCGGAATACGGTCCGCAAGGTGTTGCGCTCGGAGGAGACGCGCTTCGAGTACAAACGAGCGATCCAGCCCATGCCCAAACTTGGTGAATTCACGACCTGGCTGGAAAGCGAGTTGGAGCGGGATGTCGGGCTTCCACGCAAACATCGACGCACGATCAAGGTCTTGTTTGAGCAGCTTCAGGGGCAAGGTTACGAGGGAGGCTATGATGCTGTCCGGCGTCATGTCTCCCGCTGGCGCGAAGCCGAAGGGCACAGGGTGTCGCAAGCCTTTGTCCCGCTGACTTTCGCCTCTGGAGAGGCCTACCAGTTCGACTGGAGCCACGAGCAACTCGAAATTGACGGCATGCCAATGACGGTCAAGACCGCGCACATGCGATTGTGCCATAGCCGGATGGTCTTCTGCTTCGGTTACCCTCGGGAGACCCAGGAGATGGTATTCGACGCCCATCAGCGCGGCTTTGCCTTTTTCGGCGGATCTTGTGGCCGAGGTATTTACGACAACATGAAGACCGCAGTGAACAAAGTTCTACGCGGCAAGCAACGCGAACTCAATTCCCGCTTCGAGCAGATGTGCACTCATTACCTGGTGGACCCCACGCTGTGTACGCCTGCTGCTGGCTGGGAAAAAGGGCAGGTGGAAAATCAAGTCCATCTGGTACGTACTCGTTTTTTATCCGGCAGATGGCGTTTCGGGAGCCTTGAGGAGTACAACGCCTGGCTGCTGGAGCGAGCTATTGGTTGGGCCAAGACTCAGGCTCATCCGGAGATTACGGACAAGACGATCTGGGAGGTCTTCCTGCAGGAGCGTGAAAACCTAATCAAGCCCGCAGCCCCTTTCGATGGCTACCGTATTCAGGAATGCCGGGTTTCCTCCACATGTCTGGTGCGGTTTGATCACAACCGGTACAGCGTACCCTGCGAGGCGGCTGGACAGGCGGCGCAGATCAAGGCGTACGCCGACCACATCTCGGTGATTCGCGATGGCCGGGTGCTGGCCGTACATGCCCGCCGATTCGGCAGAGAAAAGACTGTCTATGACCCGTGGCACTACGTGCCTGTCCTGGAGCGTAAGCCCGGAGCGCTCCGCAACGGCGCTCCCTTCCAGGACTGGAGGCTTCCTGCGCCGATGGAGCAAATCCGTCTGTCCCTGCGGCGGCATAAGGACTGGGACCGACAGTTTGCGGGTATCCTGACAGCGGTGCCCAGCCATGGACTCCAGGCAGTAACCGACGCCTGCCAGGCGGCCCTGGACCAGAACACGGTGAGTCGGGACGTGGTCCTTAACATCTTGAACCGCTCCCGTGATCAAAGGCCAACCCAAGAGGTTTGCGTCCCCGATCACCTCAGGATCAAATGCGAGCCTGTGGCCGACTGCGGACGTTATGACCAGCTATTGGAGGCGAGCCATGCTTCGCAATGACATCTTGGCTTTGCTCAAAGAGCTCAAGCTGCATGGCCTGCGCGGAGCTTACGACGAGATGCTTGAGCACGGTCGTCGATCCGGGGCCACTCTGGAACGGTTTCTGTTAGATCTGCTCAAGGCGGAACAGGCCGAGCGCCGCGTACGCAGCATCCGATACCGCCTGGGGATCGCCAGATTTCCCGTGAGCAAAGATCTGGACGGTTTCGACTTCCAGGACTCGCACGTCGGTGAGGCCAGGATCAGGGATCTATACCAGGGCGGCTTCATGGAGAGCTGGATCAATGTGGTCTTTGTAGGCGGCACGGGCACCGGAAAAACGCATTTAAGCATCGCCATCGGCTCCAATGCCGTGCGCAACGGCGCCCGAGTGCGCTTTTTCAATCTGGTGGACCTCGTCAACCAGCTCGAGCAGGAAAAGGCGGACGGCAAGGCCGGACGGCTGGCCGAGACTTTGGCGCGCTTCGACTTGGTCATCCTGGACGAACTCGGCTACCTGCCGTTTTCCAGGTCAGGAGGCCAGCTGCTCTTTCACCTGCTCTCAAAGCTCTACGAGAGGACCTCGGTGCTGATCACCACGAACCTGAGCTTCGGGGAGTGGTCACAGGTCTTTGGAGACGCCAAGATGACCACGGCCCTGTTGGACCGCGTCACACATCACTGCGAGATCATCGAAACAGGCAATGAAAGCTGGAGGCTGAAACAAGGCAGGGGACAGCACCAAGGGCAGGACGCATAAGCGTCGGCGGCAGGGTCGGGAATTCCGGTCGCCCTCCGGGCTCCCTCCATTCCCGACCCTGCCGCCGCCCCCGGAAAAGCCTCCCCCCAACACCCGAAAATCACGTTCGGGGTGGGTCAAATTTCGACGCCGATGATGGGTCAACTTTCAACGCCGATTGACAGTCCGTGGCTCCATGCGTGTCAAACGTGCTTTTCATGGCGTTGGTGGAGTTTGCAACTGGCTGAAATAACGTAGGTAAGCGGCCTCCCGTGGTTTTCAGTATACCCTTTCACGCCGTTAACAGGGGTTCAAATCCCCTTGGGGACGCCACGGAATTACCACGGGTTACATCGAAAGATGTAGCCCGTTTTCCTTTTGCCCGAAAAAACGAAAAAGCCCCGGAGGCGGTCGTCTGCCGGGGCTTTTGTTTTGCAATTTGATGACACTATTCATAATCCAGCCCACGCAAATAATTCAACGTGAGCAAAACCGGGAGCACCTTACCAATCTTCAGTCCACAAAAAATGGCTGTGAATTATCACGGTGTCCCCTTTTTTCCTCTTGATTCAACAACGGCTTTCGCAACACATTGGCAAACGAAAAAATCAGTTTGCGGCATTCGCAATGAGAAATTTTGGATAGGACATGCTTGATCGCAAGCGTTTTTAGCGAAACTTCCTGCCGAGGCAGTCGTTCCTCTTGCAACTGGTTGAAAGGTGAATCATTGAAATCTGGATATACCGCGTATCGTTACCGCCAAAGGAGCACTCGACTTCAGGCACGAAGGTATAATGGCGAAAGGCTCCACCTCAGGATTGATTCTTTGGAGGCGGGAGTTCGCCTCCGCAATATTTGCATGCAACGGTCCTGCCCTTGTCCTTGATATGGACAATCTGACTCTTCCCACAGCGACGGCACACTCGCTTGAGATTCAGCACGGATTGGATCGCGGAAATAAAGTACCACATACGCCCCCCTGGCTCGGCAGTGTAAAAAACAGAATATTCAGTCTACAAAAGATTGTTGTCCAGTACCAGCGAGGACAAAGACACCACCCCGACAACTTCTCCCATGTCTTCTACGGGAGCACTTCGTATGCTGGTCCTGTCCATCAGCCGGATCGCATAGAGGATGTCCATATTGGCAGGCACGGAAATGATCGGTTTGGTCATAATTTCATAAACACCCACGTTAGCCCCATCCCGACCGAGAACAATCACCTTCTTGACCAGGTCGGTGATGGTTACCATCCCCCAGGCGTCATCATCATCCCGCCGCGCCACCAGCAACTCGGAAACCCGCGCATCGCGCATCATCTCCGCAGCTTCCCGCGCGGTAGACATCCCATCAATACTCAACACGTCTTTCCTCATCACATCACGCACACGAACAATAGGCGTGGACATATTGCCTCCTGTCCGAATCATCCCGACCCGGAAAAATTACAAATACTTGTCCCGAATTTCTTCCTTGAACCGTTCGATCTGGCTTTCCATACCGACGACCTGCTCCACAGGGAGTACCATGGCAATTCCCGTACCGGGTTTTTTAAACTCACCGGCCTCCTCAATGGCCGCCAGAACGACCTTGACAAGGTGTTCCTCCAACAGAAACAGAACAATATCCGTCTGATCTTCCAACGTAAGACCAAAAAAAGTCATCGCTTCCCGCATCCCGGTTCCGCGACCGGCGACGATAGTTGCTCCGGTGGCACCAACGGCCTTTGCGGCATCGACAACAGCATCGGTCTTATACGGCTTGACCGGTGCCAATATCAGCTTAAACTTCATGCGTTACCTCCCTCCGATTCATCTTCTTTTTACGATTGGTCACCCATTGGGTCATCTGAGCGTACCCCATCACGGCAATTATTGGGAACAGGCTTGCGAAAGCGATCAGCCCAAACCCGTCAAGTGCCGGATTCCTGCCCGGTACAGTCTCCGACAACCCCAGCCCCAGGGCGGCCACCAAAGGAACGGTGACCGTCGATGTCGTCACGCCACCCGAGTCGTATGCGAGGGCGATAATTTTCTTGGGCGCAAAAAAAGTTTGTACAATAACTACAACGTAACCGACCAGAATATAGAGATACAACGGCGTTCCCGTTACTATCCGGAATGTCCCCAAGGCAATACCTACAGCGACTCCCAAGGCAACGGTTATCCTGAGTCCCCACTGGCTGATGCCGCCTCCAGAGACTTCCTTTGCCTTGAGGGCGACCGCCAGAAGGGACGGCTCGGCTATGGTCGTTGAAAAACCGATCAGAACGGCGAAGAGATATATCCAGCCGTATGCGTACCAGTCGGAGGCCGCTGCGGCACCTCCCCAGAGAAAGACCGGATCGGATAACTGGGTCGCCATCATCCTTCCCAGAGGAAACAGGGCTTTTTCAAGTCCCATCAAGAACAAGGCCAAGCCGACCACGACATACACACCTCCTACGATTAGCCGTTTGGGGTGCGGGACGGGCTGCCGGAGCACAAACAACTGAAACCCCAGCAGCAGGGCAAGTATCGGCAGCACGTCGCGGCAGGTGGAAAAAAATGAGGCGGAAAATTCGGAGAAAAACAACATGAAAACCTCCTCAACGTACGCCGAATATGATCAGCCCATAACCGATCACTGCCATCATGGGCAGTAGCGATGCGAATGCGATCAGCCCGAAGCCGTCAATCAGTGGATTCCGTCCCTTGATGATCGAAGCGAGACCGACCCCGAGCGCGGCAACCAACGGGACGGTCACCGTGGAGGTGGTCACGCCACCCGCATCGTAAGCGATGCCGATGATCTCTTCCGGAGCGAAGATGGTCATGACCATCACCAACACGTAACCGCCGATTATGAGGAAGTGTACCGGCCACCCCTTCAAGATGCGGAGGACACCGATCAAGATGGAGACCCCTACGGAGAAGGCAACGGAGAGACGCAGTCCCATTGCATAACGCTCCATGGATTCATTATCCGTTCCTATGAGTCCTCCTTTTGCCGCGACGCTGGAGGCCTCCTCGGATACGGCGATCAGAGCAGGCTCGGCCACGGTGGTGGAAAAACCGAGAGCAAAAGAAAACGTCAGGAGCCAAAATATGCTGCCTTTGCGGGCTAACGCGTGGGCCATCTGCTCGCCGATAGGGAATAGCCCCATCTCCAGGCCTTGAATGAAAAAAGTCAGACCGAGAACGACAAGCACTCCGCCCTCAAACACACCAAGTACATCGGGCAGGGGCTGACGAAGAACCGCCCCTTGGAAAAAGGCGATAACCAATATGATGGGAAGCAAATCCTTTACAGACGACCAGAGCCTTATGCCCAAGGCCTGCGAAAGATTTTTTACCAACACGAATGAAGCTCTTTTATCCATTAGCCTCCCGGTGTCGTCCAAGAACCATCCTTTTTAAAGAATACAATAATACCAATAAAACATACCTATCATTATTGTTAATATCAACACAAATCGGAACACCGACCGACTCTACCCATATTAAAACGGAGCCGGATAGATAAAACCCCAAGCGTCTCATCATGCCCAGACCAGGGACGGCACGACCGCCTCCTCTTTGACGGGCCAAATGTCAGACTACAATCATCTCACTACACACATTGGGATCTCCCGTTTTTGCACCGACAGCACGTCAAACAGGAACCACCGGCTCCCCAGAACCGCCCCTCTGATTCAAAAAGGCTTGCTTCGTATACGATAATATGTAAAACACGCCCTTCAAGACGAGGCACACCGGATACAGAGGGTTCCAGACTACCCGCCAAAACGCCAGTCGCACCATGCGTCCCCATCGTCTAGCCTGGTCCAGGACGACGGCCTTTCACGCCGTTAACAGGGGTTCAAATCCCCTTGGGGACGCCATGAAAATTTCCGGGTTACGGCTTTCGCCGTAACCCGTTTTTCATTTGTGTGTATCTCTTGATTCCAAAAAAAAAAACGACTACTGCCCCGGAATTTTCTGATATCTGAGGCTGTTCCCTTATTTTTTACGGCCTGCCATCCGGGTTTTCCCTCTCTGCCTAAGCCTCGAAAGAAAGGACGCAGTGTCTATTTCATGACTTCAGGCTCGATGGTTACAACAGAACCGGGCAGCTCTTTCCTGATTGCTATTCTTACGGGAGCCAGGCGTTCCTCGATTTGTTCCAGGGTCTGGTCAGGGAAAAAACACAGATTCAGGAGTATGAACAGATCCTTGCCTGATCTTCGGGCCTTGTACCCGTTAAATCCGTCATAGTGATCAACATTTTCCGCGAGTATCCGCAGCAATTGATAATGCTCGGGCTCGGGAATGGTACGGTCAAGAATTTCCGGCAGGCTCTCTTTGATAAGGCCGCAGGAAATGACGATCATATACCCGACAAGGAACAACGATCCCACCAGATCAACAATCCTGGCTGATCGCGGGTCAGGGAGCCACAGCGTAAGCATCAAAATGCCAAGGACCACAACCGAGGCGACCGTTTTAGCGATTCTTGCCGCAATCTGGGAAGAGACAATGACCGAACTCTCCGTCTGGTTGGATCGGATGAAGACGATGGAAAAATAGTAGTTGGCCATGAGATTGACCGTCGCGCTCAGGATTGCCAACATCAGGCTGTTGGTCGAAATCGGCGCACTCTCACTTAACGAGAAGATTCTTGACAGTATGTAGATACTGCTCAGCAAAAGACCGAAGGCCACCAACAGGTTGGTAATGCGCTCGATTTTTCCGGTCCCGTATTCGAATTCGTTGAATCTGTCCCGATGCGCCCGCTTCAGGACCACATAGGAAACGAATTCTATGGTCAACAGAAGCAATATCCTGATGACCTCCGAGAGAGCCGTCATGGAGCCGGAAAAAAGCCCGGCAATCGAAAAAAAGGCCAGGATAACCGAATCAATGACAATAGCCCAGAAGACGGCTTTTTCCTTTTCCCTCTGCTGCGGTGTCAGCATGCAGGCGGCTTTGCTCATCTGAGGAAGACTCCAAAATATTGTTCCAGCAGTCCGATGCCCTCGAATTCCGCATAGGCCGTCCGGCCCACGCCACAGAATTTCTTTGCGCCAGTGTAGAGTTGGTTGTCTTCAATCTCCACGAGAACGCGACCATCGCGAGCCCCTCGGGCCTTGATCGTTGCGGCAAAGAGGCTGGAATGCCAGATCCCACCCGAGCCCATGACCCGGCTCACTTTTCACTCAATGAAATCGGTTCGCCCCAAAAGGCGTACCCGCACAGCCTGACCCGGCTCAATAAGCTCAAGGGTTGCGTCGTCAATCGCCACTTCGACCATGAGACGGCTGCGGTCGATATAGGAAAAAAGGGTTCCTCGACGTTTGATGTGGATTTTTCATGAAGCCAGTAACTCCTTGATGGGAGCGCCGATCAGGTAAATCATGGTGATGAAAGTTTTCACGTTTCTATACCCCCTGGCTCGCGATCTCGCCGCTTGGAAGAGGCCGTTGAGTCCTTCAAGCCTGGCGTTCGACAGTAGCGACTCCCACCGGCGCAATATGCGCGGCAGGTGCTCCCGGAATGTCCCCAGTGCCTTGCGTACGGGTTTGAGCAAGTCCGATTCCCCAGCCAACTCCTCGGCAAAAGTAAAGAATCTGGTCGCTCTCCATTTGGCTGCCTGCTTGGTGTCGGCCAGACGCACCCAGCGCAGCAACTCTTTCACCCGAAACGCCGTGGCTGTGGCCAAACCCCGTTCTTCCAACTCCTTCAAGGCCTCTTTCTGTTCCTCAGTCCGTCTTGTCTCCAAGCCTTTGAGAACCGCCCAGCGCGTGCCCTTCGGCAAGGCAAACTCCTTGGCTTCCAGCCGTCGAACCTCATCCAACGCCTTGGTGAAAAGCTGGACGACATGGAACCAGTCCACCGTGACGGACGCGTTCGTGAAGGTTTTTCCGGCCGCAGACAGGAAGGCTGGTGACATGTCGCAGACCACCTCAATGACGTTGTCCGGATTGCCTCCCCGGTTCTTGAGGAACTTGGCGAAAGCCCCAAGGCAGGCCTTCCCCTTGCCGGGTGTGGCGAAGATCACGGGTCGGGTCTCCCGGTCCATATCCACAAAGATGGTTACGTAATGATGCCCGCGCTTGGTCGCTGTTTCATCAAGGCCGACCCCACATAGGCCGCTGAGATCAAGCTTGCGCATGGCCTCAAAGACGTAATGCCGGACTACGCGCCAGATGCGCTGGTCGGTGACGCCAACGTACCGGGCGACGGTCTTTACAGGCATCTCACGGGCCAGAAGCATGACCGCCTGCTCGAAAAGCAACGTAAAGCCGCTCCCTTCACGAGCCCAAGGGACATTCACTCGATGGATGCCGTGCTCGGGACATTTGACGCGTGGGACCCGGGCCTTGATCAGACAATGGTGCTGGAAGAAGTTGAGGTGCCGCCATGTAAATTCCTTGAAATCATGAGCCTTGCAAAGAGCTTCGCACTTCGGGCACGGGTATGTCGATCCGCGATCCGCCTCAACCTCAAGCCGCAACTCGCTGGGCTGCTTTTCCAGATCCAGCGCTTGACCGACCACCTTCCAGGGTTCGGTAAGGCCGAGTCCCAACGTAAGAAGATCATTCGCATTCATAGGCAGTCACCTCCCATTGGAGGTCTTGAGCTATCGCACAGTCGGAGTTGTAGTCAATGAAGTCAAATTCCACACGCCGCGTCGAGGAACCGAAAAAAGTCGGTCCCCCTTTGCGACTTCCATGTCGTTTTGCACGTCAACTTCCCATATGACAGCGGAGTCGAGAAGATTTATCGACGCCTTTGCAGCCCTGTTGTTCATATCTGTCTCAAGGGTTTTCAGAGACGCGGCGTCAATGGCAAAATCCGTTTCTGCTTCACTCATTCTTCTTTTGCAGGCGAGGATATCCTGTTGCAACGTGTTGATCCGACTCTGAACCTGAAGCGCTCCATCCGACAAATCCTGAGGAAGCATTCCTTGCCCCAACATCCGGCGACGGTGCTTGAGTTGTTCTATCTCCAGAAGGGTTGTCCTCACCTGGGCATCGGCTTTGCGAAACTCGGATTCGACCCTGTCGCCATCCTCCTGGGTTGCCACGGATGCCTTAACCAGTTGCATGGTCCGGTCCAGGCGATGCCGTGATTCCTTTTGCGCAGCTTGCTCTCCCCTCAGACGGGCTTTCAAAATTGCCAGACTCTGCTCAATGTCCCGCATGAGCCTGTCAGTGTAATCGGAAAATTTTCTCTGGCTTTGCGCAAGGCTTGTTTCAAGCGATTTCAGCTCCTTTTCAAGTGTTTCGTACTGCCCCATTGTCCGCTTGTTGCCCAGCCGCAAAGCCGGTCTGTCGCCGGGGATCATGCCTGGAGAAATGGAAAGATCGCTCACCACCCCGTCAATGGGCGCGTGGACCTCGTACCGAAAGGCCGTGACAACACCGTTGCGGACAACAAATCGTTGCATATAATTGACGATGGAGGGGAGTGGAAGCAATGCCAACAACGTCATGATTATCCATACGGTCTGTTTCCTGCTCAAAAAGCCCTGCATTCGCGTGGTCTCCAATGACATAAGGATTTGCATTTTTTACTAATTGGAACTGTGAACTACTATTTTTCGTCTCCTATTGCACCCACATTATAATACTCGGCCCGCATGAGGTATAAAAGGCATCCCACGACCCTGGGGGTACGGTCGACATTTCAAAATCAAAGATGAATCATACGGATTTCCGGGCTGTACTTGCGAGCCTCCCCTACGTAGGATACCCCGACTGCCGCCTCTGTGGACGGCCATCGGAACCTCGACATGCCAAATATCTTTGCCCGAACAGGCCTCTGGGCCACCCTGACACTCGCCTCGACCCTGCTCTCCGCGCTCATCCACTGGACCGGTCTTCCGGCGGCCGCCCTGCTCGGCCCCATGGTGGTCGGGGTGGGATTCGCCCTGCGCGGCGCTCGTCTGGCCGTGCCCTCATGGGCCTTTGTCTTTGCCCAGGCAGTGCTTGGCGTTCTGGTGGCCCGGTCCATGACCCCCTCGGTGCTGGAAACCTTTCTCCACAACTGGCCGGTGATGGGGCTGGTGGTCGCCACCATCGTGCTGTCCGGTGCGTTGGTGGGGTTCGTGCTCATGCTCCTGGGCTCGCTGCCCGGCAGCACCGCCGCCTGGGGCTCCTCTCCCGGTGGGGCCACGGTCATGACCGCCCTGGCCGAGGCCTACGGAGCAGACATCCGCATGGTGGCGTTCATGCAGTATCTGCGGTTGTTCGTGGTGGTTGTCACCGCATCCGGCGTGTCCCACATGCTGCTCGGCCAGGCCGCCCCCCTGCCCGGCAACCACAGTTTGGGACTGGGGTTGGACGCCCCCCTCGTCCCCATGCTGGAGACGCTGGCGATTGTTATCGTCGGAGCGGCAGTAGCCCGGCAGCTCAATTTCCCCTCCGCCCCGCTGCTGGTCCCCCTGTTGGCCGGGGTGATCCTCAACTCCACGGGTATGGTCGACCTGACCCTGCCGCTGTGGCTGATCCTCGTTACCTATTTCATTCTGGGCTGGTACATCGGGCTGCGCTTCACCGGCCCCATGGTCCGCTACGCCCTGCGGGCCGTCCCGCAAATCCTGGCCGCCATACTCGGGCTGATCCTGCTGTGTTGCGGGGCGGCCTGGATGCTCACCTACTGGATGGGCGTGGACTGGCTGACCGCCTACCTCGCCACCAGTCCCGGCGGACTGGACACCGTCATCGCCATCGCCCTGAGCAGCCAGTGCGACATCTCCTTTGTCCTGTGCCTGCAAACCGCTCGTCTGTTCGCAGTGGTGCTGCTGAGTCCCCTGGTAGCCCGAGCCATCTGTCGCTTCGACGAAAAGCGGAGAAAGGGCGCGACACCCCCTAGCCCCGCGCAAACTCAAAAAAAATGACGGGCGCACAGAACACATCTTGACAGCGATTTCGCTTTCTTTGATGATTCCGCAATTCCGTGCGGACCATATCCGACAACGGATAGGGCCTTCGATCTTCCAAGTTAGCCAACATGGCCGCCATCAGGAGAGCTCATGCCCCGGACAACGCATCTTGACCGACATCTGCCACGCCAAAGCTCCCCATGCTTGCATTTTTTCACGACCCACCGACAGAATCCTCGCTCAGCTCTTACCGTCAGGACTTTCTCATGACCAACCGCCTCTCATTCCGCATCGGCACCCTGGCCGTCTCGCTCTGCCTGCTCATGCTCTGCCTGCTTCTGGGCTGTGGCCCCGACGCCCAAAAAAGCAAACTCAAGAAAGCCATCCCGGTCACGGTGGCCGCAGTCACGAGCGAGGATGTTCCCTACATCCTGAGCGCCGTGGGCAACGTGACGCCGCTGGCCACGGTCGAGATCAAGTCCCGGGTGGGCGGGATCATCGACGAACAGTTGGTGCGCAACGGACAGGACGTGCAAAAAGGCGATCTCCTCTTCCGCATTGATCCCCGCCCCTTTGATCTGGCCATCAAGGAAGCACAGGCCATGCTCGGCCGCGACCGGGCCCACCTGAACAAGGCCCACGAAGACCTGCGACGCTACTCCAAGCTGCGCGAGATGAACGTGGTGGCCCAGGATCAGTATGACAACACCTATGCCCAAGCCATATCACTGGAAAACACCATCCGACTGAATGAAGCCGCGCTGGAAAAGGCCCGACTGGACCGGGAGTACGCCTTCATCACCGCGCCCATTCCGGGCCGCGTGGGCATTGTCCAAGTCAATGTGGGCAACGTCATCAAGGCCAACGACGACCGGACCCTGTGCGTCATCAACCAGATCAGGCCCATCAACGTGTCCTTCTCCCTGCCGGAGCGCTACTTGACCGAAATCATGGTGCAGCTTGCCAAAGGCCCCATACGGGTCAGCATGTCGCCCTCGGGAACGGACATCAAGACTGAAGCCGATCTGACCGCTGTTGACAACACCGTGGACACTTCCACGGGCACCATCCGGCTGATCGCTTCTTATCCCAACACGGACAATCTGTTCTGGCCCGGCCAGTTCGCCCGGGTCCAATTGACGCTCCTCACCCTGAAAGACGCGCTCCTGCTACCGACCGGAGCCATACTTCAGGGAATTGACGGGGCCTACGTCTACGTTGTCACCCCTTCCAAAGACGACCCCTCCGGCGGCACGGTTACGGCCCGCAACGTGGTCACGTCCCACATCGTGGACAAACGGACCGTGATCAAGTCCGGTATCAAGGAAGGGGAACTGGTGATCCTGGACGGCCAGGTCGCCCTGAGTCCCGGCGCCACGGTGAGCATCAGGAAGAGCGCGAAAACCGAAGCCGCCAACACCACGGCTGGAAACGGGAAGCAACCCCAGTGAACCCCTCAGCCCTGTTCGTCCGCCGTCCTATCATGACCACACTGGTCATGATCGCCATTCTGGTTTTCGGCGTCATGGCCTATCTGCGGCTGCCGGTCAGTTCCCTGCCCAGCGTGGATTTTCCCACCATCGAGGTCCAGGCCCAGCTCTCCGGGGCAAACCCGGAAACCATGGCTTCGTCCGTGGCCACCCCCCTGGAAAAACAATTTTCCACCATCGCCGGACTCAGTTCCATGTCCTCGGTGAGCAATCTGGGCACCACCCGCATCACGTTGCAGTTCGACCTGGAACGCAACATCGACGACGCGGCCCTGGATGTGCAGTCGGCCATCACCACAGCCCTGCGTCGATTGCCCGACGACATGACGTCCACCCCGAGCTTCCGCAAGGTCAATCCGGCGGACTCCCCAATCCTCTATCTGGCCTTGTCCTCGCCTACCATGCGCCTCTCCGACGTCAACGAGTATGCAGAAAACGTCATGGCCCAGCGCATATCCATGGTCTCGGGCGTGGCCCAGGTCATGGTCTACGGCTCACAGAAATACGCGGTGCGAATCCAGCTCGACCCGGAGCGGCTCGCCTCCATGGAATTGGGCGTGGACGAGGTGGCCGAAGCGGTCCGGCGCGGCAACGTGAACCTCCCTGTGGGCACGGTGGCCGGGCCTATACGCGAATACATCGTACGCTCCAACGGCAAACTCATGAACGCTGCGGATTACCGCCCGCTGGTCGTGGCCTGGCGGAACGGCTCGGCCGTGCGCCTGTCCGACGTGGCCGATGTGCTCGACAGCGTGGCCGAAACACGCCGCCGCAACTGGTACAACGGCACGCCGGGCATGATCCTGGCCATCCAGCGGCAGCCCGGCACCAACACCGTGGAAGTGGTCGATGCCGTGCGCAAGCTCCTGCCGTCCTTCCAGGCCCAATTGCCCGCTGCCGTGACGCTCAACGTACTCTATGATCGCTCCCAGTCCATCAAGGCCTCTGTGGAGGACGTACAGTTCACCCTGCTGCTGACCGTGGCCCTGGTCATCACGGTCATCTTTCTTTTCCTGCGCAAGCTCTCGGCAACGCTGATCCCGAGCATGGCCCTGCCCATGTCGGTCATCGGCACCTTCTCGATCATGTATCTCTACGGATTCAGCCTGAACAACATCACGCTCATGGCGCTCACCCTCTCCGTGGGCTTTGTGGTGGACGATGCCATCGTCATGCTGGAAAATATCGTCCGCCACACCGAGATGGGCAAAAGCACGCTCGAAGCAGTGATGGACGGCTCGCGGGAGATCGCCTTCACCATCGTTTCCATGACCATCTCCCTGGCCGCCGTGTTCCTGCCCGTGCTCTTCATGGGCGGCATAGTTGGGCGGCTGTTCCACGAATTCGCCGTGACCATCTGCGCCTCGATCCTCATCTCGGGCATGGTCTCCCTGACCCTGACCCCCATGCTCTGCAACCTGATCATCCGGGACCGCGGCCCGGCACGGCACGGACCCATCTCCGCCCTTTTCGAGCGGGGCTTCGAGTCGCTGCGCACCCTGTACTCGCGTACCCTGGAATGGACCCTGCGCCATCACCGGCTGACCATGCTCGCCTCACTGCTGATCCTGGTGCTGACCGTGGTGCTCTTCCGGGCCATTCCCAAGGGATTCCTGCCCAGCGAGGACACGGGACGGCTCATGGCCAGCACCGAGGCGGAGCAGGGCGTGGCCTTTGCCACCATGGTCAAGCGGCAGAAGGCACTCATGGATATCGCGGCAAAAGATACCGCCGTGGAAGGATACATGTCCGTAGTGGGAGGCGGTGGCCCCAACCGGGGCGGCAACTCCGGCCGCATCATGCTGAATCTCACCCCGCCCGGCGAACGCGATGACGCAGACACCGTCATGAGACGGTTACGCGGCAAGCTCTCGCAGATACCGGGCATCCGCGTGTTCATTTCCAATCCGCCGCCCATCCGCATCGGCGGCCGCAGTTCCAAGGGACAATACCAGTACACCCTGCAAAGCCCCAACACGGACGAACTGTTTCGGGTGACAGCGGAAATGGAAAAACGCATGCAGGACCTGCCCGAACTGCTGGACGTCACCTCGGATATGGAATTCAAGAACCCGGAGCTGAACATCATTATTGATCGGGACAAGGCCTCGGCCCTGGGCGTGAGCGCCTACCAGATCGAAGACGCCCTTTCCACCTCGTTCGGCAACCGCAAGGTTTCCAGCATCTACGCCCCCACGGACACTTACGACGTGCTCATGGAGCTCGCTCCGAAATACCAGGCCAATCCAGCCGCGCTGGCCATGCTTTCGGTTCGCTCCCAAACGGGCAAACTCGTCCGGTTGGAAACGCTGGCCGGCTGGAAACTCGGCGTGGGACCGCTCTCCATCAACCACTCGGGACAACTGCCCTCGGCAACCATCTCCTTCAACCTGCCTCTGGACGTCTCGCTCGGATCGGCGGTGAACATGGTGGAAGAGCTTGCGCAGGAAGTCGTCCCACCATCGGTGAACACGGGCTTTCAGGGCGAGGCCCAGGCATTTCAGGACTCCATGCGCGGCCTGTGGCTGCTGTTGGTCATGGCCATCCTGGTCATCTATCTGGTACTCGGCATCCTGTACGAAAGCTTCGTGCACCCGCTGACCATCCTGTCGGGGTTGCCGTCTGCGGGCGTGGGCGCACTGGCCACCCTGATGCTCTTCCGGCTCGACCTGAACATCTACGGATTCGTGGGCATCATCATGCTCATCGGCATCGTCAAGAAAAACGCCATCATGATGATCGACTTTGCGGTGGAAGCACAACGGAAGCAGCATCTGGACGCAGCCGCCGCCATCCGGGAAGGGGCATTGATCCGCTTCCGCCCGATCATGATGACGACCATGGCCGCGCTCATGGGCACCCTGCCCATCGCCCTCGGCTTCGGGGCGGGCGCGGAAGCCCGACGGCCCCTCGGTCTGGCCGTGGTCGGCGGCCTCGTGGTCTCGCAATTGCTGACGCTCTATTTCACGCCGGTCTACTATATGTATCTGGATGCGGCCCAGCAACGGCTGCGCCGCCTGTTCGGAAACCGGGAGAATTGACCTCGAACGCACCTTGTGGACTGGCAACCTTTCCACGAAAAAATGGCGTTGCGACCCTCCGCAACGCCATGAAGACAAAGTAAGAGTCGTCATTCACGACGACGCATTTTTCATTCTCCCACGTCCACCGCTTCCCAGGTGTTGATATCAGCCGGTCCGGCCACCAGATCGGCAGTGGCCTGATGCATGGCTTCCATGTGCGGGGCCTTGGCATGAGCCGCCAGATGGGCCGGGCTCTCCCATATTTCATAAAAGAAAAAAACATTACCGTAATCCGAGCGGTGCAGGTCGTAGCAAAGTAACCGTCCAGACGACTGCTTCTTACGTTCCCCCGCATTTGTGTGATGATGCGTCTCCCAACCAAGGAGGACATCATGGGAAAACACCAAGGGCCTACGTTTTGGGCTGAGCAGATTCGGCGATGCAGAGAGAGTGGGAAAAGCCAGAAAGCGTTCTGTCAGGACACCGGTCTTGCCCGCAGCACCTTCGAGTGCTGGAAACGGAAGCTGCAGAAGACGGCTGGCAGCAGCCATATTGTCGCTGTACCCGTTGAAAAGATGGTTCGCGCATCACCTCCCTTGCGCCTGCATGTGCGCGGGGGCTACCTTCTGGAAGTCGAGCCGGGATTTTGCCAGCAGACGCTGCGCGAGATCCTTGAGGTGGTGAACGACTGATGCTCCCTCTGAATTCCAGCGTCAGGGTGTTCATGGTGCTCGGCCACACCGACATGCGCAAGGCGATCAACGGTCTCTCCGTCATGGTGGCCGACCATCTCGACCTTAATGTCTTCACGGGCAATCTCTTCGTCTTCTGCAACCGGTCCCGGACAATCATCAAGGTGCTCTACTGGGACCACAACGGGTTCTGCCTCTGGCAAAAACGGTTGGAGAAGCACCGGTTCTCCTGGCCGAAGAGCGTCCAGGAGGTCCTTGAGCTTGGCCACCGCGAGCTGCGTTGGCTGCTCGACGGCTTGGACCCGTCCCACGTCCGCGGACATCCTGCCCTGCACTACAAAATGATGGCTTAAATATAAGAATTTAATTGACTTTTTGTCTGAAGCTTGGCAGAGTTTGCAGGTTATGAACGCCGCTCGCCTGCCAGATGATCCTCTCGCTCTCAAGGAGCTCGTTGCCGCATTTGCGGCCGATGTTGCCGAGCGCGACTCGCAGTTGGCCGAGCAGAAAATTCAGATTGCAGACCAAGGCATCCTCATCGAAGAGCTGACCGAGCAGGTCAGGCTGCTGAAGGCGCTTCGTTTTGCCAAGAGTTCCGAGATGCGGGAAAAGTCTGCCCGGAACGAGATGCAGTATTCCCTTTTCGACGAGGCCGAGGCAGTCGTTGAAGAGGCCCCCGCGGCAGAAGAGCCCGAAGTCGTCCAGGTTCCTGCACACTCCCGCAAGAAGAGTGGCCGCAAGGCCATCTCCCCTGACCTGCCTCGCGAGGAGGTCATCATTGATGTCCCCGAGGAAAGCAAAGTCTGTCCTTGCGGCTGTTCCAAGGAGCGCATCGGTGAGGTCGTCAGCGAGAAGCTCTACATCATCCCCCAGAGGGTGGGTGTGAAGCGCTTCATTCGCCCGAAGTACGCCTGCAGGCACTGCGAGGGCACGAAGGATGACGGGCCCACGGTCTGCGTGGCCCCGATGCCGCCCCAGTTCATCGAACGGGGGATCGTGACACCGGGGCTGCTCGCATACATCCTCGCCAACAAGTTCTGCGACGGATTGCCCTTCTATCGGCAGAGCCGGATGTTCGACCGCCTCGGTGTGGACATCTCTCGCTCCACCATGTCGAGTTGGGCGCTGCAGGCGGCCGAGCGGTGCGAACCTCTCCTTGAACTCATGCGTGAGCACATGCGTGCCGGCAGCGTAATCAACCTCGATGAGACGCCCGTGCAGGTTCTCAAGGAGCCTGGCAGGAAGAACACCTCCAAGTCCTACATGTGGGTCGCCCGCGGTGGCGGCAAGAAGCCCGTGGTCCTCTTCCGGTATGAGCCGAGCCGGTCAGGCAACGTGGCAAAGGAAATAGTGGGGAACTTCCAGGGGTATCTGCAGACCGATGGCTATGCTGGCTACAACTCCATCGGCGAGGCTGAAGGCATCACCCATGTCGGGTGTCTCGTGCATGTCCGCAGGAAATTTGACCAGGCCATGAAGGCCGGAGCGAAGAATTCCAAGAAGGGTACGGCGGCCACGGTGATGAATCTCATCGCCAAGATCTACAAGCATGAGAAGCAGGCCCGTGTGGCCGAGTTGGATCCCGGGGCCGTGTTGGCCATGCGGGACGAGAAGATCCGTCCCATCTTCGAGAAGATCCATGCGCTGCTGATGTCGTCGGTGAACAAGGTGCCACCCAAGGGTCTGCTTGGGAGGGCAATCACCTATGCCCTGGGCCAATGGCGTCAGGTCGAGGCGTATATGGATAACCCCCAGCTCACGCCCGACAATAACATCGTAGAGAACGCCATCCGTCCCTTCGCCATCGGTCGCAAGAACTGGCTGTTCTCGGGATCCCCGCGCGGAGCCAGGGCCAGCGCCACCATCTACAGCCTGGTAGAGACCGCTTCGGCCAACGGTTGGAACCCAATCGAATTCCTCTGCCAAACCTTTGAGGGTCTGGCTACGGCCAAAAGCCCGGAGGACGTCAAAGCGCTGTTGCCTTGGAATATGTCAAACCTAAATCGAGCGGAGGGGTCTCATTGAAGCCTTCCTCGGCAGAAACCGGAAGAAGATTGACTCCAAAAATGGTGCGAATGGGGACAGCTTGATCGCTGAAGCGTGAAAATGCCACTCGTTTCGGTTGTGATACCAGATTTTTCAGGAAATTGGACGCACCTCTCCCATCGCTGGACATGGAGCGGGGCGTTCAGATCAGGTCCAGACGAATTTTGGAGCGCTCAGGCAGCGCTCCCACAGTTCTTTGAAACGCAACGATTCCATGGCGATCGCCGTGACCTTGAGTACGGTTTTGCCAGCATGGGACACCACCTTGGCGGCGACGTCCACCAAGGTGCGACGCAGTGTGGTCGGGAAAGACTTGACCGGTACCACCGGCTCACTCACATCTTCCTTGAACGCTTCAAACAGGAAGAAGCCGAGGAGCATGGTGTAATAGAAGGCGGCGTTGGGCACGAAGCGCTGGAACGGCAACTCCTCGAATCCGAAATCCTTGAACGCCCTGTGCACCAGTTCGTCCGCGCCCCGCTGGTGGTAGGAGTGGATGATGGCATCGGTTTCGGCCATGAACGCGAGGCCAGCCTCCTGCAATTGCTGATCCACGACACTATCCATGCCAAGGTTGGTGTAGACGATGGTGCCTGGTCTTGATCCGGGTAGCAGGAACTGCTTCTCTTCCAGTAAAGGTCGCCAAAAGATGGTCCTGAAGGACTTTTCCCAGGACTTGCGGCGGTCGCAGAACTCGTAGCACTGCCAGACATCCTCATCGGTTTTGCCGAAGTGATGCTGAAAGGCGGTTTCGGGAAGTGCCCCAATCATAGCCTTGATGTCGCTATAGAACTTGCCTGCGCAGATGAAACCGATATCCAGCCGCTCCATCTCGTCGAAGAGCTCCTGGTCGAAGAATCCGGAGTCCATGCGAATGATGATGGGTACGGTCTTGCTGTAGCGGGTACGGATCATGCGCACCACGTGACGGATCATCTTCGGGGCTGAGTCGCCGTTGAGAGAGTGTTTGTCGCCGCCACGGAACACGGCGTCTATAATGTAGCGGCCCCAGGTCATCTGGAGAGGCTGAAAGCCCAGAACCTTCTTGTAGGTGGGCTTGACGCCGTGACGCTTCGGCGCTTGGTCGTTATCCATGACCATGGTGTCGATGTTCAGTTCGATCACTTCTGGGCTGGTCATGCTGAGTCGCCAAAGGAAGAGTTGCTGCAACAGACGGCGAAAAAGATAGGTCCGTTGTGCGGAGAATGATTGGTAGAACCGCTTGACGGTGTGCGATGAGGCCATGCTCTTGATGTCTGTTTCGATGGCAGCCGCGTAGCCCGGATCTTTGGTCAGGACATCAAAGTGGGCCAAGTGACGGCTGGTGCCGTCAAAGAGAAAGCAGAGCACCTGCTTGAAAAGTTCATCGATGGGCGTGCCCTTGGGGTTCTTGCGCATGGAGCCGAAAAGGCGGTTGATGTGGGGGAAAAGACCAATGCCACGAATGTAGCGAGCAAAGAGGTTGAGCCCGGCCCGGCTTGTCAGACAGTCGTTCGTGACTTGGACATCGTCGATGAATTTTGCTTTGGTTCTCTTTGAGTTGGACATCCAGCCCTCCACCAAATGGGTGAAACGTTCATGACGTAGTGACTGGATGTGATTGTAAACAAAAACAAGGTGATATGCCAGCTTTGATGTTGTGTCAGGCTGGAGAATCGCTCAGATTAGGTCAAACCTAAATCGAGCGGAGGGGTCTCATTGAAGCCTTCCTCGGCAGAAACCGGAAGAAGATTGACTCCAAAAATGGTGCGAATGGGGACAGCTTGATCGCTGAAGCGTGAAAATGCCACTCGTTTCGGTTGTGATACCAGATTTTTCAGGAAATTGGACGCACCTCTCCCATCGCTGGACATGGAGCGGGGCGTTCAGATCAGGTCCAGACGAATTTTGGAGCGCTCAGGCAGCGCTCCCACAGTTCTTTGAAACGCAACGATTCCATGGCGATCGCCGTGACCTTGAGTACGGTTTTGCCAGCATGGGACACCACCTTGGCGGCGACGTCCACCAAGGTGCGACGCAGTGTGGTCGGGAAAGACTTGACCGGTACCACCGGCTCACTCACATCTTCCTTGAACGCTTCAAACAGGAAGAAGCCGAGGAGCATGGTGTAATAGAAGGCGGCGTTGGGCACGAAGCGCTGGAACGGCAACTCCTCGAATCCGAAATCCTTGAACGCCCTGTGCACCAGTTCGTCCGCGCCCCGCTGGTGGTAGGAGTGGATGATGGCATCGGTTTCGGCCATGAACGCGAGGCCAGCCTCCTGCAATTGCTGATCCACGACACTATCCATGCCAAGGTTGGTGTAGACGATGGTGCCTGGTCTTGATCCGGGTAGCAGGAACTGCTTCTCTTCCAGTAAAGGTCGCCAAAAGATGGTCCTGAAGGACTTTTCCCAGGACTTGCGGCGGTCGCAGAACTCGTAGCACTGCCAGACATCCTCATCGGTTTTGCCGAAGTGATGCTGAAAGGCGGTTTCGGGAAGTGCCCCAATCATGGCCTTGATGTCGCTATAGAACTTGCCTGCGCAGATGAAACCGATATCCAGCCGCTCCATCTCGTCGAAGAGCTCCTGGTCGAAGAATCCGGAGTCCATGCGAATGATGATGGGTACGGTCTTGCTGTAGCGGGTACGGATCATGCGCACCACGTGACGGATCATCTTCGGGGCTGAGTCGCCGTTGAGAGAGTGTTTGTCGCCGCCACGGAACACGGCGTCTATAATGTAGCGGCCCCAGGTCATCTGGAGAGGCTGAAAGCCCAGAACCTTCTTGTAGGTGGGCTTGACGCCGTGACGCTTCGGCGCTTGGTCGTTATCCATGACCATGGTGTCGATGTTCAGTTCGATCACTTCTGGGCTGGTCATGCTGAGTCGCCAAAGGAAGAGTTGCTGCAACAGACGGCGAAAAAGATAGGTCCGTTGTGCGGAGAATGATTGGTAGAACCGCTTGACGGTGTGCGATGAGGCCATGCTCTTGATGTCTGTTTCGATGGCAGCCGCGTAGCCCGGATCTTTGGTCAGGACATCAAAGTGGGCCAAGTGACGGCTGGTGCCGTCAAAGAGGAAGCAGAGCACCTGCTTGAAAAGTTCATCGATGGGCGTGCCCTTGGGGTTCTTGCGCATGGAGCCGAAAAGGCGGTTGATGTGGGGGAAAAGACCAATGCCACGAATGTAGCGAGCAAAGAGGTTGAGCCCGGCCCGGCTTGTCAGACAGTCGTTCGTGACTTGGACATCGTCGATGAATTTTGCTTTGGTTCTCTTTGAGTTGGACATCCAGCCCTCCACCAAATGGGTGAAACGTTCATGACGTAGTGACTGGATGTGATTGTAAACAAAAACAAGGTGATATGCCAGCTTTGATGTTGTGTCAGGCTGGAGAATCGCTCAGATTAGGTCAAAGAACGAATCGGTTGAATAATCGGCTGAAACTGGCATAGCAGAGTCGGAAGCGAGGCGGGAGATGCAGTGCCTCGGACGCTTACGTAGCAAAGGCACCCCGCCTCATTGCGCACAGTGCCCACCACGGAGGCCAATGCCTGCTCCAACTCCCGCTCCCGGCCATCCCTGGCCCTGACCACGGCCGACACATAGGTCTTTCCCATGTCATTCTCCCTTTCGAGTTGCGTTTGTCGCGTCAGTCGCGTTCATATCCATATACTGCCGCGCCCAGCTCATATCAATAACCTCGGGAGGCGTGCTTCTGTCGCCCCCCATGCCGACCCCTATATGAAAATCCATTGGCAGCGCAATGGAGTGAACCATCATGCACAACAGCACCGCCGACAGCAGCATAAGCGTCCATCGAAAAACCAAGAAGGCACCCCCAATTTTGTGAGTTGTCCAACCTTGCGCAGTCTATTACGTTACGCCAACGACCTCAACACTCTCAAGGAGCAAGCCATGACGGACAAGGTGAACCTGCTGGAAAAATTCAAGTTGTTCAATGAGCCATGGAGCCCCATGCTGGTAGGCACAATCAACGACATGCACGTCAAGCTGGTAAAGCTTGACGGGGAATTTCTCTGGCACACGCACGAGATCGAGGATGAACTATTCTTTGTCGTGGAAGGGAGAATGACCATGCGCTTCCGGGACCGGGACGTGGTGGTCGACCCCGGTGAGTTCATCATCATCCCCCACGGCGAGGAACACATGCCCGTGGCAGAAACGGGCACGAAGATCATGCTCCTGGAACCTGCCACCACGGTCAACACAGGGACGGAAATCAACGAGCGCACAAAAACGCCGGTCAAAATCTGATTCTCCATTTTTTTGTAACTTTTTCCGTTCCAGGCACGATTATCCTCCTGTAAACGGATTTTCCATCCGCATCTCCGCCTCTGGGGAGAGGGGACTGGCGCCTGCGTCTCGGAGTGCGTATTTCGGAGAATCCCAGATTCAGGAGATTGGCTTATGGAAATTGGGTCCATCAGCGGAATGCAACAGAGTATGGCCATGGGGCAGATGCGTCCGCCACCGCCGCCGGGCGATTCGACAGAAGAATCAGGGAAAATGTCATCCTTGATCATGGAGCAACAGGACGCCGACAGCGACGGATTGCTCAGTGCCGAGGAACTTGGCAGTTCCTTCGACAGCGAGGTGATCGACGAACTGGACACAAACGGCGACGGTTTCGTCTCGCAAGAGGAACTCCAGGCGGGCCTCAAGTCCAATATGGACACCATGAAGGCGAGCTTTGAATCGGGCACCATGCCGACAGAGGAAGCGCATGCATTCATGGAACAAATGCAGTCCCTGGCAGGCGACAATCCCGGCACAAGGAACAAGGCGACCGAAGCATATGGGTTAATGCAGAATGCCATGTTCGGGGGTAGCCAGGAAGCCTCGTCTTACAACACCGACCAACTGCTCCTTGAAAATCTGAGCATGACCGTATGATCCTGCGGGTTGTCTCCCAGAGGCTTGTCCTCAACGGACAGGCCTCACTCCCATGATTTGAGAAGGGGTCGATCTCCCAGGCCGCGCCCTACTCCCGGGGCGCGGCCTCCATTGACAGCCAGCGTCATTCCTTGTGCCTCCCGACGGATTCAGGCACGATTGGACAACGACGCTAACGAACAAAGGAATCCATGGCCGGCCAACCGGACGACATGTCGATCATTGCCGCCGTCATTGACGGCGACGTGAACGCCTTTGAGCTGCTGCTCACAAGGTACGAAGGTCCCGTGATTCGTCTGGTGGCAGCCCATGTGCCGGGCGAACATGTGAACGAGGTCGCCCATGAGGCGTTCATCCGGGCGTTCAAGTCCCTGCCCGGATACACGCCGAAAAGGCCGTTCCTCAACTGGCTGGCCACTCTCGCAATCAGGAGTTGTCACGACTTCTGGCGGGACCGCTACCGGCGCAAGGAAGCTCCAGCCAGCGATCTGAGCAAGGACGGCCAGCGGTTCATTGAAAACGCCCTGGCCGCAAAGTCCAGAGAAGAATTCGAGCGGCTGGCGCAGGCCAGTGAGGCAAAAGAGCTATTGACCCTGGCACTGGCTCAGCTCCACCCCCTGGACAGGCTGGTTCTCACCCTGACCTATCTGGAGGAACGCTCGGCCAGGGAGGCCTCGGAAATGCTCGGTATCAGCGTACCCAACGTCAAGATACGCGCCTACCGAGCCAAGAGAAAACTCAAAGGCTTCTTGAAACGTCATCGCATCCAAGGAGGGTTGCATGCATCGTAACGAGAGGAACACCATTCACGACTTGCTGAAAGCTGTTCATCAAAACAGGGAGTACGGGAAACCTTCATCGGCTTGGCATGATTCGATCATGGCCGACGTCACACGCCTGAACGCCGGATCGGCAACCAACGAACTGGAACGCCTCGCCCCCCGGATCAGCTTGACGGCCGCTATCATCCTCATCACAGCCGCTGTCGCCGGATCTTGGACATTGACTTCGCTTCCGGGCGATATCCAGGCGGCCTACACCAACCAGGCACTCTCCGTGGTGAGCATGCCCTGGGCCAGCCTGTAGGCGGTACGTCATGAAAAAATGGAAAATATGGACCGCATTTCTGACCGTCTTCGCGGCAGGCATTCTCGTCGGCGTGGCCGGTTTGGGCCTAGTGCTCAAGCACCACTTTGCGCCCCCCAAAAACCCTGTGGAATTTCAACGGCATATTCAGCAACGCATGCTTGAAGATTTCCTGGAATCCGTGCAACCCGACCCCTCGGCCATCCCCGCGATCCAGACGGTCCTGAACCAGGTATTCGAGGAGTTGAACGCCATCAGGAATGCCACCCGACCGAGGCTCGAAATAATCCTGAAAAACGGGGAAAAGCGCATCAAAACGCACCTGACGCCCGAGCAGGCAGCACGTTTCGACCGCATGATCAAGGAACGTAGGCACGGCGGCCCCAGCTTTCTCAGGTTGCCGCCTCCTCCGCCGCCCTTACCCTGACAGGCTTTTGAAAAACAACGATCTGCCAACGCCTAGCGGCAAAAAGATGCCTGCCCCTGTTGCAGACCAGAAAGATAGTCGACGGCCTCTGCCACCCTGTCGGAAGATATCTGTGCGCCCATGCCAACCATCCGATCCACAGTGACCTTCCAGGCACCCTTCCCCTTGGCACCGAGGTTGAAACAAATACGTTTGGTGGAGTGACAGGCGGAACAAGCCTGGCCGATCTTCGCGCCCATGTCAGCCGTTTGCGCGGCAGGGGCCAGCCCGAGGACCAGCAGCAGACAGATACCGACAACAAGCAATGCCGGGGTATTACGTTTCATTGCATTCTCCATTAGATTCATTGTGTTGATCATTATTTCCAGCCTCCCGTGCTATGTCAAAACACTCCAAAAGTACAGCACCTCTTCTCCTTGTGCCGCATCGCAATCAATACTATAGCCCCTTGTCCCCGAGAATCAAAACTGGTAGTCCTTGCTGGCGCTGATCGATTCCGGCAACAATTCAGCACACAACACCCCACGGGGGGACTGGTTTTTGAAAGAATGCGCCAGCCGCAAGGCGCAAGCGAAATTCGGGGCCGCCGCGTATCCCAATACGCAAGGGTCCGAATTCCGCGCAGCAACGCAGCAGATGGCGTATTATTTCAAAAACCAGGGGAAGCGTTTCGTCACCGGTGTGGCGCTTGGTCTTCAAAACCAATGTATGGCAGTGATGTCATGGGCAGGTTCGACTCCTGTACGCTTCCGCCATTGTTAACAAAAATGCCGATCAGCAATGATCGGCATTTTTCGTTTTATGGGGCGTACCCAACACTATACCCAACACCTGGCGTAAATTTGGAATTACGCCTTCTCTTTTGACAGCGAACGGTCTCCGCCTATAATCAGGGGAGCATTGAGTCTCCAAATCAGTTCGAGAAGGAACGCCATGAAGAAGAAAGTCAAAACAGCCTGGGCTCAGGTAGAACGCCTCCACCTTAAATACGACATTCAAAACGAGGATGACGTGGCGAAGATGACTGAAACCGAGCAGAAGAGCTATGCCGCGCACCTTGAGACGATTAAATCTCATATTGCGAACCAATCAAATTTTGATGCCACAAGGATAATGAACCCGCTCGACGATCCTTGGTTCGTAGAATATTTTTCTGAAGAGTTAGATGACTATAAGGATCTTGAATTCGCAGATATTTTTAACTACCCAATCTTTTCAGCTGCCATTACTCGAAACTTTTGGCGCACTGAATATCTTAAACGAAAATTCTTCGTAGATCAGCAAAACTCGAAAACGGCTGCTGAAGAACTTCCCGCATATAAAGCGTTAGTGAAATGGCGGAAAAAGCGTGAAGAGAGAATAGGCAAAGGGATCCAGGTTCAGGACTGCTCCTTAGACTGTTGCCACTTCAATAAGCCCGCCTCAAGTTCTCACCTATTTCTCCCGTATCCTTTTTTCTACAATACCGATTGCCCTGAATGTCCGTTCAAAGCCGCAATCAAAGAAACGATCATAACCATTCATAACGTCAAACACCCAGACCAACCATTGAACTCACTGGCTCAAATCGCAAACAGCGCATACAGCCGCCCATGGGGTCGTGAATTCACAACTATTGCCAGCCGCCTCCACGGACTCTCATATAAATATGGACTTTTCGCTCATGATCTTTTTGGCCTAGGCAACCCTGAAGAGATATTGAAAGGCACGCCCATTCGTTTCTGTGACACCTTCATTCAACAAGACAAAAGCGTAGTGCCTGAATGGATTAATGTGACCAACAATTTTCCGCCAGAAGTGAACATCACACAGAACGATATCTTTTGTGAATCGGCGTGCAAATATGACCCACCTGAGCCGGTAATCGGCGTCGAAATTTGACCCACCCCGGCAAGCCCCTCAAGGTCACGAGAAAATCGTGACGGGAGGGCCAGCGAGGAGATGCTGACGGTGGAAACAATTCGAAAGATTAAGGTGGCCCATGACCGGCATGAGACGCCGATCAGGCAGATATCCAAGAATTTAAACATGAGCCGGAATACGGTCCGCAAGGTGTTGCGCTCGGAGGAGACGCGCTTCGAGTACAAACGAGCGATCCAGCCCATGCCCAAACTTGGTGAATTCACGACCTGGCTGGAAAGCGAGTTGGAGCGGGATGTCGGGCTTCCACGCAAACATCGACGCACGATCAAGGTCTTGTTTGAGCAGCTTCAGGGGCAAGGTTACGAGGGAGGCTATGATGCTGTCCGGCGTCATGTCTCCCGCTGGCGCGAAGCCGAAGGGCACAGGGTGTCGCAAGCCTTTGTCCCGCTGACTTTCGCCTCTGGAGAGGCCTACCAGTTCGACTGGAGCCACGAGCAACTCGAAATTGACGGCATGCCAATGACGGTCAAGACCGCGCACATGCGATTGTGCCATAGCCGGATGGTCTTCTGCTTCGGTTACCCTCGGGAGACCCAGGAGATGGTATTCGACGCCCATCAGCGCGGCTTTGCCTTTTTCGGCGGATCTTGTGGCCGAGGTATTTACGACAACATGAAGACCGCAGTGAACAAAGTTCTACGCGGCAAGCAACGCGAACTCAATTCCCGCTTCGAGCAGATGTGCACTCATTACCTGGTGGACCCCACGCTGTGTACGCCTGCTGCTGGCTGGGAAAAAGGGCAGGTGGAAAATCAAGTCCATCTGGTACGTACTCGTTTTTTATCCGGCAGATGGCGTTTCGGGAGCCTTGAGGAGTACAACGCCTGGCTGCTGGAGCGAGCTATTGGTTGGGCCAAGACTCAGGCTCATCCGGAGATTACGGACAAGACGATCTGGGAGGTCTTCCTGCAGGAGCGTGAAAACCTAATCAAGCCCGCAGCCCCTTTCGATGGCTACCGTATTCAGGAATTGCCGGGTTTCCTCCACATGTCTGGTGCGGTTTGATCACAACCGGTACAGCGTACCCTGCGAGGCGGCTGGACAGGCGGCGCAGATCAAGGCGTACGCCGACCACATCTCGGTGATTCGCGATGGCCGGGTGCTGGCCGTACATGCCCGCCGATTCGGCAGAGAAAAGACTGTCTATGACCCGTGGCACTACGTGCCTGTCCTGGAGCGTAAGCCCGGAGCGCTCCGCAACGGCGCTCCCTTCCAGGACTGGAGGCTTCCTGCGCCGATGGAGCAAATCCGTCTGTCCCTGCGGCGGCATAAGGACTGGGACCGACAGTTTGCGGGTATCCTGACAGCGGTGCCCAGCCATGGACTCCAGGCAGTAACCGACGCCTGCCAGGCGGCCCTGGACCAGAACACGGTGAGTCGGGACGTGGTCCTTAACATCTTGAACCGCTCCCGTGATCAAAGGCCAACCCAAGAGGTTTGCGTCCCCGATCACCTCAGGATCAAATGCGAGCCTGTGGCCGACTGCGGACGTTATGACCAGCTATTGGAGGCGAGCCATGCTTCGCAATGACATCTTGGCTTTGCTCAAAGAGCTCAAGCTGCATGGCCTGCGCGGAGCTTACGACGAGATGCTTGAGCACGGTCGTCGATCCGGGGCCACTCTGGAACGGTTTCTGTTAGATCTGCTCAAGGCGGAACAGGCCGAGCGCCGCGTACGCAGCATCCGATACCGCCTGGGGATCGCCAGATTTCCCGTGAGCAAAGATCTGGACGGTTTCGACTTCCAGGACTCGCACGTCGGTGAGGCCAGGATCAGGGATCTATACCAGGGCGGCTTCATGGAGAGCTGGATCAATGTGGTCTTTGTAGGCGGCACGGGCACCGGAAAAACGCATTTAAGCATCGCCATCGGCTCCAATGCCGTGCGCAACGGCGCCCGAGTGCGCTTTTTCAATCTGGTGGACCTCGTCAACCAGCTCGAGCAGGAAAAGGCGGACGGCAAGGCCGGACGGCTGGCCGAGACTTTGGCGCGCTTCGACTTGGTCATCCTGGACGAACTCGGCTACCTGCCGTTTTCCAGGTCAGGAGGCCAGCTGCTCTTTCACCTGCTCTCAAAGCTCTACGAGAGGACCTCGGTGCTGATCACCACGAACCTGAGCTTCGGGGAGTGGTCACAGGTCTTTGGAGACGCCAAGATGACCACGGCCCTGTTGGACCGCGTCACACATCACTGCGAGATCATCGAAACAGGCAATGAAAGCTGGAGGCTGAAACAAGGCAGGGGACAGCACCAAGGGCAGGACGCATAAGCGTCGGCGGCAGGGTCGGGAATGGAGGGAGCCCGGAGGGCGACCGGAATTCCCGACCCTGCCGCCGCCCCCGGAAAAGCCTCCCCCCAACACCCGAAAATCACGTTCGGGGTGGGTCAAATTTCGACGCCGATGATGGGTCAACTTTCAACGCCGATTGACAACCGCCTTTCAGCATCACTTCGGCAAAACCGATGAGGATGTCTGGCAGTGCTACGAGTTCTGCGACCGCCGCAAGTCCTGGGAAAAGTCCTTCAGGACCATCTTTTGGCGACCTTTACTGGAAGAGAAGCAGTTCCTGCTACCCGGATCAAGACCAGGCACCATCGTCTACACCAACCTTGGCATGGATAGTGTCGTGGATCAGCAATTGCAGGAGGCTGGCCTCGCGTTCATGGCCGAAACCGATGCCATCATCCACTCCTACCACCAGCGGGGCGCGGACGAACTGGTGCACAGGGCGTTCAAGGATTTCGGATTCGAGGAGTTGCCGTTCCAGCGCTTCGTGCCCAACGCCGCCTTCTATTACACCATGCTCCTCGGCTTCTTCCTGTTTGAAGCGTTCAAGGAAGATGTGAGTGAGCCGGTGGTACCGGTCAAGTCTTTCCCGACCACACTGCGTCGCACCTTGGTGGACGTCGCCGCCAAGGTGGTGTCCCATGCTGGCAAAACCGTACTCAAGGTCACGGCGATCGCCATGGAATCGTTGCGTTTCAAAGAACTGTGGGAGCGCTGCCTGAGCGCTCCAAAATTCGTCTGGACCTGATCTGAACGCCCCGCTCCATGTCCAGCGATGGGAGAGGTGCGTCCAATTTCCTGAAAAATCTGGTATCACAACCGAAACGAGTGGCATTTTCACGCTTCAGCGATCAAGCTGTCCCCATTCGCACCATTTTTGGAGTCAATCTTCTTCCGGTTTCTGCCGAGGAAGGCTTCAATGAGACCCCTCCGCTCGATTTAGGTTTAACTTTCTTCACTTTGGTCGAAGTGTTGCCCCTTAGAGACCCACAAAACAACAATGACCCAGCTTGACAGGATTGCCAAAACTGGGTCATATGTGGGTCACAAATTGATGCTCTTTGAATGTGATTCTTGTGCAGCTATTGCAGGAATTTGATAATTAAATCATTTAGTTGGTGGCTATTTGCAAGAGTCTCCTAGAGACAGGAAAAGCAAGTCCTCTCCTCGCTACCAGGAAATATGACACCCTGTAAGTTTCTTGCAGGGTGTTTTTCTTTGGAATATTGGTCCCATACCCAGTTTTAATCAACGTCATAGAACCCTTGCAAAAAGAGGGTGTTCGAAAGCCAATAAGACTCTTGAACGTGAGAAAATAAAGTCTAAATAAAGTTGAATGTATTACTTGAATATTCTGTATCTACCCAATTCTTAATACGAAAATAGTTTAAAAATACTTTAGACTCAAATTGTCCCAACAAAATAAAATGAACCAACCGGTTTGGTTGCTATTGCCTTGCCGGGAATGCGCGTGTAACAATTTCATAAAGCAAATTTGTATTGTTGCCGATGATACACCAAGAAGCGGTCCGTTTTTTGCTAATTGTTTCACGGCGTTCAAAATTTCGGCACGGGCCGATGGCAAACGGGCCGATAAATCGGCAAGAGAGTGAGGCTTTTTCCAGATGAGCAAAATCCTCGAACAAGATGAAGTTGATGCCCTGCTCCGGGGTCTTTCCGGGGGGGATGTCGAGACGGAGACGGAAATACCGGAGGATGACTCCGGTGTGGTTTCGTTTGACCTGGCCAATCAGGACAGGATCATCCGTGGCCGCATGCCTGTTCTCGAAATCGTCAATGACCGGTTTTCCCGACTCTGCACCAATGCGTTGGCAAATACCATGCGCAAACGGGTGGATATCAACCCCATCTCCATCGACATGTCCAAGTTCGGTGATTTCATGCGCTCTCTGCCTGTGCCTACGTCCATTTCCATCTTCAAGATGGACCCCCTACGCGGTAATGCCCTGCTGGTCGTGGATTCAAGGCTGGTCTTCGCTCTGGTGGAAAATTTCTTCGGCGGCGCGGGCAGTCAGCCCAAGGTGGAAGGCCGCGACTTCACCCCCATAGAACAGGCCATTGTCGAACGTGTGGTGAAAATCGCCCTGGCCAACATGGAAGAATCCTGGAAGCCGGTGCACGAAGTCCACGTGGAGATGGTGCGTACCGAGGTCAACCCGCAGTTTGCGGTCATCGTTCCTCCCTCTGATGTCGTCATCGTCGTCACCTTCGAAGTGGAGCTCGAAAACGCCATTGGTTCGCTGATCGTTTGTCTGCCTTACGCCACCATGGAGCCCATTCGCTCGAAATTACACGCTTCTTTCCAATCAGAACGCCTGGAAGTGGACCATGTCTGGATCAACCGCTTCAAGGAACGCCTCATGGAGACTCCGGTTGAACTGGTTGTTCGTCTGGGTCGCACGGCCATCAGCGGACGACAACTTCTCTATCTTCAGGAAGGTGACATCATTCTTCTTGATACTGATGAGGATGAACTGCTTGAAGCCGAGGTCGAGGGAGTGCGCAAGTTCCAAGGGTTCCCTGGTCGCGTCAAAGGCAACAAAGCGTTCAAGATCGTCAAGGAAGAAGACATCCGTTTCTGATCATCCTTTTCAGGCTCTCGACGAAAGGCCGCAAAACGCGGCTTTTTTCTGTGTCTCTCCCTGAAACTCCTTGACTTGGAACAAACCCACGGTTCAATATTTTTTTCGAAATTCAATACTGGAGGAATTTATCCATGAAAAAAATTTTGCTCGTCCTGATGGTTTGTATGGCGCTTATTGCCTGTTCCCAGGGTGAGAAGAAAAAAGATTACGTTGTTTCCGTGACCCAGATTGTTGAGCACCCCGCTCTTGATGCCTTGCGCAACGGCGTTTTGGATCGCCTCAAGGAAAAGGGGGTTGACGTCAAGGCCAACGTTCACATTGCTCAGGGCAATCCGGCCACCAACGTACAGATTGTCAGCCAGATAATGGGTGAACAGCCCGATTTGATACTGGCCATCGCCACGCCTGGTGCCCAGGCTGCTGCCCAGAAGATTCATGACCACCCGATTCTATTCACCGGTGTCACGGATCCTGTATCCGCCGGTCTGGTCAAGGATTTGGCCAACACCGATGGCAAGAACGTCACCGGAATGTCCGATTTCAGCCCCATGGACAAACATGTGGCACTCATTCAGGAAATCGTTCCCGCCGTTAAGGCTATTGGTGTCATTTACAATGCGGGCGAGCCCAATTCCGTGGTTCTGGTGGACAAGCTGAAGGAAGAAGCGGCAAAAAGAGGGCTGACCGTCGAAGAGGCTACCATCGCCAACTCCAGTGGCGTGTATCAGGCAGCCAAGAGCCTTGTAGGCCGTTGCCAGGCCATTTACGTTCCCACTGACAACACCGTGGTTTCCGCCATCGAATCCGCCGTCAAGGTGTGCACACAGAACAAATTACCCCTGATCGTGGCTGACGTGGACTCCGTCACCCGCGGTGCTGTTGCGGCTGTGGCTCTGGATTACTACAAAATGGGTTTGCAGACTGGTGACATGGCGTACAAGATTCTGGCCGAGGGCGTGAATCCCGGCACCATGCCGGTGGAATTCCTTAACGATCTCAACCTGCATGTCAACATGCAGGCGGCAGCAGCCATGGGTGTCACCCTGCCCGAGGCAATGATCAAACGCGCTGCCAAAGTCATTGAGTAGTCGTTGCCTATTTGCTAATTCAGCGCAATAAGTATACAAGGCGCGTTGTTCACAACGCGCCTTTCTCTTTGTTGAAACAAGCGGGGTTTGAGAACACCCTCTTGCAGTAAATCAGGAAATATAATGACAAGTTACGCATTACTCGGTGCCCTGGAACAGGGCTTTGCCTATGGCCTCATGGTGATCGGCGTCTACCTTACGTTCCGAGTGCTTGATTTCCCGGACCTAACGGTGGACGGCAGTCTCCCACTCGGCGCAGCAGTTTCCGCGGTTGCCATTACCTCGGGATATTCCCCTGTTTTTGCCATCTTCATGGCCGGTTGCGCCGGTTTCATGGCCGGGGCCGTGACCGGTATCCTGAATACGAAATTCAAGATACTGCATCTGTTGGCATCCATTCTGACCATGATCGCGCTCTATTCCATCAACCTGCGTATCATGGGGCGGCCCAATATGACCCTGCTCGGCAAAGGTACTGTGGTGGACTGGTTCACTCAGCTTGTGGGCATCGAATCCTATATTTCCACCCCTATCCTTTTTGCCATTATCAGTATTGTGGCCGTGATCGTTCTGATCTGGTTTCTGCATACGGAAAAGGGACTTGCCTTTCTGGCCACCGGTGACAACAGGCAAATGATCACCAGTCAGGGAGTCAACACGGATACTTTCATCATCTTCGGTGTGGGACTTTCCAACGCCCTGGTGGCCATTTCCGGCGCTCTGGTGGCTCAGAATCAGGGCGCAGCCGATGTCAACATGGGCGTAGGCACCATTATCGCGGGGCTGGCGTCCGTAATCATCGGTGAGACGGTCTTCGGCGACAAGACCATATCACGCGCCATCATCGCGGCTCTGCTTGGTTCGGTACTTTACCGGGTGGTCATTGCCTTGGCTTTGGGCCTCAAACTCGGCTCGTTCTCTTTCACTCCCAGCGACCTGAACCTGATTACCGCCCTGCTCGTCATTTTTGCCCTGGTCATGCCTCAGATTAAGCAGAAAATTATTGCCGGGAGGGCCAAATGATCAATATCACCAATGTCTCCAAGGCATTCAACAAAGGAAACGTCAACGAGGTCGTCGCGTTGAAAGACGTCAACCTTGAAGTAAAAGATGGTGATTTCATTACGATTATCGGCTCAAACGGAGCGGGAAAGTCGACCTTTCTCAACGCTATTGCCGGGACGTTCCCCATGGATAGCGGCCAGATCGTACTCGACAATGTAAACGTTACCCATTGGCCTGAATATAAACGGGCAGCCCTCATGGGCAGAGTCTTTCAGGACCCCCTGCTCGGGACTTGTGCCGGAGCCACCATCGAGCAAAACCTCGCCATGGCCATCAAGCGCGGCAAAAAGCGAGGGCTCGGACTGGGCGTCAAAGCCAAAGATCGTGAGTTTTTCAAGGAAAAACTTGCGGTGCTCAAGCTCGGTCTGGAAGACCGTCTCAAGACTTCCACCGGACTGCTTTCCGGCGGACAGCGTCAGGCTTTGACCATGCTCATGGCGACCCTGGTACGTCCCCACCTGCTGCTTCTGGATGAGCACACGGCTGCCCTGGACCCCAAGACCGGAGGCATGATTTTGGATCTGACCGCTGAAATAGTCAAATCCCAGAACCTGACGGCGCTCATGGTCACCCATAACATGAATCAGGCCATCAGTATGGGCAACCGACTCATCATGTTTCACCGGGGTGGAATCGTCTTGGATATCTCTGGCGAAGAAAAGAAGAATCTCAAGGTCGAAGACCTCTTGTTGCGTTTTTCCGAACTGCGTGGTGAGGAAGGCGTTTCGGACCGCATGTTGCTTTGTTAGGACTGTTTGCGGGCAGTCATTTGGACGAGACTGGCAAATTCCTGCCAATACGTATAAGAGAGACCACACATAGGGAGGCTCACATTATGGCTATCGAACAAACCTTTTCTATCATCAAACCCGATGCCGTGGAACGCGGCCTGATCGCCGATATCCTCAAGATGATTACCGATTCCGGCCTGAAGATCAAAGGCATGAAGATGATGCATATGGATCGCACCAAGGCGGAAGGCTTCTATGCCGTGCACAAGGAACGTCCGTTTTTCGGTGAATTGGTCGACTACATGATTTCCGGTCCGGTCGTGGTTTCCTGCCTGGAAGGCGAGAACGCCATTGATACGTATCGCAAGCTCATGGGTGCCACCAATCCGGCTGATGCCGAGGAAGGCACCATCCGCGCCGCTTATGGCCAGAACATCCAGAATAATGCCTGCCACGGTTCCGACGGTCCTGATACCGCCAAGACCGAGGTGGCTTACTTCTTCAATGACGACGAGTTGGTGGGATAATGATCAAGAAAATCGGGTTCATCGGAGTGGGGAATATGGGGTCTGCCATTATCGGCGGCCTCGCGTCTCGTGATGACATTGAACTGCATGGCGTTGACCCGCACAAGGCCAATCTCGAAAAAATGGCTTCATCCGGACTCAAGTCCTACGACACCGCCGCTGCCCTGGCGCCGGAGTGCGACTACATTGTCGTGGCGGTCAAGCCGCAATATGCAGAAGAGGTCGTCAAGGAGATCGTACAGGAGCTTGATGAGGGCAAATGCCTCATTTCCATCTGCGCCGGTCTTCCCCGGTCCACGTTTAAGGACTGGACCGAAAACCGATGCCCGATTGTTCGCGTGATGCCCAATACCCCGGCCCTGGTGGGCGAAAGCGTCTCCGCCATCTGCCTGGAGGACCCGGCATTGACAGACGGCATGAAAGCCTTTGTCCCTGAAATGTTTCGAGGCATCGGCCAGGCGCATGTCCTGCCGGAGAAACAATTTGATGCCTTTACCGGCGTCATCGGCTCCGGTCCGGCCTATGTCTTCTATTTCATGGAAGCACTGATCGAATCCGGTGTGGCCTTGGGGCTGACCCGCCCGCAGTCTACCGAGATGGTCAAGGGGTTGTTCCTCGGGTCCGCCAAGCTGGCCAGTGAAAGTGAACAATCCGTCTCGCAACTCCGGGAGATGGTCACTTCTCCTGGCGGCACCACCATCCGGGCGCTCATGCATTTTGACCGTAAGGCAATCCGGGCCAACGTCATCGACGGCGTCTTCGAGTCTTATTTGCGCAGCATTGAGCTCGGAAAATAATACGGTGTGAATGGCAATAAAAAGGGCTCCAATCGGAGCCCTTTTTCATGTTTGTGTCCCGTCCTGAAATAGGTTGATAACCAAAGGACCTATTTATGGAAAGCAATCCCAAACAGCGAGTTAGACGGACTCGGCGCGACTACACGATGGCCTTTAAATTGTCGGTGGTGGCGCAGGTGGAAAAGGGCGAGATGACGTACAAGCAGGCTCAGGCTTTTTATGGTATTCAAGGGCGAAGCACAGTGTTGAAGTGGCTCAGGAAGCACGGCACCCGTGATTGGAGCAGACCCATGGTACATTCCCGCAACGCCCCCAAAGCAAAGGAAACTCCAGCCCAGAAGATCAAACGGCTGGAGAAAGAGCTTGAGGAAGAGAAGATCAAGACCGCGCTTCTCGATAAGATGATTGAGATTTCAGACCGCGAGCTTGGGACTTCGATAAGAAAAAAGCTTACCCCCGAGCTGCACGAAGTCTTCAGAAAGAAAGACAAATAAGCTTGTCTGCCTGTTGCAGGCAGCTCGGGGTCAGTCGGCAGTCCGTGTACCAGGCTGAAAAACGCCATGATGTACGGGAGGCCATGCTCCAAGAGGCAAAGGCCATGGTCTTGAGCGTGCGGGCCAGGATGCCCCGCCTCGGAACGCGAAAGCTGTACTTCCTGTTGAAGGACGCGTTTTCCGCAAAGGGAATCAAGCTTGGACGTGACGCGTTGTTTTGCCTGTTGCGGCGCGAGCACATGCTCATCAAGCGAAAAAAGAACTACACAAAGACAACCAACTCGAAACATTGGCTAAAAAAGCATCCTAACTTGTTGAAAGATGTTCAGCCCAGCTTCCCGGAGCAGGTGTTTGTAAGCGACATAACCTACGTAAAAACACGCGAACAGACATGCTATCTTTCGCTGGTGACCGATGCATTCAGCCGAAAGATAATGGGATACAATGTGAGCCGAGACCTCGGTTCGGAAAGCACAGCCAAAGCACTGGATGCGGCAATTGAAAACAAGCGAAAGAGGGTAAATACGATTCACCATTCAGACCGAGGACTTCAATATGCCTCTTCCGTTTACCAGAAAAAACTTCGGGAATCAGACATGACTCCCTCTATGACAGATGGTTACGACTGTTATCAAAACGCCTTGGCAGAAAGGATGAATGGGATTCTAAAGCAGGAGTTTTTAACCGTCACATGCAATAACCTTAGAGAACTCAATGCATTGGTGAAAGAGTCAGTGGAGATATACAATGCGGAGCGACCTCATCTCAGTTTGGGAATGAGAACGCCGGACGACGTACACAAATCAGGCTGTGGGGCTAGCCCCACAGCCTGATTGAAACCTTCAAAAACCGTCAACCTATTTCAGGACGGCTCATTGACTAAAAGACCAGTTGCAGCCAGCCCAGAGTGAGGATGAATATCCAGCCCACCCGGTGCCCGGCTGATTTGCATAGAAAAATCAAGGTCCGAATCATGTCTCTGTCCCAGGGGCGTCCTTTTGGGCCGAGAACCGGCTTGTCCTTTTTCTTGCCGAAGTAAACCGCCCTGCCGCCCATTTGTCCATTCATGAGCCATGCTGCGGCAGCCATGGGCCACCCGGCATTGGGGCTTTCCATCTTTCTGGCATCCTTCGCAAAATGAGCGTTGGCTTCACGGAAATTCAGGCCGCGTGCCCACCCCACGGCCAACAGAGCCCAAGCCGTGAGTCGTGCCGGAATAAATGCCAGCCAATCGTCCGTCTTGGCTGCTGCGTATCCCAAATTCATGTATCGATCCGTGCGATAGCCCCACATGGAGTCCATGGTGCTGACGGCCTTGTAAGCCCACAACCCACCCGGCCCGAAAATGGTCAGGTAAAACATGGGTGCTACGAATCCGTCGTTGAGGTTTTCACTCACGGTTTCGGCTAGCGTCCTGCGCACTCCCGCCGGGTCAAGTTCCTCCGTATCTCTACTAACCAACATGGCCAGAGCGTTGCGAGCCCCGGGCAAGTCGCCCGAATCGAGCAGTGAGGCAACCTTGCGCGCATCCTTGACCAGACAACCCAATGCCAATCCGGCATACGCCAAATAAATGGCGATCAATATGCCAAGATATGGAATCGCCATAAGCAATTCTGCAACACTCCACGTCCCAACGACAAACAGGACGACCGCCGCCCACCCCGCGATGCGCAAGTCGAGCGTTACTTTTCGGGCTATGGTTTCAAACAGGTCAAGCCCTTGGCCAATAAATCGGACAGGGTGCGGCAGATTGTGCGGATCTCCGAACAGAGAATCCAGAATCATGGCAACGGCGGGAACAGCAAAGGCAAAGACGTATGATTCCATGGCGGTGCAATATAAAAGGGCCGGAAGAAATGTTCCCCCGGCCCGTTATGTCTAGTTTTCGAAATAGGATCGCAAAAGCGCACTGCGTACGGGATGACGCAATTTCCTGAGAGCCTTGGCCTCGATCTGGCGGATACGTTCACGGGTAACATTGAAAAGTTTGCCCACTTCCTCAAGGGTGTGGTCGGATTTTTCGCCGATGCCGAAACGTTTACGCAGCACCTGCTCTTCGCGTGGAGTCAGGTCGGAGAGAACAGAGGCAATCTGCTCGCCCAGCTTGGTGGAAACCACTTCTTCCGCAGGTGCAGTAGCTTTCTTATCCTCGATAAAATCGCCCAGGCTCGAATCTTCCTCGTCACCAATAGGGGTTTCGAGAGAAATGGGCTCCTTGGCTATCTTGAGCACCTTTTTGACCTTTTCAAGCGGATAGTCCATACGCTCGGCGATTTCCTCCGGGGAAGGATCACGGCCCAACTCCTGCACCAGGTAGCGCGAGGTGCGAATAAGTTTGTTGATGGTCTCGATCATGTGCACCGGGATACGGATGGTCCGGGCCTGGTCCGCGATAGCGCGGGTGATGGCCTGACGAATCCACCATGTGGCGTAGGTCGAGAATTTGTACCCGCGCTGGTATTCGAATTTATCCACGGCCTTCATCAAGCCTATGTTGCCTTCCTGGATGAGATCCAGGAACTGCAAGCCGCGGTTGGTGTACTTCTTGGCAATGGAAACGACCAGGCGCAGGTTGGCGCGGATGAGTTCTTGCTTGGCACGCATGGCGGACAAATTGCCGCGCTTGATGCGCCACAAAACTTCCTCAAGATCATGCACGGAATGACAGCATTTGTCCTGAAGTCGATTCATGATCTCCAACTTGCCCGCGAGCATTTCCTTGAAGGAAAAGAATTCCTCCACGGTCATGCCAAGGGTGTCGGCAGCGACCACTGGATTGACTTTGCGCGCATCCACCTGCTTGAACAATTCCTCGATTTCAGGCTTCGTCTGTCCCACGGAAAGTATGTAGGCGGAGAGATCGCGCTGACAATTATGCATCTGGCGGACATAATCGTTGACCGTCTCGATGATTCGATCAATGAGCGTTTTTTCCAGCTTGATGTCACGCAGCCGATTGACCACATCGTCCTTGTAATTGAGGATATCCTTCTGGACGCCGTAAACACGTTTGTCCAGCTGGGCACAGTAGTCTAATTTTTCGTAGACTTTCTTCTTTTTCTTGTAGAGCTTTTTTACTTCATCGAGCAGAAAGATGACTCGCTGGCGCTGGTTCATCTCATCTTCACTCGGATCGTCTTCCTCGATGGTCTTGACCACGTCTTTGAGTTTGACGCGCCCTTCCTTGAGGTCCTCGCCCACGAAGATGAGTTCTTCCACTGCCACAGGCACTTCCACCAGGGAGTACAAAACTTCCATCTCGCCGTTTTCAATCTTTTTGGCGATGACGACCTCACCTTCCCGGTCCAAAAGCGGAACAGCACCCATTTCTCGCAGATACATGCGTACCGGGTCGGTGCTTCGGGAGGCGTAATCAGCGGAATCGTCATCCTTGTCGTCGGTGAGATCGAGCTCCTTGTCGGAACTCATCTTCTTGACATCGTCATCCGAGTCCACCAGGGCAATCCCCATCTGGTCGAAGATGACATGAATTTCTTCAAGCTGTTCGGGTGTATTATAGTCGGAAGGCAAAGCCTTACTCAACTCATCGTATGTCAGGAATCCGCGTTTTTTACCCTCAGCGATCAGGGTTTTTATCTGTTGGATTTCTTTAATGTTGCTCATCGTCCCTCCTGAGAGATTCTTCCAAGGCCCGAAAACAATCGTTGATTTGCTGGCTGTCCCCACAGATTTGAGCCTGACGCAGGGCCTCTTTGAGCTGCTGTCTGTTCATTTTTTGCTGCCCAGCCGCGATTTTATTACAAATATGTTTCCATTCGTCCAGTAGTTCACTGCCGGAAAGTATGTTCTCCCGCATTTCCTCGCGACATCTGATGTAAAAGCCTTTTTCCTGTTCGTTCAGCAGGCTCAATATTTGGCCAGGCTGCGCATTTATCAGCTTTTCCCAGATGCCCTGCGCCCATTCGGTGCCGAGGACATTGCCAAACCCTCTTTCCTTCAGCGTCGGGATATAATCCGGATACTGGATGGGAAATTTCAAAAAATACCTATCATCCTTAACTTCTTTGCCGGTAGCTGGCGTCAATGGCTTCGTCTGCTGCATGGATGTAATTTGAACCGGTCGACGATCGGTGTTGCGTGGCTGTGCCATGGCACCGGCATCACGCCTGAAGTCGACCTCGGACAAACCCAAACCTCCAGCAATACGAGGCAGATAATACGCCCGCAAAGAAGGGTCAGACAATTCCGATATGAAATTCCTGGCCCATGCCATTATCTCCCTTGGCGCAAATTCGTTGCGCAGGGTTTCCAAACAAAAATCCAATCCATTCGGGGCTTCGCTCATGCAAGCCTCGAATCCTTCGGCCCCGTGCTCCTGAAGGAGACTGTCCACATCTTCTCCGTCAGGCATGAGGACGACTTTGCAAGCCACACCCTGCAAGAGAATCATCCGACTGCTCTTGAGCGCGGCCTTTCGTCCGGCTCCGTCTCCGTCAAAAACCAAGTCAACACGCGAGCAAAATCCAGCCAACCGCTTGACCTGATCCGGTGTCAGGGCCGTGCCCAGAACACCGCAGGCATCGGTATAGCCGAACTGATGCAGCGAAATGACATCCATATATCCCTCGGTCAGTAATGCCCGTTTGGAACGGGTCATGGTGGACCGCGCCAAGTTCAACCCGTACAAGTGATCGCCCTTCTTGTAGATAGGCGTATCCGAGCTGTTGAGGTACTTGGGTTCTCCCTCAGTAATTATTCTGCCGCCAAAAGCAATGACTCGGCCTGATAAATTTCGTATTGGAAAGATCAGTCTCCCACGAAACCTATCATATATATCACCTTTTTCGTTTTTAGATAAAAGTCCGGCATCGACGCCATCTTCAGATGTTCTGCCCTTGCTTTTCAAAAAGTTGTCCAAGCCGTGCCAGTCTTCCGGGCTGTACCCCAGTTCGAATTTCTCGATGACATTCGGCGTCATGCCTCGACCGATCAGATAGCGTTTGGCAATGTCGCCTGCGGCCAGGCGCAGATTGCGTTGAAACCAGGCATTCGCTTCATCGTGCATTTCGAGCAGCAGATTTTTGCGCGCTTTCCGTTCGGCGGCATGCGGATCATGCGGCACATTGGCCAATTCCACACCGGCTTCCGCAGCCAATTGTTCCAGAGTTTCCTTGAAATCAAGGCCATTTATACGCGCATAAAAATCAAAGACATCCCCGGAGGCCTGGCAGCCGAAACAATAAAAAAAGCCTTCTTCGTCATTGACGGACATGGATGGCTTGGTTTCCTGGTGAAAAGGACAAGCCCCCATCCACCGGCCCGAAACCGGTTTCAGGTCAACATAACGGCGAATAACGTCCGCAATGCTGATGCGTGCCTTGACGGCCTCGACGGCGCTCCTGTCCATTGTATGTCCCTTTACCGACCAGGCGGTCAGCTACTTGAGAATTGCTTCGGTCATGCCATCCCCGCCACGTTCCTCGTTGGCAAGGGAAAAACTCTCGACTGCCGGATAATGGTTTAGAAAATCATGCACTTCTCGCCTGAGGGCACCAGTGCCCCGGCCATGAATGATTTCCATTTTCCCGGCGCCCTTTCGCAATGCGTCATCCAAGGCACGTTCAAGCATGCTCAAGGCCATATCAGCCCTCTCGCCACGAAGGTCAACCTCAAGAACCAAGTCGGAAGGCTCGGCAGCAATTGCCTTTACCTCAGAGTGAACAGCAACCCGTTTCTCTTCGGCAGGTCCCAGATGTTCAGCCTTGACCCACATGGCAACGCCATTGATGTCCAGTTTGGCCTGTTTTTTCTTTTCATTGATCTCGAGCACCAAGCCGGACTTGTTCCATGCCAGATACGACACTTTTTTGCCTGGGACAATATCCTTGAAGGAAAAGCTGGGCACTTCTGTTTTGGCTGGACCAATGCTTTCAACTTTTTCGCGAATCTGAGCCAACTTTTGGCGCGTCTGCTTACGCCCGATTTTGTCAGCCTGCCATTGTTTGACAATGGTCTGGGCCTGCAATTGAATCTCGGTCAACAACGCCGTGCGCTCTTTTTCAAACCGCACTTCCAGTTTGGCCCGCTTGGTTTCCCATTTGGCTCGTTCCGCCTCGATAGCCTCTAGTTCGTCTTCCCGTTTGACAGCCATCTCGTTGAGACGGTCCAGTACGGAGGAGGTATCGGAACCGTCCAGCAGAAGGTATTTTTCGGCACGTTCGAGTACTTCGGCCGGCAATCCGTGCTCACGGGCAACGTCCAATGCAATGGAGGCCCCCACCTGATCATAGGCCAACTTGTACAAAGGTTTTTTGGTGCTTGGGTCAAAAAGCACGCTGGCCGCACGTACTCCTTGGGCAGCCATGGCATAGGCCTTGAGTGCGGGGAAATGCGTCGCAATGAAGCTTGTGGCCTTTTTTTCGATAAGGCTGTCCACAACAGCCTGCGCCAAGGCCGCCCCTTGAGTGGGATCGGTTCCGGCTCCGAATTCGTCAAGAATGAATAATGTCCGTTCGCCGATTTGATCCCATACACGCTTGAGATACCTAATCTGCGCGGTAAAGGTGGAAACGTTTTCTTCCAAAGATTGTTCATCCCCCATGACGACAAAAACATCCGTCCACAGAGGGAGTGTGCTTCCTTCCTCAGCTGGAACCGGAAGGCCTGTCATGGCCATGAGTCCGATAAGCCCGAGGGTCTTGAGGCACACGGTTTTACCCCCCGCATTGCCTCCGCTGACGATAAGAGCCTTTTGTCCCTCGCATAGTTCGATATCTATGGATTGGACCGATTCGTCTGCCAATGCCAAGAGCGGATGACGCGCTTTGAGCAGTCGGGGCTGGCCGTCCGTGCAGATTTCGATGGCGCGACCGTCATACGCACGGGCCAATTCGATCTTGGCCATGAGCACGTCAAGGTTCACCAGTCCGGCATACGCTTCAAAAATACCACGCTGTTCACCCCGTACCAGCTCGGTCAGATACGTGAGGACTTTGTGTTCTTCCTTTCGTTCTTCCCGCTTGAGTTCCTGAAGACGATTGTTGGTATCCACAAGGAACATGGGCTCGAAATAGCAAGTTTCGCCGGTCTGCGAATAGTCGTGGATAATCCCTTTGGTCTTGTTCTTGAAATTTGCCTTGATGGGAAGCACGTATCGGTCGGACGAAATGGTCATGAACTCGTCCTGCATTGCCTGCCCCATGTTTTCCTGAAGGATGAAATCCTTGACCCGCTTGGTGCAGCGTTGATGAATGGAACGAATCTCCTGACGGACATCCATCAGACCGGGAGAACTTTCGTCCTTGATGTGCCCTTCCTGGTTGAGACACCGTCCGATCCCGGAAACCGTTTTGGCAGGCCAGGCATAATCGAACAGCGTGGCAATGAGGATATCCCAGCCCCGCCCCTCGTACTTGCCGAGGGAATCTCGTGCATCCATCACAATGTCGAGCACCTGTTTCAACGCGAAAAGATCGTCTTGATCCAGGATACTCTTGGAATTGTCGAGATAGGCAAAGAGTCCGTCGAGTTCGGGGAATGATTTGAAGACGAATCCAGATTCACCTACCCAGGCTGCGGCTTGTTCAAAAAGCGTGGTTTCCAGCCTTACGGAATCCAGAGACGTGAATGGCTTGAGATTTAAGCACGCGGAAGCCCCCGGCGCGGATACAGCGAAACCGGACAACACCCCAAGTACCTTGGGGAATTCCAAAAGATCAAACGTTCTTGACTCCATGTGAGCCGTCTATGTTTGGAGAGTTAGGCGGAAAGTTTTGACTTGACCAGGTCACTGGCTTTCTTGCCGTCGACCTGACCTTTATACGCGCCGAGAATTACACCCATGACCTTGCCCATGTCCTGCATGCCGGAGGCCCCCATGTCCGCGATGGCCTTATCTATGGCTGCGGACAGTTCGTCGTCGTTCAACTGTTTGGGCATGTACAGCTCAAGTGCGACCAGTTCTTCGGCCTCGACCTTGGCCAGATCGTCCCGACCGGCCTTGGTATACTGGTCAAAGGAATCCTTGCGCTGCTTGACCTGCCTGGCAATGAGGTCGAACACGGCGTCATCCGGCAATGTGTCGGATTTCTCCTCGACCATACGGTTTTTAATGGCCGTCTTGAGATGCCTCAAGACGGCCACTTTTACCGTATCCTTGGCCTTATAGGCCACGATGTAGTCTGAATCTATCTGTTTTGAAAGATTCATCACTACATACCACGTATTTTGCGCATTTTCTTGGCAAGCCTTTTTTTGGCGGCAGCTTTCTTTTTCTTTTTCTGCACGCTGGGCTTTTCGTAATGTTGACGTTTCTTCAACTCGGAAAGAATTCCGGCCTTTTCCACCTGCTTTTTGAAGCGGCGGAGCGAGATGTCGAAGTTGTCACTATCGTCTAGGTAAACGCCGGGCAAAGTAAATCACCTCCTCGGTGAACCGCCCGTCTATTTTTACGGGCTAGCGAAATAAGAACATGTAAATATATGCATACCGGATGAAAAGCAACAATTAATAGTATAAAATACTGACAGTGCTTTTCAATGGTCTAGCCGGTATAAAAATGGGAACTATATATTTGACTCCCTAGCCTGAATTCGGCATGGTCTACCCGTAAGGAGTAAGCCATGGCAAAGAAGTTGACTGTCAGCACCTACGAGTTTTTTGAGAGATTCCCTAATCAGGACGCGGCCCGTGAGCACATTGAAGAGCGGCGTTGGGGAGGCAATCCTGGTTGCCCTCATTGCGGCGAAGAACAACGCGTCCAGGTCCGCAAGGTAACTGGTTACTTCCGGTGCCTCGCTTGCAAGACTGACTTCACGGTTCGTACCGGGACCATCTTCGAGCGGTCGCACGTTCCCCTGCACAAATGGCTGTATGCCATCTACCTTGTTGTAACGGCCCGCAAGGGTATCTCCTCTTTGCAGCTTTCCAAAGAGATCGGCGTCACGCAAAAGACGGCGTGGTTCATGCTCCAGCGGCTTCGTGCGGCTTGCGGCAATGACCATGACGACGACCAGAACGGCGATACTGGCGGCGGCTTCCTGCGCGGCATCGTTGAAGCCGATGAGACCTACATCGGCGGCAAGGAAATGAACAAGCACGAAGCCAAGAAGTTGAACGCCGGGAGGGGTACCATCGGGAAGACCGCAGTTATCGGCTTCCGTGAGCGCGGTGGACGCATGAAGGCTATGGTGTTGAAGTCTACTTCATCCACCAATATCCGAAAAGCTGTACGCGCCATAGTTGGAGAAAACTCCATTCTTTGCACCGACGAACATGCCTCGTACAAGGGCATGGCCGAATACGATCACAAGCCTGTCAACCACTCGGCCAAGGTCTACGTTGACGGGATGGCGCACACCAACGGGATTGAGAGCGTGTGGGCCGTCCTCAAGCGCGGTTTCTATGGCATTTATCACTCTTTCAGCGTAAAGCACCTTCAAATGTATGTTGAAGAATTCTCCTTCCGGCTCAATGAAGGGAGATGTTCGGTTCACTCGTATGACCGCATGGATGCGCTGCTCGGCAAGTCCATCGGGGTCAGGCTCACCTATAAAGCACTGGTAGCATAGCAGCATGAAAAATTCGTTGTATTACGGGGATTGCCTCGATGTTCTCCGTGACTTTCCCCATGAATGTGTTGACCTAATCTATCTCGACCCACCTTTCAATTCAAAGGCCACTTATAATGTCTTATTCAAGTCTCCTAAAGGCGAAGATAGTGGAGCGCAAATCGAGGCATTTGAGGATACATGGCATTGGGGTGAACAGTCAGAGCGCGAATTTGACGAAATATTGCGCCATGAGAATACAGACGTAGCCGAGATGTCAATCGGCGTTGAAAGTTGACCCATCATCGGCGTCGAAATTTGACCCACCCCGAACGTGGTTTTCGGGTGTTGGGGGGAGGCTTTTCCGGGGGCGGCGGCAGGGTCGGGAATGGAGGGAGCCCGGAGGGCGACCGGAATTCCCGACCCTGCCGCCGACGCTTATGCGTCCTGCCCTTGGTGCTGTCCCCTGCCTTGTTTCAGCCTCCAGCTTTCATTGCCTGTTTCGATGATCTCGCAGTGATGTGTGACGCGGTCCAACAGGGCCGTGGTCATCTTGGCGTCTCCAAAGACCTGTGACCACTCCCCGAAGCTCAGGTTCGTGGTGATCAGCACCGAGGTCCTCTCGTAGAGCTTTGAGAGCAGGTGAAAGAGCAGCTGGCCTCCTGACCTGGAAAACGGCAGGTAGCCGAGTTCGTCCAGGATGACCAAGTCGAAGCGCGCCAAAGTCTCGGCCAGCCGTCCGGCCTTGCCGTCCGCCTTTTCCTGCTCGAGCTGGTTGACGAGGTCCACCAGATTGAAAAAGCGCACTCGGGCGCCGTTGCGCACGGCATTGGAGCCGATGGCGATGCTTAAATGCGTTTTTCCGGTGCCCGTGCCGCCTACAAAGACCACATTGATCCAGCTCTCCATGAAGCCGCCCTGGTATAGATCCCTGATCCTGGCCTCACCGACGTGCGAGTCCTGGAAGTCGAAACCGTCCAGATCTTTGCTCACGGGAAATCTGGCGATCCCCAGGCGGTATCGGATGCTGCGTACGCGGCGCTCGGCCTGTTCCGCCTTGAGCAGATCTAACAGAAACCGTTCCAGAGTGGCCCCGGATCGACGACCGTGCTCAAGCATCTCGTCGTAAGCTCCGCGCAGGCCATGCAGCTTGAGCTCTTTGAGCAAAGCCAAGATGTCATTGCGAAGCATGGCTCGCCTCCAATAGCTGGTCATAACGTCCGCAGTCGGCCACAGGCTCGCATTTGATCCTGAGGTGATCGGGGACGCAAACCTCTTGGGTTGGCCTTTGATCACGGGAGCGGTTCAAGATGTTAAGGACCACGTCCCGACTCACCGTGTTCTGGTCCAGGGCCGCCTGGCAGGCGTCGGTTACTGCCTGGAGTCCATGGCTGGGCACCGCTGTCAGGATACCCGCAAACTGTCGGTCCCAGTCCTTATGCCGCCGCAGGGACAGACGGATTTGCTCCATCGGCGCAGGAAGCCTCCAGTCCTGGAAGGGAGCGCCGTTGCGGAGCGCTCCGGGCTTACGCTCCAGGACAGGCACGTAGTGCCACGGGTCATAGACAGTCTTTTCTCTGCCGAATCGGCGGGCATGTACGGCCAGCACCCGGCCATCGCGAATCACCGAGATGTGGTCGGCGTACGCCTTGATCTGCGCCGCCTGTCCAGCCGCCTCGCAGGGTACGCTGTACCGGTTGTGATCAAACCGCACCAGACATGTGGAGGAAACCCGGCATTCCTGAATACGGTAGCCATCGAAAGGGGCTGCGGGCTTGATTAGGTTTTCACGCTCCTGCAGGAAGACCTCCCAGATCGTCTTGTCCGTAATCTCCGGATGAGCCTGAGTCTTGGCCCAACCAATAGCTCGCTCCAGCAGCCAGGCGTTGTACTCCTCAAGGCTCCCGAAACGCCATCTGCCGGATAAAAAACGAGTACGTACCAGATGGACTTGATTTTCCACCTGCCCTTTTTCCCAGCCAGCAGCAGGCGTACACAGCGTGGGGTCCACCAGGTAATGAGTGCACATCTGCTCGAAGCGGGAATTGAGTTCGCGTTGCTTGCCGCGTAGAACTTTGTTCACTGCGGTCTTCATGTTGTCGTAAATACCTCGGCCACAAGATCCGCCGAAGAAGGCAAAGCCGCGCTGATGGGCGTCGAATACCATCTCCTGGGTCTCCCGAGGGTAACCGAAGCAGAAGACCATCCGGCTATGGCACAATCGCATGTGCGCGGTCTTGACCGTCATTGGCATGCCGTCAATTTCGAGTTGCTCGTGGCTCCAGTCGAACTGGTAGGCCTCTCCAGAGGCGAAAGTCAGCGGGACAAAGGCTTGCGACACCCTGTGCCCTTCGGCTTCGCGCCAGCGGGAGACATGACGCCGGACAGCATCATAGCCTCCCTCGTAACCTTGCCCCTGAAGCTGCTCAAACAAGACCTTGATCGTGCGTCGATGTTTGCGTGGAAGCCCGACATCCCGCTCCAACTCGCTTTCCAGCCAGGTCGTGAATTCACCAAGTTTGGGCATGGGCTGGATCGCTCGTTTGTACTCGAAGCGCGTCTCCTCCGAGCGCAACACCTTGCGGACCGTATTCCGGCTCATGTTTAAATTCTTGGATATCTGCCTGATCGGCGTCTCATGCCGGTCATGGGCCACCTTAATCTTTCGAATTGTTTCCACCGTCAGCATCTCCTCGCTGGCCCTCCCGTCACGATTTTCTCGTGACCTTGAGGGGCTTGCCGGGGTGGGTCAAATTTCGACGCCGATTACCGGCTCAGGTGGGTCATATTTGCACGCCGATTCACAGTATTGACGGTCTTATCTGGTTTCAGGATAACGCAAACGGCAAACCAAAAAAGATCATAGTCTCTGTGAAGGGTGGCAAGAATGTTGGTGTCTCGATGATACGCGATCTGGCACACGTCATAGACCGCGAAAAGGCCGCAATGGGGTTATTCGTCACCCTCACGCCGCCCACGCGCAATATGACCAAGGAAGCAACCGCCGCTGGTTTCTACAAGTGCGAACACAACGGCAAAAACTACCCCAAAATTCAAATTCTCACCATTGAGGGGTTGTTGCAAGGTTTTGAATCGCCGCAATACATTGATTTTTCACGCGGCGATTTGACTATCAAAAAACCAAAGCGGAAAAACGAGTCAAAGCAAAAACAATTGAAACTCATGTAGATGGGATAACGCCTTTGCACTTGCGGACACTACACTGTTTTCAAGTGAGCTAATGCGTTGCTGTAGCTGATAGCTTTTCTCACACCCAAAGGCCGATGCTTTCCGCAATTCAAGCGTATATTCAAGCATCCTGATATTTTTTTCTCCATCGGTTCAACGTCGAATGGAGGCTTGAACTCGTCGGGATATTTTTCACGCATGTATGCTTCAATCTTTTTCATTACGCCGCCCCTCCCAGGGAGTTAAAGGGATAATTCCCATAAAAATGGGCCTGCCGTGTATGGCGACAGGCCCATTCGTATTTTTAAAAACAACAGCCTAGTGGTCTGCGGATTTGGCATCATTCCAGGATTTGAAGATGGTGTAGGCCAGGCCTAAGCCAATGATCCCGAGGACGGCATAAAGGACGCCGAAAAAGACAAAGTGGTCGGGCATCCACCAAGGCAGGTCCATGGGTAGCGGGCTATGTACGGTTTCACCGTGAATCATTGGAATCCCTCCGGATTACTTGACGGCGTCTTTGAGGATTTTGCCGGGACGGAATTTAACGACGTTGGTAGCCGGAATCTTGATTTCGGCACCGGTACGGGGGTTGCGGCCAACGCGAGCTTTGCGTTTATCAACATTGAAGGTTCCAAACCCTGTCAGGGTCAGCTTACCTTCTTTTACCAGAGTACCTTCAACCGTTTCCAAAAAAGCGTTCAGGGCACGTTCGGCATTGGCTTTGGTTAGGTTGGCCTTTTCCGCAATTTTGACGATCAATTCAGCCTTTGTCATCAGTCATTCCTCCTCAAATAAAATCCTACGAATTGTTTTCAAGTGCAGCCACTAGCAAAAGACATAGCACTTTGTTTCCAACTGACTCACCTCTTGGCCTTTAATGGAACTTTCTTATCGTGTCCAGCCCACAGATGGAAAAAAGCGAAAAAAACGCCGCCATATGGAGCTTTCAGACCTTTTGTAATAATCGATATCCACAGAATCGGAAATTTCTGGCAATCACAAATTCCAACAAGACCGCAAAAATATGTTAAATGATATGCTAAAACTGTTGCGACAGAGACAATAACTGCTCAGGAGACAGGGTTTCAGGCCGTGCCCGAGGATCGATTGTCTGATTTTCAAACCAAGCTTCGATTTCCGGTGTCCACTGCTTTTTGAGAATGGTGGATATCTGCTTTCGCCGTTGTTGGAAAAGTATTTTGAGAAGTCGGGACAGCTTCTCCGGCTCCTGTGGCCATTGATCCTGGGACAAAGGAGTAAATAAAATCACGGCGGAATCGACTTTGGGTTTGGGGCGAAACACCGAAGGCGGTACCTTGAACAAATATCGTGTCCTGGAAAAATTCTTTATCCAGGCTGTCAGGCTTCCATAGGTCTTGTTGCCCGGTTCCGCCGTTATCCGCATGGCGACCTCGTGTTGCACCATGAACACGGCCTGCTGCAAACTTTTTACGGTGCTGAGGATATCCCAAATAAGCTTGGAGCCGATGTTGTAGGGAAGATTGCCGATGATCTTGCATGGAGTCTCATTCAGCGTTTCCCACGGGAATTGAAGCGCATTCTGCCGAATAATCTCCAGGTCCGGATACGTTTCTTCCAGTCGGTCTGCCAGGGCATCATCCATTTCAATAACAGAAAAACGCCGGGGATTTGCTTCGACAATATGCCGGGTCAAAGCCCCCTGCCCTGGACCTATTTCAATAATATAATTGTCCTGTTGCGGATCAATAGCGTCCACAATCTTGCAACAGATGTTTTGATCTTGCAGAAAATTCTGTCCAAGGCTCTTCTTGGCCCGGTGTTTGGGTCTTTCGTCTTGCATCATCACTCCATGTTGCCTTTCACTAGCCGAACCGCTGGCCGGAGGCAACTTCATTGACACAATATCGGTATAAAACGTATGAATCCCCGGTGTTCAACATCAGGAGGAATCAATGAATATACGTGACTACATCAGAGACATTCCCGATTATCCCAAGGAAGGCATCGTTTTTTTCGACATCACTCCGATTCTGAGTGATCCTGATGCCTTTCGCTACACCGTGGACTGCTTGGCCAAGAAATTCAAAGACTCCGGTGCCACCAAGATCGTGGCTGCCGAAGCTCGCGGCTTTATTTTCGGTGCTCCGCTGGCATACAAGATGGGTATCGGGTTCGTTCCTGTCCGCAAGCCCGGCAAGCTGCCCTACAAGAACCGTTGCGTCACCTATCAACTGGAATACGGCTCGGATACTCTGTGTATGCATGAAGACGCCATTGCCGAAGGCGAAAAGGTCTTGATCATTGACGATCTGTTGGCCACCGGCGGTACGGCCGAAGGCATGCTCCAGCTCATAAAGGAAGCTGGCGGCGATATCGTGGGCTGCGGCTTTGTGGTCCAGTTGGGTTTCCTGGACGGTCCTAAAATAATGAAAGATGCCGGACAGGATCACTGTTTTTTGCTTGAAATAGATTAATCTGCAAGGAATACGATGACTAGGATAGGTATTATAGGTGGCAGTGGCCTGGATGATCCAGATCTTCTACACAATGTGCAGGACATTGAGGTGGACACCCGGTACGGCAAACCGTCCGCTCCCCTGAAAACCGGTACTATCGAAGGGAAGGACGTCGTTCTGCTGGCACGACATGGGAGGGAGCACACCATTCCTCCCACCTACGTCAACTACCGCGCCAACATCCAGGCTCTCAAGGACGCCGGGTGTGGCCTGATTCTGGCCACTACGGCCTGTGGATCGTTGCGGCAGGAGATTGATCGGGGGCACTTGGTCATTCTCGATCAATTTATTGATTTTAGTCGTTCGCGCAAAATCTCCTTTTACGAAGAATTCAAGCCCCATGGGGCTGTGCATACCGGTATGGCCGATCCTTTTGACGAAGCATTGCGTCTCAAACTGAACACGGCTTGCGAAAAGCTCGATATTCCCCACCACAAAAGCGGAACAGTGATAACCATTGAAGGTTCGCGCTTTTCCACCCGGGCCGAATCCAACATGTTTCGGCTGTGGGGCGCGGATGTCATCAACATGAGTGTGGCACCGGAGTGCATCCTGGCCAACGAGGCCGGTCTGCCCTACGCGGCCGTGGCCATGAGCACTGACTACGACTGCTGGAAGACCGATGAAGCCCCGGTCACCTGGGATGAGATTCTTGAAGTCTTCAAGGGCAACGTGGAAAAAGTCGTTTCTCTGCTTGTCGAAATCATCAAGACCATTGATTAATTATTTATGACTTTTGAAAAGACAACCACATCCGACCCCCAACGATGCGACCTGCTCGTCCGGGCGGATGTGGTGGTGACCCAGGATGACGCCCGCACCATCCTCGACGGCGCGGGTGTCACCATTACCGAAGGGATTGTCGTCCAGGTCGGCGACTATGCCGATCTTGAGGCCGCCTACGAACCGGATGCCCGTCTGGACATGTCCGGGAAGATGCTCATGCCGGGGCTTGTCAATGGTCATACGCATCTTCCCATGACCTTGTTCAGAGGATTTGCCGACGATCTTCCGCTCATGGAGTGGCTTGCGGACCATATCTGGCCCGTGGAATTCCAATTGACTGATCCCCTGCTGGAAATCGGGGCGAAAATTGGTTGCGCCGAGCTTATCCGTACCGGATGTACAGCCTTTCTCAATGGATATTTTCATGAACAGATTACGGGAAATGCCGCATCTCGGACGGGCCTTCGTGCCGTCCTCGGAGAAGGCTTCTTCAGCTTCCCCTCTCCTCATTTTTCAAACGCCGAGGCATGTTGGAACACACTCAGACGGCTCGAATCCGATTTCTCGGATAACCCGCTCATTCGTACCGCGATCACCCCGCATGCGGCATTTACCGTATCCCCTGACGAACTGGCGGTCAGTTATGCACTGGCCTGCGAACTGGATATCCCCTGGCAGATCCACATAGCCGAATCCCCTATAGAGACAGCCACCTGCCTGGAAAAATATGGAAAACGTCCACTGGAGATTCTGCATAGCGGTGGTTTATTGACCCCTCGCTCGGTGCTGCATCATTGTGTGGATATTACGGACGAGGAAATAGAGATTCTGGCTGAATCCGGTGCGTGCGTGGTGCACTGTCCCGCATCCAATCTCAAACTCTGTTCCGGCCTTGCCCCTGTTCAACGTCTTGTCGATGCCGGAGTGACCGTCGGACTCGGAACCGATGGCGCGTCCAGCAATAATCAACTCAACATGTTCCGTGACATGACCCTTGCGGCCCTTGTAGGAAAAATCAAGGGTAACGACGCCTCTGCCATCAGTGCGCAAACAGCCTTGGATATGGCTACGCGGGGTTCTGCCCGATGTCTGGGTTGGCCCGAACTAGGCCGCATTGAAGCGGGATATCCCGCCGACATGATTGCCTTGGAACTATCGAGCCCCAACCTCATGCCGGTCTACAATCATATCTCCCACGCCGTCTATGCGGCAACCGGTATGGAAGTCTGCATGACCATGGTGGCCGGACAAATCCTGTATCTCTATGGGGAATTCAAAACAATGGACGTCAAATCCCTGCAAATCGAGGCAGAGCATGCCTCCCGATGGGTTTTTTCAAAGATGAAAAAGCAAAAAAAATAGTCAAAAAACTTGACAACACCCCTCCTGGGTGCATATCGAATTCTGCTCTTGCATTAATACGATAATTTTTGTCGGCGCAAGCCGCATCATTTTAAAGGAAGGAAGATCATGGCCAAGAAAACCACTGTATCCCTGGAAGGCGCTGTCAAGACAGACACCGGTCTGACCTATAAGGGCGTCGTCATGGAACCCGTTGTCGAAAAATGCGAAGGTTGCGAACGCATTGTCCCCTTTGAGGGAGAAAATTTCTGTCCGACCTATGCCCAACCCGAGCGCAAATGGGCTCATGGCGTATGTAATTTCGCCACGCATGTCCGTGCGGAAGTGGACAAGACCGGCAAGATCAAGGTCAACCCGCTGAAGGCCTCCAAGCGCGCCGCACGCGGTCGTTAGGCCCTGAAATGGGACCAAAGAGGCGGGGCTTGTCCCCGCCTTTTTTGTTTGTGGCGACTATTGATTTGTATATGCTAGACAACAATTCATACCGGTGGGGATTTCATGGACGTATTATTCGCCGAAATTGACAAGCAAACAGAAACAGTTGTCGAACTGCAACGCTCTCTTACAGCCATTCCAGCTCTTGGCCCAGTAAACGGGGGCGACGGAGAAAAAGCCAAGTCCGACTATCTGCTGGCCCACCTCAAAGCCATGGGCATTGAAGATATCCGTGAGTTCCGGGCACCTGATCCCGCGGTATCCTGTGGCTTCCGTCCCAATATCGCAGCCGTCATTCCGGGAAGAAACACCGACAAAACCCTGTGGGTCATCTCTCACATCGACATAGTGCCTCCGGGAGATATCAATCTTTGGAACCAGGACCCGTACACCATGGTTCGCGACGGAGACACCCTCATCGGCAGAGGCGTAGAGGATAACCAGCAAGGCATCGTCTCCACCCTTCTGGTCGGACAGGCCCTCATGGATATGGACATCACACCGAACATCAATCTCGGCATGCTTTTTGTGTCTGACGAGGAAACCGGCAGTGTCTTCGGACTTGAGTACTTGGTGAACGAACATGCCGACCTGTTCCGCAAGGATGACCTGTTTCTGGTGCCGGATTTTGGTGTGCCGTCCTCCGAGATGGTGGAAATTGCGGAAAAATCCATGTTCTGGCTCAAAATAACCGTCGAAGGCAAGCAATGCCATGCCTCGACGCCGAATCAAGGGATTAATACCCTGGTTCCCTCGGCGGACCTTATTCTTCGGATCAAGGGTCTCGAAACGATTTTTGATGCGGAAAATCCCATTTACGATCCTCCTCGCTCCACCTTCGAACCAACCAAGAAAGAAGCAAACGTCGAGAATGTCAACACGATCCCGGGCCGGGATGTGTTTTATGTGGATTCTCGTGTCCTGCCGGAATATTCTGTCGAGGAGGTACTCGACAAGATTATGGAATTCGGCAGTGAGGTGGAAAAGAAATACGGGGTGAGCATTCATTTCGAGCCAGTCATGCGGGAAGAAACCGCTCCGTCCACACCCGTGGACAGTGAAATTGTGTGCAAGACCATTGCCAGCATCAAAAAGGTATATGATAATAATCCCCGTCCTGTAGGTGTCGGCGGCGGCACCGTGGCAGCATTCCTGCGCCGCAAGGGGTACCAAGCCGTTGTCTGGGCTACCCTGCATCACAATGCCCATCAGCCCAACGAATGGGCCTCCATCAAAAATGCCATCGGGGATGCCAAAGTCATTGCCGACATGCTGCTGTCCTAGGCCGACAACGGAAGGCACATGCAAAAAAAATCCAGATTTCCCGACCTGTTCGATTTGATTGTTGTGGGAGCAGGCCATGCCGGTTGTGAAGCTGCCATGGCTGCCTCGCGCCTGGGACTGGATACCCTGCTTCTGACCATCAATGTGGAGCGTATCGGCCACCTTTCCTGCAACCCGGCCATCGGCGGCCTGGCCAAGGGGCATATGGTCAAGGAGATTGACGCCCTTGGCGGCATGATGGGACTCTGGGCTGATGCCGCAGGCATCCAGTTCCGTATTCTCAATACCCGCAAGGGCCCGGCCGTTCGCTCCAGTCGGGCGCAGATCGACCGTGCCGAGTACATGCGCGTGGTCCAGCATTCCGTCTTCAACCAGGACAATCTCTGGGTATTTCAGGATACGGCGGATGCAGTGCTTACCGACAAGGGGCAGGCCTGCGGCGTCAAAACCCAACTCGGCGAAGTCATTCAATCACGGGCCGTTCTGCTGACAACCGGCACTTTTCTCCGTGGCCTTGTGCATGTGGGATTGAACCACTTCAGCAGCGGGAGGATGGGGGATCCGGCCTCCAATTCCCTGTCCGACAGCCTGCGGGAGATCGGCCTGGAGCTGGGACGGCTCAAAACGGGCACCACGCCTCGAATCCTCCGTTCATCCATTGATTTCGAAAAGATGCAGGAGCAACCAGGGGATGATCCTCCGAGACCATTCAGTTTTCGGAATACGACCGTACCCATGCCTCAGGAGTCCTGCTACCTAACCTATACGAATCCCGAAGCCCATGAAATCATCCGATCCGGCTTCGACCGTTCCCCCATGTTCACAGGCATCATTGAAGGTACAGGCGCACGGTACTGCCCGTCCATCGAGGATAAGGTGGCTCGGTTTCCGGAAAAGGATCGACATCAGATTTTCATCGAACCCGAAGGGTTGGGGCATCCCGAGATGTATCCCAGCGGCATTCCCACCAGCCTGCCCTTTGATGTGCAGAAAAAGATGGTCGCCGCTATCGTTGGACTCGAAAACGCCCAGATTGTCCGCCCGGGTTACGCCATAGAATACGACTACGCCCAACCCACACAGCTCAAGCCGACTCTTGAGACCAAAATCTTGCCGGGCCTGTACCTAGCCGGTCAGATCAACGGAACGTCGGGATACGAGGAAGCTGCGGCTCAAGGATTTTGGGCAGCCGTTAATGCGGCCTGCAAAATTCAGGACCGAGCGCCCTTCCTGCTGTTGAGAGATCAGGCTTATCTTGCTGTCTTGGTTGACGACCTTGTCACAAAAGGCACTCAGGAGCCTTACCGCATGTTCACCTCGCGTGCCGAGCACCGTCTCTTGTTGCGCGAGGGCAATGCCGATGAACGGTTGACTGGGATCGGCCGGGAACTGGGATTGGTTGACGATAACCACTGGCAGCTATTCACCAATAAACAGAAACAGTTGCAAACAGTTCTTGAATCCATGCATGCCATCCGTATCAAACCCGATGCCCCGACACGGGAAATCATGCATGCCATTGGTGCCTCTGTTCCGGGAAAAGCGGTCGAGTTGGCCGCCTTGCTTCGCCAGCCTCAGATAGGGATTGAACAACTGGCTGTTTTCTATCCTGAATTATCTGAAATGGATGATGAAGTGCTGCGAGAAGCCGAAATTCAAATCCGCTATGAGGGCTATCTGGTAAAACAGGAAGAACTGGTAGCCAAGTTTAAACTGCTTGAGGACGTCGGATTGCCGAACAACCTGGAGTATTCCGTCATTCCCGGACTGACACGAGAAGTTGTTGAAAAACTTTCCCTGGTCCAACCAATGACCCTCGGCCAGGCAAGCCGCATATCCGGCATTACCCCTGCCGCCATCTCCTGCCTGGAAATTTATCTGAAAAAACAAGGGGTGTTGTGACATGGGTGCCGGACTGCGCTATTGACACGGTCAACACCACTGTCTAATGATTCAATACATGATACGAACCCGCGCCGCCGGGTGCTTCCTCCCCTTGAGGCAGCCATAAACATTTTTTAAGGAGTCTGGTCTTGGACGAAGGATCTGACAGTCGATTTATTTCCCTTTTCAAAAAAATATTTGGCTCTAACGCCCAACAACTGGAAGAGCACATTCTCGAAGCCAAAGCCGAGGGCGAGATTGACCGCGATGAAGTCTCCATGCTCCTCAACATACTGGACTTCGATGAAAAAAAAGTCACTGAGATCATGGTGCCGCGTACCGACATGGCTTGTGTCGACATCTCCAGTTCAGTTCGGGATGTGGCCGATATAATCGTAAATCAGGGTGCTCATTCCCGTATTCCCGTCTTCCGTGATAACAAGGACCACATCGTCGGCGTGGTTCATGCCAAGGATTTGCTCAAGCCCCTGCTGGAGGAACAAAAAGACATGCCTGTTGCCGATCTTTTGCGACAGGCCTATTTTGTTCCAGAGGAAATGTGCCTCGATGATGTTTTATCCTCATTCAAACGGGAAAAAATCCATATGGCCATTGTCCAGGATGAATACGGCGGGACCGCGGGAATGGTCACCATGGAAGACGTGCTGGAGGAAATCGTCGGCGAAATTGCTGACGAATATGACCAGGAACGGCCCGATGAGATTCAGGAACTGGACAGCCAGGCATTCATTGTTTCGGGTCGGGTGCCTCTGGATGAGGTGTGTGAACGGTGCTCTCTCACTCTGGAGAGCGGTGACGTGGATTCCATAGGCGGTTTTCTCGCCGCCATGGCGGGACGCATCCCGCATAAGGACGAATTCTTCACCTTTGAAGGCAAGCGATTTATCGTGCTCGAAGCGGATGAACGACAAATCTGGTCCATCAAAATCGAGCCACTGGAAGGCTAGCCGTGCTCAAATTGCTTCTGTTGGCGACCCTTGGCGCGTGGATTGGTCTGGCTAATCCCGTCCTGCAAATTCCCTTAGCCGCTCTTGCCTTTCCCCTGGGCCTCGCCTGGATCGGATTGCGTGCCACATCCAAAATAAATGCTTTCAAATTCGGCTGGCTGGCCGGGGTTCTCGCCTGCACTGGATGCTTTTACTGGATGGTCATTCCCGTTCAGTTATACGGGGGGCTTCCTTGGTATATTGCGCTTCCCTGTCCTGTGTTGCTGAGTGCCTTCATGGCGATTTATTACGGTTTATTCAGTCTTGCCCTTCATTACGCAGGGCAACGAATCTCCGGTATCTCCTTGTGCCTGCTGGCCGGTCTTGCCTGGAGTTCCATGGAAATGCTCATGGGATCGGTGCTTTCCGGTTTTCCCTGGATGACTCTGGCTTCAGCCTTTGCTCCCTGGCCTTTTGCCATACAAGGGGCCTCCATCGTGGGCGCGTATGGCCTTTCCGGCGTATTCACCACCCTGGCTGTGGCGATTCTGCTCTATTCGACTTACAAAAACGCTCTCTGGCTTGCTGTGGGACTCGCTTCCTGCCTTGCGGCGTTCGGGGTATACCAACTCACCGCCATGGACGAGGTCTCGCCCGAATTCAACATATCCATCGTGCAGGGAAATGTGGATCAGGCAGAAAAATGGATACCGGCCTATCAGGCCAAGACCGTTGAAAAATATGCCAAGCTCACCCTTGGAGCCATCAAAGAGTTCAAGCCCAAGGTAGTCATCTGGCCGGAAACGGCCATGCCTTTTTATCTTCAGGACAAAACTCCGTTTCGCGTAGCTCTTGAGATACTCGCTCGGGATACGAATACCGATCTGATCATCGGGGCTCTGGCCTATCGCGTCATTGACTTGAAAACGCGCAAGTACGTGCTGTTCAACCGGGCTTGGCTCATGGACGAAACAGGACGCACCACTCAGTCCTACGACAAGGAACATCTGGTCCCATTCGGCGAATACATGCCGTTCAAGGAATGGGTTCCATTCGACAAGCTTGTGCAGGCCGCAGGTAATTTCGCCTCAGGCACTCAAAACAAGCCCATGGTCCTGAACGGGATGTCTCTGGGAATGTTGATCTGCTATGAGGGTATCTTCCCCGAACTGGCCCAGAAACAGGTTGAGCTCGGGGCCAATGCCATTGTGAACATAAGTAACGACGCTTGGTTCGGCGATACTTCCGCACCAAAACAACACCTCAATCTGACCATCATGCGTGCCGTGGAACAGGGCCGCTGGCTCGTCCGGGGTACCAACACAGGCATCTCAGCCTTTATCGACCCCAAGGGACGCATTGCGGTCACGGGTACACAGTTCAAGGCCGAGGCTATCAATGCCGCGATCGCCCCCCTTTCGGAAGTGACCGTCTATCATCAATGGTTCCATCAAATCGGTCCGATAATTTATTTGCTGACCATTTTGGGGTTTGCGGGTATTGTCTTCTCAACAGGCAAGAAAACAAAGGAACTTTCTCATAATGCTCGAATATCCTGATCTTAAAGCCATTTCCGCACAACTCGTCGAAAAATTTGAATCCCTTTGGGGGCGTCTTTGACTATGCAGAGACCAAAACCCGGCTGGAGGAAATAGAAAAGGAACTCTCCAAACCCGGAGCATGGGACAAGCCGGAACGCCTGACACCAGTTCTCAAGGAAAAAAGCCAACTTTCCACCAAGCTTGGCATGTATGACAGCCTGATCGAAGCCAAGGATGATCTTGATGCATGGCTCGAACTTGCTCAGGAAGAACCCGAGGAAGAAAGCCTCACTGCCTTGAACGCCCAGGTGGTGACCTTCAAGGAACGGCTGGGAACCATTGAATTGGCTACCATGTTTGCCTTTGAGCACGACAAGAACAACGCCATTCTGGAGATTCACCCAGGAGCGGGCGGCGTTGAGTCCCAGGACTGGGCAGAGATGCTCCTGCGGATGTATACTAGGTATGGGGAGCGGAAAGGGTTCAAGATAAGCCAGCTCGACTTTCAGCATGGCGATGAAGCGGGTATCAAAAGCGTCACATTGCAAATCGAGGGATTGTACGCCTACGGGTTGCTCAAGGGCGAAGCCGGTGTGCACCGTCTGATCCGTATTTCTCCCTTTGACTCCTCCGGCAGACGGCACACCTCTTTTGCTTCGGTGGATACGTACCCGGATATGGATGAAGATATCGAGATCGAGGTCAAGGATGAGGACCTGCGCATCGACACGTTCCGCTCCAGCGGTCCTGGCGGACAAAGTGTGAACAAGACCAGTTCCGCCGTGCGCATTACCCATATTCCCACCGGCATTGTAGCCCAATGCCAGAATGAAAAATCCCAACACCGTAACAAGGCAACCGCTCTGCGCCTCGTCAAGGCTCGACTTTACGAAGTTGAACTGAAAAAGATCGAGGACAGCCGCAGACAGGATTATGAATCAAAGGAAGCCATCGCCTGGGGAAGCCAAATCCGCACGTATACGCTGCAACCCTATCGTCTGGTCAAAGACCACCGTTCAGGAAGCGAAACGGGTAATGTGGATGCTTTTCTGGACGGTGATCTCGACGAAATCATCAGAAACCACCTACTGTATATCCATGCCCAAGGAACAAAAAATTAATTTCCCTCAAAACGAACTCGTAACCGAGTTGTCCGCATTGCAGCAAGAGCTGCGCTCCTTCAATGGAGACGACGACAAAGCCTCGGTTTGGGTCTTTCGCCTCTGTCAGGGGGTGACGTCTGAGGACTGGAAGGAAATCAGCACCAGGCACGATTTCCGACAATGGCTGACCCTACCTATTGACGGTGACGCCTTTCCCCATCTCAAACATTTTCAATTGACCCTGGAAAAACTCGCCTATCAAACCGACCATGACCCACTTACCGGGCTGGCCAACCGTCGTGCCTTCGATCGTATCCTCGACATTGAAATGGAACGTTCCAGACGGGCGAAGACCCCCCTTTCATTGGCCATTTTCGATCTGGACGACTTCAAGAACATCAACGACACCTATGGTCACTCCAAAGGCGATGAGGTTCTTGCGAAATTTGCCGAAATGCTTCAAGCCTCAACCCGACGGTACGATCTGGCCGCCCGGTTCGGCGGCGAAGAATTCATTTTAATAATGGCAGGTTCCGGCTTGGTCAAAGCGCAACGAATGCTCCAACGTTTTCTTAAGGAATTCAAAAATATAGAGTTCAAGGCATCGGATGGCATTAATTCGTTCTCAGTCACCTGTTCCGTCGGACTGACCTGCTACAAAGGCTCAGTTGATTTGACGGACAAGGAGTTGCTGGAACTGGCTGACGGTGCCCTGTATGAAGCCAAAGAGTCCGGCAAGGATCAAGTCAAGGTGTCCAAACTGCCCTTTGTGGACAATGTTTCCAATGACACCCTGGTCCACGCAAATGAAAAGCAGTTCCTGTTTGGCGGGAAATAACGGAGACAGGATATGAATGATAATAATACGTTGAGCCTTTCCATCATGAGTGGCAAGGGGGGCGTGGGCAAAACCAATATCGTCCTCAATCTGGGCTATGCCCTCCACAATGCAGGCAAGACAGCCATGCTTATGGATTGTGACCTTGGCCTTGCCAACCTTGACGTTCTGCTCGGAATTTCTCCTGATCGCACCTTGCATGACTTGTTGCAGACAGGGGTAGACGCCGAGGATGTCTTGGTATCTATCGAAGAAGGTTTTGACATGCTCCCGGCCACAAGTGGTGTGCCCGAACTCGTCGAAATGGACGAGGACATGCAGGATATTCTGTTCAGAAAGCTTGTCAATCTGGCCGGAGAATATGATTACCTCATGCTCGACCTGGGGGCTGGCATCAGTCACACGGTGCTCTCGTTTGCCGCACTGACGCAACTGCGCATCGTGGTAGTGACCCCGGAACCCACCTCTCTCACAGACAGTTATGCCGTGATTAAGGTGCTGACCACCCAGCACAACGTTAAAGACTTCCTTATTCTGGTCAATCAGGCCACTTCGGCCGCCGAGGCCAAACAAACCTTCGAACGTCTGGCCGCAGCATGCAAAAACTTTCTAAATATTGACGTCCGCAACCTCGGATTCATCCATCAGGATGCAACCCTGGTGGATTCCGTGCGACACCAAACCCCTTTGATGAAATTCGCACCGAATGCAAAAGCAAGTAAAGATATCAATATGTTGGCGCAAAGAATCATGCGTTACAAGGAAGACAACAAAGAAAGAATTGCAGGACGACCTATTCTGAAAGATTTTTTTACTCTGTAAAATAACAAATAGGGGTTGACGAAAAGAGTTATTGTTTGGCATATTTAGTGAGAATTTTGTAAGAGATTTCAGTTTTGTTTCCTCGCAGCTTGAAATTCCAGGCTACGGGTAACGTAATGTTTCAGGGGGAAACCATGAATAAGAGCGAATTGATCAAGGCTCTGTCGGAACAGAAGAAAATGCACGTTGACGAGGCCACCAAGGTGGTCGGAGCCTTCTTCGATTCCGTCAAGGAAGCCCTGCTTCGCGGTGACCGAGTCGAAATCAGAGGTTTTGGCAGCTTCAAAATCAAGGATTATGAAGGCTACACCGGTCGCAATCCCAAGACCGGCAGCGTTGTTCAAGTCAAACCGAAAAAACTCCCCTTCTTCCGTCCGGGGAAAGAGCTGAAAGAATTTATCAACGACTAGGAATGCGTCGGTTCCGTTTCTGGCTGCTTCTGGCTGTCTTCTTTCTTTGTGCGATCCCGGCTCAGGCGCAGCAACCGGTACTGACCATTTTGTATACGGCCAACTCCTATGGCGTCACCAAGCCCTGTCCCTCTTGAGGGGGAAAGACTCTTGGTGGTGTGGCTCGGCGGGCTACGTATTTTTTGAATGTTCATAAGAACGATTCCCAGCAGTTGCTTGTTTCTGGCGGCTGGGAATTTTTGCGTCCAGATGACGGAGCCCCTCCAATCGAAATGACAATCTCCCTTGCCAAAGCATTCTCTTTGATGAAATATGACATCGGGTTGCTTGCCAAGGGGGAAGCGGATGCCCTTGCCGGGCAAAACATTCCCTTCGTGGCAAGCCGTAAAACGGCAAGTGAAGCTCCTGTGACTATCGTCGCTACCCGAGACGGGGATCTGATCGGATTTATACGATTCCCCTCTCTGCGACCAGGACAGGATGTGCCAAGTCGAGATTTACTCGATAAAATATCCAGAAGGATACAAGCGGAACGCAGCAAAGTCCGCCTCGTGGTGGCCTTGTCCGATTGGGGATGGTTTGGAGAGCGGGAATATTTGGCCCAGAACCCAAAAGCGGTTCCCGATCTTCTCTTGGGAAGCGGATATGGCTCCGGGGTCAATGGACGGGTGGAAGCAAAGGGACGATGCCTCTGGGTCCGCCCCTACGACAAAGGACGGACCATAAGCAAAGTCCAACTCCTGACTTGGCCTGACCGTTCGATCTCTTTTACGTGGAAAGAGCCAGAAAATGTACGGTGTTCTTCCATAGGACTTGGCGACGAATATACAGACAACCCGGACGTGAGCGCGATTCTTCAGTAATGGTGTTTCACGGCCGAAACTTATTTATCACAAAGGGGAGATGATCATGCAACTTCGAGGAGCACTCACCGCCCTCTCGACACCGTTCAAGGACGGACAGGTCGATGAAGCCACCTATCGTGATTTCATCGAATGGCAAATCGAGCAGGGAATCGATGGCCTTGTGCCCTGTGGCACAACCGGTGAAGCGGCTACCATGAGCCACGAAGAACAAGGGCGCGTCATCAAAATTTGCGTCGATCAGGTCAAGGGACGTGTCCCGGTAGTAGCCGGAGCCGGCTCCAACAGCACCAAAGAAGCCATTGAGCTGACCAAAATGGCCAAAGCCGCCGGTGCCGACGCCGCCTTGCAGATCACGCCATATTACAACAAACCCACGCCTGAGGGTTTGATTGAGCACTTCAAGGCCATTGCCGCCGAAGCGTCCATGCCTTTTGTCATCTACAATGTTCCCGGTCGAACAGGATTGAATCTGCTTCCTGCGGACCTGAAGCGCATCGCTGATGCCGTTCCCGAGACCTTCGCCATCAAGGAAGCCACCGGCAACATGAATCAGGCGGCCCAGGTCATCGAATATTGCGGCAAGGATTTTCAACTCCTTTCCGGGGATGACTTCACCGTGCTTCCCCTGCTCGCCGTGGGAGGCCGTGGTGTCATTTCGGTCATTTCCAACATCATGCCAAAGGCCATGAGCGACATGTGTCGTCTGTTTGAGGAAAAAGACCATGCCGGAGCCTTGGACCTGAGTCTGAAAATGGCTCCGGTCAATCGCGCTATGTTCATGGAGTCCAATCCCATTCCGGTGAAAACTTCCCTGCACATGATGGGGATATTCCAGAAAGCGGAATTCCGTCTTCCCATCGTGCCCCTGAAAAATGAGAACAGGCCCAAACTGGAAAAGGTTCTCAAGGAAGCCGGAGTGCTCTAATACAAACAAACCCCTGTCTTCTGGCAGGGGTCTTTCCTTTTCGACATTTCCCCTGCGGGGCGGCCTGGGTCGCCTCGCTTTTTTTTGCCTCCACCTTCATATCGTGACACGGAAAGCTTGCGGGCGCATCCCGGCCATGGTAGTTTACCAAAAGTAAACAAACAGGGATTGATGGTATCTGTAATGACGCTCGAAAGAAGACATTTTTATAACGATTTCAGTCAGGTGAAAGTCATTGGAAGGACCGTTGAAAACAGTCCGTCAACCATGTGTCAATCGGCGTTGAAAGTTGACCCATCATCGGCGTCGAAATTTGACCCACCCCGAACGTGATTTTCGGGTGTTGGGGGGAGGCTTTTCCGGGGGCGGCGGCAGGGTCGGGAATGGAGGGAGCCCGGAGGGCGACCGGAATTCCCGACCCTGCCGCCGACGCTTATGCGTCCTGCCCTTGGTGCTGTCCCCTGCCTTGTTTCAGCCTCCAGCTTTCATTGCCTGTTTCGATGATCTCGCAGTGATGTGTGACGCGGTCCAACAGGGCCGTGGTCATCTTGGCGTCTCCAAAGACCTGTGACCACTCCCCGAAGCTCAGGTTCGTGGTGATCAGCACCGAGGTCCTCTCGTAGAGCTTTGAGAGCAGGTGAAAGAGCAGCTGGCCTCCTGACCTGGAAAACGGCAGGTAGCCGAGTTCGTCCAGGATGACCAAGTCGAAGCGCGCCAAAGTCTCGGCCAGCCGTCCGGCCTTGCCGTCCGCCTTTTCCTGCTCGAGCTGGTTGACGAGGTCCACCAGATTGAAAAAGCGCACTCGGGCGCCGTTGCGCACGGCATTGGAGCCGATGGCGATGCTTAAATGCGTTTTTCCGGTGCCCGTGCCGCCTACAAAGACCACATTGATCCAGCTCTCCATGAAGCCGCCCTGGTATAGATCCCTGATCCTGGCCTCACCGACGTGCGAGTCCTGGAAGTCGAAACCGTCCAGATCTTTGCTCACGGGAAATCTGGCGATCCCCAGGCGGTATCGGATGCTGCGTACGCGGCGCTCGGCCTGTTCCGCCTTGAGCAGATCTAACAGAAACCGTTCCAGAGTGGCCCCGGATCGACGACCGTGCTCAAGCATCTCGTCGTAAGCTCCGCGCAGGCCATGCAGCTTGAGCTCTTTGAGCAAAGCCAAGATGTCATTGCGAAGCATGGCTCGCCTCCAATAGCTGGTCATAACGTCCGCAGTCGGCCACAGGCTCGCATTTGATCCTGAGGTGATCGGGGACGCAAACCTCTTGGGTTGGCCTTTGATCACGGGAGCGGTTCAAGATGTTAAGGACCACGTCCCGACTCACCGTGTTCTGGTCCAGGGCCGCCTGGCAGGCGTCGGTTACTGCCTGGAGTCCATGGCTGGGCACCGCTGTCAGGATACCCGCAAACTGTCGGTCCCAGTCCTTATGCCGCCGCAGGGACAGACGGATTTGCTCCATCGGCGCAGGAAGCCTCCAGTCCTGGAAGGGAGCGCCGTTGCGGAGCGCTCCGGGCTTACGCTCCAAGACAGGCACGTAGTGCCACGGGTCATAGACAGTCTTTTCTCTGCCGAATCGGCGGGTATGTACGGCCAGCACCCGGCCATCGCGAATCACCGAGATGTGGTCGGCGTACGCCTTGATCTGCGCCGCCTGTCCAGCCGCCTCGCAGGGTACGCTGTACCGGTTGTGATCAAACCGCACCAGACATGTGGAGGAAACCCGGCATTCCTGAATACGGTAGCCATCGAAAGGGGCTGCGGGCTTGATTAGGTTTTCACGCTCCTGCAGGAAGACCTCCCAGATCGTCTTGTCCGTAATCTCCGGATGAGCCTGAGTCTTGGCCCAACCAATAGCTCGCTCCAGCAGCCAGGCGTTGTACTCCTCAAGGCTCCCGAAACGCCATCTGCCGGATAAAAAACGAGTACGTACCAGATGGACTTGATTTTCCACCTGCCCTTTTTCCCAGCCAGCAGCAGGCGTACACAGCGTGGGGTCCACCAGGTAATGAGTGCACATCTGCTCGAAGCGGGAATTGAGTTCGCGTTGCTTGCCGCGTAGAACTTTGTTCACTGCGGTCTTCATGTTGTCGTAAATACCTCGGCCACAAGATCCGCCGAAAAAGGCAAAGCCGCGCTGATGGGCGTCGAATACCATCTCCTGGGTCTCCCGAGGGTAACCGAAGCAGAAGACCATCCGGCTATGGCACAATCGCATGTGCGCGGTCTTGACCGTCATTGGCATGCCGTCAATTTCGAGTTGCTCGTGGCTCCAGTCGAACTGGTAGGCCTCTCCAGAGGCGAAAGTCAGCGGGACAAAGGCTTGCGACACCCTGTGCCCTTCGGCTTCGCGCCAGCGGGAGACATGACGCCGGACAGCATCATAGCCTCCCTCGTAACCTTGCCCCTGAAGCTGCTCAAACAAGACCTTGATCGTGCGTCGATGTTTGCGTGGAAGCCCGACATCCCGCTCCAACTCGCTTTCCAGCCAGGTCGTGAATTCACCAAGTTTGGGCATGGGCTGGATCGCTCGTTTGTACTCGAAGCGCGTCTCCTCCGAGCGCAACACCTTGCGGACCGTATTCCGGCTCATGTTTAAATTCTTGGATATCTGCCTGATCGGCGTCTCATGCCGGTCATGGGCCACCTTAATCTTTCGAATTGTTTCCACCGTCAGCATCTCCTCGCTGGCCCTCCCGTCACGATTTTCTCGTGACCTTGAGGGGCTTGCCGGGGTGGGTCAAATTTCGACGCCGATTACCGGCTCAGGTGGGTCATATTTGCACGCCGATTCACATTCAAGGAAGATGTGAGTGAGCCGGTGGTACCGGTCAAGTCTTTCCCGACCACACTGCGTCGCACCTTGGTGGACGTCGCCGCCAAGGTGGTGTCCCATGCTGGCAAAACCGTACTCAAGGTCACGGCGATCGCCATGGAATCGTTGCGTTTCAAAGAACTGTGGGAGCGCTGCCTGAGCGCTCCAAAATTCGTCTGGACCTGATCTGAACGCCCCGCTCCATGTCCAGCGATGGGAGAGGTGCGTCCAATTTCCTGAAAAATCTGGTATCACAACCGAAACGAGTGGCATTTTCACGCTTCAGCGATCAAGCTGTCCCCATTCGCACCATTTTTGGAGTCAATCTTCTTCCGGTTTCTGCCGAGGAAGGCTTCAATGAGACCCCTCCGCTCGATTTAGGTATTAAAGACTTTGATTTGGAAAGCCGCCACTACGACGACAAGCGCATGCGGCGTGCCGTGAAGAGCTTGGGTGAACCCAAGTATGACTTTTTAGGGGAAAACGGCAACAAAAACAACTGCCAGGATTATATGGATACGTTGCGGTCCCGGTATGGATTGTTAGAACGCGGCGACAAGATGCGATAAATGAGAACCTACCTGGGAGGCGCAAGTCTCCCGGGATTGAGGGAGACCTAGATGAAACGAGCGATTGTTGGAGCCTTGGTTGCCGCCGGACTTTTATATGGAGCATACCGCGCATACAACAGCATATTTCTCCAGGCGGTTTTCATCGAAGACTTCTATGCGAACATCGTTGACGTCCCCTTTGACGTGACGGAAAAGGGCGCGTCAATCACGGTTCCGCTTGACGGTACAACTACAAGACCTGCCATGACGTTTCCATTGCCGTCCCTGGCTGGTATCAATTGGAAAACATGAAAGACGAGAAGGGGCAGTTGCGATACACGTTCAAATCCCAGGGACAAATGCTGAAACAAGGAGTGACCAGGCCGTTGAGCCGAAGACACTTGGGGGCACGAAACGGGCACGACCTTATTGTAGTGTTAGTTTTTGATCTCCCCTTCCCCAATGCCCGAAACAACCTGACCTTGACGCTTGAGGTTGTCACTCCATTCGATTTCCTCAACAAATACAAAGAGAAAATCCGTTGTTTTATCAATCCAGACTATGAGTTTAAGGTTGACGGATGCTACCATGAAGGTTTGCATATTTAACCCTCGGCTTCGCGGGCGGCCTGCACGACCCGGATATGGGCTTCGTGCGGTTTGGGTGGAGAGACTATGACCCGTTCACGGGGCGTTGGACCGCGCCTGACCCACTGGGCGACGCGGGCGGCGATCCAGATTGGTACGGGTATTGTTTGGATGACCCGGTCAATGGCGTGGACCCGTTGGGGTTGTTTACAAATATTGTGAAGTGAGATGGTTATAACCTGACCTTGCCGTCCCTGTTGGAACTTAATGGAGGAGGCATTACCCCCCTTCTTTTTACCGGTCGCTGAACCGCTCCCGTCCTCACTTTTTCCCGTGCAAAATTTCCTTCCACCGCCGGGCTTCGTCCCAGTTGAACCCACCGGGCACGCAGGGCCAGATGGAGTTGTTCTGAAACAACGGCTCCTCCGCAATGGGGTACGGGCTGGCCTTGACAGCGGCCTCGAACAGGGCACTGCCCGGAATGGGCGTGTAGTGGGCCAGATGGGGCCGAAAGCCGAAGGACCGAACGTGGGCCACGGCCTCCTCCACCCCGGCCAGATTCTGATCCGGCAGGCCGAACAAAATATAGACCCCGATATCGTCGAGATCGAATCCCGCGTCGATCAGATTGCGGGCACCCGCTTCCCACTCCTGCCGGGTCAGCTTCACATCGTGCCGATGGCCGAAATCCGTGGTCTCCAGCCCCAGCCTGACCGTGGTCATCCCGGCCCGCTTGAGACGACCGCAAACGTCCGCCGAGAGATGCCGGATATGCATGGCGTTGGGCGTGTGCAACCGAAGCTCCAGTCCTTCGGACCCGATCCGATCCAACACGGGCCAGAGCCAGCAGTCCGGGTTGATGAGCAGGGCGTCGTCATAAAAGGCGAAGTCGCGCACACCCCGGTCGTATTCCGCCTTGAGTGAGGCAAACACCCCCTGCGGGTCGCCCTGACGGAAACCCGGATACAGCACGCGGCTGGCGCAATATTCGCAGGCAAACGGGCAGCCGCGTGAGCCGAGCACCGGCGCATAACGCGGCTCGTTGTAAAGATCGAGGGCCAGCCCGAGACCGGCGTTTTGCGGCAGTTCCGGCGCGGCCAGACCAAGCCGGTTCCACAGCCCGGACCAGTTGACCGGAGATTCGAGGGAACCCTGCAAAATCAGGTCGGCATTCGCGTGGGCCTCGGCATGGGGAGTACACAGGGTGGCGTATGTCCCGCCCAGGATGCGCGGGATCAAGGGCCAAAGTTCGGCGGCGATTTCGAGCATATCGAGCACGCCGGGATACCAATAGGTCATGATCGAGGAGACCAGGATCGCGTCGGGCGCGGGATCGAGCGCAGCCAGGGCCTCGCGGACCATTGCCTCGGGCAGGCCGTAGCGGGAGTAGCGGCGGCCCATGGCTGTCAACGGCTCCGGTGACGGCAATCCTTCCTTGGGATAGTGGCCCGTGCCGTACTTGCCGGGCTTGGGCCAGTGGACGGACTCCCAGGTGGGGTCCAGGCAGTCCATCAGGGCCACGGACGCGCCCGCGCCGCGCAGCATATCCAGACAGGCGAGCAGACCCACGGGCCGCGCCCAGAGGTTGAAGGCCGCGAAATCGTGAATCCACGGATTGATGCCCAATATTCTGGGAGAAGAACACGGATCGCCTGCCAAGCCGGACCAGGGGATGTGGGGGAAGGTCGGGGACACGGCTATTTATTGAACAGGTTCATTCCGATGGAAACCGCCAGCAGCACCACGATGGCGATCAAGAGGATATTGGTGGTCCGATTGCGCCGCGCTACCCGTTCGGCCTTGGATTTGGTGAACAGACCCGCAATCAGGAAGATCAAACCGAGTATGATGATGACTTTGAAGAGGATGCCCATGGCATTTTCCTACCCGATACCGTCGTAAAAGTCTCTACCCGGAAAAATGAAAAACCGCCCAGGGCAGCACCGCCACGGAAACCAGGACAAGTATCCACAACCGCCCCGCCTTGAGATCGTATTCGGCCAGCGCATCGGACAAAGGCCGTTTCTGAACCAGACAGACCATGGAGAATTCAAAAACCAGGGTCAGGCAAAGCCAGAGACCGCCAATGCCAACCGCCTGTTTCATCGACGTCAGCGGCCAAACCGATTCCAACCACACGGTGTAAAGCGTGAAAAGGAGAATAGCCGAGATCGTGGAAATCTGATGCGCGGCGCGTTCGGTCATGCGCGGCCCATAGACCATTTCGCGAATCACGCCGTTGCCAACGGCCAACACCGCCAGAACCGTCCAGGCAAGGGCATATTTGACAAACATGGCTACGGCCTGATCCAGATGATCCCCATCTGGCGGCCTGTCTGCTTTACCGGCGAACCGCACGCCTTGCGGTAAGAGAAAAAGGTGTCGTCCAGCCCTAGGGTGCACAGATCCATGCCGAAAATCTGACTCTCGGGTACCCCGGCCTCTATGAGTTGGTCATGGGTCATGTGCCACAGGTCCACGGTTTGGGTCTCAGAGTCGAAATATTGCCTGAAGCCGGGGCCGAACTCGTCGTCGAAATTGACGAACTGGGCCGCCGCAGGGGACAGGCTGGGGCCGCGCACCGCGAACACGTCCGCCGGGTCTAAATCGTACTGTTCGCAGAATCGGCGCACGCCCGAGCCGGGGAAATTCATCCGGTTGCCGCGCCAGCCCGCATGCAGGGCAGCCACGTATTTGCCAGATCGGTGAGCGAGCAGGATGGGCTGGCAGTCTGCGGTCTTGATGACCAGCCCGATGGAGGGGGTGGCCGTGGTCAGGCCGTCGCCTTCGAGAACGGCTTCCGCTTCCGGCTCCATGGGCGCGGGGTCGAAATGCATCGCGTCGCCGTGCACCTGGCGACATTCACACCAGCCGGAAAGGGCCAGGCGATCAAAAATCAGACGGCGATTGGTGCGCACCCTGTCCGCGTCATCATTGACCTCAAAGGAGAGGTTGGCCGAGTCGTGGGGCGGCTCGGACACGCCCCCGCGCCGGGAGGTAAAGGCGCAGGCCACGCCGGGAATATCCACGAAAGTAAAAGGGAAAAACGCTATGGCCGCCATAGTTCCTCTTCAGTGCAGATCAGGTTCACGGGCCGGTCCCACGCTTCCACCGGCAGTTGGTCCACCAGTTGGAAGGCATGACACAGGCCCACAGTCAGGGTGTCGGCCATGTCGTCGTCCACGAGCAGCCGGTCATAATAGCCGCCGCCAAACCCGAGGCGAAACCCCTTCCGGTCAAACCCCACGCCGGGGATGAGTGCCAAGTCGGGCGAGCACCGGGCCACGGGCGGGCAGGTCCGGGCATCGGGTTCCATGATCGAAAATTTTCCGGGCTTGAGGTCGGATTCGCACACGGCACAGGCAATGTCCATCTGGCCGTGGGCGTCGGGCCGACAGCGGGGCATCATCACCGTGACCCCGCGCTGCCACAGTTCAGCCAACAGCGGACGGGTGTCCACCTCACCCCGTATGGGCCAGTAGAGCAGCACCTCGCGGGCGTTGCGCCACCGGTCCAGGGAACGCACCAGCTCGCTGACCCGCATGCTCGCCGCGTGCACCGAGGCCTTGGGGAGATTGCCGCGTTTCGCCAAAAAGTTTTCGCGCAACCGCTGCTTGTCCGTGTTTTTCATGAAGCGAACCTAGCACGCCGGGAGCCGACAATCCAGTTCCCCGCGCAGGCCGGTCTTCCCGGCTCAGAACAGCCAGACGTGATCGAGTTCGTGCTCGTGTCGCCCGTCGCTGCGCCGCTCGCGGATGACCTTTGCCGGGGTTCCGACCACCACCATGCCGGGCGGGACATCCTTGGAAACCACGGAACGTGCCGCCACGATGGCTTCCTTGCCCACGGTCACACCGGGAAGAAGCACGGCTCCCGCATAAACCTTGGCATACGCCTCCACCTTCACCCCCGCATAGGTCCGCTCAATGTGCGACTCCTCGCTGTGGTTGTGAGTGAACACGGTGACATCTTCGGCCAGGGCCACGAAATCGCCGATCTCCACACCGCCCTTGGTGTCCAGAAAAATGCCCCGGTTGAGAAACACGCCTTCCCCCACGGTGAGCAGTTGCGGAAAATTGAAGCGCACGTTCTCTTCGGCGATAAGCCCCATGCCGCCGGAAGCGAACATGTTCTCTGCCAGCATCCGCCGCAACGGGATGGAAAACGGTACGGACAGGCACAGCGGGAGCCTGTCGAACAGGTCCCACAGGAAATGAAGGAAACGGGTTTGCGGCGTATACGGAAACTCCCCGGCCTTGGGCAGGGTCTCGGAATAGAGCTTGAGATGCTCCAACTCCTCGACATCCATGACCGGAGCGCCGAGCAGTTGCAGGATCTCCGCCGTTGACGAGGCGGTCAGCCCGGCCCGGATGATCCGGCTGATGGTCTTGAGCTTTTTCCTATGAACCTCTGCCATGCGGTTTCCTCCCGAGCTTTCCCTGTGTCCATAGCCGACGCCAGCGTACACCAGGTGAAGCGAGGTGTACACCGATAGGCTCGGGAGCCGGGCACATACGTGCTTGGTTTTCCGGCCATCTTGCTTTATCCTGTCTGCCAATACCAACGAACTCGACCGAGCGGAGAATCGATGCCTGCCAATATCCTGGTCCTTGACGACGAAAAAAATTACCTGCTCATCCTGGAGTCCATCCTCGAAGATGAAGGGTACAGCGTCACCACCCTGTCCAATCCCGAGATGGGGCTGGCCTACCTGGAAGAATCCGAAGTGGACGTGGTGCTTACGGATATGAAGATGCCCGGCCTCACGGGCCAGGACGTGCTGGGCCACTGCAAGAAAAACTACCCGCACATCCCGGTGCTGATCATGACCGCCTTCGGCTCCATCGAAGCTGCGGTGGAAGCCATGCGCATCGGGGCCTTCGACTACATCACCAAGCCTTTCGCCAACGAGGAACTGCTGCTCTCCATCTCCAAGGCCGTCCAATATTCCGCTACCCAGCAGGAAAACATCCGCCTCAAGCGCGAAATCCGCGACCGTTATTCCAAGGGCAACATCATTGCCCGAGGCAAGGGCATGCAGCAGGTCATGGATATGGTCGACCGGGCTGCGCCCTCCAAATCCACAGTCCTGATCCTGGGCGAATCCGGCACCGGTAAGGAACTCATCGCCCGATCCATCCACACCAGCTCGCCCCGGCGCGACGAGCCGTTCGTCACGGTCAACTGCATGGCGCTCAATCCCGGCGTGCTGGAATCCGAACTGTTTGGCCACGAAAAGGGGTCGTTCACCGGGGCCACCGCCCTGCGCAAGGGCCGTTTCGAGCAGGCAAACAAGGGCACGCTTTTTCTGGACGAGATAGGCGAACTGACGCCCGAACTCCAGGTCAAGCTGTTGCGCGTGCTCCAGGAGCACCAGATCGAGCGCGTGGGCGGCGGCGAAACCTTTGATGTGGACATCCGCATCGTGGCCGCCACCAACAAGAATCTACAGGAGTCCGTGACCAAGGGCGAATTCCGCGAAGACCTCTTCTACCGCCTCAACGTGGTCTCCATCTTCATGCCGCCGCTCCGGGAACGCCGCGAGGATATCCCGCTGCTGGCCGCCCATTTCCTGGAAAAATACACCAAGGAAAACCAGGTGGAAATCACCGGGTTCACCAGCGCGGCCATGGATTATCTGACCGCCTACGAGTGGCCGGGCAATGTGCGCCAGTTGGAAAACGTGGTGGAACGATGCACCGTGCTGTCACGCGCGGAAGTCATCGACGCCGACGACCTGCCGCCCGAAATCAAGGACGAGGAAGCCCAGTTCAAGTCTGCCGTGGACCTGCTTCCCGCCAAGCTCAACCTGGCCGAGACCATGGACAAGATCGAGGGTGCCCTGGTCAAACGCGCTCTGGTCCGATCCGAATTCATCCAGGTCAAGGCCGCGGAGATGCTCGGGCTGTCCAAGTCCAACCTTCAGTATAAACTCAAGAAATACGAATTGACGGGCAAAACCAAATAGACGGATCTTTCGCTCGAAGATCCGGTGCGGGAATCGCCTTCAACGGGACCAGAGAACCCCTAGTAAAGGGTTCTTTGGACTCTCCTAAACTTTTTGGCGCCGTTTTCGCGCTACGCCCCCGCGAAGCGGCTATGGGATTTTCAAGGCCCTCGGCCTTGAAGCCCCGCTGGCAAGCGCCCCCGGAGGGACTCCCGGTAGGGTCTCCACGAAGTGGTCCCCCTGAGAGGCCTGATATTCGACTCCCTGTGGTCTTTCTAAAAAAACTTGGCATTAAACTTGATAATCTCTCGTCCGGGTGGAAATAATTTCCTTTACTGAATGCATAACAGCAAGGAACGGATCGTGAAGACGAAATATCTGATCATCGGGGCGGGACCCACCGGGCTGGGCGCGGCGCATCGGCTCAAGGAGCTGGGCATTGACGATTACCTGGTCCTGGAGCGGGCCGATCATGCCGGAGGGCTTTCGGCCAGTTTCAAGGACGAGAACGGGTTCACCTGGGACGTGGGCGGGCATGTGGTTTTTTCGCATTACGACTATTTTGACGAGCTGCTCGATGACCTGCTTGGTGATGAGTACCTGGAGCATGAGCGGGAATCCTGGGTGCGTTCGAGCGGGAGCTGGGTGCCGTATCCGTTCCAGAACAATGTACGTTATCTGCCGCGCGAGGCCCGCTGGGATTGTGTGGAGGGGCTGCTGCCCGGCAATCGGGATACAACGGAGCCGACCAATTTCGGGGAGTGGATCGACCGCATTTTCGGTGCTGGAATAGCTCGGCATTTCATGCATCCGTATAATTTCAAGGTCTGGGCCACGCCGCCCGAGCTGATGCAGTACGGCTGGATCGGCGAGCGGGTGAGCGTGGTGGATCTGAAAAAAGTGCTCAAGAACATCATCATGGAGCGCGACGATGTGGCCTGGGGGCCGAACAACACGTTTCGGTTTCCGCTCTATGGCGGTACGGGCGAGATTTTCCGGCGGCTGGCGCGGCGTCTCAAGGGACGTATCGAGTACGGCCAGAGCGTGGTGTCCATCGACCCGGAAAGGAAGGTGGCGACCACGGACAAGGGGCTGGTCGTGGAGTATGAGGCCCTGCTCAATACTGCACCGCTCGATATTCTGACGAGTCGTTGGCTGAATGGGAAGGATACCGCCATGATCGATGCGGCGGGCGGATTGACGCACAATTCGGTGTATGTGGGCGGCGTGGGGCTGGATATTCGGGACGAGCGCGAGAAAAACGATCGTTGCTGGATGTATTTCCCGGAATCGGACTCGCCTTTTTACCGGGTGACCAATTTTCACAACTACTCGCCCAACAACGCGGCCCGGCCCGGCGAGCAGCTTGCGTTCATGTGCGAAAGTTCATTCTCGGAGCACAAATCGGAAAAGGTGGACGGACTTATGGACCGCACCGTGGAAGGTCTGGTAAACACTTCCCTGGTGGACGCGGCCAGAGTGGACGACGTCTGCACCCAATGGGAGACGGTCGTGGACTACGGCTATCCCGTGCCCTGTTTGCGGCGCGACGACGCGCTCAAGATCATCCAGCCGAGGCTGGAGGCGAAGGACATCTATTCCAGAGGTCGGTTCGGCGGCTGGAAGTATGAGGTGGGCAACATGGATCACTCCGTGATGCAGGGCGTGGAATGGGCCGAGCGCATGATCACCGGCGCTCCCGAAACCACGTATTCTTGGGATTGATCAAGTATTATGGATACCAATATATATCGGGCGCGCCGCGAAAGGCTCAAGTGCGTCCTGCAAGACAGGGGCATCGAGGCGTTGCTCGTCTCGCACGCTGCCAATCGGTATTACCTGAGTGGCTTCGAACTGCACGATCCCCAGTGCAACGAATCCACGGGCTGGCTCGTGGTTTCGGCCTCGGGTGAGGACTGTCTGTTCACCGATCCTCGTTACGAGGACGCTGCCAAGCGGGTTTGGGACGAGAACGAGCTGTATATCTACAATGCGGACAAGTTCAAGCTGGTGGCCGAGACCCTGAAGGGCAAAGGCCTCTCGAACGTGGCTTTCGAGCCTCGTGCCATGCACCTGTTCGATCACGACAAGCTGGCCGAGTGGCTGTCCCTGCGTCCCGTGGACAATCTGGTGGAGGACCTGCGCATCATCAAGGACGCGGACGAGATCCGGCGCATGGAGGCATCCATGGACCTTAATCACCGGTTGTTCGAGTATATTGAGACGCAGTTGGAGCCGAGGCGTACCGAAGAGGCAATCTCTTGGGATATCGAGAAATTTTTCCGTGAGAACGGGGCTGAGGGCATGGCTTTTTCTTCCATTGTGGGGGTCGGGCCCAATGCGGCCCTGCCGCACGCCATTCCGGGCAAGACCGTGATCCGTGACAACGAGATGGTACTCATCGACACCGGCTGCCGGTTCATGAAATACAACTCGGACCAGACCCGCACCTTCTGGGTGGGCAATACCCCGTCGGATCGGTTTTTGGAGACCATGAGCCTGGTGCGCGAGGCGCAGCAGGCGGCCATTGACATCATCCGGCCCGGACTGGTTTTTTCCGAGGCCTACCGCGTGTCCCGTGCCGTGTTCGAGCGGGCGGGCGTGGCCGATCTGTTCACCCACGGGTTGGGCCACGGCGTCGGGCTGGAAACACACGAACCGCCGAGCCTGAGCCGCATGGCCTCGGGCGAGTTGAAAGCGGGCATGGTCGTGACCGTGGAACCGGGATTGTATGACCCCGCCTGGGGCGGCATCCGTTGGGAATACCAGGTGCTGGTCACCAAGGACGGCTGCAAGGTCATGTAGCGGACCGACAGGCTGAATAGGCTGAATATCAAGGCCGACGTTCCGGGAATTAGGGGGACTTTACGCCTCCAACTCAACCAATGATATCAAAGGCTTAGAAGGTTTTATTTCTGAGCCTTTTTTTATGGAATATACAAATGGTATCAAATGGATGGAGAGTGGGTTGAATTGGGGAGGCGTCCTTCCTAATTCTGAAAAAAGGCGTTCCTCAGAAAAAGCTCCACACAATTTGAAACTTTCCCCATTCACAGTGCATCTCAAGCAAGAATATATACACAAGCAAAGGGAATTCAATGACAACGAACGAAGAGAAGTTCCTCCAGATTTTCATGAATGACAGTGGCTTTCGGGCCAAACTGATACAAGCAGAGGACGACGACACACGCATAGCCGCCATCCTCCGATGGTGCGAAGCCAAAGGTTTGGTCATACCCCGAGAATCGATACGCCAATTTGTTACTAGAAAACACAATAACGAATTGTCCAACGCCGAACTGGAAACAGTGGTCGGAGGCAAGAATTTTTGGGGTGGTCAAGGGAACGATTCCATTGATGGGTCAAAATATAATGACTATATCGCTGGTGGCGAGGGGGATGACACTCTGAATGGCGGTGCTGGTAATGACGTCATTGAAGGAGGAGAAGGGGATGACAATATCTTCGGCTCAGGGGGGAGCAATGTGATCAATGGAGGCGAAGGCAACGATACCGTGAGCGGAGGACTCAGAGACGACACCATCGATGGAGGGACCGGCAATGATTCCTTGGAAGGATGGTTCGGCTCTGACATACTCAATGGTGGTGAAGGAATGGACACCCTTGAAGGAGGCGAAGGGAACGACACCCTGGATGGCGGTGCAGATTCTGACAAATTGTATGGCGAAACAGGGAACGACGTATTGAATGGCGGTGATGGCAATGATGCTTTGCGGGGCGGTGCAGGCAACGATGTTCTGGTGGGCGGCGATGGCAAAGATATCTTTATCTTCGACCAAACAGATGGTCACACCGTCATCAAGGATTTTCATGAACAATTCGACCGTTTCCGTTTTGAGGGTGGCGATCCTGAAGACATTACTGTTGTCAAATCTGGATACGATACTGTCTTTACCTGGGGAGATAAAACCATCACTGTGCAGGGCTGCACATTGTCCAGGGAATCGATCCTGAGCAAGCTGGGTTGAGGAAAAACGGGGATATTTTACTAATTTTCAATCCACTTTTACTAGATATGCCGGCTCTCCTTTTTCCTTCGTCCGCGTTTATTCGGCTTAAGAGCCCTGCCCGGCAATACTTCCAGCTTTCGACAAACAGTTCACTTCCCAAAGGCCACCCTATTTTCTCTGTGGTCCTGAACTCATCCTGTACAGCTTGTTTTTCCGGCTCTGCCAGATAGTCGCCCTAATTGGTTGAATTAGGGCGGGGTCCCCCTAATTCCTGTATGGGGACACCATACTGTTTTTACAAATGGTATTGTGTCCCCGTGCGGTCAGTTATTGGATGGCCGGAAAACTGAAAACGAGGGGTTTTTAAACAGCCGATTAGATGCGGTCGGCCAGGGCCAGCCGGACGCCCAGGCCGAGGAACAGGGTCCCGACCGTGCGCTTGATCCAGGTGCGGTATTTGCCGCCGCCGTTGAACAGGGCGGCGGTGCGGGCGGCGGTCCAGGCGTAGGTCAGGTTGACGAAAGTGCCGTTGATCGTGAACACGAGGCCCAGAAAGAGGAAGGCTAGGGGCTTGCAGGGCGCGTCTGCGGCCACGAACTGAGGCAGGAAGGCCAGGAAGAAGAGGGCTACCTTGGGATTGAGGGCGTTGGTCAGGAAGCCCTGGGTGAAGGTCCGGCGCAGGGATTCCCTGGCTGCCCGCGCCTGTTTTTCGGCGTGGCCGTTGCCGTTTTCCCCGCCACATGGCGATGCCGATCCAGACCAGATAGGCCGCGCCTGCCAGCTTGACCACGGTAAACGCGGTGGCCGAAGTGGCGAGGATGGCGGACAGCCCCAGAGCGGCGGAGAACACATGCACGAAGCATCCGGTGCCCACGCCGAGCGCGGCAATGGCCCCCGTTTTCCAGCCGCGTGATGCGCCCCGGCTGACAATATAGGCCACGTCCTGACCGGGGGTGACATTGAGCAGCAGCCCGGAGATGACGAACAGGGCGAGATCGGTAGTGCCGAACACGGGAAACTCCTTGGCGATGTCGGGATGTTTTTGTGGCACCCCGGTTGCGGCTTGGTCAAGGCATGGCGCGAACCCGTCGGATTCGTTGCCGTGCCTGGAAATCGGATACACCCGGCGGCAGCGGTTGTCTATGGGGAGAGGGGCGGTAATTTCCCGGGACACCGGGAAGTGGGGCCGTGTTTCATGGGTTCATCCGTGAGGTGTCTTTCGAGAGCAGGGGTTTCTTCGTTCGATGCGGCGTGGTATATAGGGATCATGCGCAAGATACTTCTGCCGCTTCTTCTCTGCCTGTTTGCCACGGTCGCTGCCGGGGCCGAGTCGCCGGTTGCCCTGACCCTTCCCCGTGCGGAACTGGTCGGCTTGTGGCATGCCCGCGTCCGGTCCTTTCTGGACAAGGGCGTCATCCCCATCATCGACATGGAATCGAGCATGACCCGCGAGGATGCGGAGCAATACATGGGCGACGCGATCCGGGCCATGGACGCGAGCGGCGTGGCCCTGATGGTGCTCGACGGCTACCAGGCGGAAAAGGACGGCTCCAAGGGCTATCGATGGGGGTACGCCGTGCATGAGGCGGTCAATGCCCATCCGGATCGGTTCGTGCTCGCTACCAACGGCGGGACCAACCCCAACTGGGTGAAGGTCAAGGGGGGCGGCAGCCGGGATTTCATCGACCAGACCGAGGTCCAGGTACGCAGCGGTGACTACCCGATCATGGGTGAATTCGAGTTCCGGCACTACATGTCTTCCAGCCAATGCAAGGCGGGCAGGACTGATCGGGACGTGACCATTCCCTTGACCTCGGAGAACGGGCACCGGCTTTTCGCGCTCTCCCAACGGACCGGCATTGCCTTCCTCATCCACCTGGAACCCGAGGACGGGCCGCTCGAAGACCTGGAGGCCATGCTTGCCGAATATCCGGGTGCGCGCGTCATCGTCTGCCATTTCGGACAGGTGCGCCATCCCGAAAAACAGACCCTGTACACGGCAGAGCGCATCCGGTCCATGCTGACCCGGCACCCCAATCTCTACTATGATCTGTCTGTGGGGTCTCCCGGCCGCCGATATCCTTGTTCCGGCGTGCTGGATACCATCCTGTGGGCGGATTCCGGTTCCGGCCAGCGCGACCGGCTCAAGCCGGAATTCCGGGCCATTCTCACGGATTTCAGCGACCGTTTCGTGGCCGGTTTCGACTACGGCGGTGGCCGGGGCGATTGGGGCCATTTCGTCAAGGCCCGTGCCAAGAACATCCGCCTGATCCTGAAGGACCTGCCGGACCCGGTAAAGCGGAATATCTGCTATCGGAATGGGTGGAAGCTGCTCACCGGGACGGATTGGGTGGAGTGAGGCGATCCGCCTAGGTGCTCTGTTCCAGTTCCTTGAGGATGTGGTCGGTCAATTGGCCGAAGCGGGGTTCCGCGCGGCTGCGGGGGCGGTCCATGTCCACGTCGAGCACGGAGCGGATGCGGCCGGGGCGACTGGTCATGACCACGATGCGGTCCGCGAGGTACACGGCCTCGTCCACGCTGTGAGTCACCAGGATAATGGTCTTGCGCGTCAGTTCCCAGACCTGGAGCAACTCCCGCTGGAGCAGGATGCGGGTGTGAGCGTCCAGCGCGCCGAAGGGCTCGTCCATGAGCAGCACGTCCGGGGCATTGGTCAGGGCGCGGGCGATGGCTACCCGTTGTCGCATGCCGCCGGAAAGCTCGTGCGGGTAGGCGTGCCGGAAGTCCAGCATGTCGACCATGCGTAGGTAGGTCTTCGCGTCCGCCTCGCGCTTGTCCCGGTTCACGCCGCAAAAGGTAGGGCCCATGGCCACGTTCTCGATGACCGTGAGCCAGGGAAAAAGCGAATACTCCTGGAATACGAGCCCGATCTTGCCGCAGGGCCGGGTCACGGGGTCGGACCGGTAGTGCACGCTCCCGGAGGTGGCCGAGTCCAACCCGGCAGCCACGCGCAGGATGGTCGATTTGCCGCAGCCCGAGGGGCCGACGATGCAGGTGAACGAGTTTTCCGCGATCTTGAGCGTGACGTCGTCCACGGCCAGCACGGGGTCGCCGCGCTTGGTGGCGTACTGCTTGGACAGGTTGCGGATGTCGATGATCTTGTCCCTGGCCGGGGTGATTATGTTGTCCGAATACATTGGGCTATTGCCTCCGCCATGAGAATTTTTTTTGTTCGATCCGCCGGAAAAGCATGTTCATGAAGGCTCCGACCACGCCGATGGAGATCATGCCCGCGATGACGATGTCCGTGGAGGCCAGGGTGAAGGCATGGGTGATCATGTAGCCGATGCCCGAGAGCGAGCCGGGCAGCATCTCGGCCGAAACCAGGCACATCCAGGCGATGCCCAGCCCGATGCGCATGCCGGTGATAATGGACGGCATGGCCGCCGGGAGCAGGACTTTGCGGAATATCTGGCTTTCCGTTGCTCCGAGCACCCGGGCGGAGTCGATGAGTGTGGGGTTCACGCTACGCACGCCCTGAATGGTGGAGGTCAGGATGGGATAGAACGCCCCGACGAAGATGATGAACAGCATGGCGAACTTGACGTTGTCCAGGTAGACGAAGGCCTGGCCCACCTCCACGCCGACAAGGGTGGCCAGGCTGGAGATGCCGAACCAGGCCATGACCAGGGGGACCCATGCCAGCGGCGGAATGGGGCGGAACATGTTCAGGAAGCCGTTGAAGAATTGGTACGCCGGGCCGTAGTAGCCCATGGCCACGCCCAGCGGTATGGCCACCAGGGCGGCCACGGTGTAGCCCAGCACCACGCGCACCAGGCTGACCGCCACGTTGGCTGTCAACGAGCCCATGCCGATCAGGTCCTGGCCGGGGTGGAAAAGGATCTCCGCCACCTGGGCGATGGACGGCAGGATGACCTGGTTGTCGATCCGTTGGGCGAGGATGGTCCAGGCGATGCCCAGCAGCACGGGGGCCAGGATGGGGACGGCCAGGGCCAGGACTCGGTTTTTCATGGGCTGCTCCTGTGGTTCGGGGCCGGGCCGGAAGACGGCCCGGCCCCGAAGTGTGTTTGCCTTTGCCTAGCGGCCGAGGCTCTTGTCGACGAAGGTGAAGTCGAACAGGAGCTTGCGCGAGGTCTCGGGGTCCGTGTCCTTCAGCTTGCCCTTGAGCTTGTTCATGTTCCGAAGCATTTCCAGGAACATCTCTTCGCCCTTGAGCCAGTTCTGGCTCGGGTCGGTGGTGTAGATGATGGCCGACTTGGCCAGGGCCTCTTCGGGAGCGCCGATCCATTGTGCCGATATTTTGGCCGATTCAAGCTTGTTCTTGTTGCTCCAGTCGGCCGTGGCGGTCATCAGATTTGTCATGGCCTGGATCACCTCGGGGTGCTCGGCGATGAGTTTTTCGGACGTGCCCATGACGCAGCAGGGGAAATCCTCCCACTCGCCCTTGGGCGGCAGGTCGCGGGAGTTCAAGGCGATGTGGCCCACGCCCTTGTATTCCGCGATGGCCGGGTGCGGCGCCGGGCCGACCCAGCAGTCCACCTGCTTGCCGAGCAGGGCGGGGATGAGGTTGGAGGTGGACTTGAGATCCACCATCAGGATGTCGGCGTCCGCGTCGTTGGGATTGCCGGAGATGACGAAGCCCGCCTTGTGCAGCGCGCCCTCGAAAACCACGCGCGGCGCGCTGGTGGGGGAGTGGTAGCCGATCTTGAAGGGGGTCTTGGACGCCTTGATTGCTGCGGCCACGGCGTCGTAGCCGGTGACCGTGCTGCCTGCGGGGAAGACCATGGCCATGCCGTCCACGTGCAGCGGACACAGCGCCTTGATCTTGGTGCCCTTGTCGATGCCGCTCATGAAGGCCGTGCTTGACGCCAGGGCGATGTCCATGCGGTTCATGGCGAAAAGCGTGATCGTCTCGGACCCGCTCTTGGAGACCAGCAGGTTGAGTTCGGCCAGGGGTTCGCCGGAGCCGGACATGAGTGTGTACTTCTGTTTGGGCACCAGGGGCACCAGGTACGCGCCACAGTCCTTGAATGCGTCGCCCTTGATCGCGGCGACCATGAGCGGTGTGTGGTGGGTGGTGAAGACGTAGCCCATGTTCAGCTTGGGAACGTCTTTTTGCGCTGCTTGGGCCGTGCCTGCGACGAGGCAGGACGCCGCGAACAGGGTTGCGGCCAACATGCCGCAGACTTTTGGGAATAAACCGGATTTTCTCATGATGCACCTCTCCTCAAGGGGTTGATTGGTTACGAAATTTCCAGGAACGCCTCGATGCGCGTCCGCAACTGTTCCGTGTCGAAGCCGGAATAGTCGGTCTCTACATGCAGGAACGGAAGTCCGAGCCTGCCCTCCACGAACCGTTGCAAGATCGTGGACTCCGCGTTGTACGTATGGCAGCCGAGCCAGGTCATATCCATGACGGCATCCGCGCGGTACGCGGCGGCCATTTCCTTGATGGATTCCAGTCGATTGGGGTTCGGGGTCATGCACGAGCAGGGAATTTGCAGATAGCGCCGGGCAATGGCTTCCAGGGGATCGCCTGTCTCGTCCACCGGCAGGGTCATACCCTTGAGGCCCGAGCAGTTTTCCATGCACACCACCCGTGCGCCCAGCTCCTCCACCACGCGGACGACCTTGTCCGACCCTTTGCCCACGGGGCAGCCGGTCAGCAGGATGCGCGCCCCGGTCCTTTCGGGAAGGCCGGGCTTGGCGAGGTGGGCCTCCAGATCGCGGCGCAGCTCGGTCAGCCGGGTGAGATATTGGCCGGGGAACACGGAAAAAGCTTTTGCTCTCCTGCACGGCCAGCATATCCATGGCGGTCAGGGGCGAGTGGTCGTGGGCGGCCAGCAGGGCCAGGCTCCCCAGCTCCCGTCGGATGGCGTTCTGCTGGACAATCTCTTCATGCAGCCGCTCCGGTGTGACCCGCACGCCCGAACAGTGGAAAAGGAAGTCCTCCAGCGCATGGAGCGCGTGCATCCAGTAAGCGAGTGGGGGCCTCGCCCTCCTGGGTGTGCGGCAGATGCATCAGGTGCAGCGGCTTCATTTTGCCCATCAGCTCGTACATTTTTTTCTTGCCGTCGCAGGTGGTTTCGGCCACCAGCACGTCCGATGCGGAGAAAAACGGACAGGTGCCGTTGACCGCGTACCCGTAGCTCGACTTGATGAGAGGGGGCACAGGCTGGGCGGCAGCTCTTTTTCGGCTTCCTTGATGGGGTCCTGCTTCTTGCCGCACAGGCTTACCGGCACCACGCCCGCCGCCCGAATCAGCTCCGTGGGCGCGTAGATACAGTAGACCCCGGCCACCTTGCCGCCCCCTTTGTGAATCGGCGTGCAAATATGACCCACCTGAGCCGGTAATCGGCGTCGAAATTTGACCCACCCCGGCAAGCCCCTCAAGGTCACGAGAAAATCGTGACGGGAGGGCCAGCGAGGAGATGCTGACGGTGGAAACAATTCGAAAGATTAAGGTGGCCCATGACCGGCATGAGACGCCGATCAGGCAGATATCCAAGAATTTAAACATGAGCCGGAATACGGTCCGCAAGGTGTTGCGCTCGGAGGAGACGCGCTTCGAGTACAAACGAGCGATCCAGCCCATGCCCAAAACTTGGTGAATTCACGACCTGGCTGGAAAGCGAGTTGGAGCGGGATGTCGGGCTTCCACGCAAACATCGACGCACGATCAAGGTCTTGTTTGAGCAGCTTCAGGGGCAAGGTTACGAGGGAGGCTATGATGCTGTCCGGCGTCATGTCTCCCGCTGGCGCGAAGCCGAAGGGCACAGGGTGTCGCAAGCCTTTGTCCCGCTGACTTTCGCCTCTGGAGAGGCCTACCAGTTCGACTGGAGCCACGAGCAACTCGAAATTGACGGCATGCCAATGACGGTCAAGACCGCGCACATGCGATTGTGCCATAGCCGGATGGTCTTCTGCTTCGGTTACCCTCGGGAGACCCAGGAGATGGTATTCGACGCCCATCAGCGCGGCTTTGCCTTCTTCGGCGGATCTTGTGGCCGAGGTATTTACGACAACATGAAGACCGCAGTGAACAAAGTTCTACGCGGCAAGCAACGCGAACTCAATTCCCGCTTCGAGCAGATGTGCACTCATTACCTGGTGGACCCCACGCTGTGTACGCCTGCTGCTGGCTGGGAAAAAGGGCAGGTGGAAAAATCAAGTCCATCTGGTACGTACTCGTTTTTTATCCGGCAGATGGCGTTTTCGGGAGCCTTGAGGAGTACAACGCCTGGCTGCTGGAGCGAGCTATTGGTTGGGCCAAGACTCAGGCTCATCCGGAGATTACGGACAAGACGATCTGGGAGGTCTTCCTGCAGGAGCGTGAAAAACCTAATCAAGCCCGCAGCCCCTTTCGATGGCTACCGTATTCAGGAATGCCGGGTTTTCCTCCACATGTCTGGTGCGGTTTTGATCACAACCGGTACAGCGTACCCTGCGAGGCGGCTGGACAGGCGGCGCAGATCAAGGCGTACGGCCGACCACATCTCGGTGATTCGCGATGGCCGGGTGCTGGCCGTACATGCCCGCCGATTCGGCAGAGAAAAGACTGTCTATGACCCGTGGCAACTACGTGCCTGTCCTGGAGCGTAAGCCCGGAGCGCTCCGCAAACGGCGCTCCCTTCCAGGACTGGAGGCTTCCTGCGCCGATGGAGCAAATCCGTCCTGTCCCCTGCGGCGGCATAAGGACTGGGGACCGACAGTTTTGCGGGTATCCTGACAGCGGTGCCCAGCCATGGGACTCCAGGCAGTAAACCGACGCCTGCCAGGCGGCCCCTGGACCAGAAACACGGTGAGTCGGGACGTGGTCCTTAACATCTTGAAACCGCTCCCGTGATCAAAGGCCAACCCAAGAGGTTTGCGTCCCCCGATCACCTCAGGATCAAATGCGAGCCTGTGGGCCGACTGCGGACGTTATGAACCAGCTATTGGAGGCGAGCCATGCTTCGCAATGACATCTTGGCTTTGCTCAAAGAGCTCAAGCTGCATGGCCTGCGCGGAGCTTACGACGAGATGCTTGAGCACGGTCGTCGATCCGGGGCCACTCTGGAAACGGTTTTCTGTTAGATCTGCTCAAGGGCGGAACAGGCCGAGCGCCGCGTACGCAGCATCCGATACCGCCTGGGGATCGCCAGATTTCCCGTGAGCAAAGATCTGGGACGGTTTCGACTTCCAGGGACTCGCACGTCGGTGAGGGCCAGGATCAGGGATCTATACCAGGGGCGGCTTCATGGAGAGCTGGATCAATGTGGTCTTTGTAGGCGGCACGGGCACCGGAAAAAACGCATTTAAGCATCGCCATCGGCTCCAATGCCGTGCGCAACGGCGCCCGAGTGCGCTTTTTTCAATCTGGTGGACCTCGTCAACCAGCTCGAGCAGGAAAAGGGCGGACGGGCAAGGCCGGACGGCTGGCCGAGACTTTGGCGCGCTTCGACTTGGTCATCCTGGACGAACTCGGCTACCTGCCGTTTTTCCAGGTCAGGAGGCCAGCTGCTCTTTCACCTGCTCTCAAAAGCTCTACGAGAGGACCTCGGTGCTGATCACCACGAACCTGAGCTTCGGGGAGTGGTCACAGGTCTTTGGAGACGCCAAGATGACCACGGCCCTGTTGGACCGCGTCACACATCACTGCGAGATCATCGAAACAGGCAATGAAAGCTGGAGGCTGAAACAAGGGCAGGGGGACAGCACCAAGGGCAGGACGCATAAGCGTCGGCGGCAGGGTCGGGAATTCCGGTCGCCCTCCGGGCTCCCCTCCATTCCCGACCCTGCCGCCGCCCCCCGGAAAAGCCTCCCCCCAACACCCGAAAAATCACGTTCGGGGTGGGGTCAAATTTCGACGCCGATGATGGGTCAACTTTCAACGCCGATTGACAGTACGTCATCTCGCCCTTTTTCCACCTGCGCCACCACCGACAATTTTAAAGGCCATCGTGTAGTCGCGCCGAGTCCGTCTAACTCGCTGTTTGGGATTGCTTTTCCATAAATAGGTCCTTTGGTTATCAACCTATTTCAGGACGGGGACATGCCAATAAGAAAGGCCCGCCATCTCGGGCGGCCTTTCTTATGCGGCACCATGTCAAGAACTTCCTTTTCTCTTCATTCCTTCTGTAATTAGGCTAGGCTCCACCCCTCGCCTTATAGCATAATAGTAATGTATTCCTTTTCTTATTCGTGCTCTATGGCCACCAAGTACCGATTCGGTACATTAACAATTTAGGATCGCCATTTTTTTGTTCGTAGTCTAGGCTACCAAAGGCCGCTCGCGATCCGTTTTACGACTGCGCCACAGGTAAGCTAAGCTTTCCAGAGTAACGCGGCCAGTTTACGAGCCAAAGCAGCTATCGCCTTTTGAGCAACTCCGCTTTTTGCTGTAAATTCGGTTGTAAAATTCTCTCGCCCATTCGTCTCTCTGTTTCCAAATCCATGCCGCCTCAATGAGCAAACTTCGTAATCGCCGTTGCCCAACTGGGCGCAAGCGGCCTTTCCCTTTGCTCAATCCGCTTTGCCGCACAACAGGCGCAAGGCCCAAGTAAGCCGTAACCTCCTTGCTATTGTTGAATCGTTTCAGGTCGGAATATCTCGGCCGCAAAGGTGGTTGCCACGACTTCACCCACTCCAGGAACGGACCTCATGGTGGCAATGCGTCCTTGCCTCGTCTTGTTCCTGGGAAATGACTCGTAATCGAAGATCAACCTGACGCTGTGCGGAAATGAGATAATGCAATTCTTCGAGTAAGCTATTTCGGGTGTCGTCAGCTCCGGGTGGTAGTGGCAGTATAGCCAGAGCTGCAATAGCGATTTTGCTCCAATGGTCGATCCCAAACGGGTTCGGCAATGCTCAGAGATAACAGCAAAGCGCGAAATTCTCTGCTTTACTTTACGCAATGAGTCGGTGAGTTGATGTCTTCGACGTTGGAGTGGACCGAAAAGCTTCTTCTCTTTCACTAGGAATGGCAATTGGGCGGATCAGTCCTGCTGCGGCAAGTTCAGCCAACTTTCGGCAATCGAGGCTGTCTGTCTTGTTGGTTGCGGTTACTGGGGCGTGGTATTCGGCTGGGCGCGGCAAACAATCACACGAATACCTGCAGCCTTGAGGCTTCGAGCAAGGCCAAAAACCTGTCGGGCCAGCTTCGTAACAAAACTGCACCGATGTTAACAGGGAGTGAGGAAAGGATTTTGTGTAAGTGATGCCACGTCGGCGGGGACTAGACCAATCTTTGATCATTCCGTCTGGTCGTAAGAGTGCAAACACTGAATGTCTTTTTGTGAACATCAACGCCAACGAAAATGCGCTGATCAACAAATGCTTCCACAAACCGATAAGCTGATGATATCTTGATACTCGCCATGTCGGCCTCCTTTGAGCTTCACATTTACTGGTACTGTTACCAGATTAAGCCGTGGAGTGCCGACATGGTATTTTTTGTGTTGAGTCCGCCGCTGTTGCCTGCCGTCCGAATCTCCACTATGATTACGCCATGAAACATTATCTTTCCTTTGCCGTCTGCGTCCTGCTGCTTTTGCCCATGGGATGCAAGACAAATCCCAACTGCCTCATCCAACTGCCGCAAGCACCCGAATACGTGGGTGAATATTTGCAGATAAGTGACGTGCTCCGCATCGGGCACGCCTTGGATACCGTGGCTGCCCGCACGCCCGTCAAATGGGAAAACCCGGATACCGGCTATCAGTATTCGATGATGGTTTTTTCCTCGGATTCGGCGGCGGGGACCACGGTCAGCCGGTTTTCGGTGCTTTCCATCGAGCCGTCGGGTGATGCCGAAGTGCTCGCCCTGCTCGGCACCTCCACAAAAAAGAACGTGTGGAACATCACGGCCGAGTTGTCGGCCACGTCTGTGGGCAAGGCCGTGCGCATGGACTTGATCGCCACACCGGTTCCGAAGGCGACCCTGTCTTCGGACCATTTCATCGGCTTCATGGTCGAGCAATAGCCCATGGACGAGTCCTTGCGTGAAACCATCCGTGCCCTGGCCGAGAAACACGGGCTGGACCCCGAGTTGCTCGAGGCCTCCCTGCTTTCCGGCGATATCCCGGAGGAGTTGGTCCAGGGTATGGCCGAAGTATTGGGCGACATCGGTCGCTTTGGTGAGGCGTTGAAAAGACTCGACGAATAAGGCGTTCCGCATTGCGGAACAGGGCTTGCCGTGTTTCGGATTTTGCCTTTCCCGCTCACCTCGCGTACATTGCCCGCCATGACCCGCATCAAGCTCACCCTCGCCTACGAGGGCACCAATTTTTCAGGCTGGCAGCTTCAGCCGGTGGATCGCACCGTGCAGGGCGAGCTGGAGTCGGCTCTGGTGCGTATTCTGGGTGCTCCGGTTCGTGTGCATGGCTCGGGCCGGACTGACGCGGGCGTGCATGCCATGGGTCAGGTGGCCCATTTCGACTGTCCCGAAGAACGCGGCTCCCTGCCCTGGCAGCGCGCCCTCAACGCCATCCTGCCCACGGATGTTCGCGTGCTTGAGGCGACCCCTGTGCCCGAAACCTTTCATGCCCGGTATTCGGCCCGGTCCAAGACCTACGAATACGTCCTCTGGCATGAGCCAGACTATTGTCTGCCCCAGCGCAATCGGTTTGTCTGGGCCTGCGGTCCCGTGGATTTCGCGGCCATGGAGGCAGCGGCCGGGGAGTTGTTGGGCGAGTATGATTTTGCGGCCTTCCAAAACGTGGGCACCCCGGTCAAGTCCACGGTGCGCACCATCACGGATATCTCCCGCCATCCGGGTTTGATAGGGCAGGAGAGCGCCTGGCGGTTCACGGCGGACGGCTTTCTCAAGCAGATGGTCCGCAACATCATGGGCTGTCTGGTGGCCTGCGGGCGTGGGAAAATCGGTCCCGCCGAAGTTCGGTCCATTCTCGAATCGGGCAACCGCAGCACGGCCCCGGCTACGGCTCCGCCCCAGGGATTATCTTTGCTCTGCCTGGAATATTGATTCCCGTTGATTTCCTTTTCTTTCCCGACTGTGTCACCCTTGGCGAAATGCCAACCAAGCCTCAAGGAGAACCATGTTTGCCGATATGAATCTTGTCATCTACCTGGGTGGGGCCACGCTGATCGCCGCTGTTGCCTATGCCTGGCTTCATGTCAGCGTTTCTTCGTTCAAGAATCGGCGCATGAGCCGTATCCGGGAGTTGGTCAAGGAACCGGAAACCATGGCGGCCATGCCCACGGATGTTCTGTCCGACAAGGAGGAGCGGCAGGGGCAGCACCATGTCATCAAGGGGGTCAGTTCCCGTTTTACCATCATCCGACGTGGGTTGACCCTGTGCGTGGTCATAATCTGGGTCCTGGCCATGATCTTTCCCTTTATCGGGCGACTGCCAAGCACCATGCTCTCCATCGTCATCGCCATTTCCACCGCAGTGATCGGCATCGCGGCGCGGCCCCTGGTGGAGAATATGATCTCCGGCATCGTCATCAGCTTTTCCAAGCAGCTCCGGGTGGGCGACACGCTCTCCATGGATGGGCAATACGGCACGGTGGAGGACATTTCCATCACCCACACCAAGATCAAGACCTGGGACTGGAAGCGGTACGTCATTCCCAACAGCCGCATGCTCAACAAGGAGTTCGTCAACCTGACGCTCAATGACTCTCTGCTCTGGGCGTATCTCGAATTTTCGGTTTCCTACGAGGCGGATCTGGACGAGGTGGGCCGCCTGGCCGTGAACGTGGCCGGGAAGAGTCCGCACCATAACTCCCAGGAAAAGCCGCAGTTCTGGGTCATGCGTATGGACAAGGAAAGTGTGGTCTGTTGGGTGGCGGCCTGGGCCGATTCGCCCGCCGAGGCCTGGAATCTCAAGAGTGACATAGCCATTAACCTGATTCGTGCCTTCCGGGAAAAGGGCATCATGGCCCACACCTCCTACGTGGACCTGAAGCACGCCGCCCCGTGTGCTGGGTGAGACATTCTTCTCTGGATATGCTGGATTGTTTGCTCGCCCTTTGATAGGAGGCTGGATCAGTCCATGGCAAATCAATTCCACTGTTCATAGCAGTCCGGCGTAATCAAGGAGCAATCATGAAACGGATACTGGCGGTTATTCTTTTTATTTTCATGCTTTCAGGCGGGGCGATGGCTGGAAGCAAGGCTGTTCCCTCCAACTGGCAGGAAGCCACCCCGGAGGGTATGGCCGAGGCCGGTCTCGATCTGCTGCTGAAAGGCGACTATGCCGCGATGGTGGACAAGTTTTTTGAAACCGCTGACCGGAAGCTTTTCGGAGAAGAAAAGGTCCTGCTGCTCAAGCGGCAGATCGTGGCGCAACTTCCGACGTACGAGAAGTATTTGCGCTACGAGTTCATTCGGCGTGAAGCCTATGGGAAATCCCTGGTCAAGTTGAAGTATCTGGTGGTGGGTGAATCCTGCGCTTTCCCCCAAAATTCGGACCACCGGTTAAGGTGGAATCAGCGTCCTTAAACCGATAAGGAAGGACGTATGACAAAGAGCAGCACAAGACGGAAACATTCTGACAAGTTCAAGGCCAAGATCGCACTTGAGGCAATTCGTGGCGTGAAAACGTTGGCGCAACTGGCTGCGGAGCATAAAGTGCATCCCAATCAAATTTCCATGTGGAAGCGGCAGCTCCTTAAAAACGCCGAGGATATTTTTTCCAGCGGCAAGAAGGCCAAGAGCCAGGAGGAAGTAACCGCTCCTCTATTTGAGGAGATCGGTCGGCTCAAGATGGATATCAAATGGCTTGAAAAAAAGTTGTAAGCCTGCCGCTTGAACTTCGCCGCCAGTGGATCAAACCTGATCGGAAGTATTCCACTCGGCGACAATGTAGGCTGGCAGGCATTTCCCGTTCGGGCTTTTACTACAAGCCGGTAGCCCAATCCAATGAGAATTTGGGCTTGATGCGTCTTCTCGACGAGCAGTACCTGCGTCAGCCGGATTACGGCTCGCCACGCATGACGGATTGGCTGAAGACCCAAGGCCATCAAGTCAACCACAAGCGAGTTGAGCGACTGATGCAACTGATGGGCTTGCAAGCCATCACTCCAGGGCCGCATACGAGTGTCCCCAATTCGGAGCATCCCGTGTTTCCCTATCTGCTGAAAGGAATTGCCATTGAGAGGAAAAATCAAGTCTGGAGCGCTGACATCATCTACATTCCGATGCAGCGAGGCTTTCTCTATCTGGTGGCAGTGATAGACTGGTGGAGCCGATTTGTGCTGGCGTGGGAGCTATCAAACTCGATGGATAGTTCATTCTGCGTGGATGCACTGAACAAGGCGTTGCGCATCTCCACGCCAGAGGTGTTCAATACGGATCAGGGAGCACAATTCACGAGCCGTGAATTTACCAGCGTTTTGCAAAGCAATGGCATCACCATCAGCATGGACGGTAAAGGCCGCGCGATCGACAACGTATTCATTGAACGGCTGTGGTGGACGGTGAAATATGAGGATATTTATCCCAAGGCGTACTCTGATGGAATCGAGCTATACCATGGGTTGGCGCGGTATTTTCACTACTACAACGAGGAACGCGCTCATTCTTCGTTGGACAAAAGGACTCCCGCTGCTGTATACAGGGGCATTGAATTGGCTGGTAGCCGTTGTTCCGCTCCGCCCTCGGCCCTTCGGGCCGCCCCTACGGGGACGGGCTACGCTCCACAACGGCTACGGTGAACCGCCTCTACGGAGGCACAAACTCGGACGCCGGACTCCACCTTAAAATGACCGATCAGTGGTCCAAAGGATGGGGGGAGGCGCATCCGTCCCCATCTGTTTTACCTTTCGCTACTACAAGCCGCGTAAGGAATGGAAGATGATCAGCATCTTCTTCGGCGACGAGCAGAAATCTTTCGAGAATTAGCTCGGGCACTGCCCGACCTCTTTATCCTTGGAGCCACTGCACCCACAGCTTGCGGCTGCGCGGCCCGTCGAATTCGCAAAAGTAGATTTTCTGCCAGGTGCCGAGCCGGACGATGCCCTTTTCCACGATGACCAGTTGGTCGCAGCCGAACAGGGATGATTTGATATGTGCGTCCGAGTTGCCCTCGGCGTGACGGTAGTCGCCCTGGTGCGGGACCAGCTGGCGCAGGTTCACGAGGATGTCGCGTATCACGTCCGGGTCCGCGCCCTCGTTGATGGTCACCGCGCCCGTGGTATGGGGGCAGTGGAGGAGCAATGCGCCGTCGGTCCAGCCATTGGAGTGGATCAGATTGGCGACTGCGTGGGTGATGTCCACCATTCCTTCTCGTTCGTTGGTCTTGATTTGCAACGATTCCATGGTTTCCTTCTATGGTGTTTTCCGTCCTCGCAAAGTCTGTGGGTGCCGAGGGCGATCCGTTTCCGTAGGGCCTATTCGGTCCGGATTATCTTGATTTTCGTTTTTGCTTTCAAATCATACAAGTCCGGCCGTCGTTCATGCAAGGGCCGGACGCTTCCGAATTCCCGCACCTGCGAAAGGCTGGCAAAATCAAGGTCCGCGATGACCACGGTTTCCACACCGGGGTCTGCCTCGCCGTTCAGGGACGGAATGGGAAAGGCGAAGTCGCTCGGCGAGAATACGGCTGATTGACCATAATTGAGCAGGTACGTCCTGACGCCGTAAAGGTTCCCCACGTTTGCCGCAATCACGGTATAGATCGAGTTCTCGATGGCGCGGGCCTGGGCTGTGCACCGCACCCGCATGTAGGCGCGTTTCTCGTCCGTGCTGAACGGGACGAAGATGACCTCGGCCCCGGCCAGAGCCAGGAGCCGTGACGTCTCCGGGAATTCGATGTCGTAACAGACCTGTATGGCGATGCGTCCCATGGGTGTGTGGAATACGCTCAGTCCCTCGCCCGGAGTGATGCCCCATTCCTCCCTTTCGCCGGGGGTGATGTGCAATTTGTCCTGAGTATACACGTTCCCCGAGGGGGAGAAAAGGTGCGCGACGTTGTACAGCTTGCCATCGCGGAGTATGGGATGCGACCCGCCGATGATGTGGAGATTGTTTTGGGTGGCAAGTTCGCGGAACATGTCCAGATACTGGTCCGCCATGCCTGCCAGTTCCTTGACGGCCCGCCGCGCATCCCACTCGGGCGGCATGGTGCTGAACATCTGGGCCGTAAAAAACTCCGGCAACACGAGGAAATGGCAGTGATAGGCATCCGCCGTCACGACGAAGAATTCCACTGATTGGCGCAAGTCCTCCCACGACGATATCTTTCGCATATGGTATTGGGCGGCGCAGACGCGGCATTTTCGGACTGCCCGTTTAAGCGGTGCCCCGGCGATCTTCCGGCGTACCGGCTGAAAGTCCGGGTTCGGCATCTCCAGGAAGGTCGAGTAGTTGAGGCTCGAATCGTCCTGGAGCAGGTCGAGAAAAACGCCTTTGACGCGATAGCCCGCCTTGAAGTGGGCGGTCAGGGCGGAATCCTTGAGTTCTCCCGCTTCGACGAGGTCCACGTACTCCCTCGCTGTCAGTCGCCCGGCCTGCTCATGGTAGTTCATGATGCGTCCGTGGGCGATCATGCGGCTCAGGTTGTATCGCTTCAAGAGCTTTTTCCGGTAGACGTACATCTTCCCGGCAACGGCCTGCCCCCGATAGTCGGGATGCACCGCGATGTCGGCTCCATAGAGCGTATCGCCTGTGGGCGTATGCGTGCTGAAGGAGCCGCCGCCCGTGATCTCCTCGTAGCGGTACCAGTCGATGTTTTCGTCGAGCAGCACGATTATGGACGTGGCGTACCCGACCACCTTGCCGTCGACTTCCGCCAGGATCTGGCCATCGGGAAAGGCGGCAAACTGCATTCCGTACATGCGTTCGTCATAGTGATCGTCGAAGTCGGGATACGCGGCACTGTGGCAGGCCACGATTGCCGGAATGTCTTCTTCCTTCCAGGGGCGTACTTTGACGGCCTTTTTTCCTTTCACAACAACTCCCCGACAATGCGGATAGAAAATATTGTTAAAACAGCCGCTCAAGAATCCCGTCTTTCCCTTTCTGCTCACGGGGCGTTGTCACCGTTCCTTCCGGTGGCAACCGCGCCGAAGGAGCGCAGAAAACCCGCCGCCTTGCGGCGGTGTCCATCATCCTTTTACGCGTATGGGTTCCGGCCCGCAACAGGGAGTATGGGGATTTTTATTTGCGGTATCCGTGTGCAAAGTTTGCGTCGTAGAGCAAAGATTTTGCGGCGGCTTCGTCCAGTTCGCCCTGGCCGGGCAGGACCAGGAACACGGTTTGTCGGGTGAATCCGTTTTCGCGCGCGGTTTCGGCCAGGTGGGCGAGGTCGGTGAACACCACTTTTTCCTCGGGCCAGCCCACGCGATAGGCCATGACGATGCGGGTGTGGGGCGCGTAGCCGCCGTTCAGCAGCGCGGACTGTACGCCTTCGGGGTCGCCCGCCGACAGATAGATGCACATGGCCGAGCCGTGGGTTGCCAGGGCACGAAGATTCTCGGCTTCGGGTACCGGTGTTTTTCCGGCCATGCGGGTGAAAATCAGGGTCTGGGTGATCTCGGGCACGGTGTAGGAAATTCCGGCTGCGGCGGCTGCGGCAAAGCCTGCGGTCACGCCCGGCACCACGGCGTGGTCAATGCCGTCGCGGTCCAGCAGGGCCATTTGTTCGCGGATGGCACCGAAAAGGGAAGGGTCGCCTGTGTGCACCCGGGCCACGTTGCCGCCCGTGCGCACGGTCTCCAGCATCAGCGCGTGGGTCTGTTCCAGGTTGAGCGGGGCGGAATCCACCACGCGGGCACCCGGTTTGGCACAGGCCACCACGGCCTCGGGCACCAGAGACCCGGCATAGAGCACCAGATCCGCCTGGCTGATGAGCCGCCTGCCCTTGAGGGTGAGCAGTTCCGGGTCGCCCGGTCCTGCGCCGATGAAATGGACCATGGGCATCTACAGCACCTTGCCCAGAAAGGCCGGATTTTCGCTCAGTCCCTGCACCGCGATGAGCGCGCAGGCCTCGGCGTCCGACCCGGCGTGGTGATGATTGAGGGTGATGCCCAGGTGGTTGCACACGTTGTTGAGCTTGTTGGAGGCCAGTTCCCACGTCTTGCGGGCGAGCTGCACCGTGCACAGGAACGGCTGGATTGGCGGGGTCCAGCCTGTTTCGTGGCAGCAGGTGTGAAGCACTGACTTGTCGAATGAGGCGTTGTGGGCCACCAGGAAATCCGCGCCCGCAAAGTGCGGTTCCAGCTCGGGCCAGAGGTCGCCGAAGCTCGGTTCGTCCCGCACGTCTTCCCAGTGGATGCCGTGCACGCGCACGCAGAACGGATTGAACCTTGGGCGCGGCGGCCGGATGAGGCGGTAGTCGCGGGCCACGATAGTGCCCCCGTCCACGACCACGATGCCCACGGCGCATGCCGAATCCCGCTTGGGATCGGCAGTCTCGAAATCTATGGCTACGAAACGGGTGTTCTTGATGGTCGGCGTCATGCGATTCCTTGTTACGGCTTTTCCGCCCAGAGGATGAAGACCGGATTCTGGGCCTTGAAACGGAGGTCTCCGGCCAGGGAGTCCGTGGCCGAGGCCTGCAATTGAGTCACGCCGAAGTGCCAGCCCAGGGATTTGAAATAGTCCTTGGCCGCGTGGAGCGTGTCCAGCAGGATGCAGTGGACCACCATGTGGCCGCGTGGCTTGAGTCGCTTGCAGGCCACCTCGAGCAGGGCGGTATCCTGATTGGATTCCCCGCCCAGACCGCCGCCGATGAAGATGCGGTCGGGTTCGGGCAATCCCTCCAGGCAATCGGGCATGGAGCCGAGCACGGTGTCCACCAGCCAGGCTCCGGTGCGACGGATGTTTTCGCGGATCATGGCTGCACGGGTCTTGTTCCGTTCCACCGCGAACACCCGGCCGTTTCGGGCCAGGTGCGAGACCTCGATGGAGACCGCACCGCAGCCCGCGCCCAGGTCCCAGATGGTGGAGGACGGCTCCACATTGAGATGGGCCAGCCCGGCGGCGCGAACGGGCAGCTTGGTGATGAGATTTTTCTGGTGCAGGTAGTAGTGGTCCGGGATGCCCAGCGTCAGTTCGATCTCCGGCGGATACAACCGTTCCAGCACCACGAGGTTGAGCGGGGCGAAATCCATGCCCCAGGTGTCGGGCAGGGCCAGGGGACGGATACGTTCGTGCGGGGAACCCAGGTTTTCGAGCACGGTCATGGAAAAACATTCCGCCCCGCGTTCGAGCAGGGCGCGGGCCACCTCGGCCGGAGTGTTGGTCTCGTCCGTGAACACCGCGATCAGATCGGCACGCACCAGGGCGGCGTAGAGCGGCGAAAAATCGTCGCGTCCATGCAGGGATACGAAATCCATGGCGTGCCATGGCAGCCCGAGCCGGGCCGAGGCCAGTTGCACGGTGGAGATGTTCGGCTCCACCTGGAGATTTTCACGGCCCAGGACTTCGCCCAGCCGTTTGCCGATGCCGAAGAAAAGTGGGTCGCCGTCGGCCAAAACCACCACGAGTTTGCCCGCTGCCCAAGCCTTTTTGACCGTGTCCAGCACCGGCTTGAGCGGACCGGCAATGGGCAGGGTTTTGGCCTTTTCGGGGAGCAACCGTGCCGGAAGCGAGTCCAGGAGGCGCGTGCCGCCCACGACCAGATCGGCCCGACCGAGAGTTTCGCGGGCGGAGGGCGTGATTTCCAGTGATCCGGGCGACAGCCCGATGACGTTGACAGGTTCGGTGCGTGGCATGGCGGCAGTGTAAACAAATACGGTCAGTGGGGGAAGGGGAATTCAGCCCGACAGCCCGTTTGCCCGGATGCAAAAATATGGTAGGACTGGTTGAAAATGTTGATGCGGCGGTGTGTTGTCATACAAGCAGCAAGGAGGATTCATGCAGTTCTTTCTCGATACGGCGAATCTTGTTCAAATCAGTGAGGTCAAGGAACTTGGCCTGCTCGATGGCGTCACGACCAATCCGACCATCATGTCCCGTGAAGGCGGGGACTGGCGCGATCAGGCCATGGAAATATGCAAGTTGGTGAACGGTCCGGTCAGCCTGGAGGTCATCGGCACCACGGTTGAGGCCATGATAAAAGAGGCCAAGGACCTGGTTTCCTTTGGTGAGAACGTGGTGGTCAAGATTCCCATGATCCCGGAGGGACTCAAGGCACTTCGGAAGCTCACGGATATGGGCATCAAGACTAACGTCACCCTGGTCTTTTCCCCGGCCCAGGCCCTGCTGGCGGCCAAGCTCGGGGCCACCTATGCATCGCCCTTTGTGGGGCGGCTCGACGCCCTGACCCACAGCGGCATGGAGATTGTGGACCAGATGCGCACCATCTTCGACAACTACGGCTTCGGCACCAAGATCCTGGTGGCCTCGGTGCGCCACCCCATGCATGTGCTGGAATCGGCTTTGGTGGGGGCGGACGTCATCACCCTGCCGTATGCGACCCTCATGCAGCTCACCAAACACCCGCTCACGGACTCTGGGCTGGAAACCTTTCTGGCCGACTGGCAACAATTTCAGGCAGAAAAGTAATACCGGGGAGACCCTGGGAATCCTATGGGCGCATGCAAGCGTTCGGGTGGGACCGGAAAGCCGCGTCGCCCGCGACCAAAGGGAATGCTGCGTTGCACGAAGAGCACCTGCCCGTGAGGGCATTTTGGAGGGCATTGGGAGCCACCGGCTCCCACCCGGCTCTTGCCGACGGCGTTCTTCCTCTTCCAAAAATCTCTTTACCCAGCCCCCTGTCAAGCTCCCAAGTTATACCATTTTTACCCGTTTTCATGTCTATCCCCGCCTTTTTCCCCATCGCAAAAAACCGATGTTATCCTGCTCCGGATTTCCGGGAATACCCCTTGGGAACGAAACAAGGAGACACAATATGACTGTGTATGACTATCAACTGAGGCGCGACCAACAGGGCCGCATCATCGAAAAAACCGAAACCGTGGCGGACCGACCCACCACCTGGACCTACGCCTACGACGAAGCAGGCCGGTTAACCGGCGCACAACACGACGGCCACACCGTCTGCGACATCGGCTACGACCGCGAGGGCCGCCGCTCCCGCGACTACTTCCCGCACCTGGACACCAGCTATCGCAATTTCGAGTACACCATGGACGACCGGCTCAGTCTTGCAGGCAACAACAATTACATCCACGACGAAAACGGCTTCCGCTCCATCTGGAACAACGGCGGCCAGTACACGCTCTACCAATACGCACCGGACCACCGACTACTCTCCGCCGAGTGGCCGGAAACAGCAAAGCTCACCTTTGACCACGACGACCAGGGCCGCCGAGCCGCCAAATACCGCGACGGAAAGCTGGTCGAAGCCTACGCCTGGCATGACCTTATACGCATGGCCACCTTCTTCGACGGCAAGCACGAGTTCGAATTCGCCTACCGCGAGGACGAGCGCACGCCATTTGCCATGCGCCGGGACGACGGCACGGTTTTCGGCCTGTTTTACGACCAGATAGGCTCCCTTCGGGTGGTTGTGGACATCCACGACAATGTGATAAAGGAAGTCCAGTACGACCCCTTCGGCGGGATCATATCGGACTCCGCGCCGGACTTCCGCATCCCCCTCGGCTTCGCGGGCGGCCTGCACGACCCGGATCTGGGCTTCGTGCGGTTTGGGTGGAGAGACAAATCCGCAGGACAGCGGATTTGGACGTTGCGGTCCCCCGCAACGCCCCAAAGGGGTGAGGGCCATGGACGGCCCGAATCACTATGACCCGTTCACGGGGCGTTGGACCGCCCCCGACCCACTGGGCGACGCGGGCGGCGATCCGGACTGGTACGGGTATTGCCTGGACGATCCGGTGAATGGCGTGGACCCTCTGGGGTTGTTTTTTTCCGCGATAAACGCTCGAGACTACATGGAAGCCGCCTCCTATTTAAACGGTATCTCCTGGGGCGGTACGGGGAGAAGCATTCTCGACGGTCCAAAAATAGGCAACTGGGGCGGCAAAAATCACAGTGGTGGAGTAGACGGGGGAAAGGTCGGAGACGCTAAGCCGGTCGATAGTGCTGACGAATCATACAAGCGGCATGATCTGAACTATGAAAAGATAAAAAACACTCCCATACTGGGGGATGTTAACAAAGCCCAAAAGAAACTGAAAAAACAAGCAGACAAGCAGCTTGTCAACGAATTAAAGGCCATGGGAGATGATCCTGGCAAATGGGATAATCCCCCAACTAAACAGAATGAGAATAGTTCAAAACTGTTTCGAAAGGGAGCGGTATTCTGGTTCTAACAAAAGGAGACGAATGACAAATGAAAAAAAAACCAAAGCGGCAGATGCTATTGCCCTGCTGCTTTGGTTCTCTTCCATTTTACCCTACATTTTCTTTTTTGGTTTCATGGATAAAACAGACAGTTTTTTCCTCTTGGTCATTGCTCCGACCATCCCTTGGATTGCACTGTTCTTGCTATTGTTCAAACAAAAAAACAAACCGCTTCTGCGCTATTGGTGGGCATTACTTTCTGCAATTGTTTGTTTTCCGATCTTGGCATATTGGAGTTTCATATTCATCTGCTGGGGAATAACCGGCTTTGCCCCATAAGAAATGCCCTTCCGCATCCCCCTCGGCTTCGCGGGCGGCCTGCACGACCCGGACCTAGGCTTCGTGCGGTTTGGGTGGAGAGACTATGACCCGTTCACGGGGCGCTGGACCGCGCCCGACCCACTGGGTGACGCGGGCGGCGATCCAGATTGGTACGGGTATTGTCTCGATGATCCGGTAAACGGTGTGGACCCGTTGGGGTTGTTCCAATTCGGGAAGCGGCCTTTGGGTTTCCTGCCTAATGCTTGGCATTGGATTGGGGCTGACGGCTCGACCGCAGATAAAGGGAATTATGACCTAAATCGAGCGGAGGGGTCTCATTGAAGCCTTCCTCGGCAGAAACCGGAAGAAGATTGACTCCAAAAATGGTGCGAATGGGGACAGCTTGATCGCTGAAGCGTGAAAATGCCACTCGTTTCGGTTGTGATACCAGATTTTTCAGGAAATTGGACGCACCTCTCCCATCGCTGGACATGGAGCGGGGCGTTCAGATCAGGTCCAGACGAATTTTGGAGCGCTCAGGCAGCGCTCCCACAGTTCTTTGAAACGCAACGATTCCATGGCGATCGCCGTGACCTTGAGTACGGTTTTGCCAGCATGGGACACCACCTTGGCGGCGACGTCCACCAAGGTGCGACGCAGTGTGGTCGGGAAAGACTTGACCGGTACCACCGGCTCACTCACATCTTCCTTGAACGCTTCAAACAGGAAGAAGCCGAGGAGCATGGTGTAATAGAAGGCGGCGTTGGGCACGAAGCGCTGGAACGGCAACTCCTCGAATCCGAAATCCTTGAACGCCCTGTGCACCAGTTCGTCCGCGCCCCGCTGGTGGTAGGAGTGGATGATGGCATCGGTTTCGGCCATGAACGCGAGGCCAGCCTCCTGCAATTGCTGATCCACGACACTATCCATGCCAAGGTTGGTGTAGACGATGGTGCCTGGTCTTGATCCGGGTAGCAGGAACTGCTTCTCTTCCAGTAAAGGTCGCCAAAAGATGGTCCTGAAGGACTTTTCCCAGGACTTGCGGCGGTCGCAGAACTCGTAGCACTGCCAGACATCCTCATCGGTTTTGCCGAAGTGATGCTGAAAGGCGGTTTCGGGAAGTGCCCCAATCATAGCCTTGATGTCGCTATAGAACTTGCCTGCGCAGATGAAACCGATATCCAGCCGCTCCATCTCGTCGAAGAGCTCCTGGTCGAAGAATCCGGAGTCCATGCGAATGATGATGGGTACGGTCTTGCTGTAGCGGGTACGGATCATGCGCACCACGTGACGGATCATCTTCGGGGCTGAGTCGCCGTTGAGAGAGTGTTTGTCGCCGCCACGGAACACGGCGTCTATAATGTAGCGGCCCCAGGTCATCTGGAGAGGCTGAAAGCCCAGAACCTTCTTGTAGGTGGGCTTGACGCCGTGACGCTTCGGCGCTTGGTCGTTATCCATGACCATGGTGTCGATGTTCAGTTCGATCACTTCTGGGCTGGTCATGCTGAGTCGCCAAAGGAAGAGTTGCTGCAACAGACGGCGAAAAAGATAGGTCCGTTGTGCGGAGAATGATTGGTAGAACCGCTTGACGGTGTGCGATGAGGCCATGCTCTTGATGTCTGTTTCGATGGCAGCCGCGTAGCCCGGATCTTTGGTCAGGACATCAAAGTGGGCCAAGTGACGGCTGGTGCCGTCAAAGAGGAAGCAGAGCACCTGCTTGAAAAGTTCATCGATGGGCGTGCCCTTGGGGTTCTTGCGCATGGAGCCGAAAAGGCGGTTGATGTGGGGGAAAAGACCAATGCCACGAATGTAGCGAGCAAAGAGGTTGAGCCCGGCCCGGCTTGTCAGACAGTCGTTCGTGACTTGGACATCGTCGATGAATTTTGCTTTGGTTCTCTTTGAGTTGGACATCCAGCCCTCCACCAAATGGGTGAAACGTTCATGACGTAGTGACTGGATGTGATTGTAAACAAAAACAAGGTGATATGCCAGCTTTGATGTTGTGTCAGGCTGGAGAATCGCTCAGATTAGGTAACTCGACTTTCGGGGTTGAAAGTACAGTTCAAGCAACAGTCAGCATGTTGAAATAATTCATATTTTATGTTGAAGGGTCCTTGCAGCCCTGGTATTATGTTGTTGCACTACAACAGAAAAGCCAAGGAGAAGGACCCAAATGCAGAATACCGCTATCTGCCATGATGTTCAAGAGAAAGAACAGCGCATCACGTGCCGCATCAACCGGTTTTCAGCAATTCGCGATTGGGACCCTTGCCCATCGATGCGGTTTCACCAAAGCAAAAGGAGCTCCTCCGGCCGTCCTGCTATCCTGTCTTTTCTCGCTTCCGTTCCATCGCCTCAACCTATATCGATACTTCGCAACCCGGGACAGCCCCGGTTTTGGCAAAGACGCCGTCTACGAATTCATGCGCTCCAGCCGCTTCAGTTGGCGGCGTTTTCTCCTTCTGCTGGCGGCCCGCGTCTGCTCCATGCTTCAGGAACTCACCTCGCAGGAGCGCGAACACGTGCTGATCCTTGACGATTCAACGCTCCAACGGCCGCGCTCCAAGAAAGTCGAGTTGCTGGCCCGCGTCTTCGATCATACCCAAAACGGCTTCCTCAAAGGGTACCGGCTTCTCAGCCTGTGCTGGTCCGACGGCGCCACGCTCGCACCGCTGGACTTCGCGCTGTTGTCGTCCGCCAAGGAGAAAAATCGCTATCAGGGCGTCACCAAACAACTCGACAACCGTTCATGCGGGGCCAAGCGACGCAAAGAGGCGATCTGCAAGGCCACTGAGCTGATCGGGCCGATGCTCAAACGCGCCCTGGCCGCTGGAGTCCAGGCCAGATACCTGCTCATGGACAGCTGGTTCGGCATGCCCGCCATCATCAGCCAGGCCCGCGAGCACATCCACGTGATCTGCATGATCAAGCGCACGCCCAAGGTTCTTTACGGATTCGAGGGGGGGCGCCTGAGCGCGGATGAAATCTACAGGCGGCTGCGAAAGCGCCGGGGGCGGGCGCGGGTCCTGGCCAACGCGCTTGTGACCATGAAGGATGAAAAGCCCGCACGCATCGTCTTTGTTCGCAACAAGCACAAAAAGGACTGGCTGGCCCTGCTGTCCACGGACAGCAAACTGCCTGAGGCCGACGTGGTGCGCATCTATGGGAAGCGCTGGGACATCGAGGTCTTCTTCCGCACGGCCAAGCAGCACCTGGAGTTGGAAAAAGGCTGCCAGGCCAGGGATTTCGACTCGCTGATCGCGCATACGACCATCGTCATGCTGCGCTACCTCTTTCTTGCCCTGGAGCAGCGTCGCCACGACGACCCGCGAACACTTGGCCTGCTCTTTCATGCGTGCTGCGAAGAGGTGCGCGATTTGGAATACGTGGAGGCGCTGCAACGCATTTTGACGCTGACGATGCTACATTTGATGGAAAACAAGCAGGTTGCGGAAGAGTTGGTACAGACGATTCTGGCCGAAGCGTTGCAACGGGCATTCTATCTCTACGGATTCAGCAGGCAACATTGTCAAAGAGCACAGTGCGTTGAAGGGTAGAGCTCAACCCCGAAAGTCGAGTAATAAAGCAATAATAAATCGTAACGCATATTATGCACCAACAACTGCTGTGATCTTTTTTAGTTGATGACACGCCACCCTAGTCGTTATAAATAAATGTACTCGACTTTCGGGGTTGAAAGTACAGTTCAAGCAACAGTCAGCATGTTGAAATAATTCATATTTTATGTTGAAGGGTCCTTGCAGCCCTGGTATTATGTTGTTGCACTACAACAGAAAAGCCAAGGAGAAGGACCCGAATGCAGAATACCGCTATCTGCCATGATGTTCAAGAGAAAGAACAGCGCATCACGTGCCGCATCAACCGGTTTTTCCAGCAATTCGCGATTGGGACCCTTGCCCATCGATGCGGTTTCACCAAAGCAAAAGGAGCTCCTCCGGCCGTCCTGCTATCCTGTCTTTTCTCGCTTCCGTTCCATCGCCTCAACCTATATCGATACTTCGCAACCCGGGACAGCCCCGGTTTTGGCAAAGACGCCGTCTACGAATTCATGCGCTCCAGCCGCTTCAGTTGGCGGCGTTTTCTCCTTCTGCTGGCGGCCCGCGTCTGCTCCATGCTTCAGGAACTCACCTCGCAGGAGCGCGAACACGTGCTGATCCTTGACGATTCAACGCTCCAACGGCCGCGCTCCAAGAAAGTCGAGTTGCTGGCCCGCGTCTTCGATCATACCCAAAACGGCTTCCTCAAAGGGTACCGGCTTCTCAGCCTGTGCTGGTCCGACGGCGCCACGCTCGCACCGCTGGACTTCGCGCTGTTGTCGTCCGCCAAGGAGAAAAATCGCTATCAGGGCGTCACCAAACAACTCGACAACCGTTCATGCGGGGCCAAGCGACGCAAAGAGGCGATCTGCAAGGCCACTGAGCTGATCGGGCCGATGCTCAAACGCGCCCTGGCCGCTGGAGTCCAGGCCAGATACCTGCTCATGGACAGCTGGTTCGGCATGCCCGCCATCATCAGCCAGGCCCGCGAGCACATCCACGTGATCTGCATGATCAAGCGCACGCCCAAGGTTCTTTACGGATTCGAGGGGGGGCGCCTGAGCGCGGATGAAATCTACAGGCGGCTGCGAAAGCGCCGGGGGCGGGCGCGGGTCCTGGCCAACGCGCTTGTGACCATGAAGGATGAAAAGCCCGCACGCATCGTCTTTGTTCGCAACAAGCACAAAAAGGACTGGCTGGCCCTGCTGTCCACGGACAGCAAACTGCCTGAGGCCGACGTGGTGCGCATCTATGGGAAGCGCTGGGACATCGAGGTCTTCTTCCGCACGGCCAAGCAGCACCTGGAGTTGGAAAAAGGCTGCCAGGCCAGGGATTTCGACTCGCTGATCGCGCATACGACCATCGTCATGCTGCGCTACCTCTTTCTTGCCCTGGAGCAGCGTCGCCACGACGACCCGCGAACACTTGGCCTGCTCTTTCATGCGTGCTGCGAAGAGGTGCGCGATTTGGAATACGTGGAGGCGCTGCAACGCATTTTGACGCTGACGATGCTACATTTGATGGAAAACAAGCAGGTTGCGGAAGAGTTGGTGCAGACGATTCTGGCCGAAGCGTTGCAACGGGCATTCTATCTCTACGGATTCAGCAGGCAACATTGTCAAAGAGCACAGTGCGTTGAAGGGTAGAGCTCAACCCCGAAAGTCGAGTAAATGTAGGTAAAACTTTCACACCGCGATCTTTCCTCCGGGGCGCGCATGATTCTTATTGTCACGGCATCAACCATACTCCAGTTTGCCGCAGGGTTTCTCGCCCTCCGACTCATCGCCTATTCTGGACGAAGCTGGGCCTGGACCCTGCTCTCGGCGGGCATATTCTCCATGGCCTTCCGGCGCACGCATACCCTGTATCAAATATACCGGAACGGCACGGTCCCGACCCTGCCTTACGAACTCCTGGGTCTGGCCATTTCCATCCTGATATTCTTGGGTATCTACCTGATCACCCCTCTGCTCCGGGACATGCGCAAAGCCAACGAAGATCTCGCGGAAAGCGAAGAACGATACCGAACCGTGGCCGAATTCACCCACGACTGGGAATACTGGTTTGGTCCGGACGGCAAATTTCTGTACGTTTCCCCGGCCTGCGAACGGATCACCGGCCATACTCCGCAGGAGTTCCTGGATAACCCCCTGCTGTTCCAGGAAATCATCCACCCCGACGACAAGGAATTCGTCCTGAAACGAATCTCCACCCTTGAAAACATGCGCACGCCCCAGAGCTTCGACTACCGCATCGTGGACGCTCACGGTGCCACTCGATGGGTCGCACGCAACAGCTTTCCGGTGTTCACCGAAGACGGCCTTTTCCTCGGCCTGCGGGCCTCAATCAGAGACATCGACCACCGCAAGGCTCTGGAGCAGAAACTCAGGGACAACCAGACACTCTACCAGGGGCTGGTGGAAAACTCCCGGTCCATGGTGCTCCGGCTCGACAGTCAAGGGACGGTCACCTTTGCCAACGGCTACGCAATCAAACACCTGGGGATAAAAGAAAAAAACATCCTCGGGCTGCACCTTTCAGAGATACTCGCAACCGAAACAGACACCGACGGCATTAAGGCACAGGAGCAGATCAAGGCGTTCACGACCACGGGCAAACGATTGGAGTTGGAAGTCGAATTTTGCAAACCCGACGGGACGGTTGCCTGGAGCGAATGGGTCGGGTCCTCCATCAGACACGAACACTGCGATATCTCGGAGTTCATCTGCGTGGGTATCGATGTTTCCCGACGCAAGGCCCTGGACAAGCTCAAGGAGGATGTGACCCGGATCATCCGCCATGATCTGAAATCCCCGCTCTCGGGCATCATCGGCATTCCTCATCTGCTCATGCAGGATGACAACCTCACTCCGCACCAAAAGGAGCTGCTGGGAGCCGTCAAAGACGCGGGCACCATCATGCTCGATCTCATCAACCAGTCCCTTAACCTCTACAAACTGGAGACCGGGACCTACAAATTTCACATTGAAGAATTCAATTTGCTCACCCTTCTCGATGAAATCGGACAGCACATCCAAATCGACCATGAGAAGAAAATTCCCATACACATCAGCCTTGACGGCAAACCGGCAGGCCGGGATTTAAACATACCGCTACGCGCCGAACGCCCGCTCATTTTTTCCATGCTCTGCAATCTGCTGCGAAACGCCCTGGAGTCGAACGAAGGCCAACCCGTGACCGTAGATATATCGAAAAACGGGGAATACCGCCTCTGTATCCGCAATGCCGGAATTGTGCCCGAGGCCATCCAGGATACGTTCTTCGACAAGTACGTGACAAGGGGCAAATCGGGAGGCACCGGCCTGGGTACCTACAGTGCCCGGCTCATCGCCCGGCAGCACGGGGGCGACATCACCATGCGTTCCACGCGAAGCGAAGGCACCACTCTCATTATCACGCTACCCAAATGTCCCCCGAACGAAACAGCAGGGGAACCGTCCGCATAGACCGTTAGCAGACCGTTGAAAAAGGGTGCGATGCATCCGTAGCCGTTGAGCGGTCACCCGCAAGTCTTACGAATAGGGACAGCAGCGATAGACGCGAAAAGGAATCAAGGCCGAGGTGTACTTCCTGTGCGTGAAGGTTTGATTCGCCCTGTCCTGGGGCTCACCCCTTGTGGGGCGTTGGCAGAGCCGACGTTCAAATTCGCTTTCCTGCGAATTGGTGAATTTCTTGAAACAACGCCGCAGATTGCCGTTTTTCAACAGCCTGTTAGCCGCCTCCGACAAAAAGCATCAGATCCCGGTCGAAACATTCTCCGCCTGAAGCCGACACGAATTCACGCGCAAAAGACGCAGTTGTACCTTTCGGAAAAAACTCGCGCCGCACTGCTCGCAATAGAAATGTCCTTCCGGAGAACGCCGGGCCGCCGCAAGATCATCAATCACGGCAAAACAGACGGAACAATGACGGACCTCCGGCACACAAGCACCGGTTTCATCGACGACCACTTGCTCGAAATCCATGGTATCCACCTCCTCGAAATCGTATCCGGCCACCTCATTCGGACCGAGGTTTTCAACCTATCCCATTGGTGCAAGTTGCGTGTTACCGTTCGGTGACATTTTCATAAAGACACCCTTATCATGGACTTCACGCCACCCCCTTGACGAACTCCCCTTTTCCGGGTGACATTTACGACAATAAGCACGGTGCATACACACCCCGATACGGCAGGTACTATCATGAGCACATCCCTCCCCACCGTTCCCAGGACCGTTCAGGAATACATCGACGAAACCCCTGTCTGGCCCGACGGCACCCCCTCTCCGGCCGCACCCATGACCGGGATGCAGTGGCGCATCTGGACCCTGGCCTCGGCCGGGAAGTTTTTCGAGGGACTGGTGGTCTTCATGACCGGCGTGGCCCTGCCCATCATTGTTCAGGAATTCAATCTGGGGGCCATGGGAAAAGGCGCGGTGAGCGCCATGCCGCTGCTCGGCATTCTCGTCGGAGCCACGGCCCTGGGAGGACTGGCCGATACCTTCGGTCGCAAGAGGATGTTCATTGTGGAGATGATTCTCTTCACCCTGTGCCTACTCCTGCTCGTGTTCAGCCCCAACTTTGCCTGGCTGCTCGGAGCCCTGTTCGGGGTCGGGCTCTCCCTGGGGTGCGACTATCCCACCGCACACCTAGTCATCTCGGAATCCATCCCCAGCGCCAGCCGGGGCAAACTCGTGCTCGGCGCCTTCGGTTTCCAGGCCGTGGGCGCACTGGTGGGCACCGGCATCGGCTACCTCATCCTGGTAGACATCCAGGACATCGCGGCCTGGCGCTGGATGTATGCCACCGTCGTAATTCCGGCCCTGCTCGTGATCCTGGCCCGATTCTCCATCACCGATTCCGCGCCCTGGCTCGCTTCCAAAGGCCGCATGCGGGAAGCGGAAAAAGAGGTCGAACGCCTGCTCCGGCGCGAACCTCCCTACCCGAGCAAAATCCGACTTTTGGTGCCCGAAAACAATTCCGGGACAACAAAGGCACTCTCGGGACTGGGAACGCTCCTGTCTCCCAGATACCGACGGCCCACCATCCTGGCTGCCATCCCGTGGTTCCTCCAGGACCTCGGCACCTATGGCATCGGCATATTCACACCCACCATCCTCGCTTCGATTATCGGGGCCAAGGCCAAATACGCACGCAATCTCGCCGACATCATCCACAACGATATGACGGCAGCCAAGGGCGCGGCCTTCATCGACGTTCTGCTCCTGGTGGGCATCATCTGCGCCGTGCTTCTGGTCGACCGCGTGGGACGGATCAGGCTCCAGATATTCGGTTTCATAGGCTGCGCTGTGGGCCTGTTCCTGGCCACCCTTTCCCTGGACGGCACAGGACAGTCCCAGACCGCACTCCTGTTCTGCGGATTCATGCTCTTCAGTTTCATGACCAACCTCGGCCCCAATGCCATGACCTACCTCATATCGGGCGAGGTCTTTCCCACCCCCATCCGGGGCCTTGGCGCCGGGCTGGCCGCCTCCGTGGCCAAGGTGGGCGCAGCAACCACGGCCTTCCTCTTTCCGGTCCTGCTGGTCGACCTGGGAACCCGAACCATCCTCTACATCCTGATCGGCACCTCCCTGCTCGGGGCAGCCGTCACCTGGTTCAACCGCATCGAGACCACGGGTGTGGACCTGGATACGATCAACTACGATTGAAACACGGCCTCGCACCAACACCGGAAACGGACTCCCGGCACACCCCGCGCCCGTCCTGCCGCCAACGTCCGGGAGACTGCCCAGTCGGTTTCCCCGTCGCCCCCTCTTGACACCCCACCCCCTCCATGCTAGCTCTGATTTTTAAAAAATGACCAAGGGTCACTTTCTGACCGAGGGTCACTTTGCGAGTATAAGTCCTCTTTCCACCCAAGACAGTGCCTCAACGGAGATGCATGCAACATGGCGAAAAAACAGCAGGAAAAATCCAAGCAAACCATGAATGAGCTCATGGCCTCGGCCATCTCATTGTTCGGGAGCAAGGGATTCATGCATACGTCCGTGGCCGAAATCACCGAGCACGCCGGGTACGCCAAGGGCAGCTTCTACCGCCACTGGAATAGCAAGGACGAGCTGTTTCTCCAGATAGTGGAACGAAAGCTCAAGGAATATCGAGGCGAGCGCGATCCCAAGGTGGCTGGTGCCAGGAACCTGGAAGAGGCCATGCACATCATTTGGGATTTCCTGGAAACCATCATCAACGACCGCAACTGGTCCTCCATTTTTCTCGAATTCACCATCCACTCCGCGCACAGCGAAATTCTCAAGAAGCTCATGAATAAATCCGTGTACCGGCTCTCCAACCAGATCTTCGCCGATCTGGTGCGCGACCATGTGGAGACCGACTTTCCGCCGGAAAAAATCGGCGCACTCAACACTGCCCTGTTCGAGGGATTTCTCATCCACCGCACCCTGGGCACCCAGCTCCTGACCATAGCCGACGTCCGCCGGGCCGCCATCGCCCTGGCGCTCAAAAACGGCACCAAAAACGGTTAACCGCCGACCGGGCACCCCCCCCTCGGCTTTCTTGAATCTGTAACCTGACGAGATATACCATGAAAAAACAATTCCTCGCCTTGGCCGCATGCTCCATGCTGTTTTTCGGTTTTGCCACCATGGCCCTTGCCGATACCGTCAAGTTGACCTACTCCAGCTTCTTCCCCCCCACCCACATCCAGTCCAAGCTGGCCGAAGAGTGGTGCCGCGAGGTGGAAACACGCACGCAGGGCAAAGTCACAGTCGACTTCTTCCCCGGCTCCACCCTGTCCAAGGCCAAGCAGAACTACGACGGCGTGGTCGAGGGCATCTCCGACATCGGCATGTCCTGCCTGGCTTACTCCCGTGGCCGCTTCCCGACCATGGCTGCCGTGGATCTGCCCCTTGGCTACAAGACCGGCACCCAGGCCACCCAGGTGGCCAACGCGGTGTATGACAAATTCAACCCCCTCGAACTGGCCGACGTCCAGCCCATGTACTTTCACGCTCACGGTCCGGGGTTGCTCTTCACCGCAGAAAAACCCGTGACCGCCATGGCCGACCTCAAAGGGCTGAAAATCCGCTCCACCGGCAACTCGGCCAAGCTGGTCCAGGCCCTGGGTGGCACCCCGGTGGCCAAGCCCATGTCCGAGACCTACCAGTCCCTGCAAAAGGGGATCGTGGACGGCTCCATCCATCCGGTGGAATCCAACAAGGGCTGGAAGCTGGCCGAAGTGGTCAAGTTCGGCACCGAATCCTTTGCCGTGGCCTACACCACCACCTTCTTCGTGGTCATGAACAAGGACAAGTGGAACACGCTGGACGCCGAAACCCAGGCCGTCATCAAGCAAATCAATGCGGAATGGGCCGTCAAACACGGCGCGGCCTGGGATGAAGCCGACGCGCTCGGCAAACAGTTCTTCCTGGAAAAGGGCGGCAAGTTCCTCCCTCTGGCCGAAGGCCAGGCCGCTGTCTGGGTCAAGGCCGCCGAACCGGTCATCGAAGGATATGCCCAGTCCGTTGCCGACAAGAAGATCGACGGCCTTGCCGTGGTCAACTTCATCCAGGGCGAAATGACGAAAAATCCATAGAGACTCACCGCCCGGACGTCATGGCGGCGTTTCAGCGGATATAATCATACACGGGGGGAGCCTTGCGCTCCTCCTCGGAATTTGAACCCCCCGGAGGAAACCATGAAAAAACTTCTGACGACACTGCTGGCAATGGCCGTGCTCTGCGTGGCCCTGCCCAGCCTGGCCCAGGCGGAGACCAAGCTGACCTACTCCACCTTTTTCCCGCCCACCAACCTTCAGTCCCAACTGGCGGAACAGTGGTGCAAGGAAGTGGAAAAACGCACGCAGGGCAAGGTTGTGGTGGAGTACTATCCGGGCCAGACCCTGACCAAGGCTCCCCAGTGTTACGACGGCGTTGTGGAAGGCATCTCCGACATCGGTTTCTCCTGTCTGGCATACTCGCGTGGCCGCTTCCCGACCATGGCCGCCGTGGACCTGCCCCTGGGCTACAAGTCCGCCGCGCAGGCCACGGCCACGGCCAACGCGGTATACGGCAAGTTCAAACCCAAGGAACTGGACGACGTGGAGGTCATGTACTTCCATGGCCATGGTCCGGGGCTGCTCTTCACCACCACCAAACCTGTCAGCACCCTGGCCGACATGCAGGGGATGAAGATCCGCTCCACCGGCAACTCGGCCAAGCTGGTCGCCGCCCTGGGAGGCACTCCGGTTGCCAAGTCCATGTCCGAAAACTACCAACTCCTGCAAAAGGGCGTGGTGGACGGCTCCATGCATCCCATCGAGTCCAACAAATCCTTCAAGCTGGGCGAAGTCTGCAAATTCGGCACGGACTCCTTTGACGTGGCCTACACCACAGTCTTCTTCATCGTCATGAACAAGGACAAGTGGGCATCCCTGGACGCCGAGACCCAGGCCGTCATCACCCAGATCAACAAGGAATGGGCCGCCAAACACGCCGCGGCCTGGGATGCGAACGATGTGGTGGGTCGACAGTTTCTGCTCGACCAGGGCGGCCAAATCATCCAACTCTCGGCAGACGAATCCGCCAAGTGGGTGCAATCCGCAAAGCCTGTTCTGGACGGCTACGTAAAAATGGCGGACGAAAAGGGCCTTGACGGCAAGGCCATCTTGGAGTTCACTCAGTCCACCCTGAAGTAATTCGGAAAGACATTCACAGGGCGGGCTCGTGCCCGCCCTGTTTTTTGGTAAGGAATTGAAATGGAAGAAGTGAAAAAGAGCCTCCTCGAACACTTGGAGGGTGTCATGCGGAAAATTGCCGCCATCTGTCTGATGGGCATGGCCCTCCTGACCGGAGCCGACGTGTTCATGCGCGGCGCGTTCAACAAACCCATCTTCGGCTGCGAGGAACTTGTGGGCATCCTGGGCATCGTGGTGGTGGCCTTCGCCCTGCCCTACGCCCACTACCAGAAGAGCCATATCGGCGTGGAAATCCTGGTTCGCCGTTTCTCCCGAAAAACCCGCAAAATGATCGGCCTGGTGACCAACTCGGCCACCCTCATCCTCCTCTCCATCATCACCTGGCGCATGTTCCTCTACGCCAAGACCCAGGGCGAATCCGGCGAAGTCTCCATGAACCTGGAACTACCCGAGTATCTGATCATCTACGTGCTTGCCTTCGGATTCTTTGTCTATTCTCTGTGTCTGGCCGCAGACGTCACCAAGTTTTTCACCGACAAACGCGGAAGCGAGGATTAACATGGACCCGACAATGGCCGGTATGATCGGCATCATCATCATGGTTTTCCTGTTCATGACCCGCATGCCCGTGGCCTACGTCATGATGCTCGTGGGATTCGTCGGGTTCTCGCTGCTCACCACCTGGAAGGGCGGGCTCAATCTCATGAGCCGCAATATTTACGACGCCTTCGCCTCCTACGAGTTGTCCACCATCCCGCTGTTCATTCTCATGGGCCAGATAGCCTTCAATTCCGGCATTTCCAGACGGCTCTACAGCACGGCCTACCATTTCCTGGGCAACATCCGGGGCGGCCTGGCCATGGCCACGGTCTCGGCCTGCACCGCGTTCGGTGCGGTCTGCGGCTCCAGCCCGGCCACGGCAGCCACCATGTCCACGGTCGGCATCCCGGAAATGAAACGCTACGGCTACGCCAACTCCCTGTCTGCCGCATCCGTGGCCTCAGGCGGCGGCCTGGGCATGATCATGCCCCCCTCGGTCGTGCTCATCATCTACGGCGTGCTCACCGAGCAGTCCATCGGCGCATTGTTCGTGTCCGGCATTCTCCCGGCCATCCTGCTCACCGTGCTCTTTGTCGTCGGCATCTATATTCAGTGCCGCATAAATCCGACACTGGGTCCCAAAGGTGACACCTTCACCCTGACCGAGAAACTCAAATCCCTGGCCAACCTGATCGACACCATCCTCATCTTCGTGCTGGTCATCGGCGGGTTGTTCCTGGGCTGGTTCACGCCCACGGAGGCGGCCTCCATCGGCGTCATCGGCGTGCTCGTCCTGGCCATTGTCAAACGCCAGCTCTCCTGGAAGCGATTCGTCAACTCGCTCTACGAAACACTGCGGACCTCCTGCATGGTGCTGGTGCTCATCGCGGGCGCGGTGGTCTTCGGCAAATTCCTGGCCGTGACGCGCATCCCGTTCGACATCGCCAATTGGGTATCCCATTTCGACATGCCGCCCTTCGCCATCATGGGCACCATCATCCTCATCTACTTCATCGGCGGCTGTTTCATGGATTCCCTGGCCCTGATCATGCTGACCATCCCGGTCTTCTTCCCCGTGGTCACAAACATGGGTTACGACCCCATCTGGTTCGGCATCATCATCGTGCTGGTCACCGAAATGGGCGTCATCACCCCACCCGTGGGCATCAATGTCTACGTGGTCTACGGCATGTGCCAAAAGATCGCGCCCGACGTAACACTGGAGGAAGTGTTCAAAGGCATCCTCCCGTTCATGCTCTCCATCATCGTGGGCATCGCCCTGCTGTTCATCTTCCCGCAGATTATCCTGTTCCTGCCAAGACTCATGTATTAAGGCCGCTCGACGTATCCAAAAAGGAAAGGCCGTCCGGCAAAGGACGGCCTTTTTTCGTTTGTCAGCGAAGATTTATTTGGAAGAAGCCTCCGGCGGCGCTTGCCAGCGGGGCCTCAAGGCCGAGGGCCTTGAGAATCCCATAACCGCTTCGCGGGGCGTAGCGCGGAAAATTGTACTGTGCAGCGACGCCCGAAGCGATCACCATTTCCATGCCGGGGGGGATGAAAAAAAGTACTATCTTGGTAATTTCTGCCCCGCGCTAGCATGAGCTTAATATCCCAAGCCCGGCGCTAGCACTGGCCTTTCGACCCAACCCCACCCCGAAGACCTGCACCAGCCATCGAGCACAAGGCTTAGAAGCTGACAAAGCGGGTAAGGCGGCTTTATCTCCGAAAAACAGGCTCATCTCGGACGGCCTAAGGTCAATAAAAACGGCAAATTGCGCGAAGCTGCGCAGACTGAGCCGTCCCGCTTTGATCAGATTCTTTGCCTGTGATCGCAAGGCGGCAGAGTACACAAAAAGGGGCTTTTTCGTCTATTTTTGCCCCAACAAAAATAGACCGCCGCCCGCGGAGGGCATTTTGGAGGGCATTGGGAGCCACCGGCTCCCACCCGGCTCTCGCCGAAGGCGTTCTTCCCCCCCCCTCTGCTACCCCCCGGCAAGCAACCGACTGATACTCCCGATCAAATCATGCTTCAAAATGGGCTTCATGATGAAATCCCCGATCCCGATGTCACGCAACCGATCATAGGACACCGCATCCGAAAATCCGGTGCACAAAATGATGGGCATGTTCGGTCGAATCTTGAGAATTTCCCGTGCCAACTCCAACCCGGTCATGTTGGGCATGGTCTGGTCCGTGATGACCAAATCAAAATCATGCGCCTTATGCTTGAACGCCTCCAGCGCCTCGACGCTGGAAGTTCGCGTGACCACCTCGAACCCGCAGGACTGGAGCATCTCGCGACCGATATCCGTGAGCGGCTTCTCGTCATCCACAAACAGGATACGCCCCTCGCGGAAGACCAGATCCGTGGCGGCCTCGGCCATGGGCCGTTCCTCCTCGGAAGCCTTGGGCAGGAACACATGGAAGGTCACTCCCTCACCGGGCCGGTTGTCCATTTCCACATGCCCGTCGTGCCGCTTGACGATGCCGTGGACCATGGCCAGCCCCATGCCGGTACCCTCGCCCTGCCGTTTGGTGGTGAAAAAGGGATCGAAGATGCGTTCCACCACCTCGGGATCGATGCCGCCGCCGGTATCACTGACCGTCAAACGGACAAACCGTTCCGGGCGGCCCAGATCACGCGGCGGCAGGAACGAATCGCCCTCATGCACATCGGCCAGGGTCACGGTGAGTGTCCCGCCCGTCTCCTGCATGGAGTAGGAAGCGTTGCCGCAGAGGTTGAGCATGATCTGATGAATCTGGGTGGGATCAGCCAGCACGCTGTCCCGGTCTGTCTCGATGCGGGAGATGATTTCCACATTGGCGGGCACGCTGGAGCGCAGAAGCTTGAGTGCCTCCTTGACCAGGGGTGTGAGCGTCATGGAGTGCCGCTCCTGGGGACCCTGCCGTGAAAAATTGAGGATCTGGTTAACCAGGTCCCGAGCGCGTTTGCCCGCTCGGGATATCTCAAGTACCCGACGTTCCAGCCCGGAATCGGGTTCAGCCGAGCTTTCGATGATCTCGGCATAGCCGAGGATGACGCCGAGGATGTTGTTGAAATCGTGCGCAATACCGCCCGCCAGGGTGCCGAGCGCCTCCATCTGTCGCGGTAGGAATGCCGGTTACCCGGCACCCCCCGCACAGATCCGTACGAGCGGATTTCCCGCATACGGCTCCTGCCTCGGGTCAAACGCGCAAGCGTTGTTCCGGATACGGGTGTTGCACTCTCGGGTTCGGTAGCCATGCATCCACTATTCGCTTCATGCGTTCCCAAGTGACTCGACCTTTCTCGCTTCTGCGGCCAAGTATCTTTCGCCATATCCGCCCCAGCCTGTACCGGAACGCGCTCAGTCTACGCCTGTTGAATGGCACCGCAAAATAGCGGTAATACCCTTCCAACACCCGCTTGAGCCAGTCGCCGGTATCCGGGATCGGGTTATGCATCCGGGCCTTCAATGCGCGCTTGAGCTGTTGCAGCTTGTCACGCATTCGGCTTTGGATTGTATAGCGAAACACCGTGAACCAGCCATTGGACTTGGTTCCACATATGTGGGTGAATCCGAGAAAATCGAATGTCTCGGGCTTGCCCATCTTGCGCCGCTTGCGGTTTGACACGGCAAACCTGCCGAACTCGATCAGGCGAGTCTTTTCTTCGTTCATGCTGAGGTTGAATTGTTCAAGCCGCCTACGCAGCAGTCTTGCAAACCGTTCGGCCTCATGCCGGTGTTGGAATCCGACCACGAAGTCGTCCGCGTAACGCACAATGATCATGTCCCCACGCATACACGTCTTTCGCATCCAGTCGGCCCATTCATCCAACACATAATGAAGGTAGATATTGGCCAGCAAGGGGCTGATGCTGCCTCCTTGCGGCGTTCCGTCTTCCGGGCGAATTCTCGTGCCCTTGTCCAGGACGCCCGCTTTCAGCCATTTGCGGATGTGCCGCAGCACACGCCGGTCCGACACCCTGTGCTCCACAAAACGCAGCATCCAGTCGTGGTTGATGGCGTCAAAGAAACCACGGATGTCTGCGTCCAATATCCAATTCACCTTTCTCTTCTGTATGCCCACGGCCACGGCATCCAATGCGTCATGCGCATTTCGTCCCGGCCGGAATCCATAAGAGAACCCCTTAAACACCGGCTCCCACACCTGGGCCAGCACCTCGGCGGTTGCCCGCTGGGCGATCTTGTCCTCCAGCGTGGGAATGCCTATGGGACGTTGCCGTCCATCGCTTTTGGGGATGTAGACCCGGCGCACCGGCCTGGCTCGATATGAGCCCCGGCACAGTCGCTTCGAGAGTGACCCGAGGTTGTCCTCAAGCTGCTCCCCATACGACTCCCAGGTTATTCCATCCACACCTGACGCGGCTGACTGCCTGGTGGCCAGATAGGCCTCCCGCAACCGCTGCCGGTCATAGACATGGTGTCATAAGGCGCTAAAATGGATACTCTTATCCCGTTGCGCCGCTTGCCGTATCCGTCTCAGCGCATGGTGCAGCATACCCCGGCTCTGTGTCCGGTTGCTGGTTTGCCGTGATGGATTTCCCTTGGCCAGTCCCCTTTCCTCCACCACCTCCGCCGGGGCGGGCGCACCAGCCCCTTTGTTCGACGGTTTCCCAGGTACTATGGAACTGTCCGACTTCCCATGGTCATTCATTGTCGCCGTACTCCCTTGGGATTCACGACACGGACCTTTCCCGCCATCCGGCAAAGGTCGACCATGGGATCTCCCGATTCCCGCACATTGAGCTTGAACACGTGCATGGGGTCTCAGACCACGCAGGGCCCGAATATGTCTCGCGCATGTCGACACATCCGGTGTTGTCTTCCGCATCTCAGAACAACGTCGACGCCCTGAACTGATTCGCCTGTTTCGCGGCTCAATACCCAGCCTGTGTTTCCCCCTGTCAACGCTTCACCCATGGCCTCACGGCCATCGGCGCATGACTCGGGGCCGATGTGGTGCGCTAACCTTGCATCGTATGGAACTTTCATCCACTACCCAATGCCGATTTTAATCGGCGCTTACTCTGAGACTGGCGAAGTTGCTCCTCCAACCGTTTGGGCTCGGAAATGTCAAAGAGATAGCCGCGCACCTCTTCCAGTTCCCCGGCCCCGTTGAGCACGGAATCGAAATTGACCAGAAGATACCGGTTGAGCGCCCCGCGCCTGAGCACCACTTCGTGATTGACCAGGCGGGTATGGCGCATCACCAGCTCCAGCAGGGACTCGGGGGCACCCATGGAGTCCCACAACTCGAAGATATCCGTCCCGTGGGCATCCTGGGGTGATTTGAATCCGAATAACTCGGCAAAGGCCACATTGCAATCCAGGATCAGGCCATCGCCGTCAGCCGCGAAGTTGCCGGTGATGTCCTTCTCGAAAAGCAGTCGGTAACGCTGCTCACTGGCCTGAAGCTCCCGCAGCACGGCGGCTCGTTTGGAAATATCCAGCCTGAGCCGACGGTTGGCGGTATTGAGCTCGAAGGTCCGAGCCTCCACCTTGCTGGTCAGGGTTTCGTTGAGTTCCCGGAGCCGATTTTCCGCGTCCCACTTGGACGAAAGGGAGGTGGCTATCTGCTTGAGTTCGGGCGATCGGAAGGGCTTCTGCACATAGAGGAGCTTTTCCGGCGGCTGGATGCGATTGTTGATTTCCTTGAGCGGTACAGCGACACGCGAGGACAGGAGCACGATCTCGATATCAGGATCGGCCGCGCGAATTTTTTCGGCCAGGGCGAGTCCGGCCATTTCCCCGCTTCCATCTTCCAGGTGGATTTCGATGAGTGCCACGGCAAAGGGATCGTCCTGCTCGATGGACGTGAATACTTCATCCAGAGCGGCCCGACCCGTGCGGCAGGCAATCACCTCGAACCCCGGCTTGTCTGCTTCGGCGGCCAGTTCCTCACACGAAGGCAGGGTCACGTCCTCGCCGAAAAGCGCCTCCAGTTCGGCAGGCTCCTCACTCTCGAAACAGAGGACATCCCGGTACAGGGCCAGCATGTCCTCGGCGTGGTCCACAGCCAGGACGCGGTAACAGCGCACGGTTTCAAAGGTCAAATGGTCACTCCCCCAGGGCCGAAGCCAGAAGCTCCGAACCGGTTCTTTTTCAAAACATATTGAAATCCGTCGAAAAAGGGAAGTTCGGGTCGCAAAACAAACGCCCCGGAGCAGGCGAGAGTTTTTCGCCTGTCCGGGGACGCATTGCCAACAGTGTGCTTCGGGTTCTTCACGTCACGCTACTTCCCGGCGTGAAGGTGGGAACCATCAAGGGCGGGCATGACGAGCTCGTAAATGGGCGCGCGATCCAGCTCAAGGGCGTCGATGATCTGCTGCCGGTCAACGCGGGCCGTGTCCACGGAGGAATACCGTCCCACCAGCACGCGATACCAGAGACCCTTTTCGCCCAGGTCTACCTGGTTGATCCAGGGCTTGTACCCTTGCTTGACGAGCTTTTCGCAATGGCGAAAGGCCCAGTCGTGATCCCGCCAGGAGCTGACATGCACGCCCCAGGTCTTGGTCGTTATGATATCCCCGGAACCCGGATGCCAGGCTATCGTCTGGACAGCCTCGGAGGGAGGCGAGCCTGCGGATGCGGGAGATGCCGCAGGCTCGCCAGGGGTCTGCTCCGCGTCGGGGAAAGACTTACGGAGCAGTGGGTTCGGGGTGGAACCGCTCTTTTGGGTCGTGCGCTTTTCGGGCACGGGTTGCTTGCCGATGAACCGGGAGGCCATGCGGGCGCGCTTGAGGTTCTCGGCAGCCTTGACGTAGAAACTGGGAGCCAGCTCGACGGCGCGCTCGAAATACGGCACCGCTTCATCGGGACGACCGTCCGTCAGCAGGACATAACCCAGATTGTTGTTGGCCTTGAACTCGCCCCCGGCGTACTTGAAGGCCTCCAGGGCCTCGTCAAGACGCCCCTGACGGGTCAGGGCCAGCCCGAGATTATTATAGGTCCGGGAAGAAACGCCGCCGCTCTTCAGGGCGTAGCGGAACGAGTTGACCGCCTTGCCGTACTGCTTGAGCGCGATCTGGACCACGCCCATGTTGTTGTAGATTTCATCCTTGTGCGGTCCCTTGTGCAAGTCCAGGGCGCGCTGGAAATGGCCCTCGGCCTCGGCATACTGCCCTTCCCTGTCAAAGAGATTGCCCAGGTAATTTTGGGCCTTCCAAAGCATGGGATTGTTCTCCACCGCCCGCGTCAGATGGGTCCGGGCCTCGGTATACAGACCGGCCCGGAAATAGACGGTCCCGGCGGCCTCGTTGGCAATGGCGTGATCGGGCTGCTGCTTGAGCACGTAGAGATATTCGGCCAGGGCCTGTTCATCCAGCCCCTTGCTCACGAGCAGGTTACCCTTCTTGACCCGGACATCCATGTTGTCGGGGTTCATTTCCAGGGCCTTGTTGAAATGGACGAACGCCATTTCCGGCTTGCCCTGCCGCAGGAAGCTGTCGGCGACCTGTTCGTGCTGGTCGGCCGTAAGCTGGACAGGGGCGTCCTTGCCCCAGGCAAATTCCTTGAACGACGGGTCCTGCTTGCTCTTTGCGGAACATCCGGCCAGGGCGAGGCCGAGGAGCAGGATGGCGGTGATGATGCTGTACTTTTTCATGGTATTTTTCTCCTTTGGGCCGGTCAGTTGTTCACTTTGGAAAAGATTTCCACGAACGTCAGACCGGCGGGTCCCATGATGGCCACAAACAGAGCAGGCAATATGAATCCAACCAGCGGGAGGAGCAGCTTGACGGGCAGCTTGGCCGCCAACTCCTCGGCGCGCTAGGAACGCTTGGTTCGCATGGCATCGGAGTAGACGCGCAGGGTGCGGCCCACACTGATGCCGAAAATATCGGCCTGGACGAGCAGCGAGGTCAGGCTGCTCAGATCGTCCAACCCCACCCGCTCGGACAACCCGCGCAGGGCGTCCCCACGCGCCTTTCCCGCGCGCAATTCCAGGGTCATGAGCTTGAGTTCGGCGCTGATGACCGGCCCGGACAGGGCCAGCTCGGCACAAACCCGGTCAATGGCCTGGTCCAGCCCCATGCCGGATTCCACGCAGACCACGAGCAGGTCCAGGGCATCGGGCAGTTCGTTGGCCACGGCCAGTTGCCGCCGGGCTATCTTCTTCCTGAGCCATATCTCCGGGGCATACACGCCCAGTCCGGCAGCCACCACTGCACTGATGCAGGTCATGACCACGGTCATCTCCATCTCCCCCAGGAAGCGAATCAGCAGGAACCCGCCGGCGAAAACCACGGCCAGGAACACCTTGACGCCCTGGAACAGGAAGGCGGAATTGGGAGAACGCAACCCGGCCTGAATCAGCGCGGTACGGTTTCTGGATATCTCCGCCTCATCCTTTGGGCCGACCTTGGAGCCGATCTTCTCGAAATTCGCGGCCAGAGACCTGCCGAGCTTGACCAGAGGCGCGACCAGGGAATCGCCCGTGTTCGAGGGACGGCCGGAGACGCGCTCCTTGAGTCGGGCGGCATCGCCTGCGCCGCCCAGATACCCCATGATGCCGTATCCGGCCAGGAGCACCGAGGCAAAAGCAAGGCCCGCAGCAAAAAATGGCATGTATTCCGCGCTGAACATAGTGTCTCCCCTAGACCTTGATATTGACCATGCGGCGCATGCAGAACATGCCCAGCAGCATGCCGGAAATGGCCCCGTAGCTCATGTTGAGTCCGAGCTCGGTGGTCCACATCAGGCTCATGTAGCCCGGATTGATGACATAGAGGATGCCTGCGGTGAGAAACGGCAGGGCCGAAAGCAACCAGGCGGACAGCCGCCCCTCGGCGGACAGCACCCGGACCTTGCCGAAGAGCACGAACCGCTCGCGCACCAGGCTGGCAATGTTCTCCACGATCTCGGCCAGGTTGCCGCCGGTCTCACGCTGGATATTCACGGACACGGCAAAGAACTTGAGATCCGCCACGTCCACCCTGTCCAGGAGATTGTTCAGCGCCCGGTCCACGTCCATGCCGTAATTTATCTCGTCCAGGGTCTTGCCGAACTCGCTGCCGATGGGGTCGACGAACTCGTCGGCCACCATGCGCATGGCACCGCCAAAGGTATGGCCGGACTTGAGGGCGCGGCTCATGAGATCGAGCACCTCGGGCAGTTGCTTGTGAAAGGCATCCATACGCGCCTTCTTCTTCCGCTCCAGCCAGAAGACGGGACCGTAGCCGCATGCTCCGGCCATGCCGACAGCCATCCACCACTTGCCGGTGAGGATCAGGCCGCAATAGAACCCGGCCAGACCGAGCAACGCGCTGATAAGCAGATACGTGCCCGCCGTGCCCTTGGCATTGGCCTGCCTGATGGTCTTGGAAATACGGGAGGCGAACTTGAGCCTTTCCAGCAACCGGTTGAACCACGGCACCTGGCTCATGGACGACTGGGCCAGGAGCAGGTCGAAGGACGGGCTCTCCACCTCGGTCAGCGCCAACTGGCGCAGCCGGTGGCCGACCTTACGGTCCGCTTCGTTGCGGGAGGCACCCAAGAAGGAAAGGATGCCCATGACGAGCATAAAGATGATCAGCGTGCCGCCAACGGCCATGAGGATAATCAGGTTCATTGCCGTCCCCTCCCGGCTTCCTCGGCGGGCTGGAACATTTCAGCCGGGAAGGGGCGCCCCATGCGCTCCATCTTTTCGGCGAACTTGGGCCGGATGCCCCGTGCGGTGTGATATCCTTCGACCCACCCTTCCTTGTTCACATTGGTCTGCTCGAACGCGAAGATCTCCTGCATGGTGATCATCTCCCCTTCCATGCCGGTGACCTCCTGGATGGAGATGACCTTGCGCGTGCCGTCCACCAGCCGGGTGGCCTGGATGACCACGTCTATGGCAGACGAGATGTATCGCTTCATGGAGATGGGCGAGAGGTTGAGCCCCGCCATGGAGACCATGGTTTCCAGACGCATCATGGCATCGCGGGGGGTGTTGGCGTGCACCGTGGTCAGGGAGCCGTCGTGACCGGTGTTCATGGCCTGAAGCATGTCCAGGGCCTCGGCGGCGCGGACCTCACCCACGATGATGCGGTCGGGCCGCATGCGCAGGCAGTTCTTGACCAGTTCGCGCTGGCCGATCTCGCCCCTGCCCTCGATGTTGGCCGGGCGCGTTTCCAGCCGCACCACATGATCCTGCTTGAGCTGGAGTTCGGCCGCGTCCTCGATGGTGACAATGCGCTCGTCCTCGGGGATGAACCGGGAAAGACAGTTGAGCAGCGTGGTCTTGCCCGAGCCGGTGCCGCCGGAGATGAGTACGTTGAGCCGGGCCTGGACAATGGCGTTCAGCAGCTCGGCCATCTGCGGAGTCATGGCCTTGAAATTGATGAGATCCTGCACCTCCAGGGGGTCCTTGGAGAACTTGCGGATGGAGAGCGAAGGCCCGTCAATGGCCAGGGGCGGGATGATCGCGTTGACGCGGGAACCGTCCAGCAGACGAGCGTCGCACAGGGGCTGGGATTCGTCGATGCGGCGTCCCACCAGGGAGACGATGCGGTCGATGATCTTGCGCAGGTGGTCGTCATTCCGAAACCGAGCCGGGGTGAGTTCCAGCTTGCCCGCACGCTCCACGTAGACCTGATTGTAGCCATTGACCAGAATATCGTTGACCGTGGGGTCCTTGATGTAGGGTTCCAAAGGTCCCAGCCCGATGACCTCGTCCTGGATCTCGGAGAGCATGCGCTTGCGTTCGGCCAGGTTCAACGGCGCGTTCTGGAATTCCTCCCAAAGCAGCCCTTCGGTGACCTTGGCTATCTCGGCGCGCATCTCCGGCTCGCTCAGGGTATCCAGGAGCGACAGGTCGATCATGTCGATAAGCCGGTCGTGGATGCGGGTCTTGATCTCGAAATAATGATCCGTCTGGTCCTTGGCGCTCCCCTTGGCACCCCCCTTGCCCGTCCGTGACCCGGCAAACACGGGCTTGGTCCTGACAACATTGCGATTGAGACGTGCGGCGATACTCATAAGACGGCTCCTGCGAGGTTGTCGTTGTCAGCCTTGGCCTTGCTGCGGAACAGGCCGGAGAACGGGAGCTTGAATCCCTTGCTCTTCTGGGACTTCTTCGGAGTCAAGGCCTTGGCCATGCGTCCGATAGCCTTGGCAGCCGGAGACTTGGGGTAGGCGTGGACCAGGGGCGCACCCTGATTGATGGCAGACAGGGCACAGGCCGCGTCTTCGGGCACGATCAGGGCGATTTCCTTGTTCAGCACCTCGGCTGCCTCGGCCACCCCGATGGACGAATTCTTGGCAACGCGATTGGCAATGAGCCGCATACGCCGTTCGCTGTCCGGGTCCTGGCTGCGGATGGAATCCATCAGCCGGGCGGTCCGGGCCAGACAAGGCAGGCTCAGTTGGGTGACGATAAAAACATGGTCGGCCTGCTCCACTTCTTTGGGCAGGACGCCGTCCTCGGAATAGGCCGTATCCACGATGACGTGCTGGTAGACGTGACGGAGCTGTTCCAGAATGAGATACAAGACCTGGGGGTCCGGGCGTTCGTGTCCGGCCGGGCCGGGCAGTACGTGCAGACCGGACTCGTGTTCGGCCACCACGCTCTTGAGGTAGGTGGTGTCGAGCCGGGAGATGTCCTCGGCCAGATGGCCCCAGTTGTAGTCGTGCTTGAGGTCCAGGAAATACGGCACTTCGCCCATGGGGCGGCGCATGTCCACCAGGATGGTGGAACCCGGTGCGGACCGGTTGAGCGACCAGGCCAGGCTTACGGCCAGGGTAGTGGAACCGAGACCGGCCTTGGCTCCGAGCAGGGTGGTGATCCTGCCCTTTTCGCCGTCGATCTCGCCCAGGCTGCCGCGCATGGCCGTGCGCATGATGGCGGCCCGG
>CAXXUE010000011.1:0-13831 GCA_963662475.2 uncultured Pseudodesulfovibrio sp.
TCCCGCCATTCTCACCCGCCTGCTGCCGGACCCGGACAGCCTGACCGACCTTCTGGACGAGTTACCGCTGGGCGTGGCGGTCCTGGACAAAAATGGTATTCTACTCGCGGTCAACAAGACCTACGAGATGCTGACCGGCGCTGACCGGCACCAGCTTGTGGGACTCAAATGCCTGCACGGACTGCGTTGCGACTACTGCACCAAGGAATGCCCGGTCATGTCCGGTTGGAAAAAAAACGACGCCCGCAGCGCCGAAGCCAACATCATCAGCCGGGACCGGAACAAGGTTTTCGTGCGCCTCACCATCTCGCCCCTCCTCGGAAAGAAAGGCGAAGTGCGGGGAGTGGTGGAAACCATCGCCTCCCGCAGCACCCACACCCTGGACGAAAGATCCCGCGGTCTTTACGGCCTGGGTGAACTGGTGGGCAACAGCCCGCAGATAGAACGGATATTCACCATGGTCCCGCCCATCGCCCAGACCGATTCCTCGGTGCTCATCACGGGTGAGACCGGCACCGGAAAGGACATGTTGGCCGAGGAAATACACAACGCATCGGACCGCAACGACGGCCCGTTCATCAAGGTCAACTGCGGCGCCCTGCCCGACACGCTCCTGGAATCGGAACTCTTCGGCCATGCCAAGGGCGCGTTCACCGGCGCGGACCATGCCAAGCCAGGCCGGTTCCGCATGGCTCACGGGGGCACACTCTTTCTCACGGAAATCGGCGACCTCCCTCTGCCGCTCCAGGTCAAGTTGCTCTCATTTCTGGATGACAAGGTGATCTATCCCCTGGGCTCCACCAAGGGATTCCACGCAGACGTGCGTGTCATCGTGGCCACCCACCGGGATCTGGAAGAAATGGCCCGCCAGAAACTATTCCGGCAGGACCTGCTCTACCGTCTCAACGTCATTCGATTGCACCTGCCGCCCCTGCGCGAACGCGGCGATGACATCCACCTGCTCCAGGATCATTTCGTAAAGATGTTTCAGACCCGATTCGGCAAGAAAGTCGAAGGATTTTCCAAGAATGCCCAAGCCCTGCTTGAGGCCTACCCATACCCGGGCAACGTCCGTGAATTGCGAAACCTCATCGAATACGCGATCAATTTCTGCGACGGCAAGCAAATCAGAACACGCCACCTGCCGAGCTATCTCCTGCGCTCTTCAGTGCCGAGGGTGGGCCAACCAACGAGCGAGTCCACAACCATGCCAGCACAGCAATCGATCCACCCCCAAGCCGTGCCCGCCGAAAGCTGGAAAGAGGTGCAACGGCAGATGATCCTCGACGCTCTGGTCAAGACAGGCGGGAAAAAACAACAGGCCGCCAGTCTCCTGGGCTGGGGACGCTCCACCCTGTGGCGCAAGATGAAACATTACGGCATCGACTGAGGATACCCGACATGGAAAAAGTTCTCATCCCTCTCATGGATAACGATGTGGCCCCCCGTTTCGACATGGCCACAGATGTCCTCGTCGTAACCATCTCCCGCGAGACCAGCGCCATGGGAACCATCAAGGAAAAGGTCGTGGTCCTGAACAACGCTTCGGCCGAAGCTGCCTGCCGCCTTGTCCTGAGCGAAAACATCCGCACGGTCATCTGCGCGGGAATCGAAGGCGAATACCACGACTTCCTCACCTGGAAAGGGACCAAGGTTCTTGACGATATCTGCGGCCCCGTGGATGTCGTCCTTGAGGCCTACCTGGCCGGAACCCTCGAAAGAGGTGCCTGTCTTTACTGACATTATCTGGTGATACGTTTCTTTTTGTTTCAAATAGAAACGTTTGTTAGAACACCTAATGACGCAAAACGTTTCATTTTGTATTTTTCCGCTATCGATAATATATCCCAACAAGCAGACAACACCCTGCTATTAAAAAATATTTAAACATTGGCACGTCCATTGCCTAAGGGAGCACGCCGTCCATGATGAGGGCGAACGTTTTCCAAGCAACAGGGGACCTATGAACATATTGCTCATTGATGCCGACGACGACTTTCGCCGCAACCTGACCACCCGTCTCAACAAACGCGGGCTATCGGTCCGGGAAACGGGTGATGCTGCGGAAGCCAAACGTCTGGCAGGCGGAAAAAATGTGGACGCGATCCTGGCCGGTCTCTCCAATGCCAGGGATCCGCTTCTTTATTTTCTGTCCGAAATCAGGCATGAATGCTCGGAAAGCAGAGTCATCCTCATCAATCATTCCGGCGAGGTATCCCTTTCCATCGAGGCCATGAAACTTGGCGTCATCGATGAGGTAGGGGTGCCCGTTGACCTCGAAGAGTTGCTCTCCAAACTCATGGCAACAACCTCGAAGCGGGGAAAACGGCCAATAGGGGTATGTGTGTCCATCACATTATTTTTTTTGAAGGAAGGATGATATGAAAGTCAAAGAGTTAATGATTCCCGTTGGCGAGTACAGGACCGTCAGCGAGGATGCCACGTTCGGGGAGGTGGCCTCCACTCTCGTCGACAGCGGTCACCGGGACGTTATCGTCGTCAATGATGACGGCGACCTGGCAGGCGTCCTGACCATGACCGACATCCTCGGTGCGCTGGAGCCCAATTACAAAAAACTCGGCAAAAAGGACCTGGATTCTGACACCCTGTCCAATCGCTACGTGGCCGAACTTTTCAAGGAATTCGACCTCTGGGCCGATTCGCTGAACAAACTGTGCCAGCAAGGTGGCTCCACCAAGGCTTCCGAGGCCATGTACGTACCCACCGAAGCGGAATACCTGGAAGAAGACGACTCCCTGGAACATGCCATCCACCGTTTCATCACGGGAGCGCATCAACCGCTTCTCGTGCGGAGCAATGGCACCATCGCTGGAGTTCTGCGGCTCAGCGATATCTTTGAAGAAATCACCAAACGTATGCTCGCCTGCGAAAGCGAATAAGGGACAATAGGAGGAGGAAATTATGGAAGCAGCTCAAGCCATCAAGCCCGCGTTCGACTGGAAACGCGTGGTGTTCATGCTCATCGGCGTCATTTTGTTTGCCGTTGTCTACTTCGCTCCGGCCTGGCCGGATGCCATTGACCCCATGGGCGAACATTTCGTCCTGTCCAAGGAAGCCAAGGGAGCCATCGCCGTCTTTCTGCTGGCCGGTACCTGGTGGGTCTTCGAAGTCCTGCCCATCGGCGTCACCTCGCTGATGATCGGCATTCTTCAGGTCATGTTCCTGATCCGGCCTGCCAAGGTCGCGTTCAAGGATTTCATGGACCCGTCCGTTCTCTTCATCTTCGCCTCCATCATGATCGGCCTGGTCTTCACCAAGACTGGCCTGACCAAGCGACTGGCGTACAAGATGCTCGACGTCGTGGGGGAAAAAACCTCCATGATCTATCTGGGCGTCTTCGTGGTCACGGCCGCCCTGACGCATATCATGGCTCACACCGCAGTGGCCGCCACCATCTATCCGCTGCTGCTCGCCATCTACGCCCTGTACGGCGAAGGTGACAAGCCCACCAAATTCGGCAAGGGACTGTTCATCGGCATGGCTTACGTGGCCGGTGCCGGCTCCATCGTCACCCTGCTCGGTGCAGCCCGTGGCGCAGTGGCTCTCGGTTTCTACAAGGAAATCGTCAATGTGGACGTCGGCTTCTTTGAACTGACCTACTACATGGCACCCATTGGCTGGGCCATGACCTTCCTGCTGTGGGCGTTCTTCATGATCGTGTGCAAGCCCGAAAAGGACCGCATCCCCGGCCTGCGCGAAAAGGCCCGCGAGCTCAACGCCAAGATGGGCAGCCTGACCCGTGACGAAATCATGGCCGCCGTCATCGTGGGTAGCGTTATCTGCATCATGTCCCTGCGCGCCTTCGTTCCCGCTCTCAAGGCCGTAGACAAGACGGCCATCATCCTCTGTTCCTCGGTCCTGTTCTTCGTCTTCAAGATTCTGGATCTGAAGGACCTGGAAGACATCCCCTGGAACATCATCCTGCTCTTCGCCGGAGCCATGTCCATCGGCTTCTGCCTGTGGGAAACCGGCGCGGCCAAGTGGATGGCCGTCAACTGGCTTGTCATGTTCCAAAATGCCAACTGGTTCGTCTTCATCATGTCCATTGCCTTCTTTGTCATGATCATGACCAACTTCATAATGAACGTGGCAGCCATTGCCATCTCGTTACCAGTGGCTCTGGTCATCGCGCCCTACCTCGGCGTGGCACCCGAAGTCATTCTGTACGCCTCGCTGGTCATGGCCGGTATGCCGTTCCTGCTGCTGGTAGGCGCGGCTCCCAACGCCATCGCCTATGACTCCGGGCAGTTCACCACGGGCGAGTTTTTCGCCTGGGGCATTCCGGCGTCCATCTTGCTTATGGTTGTGGTAGGCATTGCCATCCTCGTCATCTGGCCGATCATGGGCATGCCCATAACACTGCCTGTCGGGGGCTAGCCAAACCAACCCTTGTTATGAAATATATACTGCTGCCGCGCTCCGGTGCGCGGCAGCAGTACAAAAATACTAACCACCCAGGATGCCATGGAAAAATTAGAAGCCGTATTCGACCACATCGCCTCCCGAGTCAACGTCAACATCAAGCCCATGGGCATTGACGTCAAACCCATACTCCAAAACGCGATCCCTCGGGAACGACATCTGCTTTATTACGCATTTTATGCACTGACCCAGGACCACCCACTGAGCTTCAAGTTCACGAACTCGAACCTTGGTGGAAGCTACTTCCTAGGTAAGACAATGGTTGACCGCTCGGTGCTCTACAAAAGTGACATCCGAGGCGACGAACTCAAGCGCAAGGGTGACATCGTTGAATTCAACGGCGTCAAGACGACCCTTTTCTACGACGAGGTCATTCGCATCATCAACTCCTACCTCATCAAAACCCTGGTCCACAACAACTCCAAAAATCCCGAGATGCCCGAGGTCTTCCGCATCCTCAACACCGTTGCCATGCATTTTTCCAACATCCACGGCACCACAACCGAGGGTGTCTATCTCGGTCCCTTCTCCACCGTGGACTTCTCCGTTCTGCACAACTGTGTGGTGGGCGACTTCGCCTACGTCCAGGCAGGGGAAGTTTCCCGCAAGGTCATCGAATCCGGCCGGGTCTGGATCATGGCCGAAGGACTCTTTGAATTTAACTACATTTTCCCGCAAGGGGTGGTGGAACAATACGTCAAACTGGACGAAAACGGCCAAATTACCGGAAAATTCATCGAATACGTAGACGAGACCAAGGAAGATTTTGTCCCCATCTACTCCACCCTTACCCCGGAGCCGTTGGAAAATATTCCCGAATCCTCCTACGTCAGCCCCTACGCGGTCATCAAAGGCAAATGTGATATTGGCGAAAACGCCCTGATCGTGCAACGATCCCACATTGAAAATTCCGTCATTGGCAAGGGGTCCAACGCCCAGGAAAACTGCTACATCAAAAAATCTGTCTACGAAGGTAACAACGTCACGGCCCATGGAGGCAAGGTCATCCACACCCGAAACGGGAAAAACGTATTCGTGGGGTTCAACTCCTTTATCCACGGCACTGCGGACAATCCCATCTCCATCGGACGCGACTCCATCGTCATGCCCCACACGATAATTGATGCCCAAGAGCCTATCAATGTTCCCGAGAATTCGGCCATTTGGGGCTATGTGACCAAGCAAGCCGATTTGGCCACCCAATGCGTGGATCTGGACGAGTTGGCCAGGACCACGGACCTGACGCTGGGCAACGCCACCTTCAAAGGGGACGGCGAGGCCTTTGTGCAGGCCTTCCGACATCGCATCGAACACATTCGAGAAGAAAATGGCGCGTACTACAACGGGACGGAAAAGACCCGTGGTCACGCCCAGAAAACACAGGACGCATGCTTCAACATTCTCCAGCCGTTCCAGTCGGGACCGGAGATGGGCATGTATCCGACAATGACCATCGGCGAATAGGTTGCCAGATGATCCATATGTAAATACGAGCATTCACATTGATTTTGAGGAGAAAACCACCATGTCCCAGTCACTAGCAGCGGCTTTCGGCAGAAACTTTCTCGGCAACGCGCCGAAATGGTATAAGTTGGCGATCCTCGCCTTTCTCGTTATCAACCCCATTCTGATCTACACAGTCGGTCCATTCGTGGCTGGCTGGGTTCTGATTGGCGAATTCATTTTCACCTTGGCCATGGCGCTCAAATGCTACCCGCTGCCTGCGGGTGGACTGCTCGCCATCGAGGCCGTCATCTTCGGTCTGACCTCACCGCTGACCGTCTACCACGAAGCCAAAAACAACTTCGCGGTCATCCTGCTGCTGATCTTCATGGTCGCGGGTATCTACTTCATGAAGGACTTCCTGCAGTATACCTTCACCCGCATTCTGACCAGGGTACGTTCCAAGATCGTCATTTCCCTGCTGTTCTGTTTCGCAGGAGCATTCCTGTCGGCCTTCCTCGATGCCCTGACAGTCACCGCCGTCATCATCGCCGTGGCCTTCGGATTCTACAACGTCTACCACCGCTTCGCCTCGGGCGCGACCCATGGCCGGTGACCACGACCTGGCTTCCGACCTCTCCGTCAAGGAAGCCCAACGCGAAGACCTCCTGCAATTCCGCGCCTTCCTGCGTAACCTGATGATGCACGGCGCGGTCGGCACCGCCCTGGGCGGCGTCTGCACGCTGGTCGGCGAACCGCAAAACCTGCTCATCGCGCAAGAAATGGGCTGGCACTTCATGCACTTCTTCTATCAGGTAGCCCCGGTATCCATGCCGGTCCTGGCCATGGGTCTCCTGACCTGCGTCCTCGTGGAACAATTCGGAATCTTCGGCTACGGAGCACAGTTGCCCGGCAACATCCGCTCCCACCTGCTGGAAACCGCCATCGAGATGGAAGAAAAACGCGGTGCCGCAGGCAAGGGCCAACTCATCGTCCAGGGGCTGATCGGCGTCTGGCTGATTCTGGCTCTGGCCTTCCACCTGGCTGAAGTCGGTATCATCGGTCTCTCGGTCATCATCCTGCTGACCTCATTGAACGGCTACACCGACGAACACCAGTTCGGACCGGCCTTTGAAGAAGCTCTGCCCTTCACCGCCTTGTTGGTGGTCTTCTTCGCCATTGTCGGCGTCATCCACGACCAACATCTGTTCAACCCGGTCATGCACTTGGTGCTTTCCCTGCATGGTCAGACGCAGTTGGCTGCCTACTACATCGCCAACGGAGTGCTCTCCATGATCTCGGACAACGTGTTCGTGGCCACGGTTTACATCTCCGAGACCAAGATGCACTTCGTCCAGATGCTCAGTGCCATTCCCGGCGTCACCGACGGCACCCTGCTCATGAGCAAGCTGACCGACCCGCAGCAACACCGCCCCGACGTCATCGCCTCGCTGCCTCAGGCTATCCAGGCGCAGGTCTCCCAGCTCATGTTCCACTTCGACAAGCTGGCGGTCGCCATCAACACGGGTACCAACATCCCGTCCGTGGCCACTCCCAACGGACAGGCCGCCTTCCTGTTCCTGTTGACTTCGGCACTGGCCCCGGTCATCCGGCTCTCCTACGGCCGCATGGTCGTTCTGGCCCTGCCCTATACCATCACCATGTCCATCACGGGCCTGGCCGCCACCTACTACTTCCTGTAGTCCCGGCGTACAAAAAAACGAAGGGGCTCCGCGTCATTGCGCGGAGCCCCTTTTCTTCGTCAACAGGGCAAGTCTTGTTCCCTCTCAATCCTTGCCGGGAAAAACGGTTTCAAAATATTTTTCCCGCATCGCTTACCTAGATTGAAGCGCAGCCTATACCGTTATACCCCGTCGCCTCGAAAGCACCGCCCACTTCATTCACTCACCCCCACCTACCGATGTTTCCCGGCATGGTCCGCTCTTATCGCAACCCCGTAAGCTCCCGACGCGGAATCACGACCCGAACCGTGGTTCCCTGCTCAGGCACACTGCTCACGGACACATCCCATTGGTGATCCGTCGCTATTTTCCTGACAATGGACAACCCCATCCCCGCGCCTGAGCTCTTGGTCGAGTAAAAAGGATCGAAAATATGCGGCAATTCACTCTCCTCGATGCCCAGGCCGTAATCCTCCACGTCCACCACACAGGCCAGTTGTCCGGGAGAAACATGAACGCGCACTTTGGGATCACCATTGGAAAAATCCACCCCATTCTGCAAAATGGCCGTAAAAGCGGTGACGGTCAGATCGGGATCTACCAGCACGGGCTGATCCGGGCAAAGCACCTCCCACGAGACCTCTCCACCATCCACAGTTTCGACCCGATCCATGGCCTCTTCGAGTAAACCCCGAATACCCGTAAAACGCAGTTCACCAATCTCCAGAGACGCATACCGGGTCACGTCGCTGACCATGGACTCCAGGCGCGAAGATTCATGGAGAATGGTCTCCAGGAGCTCCCCGACATCCGAGGTTTCCGCCATCTTCTTCTTGAGCAGATTGGCATACCCCGCGATGACGACGGTTCGATTCCTGATCTGGTGGGCCACGGACATGGCCAGCAGATGGAGTCCGTAGCGGCCCTCCTCGATGGTGTGGAGGTCACGGTATGAACGAATGGCCGTGGTCACAGCCGTGACCAGACGATCAGCGGTCAACTCCGCCTTGTGGCGATAATCGTTGATATCGAGCTTGGTGACAATCTCGCTCTCCGGTGCCTCGCCGGCCTCCCCTGTCCGCACGATGATCCGTATGAAGCGATTCCTGGCCTCGCTGCGGATGAACTCGGCCACTTCAAGCCCGGCCCTGGGGGTCTCCAGGACCACATCGAGAAGCAACACGGCCGCATCCGGATTGTCGAGCACCAACTGCTTGGCTTCCGCGCTGGAATACGCACTCAAACATTCCACTCGGCGTCCTTCAAAGGTAAAATCCTCCAGGACCAGGCGCGTCACGTTGTGCACATCCTCCCGAGTGTCTGCCACAAGAATCTTCCACAGTCCTCCCTCGGCAGTATGTCCGGCCTCGTCAGGCGTCGAATGATTCCGGCCTGTGGCCGTTTCCCTGGCATGCATAAAAATTCCGATTTCCTTTCCCATTCAAGATAACGTTGAAAACATCGTAACAGATCGACCGTATATTTGCATGACAAACCCCGACCTTTGGACAAAAAAACCCTGCTGGAACGAACTCCGGCAGGGTCTTCATTTCGTTGTCACACGGCACCATCGCTAGGCATTTACCTTGGGCGATTGGGTCAGGTGCTCGCGGCACAACCAGATGATGGATTTCCGTTTGACATCAAAATACGGGACTCACATCGTGCCTCACGCCGCAGACGGCGCACATATGCTCATTCTCGCACTCGGGAAAGCACTCAATGGAATTGAGCATCTTGTTGAATCGGTCAATGTAGGGAAACAGGGGATGTTTCCTGTGCCGACGAATATCCTTGCTGTTGAGCTTGCCGTTGTCGTTGACCTTGACGGTAATCATGCGGGAACGGTTGATCAGCCCCTCCTTCTTGTTCATGACCACCTTGGTAGGTTCTTCCCAACGGCAGATAATTCGTTTTCGGTCCTGATCGTAACGCATAGACATGGCGTTCTCCTTTTGGTGACGGTTGTTATCCTTCCCTGTCACGCACTGTCGGATTCACGAAGTATGCATCCTCACACAGGAACCGGGCTCCCCATATTGCCCAGTTCTACATCACGAAATCAACAGCCTTTCGGCTGGCGGCCACGGTCTTCACAAAGGCGACACAACGCCTGATGCTCAGGGTGCCCCTGGTAATGATTGAGTGCATCCACATCGTCATGATCCGAACACAGAAGGATATGACACGCAGGATCGGCGTCCACGATTTCAACACTCACATGGAGGTCCCGTAATCCCTCGATACGCCCTCTCAGGGCCTCAAGCATCGCTTTCATCTTGGCACCGTTCTGTTCGGCACTCGCCCCTTCCGCTTCCTCTTTCAATGTCCACATCACGATATGCCTGACCACGTCTTCTTCCTTTCTAAAAAAATATCAAACAACTTCAAACAGATGGGCTGAATACAGAACAAAGAGTATTCGCCCTACATTAACCATAATAAGCACAAATCATCACCTTGTCAGCAATTTCGCAAAATTTATAAAGAGTGTTATTTCATCTCGTGGATGATCCTGCCCAGGGTTTCGGACAAAGTGGATAGCCGGTCGATGTCCCGTGAAGCATCAAGCATCAAGGAATCGGTCTCCCCGCAAAGCCTGTTGACATCCATGGTGGCCCTGTTGATTTCTTCGCTGGTGGCGGACTGCTGCTCGGCGGCTGTGGCGATGGAGCGCACCCGGTCGGCAGTGGCTTCGGCAACAGCCACGATACTGGTCAAAGCTTCGCCGGACCGGCTAGCCATTTCCGTGCTCTTCTGTACCGATTGCACCGCGACCTCGGTGGCTTCCACATTCGCCCCGCGCCCCTTCCTGAATGCCCAGAATGGCGCTGTGAACCTCGTTGGTGGCCAGCATGGTCTTCTCGGCCAGCTTCCGCACCTCGTCTGCGACAACGGCAAAGCCTCGCCCGGCTTCGCCCGCCCGCGCCGCTTCAATGGCCGCGTTGAGCGCCAACAGATTTGTCTGGTCGGCAATGTCCTCGATGACGCCGAGCACCTTGCCGATGCCTTCGGCCCGCTCGTCGAGTTCTTCCATGGAGCCACGCAGTTCCTCCGCCCTGGCTGCCACCTCATGAATGGAATCCAGGACGTTGGTCACGACAAGCGCCCCTTCTTCAGCTCGGGCACGGACATCTTCAGCATCTGCCGCTGCATCCTGGGCATGACGCGCCACCTCCAGAACCGTGGCGTTCATCTCCTCCATGGCGGTGGCGGTCTCACCCGCGCGGTCCGTCTGGGAACTGGTTCCCTCACGGGCCTTGTCCACCAGCTTGCTGAGTTGGACAGCCGAGACGGCCAGATCTTCGGAAACAACCGTCGCTTCCGTGGCCGCCCTGCCGATCCGCTCGTTCTGATTGAGGATTTCCGCTTCCCGAATCTTCAACTCCGTGGTGTTCAGATACAAACAACAGCCACCGATGACCTTTCCCTCCACATCCGTCAGTGGGAACAGGTTGGCGAGTACGTTGATATCGCTACCGTCGCCATGGACAAAGACCGCTTCCAGGTTCATGGCCCGGCTGTTGGACTCCATGCAGTCGGCAATCTTCGAACGCCTGTCATCCTTGTAGAATATCTGGGACAGTTTTCGGCCGTAATAGGTATCCGGGGCTTCCTCGGAACCGATCATCTCAAGACATTCCCGGTTCAGAAACGTCACGTCCGATTCCGTGTCTACAATGCAGATGGGAACAGGCAGCCCCTGAAGAATGCTGTTGCTGAAGCCCATACGCTCCTTGAACCTGGCCGACAATTCGCCGATGAGCGGGCCGAGACCGGGGAGGGACTTTTTCACCGCGTCTTCATCCGCCTCGTCATAGTGACCGTCGAGGACATGGGCCACATGACGGGAAACGACAGTCAGAGGCCGGATCATGCGGCCGTCGAGCATACCAATCAGGATGCCGCCGACCAAACCGAAAATTGCCAAGACACTTCCGGCAACGGCGGTCGCCGCCCAGGGGGTGCCACCATAGCCGGAGGTAAGCCATGCAGAAAATGCCGTAGCAAGCAGAAGGATTCCGAAATAGATCGAGACAAAGAAACGCAACGGGAAAACAGCTGTTGCAAACATGCATAACCTCCTCACGTCTTGAATTGAATCCGCTGTTTATCCAAGGCATTACGCCCTACCAAAGTCAACACGGATCAATCTTGGAGATTGGAACGGGTTCCCCGCCCCGCAGCGGACGGGGAACCCACATGAAGGCCCTATACTCTCGGAGGAAGCGTGGTAGTTGCTTCGAGGGATTGCGGTCCAACCGTGAGAGGGTTCATGTCAAACCGGAGATAATGGCCCGATTGCTACGTTGCTGCCCTGAGGCACAAGCCGTTCTCTCCGGCTTGTGCGTCAGGGAAGGGTCACCATCAAATATCAGCCGATCATTTCTTGTTTTCGGCCAGCACCTCGGCCACATGGCGAACCTTGATCCCGGAACCGCGCTTCTTGAGACCACCGCGAAGCTGCATGATGCAGCCCGGACAGTCGGTCAGAAGCACGTCGGCCCCGGTCGTCTCCACGTTGTCGAGTTTCTTTTTCAACAATTCAGCGGACAATTCTGGGAATTTCATGGAGAAGGTGCCGCCGAATCCGCAGCAGACCTCTTCCTCGGTGCACTCCACGTACTCCATGCCGCCCTTCTTGATAAGTTGGCGCGGCGCATCGTGCACGTCCAGACCACGGCAAAGATGACACGGGGCATGATAGGTGGCCTTGCCTCCCGTCCCGCTGAAGTCGGAATTTTTCACGCCCAGCACGTCGTTGACGAAGGAGGAGTAGTCGATGATCCTGGCCGAGAACTGATCAGCCTTGAGCTTCAGGCCCGGCTTGTCCATGACCAGCTTGGGATAGTTGTGCTTCAAATGCGCGGCGCAAGAAGCGCACAAGGTTATGATGTAGTCATACGCCCCGGTCTCGAAGGCACGCAGGTTCTGGACAGCCACGTCGCGGGAGGCCTTCATCTCGCCCATCATCTGCACCGGCAGGCCGCAACAGGACTGTTCCAGCGGGTATTCCATGGCCACGCCGTGCTCCTTGAACAACTCGACCGCAGCCTGCATCTGCTCGGGATAGACGAAGTCCTGCACGCAGCCGGAAAACAACGCCACCCGATACTTGGGCTGGTCAACGTACGGCTTGTTCTCCTGCCACCAATCGCGAAACGGCGTTTCAGCAATGGTCGGCAGGGCGCGGAAGGAATGCTCCTTGGAGAAGATCATGGGCAGATGCCGGATAAACCCGTCCTTTTCCGCCAAAGGCTTCTGCCCCCACTTGGCGGTTCTGAGCAGAGTATGGAACAGCTTGCGATTCTTGAGCACCTTACCCAGCAACAGGCTGGGCAGCGGATGACCGTCCTCCTCCATGATGCGGGCGTGGATTTCCTTGATCAGACGCGGCAGGTCGATGCCACCCGCGCAAACATCCTTGCACGCCTCGCAATTGATGCAGTTCTGCACCAGGTTCTTCGCTTTTTCCTTGCCGTGGAAGAAATAGGTCAGGATCAGGCCTATGGCTCCGATGTAGATATGCCCCATCTTGTGGCCGCCCACCAGCCGATAGACCGGACAGACGTTGGCGCAGGCACCGCAGCGCACGCACCGGTTGACCTGAGAAAACAGCGGGTCCGCCATCAATTGGCTCCGGCCATTGTCCAGGACCACGAAATGAATTTCCTTTTTGCCATCCTCGGCCGCCAGACATTCGTTGGCCCCGGTGATCCAGGTCACGTAAGACGTGATCTGCTGACCGGTGGCGTTGCGCGGCAGAACCTTGATAATGCGCAGGGCGTCATGCAGTGTGGGCAGCAGCTTGTCGATGCCCATGAGCGCAACGTGGACGCGGGGCAGCGTGGAAACCAGCCGGGCGTTCCCCTCGTTGGTGACCAGGCCGATTCCGCCGGTCTCGGCCACGGCAAAGTTGGCCCCGGTGATGCCCATGTCCGCTTCCACATATTTCCGGCGGAGTTCGCGGCGGGCGACCTTGACCAACTTTTCGATTTCGGCATCCTGCTCCTTGCCCGTGACCTCGGTGAAGAGATCACCAACCTGAAAGCGGGAAAGATGAATGGCGGGCATGACCATGTGTGACGGTCCCTCGTGCCTGAGCTGGATGATCCACTCACCCAGGTCGGTCTCGGTCACTTCCAGGCCCGCGTCCTCCAGGTCGTGGTTGAGCAGCGTTTCCTCGGCAGTCATGGACTTGGACTTGACGATCTTCTCGCAATTCGCTTCCTTGGCAATCCGAGTGATTATCCGGTTGGCCT
>CAXXUE010000012.1:0-119015 GCA_963662475.2 uncultured Pseudodesulfovibrio sp.
TGGCGCATGGTGCGGACCCTGGGTCGGGGACAGCCGTTTACCCTGTCGCATCTGGAGCAGGTTCCCCTCATCGAAAAGGGTGAGCGTGTCAGCCTGATTTTCCGCGGCAAGCGCATCCAGCTTTCGATCAAGGCCGAGGCCTTGGGTGAAGCGTCCATGGGGCAACAGGTTGCGGTAAGGAATTTGCAAAGCAAGAAAACAGTCCTGGCCACTGTCATTGGTGACAATATGGTCATGGTCAGATGATGTAAGGAGGCGTGTCATGAGATATTATATTCTGATAGCGGCGGTAGTAGCCGCCATCCTGCTCCCGGGATGTGCGCCCAAGTACAAGGAAGAGCCCATGCCCATCCTGACCGCACCGGTTTACGAGGAGCGGAATCCCGCAGCCAATCCCGGCTCGCTGTATGACATCAATCGGTCCGAGTTCTTGTACGATGACAACCGCGCCAGCCGCGTGGGTGACATCGTGCTCGTGAAGGTGGCTGAATCCGCCAGCACCAAGCTCAAGTCCGAGACCACGGCCAAGAAGGAAAACACGGTGGACAACAGTGTTTCCATCGCGCCGGGCACCGGCATCATCGGCAACCTTCCGTTGGCCGCCACGCTTGGGGCCAAGGTCGGCAGCGGGTTCGGTGCGTCCCAGTCCACGGATTTCAAGGGCAACGGCGAAACCAAGCAGGAAAACGAGTTTGAGGCCACGGTTGCCACCCGCATTGTGCGCAGGCTGCCCGGCAATCTGTTGCAAATCGAGGGTGCCCGCCGAATCCGGGTCAATCACGAAACGCAGTTTCTCGTGGTGCGCGGGCTGATCCGCCAGCGCGACATTGCGTCCGATAACTCCGTTTCCTCGACCAAGCTGGCCGAGGCGCAGATCGAAATTTACGGCCAGGGTGTGCTTTCCGAAAAGCAGCGTCCGGGCTGGCTGTCGAGAATTCTGGATAACATCTATCCCTTCTAGTGATCGGGTAGGGCAAGCATAATAAGGGCCGAGGAGCGAACACCATGTACATGAATCAGAATACACCGCACACAGACATCGGCGAGACGGCACGGACTCTGGTCCTGATGCTTCTTTTCGGTGTGGCGCTCGTCTTCGGGATGACCGTCCTTGCGCCTTCGGACGCACAGGCGGCCCGGTTGAAGGATATCGCCAGTTTCAGCGGTGTGCGCAACAATGAATTGGTGGGATACGGCCTGGTCGTGGGCCTGGCAGGTACGGGAGACGGCTCTTCGTCCACCTTCACCCTGCGTTCCATGGCCAACATGCTCGAAAAAATGGGCGTGGAAGCCGATCCGGACAAGCTCAAGCCGAAGAACGTGGCTGCGGTTATGGTCACGGCCAAGCTGCCGGTTTCTGCCAAGCCCGGTTCCATGATCGATATCACCGTGTCTTCCCTGGGGGATGCCAAGAGCCTGCTCGGCGGCGTCCTGCTTCTCACCCCGCTCAAGGGGTTGGACGGGCGTGTTTACGCCGTGGCGCAGGGGGCCCTGACCATCGGCGGTTTCACCATTTCCGGTGAGGCGGCCTCGGCCCAGAAGAACATCCCTACCGTGGGGCGTATCCCCAATGGGGCCGCGGTGGAACGGGGCGTTCCCTTCAAGTTCAACAGTCAGGAAAAAATGACGCTCAATCTCTCGGTGCGTGACTTCGGTACCACCATGCAGGTGGTCAAGAAGATCAATGCGACCATGGGAGGAGATTTTGCTTCAGCCCGGGATATCTCCACGATCGACTTGCGGTTGCCCGATCAATTCAAGGGCAACATGGTTCCCCTGATGGCGTCTCTGGAGAATCTCAACATTTCGCCCGATGGCAAGGCCAAGGTCGTGGTGGACGAAAAGACCGGCACCGTGGTGCTGGGACAGGATGTCCGCCTGAGCAAGGTGGCCGTGGCCCACGGCAACCTCCAGATTGTCATTTCCGAATCCCAGAACGTGAGCCAGCCCGGTCCGTTCTCTGACGGCACCACCGTAACGACGCCGAGTACCGACCTGAATATCGTGGAACAGAACAAGCAGCTCATGCTGATGGAAGGTGCCACCTTGCAGGAACTGGTGGACGGTTTGAATTCCATCGGTGCTGCTCCGCGTGATCTCATATCCATTATCCGCGCCCTCAAGGCAGCGGGTTCCCTGCATGCCGAAGTGGAGGTGATTTAAGATGATAGGTACCGGAGTTGACCCCCAGATGGCCGCACGGCAGGCCGATACGAGTGATCTCATCCGCTTCAAGCAGGAGATGGATGGCCTCAAGGAAAACTTGTCCGGTGATACCGGGGACAAGGCCAAGAAACTCAGGCAGGCATGCGAAAAGTTCGAGGCCGTGTTCATCAGCAAGCTGTGGAAGGAGATGCGCAACACCGTGCCCAAGGAAGGGTACATGCATGCCAAGCAGGAAGAGCAGTATATCTCCATGTTCGACCGCGAGTTTGCCGAGAAAATGGCCGCCAGCGGCGGTATCGGTCTGGCCGACATGATCTATGAGCAACTCAGCGAAAAACTGAAGTCCACCAGCCGCGACACTTTGGCCGGAGGAGTGACGGTCAAGCCCCTCGTATCCGAACCCATTGCCCTGGATACCGGGAAGGAAGCCATCTCCCTGTCAAAGAAGGCGGGCGGAATGACCCTTGAGCAGTGGGGTGGGCAGACTTCTGAAGCCGGCGGGGACACCTTGGTTGCTGAAGCGGTTGTCGGGCAGCCCCTCAATGATGTGGAAGTAAAGGCACGGCTTGAGACATTGGTCAGACGGCTTGAGGTCGAACGTTTGAAGTCGGCTTTGCTCGATACCGGAAGTGCCGTGAAAGAATATGGTCGAAACGGTGATGCCGCCCCGGTCGGACAACTTGGCCGAGAAATTGCAAAAAACAGCTGAGTCTTAAGAATATCAATGATCTCGTTCAGGTTTAATCTGTTTTTTCAACAAGTTAATCGCTGAGGCAGCAATGAGTTTTCAAATTATAGAGGAAAATCTGGTCCGGCAGAACAAGGCCATGATGCTGTTGTTCATCCTGCTGGAGGAAGAATTTTCCCGTTTGACCCAGGGTGCTCCCCAGCGGGTTTCCCAAATTGAACTTTCCATTCAGGAGCTCATGCGTCAGGTCGCTGCCGAGCGCAGGACGTTGCGGAAGCTGGTGGGAAAGGCCTCTCCCGGTGCGGAGCGGGTGGGACAGTTGTATGCCATGATTCCTGGCGAGATTCGTAGAAAATTTGAGCAGTTGCTTCTCCTGTTGGACCAGACTGAACAGAAGTGTGCCGTGCAGGCTGCCAAGAACAGCGAGTTGGCTATGGCCCTGTTTGATCAGAGTCGGAACCTGCTCAACTTCATGCATGACCAGATCAAGCCCAAGAATACCAGCGCGTATGCCGCTTCCGGACGCTTTGCCAAAGCGCCTTCGGATGCCCGCATTTTGACCGGGAGGTTTTAGATGTCCTTTGGTGCCAACTCCATCCTCGGCATGGGTCGCATGGCCTTGTTTGCGTCGCAGGTGCAGTTGCAAGTCACCGGCGAGAATATCGCCAATGTCAACACTGAAGGGTATTCCCGTCGTTCGGTGAATCTGGAGGAAGGTCAGTACATTGATTATGATCCCGGTCAGATAGGGACCGGCGTCGAGGCCACGGAAGTGGTGCGTCACTTCGACAAGATGGTCGAGGAATTATATCTGAATCAGGCGTCGCTCAAGGACAAGTGGGGGAATCTCTGGGAACAGCTCAAGGGCGTGGAAAGTCTGCTCAATGAATCGAACGGGTACGGTGTGTCCACCACGTTGTCGCAATTTTTTACTTCATGGAACGATGTGGCGCAGTATCCCGATGATTTCGGGACACGTCAGGCGGTCGTCAATGATACCACCACGTTGATTTCCACTTTGACCCAGGTGGAGAGCGATCTGGCCCTCATGCAGCAGCGGATCAACTCCACGGTGATTTCACAGGTCGCCGATGCCAATGCCCTGCTCGTGGAGATTGCAACCCTGAACAATGAGATTCAGGTGCATGATATCCCCGGCGAGAATAATGCCAACTCCCTTTACGACGAGCGCGCTCGCAAGGTTCGGGAACTCGGTGAACTGATCGACGTTACCACCATCGACAATGGGGGCGGCGATTTCACGATCATGACCACGGCCGGACAGAATCTGGTGGATGGTGCCAATTATTTCTCGCTGGAAATCAGCGCTCCGAGCAAGACTGCGGATCTGTCGTCCATGACGACCTTTGCCGGCGACATCTACTATGAAGGCAGCGATGATTTCGAATACACCATCGAATTCGTGGCCTCGGGTTCCGGCACCGGGGCCGGAACGGTGACAGATGGCGCCTCCACCGCAAAGTACCGTGTTTCCATGGACGGCGGAAAGAGCTGGCTCATTGATGAAGACGGCAACGAGAAAATCTTCAACGCCCGCGATTATGATTCCCGTGTTGCCGTGGAGGGACTGAACATCTGGTTCGGCTCTGCCACGAATACCAAGGGAGCGTCTTCGGGCGAATTCGTGGAAGGCGATCGTTTTGTGATCAGCCCGCACCAGAGCTTGTATTGGGTGGAAAACACCTCCAACAAGGAAAACATAACGCCGCAGCAGTATATGAACGGCGAGGAGAACACCAAGCGGTTGACCGGCGGCAGCATAGCGGCCCTGCTTTCTTTCCGGGACAGCTATATCGGCAAGTACAGGGAAAAGTTGGACAGCCTCACGGAAACGCTGATTTGGGAAACCAATCGCAGACACAGCCAGGGTGCCGGGCTCCAGACCTTCACTTCGGTGGAAGGCACCTACTCGGTGAATGATGCGACCAAGGCGTTGGCCAGCGATTCCACGGGGTTGGCTTTTGGTAGCCGACTCCAGTCGGGGAGTTCCTTTGTCTACGTATACAATGCCAACACTGGTTTGCTGGCCTCCTCGGCGGCCCTGAATTTCGACACAGGCGGGGGCTTTGCGTCCTTTGACCCGGATACGCACACCCTGCAGGACGTTCGCGATGCGTACGACAGGACGTTCAACGGTGCCATCAAGGCCACCATCGTCAATAACAAGCTGACGCTTGAGGCCCAGTCGGGATACAGCTTCGCCTTTGGCACGGACAGTGCGGGGCTGAATGCCGCCCTCGGGTTCAATACCTATTTCAAGGGGTCCGGGGCCGAGGACATCCAACTCAATGAAAAGATCACGAGTGATCTGGATTATCTCGCTGCCGGTCATGTGAACGGGGCAGGCGAGATGAATGCGGGCGACAACTCTACAGCCCTGTCCATGTATGAATTGCGGGATGTCGAGGTCTCCCTCTCGACCATCACCGAAGGGACCACCCATGCGACCTTGTTGGGCTATTACAACAGCCTGGTCGGCAATGTTGGCACGGATACCAGTCGGGCCGAATTCAATCAGAAATTTTACAGTACGCTGGCCAATGATCTCGATGAGAGGCAGCAGCAGGTTTCCGGTGTCAATCTTGATGAGGAAATGACCGACCTCATCAAATATCAGGCTTCCTACACGGCGGCAGCCAAACTCATTTCCACGGCTGATCAGATGCTGCAAACCATTTTGTCGTTGAAGGCGTAAGGAAGAGGGGTAAGGGTATGCGAGTAACTCAACAGATGCTTTTCAGCAGATATGTCAACAATCTCAACAATTCGTTGACTTCGTTGATGGACTTGAACATGAAGGCGCAGACCCAGAAGAAGATCAACAAGCCCAGTGATGATCCCACGGGTATGACCCGGATATTGGATCACCGCGATACGATTCGTTCGCTGGAACAGTACAAGGAAAATATCGCCACGGCCAAGGGGTGGCTCAGCAGCGCGGACGAAGCTCTCATGCAGGTTTCGACTCTGGTGACCCGGGCCAAGGGATTGGCGACTCAGGCTGCCACGGGCACACTGGACGCTAACAACCGCGAACAGATCAGCTATGAGATGCGTAGTCTCTTCGAGCAGATGATTGGTCTGGCCAACACCGAGTTCGAGGGCAATTCAATTTTTGCCGGGCAGAAAATGAACGGTAATGCCTTTGAAGAAACCATGTGGCTGACCTCCAATGACGACACTTTCGGCAGCGCCGTCGACTTTACGGTACGTGGATCGTCCGGTTCTACCGTCCTGGTGCAGTTTTATGACGGGACCGGCTCTGCCGCTGTGGGGAGCAATATGGACTTGTCCGACGGGGATCTGCGGGCTCGGTACAGCACGGACGGCGGCGATACATGGACCGAGGGTGTGAGCCTGACCGCCAGCGGTACGGGATACGTCATGGATATGACCGACTCCGGTACCAGTATATATTTTCACAGCGATGCCACGGTCAAGGTCAACGACCCCACGGACAAAGGCGTGGCGGACGGAACCTGGTTGTGGGTGCGGCCATCGGCCAGATACATCGGCGATGACAAGGATACACCGCCTTCAGTGAGTTCCCTGGGGCCCAATGTCGACCAGATTGATGCCTCGGCAGCGGGTTCGTTTCTCAGTCAGGATGTCACCATCCGTATTGACAACTCCACGCCGGTAACCATGAATGAGGATATCGAATATTCCTACAGTCTGGATGGCGGCATCAATTGGGTGAAGGGTAATGTGGCCCAGGCGGATACGACCAGCAACTCTGCCACGTTGAGCGTGGCCAACGGTGGAATCCTGACGCTGACATCCAACGGCACCAATCAACTCCAGGCCGGTATGCAGTTTGTGGTCAGGCCCCGCACGGCTGACATCAAGCTCGACATTTCCGGTAGCGAACGAGTGACCATCAACGATGTGGGCAAGGATATTTTTGGCGGTATCTATACGGACCCGGATGCGGTGCTGGCTGCGGACGGCTCCATCATCACCTTCGGGAGCGACAACTCCTCACGGGTATTTGGTTCAAACGGTGCGCCCCAAATGGCTATCTCTATTCAGGGACAGGACGAATACACCAAGAATCTGTTTGAGGTCATGGGCAACCTGGTGGCCTTCACCGAGACCAACAACCAGACCGGAGTGCAGCAGTGTCTGGCCAACCTCGTGAAGGCGGAGGAGCATCTCATGAACTGCGTGGCCGATGTCGGCGGACGCGAGAACCGTCTTATCGTGGCGGAATCGATTGTCGAAGGACTCAAGCTCAACGAGCAGACACTGCTCAGTACCATTGAGGATGCCGACGTCAGCGAGTTGATGACGGAACTCGCTCAACAACAGATAGTATACGAATCCGTGCTTCGGTCCACATCCACTATCATGCAACTCAACCTGAGCAAGTTCATATAATTTTCTGACGTGCTGGACTTGCGTGCAAACGTAATGTAGTCGGCTGACATGGATCGCAAAAAGCGAATCACGAGCCGTAACTGAATTTGGTGGCAATATGCTGATACTGACCCGGAGACCGGGAGAAAGCCTTTACTTGGGCGATACCATCAAGCTGAAAATCCTGAGCGTTCAGGGAAAGCAGATAAAGATCGGCCTGGATGTGCCTGAGGACATGACTGTCTATCGGGATGAAGTGTATTTGAAGATCAAGGAACAGAACAAGCAGGCGCTGGAAAACAGCCAGCAGGACCTGCTCGCGGCGGCTGCGCTATGGCAAAAGAAAGAAAACAAAAAATAAAGACCAGACTGGGTGAACGCGAGATCAGCTTGGATGGTATCGTATATTTCCCACGGGGACTGATCGGCCTTGAGGACAAGCGTGAATTCGTGCTCCTCACTGTCAAGGAAGGGGATTCGCCTTTTCTGCTTTTGCAGTGTGTGACAGACCCCGGACTCGGGCTGCTCGTTGCCGATCCTTATTCTTTTAGGTTCCTCGACGCGGCGTGTGGAATTTGACTTCATTGACTACAACTCCGACTGTGCGATAGCTCAAGACCTCCAATGGGAGGTGACTGCCTATGAATGCGAATGATCTTCTTACGTTGGGACTCGGCCTTACCGAACCCTGGCAGGTGGTCGGTCAAGCGCTGGATCTGGAAAAGCAGCCCAGCGAGTTGCGGCTTGAGGTTGAGGCGGATCGCGGATCGACATACCCGTGCCCGAAGTGCGAAGCTTTTTGCAAGGCTCATGATTTCAAGGAATTTACATGGCGGCACCTCAACTTCTTCCAGCACCATTGTCTGATCAAGGCCCGGGTCCCACGCGTCAAATGTCCCGAGCACGGCATCCATCGAGTGAATGTCCCTTGGGCTCGTGAAGGGAGCGGCTTTACGTTGCTTTTCGAGCAGGCGGTCATGCTTCTGGCCCGTGAGATGCCTGTAAAGACCGTCGCCCGGTACGTTGGCGTCACCGACCAGCGCATCTGGCGCGTAGTCCGGCATTACGTCTTTGAGGCCATGCGCAAGCTTGATCTCAGCGGCCTATGTGGGGTCGGCCTTGATGAAACAGCGACCAAGCGCGGGCATCATTACGTAACCATTTTTGTGGATATGGACCGGGAGACCCGACCCGTGATCTTCGCCACACCCGGCAAGGGGAAGGCCTGCCTTGGGGCTTTCGCCAAGTTCCTCAAGAACCGGGGAGGCAATCCGGACAACGTCATTGAGGTGGTCTGCGACATGTCACCAGCCTTCCTGTCTGCGGCCGGAAAAACCTTCACGAACGCGTCCGTCACGGTGGACTGGTTCCATGTCGTCCAGCTTTTCACCAAGGCGTTGGATGAGGTTCGACGGCTGGAAGCCAAGGAGTTTGCCTTGCCGAAGGGCACGCGCTGGGCGGTTCTCAAAGGCTTGGAGACAAGACGGACTGAGGAACAGAAAGAGGCCTTGAAGGAGTTGGAAGAACGGGGTTTGGCCACAGCCACGGCGTTTCGGGTGAAAGAGTTGCTGCGCTGGGTGCGTCTGGCCGACACCAAGCAGGCAGCCAAATGGAGAGCGACCAGATTCTTTACTTTTGCCGAGGAGTTGGCTGGGGAATCGGACTTGCTCAAACCCGTACGCAAGGCACTGGGGACATTCCGGGAGCACCTGCCGCGCATATTGCGCCGGTGGGAGTCGCTACTGTCGAACGCCAGGCTTGAAGGACTCAACGGCCTCTTCCAAGCGGCGAGATCGCGAGCCAGGGGGTATCGAAACGTGAAAACTTTCATCACCATGATTTACCTGATCGGCGCTCCCATCAAGGAGTTACTGGCTTCATGAAAAATCCACATCAAACGTCGAGGAACCATTTTTTATAATTATGACGAAAAAAAAGCTGTAGAACTGGTTCTTATCTGTTGTGTACTTCTTTGGGCTTTGATGCTTGTTAGAGATATATATTCTAATCTTGATTTTAATGCGTCGGAGCATGGTGGACAAGAGGGATTGCTTTCAAGTTCAGAATAGGAGAAATGCATAAATTATTGGAGTTGAATCATACTTTTTATATTTGGATTGGAAGTATTTTTAATCTAGTGTTGACTCCACATGCCTTCTTGAATGGTATTCAGAGTGTACAGAGATAGTATTCACCCGACACCGCCGCAGAGCGGCATCCAAGTTCTTTCCCTAACCAGCCCGAGCCGCAACCTTGGCCGCTTCTTCGCTTTTGCCCTGGGCTTCGAGCGCTTCTTCCAGGGTTTCCCAATAGACATTTCTGCCGGGTGACAGGGCTGCTGATTGGCGGGAGAGCACTTCGGCGATCTGCGGGTCTTCGCCCTGATCCAGGTAGAGGCGGGCGAGCATGTGCATGGCCTGGTGGTCGTTGTGGTCCGCGTTCAGTGCCAGGTGCAGGTATTCCCGCATTCCCTCGATGTCGTTCTGTTTGTAGGCCACGCGGGCCAGGGGGCGGAGCACCATGCGTTCGCCGCCGGGCTGGGCGGCGGCTTTCTTGTATAGATTTGTCGCCTTCTTGAAATGGCGGGCATTTTCCTCGATGGACCCCAGCCGCATCAGGGAATAGATGTGGCCCGGTTCCACCTTGAGGCACTGACGGTAGGCTTTTTCGGCCGCCTTGAGGTCGCCCAGCCGGTGGTTGGCCCAGCCCAGATTATACAGGGCCAGCACATCCTTGGCGTCAAGGGCGGTCACGGCCTCGAACTCGTGGCGGGCATCGTCGAACCGGCCGAGCTGGGCAAAGCAGATGCCCAGCGAGTTGCGGGCCAGCAGGTTGTTCTCGTCATCGAGCAGGGCGAGCTTGAACTCCTCGATGGCACCGTAGATATCGCCGTCCATGAAGCGTCTGTCAGCGGAAAGATTGAGCGAGATGGAGTCGAACACGGCCACGCGGGGATCGGGCAGGAGCAGGGCGTGCTCCAGCCCCTTGCGGCAGTTTTCCGGGATGTCTGCCCGGTCGAAGTTCAGGAATGGGTAGCAGGCCGAGCCGATGGCCACCTTCACGCCCAGGGAATCGGCGGTCAACTTCTCGATTTCCAGGGTTCGGGCCATGAGGGTTTTCCGGTCCACATTTTCCAGGTAGAACGTCATGCCATTGAGGCCGTGACGACCGCCGAAAGCGTTTTCGCCAAAGGCCCCTCGGGCGATATTGGCTACGTCGGCCACCATCTGATCCATGGCCTCGCGGTATCCTTCATCCGTGTCGCCGGGCTGGTTCAGTACCCGAATCAGGGAAAGGGCGAAGGTTTCGGGCCTGAGCCGGGCCGCCGCCATGGTGGTTATGAAGTCGTTGTAGGAAAAAAGTCGGGTCGTGGCATCGGTGCTGGAGACGGTGTGGTCGGTCGTTCCCTTGCTGGCGAACGGGCTTTCTTTTCCGTCAATGCGCTTGAGACGGTCTTCGGGCAGCACATTCCGGGCTGCGTCCGCCAGATGGAGCACTTCGGCAAAGGCCATTTCCTCGCGGACCTCTACCAGCACGATTTCTCCCTTGTATATGACCGATCGGCTGGTGCCGCCGTCTGCCAAAACGGGTTCGGATTCCGGTCGAGCGGCCCGAATCAGGAAGCGCTGGCCGACCTTGGCACCCGAGGTCTCGCCAATGGAGACGGAGACCCGATTCATGGGCAGGGTTTGGAGCACCCGACCACCCTTGTCCAGAATGTCGGCGTAGTTGAACACCCGGTTGCGGCCCATGGCCTTGGCAACCCCCATGGCCCGTCGTGTCTTGCGTACCAGTATCCTGGCCTGTTCGTTGGTGGTGCGCCGAAACTGGCCGCCTTCCACCGCCTGGGGGTAGTTGGCGAATCCCAACGATCCGGTGATGGTGATGGTGTCGTTGGTCATGGGGTCGGTAAAAGAGAGCTTGCTGATGCCGGAGCGGATGACTTCGGACAACTGGAAGCAGGCGCGGGGCTTGGCATCGGGCATCAGAATGGCGAATTTGTCGTGGGAGAACCGGGCGACTGTGGTGAATTTGGGGCAGACCATGCCGAGCAACCGGCCCACCTCGGCCATGATGTCGTCGCCGGTAAGATAGCCGTAGTGGTCGTTGATCCACTGAAAACAGTCGAGATCGAGGAAAAGCACGCCCAGGGTGCCGGAAAAGGTCAGGTCCATCTCGCGGGCTTCCATTCCGGCACGGCAACTGCCGGTGGCCAGACAGCTCTGCACTCGGTCTATGGCCTGTTCCAGCTCGGAGATGAAGAAGTCGCGGGTGTGCAGTCCGGTGAGCGGATCGGTGATGGCGCGTTTGTACAGGGCAAGCTTTTCCAGCACGGAAGTCGCCAGGGCCATGATATATTTGGGTGCGGTGGCCGGGGCCTTGAGCCGAACGCCCTTGGCGATGAAGTAGCACAGCGTCTCCCGCTGGAAGACCAGCGGCAGGATCAGCTCTTGATCCTCGGCCCGGAATTCTGGTTCGGGGACGGACTCGGGCTTCTCTCTGGGGAAGAAGAGACTATAGGAGGTAAATGGCAGGAATTCGGCGATACAGTCCTTGATGGTGTGCTCGAAATCGACTAATTCCCCAGGAGTGAAGGTCAGTGCCCCGTCCGCCAAGATGTTTTTTTTCGTCCTCATAATCCGCGAGCTTACCTTGAGCCCGGTTTTTTCTCAAATGAAAGTTGGCGTCGTTCCATGCAAATTATTACCCCGGAAGGCCTGTTCCGATGTCTATAAATCAATGTATCCAGATATAAGCATTTTTTCCTTGACTATTGATCCCAACCCTGACAATTCACTGGGTGAAAGTTGGCAAATATGAGAGTTATTACCGATCCCAAAGAGTTGCAGGCACAGTGTTTAGCCTGGCGGCGCGAGGGCCTGAGCATAGGCCTGGTGCCGACCATGGGCTATTTCCATGCTGGTCATCTTTCACTCATGGGCCGTGCCCGGTCATTGTGTGACAAGCTCGTTGTCTCGCTTTTCGTCAACCCGATCCAGTTCGGGGAGAACGAGGACCTGGGCAGCTACCCCCACGACATGGAAGGGGATCGGGCCAAGGCCGAGGCCCAGGGCGTGGACATCCTGTTCGCTCCGTCGCATGAGGCCATGTACGAACCCGATCGCGCCACCTGGATCGAAGTGCCCGAACTGGGCAAGCACCTGTGCGGCGCGTCGCGTCCCATTCATTTTCGGGGCGTGTGCACGGTGGTGGCCAAATTGTTCATGCTCGCCCAGCCGACCGTGGCCGTGTTTGGCCAGAAGGACTGGCAACAGCTCGCCATCCTTCGGCGCATGGTCCGTGACCTCAATATCCCGGTCGAAATCGTCGGGCACGAGATTGTGCGCGAGGCCGACGGGCTGGCTCTGAGTTCCCGTAACGCTTATCTCACCCAAGAGGAACGTGACGCCGCACCCGCCATCCGTAAAGGGTTGCTGGAATTGGCCGATAGGATCAAGGCGGGTGAGCACAATGCCGAAACTGCCAAGCAATTCTTGTATAATGAATATGCCTCCACTCTGCCCATGGGCAAGGTGGAGTACATAGAGGTCGTCGATCCGGACAATATCGTCCCTGTCGAGGCCGTTGAGGGGCCGGTGCTGGCTGCCGTTGCCATCCGTATGGGCAGGGCCAGGCTCATAGATAATATACTTATAGAGGTTTGATTCCATTGCCTAATCGATGTTTTTTAAGCGCCAAGATTCATGGTGCCACCATCACTTGCGCCAACCTGGAATACCGGGGAAGCCTGTCCATCGACCGCAAGCTCATGCATTCGGTCGGCATCCTTCCCTACGAGCAGGTGGATATCTACAATCTGGACAACGGAGAACGGTTGACCACGTACGCCATTCCCGGCGAACCCGGTGAGATTTGTCTCAACGGGGCTGCCGCGCACAAGGGCGAGGTGGGGCAGCGTATAATAATCGCCACGTACATGTGGCTCAGTGAGAGCGAGGCCCGGACCTGTAAGCCCCGGGTCGTCGTCGTAGGCAGCAACAATTCCGTCAATGAAATCATTGAGTATGAACTTACTTCCGATTTCTAGACGATTATTAGCATCCCTCAAGGAGGAGTTTTATGCAGATTGAAGGCAAGTATCTTTTCACATCCGAATCCGTCACCGAAGGACATCCCGACAAGGTCGCCGATCAGATTTCCGACGCCATTCTGGACGCCATCATCGGTCAGGACGAAAATGCCCGCGTTGCCTGTGAAACGCTGGTCACCACCGGCATGGCGTTCATTGCCGGTGAAATCTCCACCACGGCCTACGCCGATTTCCCGGAGATCGTCCGCAATACCATCAGGGGCATCGGCTACAACTCCGCCGACACCATGGGCTTCGACTGGCAGACCTGCGCCGTCATCTCCTCCATCGACAAGCAGTCCCCGGACATCGCCCAGGGCGTTGACCGCGTCAAACCCGAAGACCAGGGCGCGGGCGACCAGGGCATGATGTTCGGTTTCGCCACCAACGAGACTCCCACACTCATGCCCACTCCCATTTATTACGCCCACAAGCTTTCCCGCCGTCTGACCTACGTGCGCAAAGAGGGTATTCTCGATTTTCTGCGCCCCGACGGCAAGACCCAGGTCTGCGTCGAGTTCGACAACGGCAAGCCCGTGCGCATCGACAATGTGGTCGTCTCCTCCCAGCACGATGAACATATCGCCTACGCCGATCTTCAGGAAGCCATCCGCGAGGAAGTCATCATGAAGACCATCCCCGAGGAACTCATCAGCGGCAAACTCAAGACCTATATCAACCCCACCGGCCGGTTCGTCATCGGCGGTCCCGTGGGCGATTGCGGGCTTACCGGCCGCAAGATCATCAACGACACCTACGGTGGAGCCGGAGCCCACGGCGGCGGCGCTTTCTCCGGCAAGGACCCGTCCAAGGTCGACCGCTCCGGCGCCTACATGGCCCGCTACGTTGCCAAGAACGTCGTGGCTTCCGGTCTGGCCGATCAGTGCGAAGTCCAGATCGCCTACGCCATCGGCGTGGCCCAGCCCGTGTCCGTGGTCGTCTGCTCGCGCGGCACCGGTCAGGTCACCGACGAACAGCTCACCAAGGCCGTTGTCGATGTCTTCGACCTGCGCCCCTACTTCATCCAGCAGCGACTCAAGCTGCGCCGCCCCATCTTCCAGAAGACCACCAACTATGGTCACTTCGGCCGCGAACGGCCCGAGTTCACCTGGGAACAGACCGATGCTGTCGCCGACCTGCTTACTGCCTGCAAACTCTAGCAGCCTCGCATACCGGTAATGTCAACGGCCCCCGCCTGGTGCGGGGGCCGTTTTTTTTTGTGGGGCGAGCCAAGGTCGGTGCGGGGGCAGAACTCGCCAGGGTGCGCCGGTTCGCATGATCCGAAACATTGCGTTGATGAACCGGCGAGTATCTTGGGCAATACCGCCCCAATTCCCTTTTTTGTCTGGAAGAGGTGGCTCAAGCTTTTTCCAGACTTTGTTGGAAATGTCGTGGCGTCTGTGGGCTAGTTCCGACATGGAGCCCCTCGTTTGTGTGTAATGGCAAATGAAGTATGTCATAAAATCAATCTCCAGGCAGTCTCGTGGCTACACCCTCTGGGCAGGTCGACTTGTATGGCCCCTCCCCCGTATAGATTTTTGGCATCAAATTGCCGGATTGATATATAGAGATTGGTGGAGGGGGGGGCGGGTTCCGAGAAGGCAAATGGCGTGCCAGAAAATGACGTGCATTTTGCGCGAATCGACCTTGACAGGCTGGGAGCCTAGAGGGTCGGGGTATTGTGCGCAGTCGGGAAAATGTCCCGTTTTATTGTTCGTTTTCCTGTGGAATCTGCCAGGAAGAGTGTTCCCAATCGTAAGGCGTTGTGGTAAGTACGTTTCATCTTGAGCGCGGAATTTCTCCCTTGCTCTTCCCCTTACCTGCCTGTCGAAAACTGATCCCCTTCAAATTGAAAATATTTTTTTCTAAACTTGTTCTAGAAAAAAGTTAAATATATTCGACTTATGAATTTTTAATGCCTGTTGAAAACTTTTCAAGATGTCTTGTAATTCCATATAATCACCAAAAATAGCCCCTAGGGGCCTGATTAGCCAAAAATAATTTTGATACCCCCTGTACAAAATTATACTGTTGGGCTATCAATACAAACACGTTCCAGCAACTTTTCGTGGCAGAACAAGCCGGTTGTCGGAGTCGGGCGTTCCTGAGCTTCGGGGGGAGCGGAGGGGATAGCCCATTTGTTTTGACCGCGGCACAGGCTGCATTGAGCGAGCACCGCATGGCGGCCCAGCGTGAGGAGAGGAAGGAAGGATGAACGAGTCTGCAGAAGTGTGGAAATATGTGCGCGGTTTTGAGAACCTGAGTCTGTGCGACTGGCCCGGCCGCCACACCTGCATTATCTTTTTGGGGGGGTGCAACCTGCGCTGCCCTACCTGTCATAATTTTCAATTGGCCTGGGACATGTCTTCCCTGCCCGTCATCGGGCAGACTCATATCAAGGCTTACCTGCGCGATCGGGGCAGCTGGCTCGACGGCGTGACCGTCACCGGCGGCGAACCGACCACGGTGCCCGGCGTGGGCGAGTTGCTTTACGAGATCAAAAAGAGCGGCCTGCCCGTCAAGATGGACACCAACGGCATGCGCCCGGAGGTGGTCCGGGAGCTACTCCAGTGCTCGTTGGTGGATGTCTTTGCCGTGGACGTTAAAGGACCATACGAAAAGTATCCCGCCCTGACCGGCAATGCGGTCTCGGCTCTCGCGGCACAACGGAATATGGAACGCATTTTTGCCATGGCCGCATTGAATCCCGAGGCCTTTTATTTCCGCACTACCCGCGTTCCGGGGCTCACCGAGCGCGATCTCGATATCGCCCGGAGTTATCTGCCGCCCAAACACGAACTTACCATTCAGAAATATGTGCCCCCAAGGAGGAAGACGGAGCATGCCCAGCCAGATCATGAAGAGAGACGGCCGGTTGGAGACGTGGTCAACTGACCGCATCGCCCAAGCCATTTTCAAGGCCCTCGCGGCCAGCGGCATCAAAGACCCGCTGCTTGCCAAACGCCTCGCCAAAAAGGTCGAGAAAAAACTCGACGATGTCGACATCCCCGAGCAGGAACACGTCCAGAACACGGTCGAACAGATCCTGATGGAGTCGCGCCAGTACGAGATCGCCAAGAAATACATTCTCTACCGCGAGAAGCGCCGTCAGCTTCGCAGTCAGAAAGAAGCCTATCTGGATATCAAGGACGTCATTGACACCTATCTGGATCAGGCCGACTGGCGCGTGAACGAGAACGCCAACATGACCCATTCCTTTCAGGGCCTCATGCTCCACCTGTCGGGAACGGTTCAGGCGCGCTATGCCCTTGAAAAGTACCCCGAGGAAATCCGCCTGGCGCACGAGCACGGCTATTTCCATATCCATGATCTCTCTTTCGGTCTGGCCGGATACTGTGCGGGCTGGTCCCTGCGCGACCTCCTCCTCGAAGGCTTCAACCTGGAAGGCCGGGCGTCGGCCGGGCCTGCCAAGCATTTCGATACCGCCTTGGGCCAGATGAACAACTTCCTTGGCACCCTGCAGAATGAATGGGCCGGTGCCCAGGCCTTCAATAACGTCGACACCTATCTCGCCCCCTTTGTGCGGGCCGACGGGTTGAGCTACAAACAGGTGCGCCAGTGCATGCAGAAGTTCGTGTTCAACCTGAATACCACCTCCCGCTGGGGCGGCCAGTCGCCGTTTACCAACCTTTCCTTTGACCTGGTGGCACCCAAGCACATCGCCAACGAGCCCATCATTGTGGGCGGCAAGTACGACGATGAGTTGACCTACGGCGATTTCGAAGAAGAAATGGCCCTGATCAACAAGGCCTACATTGAGGTTATGTTGGAAGGAGATCATCATTCCCGTATCTTCTCCTTCCCCATCCCGACCTACAACGTCACTGAGGATTTCCCCTGGGAATCCGAGATCGGCGAACTGCTCATGCAGCTCACGGCCAAGTACGGCGTGCCCTACTTCCAGAACTTCATCAGTTCGGACCTCAAGCCCGAAGATGTGCGTTCCATGTGCTGCCGGCTCCAGATGGATCTGCGCGAATTGCGCAAAAAGACAGGCGGACTGTTCGGCGCGGGCGACCTGACCGGTTCCATCGGTGTGGTCACCCTGAACCTGCCCAAGCTCGCCTACCTCGCCCAGTCCGAGGACGACTTCCTGGATTTGATTGAGGAATACGCCGAATTGGCCAAGGATTCCCTGGAGTACAAGCGCAAGGTCATCAACAACAATCTCGAAGCGGGTATGTTCTCCTGGTCCAAGCGTTATCTGAAGAACGGGTACAAGGGGCATTTCTCCACTATCGGGCTGCTGGGCGGCCACGAGGCCTGCCTCAACCTGATCGACAAGGGCATTGAGACAGAGAGCGGCGTGCGGCTCATGCGCCGTGTGCTCAACCATTTGCGCCGGATCACTGCTCGTTTCCAGGAGGAGACCGGTAACCTCTACAATCTCGAAGCCACGCCCGCCGAAGGCACCAGCTACCGGCTGGCCAAGATCGACAAATCCCTGTACGCCGACATCAAGACCCAGGGCAACGGCACCCCGTATTATACCAATTCCACCCAATTGCCCGTGGGCATCTCCCAGGATGTGCTCTATGCCCTGGAACACCAGAACCAGTTGCAGCCGCTCTACACCGGCGGCACCGTGTTCCATACATTCCTGGGCGAAGCAGTGACCGATCCCAAGTCGCTCAAGAACTTCATCATCAAGGCGTTTACCAAGACCAAGATTCCCTACGTCTCGGTCACGCCTACCTTCTCCATCTGCAAGGAGCACGGGTATATCCTGGGCGAGCACTTCGAGTGCCCCACCTGCGGCCAGGAGGCCGAGGTCTATACCCGGATCGTCGGCTACTATCGCCCTGTCTCCCGCTGGAACAAGGGCAAGCAGGCCGAATACACCGACCGTGTGGTGTTCAGCGATTGTCTGTGCACCTAAGAATTAGTTCTTTAACTCCGCGAGAGGAAGCGGAGATAGAGGATAGTGAATGTGAACCCCTTGCCGCCTAAGCGCGGCAAGGGGTTTGCGCATTGGTGGTGCCGAGAACGGCGGTGCTGTGCTGGTGGGGGATGCCTCCGGCGGCGCTTGCCAGCGGGGCCTCAAGGCCGAGGGCCTTGAGAATCCCGTCGGCGCATGCGCGCGTGCGGTGCGGGTGTGAAGAGGGGGTCCTTTGTCGGGTTGGTGGTGCGGGTGAGGCTGTGCGAAGTCCGAATTCTTTCGGACAGAGCCCACGCCACAAGGACTGGTTGGGAGGAGCTTGGGGATCTGTCGTGGTGGCGTGTTGGGACAGGGGTGAAGAGGGGGGGCGAGAAGCTGGAGGTTGTTTAAACCTAATCTGAGCGATTCTCCAGCCTGACACAACATCAAAGCTGGCATATCACCTTGTTTTTGTTTACAATCACATCCAGTCACTACGTCATGAACGTTTCACCCATTTGGTGGAGGGCTGGATGTCCAACTCAAAGAGAACCAAAGCAAAATTCATCGACGATGTCCAAGTCACGAACGACTGTCTGACAAGCCGGGCCGGGCTCAACCTCTTTGCTCGCTACATTCGTGGCATTGGTCTTTTCCCCCACATCAACCGCCTTTTCGGCTCCATGCGCAAGAACCCCAAGGGCACGCCCATCGATGAACTTTTCAAGCAGGTGCTCTGCTTCCTCTTTGACGGCACCAGCCGTCACTTGGCCCACTTTGATGTCCTGACCAAAGATCCGGGCTACGCGGCTGCCATCGAAACAGACATCAAGAGCATGGCCTCATCGCACACCGTCAAGCGGTTCTACCAATCATTCTCCGCACAACGGACCTATCTTTTTCGCCGTCTGTTGCAGCAACTCTTCCTTTGGCGACTCAGCATGACCAGCCCAGAAGTGATCGAACTGAACATCGACACCATGGTCATGGATAACGACCAAGCGCCGAAGCGTCACGGCGTCAAGCCCACCTACAAGAAGGTTCTGGGCTTTCAGCCTCTCCAGATGACCTGGGGCCGCTACATTATAGACGCCGTGTTCCGTGGCGGCGACAAACACTCTCTCAACGGCGACTCAGCCCCGAAGATGATCCGTCACGTGGTGCGCATGATCCGTACCCGCTACAGCAAGACCGTACCCATCATCATTCGCATGGACTCCGGATTCTTCGACCAGGAGCTCTTCGACGAGATGGAGCGGCTGGATATCGGTTTCATCTGCGCAGGCAAGTTCTATAGCGACATCAAGGCCATGATTGGGGCACTTCCCGAAACCGCCTTTCAGCATCACTTCGGCAAAACCGATGAGGATGTCTGGCAGTGCTACGAGTTCTGCGACCGCCGCAAGTCCTGGGAAAAGTCCTTCAGGACCATCTTTTGGCGACCTTTACTGGAAGAGAAGCAGTTCCTGCTACCCGGATCAAGACCAGGCACCATCGTCTACACCAACCTTGGTGTCAATCGGCGTTGAAAGTTGACCCATCATCGGCGTCGAAATTTGACCCACCCCGAACGTGGTTTTCGGGTGTTGGGGGGAGGCTTTTCCGGGGGCGGCGGCAGGGTCGGGAATGGAGGGAGCCCGGAGGGCGACCGGAATTCCCGACCCTGCCGCCGACGCTTATGCGTCCTGCCCTTGGTGCTGTCCCCTGCCTTGTTTCAGCCTCCAGCTTTCATTGCCTGTTTCGATGATCTCGCAGTGATGTGTGACGCGGTCCAACAGGGCCGTGGTCATCTTGGCGTCTCCAAAGACCTGTGACCACTCCCCGAAGCTCAGGTTCGTGGTGATCAGCACCGAGGTCCTCTCGTAGAGCTTTGAGAGCAGGTGAAAGAGCAGCTGGCCTCCTGACCTGGAAAACGGCAGGTAGCCGAGTTCGTCCAGGATGACCAAGTCGAAGCGCGCCAAAGTCTCGGCCAGCCGTCCGGCCTTGCCGTCCGCCTTTTCCTGCTCGAGCTGGTTGACGAGGTCCACCAGATTGAAAAAGCGCACTCGGGCGCCGTTGCGCACGGCATTGGAGCCGATGGCGATGCTTAAATGCGTTTTTCCGGTGCCCGTGCCGCCTACAAAGACCACATTGATCCAGCTCTCCATGAAGCCGCCCTGGTATAGATCCCTGATCCTGGCCTCACCGACGTGCGAGTCCTGGAAGTCGAAACCGTCCAGATCTTTGCTCACGGGAAATCTGGCGATCCCCAGGCGGTATCGGATGCTGCGTACGCGGCGCTCGGCCTGTTCCGCCTTGAGCAGATCTAACAGAAACCGTTCCAGAGTGGCCCCGGATCGACGACCGTGCTCAAGCATCTCGTCGTAAGCTCCGCGCAGGCCATGCAGCTTGAGCTCTTTGAGCAAAGCCAAGATGTCATTGCGAAGCATGGCTCGCCTCCAATAGCTGGTCATAACGTCCGCAGTCGGCCACAGGTTCGCATTTGATCCTGAGGTGATCGGGGACGCAAACCTCTTGGGTTGGCCTTTGATCACGGGAGCGGTTCAAGATGTTAAGGACCACGTCCCGACTCACCGTGTTCTGGTCCAGGGCCGCCTGGCAGGCGTCGGTTACTGCCTGGAGTCCATGGCTGGGCACCGCTGTCAGGATACCCGCAAACTGTCGGTCCCAGTCCTTATGCCGCCGCAGGGACAGACGGATTTGCTCCATCGGCGCAGGAAGCCTCCAGTCCTGGAAGGGAGCGCCGTTGCGGAGCGCTCCGGGCTTACGCTCCAGGACAGGCACGTAGTGCCACGGGTCATAGACAGTCTTTTCTCTGCCGAATCGGCGGGCATGTACGGCCAGCACCCGGCCATCGCGAATCACCGAGATGTGGTCGGCGTACGCCTTGATCTGCGCCGCCTGTCCAGCCGCCTCGCAGGGTACGCTGTACCGGTTGTGATCAAACCGCACCAGACATGTGGAGGAAACCCGGCATTCCTGAATACGGTAGCCATCGAAAGGGGCTGCGGGCTTGATTAGGTTTTCACGCTCCTGCAGGAAGACCTCCCAGATCGTCTTGTCCGTAATCTCCGGATGAGCCTGAGTCTTGGCCCAACCAATAGCTCGCTCCAGCAGCCAGGCGTTGTACTCCTCAAGGCTCCCGAAACGCCATCTGCCGGATAAAAAACGAGTACGTACCAGATGGACTTGATTTTCCACCTGCCCTTTTTCCCAGCCAGCAGCAGGCGTACACAGCGTGGGGTCCACCAGGTAATGAGTGCACATCTGCTCGAAGCGGGAATTGAGTTCGCGTTGCTTGCCGCGTAGAACTTTGTTCACTGCGGTCTTCATGTTGTCGTAAATACCTCGGCCACAAGATCCGCCGAAAAAGGCAAAGCCGCGCTGATGGGCGTCGAATACCATCTCCTGGGTCTCCCGAGGGTAACCGAAGCAGAAGACCATCCGGCTATGGCACAATCGCATGTGCGCGGTCTTGACCGTCATTGGCATGCCGTCAATTTCGAGTTGCTCGTGGCTCCAGTCGAACTGGTAGGCCTCTCCAGAGGCGAAAGTCAGCGGGACAAAGGCTTGCGACACCCTGTGCCCTTCGGCTTCGCGCCAGCGGGAGACATGACGCCGGACAGCATCATAGCCTCCCTCGTAACCTTGCCCCTGAAGCTGCTCAAACAAGACCTTGATCGTGCGTCGATGTTTGCGTGGAAGCCCGACATCCCGCTCCAACTCGCTTTCCAGCCAGGTCGTGAATTCACCAAGTTTGGGCATGGGCTGGATCGCTCGTTTGTACTCGAAGCGCGTCTCCTCCGAGCGCAACACCTTGCGGACCGTATTCCGGCTCATGTTTAAATTCTTGGATATCTGCCTGATCGGCGTCTCATGCCGGTCATGGGCCACCTTAATCTTTCGAATTGTTTCCACCGTCAGCATCTCCTCGCTGGCCCTCCCGTCACAATTTTCTCGTGACCTTGAGGGGCTTGCCGGGGTGGGTCAAATTTCGACGCCGATTACCGGCTCAGGTGGGTCATATTTGCACGCCGATTCACAGGCAGGAGTTACCTGCTTGTTGGCGATGGGGATAGCCGACATCCCGGTATGATTCCGATGGAACGAGCGGCTATTTCCCGGCATGTTTTTTACGGTTGTAGATCGCCTTGTTGGAATAGAAGGTGTTGTAGACCAGGGTGAGCACGCAGGCGAAGGTGGCGGAACCTATGCCAATGAGTACGTTGTAATAGGGAGGAGCTGTCAGGGCCAGCCGAATGAGCAGGGTGGCCAGGGCAAAACCGGAATTGCGGAATACTGCCCGAAATTCGGGAAGGAAACGTTGGGCGATGAGAACAAGCATTATGTCGCTGAAAATCAAGACCGTATAAAAACTTTGGAAAAAGTTGAACGGATGTTCTCCCGAGAACAGAAGTATGCTGTTTTTGATGCCCATACCCAGAAAAATGACGAGCATGATCAGGGCGACAATTTTTTTTGCCGCTACAAATTTGAACAGCACCGGACCGCCGTGGAGTGCTTCATCAAGCTGGCTGCGAAGTTGATTGTAGACCCCGAGCAGGGCGAAAATGAATACTGCGCCGCCGCCATCGGTCAGGATGATCCAGAGTTCCTGTTCGTGTCCGGTTATGGTGATGGGTTCCGGGAAGTCGGCCAACGCCTTGAACGCACTCCTGAGTAGAATCAGTGCCAGAATTTCAAACTGCTTTCCTACCGCCTTGGAGATGGAACACGGCAGCGTAAAGATCAGGCTGATAACTTCCAATATGAGAACCAGGGTGAAGGCCAGGTTGATGGCCAGATAGTGATTGGCGGGGATCAAGGTGGCCACGCCGCCGGTCAGCAACCCCTGGCGTTTCAATTCGATGATGGCGAGAGCGAAAATGAAGACGAAGATGAGAATGCCCGCCACGGCCCGCTGGGTCGAGTCTTTTTCCCAGAATTGGTGTAGCGGATCAAAGGCGTAGGTGGCCCCGCTATAGAGTATCGACATGGGTTGCATGAAGTCCGCCTTGCAAGAGTTATCGTGATGTCTTCGTGGGTTGAGTCATAAAAGAGGTATCAGGCACCATTTAGCCTGTAAATAAGAACTTTTCCTGATAAGCCGGAGAGGCTTAAATTTCGAAGAGCATTTCGAGATCGTCGCGGGTCAGGCTCTTGAGCGCGGTCTGGCCCGGAATAATTGCTTCCGCGACACTTTTTTTCTGCTCCTGCAGCTTCAGAATACGTTCTTCCACGGTGTTCTGGCAGATCATCTTGTAGGCAAAGACCTGGCGTTTCTGGCCGATGCGATGGGTGCGGTCCGTGGCCTGGTTTTCCACGGCCGGGTTCCACCAGGGGTCGTAGTGGATGACATAGTCGGCGCTGGTCAGGTTCAGTCCGGTACCGCCCGCCTTGAGCGAAATGAGGAAGATGGGGATATCCGGATTGTCGTTGAACCGGTCCACTTGAGCGAAACGGTCCTTGGAGGAGCCGTCGAGGTAGGTGAACGGGATTTCCCGAATCTGGAGCCAGTTGCGGATGACATGGAGCATACGCACGAACTGGGAGAAGACCAGTACCTTGTGGCCGCCTTCGATGATGTCAATGACAAGGTCCTTGAAAGCGTCGAATTTGCCGGAAGGCAGGTTGGTCGAAACACCGGGCATGTCGAGCTTGAGCAGCCGCGGATGGCAGCAGATTTGCCGGAGTTTGAGCAGGGCATCGAGGATGGACATCTGGCTTTTGGCCATGCCTTTTTCGTCCACGTCCCTGAGCACCTGGTCTTTGAGTTTCTTGGCCACGGCAGAGTAGAGCTCGCGTTGTTCCTCTACCAGTTCGCAGTAGTGGGTGGTCTCGATCTTGGGCGGCAGATCCTTGGCCACTTCGGATTTGGTGCGCCTGAGAATGAAGGGTTTTACGCGGGTACGCAGGTAGTCGAGAGTCTCCTCATCGCCATCCTTGATGGGTTTTACGATGCTCCGTTGGAAGGAATGCTGTGATCCCAGGAAGCCCGGCATGAGAAATTCGAAGAGTGACCAGAGCTCGAACAGATTGTTTTCAATGGGCGTACCGGACAGACAGAGGCGAAGGCCCGCATTCAGCTTGCGCACGGAACGAGCTGTTATCGTGTTGGGATTTTTTATGTTTTGTGCTTCGTCAAGAATAACGCTGGTGTATTCATACTTGAGCAATTCATCCAGGTCGCGCCTGAGCAGAGCGTAGGTGGTGATGACCAGGTTGGATTCCTTGATGTGTTGGAACAGGTCCTCACGTTTGGCACCATAGATGGTCAGCCGTTTCAGGTCGGGAACGAATTTTTTCGCTTCGCGCTCCCAGTTGGGCAGCACGGAAGTTGGTACGATGATCAGGTTCGGGCCGCCAATGCCCAAGTCGAGCATGGATTGGATGTAGGAAAGGGTCTGAATGGTTTTGCCAAGACCCATTTCGTCCGCCAGGATGCCGCCGAATCCGTATTCACGCAGAAAATTGAGATAGCTGAGTCCCTGAACCTGATAGGGACGCAGGGTGGCCTGGAGTGACTTCGGTTGTTCGATAGCCCGGATATGATCGAAGTTGTTGATCTTTTCCTTGAGCTTGACAAAAAAGGAATCGGTTTGCGCCTGGGGTAGATCCTCCAGGATTTTATCCAGCACCGGAGCTTCAAACTGGTTGAATTGGCTCTTGGGTGCCTTATCCGGATCGAATCCCAAGGCCTTGAGTTTGTGCCCGAGCTTTTCGAGCCAGGATTCCGGGAGGCTCGTGTAGGAACCGTCCTTGAGCTGTACGTATCTTTTGCCTTTGGTCCATGCTTCCCAGATGACGTCGATGGGAACACGTTGGTCGTCGTATTCGACCGACAATTCCAAGTTGAACCACTTTTCGTTTTCGTCCGTTTCGACTTCCGCAATTACCAGGGGTTGCGTGGTGCGTACCTTGTAGCGGGTCAGGTTTTGTTCGCCGAAGACTCGGTAGGCCTCCACGAGTTGCGGATAGAAGTCGAGCAGGAAATTGATGGCCTCCTCCTGCTCCATGAACCAGATGTGGTTGTTTCTGGGCTGAAAATGCATGTCCTGCAATTCGGCCATGAGCTGGGCTTCCTCGTCCTGGGCGCGGCGGATAAGGTAGCTTTTGCCTCCATCATGGTAGCTTCCGGTTTGAAGATCGGGGTTGGGCCCGGACATGATGAATTCGCCATGCTCGTTTTCGTAGATGTTTTGTATTTTGAGCACGAGCAGGCTGCCTTCCTCGTCCAGGAAGAGCTTGGGATTGTAGTTTGCTTCCTGGAAAATTGGTCCGACGCGTTCGAGGAAGTCTTCCTGCCCGTAGAGATCGGATACCGGTATCTGCGTCCAGACGCGGTCCAGGAATTCGGAGACATCGGCATGCGGCACAATGGGTTTTTGCTCCACCATGCCTTGGACAAGCTTGGGATCAAGTCCGGTCTGTACCGGGTAGAAGGAATTCTTGTAGTAGACCCAAAGCGGCAGCCGACCGTAGAAATAGATTTCTTCTTCGTCCGTGATGGAGAAGGGCATTTTGTCTTCACGGGCGAGTAGAATGTCGAAACCCAGGCCGTTTTCGCTCAGGCTCGGCGAGAGCTTGAGTTGCATGGTTTTGGACTCGATGGTCACGGGTTGGTCGGATTCTCTCAGGTAGAGATAGTATTCTCCCTTGACCGCGCGGAAGAACCAGGAATGCAGGCCGGCGGGTATTTCCACCTTGTGGCCCCAGTAGTTCAGGTAATGACCTATCTGTTCGGCCACGCCCGCCAGGGCCGGGGAGGTGTCGCACCAGTCGGGATTTTCCACGATCTGGGCCAGGGAAACTTCGTTTTGCACCTGGGAGATGCCGGATTTATTCTGTCGGGCGCGAAAGAAGGCCACCTGGAGGCGTCCCAGTTCGGGGTATATTCTGTAGATGAGATAGTGGCGGCCCGCTTCAGGCTCCAATTCGGTGGCAAAGAAAGGGCGAAATGTCTGGCGCCAGTCCGTACGCGGAGTCGGGGCCTCTTCGCCGGATTCGGCATTCAGTGATTTGAGCAGTTTGACGGCAGTGGCAGCCACATGGCGGCAGACCCCGGAGAAGGAATCGGGACAGTTGCAGTAGTAATTGATGGTCTTGTCGGTGAGGTTGAGACCTATTTCCGAGGTGTAGTTTTGAAACTCGTCACCTTGCACCTGACCATCAATATCCCAGTATTGGTCCCGTTTTTTCAGGTCCAGTTTCTGTACACCCTTGGCCGTGACGATTTCATTGGCTCCCTCCAGGATATAGTCTGGAACGGAATCGTCGATAAAATCCTGCAGGATGGTTTTGACTATTTGTTTTTCACCATTGGTCATCTAATCAACTCTTTCCATCTCCCGTGTCAACAGGGCTGAGCGGCTTCATTTACATATATCCAAGCTGTTCGGCAAGTTGTATAAATTTGATTTATCCGGGACTTGCGCTCTTGGCTTTTTACATCCATTGGTACATACTGTCCGTAGTGACCGATGCTCTCATAATTATATGGTCCAATCACCTCCATTTTGCAAGGGAAAATGAGACCGCATAGCCTGCTTATACTTATTCTCGTTTTGACACTGCTAAGCGGTTGCGGCGAGGAATCTGGCCCTGCCACGCCTGTGAAGCCTGTTGATCCCGCGCGGGTTCCATCCGTTCCTCAGGAAGGGGGAAACATTGTCGAAGCCATGCTGGGTGAGCCGAGCAATCTGATTGCCATCCTGGCCACTGACGAGGGGTCGCATGAAGTTGCATCGCAGGTTTATGTCAGCCTTCTCAAATACAACAAGAATATCGAGTTGGTACCCTATGCCGCAGAATCCTTCGAGATTCTCGACGGCGGAAAACTGATCCGGTTCAAGTTGCGCAAAGACGTCTATTGGTTTGATGGTCGTCAGCTCACGGCTCATGATGTGGAATTTACCTACCGGTTGACCTTGGACCCCAAAACCCCCACGGCTTACAAGGAAAATTTGAAAGCGGTCTCCGCGTTTCGGCTTACCGGCGATTTTTCCTTTGAAGTGGAGTACGAGAAGCCTTTTGCCAAGGCTTTGGTGACCTGGGCCATGGATATCCTGCCCAAGCATGCCCTGGAGGGGGAGGACCTCCTGAATACCCGGTACAGCCGCCAACCGCTGGGTGCGGGGCCCTACATGATGGAAGAGTGGACGCCGGGGAGTCAGATAGTGCTCAAGGCCAATCCGAATTTTTTCGAAGGCAAGCCGTATATTGACCGGATTGTCTACCGGATGATTCCCGATCTTTCCACGCAGTTTCTGGAACTCAAAGCGGGGAATCTCGATACCATGGGGTTGACCCCCTTGCAGTATCTCTACCAGACCTCCGGGCCGGGCTGGGACGGAAGCTTCAACAAATTTCAGTACCTGTCCTCCGGGTACACCTTCCTGGGTTTCAACATGAAGCACCCGTTCTTCAAGGACGTGCGGGTGCGCAAGGCCATTGATTACGCTATTGACCGGAAGGAACTTGTCAAGGGTGTGCTTTACGGTCTGGGTGAGGCTGCCAACGGACCCTATAAACCCGGCACCTGGCAGTATAACGAAACCATCAAGCCGAGGCCCTATGACCCGGAAAAGGCCCGCGCTCTGCTGGCCGAAGCCGGTTGGATGGACTCTGACGGCGACGGGGTGTTGGACAAGGACGGCGTGTCACTTTCCTTTTCCATCATCACCAATCAGGGCAATACCCAGCGTATAAAGAGCGGGGTCATCATGCAGCAACGGCTCAAGGACGTCGGCATCGTCGTCGATCTGCGAACCGTGGAATGGGCTGCATTTATTAAGGAATTTGTAGACAAGGGCCGTTTTGATGCTCTCATCCTGGGATGGAATATCCTTCAGGACCCCGATATTTACAGTGTGTGGCATTCTTCCATGGCCGTGGACGGCGGGCTGAACTTCACGCGGTACAAGAATCTCGAACTGGATGATCTTTTGGAGCGGGGCCGCAGGCTGGTGGGCCAGGAGGAGCGCAAGCCGATCTATGACGAAGTGCAGCGTATCCTGTATGACGAAGTCCCTTATTGTTTTCTGTATGTGCCGAAATCCTTGCCAATAGTGCAGGCGCGGGTGCAGAATATAAAGGCGGCTCCGGCTGGCATTGCCTATAATTTCACCCAATGGTGGATTCCAAAATCGCTGCAACGGCAGCCCTAACGTCTGGCAGACTATATGATTCGAATTAATCAGATCACCGACAAGGTGGCGTCATATATTGATAACCCTGATCTGGATCTTATCCAGCGGGCGTATGTTTTTTCGGCGCAGGCCCATGACGGTGTTGTGCGCCGTTCGGGCGAGCCCTATATTTCCCATCCCATGAATGTGGCCTATCTTTTGACCGAGATGCAGTTGGACGAAGCCTCGGTGGCTGCCGGACTTCTTCACGATACGGTGGAGGATACTGACACCACGGTGGATGAAATCGAGGATTTGTTCGGTTCCGACGTGGCCGATATCGTGGACGGCGTGACCAAAATTTCCAAGATGGATTTCGAGTCCAAGGCGGTGCAGCAGGCCGAGAATATTCGAAAACTCATTCTGGCCATGGCCGAAGATATCCGTGTGCTCATGGTCAAACTGGCCGACCGGTTGCATAACATGCGCACTCTGGAGTTCATGAAGCCGGTCAAGCAACGGCTCATCGCTCAGGAAACGCAGGATATCTACGCGCCGCTCGCCAATCGTCTCGGTCTGCACCGAGTCAAGACCGAGCTGGAGGACCTGTGCCTGCAGTACCTCAAGCCAGACGTGTTTTCCCAATTGAGTCAGGCCGTTTCGGAGCATCGAGCTGCGGGTGAGCCGTATATTGATAAGGTCCTTGAGCTGATTGATGACATGCTCAAGAAAAACAAGATCAAGGGGCGGGTTTACGGGCGCACCAAGCACCTGCATTCCATCCATGTAAAAATGGAACAGCAGGGGCTGACCTTTGATGAGATATACGACCTCATAGCCTTTCGTATCATATTGAAATCGATCAAGGATTGTTATGCAGTCCTGGGGTTGATCCATGCCCTCTGGCGTCCGGTTCCCGGTCGGTTCAAGGACTATATCTCCATTCCCAAGGCGAATATGTATCAGTCGCTTCACTCGACGGTTATCGGACCGGACGGGGAGCGTATCGAATTTCAGATTCGTACTGATGAAATGAATCAGATCGCGGAATATGGCGTGGCCGCTCACTGGCAGTACAAGGAAGTGGGCAAGGGCTCGAAAAGGGGAAAGACTTCCGGAACCCGTGACGCCGAGCGGTATACGTGGCTTCGTCAGATCATGGATTGGCAACGCGAGCTTTCGGATCCGCGCGAGTTCATGTCTTCCCTGCGTCTGGAGATGTTTCAGGAAGAGGTTTACGTGTTTACCCCCAACGGCGACATCAAGGAGTTGCCCGAGGGAGCCACGCCCGTGGACTTCGCCTATGCCATCCACTCGGAAGTGGGCGACAAATGCGCCGGGGCCAAGGTCAACGGGCGTATCGTTCCGTTGCATAGTCAGCTCAAAAACGGTGATTCGGTGGAAGTCATTACCGATAAGAACCGTATGCCCAGCCGGGATTGGCTCAAGTTTGTCATAACGGCCAAGGCGCGTACCCGGATCAAGCAGTATATCCGCACGGTCGAGAAGGAACGGGCCATCAGCTTGGCTCGGGAGATGCTGGAAAAAGAGGGCCGCCGGATGGGGGTCAACGTCCAGAAGGCGATGAAGGATGGCGAGTTCCTCAAGTTGGTCGAGGCTTTTAATTGTAGCAGCGTTGACGACCTGCTGACCCAGGTGGGATTTTCCCGGTTCACACCGCGCAAGGTCCTCAAAAAGCTGTACACCATCATGCACGGCGAGCCTCTGGACTTACGCAAGACCAAGGTAAGCGAGATCGAGGAGAAGAAGCCGCCCAAGAAAACCGAGGGGTTACAGATAGCCGGTGTGGACAACGTACTGGTACGTTTTGCCAGTTGTTGCAATCCTCTGCCGGGCGAGCCCATCATAGGGTACATCACCCGTGGTCGCGGGGTGACGGTGCATCGTATCGACTGTCACAACGTCAAGAATTTCGAGGATGAACGCCTGATTCAGGTGAGCTGGGAAGGGGCCGAAGAAAAGCCGTATCCGGCCAAGATCAAGATCAAATGCCTCAACAAGCCCGGCATGCTCGGCAAGATATGCAACATGCTTGCGGAGTTGGATGTGAATATCGATTCCGGCAGCTTCGAGTCCAAGGTGGACGGTACTTCGGTCCTGGCGTTCACGGTGGAGGTCAAAGACCTCAACCAACTGTATTCAGCCCTGGCCAAGGTCAAGGCATTGAAGGCCGTGCAGGAGGCCCTGCGTGTTTCGTGATCCTCACATGCTTTCACAATGAAAAGGCCCGTTGTAAAGCGGGCTTTTTCATTGCGATGGTCTATGCCGATCACTTGGGGTGGCACGTCGTGCAACTCACTGGAAGTTCCGTCTTGTCCTTCTTGTTGGTCTTCTTGTGACAGCCGAGGCAGCTTGAATCTGCGTTCTTGTTGTGGAAGGCTGCGTAAAAGGCATTCTTGCCCTTCTTGCCGGTCTGATCGTGACAGCTTGTCGTGGCGCAGGATTGAATGTCGCTCTTGCCGTCCCAGGTGTGATGGCAGGTGATACAATTGATCTTGGCCGATCCGTGTGTGGCGTGGGAAAAATCCACCAATGTCTTGGTTGCCTTCCATCCCTCGGGCGGCCTTATCTTCAAGTCGCCTGGTGCCGTTGTCGCCGCCCCATACCAGAGTGGAGGCGAGGATGGTCACGGCCAGTGCCATGGTACTCAAAATGAAACGATGCATGGGAACCTCCAATGGTTGTTGTCAATGTCACTGAGAACAAAGCAACGGTCGTGCCAGTCTGTTTTCTTGTTTATATTCAAATAGATATGTTTTATGTCCATGGCCTGTGAGTACGATTGTTGCGCACAGTGAACTTTCTTGGAGCATGATGTAATCCGGTGGTAGAAAAACGAGAAAGTCCCTGTCGGCAGATCGCTGACAGGGACTTTCTTTATTGAAAGAAGAGAGTGAATTATTCCAGTTTTTGTCGTGATGTTGTTCCTGATCCAGGTGGTATCCCACCATTCGATGGGGCTGGATCGGGGTGCCGCTCATGATCACTCCGTAATGAAGATGATCGCCACCGGCCAAACCGGTGGTGCCGGTTTTTTCCGATGATGTCGCCCCGAACAACCCTGTCATCAGGTTTTACATCAATGGAACTGAGGTGGGCGTAAAGTGTTTGCAGTCCCAACCCGTGGTCGATGACCACTACATTGCCGTAGATGCCCAGGAAGTCGGCGTAGACTACCTTCCCCATCATTGCCCGCCGGGATCGGGGCGTGTTTGAGACTGGCCAGATCCAGCCCCAGATGGGTCTGATGGTCTACTTTCTTGCCGTTGAACATGTAGTCTCGGGGCGTCGGCGAAACGGGCCCGGTTGGCCGCGTTGGGCAACCGTTTGAACGGGCCACTCCAGAGCATGGTCGGGCTGGTGTTCTTGCCGAACTCCACGAGCCGTGCCCGGTTTTGTTTTCTGGTTACGTTGTTAATATAAAGGTATTGGTCCAGGAGGGGTTTGTCGGCAGGGGACATCCTGAAATTCCGGGATGGTGCTTTCCATAAACGAGGTGGAAAGGGATATCCGGTCACGCGCGGAATTTGCGCGCATTGGTGTGAAAATTGAAAAACCGTTTGGCGCTGTTTCCCGCCTTGTCCTTGGCTTCGATGACCGGCTTGAAGTCCTCAACCGGGACATCCCAGGGATGGGCGAACATGCAGTAATAGAGATACTTATTATCGGTGCCGGGTTGCAGGTAGGCGGGGAAAAAAACGTTTGCCTACCCGGATGCCGGTATCTTCGGATTTTTCCGACAGGACATAGATCATGAGGGCGGCCCCGCCCTGGGTCAGGTTGTTGGTGTGTGATTGAACGAAGATACGGGGCGGGGTAGCGTCGAATGTGTAGGATTTTTCGGCTGTGGTCTGGCCCGCCGCACCAAAGGGATAGAGAGAGGCGTCCTTTGCCGTGACGGTGATGACGAACGTCCCTTCCTTGAGTTGCCCCTGATTCAGAATGATGGTTTCCATTGTGTTTTGGGTGCCAGCAGGGAAGGTCTTGGAAACAAGTGCGAGCTTTTTGCCGTTTTGGTTTGCCGTGATATCAAGCCGTTCGAGTCCACTGTCCACATCGGTCACGGTGATGGTGATCTGGCTGTCTTTGCCTATGTCGGTAATGTCCGGGGCAATGGCTATGACCGGCGGTACCGTGTCCCGGAAAAAGAGGAAGACACCGGCTCCAAGTGCCAGAAAAATGATGATCGTCGTCAATATCAGGGGAAAACGTTTTCCCGCCTTTTGGGGAATAAGGCTGTTTGTCTCTTTATTCATGGCCCGTCCTGTTGTGTAAAAGTCTAGATTATTTCTATACACTTCAAGGGGCGGAGACAAGGGGGGAGGGCATGTTTTTCGGAATTCAGACAGGCAAGTGCCATGAGGAGAGAAAGAGCATGGCCTTGGTGTGGCCCGTGTCGCAAGGATAAATCAGGGCAACTTTTCTTCTTCTTTATCCAGTGCGTTCATGAGGTTGATGGTCAGGCGCAGAAAGTCCGCTTCGGTCAGGATGCCGGTGAGTTCTCCGTTCTGAACCACGGGCAGACAGCCATATTTGTGGTTGAGCAGGAGTTGGGCGGCGTCTTTGAGCGAAGAATTTTCCTCCACCGAGGTGATGTCGATGCGCATGATCTCACGAATGGGGATGCCGGAGTCGATTTCCCTTTGTGTCTCGGGATCAAGGGCGGCAAGTTGGGAGATGGTCGCTGAGAGGATGTCGCGGTGGGTGACCAGTCCGGTGAAGGCGTTGTCCACGGTGACGATGGGAATGTGACGGATGCGTTGGAGGTCCATGAGGGAGCGGGTTCTATGCAGGGAGTCGGTCTCCCTGAGGGAGAAGACCGGTGAGGTCATGAGATCTTTGACTTTGAGCATGCGGTTTCTCCTATGTTTCTATCTATTTTACTTTTCCTGAAAGTCCTTTCAGTGTCAAGAAAGCCTTGAACAATTTTCATGCGCTTCTGGCCGGTTGGTTGACTTTGAGCGGATAATCTGTTCAGCATCCCGCAGGCATTTTGCACGGTATTTTATGACCGTGATTCCAAGGAGATTTGATGGTTGATCCCGTGAGGACCAGAGAGCGCATGGTGCGCGAGCAGATTGAGGCGCGAGGCGTGTCCGATCGGGCTGTACTCAATGCCATGCGCAGTCTGCCCAGGCATCTTTTTGTAGAAGAGGCTTTGGCCTCCAAGGCCTATTCCGACGGGCCGCTGCCTATCGGGGAAGGGCAGACCATTTCGCAACCCTACATCGTGGCCCTTATGTCCGAGCTCCTCCAGGTCGAGCCGGGCATGAAGGTATTGGAGATCGGCACGGGCTCGGGATATCAGGCCGCCGTACTCGCCCATATGGGCTGCGATGTCTACACGGTCGAACGTATCAAGAAATTGTTTTTTACGGCGCGCAAGCGCTTCATGGATATGCGCATGTTTTCGGTCAAACTCAAATTGGATGACGGCACCATGGGGTGGCCTGAAGAAGCTCCGTTTGACCGGATCATTGTCACTGCCGGGGGGCCAGAAGTCCCCGAGCCGCTGGTTGAACAATTGGGTGATTCGGGCCGGTTGCTTATTCCCGTGGGAGAGGGCAAACGGAATCAATCTCTCATACTTGTCGAGAAGAGAGGGGGGGAAATCATCCGTACCGATAAAGGTGGAGTGGCCTTTGTCGACCTGGTCGGCAGACATGGGTGGTAAGATGAAGGACAACGACAAACAATCCCTTTCCCAGGCATTTATGGCAAGCCCGGGGCCGCATGACCTTAGAAGCGGTGTTTTTTTGTGGCTCAAGGGGGTTTGCATGGGAGGCGCGGACATCATCCCTGGTGTGTCCGGCGGAACCATCGCCTTTATTACCGGTATTTACGAGCAATTGGTGGACGCCATCCGTTCTTTTGATATCCGTTTCGTGCGTCGGCTTTTTTCCTTTGATTTGGTCGGTGCTCTGTCCGGGGTGCACCTGCGGTTTCTTCTCTGTCTGCTCTTCGGCATACTTACGGCGGTGGTGGGCATGGCCCGGGTCATGCACTACATGCTGCACAGTCATCCGGTTGAAATCTGGTCACTTTTTTTCGGACTCATCGGGGCATCCATTTATGTGGTGGGGCGGGAGATTCGACCGCTTGACCTGAAGTCCCTTTCTTTTGTCGTGTTGGGGGGACTGGGGAGCTATGCCCTGGTCGGGATGATTCCGGTTTCGACGCCCGAGACTCTGCCATTTGTCTTTTTCTGCGGAGCCATTGCCATTTGTGCCATGATCCTGCCCGGCATCAGCGGGGCGTTTCTCCTGTTGATGCTTGGCAAATACGAATATGTCACCAGAACGCTCAAGAATCCCTTTGTGTTGGATAACTTTCTTGTCATTCTGGTATTCGCGGCAGGGGCTGGAATCGGTATCATTGTCTTTTCCAGAGTCCTGCACTATCTTCTTCACCGATGGCATGCATTGACCGTAAGTGTTCTGACCGGTTTCATGATCGGTGCCTTGCGCAAGGTCTGGCCTTGGAAGGATGTGCTTGAGACGGCGGTCATTCGCGGAAAAGTCCATGTGCTACAGGAGCAGAACGTGTTGCCCGGAGGCGTGGATAGTGAGTTGTTTTTGGCAATCTCTCTGGCAGCGGTCGGAGTGGTGGCTGTTTTGTTGCTTGATCGGTTGTCGCGTGGCAACAGATAATATAAGGCCGCGCAGGCGTGGCCCAAGACGATAAGTAGGATATATATCATGAGTGATTGCAGTACGGGTTCCTGCGGGAGCAGTGGTGACAAGACCAGTGCGAAAATGAAAATCCAGGATGAAATGATTCGTTCCACCCTGGAAAAAATCAAGTGCAAGTTGTTTGTCATGAGCGGAAAGGGGGGCGTGGGCAAGAGCTCGGTGTCCGTCAACGTGGCTGCCGCCTTGGCGCAGAAGGGGTACAAGGTCGGTATTCTTGATGTGGATATCCACGGCCCCAGCGTGCCGACGCTGCTCGGCATCTCCGGTCAACTGGATATGGATCGGGGTTCCCTGATTATTCCCAAGCAGTACAACGAGAACTTGCTCGTGGTGTCCATGGAGTCCTTGCTCAAGGACCCGGACCAAGCCGTTTTGTGGCGCGGTCCCATGAAGACTTCGGCCATCCGTCAGTTTGTTTCGGATGTCCAGTGGGGCGAGTTGGACTTTTTGGTGATTGATTCTCCTCCCGGAACCGGCGATGAGCCCATGACTGTGCTCAAGACTGTGCCCGAAGCCCTCTGTGTGGTCGTGACCACGCCTCAGGAAGTGTCTCTGTCGGACGTGCGCAAGTCCGTCAATTTTCTTCAGTATGCCAAGGCCAATATCCTCGGTGTCGTGGAGAATATGAGTGGTCTTGTTTGTCCTCATTGTCACGGAACCATTGATCTTTTCAAGAAGGGTGGCGGAAAGGACCTGGCCGAGAAGTATGGCCTGAATTTCCTGGGACAGATTCCGTTGGACCCGGCTGCGGTAGTGGCTGGCGACCTTGGTACGCCTGTGGTTTTGCTTGAAGAGGAATCGTTTGCCAAGAAGGCCTTTATCGAGTTGGCGGAAGCTATCGACGAAGCGGCCCGGAAGAGTTTCGAGGTTGCCTCTACCACCCACGCCTAGAGGGTATGTCATGAACAAGGAAATATTCAACCTCCCGAATTGTTTGACAATGGCCAGGATACTGGCGGCCCCTATAGTGGTGTTCCTGCTCTATCTGGAAATGTGGTTTCAATTCAGGATCGGGGCCTATTGCGCCTTTGGGGTTTATTTCGTTGCTTGTATGACGGACTATTTTGACGGCAAGATTGCCCGAGAACAGAATATCATTACCAATCTGGGAAAGTTTCTCGATCCGTTGGCCGACAAGCTTCTCATCGGTTCCATTCTTATCATGCTTGTCAGGCTCGGACCGGAGTGGAGAGTTCCAGCTTGGATTGTAATTATTATCATCAGCCGTGAGATAGCGGTTACCGGCATGCGAGCCGTGGCTGCCGAGATGGGTGAGGTCGTTGCTGCCGATGTTTTCGGCAAGGCGAAGACCCTGTTCCAGGCCCTTGCTACAGGGTTTTTGGTCTTCCATTATCCCTTGTTTGGATGGGACCCCCGCCCCCTCGGACAGTGGCTCCTGTGGGGTGCTTTGTTGCTCACGGTTTTTTCCGGTGGGAATTATCTGTACAATTTCTATAAAAAGTGGTTAAAAAGTGGAGAAAATTGAACAGGGAAACGGTACGTTCCATGACTGAATCCAGTTCCGTGACTCATCTTGTCCGCATTACCAACTGTCTCCAGACCATTCTGGACCTTGAGCCTCAGCTTGAAAAACTGGAGCACGGGAACTCTTTGCTGGATGAATTTGTGGTGCTTAAATCTTTTCTTGAAAAGATCGACAAGGTGGATTTGAACGAAGCGGATGTCGAGCGGATCGAAAGCGCCACTGCAAACTTTCTCAAGGAGTTGCAGGGGCCGCTTGCCAAGGCAAAGTTGGAAAGGAAAATCAGCCGAAGGCTTCAATAGGATATGCAAGGACGCATACTTCTTGTCGCTCTGTTGCTCTTTATCAATCTGTTTTTGTTGTTCAGGCTGATATGGAGTGATCAGGGCGTTTTCACCTATCTGGAGCTCAGAAACCGATATACGGCGCTGGAGGAAAAGATCAACGCCGTGGATGCCGAGAGTTTGAATTTGAGCCAGGAGATTCGGCGACTCAAATCGGACAAGACGTACCAGGAAAAGGTTGTTCGGGAGCGAATGAATTTTGTGAAGAAGGATGAGATTCTTTACATATTTCCGGATGGGAAAGCCAAGAGCGCGGAGTAAGTGCTGATGAGCGAGAAAATTGAATGGTATCAAGAGGTCTTGTCCCTGGAGCCCGGTTCGAGGGTTCTCTTTCCACTGGCGAAACTGTTTGTTGAAAATGGCATGCCCGAGGATGCTGTGGTGGCTTTGTGCAAAGGGCTTGATCGGCATCCCGATTATCTTGAAGCCCGCATGCTGCTTATAGAGCTCCTGACCGAGTTGGGCCGGGAGGACGAGGTGCATGAGCAACTCGGCCGCGTCATCAATCCTCTGGGGGATTACCCCGCGTTCTGGCGTGGTTGGGCCAGGAGTCTGCCTCCGGAACAGCGCGATCTCGCCGTTTTTCTGATGCTGGTTTCATCAAATTTGTCCGGTGATATCATCAAGTGGACCGATGTGGTGTTTGAAGGTATCGGTACACTGGCCGATCGCTTGGTGGGTGCTCCGTTGCCGCCGCCTTCCGTTAGCTCGGGGGCGGTTCATCCAACGCGGTTTAATGTCTCGTTTCCAGACAGGGGCCGATGAAAAGCCGCAGGAATTTGTTCGCCCGGGCAGTGGTTCGTTTCGTACCAAGACCATGGCGGATTTATTGGCTTCTCAGGGTGACATTGATGGGGCTCTGGAAATTTTTCGAGAATTATTGCATTCTACGGTTTCCGATGAACGGTGGGCCGAACTGAGCGCCCGTATTGCCGATCTTGAGGGCGGAGCGCTGGGTGACGAACCGGTGAAACGGGAAGATGCTTTTAGCGCTCATGCCAAAAATCGCCTCATAAGCACCCTTGAGACCCTGGCCTCCAGGTTCGAGGCCCGTGTCCGGAATTGATGGCGGACGTGGGCTGTGCGGGTTGTCCTGCCCAAGATGTCAGCCATCCCTGAATTATGAAAGTTGAAAGAATGAAATATATCAATCTATTATTGTTGTCCTTCATCCTTGTTCTTGCCGGCTGCAGCATGTGGCGGGAGACGAAGACGTACGCAAAGGACTCCTGGGAGACGACCAAAGATTATATTGATCCGCCGCCCAGGATTGATACGGATAGCTACCAGTTTGAAAGTCCCAATCAGGAAAAGCTGGCCAAGCTGTTCACCCCTGTTGACGGACCGCTTACTTCACTCAGTCGGTTTGTCGACGATATGGACACCCTGCCTGAAGTTGACTGGCTGGATTTGTTGCTCTCCAGGTTTCCCTGGGTACATCGAGGGATCGTTACGGATGAGGAGGGCACCATCATTTTCATGCAGCCGGAAGTTCCGGTCAAGAAGATTGAGAAACCGCTGGTTTTCGAGGGAGTCTGGCGCGATATAGGTTTGTTGACCGTTGTCGATTATTCCGACCTCGGGCCTGAATTGTATATCGCCCGTCCGTATTTTGAAGATGTCGATTTTCGCGGGCTTATCGGGGTTGGGTTTGATCCCAGAACCCTGCTTAGTCTCAGTCCGAAACCTGATGAACTTATTGTCATTCATCCCGGCGGCGGAGTCTGGTCGCACGGGGCAAACGTGGACAAGAAGGCTCTTTTGGCGCTTCCCTGGGATGAAATCCTGAAGGAAGATGTGCAGGGGCAGGTCAAAGTTGGGGATAAATATTACACTTGGCTTGCCAGATATATCGGAGACGATCACTATGTTTATGCCACGGAAAGCGTTGATCCTGATGCCGACGCTGATTCTTGGTGGTCGTTCTAATGGTACCGCGCGTGCCTTTCATTCATCATCGGCCAAGAGGAGCGGGAATGTCTCAACAGGTTACGGTAACCGAACACATCCTTTTACATCAGAAAATGGTGCCGGGTGCTACCGGGCAGTTTACTCGTCTGTTCAACGAGTTGGTTCTCTCCGCCAAGATCATTACCCGTGCTGTAAATAAGGCGGGGCTTGTGGATATCCTGGGATTTACCGGAGATGTCAACGTGCAGGGCGAAGAAGTTAAGAAGCTCGATGAATATGCCAATCGCATCCTTATTCACCGGTTGGCTCGTTCAGGCGTGCTGTGCGCTATGGCCTCCGAGGAGAACGCCGACATCATCGAGGTGCCCGAGTCCCTGCCGCGCGGTGATTACATCATTATTTTCGATCCGTTGGATGGTTCTTCCAATATAGATGTCAATGTCAATATTGGCACGATTTTTTCCATTTTCAAGCGCATCAGTGATCCCGAAGCTCCGCTCCTGTCGGACGATGTTCTGCAAAAGGGAAGCGAACAGGTGGCCGCAGGCTATATCCTGTATGGTTCTTCCACTATGCTGGTCTTTACGTGCGGTGACGGTGTACATGGGTTCACTCTGGACCCCAGTGTCGGCGAATTCCTTCTTTCCCATCCCAATATCCGTATCCCCGAGCAGGGGAAAATCTACTCCGTCAACGAGGGGTATGAGCGCTATTGGGATCGGGATACCAAAAAGGCACTCGCGTATTTCAAGTCTCCCAAGAATGCACTTCGGAAACCCTACAGTGGCCGATACATCGGGTCGTTGGTCGCAGACTTTCACCGTAATTTGTTATATGGTGGAATATTCATGTATCCTGCTGACCTGCGTGATCCGAAAAAACCTACGGGTAAGCTGCGGCTAACTTGTGAGTGCAATCCCATGGCCTTTATTGTCGAGCAGGCGGGTGGTCTGGCCACGGATGGTTCGAACCGTATTTTGGATATCGAGCCTGAGCATCTGCACCAGCGGGTTCCTTTCTTTTGCGGTTCTTCTAACGACGTGCAGATGGTTCAGGAAATTTTCCAGGACGAAGCACGGAGAAAAAAGAAACGGTAATGCGCATTCTGGGTATTGAGACTTCCTGCGATGAAACTGCCGTGGCTCTTGTGGACGACGGTCGTTTGCTTGGTGAGAAATTGGCTACCCAGATTGATGTACACGCGCTTTTTGGCGGTGTGGTTCCAGAGATTGCCTCACGGGAGCACCTTCGCATTCTGCCGCGACTTTACAGGGAACTCATGGATGAGACAGGCCTTGCGCCTGAGGAGATCGATGGCGTGGCCGTGGCACGCGGTCCGGGGTTGCTCGGCAGCCTGTTGGTAGGGGTGAGTTTTGCCAAGGGGCTTTGCCTGTCCTCCGGAGCCTCCCTGATTGGAGTCAATCATTTGTGGGCTCACCTTCTCGCGCCGGGGTTGACCGGGGAACTCGTTTTCCCCGCATTGGGATTGCTGGTGTCGGGAGGGCATACCCACACGTACCTGATCAAATCCCCCGTGGAATTCGAACTTCTGGGCAGGACTCTGGATGACGCTGCTGGTGAGGTCTTTGACAAGGTTGCGAAAGTACTCAATTTCCCTTATCCCGGCGGACGGTATATTGATGCGTTGGCGCAGGAAGGCGAAGTTGACAACCGGTTGTTTCCTCGTCCTTATATCGAAAATCCGAGTCTGGATTTCAGTTTTAGCGGCCTGAAGACTGCTGTGGCCAATTATATTTCTACCCATCCCGAGCTGGTTTTTTCCGAAATGGCTTACCCCGACGTGGTCGCCACCTTGCCTGGAGAGGAGCGTGAACGGCTTGCGCGGGTTTGTGCCTCTTTCAATTGGAGTGTGGCCGACACCCTGCGCATCAAAGTGGACAGAGCCCTCAATCAGGTCGGTCCGGTCAGGAGTCTGGTTGTGGCGGGGGGAGTGGCGGCCAATTCTTTGGTGCGAGAAACCATGGGAAAACTTGCGGCGGACAACGGACTTGTCCTGACGTTGCCCGATTTGTCATTGTGCACGGATAATGGCTCTATGATTGCGTATGCGGGGTGGTTGCTGGCAGAGGCCGGGTATACCCACGGGTGGGATTTGGATGCCGTGCCCCGGGGACGGGTCGTACCGTTGGACTGGATGACTCCGGAAAGGATATGATATTTTCCCGGCCACTTCTTGACACTTAGGTACGTGGGTTCTATTTTAGATAAATTGATTGACCAGATGCGACCCGCTGGAATGCGGCAAGTCATTTGCTGAAAATGAAAATATGACGGCTCGCAGCCGAGAAAAAAAGGAGAGATGTATGGCGAATCAGATCACTGACGGCATTTTCGAGCAGGAAGTATTGCAGAGTAAAGTCCCTGTACTTATTGACTTCTGGGCTCCCTGGTGTGGTCCCTGTCGTGCTATGGGCCCGGTTATTGACGAACTGGCCGAGGAGTACGAAGGTCAGGTGAAAATCGTCAAAATGAATGTTGACGAAAATTCTGCCACTCCCGGCAAATACGGCATTCGTGCTATCCCGACCTTGATCCTTTTCAAGGATGGTGAAGTTTTGGATCAGTCCACCGGTGCCGTGTCCAAAAGTAGCATCAAGGAAATGATTACTAAGAAGGCGCTGTAATACATGAAATCATATGACGCCGTAGTCATAGGGGGCGGCCCGGCAGGAATGACGGCTGCCCTTTATCTTTTGCGGGCGGGTGTGAAGACCGCCATGATTGAAAAACTGTCTCCCGGTGGTCAAGTCCTCATGACCTCGGAGATAGAGAACTATCCGGGTTTCCCCAAGGGGCTTCAGGGATGGGAGCTAGCCGACAAGTTCGCTGCCCATCTTGAGGAATACCCCCTTGAACGCATCAACGACGAGGTGCGGAGTATCTCGTTGGGATCTTCCGTCCACACTATCAAGGTTGGGGATGAGGAAGTTCAAGCCAAGGCAATTGTGTTGGCAACCGGCTCCCGTTATCGCAAGTTGGGCGTGCCCGGCGAGGAGCGTTTGCTGGGACGAGGCGTGTCATATTGTGCGTTGTGCGACGGGAATTTTTTCCGGGATCGCGACGTGGCTGTCGTCGGCGGCGGTAATTCCGCGCTGGAGGAAGCCCTTTATCTGGCGCGTCTGTGCAGCAAGGTTCATCTGATCCACCGCCGGGAGGAATTTCGCGGTTTGGTGATTTATCAAGACAAGTGCTATGCCAACGATAAGATTGAGATTATCCGGAATACCGTTGTTGATGAAATTGTCGGCGAAACGGATTTGGAATCCCTGGCTTTGAGGAATGTCCAGACTGACGAGACGAGTAGTCTCAAGGTTGATGGGACTTTTATTTTTGTCGGATTCGAGCCGATCATGGATTTTGTGCCCGACGAGGTGGAAAAGGATCGCAACGGCATCAAGACGGATGTTGAGATGCGGACCAATATCCCCGGCGTGTTCGCGGCAGGGGACATTCGTTCCAAGATGTGCCGTCAGGTCGCTTCGGCTGTGGGCGATGGCGCGACTGCTGCCAATTCTGCTTTTACGTATCTCGAACAACTGGGCTGAGGAGTCTTTGTATGCGGTCGAGTTGTCTTCTGACATCCCTCCTGGTTATCATGCTTGCCTCCGGTTGTGTCTGGCTGGACAGATATTTTCTGCCTCCGGCCGAAGATACGGCTCAGGAGTTGTTTGAAGCGGGCATGGATGCCATGGGCGAAAAGGAATATGTCGATGCTCAGGGATACTTCTCCAAGCTGAAGGACCGGTTTCCATTCAGTCCTTATGCCCTCAAGGCAGAGTTGGCCCTCGGCGACGCCTATTATCTGGATGCAAAGTATTTGTTGTCCCTTGATGCCTACAAGGAATTCGAGGCGTTGCACCCAAGTAATGAACAAATCCCCTATGTTTTGTACCAGATCGGAAGTGCCAATTATAATTTGTTTAAATCCATTGATCGACGCCAGGAGAATATCAAGGAAGGGCTGGAGTATTTTTACCGGCTTGAGGAGACCTATCCCAATTCGCAGTATGCCAATCCTGCGAAGGAATTGATCGTCAAGAGTCGTAGAATTCTGGCTGAGCACGAGATTTATGTGGCTGATTTTTTCTGGCGAACTGAGCAGTTTGGCCCCGCATGGCATCGATATCAATACGTGGTGGAGAATTTTTCAGATATTCCCGATTTGCGTGATTATGCCAGGCGGCGGGCCGAGTATTCCTATTTCGAGTACCAGAAATCCTTGTCCGAGGACGAGCGAATGCGCATTCAGGGAAGCTGGAAGCTCTGGCTCAAGAAATGGCTGTAAAAGGAGCAGGCGGTCTTTGGGCCGCTTGTTGCAGTATGAAACACACCTCGTTTTCCTTTCCGGAATGGATCAATCCACTTGTCCCTGATGATACCTTGTTTGCGCAAGCCTATCAGGGTGTTTCTGACAGTGAGCGTGCCTGGGTGAAAACGGGCATTGCCCGACTGTACGATTTCTACGGCCCCCGCAAGGACTTCTGTGGAGAGGATTTTCGCCGCTGGACTGGTGGGTTCGATACGCGGGTTCGTTTTGATGCCGTGGATTTTGCCGTGGTGTTGTTTGATGACAGCTTGTTGTCTCCGGCGCGTTTGCTGGCAGCCCTGATTCCGGCCTTGGCTGGCGGGGTGAAACAGGTCCTGGCTGTTCGGGTGGGAGATGGGCTTCCTTGGCGCAAGGTCATACTGACTGGGCTGGAGCTGGCCGGACAGGAGTTGGTGGCCAACGTGGATGACATTCAGGCGCGTCGGCTCCTGGCAGAACTGCGAGAGGCGGACAGGCCTGGTACGGTGGCCGTGCTCGGTCCCAAGGCTGCTGCCGTTTGGGCCGGAGAGCAGCAGGCGGCATCCCGAATTACATTCTGGCGTCCCCGTTTTAACCGGATGGCTACCGTTTGGATGGAGGATGCGACGACTTTTGATCTTGAGACGTTGGCTTTCATTCATCCTGATATTGTTTTTACCGTCTATGGGGCAAAAGCGGATTTGCCGACAGCGAATTTTTCCCATGCCGAGGGCGGGTTTGAGGAATTTCTTGATGCCATGAGCGATGTGGCCTACCTTCCTGCCGAGCGTATGTCGCATGCCTTGGGCAGGGCGAAGCTGGCACTCGGCCCTGGACACGAGGGATGTTGGATATGGCCGGACCTGCATCCCCAGCATTTCCAATTCCACAGCACGGCCTGGACTCTCGGAGACTGACATGAGCAAGCTCAATGCTCCTTCGGCGAAGATGCTCGGCAACCTTCGCAATATAGGTATTATTGCGCATATTGACGCGGGAAAGACGACGCTGACGGAAAGAATTCTCTATTATTCCGGGAAAATACACAGAATAGGCGAGGTCCACGAAGGAACGGCCACCATGGATTACATGCCCGAAGAGCAGGAGCGGGGCATTACCATCACTTCGGCTGTGACGTCCTGTCAGTGGAATCCGTGCATCATTAACATTATTGATACGCCTGGGCATGTCGACTTTACCATAGAGGTGGAGCGGTCTTTGCGCGTGCTCGACGGTGCTGTCGGTGTCTTTTGCGGTGTGAGCGGCGTGGAGCCGCAGTCTGAGACCGTGTGGCGCCAGAGTGAGTCCTATCACGTCCCGAAGCTGGCTTTTGTCAACAAGATGGATCGCCTTGGTGCGAATTTTGAGGCGGTTGTGGAATCCATCAGGACCAAGCTCGGCGCGAATCCGGTGCCTATTCAGTATCCCGATGGCGAAGGCGCCGATTTTCGAGGAGTGTTTGACCTTGTCGAGATGCGGAAGTTGGTCTTCGACCAGAAGAGTAGCGGCGTAGAGTATGTTTCGCTGGAGCTTTCGGACGATGAGACCGACCGGCTCGGACCGTGGAGGGAGAAACTCATTGAGTCGGCAGCCGAAGAGGATGAGGATATTCTGGATTTGTATTTGGGCGGCGAGGAAATTCCGGGTATTCGTTTGAGGGAAGCCCTTCGCAAGGCCACGCTGTCACAGAAAATCGTGCCGGTGTTGGTGGGGTCGGCATTGAAGAACATTGGGGTGCAGCCGGTCATGGATGCCGTGTGCCACTATCTTCCTAGTCCCCTTGAGGTGCCTGCCGCCACTGGAGTGGTGCCCGATTCGAAGGAGAAGATTGCCTTTGCCGTCTCCCACAAGGAGCCTCTGTCTGCCTTGGTTTTCAAGGTGGCGATGGATTCGGGGCGCAAGTTGGTCTTGATGCGTCTTTATTCCGGAAAATTGAGCGGTGGAGATTCCGTATTCAACATCACGCAGGACAAGGATGAGCGGGTGGCTCGTCTTTTCCGTCTGCATGCCGGGCGAAAGGAAAAGCTGGAAACGGCCTATGCCGGGGATATGGTGGCCGCGGCCGGGTTGAAGTTCGCCCGGACCGGCGATACGTTGTGTCATAGGGACTTCCCGATTTTGCTTGAGCAGATAGCCGATTACAAGCCTGTGATTTCGCTGGCGATAGAGGCTAGAAATTCCGAGGAAGCGGACAAGCTTGATGAGGTGTTGGAAAAGTATCTCATGGAAGATCCGACATTGGATATCCATCGGGACGAGGACACGGACCAGATTATCCTTTCCGGCATGGGCGAATTGCACCTTGAGGTCATTTTGGAGCGCCTCAAGCGTGAGTACAAGTTGGAACCTCGGACCGGCAAGCCGCAGGTGGTCTATCAGGAAACGGTCATGTCCAAGGCGTCCGGCGAAGCGAAGTTTGACCGGGAGTTGGGTGAGGAATTGCATTTTGGCGGTGTCCGGTTGTCTGTTGAGCCGATGGGCAGAGGAAAGGGCCGCGATATTCATTTTGAAGTGGATCCCGACGTTTGGCCGGCGCCCTGGCTGGAAGCTGTTGAGGATGGTATATCCGACGGATTGCAAAGTGGCATAGTCAAGGGATATCCCGTTCAGGATGTGCGCGTGCGTGTGCTTGATATGGAGCGGAGGGACCATTCCAGTATCGTGGGATATCGCATGGCCGCTGCCATGGCGTTGAAGCAGGCTCTCGGCAAGGGGGATGCTCGACTCATGGAGCCCATCATGTGGGTGGAGATCAATGTCCCGGAAGATTTTGTTGGCGAGGTAGTCGGTCTGCTCGGTGCCAAGGGAGCCAAGATCGAGAATATGATCGACCGGTTGGGGCAGAAAGTGGTGCAGGGACTTGCCCCACTGGGCAAACTCTTTGGTTTTTCAACGGATTTACGTTCCGCCACGCAAGGGCGTGCCGGTTTCGTTATGAAATTTTCCCGTTTTGACGTATTGGAGTAGCCTTGTCCGACCTGTACCGACATACGCCGTCTGAGGAATCGGGCGCGCCGATCAAACAGGCCTGGTGGGCAAGGACCAAGCGCTGGTTGCGGTATTGGTATCTCCGGCTGATGCGTCAGAATTCTTCCCCTCAAAATCTTGCTCTGGCAATGGCTCTGGGCATGTTTATAGGGGCTTTGCCAATCATTCCCTTCCAGTCCGTGGTGGTCATAGCCCTGGCTTTCGTTCTGCGGGTCAACAAGTTGGCTGCCTGGCTTGCCTCCTGTTATTCCAATGTTGCGACCATGGTCCCGTTCTACTATTTTCTCTATCTGGTCGGGAGTACCGTGATGCCATTTCATGTGGCTTTTGACCCAACCAAGCTGGAGATGGTGCAACTCCTTGATGCCGGATGGGAAGTCTTTGCGGTGATGATTACCGGAGGCCTGGCTTTCGGCATACCTGCCTCTGTTCTCACCTATTTTCTTTCCCTGTTCATTATCCGCAGGTACCGCCAGCGCCGCGCATTGCGTCTCTTGCGAAAGCGGACAGGCAATTGATGTCTCGTTTTTTCTTTTTCTTCTAGTCTTCTTACTCGACTTTCGGGGTTGAGCTCTACCCTTCAACGCACTGTGCTCTTTGACAATGTTGCCTGCTGAATCCGTAGAGATAGAATGCCCGTTGCAACGCTTCGGCCAGAATCGTCTGTACCAACTCTTCCGCAACCTGCTTGTTTTCCATCAAATGTAGCATCGTCAGCGTCAAAATGCGTTGCAGCGCCTCCACGTATTCCAAATCGCGCACCTCTTCGCAGCACGCATGAAAGAGCAGGCCAAGTGTTCGCGGGTCGTCGTGGCGACGCTGCTCCAGGGCAAGAAAGAGGTAGCGCAGCATGACGATGGTCGTATGCGCGATCAGCGAGTCGAAATCTCTGGCCTGGCAGCCTTTTTCCAACTCCAGGTGCTGCTTGGCCGTGCGGAAGAAGACCTCGATGTCCCAGCGCTTCCCATAGATGCGCACCACGTCGGCCTCAGGCAGTTTGCTGTCCGTGGACAGCAGGGCCAGCCAGTCCTTTTTGTGCTTGTTGCGAACAAAGACGATGCGTGCGGGCTTTTCATCCTTCATGGTCACAAGCGCGTTGGCCAGGACCCGCGCCCGCCCCCGGCGCTTTCGCAGCCGCCTGTAGATTTCATCCGCGCTCAGGCGCCCCCCCTCGAATCCGTAAAGAACCTTGGGCGTGCGCTTGATCATGCAGATCACGTGGATGTGCTCGCGGGCCTGGCTGATGATGGCGGGCATGCCGAACCAGCTGTCCATGAGCAGGTATCTGGCCTGGACTCCAGCGGCCAGGGCGCGTTTGAGCATCGGCCCGATCAGCTCAGTGGCCTTGCAGATCGCCTCTTTGCGTCGCTTGGCCCCGCATGAACGGTTGTCGAGTTGTTTGGTGACGCCCTGATAGCGATTTTTCTCCTTGGCGGACGACAACAGCGCGAAGTCCAGCGGTGCGAGCGTGGCGCCGTCGGACCAGCACAGGCTGAGAAGCCGGTACCCTTTGAGGAAGCCGTTTTGGGTATGATCGAAGACGCGGGCCAGCAACTCGACTTTCTTGGAGCGCGGCCGTTGGAGCGTTGAATCGTCAAGGATCAGCACGTGTTCGCGCTCCTGCGAGGTGAGTTCCTGAAGCATGGAGCAGACGCGGGCCGCCAGCAGAAGGAGAAAACGCCGCCAACTGAAGCGGCTGGAGCGCATGAATTCGTAGACGGCGTCTTTGCCAAAACCGGGGCTGTCCCGGGTTGCGAAGTATCGATATAGGTTGAGGCGATGGAACGGAAGCGAGAAAAGACAGGATAGCAGGACGGCCGGAGGAGCTCCTTTTGCTTTGGTGAAACCGCATCGATGGGCAAGGGTCCCAATCGCGAATTGCTGGAAAAACCGGTTGATGCGGCACGTGATGCGCTGTTCTTTCTCTTGAACATCATGGCAGATAGCGGTATTCTGCATTCGGGTCCTTCTCCTTGGCTTTTCTGTTGTAGTGCAACAACATAATACCAGGGCTGCAAGGACCCTTCAACATAAAATATGAATTATTTCAACATGCTGACTGTTGCTTGAACTGTACTTTCAACCCCGAAAGTCGAGTTCTCTAAAAGGTGAATTGAAACTTACACTAGTCGCCCCTGAAAAAGCCGTTTCAACACCTATCCAGCATTGACTGCGAGCCGCCGCCTTGAGTCCTGGCAACCCAGCAGAAATGCCAAAAGCGCAAAAAGTCCTCCCAGCTTCCTCATCCACTTCCTGAAGTTGAATGCAGCCGCCGCCATGAACAGGTTGATGGTATCGCCGACCGCGCCTTTGAGATAGTTCCGGGCCATGCGGTGGTCGTGCTTGAGGTGGCCGATGACGGGCTCGATGGCAGCTCGGCGTCGGAAGCGCTGTCGGGCTTTGAAGCGCTGGTATCGGGTATTCTTCTTCTTCGGACGGCCTGGAATCATGATCCGTGTGTCGCCGACTTGCTTCAGCCCCCTGTAGCCTCGGTCGCAGATCGCCACTGACGGACAGTTTCCCGTGATCGTCCAGCATTGTTCGAGGACATCCGGCAAGGTGTGGCCGTCGTATACGTTTTCATTGAAGCTCATCGCGCCGACGATGATGCCCGTGGTCTTGGTGACGGCGACGGACGCCTTGCGGCCGAATTCGTATTGCTTGTGCGCCTTGCCCTTGCAGATGCAGAGGATGTCTGGCTCGTGCAGGCTGTAGACCTTGTTTTTGTCGCTTCGTTTCTGATTTCTGACCCGCTCGAACAGCGCGAGCCGCTCTCGATAGCAGGCAAAGGCTTCCTTCGGCAGTTTGCGGTGAAGCTCTCGAATCAATGCCCCGGCCATCGTGCCCAGCTTCTTTGCCTTTTTCGCCATCTTCATCCGTTTCATCCGCAGCTTGGGAAGCGTACGCCTGAAACTGCGGCGAAGTCGAACTCCCTCCCGATCTGCTATCGTCCAACAGCTCTTAATGATCTTCTCCATCAGCTTCAGATCGGTAGGAAACGTGATGTTCTTCTCCTGAACCGTGGTGTCCACAGTGATTTCGCACTCCTTGGCATCGGCACCATGCAATTCAACGGAGGTCTCGAAAATCAGCCGCGCTCCGTCCTCGCCAATGCGCTTGCGGAAATACACCAAGTCTGTCGGGTCGCAGGGCAGACTCCACTGAAACTCCGTCATTCCACAAAACGCCTGGTAGTAAGGATTCCGTGCCCATACCTCCACGACCCGTTCATCGCTCAGATTCTCCAACTGCTTGAGCAGCATCAGCCCAACCATCAGCCGCGTAGACTTGGCCGGACGACCATGCTCGCTGTATAGCCCGGCGAACTCCTGCTCGAAGCGATCCCAGGGAATTCTCTTCGCCAGTTGAAGAAGCGGATCTTTCGGGTTGAGTTGGTCCAGAAGATCTGGATAAAGGAAGGTCCCTTGCGGCTGTTTCTTGGGTTTCGCTCTCATGATTCTACCGCCAAGTGCTACATCGTTTCGACCGGGTTTCTGCGGAATTACTGCATTTCCTGGTCGAAAATACTACATTATGAGCGAAGTATTGTTAAGCAAAATCAGGGAAGTGAGGATATTTCAGGGGCGACTAACTAGGAACTGATGTCGCAACATGGATGTCAATCGGCGTTGAAAGTTGACCCATCATCGGCGTCGAAATTTGACCCACCCCGAACGTGGTTTTCGGGTGTTGGGGGGAGGCTTTTCCGGGGGCGGCGGCAGGGTCGGGAATGGAGGGAGCCCGGAGGGCGACCGGAATTCCCGACCCTGCCGCCGACGCTTATGCGTCCTGCCCTTGGTGCTGTCCCCTGCCTTGTTTCAGCCTCCAGCTTTCATTGCCTGTTTCGATGATCTCGCAGTGATGTGTGACGCGGTCCAACAGGGCCGTGGTCATCTTGGCGTCTCCAAAGACCTGTGACCACTCCCCGAAGCTCAGGTTCGTGGTGATCAGCACCGAGGTCCTCTCGTAGAGCTTTGAGAGCAGGTGAAAGAGCAGCTGGCCTCCTGACCTGGAAAACGGCAGGTAGCCGAGTTCGTCCAGGATGACCAAGTCGAAGCGCGCCAAAGTCTCGGCCAGCCGTCCGGCCTTGCCGTCCGCCTTTTCCTGCTCGAGCTGGTTGACGAGGTCCACCAGATTGAAAAAGCGCACTCGGGCGCCGTTGCGCACGGCATTGGAGCCGATGGCGATGCTTAAATGCGTTTTTCCGGTGCCCGTGCCGCCTACAAAGACCACATTGATCCAGCTCTCCATGAAGCCGCCCTGGTATAGATCCCTGATCCTGGCCTCACCGACGTGCGAGTCCTGGAAGTCGAAACCGTCCAGATCTTTGCTCACGGGAAATCTGGCGATCCCCAGGCGGTATCGGATGCTGCGTACGCGGCGCTCGGCCTGTTCCGCCTTGAGCAGATCTAACAGAAACCGTTCCAGAGTGGCCCCGGATCGACGACCGTGCTCAAGCATCTCGTCGTAAGCTCCGCGCAGGCCATGCAGCTTGAGCTCTTTGAGCAAAGCCAAGATGTCATTGCGAAGCATGGCTCGCCTCCAATAGCTGGTCATAACGTCCGCAGTCGGCCACAGGCTCGCATTTTATCCTGAGGTGATCGGGGACGCAAACCTCTTGGGTTGGCCTTTGATCACGGGAGCGGTTCAAGATGTTAAGGACCACGTCCCGACTCACCGTGTTCTGGTCCAGGGCCGCCTGGCAGGCGTCGGTTACTGCCTGGAGTCCATGGCTGGGCACCGCTGTCAGGATACCCGCAAACTGTCGGTCCCAGTCCTTATGCCGCCGCAGGGACAGACGGATTTGCTCCATCGGCGCAGGAAGCCTCCAGTCCTGGAAGGGAGCGCCGTTGCGGAGCGCTCCGGGCTTACGCTCCAGGACAGGCACGTAGTGCCACGGGTCATAGACAGTCTTTTCTCTGCCGAATCGGCGGGCATGTACGGCCAGCACCCGGCCATCGCGAATCACCGAGATGTGGTCGGCGTACGCCTTGATCTGCGCCGCCTGTCCAGCCGCCTCGCAGGGTACGCTGTACCGGTTGTGATCAAACCGCACCAGACATGTGGAGGAAACCCGGCATTCCTGAATACGGTAGCCATCGAAAGGGGCTGCGGGCTTGATTAGGTTTTCACGCTCCTGCAGGAAGACCTCCCAGATCGTCTTGTCCGTAATCTCCGGATGAGCCTGAGTCTTGGCCCAACCAATAGCTCGCTCCAGCAGCCAGGCGTTGTACTCCTCAAGGCTCCCGAAACGCCATCTGCCGGATAAAAAACGAGTACGTACCAGATGGACTTGATTTTCCACCTGCCCTTTTTCCCAGCCAGCAGCAGGCGTACACAGCGTGGGGTCCACCAGGTAATGAGTGCACATCTGCTCGAAGCGGGAATTGAGTTCGCGTTGCTTGCCGCGTAGAACTTTGTTCACTGCGGTCTTCATGTTGTCGTAAATACCTCGGCCACAAGATCCGCCGAAAAAGGCAAAGCCGCGCTGATGGGCGTCGAATACCATCTCCTGGGTCTCCCGAGGGTAACCGAAGCAGAAGACCATCCGGCTATGGCACAATCGCATGTGCGCGGTCTTGACCGTCATTGGCATGCCGTCAATTTCGAGTTGCTCGTGGCTCCAGTCGAACTGGTAGGCCTCTCCAGAGGCGAAAGTCAGCGGGACAAAGGCTTGCGACACCCTGTGCCCTTCGGCTTCGCGCCAGCGGGAGACATGACGCCGGACAGCATCATAGCCTCCCTCGTAACCTTGCCCCTGAAGCTGCTCAAACAAGACCTTGATCGTGCGTCGATGTTTGCGTGGAAGCCCGACATCCCGCTCCAACTCGCTTTCCAGCCAGGTCGTGAATTCACCAAGTTTGGGCATGGGCTGGATCGCTCGTTTGTACTCGAAGCGCGTCTCCTCCGAGCGCAACACCTTGCGGACCGTATTCCGGCTCATGTTTAAATTCTTGGATATCTGCCTGATCGGCGTCTCATGCCGGTCATGGGCCACCTTAATCTTTCGAATTGTTTCCACTGTCAGCATCTCCTCGCTGGCCCTCCCGTCACGATTTTCTCGTGACCTTGAGGGGCTTGCCGGGGTGGGTCAAATTTCGACGCCGATTACCGGCTCAGGTGGGTCATATTTGCACGCCGATTCACACCTCGGGGCTGTGAGCGATGACCACGTAACTCATGCTGGGGAAATGAGAAAATTGCGCCGGGAATTGAAAATACTTGAACGCGAACAGGCAGAGCAGGTCTCAATACTTGGAGAAGGAATTTCCAAGGCACAAAGACTGTTGATCGAAGCCCAAGATATTGGGCTTATGGGAGACGAAGGCATACCCGATACGTGGGAAGAATGCGTTGACGCACTCAAGACGGTGCAAAGCACTCCATTCGAATTGGTGGAAGAAGTCCTGCATGAAGGGGGGGCATTTGATACCCTTCATGAAAAACGAGACGGGCTTATTCTCGCACTCCACACTGCACGGGAGCAGCTTGCCTCTGCGGAAACAATGTCGCTTGATCGGTCTGGTTTTTCTGGCGAGGCTCAAACCCACCTCAATAGGTTGAACAGCATTTCTTTATTCCCTGAATCCGGCACAGATCATTCACTCTGTCCAATTTGCCAATCCCAACTCAAAACCCCTACGCCATCAGTAGAAGCCATAAGGGAGTCTATCACCCTACTGGAGGCCAAAGTTCGGGCTGTCGAGGAGCGGTCGCCACAAATGGACAAGGTTATTCGGTCACTTAAAGAAGATATCGAGGTGATTAGAAGCAAATTGGTGGCCAATGCGGATGCTCTCGAAAACCTCCAGCATTCAAAAATCAGACTAAAAGAAATGCAGGATCGCAATTCTCGCCGAGCGCACATGCTTGGACGCATCGGCCTGTATCTTGAAAGCTTGCCAGCCACGAATGTTGATGACTCCATTGATACTAAAATAGCCGGTCTGAAATCAAAAATCCATGAATTGGAGAAACTTCTCAGTAAAGAGCGTGTGCTGGATCGCCTCAACTCCATCATGTCTATTCTGAGCCGGGATATGAGTACGTGGTCCGAGTTGCTACGACTTGAGCATTCTGAGTACCCTCTCAGATTGGACCTCCAGCGATTAACAGTCGTCGCCGATTCAGAAGAGGGACCAATACCCATGAACAATATGGGCAGTGGCGAGAACTGGGTAGGTTACCATCTCATTACACATTTTGCCTTGCATAAATGGTTTGTGCTCAAACGGAGACCAGTGCCGCGCTTCTTATTTATCGATCAACCCTCTCAGGTCTATTTCCCTCCCGATAGAGACCTCGGAGATGGAATTGCTGACTTGGGCCAGGAAGACCGCGACGCTGTCCAGCGTATGTACAAGCTTGCATTCGATGTTGTGCGAACATTAGCCCCGAATTTTCAAATAATAATGACAGACCACGCAGACATTTCGGAAGATTGGTTTCAACAATCGGTAGCCCACAGGTGGCGTGGAGGAGTGAAACTGGTTCCCATCGAATGGGACATTTGAGAAGATCGGGCCGAGGAAGCTGATTGGTAAACATCCAAAGTAGGCCATCTAGGGTGTACCCTAACCAAACAGAGGACTCCGGGCTAAAACGTGTTCAACAAGGGTCGGATTCTCATTTTATGAACACTTTTCGCTTAGGGTCTAGACTTGGGTTTGTATGTGGTGTATGATCCAAAAAAATGAAGGGGAAAAATAATGGATTGCAAAAAAATAAGAACACTCAACACAGGTTCATTTTTTGAAAAGTATCCTATGGATCTCACGGAGCCCGATCTGGGCAGCCGTTTCTTTTCCGTAAAAAAAGAAGTGCCGACTTTTAAAGGCATCTTTTACGTTACTCCTCAAAAAATTCAGGAGGAATTGCAATCTTTCGCACGTGGAATTGATAAAAAAATGAAACGGACTCGAAAAAATGTAGGCTGGATAAGTGTCAAAGTAGAAAAAGAAAAGGGAAAAATGGCCAAATGTGCATTGCCCTGTGACCTTTACTGGCATGCTGGACCAGGTCGTGATGAAAAGCCGTTCGACCGAAAGGAATGCTCAACCTGGATCGCCACCTCCCTTCTTGTTTTTGAGGAAAATACCACTTTCGCTCCACTTTGGGCGATCTGCAAAGGGCTGGAGAGCACGCGTCAAAGGGTCAGATCTAAGTCACACAAATATTATAGGGAGCCTGTTGGAGATCGTTGCTGGCCGCAACTTTTGCAAAGAGAATGGATAAATCGCCACCTTGCTCAACTCCCAAGTCAGGATGAGTTTGACAAAGAGCAACAAAAGACAAGGGACGAAGAAGCCGCTCGTTTTGCAAAGGAAAAAGCTGAGCGAGAGGCCGAGCTTCAAAATATGCACCTGGAAAAAAACCAGTCCACAGTCCAACACTATAACAAGACAGTGCTTCTTGTGAATTTTCACAAGGGTGAAACCGGATGGGCTATGGAGACTGAAGAAGTCCAAGGTGCAGACGTGTTCTATTTTTTGTCAAGGTCAAGGGCTGCAATTGTAGTTTTGCCTGATGGTCGAGAGCTTGTAAAAGCCAGAGAAAATGTGAGGCTCCGCTAGTATGCCTGACGTTCTTCTCCTGGGCGAAACGCACCACATGCGGCCCGACATTCACAGATTGGCCAAGACTCTTTACGGAGTCGAGATCTCGGCCAAGCTCGATGAGCTGGCCCATGCTGCCACGCTCAAGGGCCTGGCCGGTGATGACATGCTCCTGCATGTCATGCAGGAGGTCTACAGAGCCGCCAGGGACGCCAAGATTCCCGGCTGGCGCAAGATTTAGGAGAAAGGCTGTGTACTTCTTCACTGCCGATGAACATTACGGCCATTCGAAGGTTTTGGAATACGAGAACCGCCCGTTTTCCTTGATCGAGGAAATGGATGAGGAGCTGATTCGCCGTCACAACTCCGTTGTGCGGCCGGGGGATACCGTCATTCATGCCGGCGACTTCGCTTTTTGCAAAACGCGGGAGCTGGCCGAGGAAAAGTATATCAATCGACTCACTGGGCAGCATGTGTTTCTCTATGGATCGCATGACAATTGGATGGGGCCGCGCCGAGCGCCAGACATTCACACGGTCCAGGTCGATAAGCAGCTAATCGTGATCTGCCACTACGCCATGCGCGTATGGCCACGGAGCCATTACGGAAGCTGGCACGTGTATGGACATACCCACGGCCAACTCGAACCCTTTGGTCTCTCCCTGGACGTAGGCGTTGATTGTCACGACTTTTACCCGGTGTCCTTCCTGAAGCTTCGGGAGCTATTCCATGATTAAGCATATCCTAACGGATCTAGCTGTTCCTGGCTGGATTGAGCGGCTGACGAGCGAAGAGAGCCACATTGTCAGTCAGGAGCAGTTACGCGCCGAATTTGAGAGGCTGGTTGAAGGGTTGGATCTGCCGCTACAGGATGAAACGATTCGCGACTCATGGCTGCACGGCGATTGCCGGGAGTTTTGCCGGTTGAGCCTGTTCGTCAAGTACCATTCCACCTACCGCATCCGTGAGGGGGGTTGTGGCCTCTGCACCAAGCGGCATTGGCTGGCCACTTGGTGCATGCTGCCGAGTCACATCAACGAGGAATTTGAAATAGCCGCCCAGGTGGCCATGGAATTCGACCGGCGCTATCCGGAGCTCGGGATAATGTCCATCCCTCCGGGGTGGTGGCAGGTATGATTTTTGAACCAAGTTCTGAGCCGCTGCAATGAAAATTTCAGAACACATGCATTCAACGCTGATGAAGATCGGCGAGGAGCACAAAGACGTCCACAAAGCGTTGGATGACTATTTCTTTGAATTCCGCAGTTCACTCCATTGGGTAATTCTCCACCACCGTCTCGGCGTTAAAAAGATGGTTGAGCGTTTTGGCGGTGGTGCTCGCCGTGCCGCTGAGATTCACATTGAGGACGATATGGGATTTGTGCCAGATGGCCCGACTGATCCGCGCTTGCTCAAGCGCGTCTATTTTAATGGCCCTTGGGACCTCGAACACGCCGAGGAAGTTCTTGAAAAAGTGTATGGGCAGTCCTTTGACCTGGAAGCTGCATACGACGAAATGAAGAACGGAGCGAAAGGATGAACGTCGGATACATTCGAGTCAGCACTGTGGACCAGAACCCGGACAGGCAGTTTGACGGCTTGGCTAGGCACGTTCAATTGGACAAGTTTTTCGAGGATCAGGCCAGCGCCGGCAGTACCGACCGCCCGGGCCTCGATGCGGCCCTGTCCTTCGTCCGGGCCGGCGACGTGCTTCATGTGCATTCCATCGACCGGCTCGCTCGGAATCTTCAGGACCTGCAAGGGATCGTGCAAGATCTCAACGGGCGCGGCGTGGCCATCGTCTTCCACCGCGAAGGCCTCACTTTTGAGGCCGGCGAGAAGGGCGATCCCATGGGACGGCTCATGCTGCAGATGATGGGCGCTTTCGCCGAGTTCGAGCGGTCGCTGATCCGGGAACGCCAGGCCGAAGGAATTGCCCGGGCAAAGGCCAAGGGCGTCTACAAGGGTCGAAAGCGGCAGATCACCGATGACCAGGTGGACGAGATCCGAAAGAGGAGGGACGCCGGGGAGCGAGTGGCTGCGTTGGCCAGGGAGTTCGGCGTCAGCCGCACGACTGTTTATGCGCGGCTTCAGGAGGGATAGTGAAGCCCTTAGATGACGATGAAATCACCGAACTGGACAACTATCGGAAGAGCCTTGATCGGGATCTGGCGCATGAGTTTGAGTTCCGCGACTACTGGCCAGTTTCGACTGGTCAGTTGAACGGAGATCATAACGTCCTGAGGTTTTCGCCCCTGGTGGCAATGGTGCAGCTCGATGAGCCGGATTTTCCGATCTTGATTCGCACCTGGGGTCTGACCCTGGCCGCATTCTGTGTTCCTGAGGCCTTCGTTGACCTTGAATGGGACATTGCCCTGGCCGTGACCCAAGAGGTTGAAGTGCGGGTCAACAAGCCGCTGAGTGGGTTTGATAAGTGGTAGTCACCATCTTGCGGCAGCATATCAATTTCAAAAGTCTGAGATCTTGCTTGAAGAGTTCGTCGATGTGTGTACTCACGGAATTGTAGCGCATGGGGCCGAGAAGACGATTGAAGTGGGGAAAGAGGGCAATGCCGTGAAGGTAGCGAGCAAAGAGGTTGAGCCCGGCCCGACTTGTCAGACAGTCGCTCGTGACCTGGACATCGTCGATGAATTTTGCTTTGGTTCTCTTTGAGTTGGACATCCAGCCCTCCACCAGGTGGCTGAAACGATTACGAAGTTGCAACTAAATGTAATTATAAACAAAAACAAGGCTATATGCCAGCTTTCAATGTTGTGTCAGGCTGGGGAATCGCTCGGATTAGGTATGAATTACTGGGGAAAGGCGTTTCCGGATGGCGGTTGGCGCCACTTGTGTCTGCATAGCGTCGATGTGGCGGCAACGCTGTACATCCTGCTGGAGTCGGACTCCTTGCTTTCAAAACGTGTCGAAAGAGCCTCGCCCATCCCTTTCCGTGATACACTTCAGATCCTCACGTTTCTTGCGGCAGTTCACGACCTTGGCAAGTTTTCCCTGCCGTTCCAGAACCTAAGGCCCGAATTGGCCAAAGCGTTCGGGTTGAAAGCGGCTCCGGAGTATGCGCACCACACGATTCTCGGGCTCAACTTATGGGAAACGCGCGACCTGACGGGTCGCATCTGCTTCCCTCACGCGGAAGCATTTCTGCCCCTTGTGGTGGCCGCCCTGAGCCACCATGGCATGCCCAATGGAACTGCGCGCGAGCCACGACGGATACGCAGATGTTTCGACGGCACGGAAGAAGACGCCCTTCGCTTCGTCGATGAGGCTGCCTTGTTTTTCCTGCCCGTCTTCCCTGATGTTGCCCTTCGTGACGAGTCCTTTCGGCGGCTTTCCTGGCTCGCGGCCGGGCTGTTCATCCTTGCCGACTGGATCGCGTCGAACTCGCTCTGGTTCGGCCCTGACACGACATGGACCTCCATCGCCGACCACTGGGATTCGGCATGCGGGCATGCGGCCAAGGCTGTGACCGCCTGCCGGGTCGCCTCTGCTCAGTCCAGTCATACGACCTCGTTCCATGAACTGTTTCCCCATCTGCCCAAGGCCGCGGCCCCCTCCCCGTTGCAGCAGGCGGTCATGGACCTGGAAGCGGCGCAGGGGCCGGAATTGCTCATCTTCGAAGACCTGACCGGGGGCGGCAAGACCGAGGCGGCTCTGCTGGCCGCGCATCGGGCTATGCGTTCGGGCCACGCGACCGGGGTTTTCGTGGGGCTACCCACCATGGCCACGGCCAACGCCATGTACGCCCGGCTGGCACGCTCCTATCAGGCCCTTTTCGCCATTCCCGAGGCATCCTTGGTCCTTGCCCACGGCTCACGCTCCCTCAATGAGGACTACCTTGCCACCATCACGCCCCTTGAGCGCGTTTTGTCCTCGGACAGCAGCGATGGCGGAACCCTGTGCGCGGAGTGGTTCGCGGACAACCGGAAGAAGGCCCTACTTGCCCCCAGCGGTGTCGGGACAATCGATCAGGCTCTGCTTGCGGTGCTGAGCACCAAGCATCAGGCGCTGCGGCTCATAGGACTGACACGCTCCGTGCTGGTGGTGGACGAGGTGCATTCCTACGACACATACACCGGCACCCTTTTGCAAAACCTACTGACCTTCCAGGCGGCTCTCGACGGTAACGCGGTGCTGCTTTCGGCCACACTGCCGCAGGCTATACGCAAGCAGTTGGTGGAAGCATGGCGTCGGGGACGCCTGCTTGCCGGGGCGGATGTCGGTGGTGATTCACCGCACATGACCGCGTTTCCCCTGATGACACGCGTCAGCGATGGCGAGGTTCAGGAGACGCCCGTGGGCACACTGCGCACGCTCAACGTGCCGGTGGAGCTGACCGACGACCCAAGCATCATGTATGCCGAGCTGAGCAAAGCCGCGGCTGGTGGTGCCTGCGCCTGCTGGATTCGCAACACCGTGGCCGATGCCGTGGAGGCCCGGCGAAAGCTGGTGGAGGAGCTGGGCCTGCCGCCGTCCCGGGTGCTGCTATTCCACGCCCGATATGCGGGCTGCGACCGCATGGTCCGGGAGCAGGAGGTTCTCACCCGATTCGGCAAGGAGAGCGGGGCAGCGGAACGTGCCGGAATGATCCTTGTGGCCACGCAGGTCATTGAGCAATCTCTTGATCTCGATTTCGACCTTCTGCTCTCCGACCTCGCCCCCATGGAGCTGATGATCCAGCGAGGCGGACGGTGCCATCGCCACGAACGACCACGTCCCGATGGATACCGCACCCCGCGCATGCTCGTGCTGTCGCCGCCGCCTGACGACGACGCGCCCAGATCATGGTACGGCGATTATTTCCCTTCGGGACAATGGGTCTATCCCCGGCCAGCCCTGCTGTGGCGCACGGCCCGACTGCTGCGCGACAAGCAGCGGCTCCTGCTGCCCGATGAGGCGCGCGAGCTGGTGGAAGGAGCCTACGGCAACGGCGATCTTGTTGCCCCGGCAACCTTCGACCCCAAGGAAGACCAGGCCCTGGCCAAAGACTGCTCGGATCGGGCCGTGAGCATGTATGCGTCCTTGAACTTTGAGCCGGGCTATGACCTCGGCAGCGGCGTCTGGGAACAGGACGTGGATGCCCTGACCCGACTCGGGCAGCCCTCCCATCGGGTCAGGTTGATCCGCCACGATGGGCAGGGGCTGCGCCTGTGGGCTTCGGAACACGCTGCGGACACCTCAGCCCGCGCCTGCATGCGCTCGGAGATACGGGTGGACATGACCAAGCTGGCGCAAGCAGCTATGCCCAGCGGGCTTGAGGCTGCGTTGAACGCCCTCAAGCAGGCCATGCCCGACAAGGCCCGCCGGGGCCTGTGCCTGATCCTGCGCGAGGCCACCCAGGACCACTGGGTGGGCGCGGGAACGAACCGGAATGGCAAGGGCGTTGAAGTCCGCTACGGCCCTGACGGGTTGGAGGTTGACTAGAAGCCATTGGCTTCACGACTTGAAAGCGAAACATTTGCCTTTTATCGAGTTTGGCACCGTGATATGCATGCAATGACTCGCAAACGGCGGCCAGCCGTCTTCTAGCTGGCCACCTTTGCTTTACCTGCGCCTATCTAGTTTTCTATACACACAGGAGGCAGAGTATGACGTACAACCTGTTGCAAGAGGCGTGGCTGCCCGTGATCCGGGAGGACGGCAGCCGGGACCGCATCGCGCCCTGGCAGATCGCCGAGGGGCCGAACCGGGCCGTGGACATCGCGCCGCCCCGGGCCGACCTTCGGGCGGGACTGCTGGAGTTCCTGGTGGGGCTGATGCAGACCGCCCTGCCGGTGGATCAGGTGGGCGACTGGAAACAGCGGCTCGCATCTCCGCCCGGTCCGGACGAGATCAAGGCAGGACTGGCGGCCCACGAGCCATTCTTCCACCTCTTCGGCCAGCGGCCCCGATTCATGCAGGATTTGACCATGACCGATGCGGACAAGCCCGCGCGAAACGGCGTTGCCGCGCTGCTCATCGACTCGCCGGGCGGCAACACGCTCAAACAGAACTGCGACTTTTTCGTCAAGCGCGGGCGAGTGGAGTCCCTGTGTCCGGCCTGCGCGGCAGCGGCGCTGTACATCTTGCAGGCGTTCGCCCCCTCCGGCGGCAAGGGGCACCGCACGTCGCTGCGGGGCGGCGGGCCGCTCTCCACCCTGGTGGCAGGGGACACGCTGTGGGAAAAGGTGTGGCGCAACGTCATCCCCTTTTCGGGCGGGGCCACGGCACCACCGACCGGCGAGGCGCTCAAGGGGGCCGTCTATCCCTGGGCCGCCCCCACCCGCAGCAGCGAAAAGGGCGAGGAGACCCATCCCGAGGACGTGCACCCGCTCCACGCCTACTGGGCCATGCCCCGGCGCATCGTGCTTGAGGAATCCGCCTCGGACACGACCTGCGACCTGTGCGGCGAGGCGTGCGAGATAGCGGTCACGAGCTACCAGACCAGGCCATCGGGCTACAACTACGGTCCCACATGGCGGCATCCTCTCACCCCCTACCGGTTGCAGTCCGGCGAGCCGCCCCTGTCGGTCAAGGGGCAGGCCAACCTCTCGGCCTACAGCAACTGGCTCGGCGTGGTCCATGGCCAGCCCGAGGCACAGTCCGGGAAGAAGCGGAGCGTCACAGTGCCTGCGGCTTGCGTTGGCTTCACCCTTGGCCGCGTGCCGGGAACAGGCGTCAACGCCGCCGGATATGACATGGACAACATGAAAGCGGTCCAGTGGTGCGAGCACACCTTCCCGGTCTACGCTGTCAAGCGGGACCTCGACGAATACCGGGAGCTGGTCCAGACGATGGTCCTGGCTGCCGACCAGATCCGGCGCAACCTGACCGGAATGCTCAAGGATGCGCTGGTCAACGAGGCCGGAAAGAACCAGGCCAAGATCGACGCCACGCTCTTCGCCAACGCCTCGACCCGATTCTGGGCCGAGACCGAGACTGTGTTCTACGCCTGCGCCGCCCAACTGGCCGAGGCCGAAGACGACGCAGGCCAAGACACACTGCTGCACGAATGGGGCAAGACCCTGCTCAATGCCGCCGCACGGCTCTTCGACGAACACGCCATGGCCGGGCGCATTCCGCCCGAGCGCATGGAGCGCCATGTGCAGGCGCGCCGGAAGCTGCGCAACTACAACCGCAAATACCTCATGAACAATGGCTTGATGCCGGAAGGAGGAGAGTGACGATGCCGACCTTGCACGACGCCTTGAACGAACCGGAATTCAGGCGATCCCTCGCCGCATGGCTTCACGGCCTGGAGGAGAACCGGGGAGCGCGCGCCGAATTGCGGCGCTGCAAGTCCCACCGTGATGTTTACATCTCGCGCGCCTTTCGCCGGGGTCTGCTGCCCTGGCTGGAAAAGGCGGGGTTCGACTTCGGCGAGGCGGAGCTCGAACGTCTGGCCCTTCCCGTGGGCGTGCTGGCCCACGCCAAGACCTTGACCCCGGAAACACAATTCCCCCGCCTGCTGGGAAAAACGGACAAGGGCAGCGAGGACATGCGGGACGTCAGGTTCCGCAAGCTGCTCTCCATCGCCGACAGCGACCGCGAAGGACTTTATGCCATGCTCGTCCGGCTGGTGCGCCTGCTGGACGGTACCGCCCATGTACCGAGCGTGATCCGGGCTGGAGCGTTCTGGAACGACAAGATCCGCCGGGACTGGGCCGAGGCCTATTATTCCGTCCACAACAAATAACCTTTCCCGAAGGAGATACACCATGTCCAGATTCATCCAGCTGCACATCCTGACCAGCTACCCCGCCGCCAACCTCAACCGCGACGACCTGGGCCGCCCCAAGACCGTGACCATGGGCAACGCGGAGCGGTTGCGCGTCTCGTCGCAGAGCCTCAAGCGCGCTTGGCGCACCTCCGAGGTGTTTGCCGCTGCCCTGGGTGGCACCCTTGGCACGCGCACCAAGGAGATCGGGAAATACGTATATCGCGCCCTGGTCGGCGGCGTGACCCTGGCCGAGGCCATGCAGGACTTCGAGGCCACGGGCAGTCTGCCCACCCTCAAGGAGAAGGCGGCCATGGAGATTGGCCGCGCCATCGGCGGGGTGTTCGCCAAGAACAAGTCCGAGGACAAGAAGAAGCCCCTCGACTCCCTTGAGACCGAGCAGATGGCGCACCTGACCCCGGTGGAAATCCGCAACGTGGCCGAGTTGGTGGAAGCATGCCGGGCAAGCGGCAAGGCCCCGGACGCGGATCAGCTCGACCTGCTGCGCAAGGACGGCACGGCCACGGACGTGGCCCTGTTCGGCCGGATGCTGGCCGCGAGCAACCGCTACAACGTGGAGGCAGCGGCCCAGGTCGCCCATGCCATGACCGTGCATTCCGCCTCGGTGGAGGACGATTTCTTCACCGCCGTGGACGACCTGAACCGGGACGACGCCGGAGCCGGGCACATGGGCGTGACCGAATTCGGCGCCGGGCTCTTCTATCTCTACCTGTGCATCGACAGCGACCTGCTGAAGGAGAACCTGGACAATGACGCCGCACTGACCTCCAAGGCTCTGGCGGCCCTGGTTGAGGCGGCCTGCACCGTCAGCCCCACTGGCAAGCAGAACAGCTTCGCCTCGCGCGCCCTTGCCTCGTACTGCCTTGCGGAAAAGAGCCCGACCCAGCCCCGCACCCTGGCCAACGCCTTTCTTAGGCCGATCAACAACAGCGACGACCTGTTGAGCGAGGCCATCGCCCGGCTTGAGGGACAGCGCGACGAATTCGCCCGGATTTACGGCTCCGCGCCCGAGTCCGTCTCCTTTGGCCCCGGCAGGGGTACCATGGCCGATGTGCGGGCCTTCATCTCGGAGTAGACCATGCAGGAATATCTTCTCTTCACATTGCGCGGCCCCATGCAGGCGTGGGGAACGGTCGCCGTGGGCGAGGTTCGGCCCGTGGCGTCGCGTCCCACCCGCTCGGGGCTGCTCGGGCTGCTGGCAGCCGCTCTGGGCATCAGACGAAGCGAACCGGAACATCTCGCAGCGCTCGAAGCCGCCTGCAGGATGGCCGTGCGCATCGATGCGCCCGGCTCGCGTCTGGTGGACTATCACACGGTGCAGGCCCCGCAGGAAAAGGCAAAACGGGTCTTCAGAACCCGCCGCGACGAACTGGTGACCATGCTCGACGCCGAGGAAAGGCCCAACACCATCCTCTCGCGCCGGGAATACATGGCGGACGCTGCGTTCACCGCTTGCGTCTGGCTCGTCCGCGAGTGCGATTGGACCCTTGGGGCAATGCGCGAAGCCCTGCTTGAACCCGTGTTTGTGCCCTATCTCGGACGCAAATCCTGCCCGGCGGGCCATCCGTTCATGCCCAGTCTGGTCCAGGCGGACAACGCGGGCGCGGCCCTGGCGGTCTACGCACCGGAAACGGGCCGCCCCGGTCCGGTCTGGGCCGATGCGGACCACGGCATTGCGGGCGAGTTCGACGCCTATGCGGTCCGCGACGCGGTGACCGATCACACAAGGCGGCTTTTCGGCGTCCGGCAGGAATTCCGCATCCCGGCGCACGCCATCGGGGAGGACGAGCCATGTTCATGAGCAAGCTGGCCATTGACCCCGTGCAGATGACGCGGGCGGGCATCTATGAGGCACATCAGGCCCTGTGGAGGGCCTTTTCGGACAGCGCGGACCGCAGGCGGGACTTTCTCTACCGCCAGATCGACCAGCGCACGTTCCTGACGGTCTCAAGGCGGGAACCGCCGCCGTCCGGCATGTTCCTGCGCCGGGACGTTAAACCGTATGCGCCTCAGCTGAGGGACGGCGAAAGGATTCACTTCTCGCTCCGCTTCAACCCGGTGGTCAAGCGGCGCGACGAGGGCGGCAGACAACTCCGCATCAACTTGGTGCAGGATTGGCGACGCAAGCTCCTCGAAGAGGGTACACCAGAAAGCAAGATGCCAAGCTGGCATGCAATCGCCGAAACGGCGGCAGCGCATTGGCTCGACAGCCGAAAGGAAACCCTCGGCATCGCGGCGCAAACGATCCTGGTGGAAACCTATACCCTTGAACAATTCGAAAAGGCGAACAGCCGGGCTCCCATCACCCTGGCCAGGATCGACATGACCGGCTTTGCCACGGTGACGGATGCGGCCAGCCTTGGCGAGGCGCTGATCCGTGGCGTCGGGTGCGCCAAGGGGTTCGGGTTCGGCCTGCTGCTCGTCCGGAGGGCGTGATGCTGCCAAAACTGTCGCCCATCGCCCTCAAGGAGCGCGCGAGCATGGTTTTCCTGGAAAAGGGAAAGCTGGATGTCCTCGACGGCTCCTTTGTGCTGGTGGACGCCGAGGGGGTGCGCACTCACATACCTGTAGGCGGGGTATCGTGCATCCTGCTCGAGCCGGGGGCGAGGGTGTCCCACGCCGCTGTGGTCCTGGCCGCCAGGGCGGGCACGCTGCTGGTCTGGGTGGGCGAGGCCGGAGTGCGCCTGTATGCCGTGGGCCAGCCCGGCGGGGCCCGCAGCGACAGACTCCTCTGGCAGGCATCGCTGGCGCTGGACCCCACGGCCCGGCTCAATGTGGTGCGCAAGATGTTCACAATCCGCTTCGGCGAGAATCCCCCGGCCGGGCGGAGCGTGGACCAGCTGCGCGGCATCGAGGGCGCTCGCGTTCGCGCCCTGTACAAGCATATGGCCCGTCTGCACCGGGTGCCCTGGACCGGGCGCAAGTACGACCGCGCCTCCTTCGAGAGCGGCGATGTCGCCAACCAGTGCCTGAGCGCGGCCACGTCCTGCCTTTATGGCGTTACCGAGGCGGCGGTTCTGGCGGCGGGCTATGCTCCAGCCATCGGCTTCCTGCACACGGGCAAGGCCCGCTCCTTTGTCTATGACATCGCCGATCTGGTGAAGTTCGAGACAGTGGTTCCGGCGGCATTCTCTGTAGCGGCGCGCAATCCCGAGGCCCCAGAGCGCGAGACGCGGCTGGCCTGCAGGGATATGTTCCGCAGCAAGCGGCTGCTCAAGCGGCTTATCCCGCTCATCGAGGAGGTGTTGACCGCTGGCGGGGTGCCCATGCCGAACCCGCCGGAGGACGCGGTGCTTCCGGCCTTTGACGACGAGGAGGGCATCGGGGATGATGGTCATCGTTACTGAGAACGTGCCGCCTCGCCTGCGTGGCCGTCTTGCCGTCTGGCTGCTTGAGATTCGGGCCGGGGTCTACCTTGGCGACTACTCCCGCCGTGTCCGCGAAATGATCTGGACCACAGTGGAATCCGAGATCGGCAACGGCAATGCGGTCATTGCCTGGAACAGCTTGAACGAACAAGGGTTTTCATTCCAGACCATTGGTGAAAACCGGCGTGTTCCAGTCGATTTCGACGGCTTGTCCCTGGTCTCCTTTCTCCCTGGTACGGACAAGCGCTAGCACTTTCCGCGCCAAGATCTCATCAATTTGCTGGCAAAATTCAGCTCATTGAAATAGGTTACTCAAATAGGGCGCTTACAGAAAGAGTGTTCCCCGCCCACGCGGGGATGATCCGTCGCAGACGCGACGGGTGATCAAGCCCCAGCCGTGTTCCCCGCCCACGCGGGGATGATCCGTGACCAAGACGCCTCTTTTTGCCCCCGGACTGGTGTTCCCCGCCCACGCGGGGATGATCCGCCCTATTTTTTGACGAATAAGCCGCTCTGTCAGTGTTCCCCGCCCACGCGGGGATGATCCGTAGTCCACGATCTTGGAGGACACGGCCTTGGAGTGTTCCCCGCCCACGCGGGGATGATCCGGTTGACGTACTTGCTGAAAAGGCTGCGCAGGCGTGTTCCCCGCCCACGCGGGGATGATCCGGTTCTCGGCATGTTCGGCTGCTGCCCGTCCATGTGTTCCCCGCCCACGCGGGGATGATCCGCAGACTTTAGGTACTGGCAACTTCGTTTCGCTGTGTTCCCCGCCCACGCGGGGATGATCCGTCTGCATGAGCTGCTCCGAACGCGAGGACCGCGTGTTCCCCGCCCACGCGGGGATGATCCGTCCCATGCAACAGACGCCCCAAACGTCAGCACGTGTTCCCCGCCCACGCGGGGATGATCCGGAGATACACAGCATGAAAAGCATTATCAAAAAGTGTTCCCCGCCCACGCGGGGATGATCCGTCGTGTCATTTGAGGCCACGCAGTCCGGCGACGTGTTCCCCGCCCACGCGGGGATGATCCGCTTACAATTTACCACGGCACGAAAAAACCGTTGTGTTCCCCGCCCACGCGGGGATGATCCGTTGAGAATCCTTTCCGAGTGACGGCAAAATTGGTGTTCCCCGCCCACGCGGGGATGATCCGCAATTCCAGGTGACAAGGGGTTGTTTCGTCCAGTGTTCCCCGCCCACGCGGGGATGATCCGCCGTGACGGCCATTGGCGCGGTTATTGGCACGGTGTTCCCCGCCCACGCGGGGATGATCCGCTCCATGCCCAGAATGGTTTCATCTCGATCAGGTGTTCCCCGCCCACGCGGGGATGATCCGGTCTGACTCGCGCCCGCAGCACCATCCGCAAGGTGTTCCCCGCCCACGCGGGGATGATCCGAACCCCCCTTACCCCCCGTGGGGGGAGGTGATGTGTTCCCCGCCCACGCGGGGATGATCCGTTGTGCCGGTGTTTGTGTATCTCGCCGTGTTCGTGTTCCCCGCCCACGCGGGGATGATCCGTGACGGTCGCGCCCTCGTGAACTCCGGTCAACGTGTTCCCCGCCCACGCGGGGATGATCCGGTCCAGGAGATTTTTGTCACGTTCTCAGAAATGTGTTCCCCGCCCACGCGGGGATGATCCGGCCGCTGTGGAATACATTGTTGAGCGTGTCAGGTGTTCCCCGCCCACGCGGGGATGATCCGCTGTTGGGGGATGTGTTTGTTGGTTCTGGCTAGTGTTCCCTGCCCACGCGGGGATGATCCGTACCAGGACGCGAAACTGATCGTTGCTATGGGGGGTTCCCCGCCCACGCGGAGATGATCCGCTCACGCTTGCAGCGTCATGGGCTTTGCTGCCGGGTTCCCCGCCCACGCGGAGATGATCCGTCATCATTCCTACATCCAAGCATGTCGCACTAGTGTTCCCCGCCCACGCGGGGATGATCCGGTCGGATGCCGTCGATCCGGTTGTGATAAATCTTACTTTGAAATGGGATTTGCTACTATTCGGGCGGGCAGTCCGCTATTATCGGCAATGGCGACCCAGGCCCCGCCATCTGGGTGACGAATTGAAAATTTGGCATGTAATAGATGGCGGCGTATGTTGCAGATGATGTGCGCTTTCGCCGAGTTCGAGCGTTCGCTGATCCGTGAGCGCCAGGCCGAAGGAATTGCCCGGGCAAAGGGCAAGGGCGTCTACAAGGGCCGGAAACGGCAGCTCACCGATGACCAGGTGGACGAGATCCGAAAGAGGCGGGACGCCGGGGAGCGAGTGGCCGCATTGGCCAGGGAGTTCGGCGTTAGCCGCACGACCGTTTATGCGCGGCTTCAGGGGGGGCAGTGATACCCATAGATTTTGTTTTGGATATCCCGCAGCGATGGGCAAGTGTTCCAAGCTGGAACTGCTGGAAAAAGGTATCGATTTTGTTGGTAGTGACTTCATCAGGCACTTGTGCTTCGTTGACAATAGAACTATGTTCCATGTGGGTCCTTCTCCATTTGACCTATTGCGTTATAACATTAGACTAACTGTTCTGACATCTCCGAAATTCGAGACTAGTATTTGTTAAGGTGAATAAATGGAAAAGCTTGGCCTCACTTCTGAGATGCGCCGACAATTACGTTCGGCTTTAACAGCCGCTCGTGGGCGAGCTAGAAAGCGTAATCAAAATTTTGACCTAACAATGGAATACTTGGAGTCTGTGTGGATGTGCCAAGCCGGGCGGTGTGCACTTAGTGGTCTCAAGTTTCACAACGAAGTTTTTTCAGATGTTTTCGTAAAGAAACCATTTGCACCCAGTATTGATAGGATAGATTGCCTAGGTCATTATATGAAAGATAATATTCAACTTGTATGTACAGCTGTCAATTTTGCAAGGGGGCAGTGGGGAGATGATGTCTTGAGGCAGATAGCTTACGGCATCGTCGAAACAGAAAAAAATTTAACTTCAGCATGGTGGAGTGCGAAAACTGCGGCACTGCAGAGTGCTGAGGCACTTCTTGCTACACTTGAGGGTTCCGAGAAGCAACAACAGCAATATCGTATTGCAGGTTTGAAAGCTACCATAACAAAAGGTCCATCCCGTCTTAGATCAGCTGCTCGGCGTGCGTCAAAACAGCGTAAACAGAAATAACTTTTTTTATGTATACAGGGACAACTTGAGTGTTCATTGACCTAGGTCGTAGCCGTTGTTCCGCTCCGCCCTCGGCCCGCCCCTAGGAGGACGGGCTACACCACCCCGCGTTCGTGCCGTCAGTCGTGACAAACGGGCCGCCCATACTGGGACGGGCTACACTCCACAACGGCTGTCGTGGTATACAAAATGGTATAAAAAATATTTCAATATTTTTAAATACAGGCAATTATTGAGAAAAGGTTAATAATTCGAATCCCTCCCTCTCCATCGACCGGCTGGCCCGGAACCTTCAGGACCTGCAAAGGGATTTGCATTGCGTCCACCCCAAGCAAACCTCAATTATCACCCCTCCGTCCGCTTGGCTCCGGCGAGCCTGTCCGCGAGTTTGTGCGCTCGCAAGTGGCTGTATCTGGCCAGCATCTGCATGCTCTTGTGGCCGGTGATGGATTTGATTTCCATGAAATCCAGATCCGTCCTTTCGAAGAAGCGGCTGGTTGCTTCGTGCCGCAGATCGTGGAATCGCAGGTCTTTGAGACCCGCTGCGAGAGCGGCTGCCCGAAACTTCTTGGTAATGGTGTCGGCTGCCAAGCTGAACACGTCGCCGTGAATGTTTCGCAGTAGGCCCATGAGGATTCCCAGAGCGGCAGGGGAGAGGGGCACGGAACGGGCCTCGCCGTTTTTCGTTTTGGGCAGGTGGACGAATTTCTTCTTCAGATCGACGTGCTTCCAGCTCATAGTGGCGATCTCGCCGCGACGCATGGCAGTTTCGAGGGCGAAGAGGATGATCGGCTTCAGATCGGCACCGGCTTCATCCAGGAGTTGTGCTTCCTCGCCCTTTTCAAGCCTGCGCGTCCGCCCTTTGTTTTGCTTGGGCTTGTTGGCCCGTCTGGTGGGATTCCGAAGGGACTCCATTCCCCAATCCTTGCGGCAGATCTCGAACACCCGGGAGATCAGGTTGACCTCGTGCAGGATGGTCTGGGATGACCGGCCGTCAAGTTCCCGCTCCTTGATGTAGTCGGCCACATCCTTGCCCCGGACGGTGGCTAGGGGCATCAGCGCGAGGTGGCTGTTTTGGACGATCTTTGCCCTGCTCTTTACCTGCTTGGGCTGGGCGTATTTTTCTGAGAACTCCTCAATGAATCGGTCAATGGCCTCTGTGAGTGTTGTCTTCTCGGCCTCTGCCCGGCTGATGAACACGCCCCGGCCCATTTCGGACTCGATCTCCCGCGCCCAAGCTTCGGCTTCGGATTTTCTCTCAAAGGTTGCGCTTTGAGTGGGGTATCCCTTGCGGCGAATTCTCACTTCCCATTGGTAGGGTCCACGCTTTCTGATGTTGGCCATGCTCACTCCTTTTCTGGTCCTAGTGGAGCAAATTTGGAGCAAAAAAGCAATCGCTGGTCATATTGTGTGCGTAGAAAATGAAAAATGATCCAAGCAAGATGCTTGAATCATTTGTCTTTCATCTGGCGCGCCAGGGAGGATTCGAACCCCCGGCCGTCGGCTTAGAAGGCCGATGCTCTATCCAACTGAGCTACTGGCGCACTGGGCTTTCTGATAATAGAGGGTATGGGCGTAGGTCAAGGATATTCGTGCCGGAGTTTCATGTGGTTCCGGGGGCTTCCCCCGTGGGCCGGTTCCTGATAGATTGCCTTTCGTGACACGTTTTGCCGATTATACCGAACTTGCTGGCTACATGGACAGGCTTGGCCTGTTTCATATGGACTTGGGCCTTTCGCGAATGGAGGCCTTCTGGGCGGCGCGTGCCGTGCCGGATATCCCCGTGGTTCATGTGGTGGGCACCAACGGCAAAGGGTCCACGGCTGCTTTTCTCTGCTCCATCGCCCGGGCCCACGGGTGGAAGACCGGGCTGTTCACCTCGCCTCATTTTGTCACTCCCCGCGAGCGGGTGCAGGTCAATCGGACCATGCTGCCGCACGAAACATGGGTGGAGCTGGGCAACGAGATCATGGCCACCCCCGGTGGTGACGCGCTCACTTATTTCGAGTTTCAGACTTGTCTGGCCATGCTCGCCTTCGAGCGCGAGGGCGTAGACTTGGCTATCATGGAGGCCGGAATGGGCGGGCAGTACGACGCCACCAATGTCTTTGCCCCCCGCATGACGCTGTTTACCCCCATTGGGCTGGATCATGAGGCAATCCTCGGACCGACCCTGACCGACATTGCCAAGGACAAGGCCGGAGCCATTCGTCCGGGGGGCGTCGTGCTCACCGGCATCCAGGTGACTGAGGCTCTGATTCCCCTGCAGGATCGGGCGCAGTTGGTGGCCGCACGGTTGATGTATGCGGTGGATATGGCCGATCCCTTGGACGGCTTGAAGCTTGGTTTGTTCGGCATTCATCAGACCGCAAACGGTCGTCTTGCCCTGGCCGCTTGGCGCTGGCTCATCGCGGGCATGGGAGTTCGAAGTGATCCGGGTATCGAGCGATTCGGCCTGGAATCGGCTTTTCTGCCCGGTCGTATGCAGCGGGTGGAGGTAGCCGGGCAGGATATTATTCTGGACGGTGCCCACAATGTCCATGCCCTGGAGGCGCTCGGTGCGGCCTTGTATGCCGAATCCATCCGGCCCGGCGTGGTGATTTTTTCCTGCCTCCGCGACAAGAACGTGGAGGCCATGCTCCCGTTGGTGCGCAACCTGACGGATGGACCCATCATCGTTCCGGCGTTTGAAAACGAGCGGGCGTCTGATTGCGATGATCTGGCCGGGCGGTTGGGTGAACGCGCCCGGACTGCTGGTTCCATGGCCGATGCCCTGGATGCCTGTGCCGGGGAATCCGGCCCGGTGCTTGTGTGCGGTTCCTTGTATTTGCTGGCCGAGTTTTTTGCGCTTCATCCTGAATGTTTGACCCCGAAGAGACCCTCATGAGCAAATTATTTCGCCTGTTGCCCTCCATGGATCAGATTTTGGACGGGCTTTTGGCTGACACGGATATGGCCCGGCTGCCGCGTCTCCTGATCAAGGAGCACGCGGACGCGTTTCTCGACATATGCCGCGAGGAAATCCGGTCCGGTGCCATCACCGAGTCCGGTCAGCTTGAATTGGCCGCGCTGCTGCCGAGGCTGACAGCGTATGTGCGGGCCAAGTCCCGGCCCCATTTCCGGCGCGTGCTCAATGCAACCGGTGTGGTGGTGCATACCAATCTGGGCCGTTCGCTCCTGGCCAAGGCCGCCATCGAGGCCGTGGCCGAGGCGTGCGGACATTATTCCAACTGCGAATTCGATCTCGCCACCGGGAAGCGGGGCAGCCGGTATTCGCATGTGGAGAAGATCCTGTGCGATATCACCGGGGCCGAGGCCGCCCTGGTGGTCAACAACAACGCCGCCGCCGTGTTCATCATGCTGGAGACTCTGGCCAAGGGAAGAGAAGTCATTGTTTCGCGTGGTCAACTGGTGGAGATAGGCGGGTCCTTCCGCATCCCGGACGTCATGGCCAAATCCGGCGCGATGTTGCGTGAGGTCGGCGCTACCAACCGGACGCACGTTCACGATTACGAAAATGCCATCGGTGACGACACGGCCGCGCTCATGCGCGTGCACACCTCGAATTTCCGCGTGGTGGGGTTCACCAAGGAGGTGACCCTGGCCGAGATGCGGGCGTTGGGCGACAAATACGCACTGCCGGTCATCGAGGATTTGGGTAGCGGTTCGCTCTATTCCCTGGCCGGAGAAGGGTTGCTTGGCGAACCCACGGTGCAGCAGGTGGTGTCGCAGGGAGCGGATGTGGTTTCCTTTTCCGGTGACAAGGTGCTCGGTGGTCCTCAGGCGGGCATCATCGTCGGGCGCAAGGAATACATCGACCGCATCAAGATGAATCCGGTCAACCGGGCCATGCGCATCGACAAGATGACCCTGGCCGCACTGGAGGCCACCCTGCGCCTCTATCTCGACATGGACGTGGCCCGGCGTACCGTGCCCACCCTGAAGATGATCACGGCCTCTCAGGAGTCCCTCAAGAGCAAGGCGCGCCGTCTGGCTGCTGCCGTGCGTGATCGGTTGGGCGACGTGGCGGATGTGGCGCTTCGCAAAGGGTTCTCTCGCGTGGGAGGTGGAGCGTTTCCCGAATACGATCTGCCCGGAACCATGGTCACCGTGCAGGTGGGCGACATTTCTGCGGACGACCTCCGGCAGGCGCTTCTCGATACCGATCCGCCTCTGGTGGCACGCATCGAGGACGATGCCTTCCTGCTCGATCCGCGTACCCTGACCAATACTGAAATTACGTTGGCGGCCGAGGCCCTGTCACAGGCCGTCGAATCCCTGAAGCAATAAGGAATATTCATGAGCAAGAAACCATCTTTGGAATACGAACCGAAATCTGCGTGGGAGGTCTATGCCTCCAAGAAGCATGGCAAGGCCATGGATACCATGGCCCAGCAGTATGTGGACTTTTTGAGCACCTGCAAGACCGAGCGGCTGGTCATGGATTTTGTCCGGGCCAAGGTCGAAAAGGCGGGGTTCGTCGATGACCTGGGTGCGCCCCTGGCTTTTCGTTTCAACCGCAACAAGACCTGTTTTCTGGCGCGCAAGGGCAAGCGTCCTCTGAGCGAGGGATTTCGGCTTATCGGGGCACATGTGGATAGCCCGCGTCTGGATCTCAAGCAGCGTCCCCTGTACGAGGATTCGGATATCTGTCTGGCCAAGACCCACTATTATGGCGGCATCCGTAAATATCAGTGGCTGACCATTCCGCTGGCCCTGCACGGCACCGTGGCGCTCAAGTCCGGCAAGGAAGTGACCGTGTGCATCGGCGAGGACCCGAGTGACCCGGTGTTGACCATCACCGACCTGTTGCCGCACCTGGCCTACAAGGAAGTGGACAAGAAGGTGCAGGATGCGTTCGAGGCGGAAAAGCTCAATTTGGTCCTGGGCCAGTCTCCGGTGTTGTTTGACAAAAAGGACGAGGACAAGCCCAAGGATCCGGTAAAACGCAAGATTCTTGAAATTTTGAATAAAAAGTACGGAATCGACGAAGCCGATTTCTTTTCTGCCGAAATGCAGGCGGTCCCGGCCGGTCCGGCCCGGTATGTGGGCTTGGATTCTTCCATGATCGGCGGCTACGGCCATGACGACCGATCCAGCGTGTTTTGCGCCCTGGAAGCCTTGTTGGCTGAGACCGAGCCGGAATACAGCCAGATCGTGCTCTTCTGGGACAAGGAAGAGATCGGCTCCGAGGGGGCCACCGGGGCCAAGTCCTATTTCTTTGAATACTGCATGGAAGAGTTGGTGGAGGCCTGGGAGCCGGGTGTGCGCCTGTCCAAGGTGTTCATGAACGGTTCGGCTCTGTCGGCGGACGTTTCCGCTGCCCTGGACCCGGATTACAAGGATGTGTACGAGCCGCTCAATGCCGCCCGGTTGGGATACGGCCCGTGTTTCAATAAATTCACCGGCCACCGTGGTAAGGTGGGGGCCAACGACGCCCATCCCGACTACATCGGGTGGCTCCGGCGTATCTTTGATGACGCGGGCATTCCCTGGCAGATGGCCGAGCTGGGCAAGGTGGACGTGGGCGGCGGCGGGACCGTGGCCAAGTTCCTGGCGGTCTATGGCATGGATGTCATCGACGTGGGCGTGGCCGTGCTTTCCATGCATTCGCCTTTCGAACTGGCGGCCAAGGCTGATATCTACGCCACCACGTTGGCGTTCCGGGAGTTTTTGAAAAGATAGTCGAAGCGCGTTTTGAAAAAAGGCCATGGGATGGAATGTCCCGTGGCCTTTTCTTATTTGAGCATACCCTGGACCATTTCCAGCGGCATGCTTGAGCGTTCGGCGATCTGTTCGGGTGTCATGCCGTCATCGGTGAAGCGACGGACCATCGCTGCCAGCGGTTCTCCAATCTCCACGATGTGGCCGTCCGGGTCGTATAGTCTGAACCCCCGCTGGCCCCATGGGGCTTCCTTCACTGGCTGGATGATGCGGACTCCGGCCTTCTTTATCCGCGCCCATACCGCGTCCAGGTCCGAGGCTTCGAAGTACATCTCGAAGTTGTTCTGTCCTTGCGATTCCTGCGGTTTCCGTGTGCCGGAGTGGATGACGTCCACGGCAGCTTCCGCCTCCCAGAGGGAAAAGCCTGACTTGAACGGGACGTTTGCCCCGAAGTCCGCCAGAACTTCCTGGTCGAGCAGGTCTTCGTAAAAGGTGCGTGATGCCCGAATGTCGGCAACGAAAATTGCCGGGCCTTCGAATGTGATGGTCATAAGCGGTCTCCTGTTTGTTCTGTCCGGTCAGCTTTTCCAGCCGCCGCCCTTGAACACGATGCGGTTGAGGGCCAGAGCCATGTCGGAAGCGGCCATGGTGTCGGTGACGATCTCGATGTAGACGCCGCTGTCCGCTTGTCCGGCTCGGGTGAGTGCCTGGTCCAGCTCGCCGTTGGTGGTGACGCGGGTACAGTCCCAGTCCGCCATGCCGAAGGCTTCAGGAAGCTTGCTGTAATTCCATTGCGCCAGGTCGTTGTAATAGATGTACGGGTCCTCGCAGAGCAACCGTTCGATGAGGTAGCCGTTGTTGTTGAGGCAGATGACAACGGGTTTTAATCCGAATCGGCCGAACTGACTGATCTCCTGGACTGTCAGTTGGTGGGACCCCTCTCCGGTGATGAGGATGGTCCGGTTGCCGGGTTTGGCCATGGCCGCGCCAAAAGAGGCGGGTGTGGCCCAGCCGATGGCCCCCCAGAGCGTCTGGTTGAAGAAGACCGCATTTTCGGGAAGCTTTGCCGTCACCAGACCCATGGACGATGTCCCGGTCTCGGCCATGATGATGTCGTTGGGCCTGAAAAACTGTTCCAGCCGGGGATACATGTATCCTGGTGTGATCGGGTCGTCCGCTTTGCCCTGCGGTTCCCCAAGGCCTTTGGGCTGGAATGGGATATCTCGATTTTTTTTGGTGGCGGCATTGACCAGGGCGTTGAGCACGTCCTCGATGTATACCCCGTGGTAGGTGGCCCGCCCGACAAGGACCTTATCCGGCTGGATGCGGATTTCCTGCGACCGATCCAGGTTGGTCGTGAAGGCGGCGGTATTGATGTCGGACATGACAGTGCCGAAGCTGAGGACCAGATCGCTTTCTTCGACAAAGGTGCGGACTTCCTCGGCGAGGATCTTGCCGTTGTAGACGCCGATGAAGTTCGGGTGGGATTCCGACAGCGTTCCCTTGCCCATGAACATGGACGTGAACGGCAGGCCGGTTTTTTCGATCAGCTTCCGGGTGATATCCTGCAATTCGTACCGCCCGATCAGGGAACCGACCAGGGCGACCGGTGACTTGGCTTTGCTGATGCGTGCATTGATGACCTCGACCACGGTGGCGAGTGCCTCCGGGTCGCTTGTCGGATCGGGTGACGGTTTCAGGGTGGTGCAACCCAGTTCCATGAGTGCGAAATCCGCTGGTACGCCGATGTAGACGGGTTGTTTGTGCGTCAGCGCGGCCTGGATGACGCGGTCGGTTTCGGCCAGGGCGTTTTCCGGTGTCAGGATGGTGCTGGCGCATACCACGGGCTGGGTCATCTTGAAAAAGAGATCGAACTCGCCGTTTCCGAGCGTGTGATGCATGATGCCGTGATTTTGTTGGATCACGTTTTTGGGCATGCCCACGATATGGAATACGGGCAGATGTTCGGCATACGATCCGGCAATGCCGTTGATGGCGCTGAGTTCGCCCACGCCGTAGGTGGTGCAGACCGCTGCCGCACCCTTGATCCGGGCATAGCCGTCGGCGGCATAGGCGGCATTGAGTTCGTTGCAGCAACCTATCCACCGCATTTGATTATCATTGCAGATGGCGTCGTTCACCGGGAAGGCGTAATCGCCCGGCACGCCGAAAATATCGGTGATGCCTATCTCCTTGAGGCTTTTGAGCAGGTGCATGATCACTGTTCTTACCATTGGATTCTCCTGATGGTTTTGGTCGGATATGGAGTCAGTTGTATTCTGGAATCTAGCAGAATGAATAATTCATGGAAACCTTAATAATGTGGCTGCGGAATCCGGATGCGGGCGGCATGCGGAGGGGGCTTTGATGGGATATGGCTTTCCGGCGAGATGGCGGCAGGCCGGATAATCATGCCTTTGTCCCGGTATTCAGGGGGGAGGCGTGTTATCGACCCGCGTGGTGTGTTGCCCGTCTTGCTGCTTTCGAAGCGGTTTGCCGGTCGGGAATAGATTTTTCATGTTTTGAAATTGATTAATTACAACATGCTGGAATTAATTGCCAAACAATAGAAAGCCTCGTTTTTCACAAGGAAATGCCGGTTTTGTTTGAAATGTGCCCAAATTGGTCGGTTTTCATGTTACAAATGGAACAAACCGGTGATTGATTGACGATTGGCATGGCGAAGTCCTAGCCGTAAAACCATGATGGAGAATACAAGCTACCACTCGGCTCTATCCTTTGGGCGGGTTGCCGTTGAGGAGTGTTGGGGCTAGCGGGAGAGTGACGTTCAATAGTGTATCTCGGGAGGACCGATATGAGCATAAAGTACAAGATATTACTGCCAATCCTGCCTTTGGTGTTGTTGGTCGGTCTGGGGGGATATCTCCTGTTGGTCGATCAGTTCGACACATTGCGTTATTCCTTTGCCGAGATGCTGGTCGGCAATGTGGCAAAGACGGTTGAGCTGAACACCCGGGACGCCGCAGTGCGGGCCTTGGAGGAGGCGGCCCTGTTCAGCCGCATGCCTCAGGTTGTCGCGGCTTTCGAATCCGCCCAGGCCGGAGCCATGCACGACGAAGCCGACCCGATCGTGCAACAGGCACGCGAGCAGCTTCGCCGGTCCCTGCGCGATGTTCTGAAGGGATATAGCGAGACCATGGGCGGCAAGCTCCAGTTGCATTTTCACCTGCCCAACGGTCGGAGCCTGGTCCGCATGTGGCGGGAGAAGCAGGCCAAGCGCGGCGGGAAGTGGGTGGACATATCGGATGATCTCTCCGGGTTCCGGCAGACCGTGCTGGACGTCAACCGGGACGGCAGGCCACGCCAGGGCCTCGAACCAGGTCGAGGCGGTTTCGCCATTCGCGGCCTGGCCCCCATTCTGGATGCGGAAGGGCATCGCCTCGGCTCCGTGGAGGTGCTCAAGAGCTACGGCGACGTGCTCAAGCCCATGGAAAAGGAGAATGGCCAGTTCTTCATCCTGTACATGGACGCAGCCTTGCTCTCGATCACGACCAAGTTGCAGGACCCCGAGAAATATCCCGTGCTCGACAAGGAATTTGTCCGTGTGGCGAGCAAGAAGAACGAAATTCTGGATAGGGCTGTCTCCTCGGATGCTCTCAAGCGGGGCATGAAGGGAGGCTTCTTTACTTTGGCAGGGGACTACGCCCTGTCCTATTCCCCGGTGAAGAATTACCAGGGCCGAGCCATCGGCGTCATCGTTCTGGGCCAGGACATTTCCCTGCAGAACCGGATTCTCGACGGCGTGACCATGCTGGTGGTGGGCATTTTCGCCGTGGCCGTGCTTATTCCCTTCTTATCCATCGTCGGGTTGCTCCCGTTTGCCGTCGGCAGGCCGCTGGCCCGCATCGGTCGGTTCGCGGACCAGGTGGCCAAGGGCGACCTGACCGAATACACCGGCAAGGTCCCCAACGACGAGATCGGTCGGATTTACCGCTCGGTGGCGCGGATACCCGCCAATCTGTCCGGGCTGATCAGCAACTGTGAGACGATTTCGGCGGAGGTTCGTCGCGGTCGGTTCTCGCAACGGGGCGATGAAACGCGGTACGAGGGAGCTTTCGCTCAGCTTGTGCGGAGCATGAATACCCTGGCGGATACTTTTGTCAGCACCTTCGACGTGCTGCCGTTCCCGGTGTTCACCATCGACAAGCAGCACATCCTGCTCTACGCCAACCGGATGACCCACGAGGTGAGCGGGGCGGATGCATCCCTCGTGGGGCGCAGGTGCGGTGATGTTTTTCGGACCGGGGTGTGTAACACGGCAGACTGTCTATGCACCAGGGCCATGCAGTCGCTCAAGAGCGAGACCTGTTCGTCCAGGGCGGGCCTGGAATGCGGGGATCGGGACATCCGTGGCTATGCCATCCCCCTGGCCGTGGAGCAAGGCGTGGCGGGCGGTGCTTTGGAAGTGGTCATGGACGAGACCGACATTCTGAGCACCCAGAAGAGAATCATGGAGACCGCCGACCGTGCGAACTGTCTTTCCCGGCGTATGGCGGCCGCCACAGGGCAGTTGTCCACCCGTGTGAACGAGGCCATGAACGGCGCGCGCGAGCAGGCGACCCGGGCCACGGAAACGGCCACGGCCATGGATCAGATGAACGCCTCGGTGGGCGAGGTGGCGCGCAATGTCAATCGGGCCGCTCAGAACGCGGAGCAGACCGAGCACCAGGCCAAGGGAGGGCACGAAATCGTTAACGAGGTCACCTCCTCCATCAACGAGGTGCGGGTCATGGCCTCTCAACTCAAGGAGAACATGAGCGATCTCGGGCTTCAAGCCGAGGACATTGGCCGGGTCATGACCGTGATAACGGACATTGCAGACCAGACCAATTTGCTGGCGCTGAATGCGGCCATCGAGGCCGCCAGGGCCGGGGAGGCCGGGCGCGGGTTCGCCGTGGTGGCGGACGAGGTGCGCAAGCTGGCGGAGAAGACCATGGCCGCCACCACCGAGGTGGGCAATACCATCGGGGCCATCCAGACCGGCACTCGCCAGAATATCAAGGAGACAGACACGGTTGCCGAGGTCGTCCAGACTTGCTCCTCCATGGCCGAGAGGGCGGGCGAGGCCCTTGTGGAGATAGTGTCCCTGTCCAAGGGGGCGTCGGAACAGATTCAGGAGATAGCCTTGGCCACCGAGGAGCAGTCCGCCACGTCCGAGCACATAGCCAAGGCCACGGACGACATGCACCAGATATCCCAGGCAACCAGTGATGCCATGGCGGAATCCGCCCAGGCCTGCGGCGAGCTGTCGAACATCGTTACCGATCTGAACGAATTGATCAAAGGGTTGAGCACCACGCAATAGCGGAACCTGACCCTGCAAGCCCGCCAGGACCGTCACCACCGGCAGCCCCTCCGGTCCAGCTTGGCCACGAGAAAGGCGGTATCAGGTGGGAGGTGGCGTAAATTGCCGGTCGTGGTGCCGTTTCCGGGAGGTCCTTCGTTTGTCAGGCCATGGTCTTGACCATTTCCAACGGCATTGAGGTCCGCTTACTGATTTGCTCAGGTGTCAGTCCCTGGCCAAGGAGTCGTTTGATGAGGACGGACAGGGGTTCACCAATCTCCACAATATGCCCGTCCGGGCCGTGCAGACGGAATCCGCGCTGGCCTCATGGGGCTTCTTCAATGGGATGGATGATACTCGGCCAGGCTTTCCTGATTCTGGCCCAGGGCGCATCCAGGTCCGGGTTTTCGAAATAGAGCTCCATGGTGTCCTGGCCGAGCTTGGCCAAAGACGTATGTTTGCCCTTGTAGACGACGTTCAGGGCGTGATCGGCCTGCCAGAGGGAAAAGCCGGACGTGAACGGGATGTTCTCGCCGAAGTCGGCCAGGACTTCCTGTTCCAGCAGGTCTTCGTAAAAGGCACGGGACACTTTCATGTCCGACACCAGAATGGCCGGTCCTTCGAAGGTGATGGGAATGACGCCTTCTGTCGTGCTGCTGCGTCGGGTCGTTAGTCCTTGTACAGCGCGTCGATATCCGCTTCGGTCTTGATGGAGTCCTCCACCGGGAAATCGTGTTCCCTGGCCTGTTGCATCCAATACAATCCCTTGGTCAGGTCTTTTTTTACGCCCAGTCCCGCAGCGTAGAGGTTGGCCAGATAGTACATGGCCACGTCGTTCCCGGCTTCGGCGGCCAGGGTGATGAGACGGGCGCCTTCCTCGGGATTGACCGGCATGCCGTCGCCATAGATGTTGAACAGGCCGAGCATGAGTTGGGCGTCGGTCTGGTCCTGAGCCGCCGCGAGCTTGAGCAACTCGGCGGCTCGCTTGATGTCCTTTGCGACCCCTTGTCCTTCGGCGTACATGACGGCCAGGTGATACTGGGCATCTTTATCGCCTTCGGCAACAGCCTCCTGGTAGTTGGTAAGCGCTGTCGGGTAGTCCTTGAGCAGATAGGCCTTGGTGCCGCGTCTCTCCGCCATCTGTCCCGTAACCACGCAGCCGCAGATCAGAGTTGCCAGGATGCACACTGACAGAGAAGTGATAAGGGTCTTGACCATGGTCGTGTCCTTGCTGCCTTGCCGTTGCCGGTTGTCGTGAATGTTGTTCATACGCATCAGTGCTGCCCTCCACATCCGCCGCCACCGCTGCCGCCGGAGTCGCTTCCGCTACTTGAGGTGGAGATGGAACTATCCGTGCCGTCACGCTGGCTTTCGGCGTCCTTTTGTCCCTTGGTCTGCATCTGGAGGTTGTGCAGCCTGCCGTAGTCCGGGGGGCCGGAGAGGCCACCCAACTGGCCCTTGGTATGAGTGATGTTTTGCTTGAATGCCTTCACCTTGCGTTCGAGATCTTCCTGCTTGCCCTTGGGGCCGACTTCGCCCTGGCTGGTCATGGGGGCGGACTGCATGACGGACCTCTGCAGGGCCGGGGGGGTCGGTGCCGGGGGCGTCATGTCGCCGCCTTTGCCAACGCTAATGGAGGTCCCGGATTTGTTCATGCTCGTCTTGCCCTTGGCCGTGGTGACTTCCATGGTGTGGGCCGGGTCGATGGAGATGAGGCCGACCACTTCGGTGGGACCGACCACGGCAAAGGGCTCGGTGCCCCGGATGCCTATGGAGGTCAGCGGCGTTTCCAATTTGAAGGCGTCGGGATTCTGTTTGACGATCTCGCCCGACAGGAAGCGGAAGGTGCCCGTACCCATCTTGAACAGGAGTTTGGATACGGTCGGGTCGGGGGAAAAGACATAGTCGTCCAGCGAGATGGTGGAATCCGGTCCCTGGGCGAGGATGGTTTCGTCCAGCAGGCGTACTTCCACGTTGCTGGCCGGGCCGGTGATCAGTTTTTCTTTTGCATAGACGGGGCTGTCCAGGTCCAGGTCGCGGATGGAGCCGTCCACAAGCAGGGCCTTGACCGAGCCTGTCATGGAAATGACCTGCCCGATGGGATCACCCGTGGCCGCCCAGGCCGGGGCCTGAAAGCAGATGGTCAGCAGAAGTAAAAAGATGAGTCCCGGCAGAAACAGGCGGGGTGCCGCGCGCATGATTTTCATGAGATCGTCTCCCTGTCGATTGAAGATGGCTATATAATCCGAATGTTAGCAGGTTTATGTTACAAGTCAACGAAATAGAAGGGGTTAGGGTGAGGATGTTTCTTGTGGGCAGGCCGATTTTTCTCTAGTATTGATTTCTTGGACGAAAACAACCTGGGGAACCAGGAAAGGATACAAATAGTTATGCCGGTCATCATGGGAACCGCCGGGCACATCGATCATGGCAAAACCACACTGGTCAAGGCGCTTACGGGCATCGACTGTGACCGTCTCTCCGAAGAGAAAAAGCGTGGCATCACCATTGAACTCGGTTTTGCCTTTCTCGACATGGGTGGGGACGAGCGCGTGGGCATTGTGGACGTGCCCGGACACGAAAAGTTCGTCAAGAACATGGTGGCCGGAGCTGCGGGTGTGGATTTCGTGACCCTGGTCATAGCCGCTGACGAGGGCATCATGCCTCAGACGCGGGAGCATTTGGAGATATGCCAGCTCCTGGGTGTGCGAACCGGTCTGGTGGCTTTGACCAAGACCGATATGGTGGATCAGGAATGGTTGGAGATGGTGCAGGAGGAGGTCGCCGCCTATCTGGAGCCGACCTTTTTGGGCGGCGCGCCCATCGTGCCGGTATCGGCCCACACGGGCCAGGGGCTGGACGATCTCAAGAAGGCCATCGGCCAACTGTTGGCCGAATTCCAACCCCGGCGCCGGTCCGATCTTTTCCGTATTCCCGTTGACCGCGTGTTCACCATGAAGGGGCACGGCACGGTTGTCACCGGCACCATGGTCTCGGGTTCCGTGTCCGTGGGCGAAGATGTGACACTCTATCCAGGCGGGCTTCAGTCCAAGGTGCGCGGGTTGCAATCCCACGGCCAGACCGTGGAGGAGGCCCATGCCGGGCGGCGTACGGCGGTCAATCTGGCCGGCCTGGAGGTGGACGACATCAAACGTGGTGACGTGGTGGCCCGTCCGGGCACGCTTTTCCCGTCCGACGTGTGGGATATCGAGCTTACCGTGCTCGAATCCTCCCACCTGCCTCTCAAGCATCGCAAGGAGATTCATTTTCACCACGGGGCGCGTGAAGTGCTGGCCCGTGTCTACCTGCTGGACCGGGATGAACTCAAGCCGGGTGACACCGCCGTGTGCCAGGTGCGGTTCACCGAGCCTCTGGCCGGGGTGTACGACGATCGTGTGGTGTTGCGTTCCTTTTCCCCGCTCCGCGCCTTTGCGGGTGGGCGCGTGGTTGGTCCTGCCGGGCATAAGGTCAAGCGGTTCTCGGACACGGTCGAGGTGATGAAGAGGCTGGCCGACCCGACCCCGGAAATCGTGGCCGCCACGCAGTTGGAGCTGGTCGGTCCCGTCGGGCTGACGTTCGAGGAACTGTTGACCATGACCAATCTGGAAACCAAGGGATTGGAAAAGACGCTCGGCGTGCTCGGCGGCCAGCAGAAGGCCATACTTTTTGACAAGGAGACGCGCCGGTACGCGGGAGGCGCATTGGCGCAGACTTTGTCCGACGGGCTGCTGGCCTTCCTTGAGGCGTTTCACAAGAAGGACTCCATGAAGCCCGGCGTGCAGCGTGGGCAACTGGCCTCTTCCTGGGGACGCGGGTTGCCCGACAAGTTGTTTCATTTTATCGTGGAGAAGCTGCTCAAGAAGGGCGACATCGTGGCCGAACAGGAAATCCTGCGCCTCAAGGATCACAAGGTGTCGTTGGCTTCGGATCAGGCCAAGGTGCGCACGACCGTGCTGGCTGCCTACCGGGAGGGCGGGTTCACTCCGCCCAATCTCAAGGATGTGCTGGAGCCGCTCGGCATGAATTTCAAGCAGGCCTCGCCCGTGTTTCGAGTGTTGCAGGAGCAGGGGGAGCTGGTGCGTATCAAGGATGACATGTACTATCACGTCCCGGCCCTTGAGATGATCCGAGGCCGGGTGGTCGATTTCTTTGCGGACCACCAGGAGATGAGTGCGCCGGACTTCAAGGATATCACCGGCCTGTCGCGCAAGTACCTGATTCCGGTACTGGAATATTTCGACAAGGAAAAAATCACCGTGCGCGTGGGCGATGTCCGCCATCTGCGCAAACGGTCTTGACACCTCGGAGGAGTCCCTTTACGCCATGCCCATGAATCGCCGTTTCTCCGTTTCCGCCGTGCCGTTGCTGGCTCTTTGCCTGCTCTCGTGCCTTGTCGGATGCGCGGGCAAGCGGTCTGGGGTATCGGATCAGGACCGGACCAAGGCGCACGCGCTGGTGGTCCAGGCCACCCAGACGCTGGAAGCCTCCCTCAAAGGCGACCGGGGGGAGGCCCTCAGGCAGGTTGTCGCCCGAGCCAGGGGTGTTATGATCGTTCTGGATATGGGCAGCGTGGGCTTTCTCTTTTCCCTGGACACCGGCAATGGGGTCCTACTGGCGCGGACCGATGCGGGATGGACCGGGCCGGTCTTCCTGACAGAGGCCTCGGGCGGTTTCGGAATGCAGGCCGGGGTTACGCGCATGTCCGGTGTGTTTGTTTACACGGACGAGGCCGATGTCCGGTACATGCTGGAGAGCGGCGGTATTTTTCAGGGGCGGGCGGGTGTCACCGTGCTCAATACGAATTTCAAGGGCAAAGATACGCCGAAGTTCGTGGAGAGCGGGGATGTTTTCTTCGTGGGGTCCACCACCGGGCTGTATGCCGGAGCGGGCGTGCACGGCGGCGGTCTGATCAGTCGGGAATCTCTCAACAGGGCATACTACGGTATTGCCGACGGCGATCCTGAAGCCATCCTTTTCAAGGGAGCATCGGCTCCCGAGGACGCGCTGGCCCTGCGTGATCTGTTGGCCGGGGCGGCTACAGCCGGGAGTTCGGCTGCGAAGGATGGTACCTGCGATAAAAAAGAAAAGGACGGAACCGAAGTTCCGTCCAAATAGGCACTGGGGTGAGTGATGGGACTTGAACCCACGGCCACCTGGGCCACAACCAGGTGCTCTACCAACTGAGCTACACCCACCGTGTGAGGGGAATCATTTAGCTAAGGTTTTCCCGGCGGTCAAGCAAAAGAAGCATAAAAGGTAACCAATGGATAAGCTTATTATCGAAGGCGGCGTCCCCTTGCAGGGCTCAATTCAGGTCAAGCGGCGCGAAGAATGCCGCCTTGCCCATACTCATGGCCTGTCTTCTGGCCGAGGGGGAGGTGGCTCTGACCAATGTTCCTCGTTTGGCAGATATTCGCACATCATTGAAGTTGCTGAATATTCTTGGTTGTGAGACCACGTTCGAGGAGAATGCGGCGACCAGCACCTGCGTTGGGCTCAAGCCTGAGGCCCCGTATGATCTGGTCAAGACCATGCGTGCCTCGGTTCTTTGTCTCGGTCCGCTCCTGGCCCGGCTGGGCGAGGCGCAGGTGGCCCTGCCCGGCGGTTGCGCCATCGGTGCCCGTCCGGTGGACCTCCACCTGCGCGGCATGGAGAAAATGGGCGCGAAATTCGAGCTGACCGGTGGTTACATCCGGGGCACCTGTCCCAACGGCCTCAAGGGTGCCAAGATTGCCCTTGATTTCCCCACCGTGGGCGGCACCGAGAATCTGCTCATGGCTGCCAGCCTGGCTGACGGCCTGACTACGTTGGAGAACTCGGCTCGCGAGCCGGAAGTGGTCGATCTGGCCAACTTCCTCAACGCCATGGGCGCAAAAATTTCGGGCCACGGCACCAGTATCATCACCATTGAAGGCGTTTCTTCCCTCAAGGGGTGCGAGTACCGCGTCATGCCCGACCGCATCGAGGCGGGCACCTACATGGTCGCCGCAGCCATCACCGGCGGCGAGCTGGAAATCCTGGACTGCCCGTTCGCCGATCTGGACGCGGTCAGTTACAAGCTCCGCGAGATGGGTGTCTGGCTCCAGGAAGAGGACGACTACGTCCTCGTGCGCCGGGAAAACGGACTCCTCAACAATGTGGACGTGACCACCTTGCCGCATCCCGGCTTTCCCACCGACATGCAGGCTCAGCTCATGGCGCTTATGTGTTTCGGCCAGGGTGCAGGCATTATTGAAGAAAAAATCTTCGAGAATCGCTTCATGCATGTGCTTGAATTGGTCCGCCTTGGTGCTGACGTGCGCCTCAAGGGGAGGACCGCCATGGTCCACGGCGTGGGCAAACTCATTGGCGCGCCCGTCATGGCCTCGGACCTTCGCGCCTCGGCTTCCCTGGTCCTGGCCGGGTTGGCTGCCGAAGGCGTCACTACCATTGAACGTATCTATCATCTTGATCGGGGCTACGAGAATATCGAGAAGAAACTGTCCGGCGTGGGCGCACGGATTAAGCGTGTGAGCGAGTAAGCGGCGTGGGGTATCGAGCAGTGCCTGTAAGAAATGAGAGACGCAGATTGTAATCTCAAACTTAACACCCATAGCCATATGCGCTCCCGGTCACAGGGTGTCTGATTGGACCGATGTTGTGGATGCATACCACGCTTCTAAATGCGTTGTTCCAATCACCATGGAATTGCCGCTCAGGCCTTCGCACACAGTAATTGCCCCATGAAAGTTCTGATGTCGGGTATATGGATTGGTGACGATGACAGTCGGTATCCCTGCGGCCATCGCCGCTCGCAAACCGTTTTCCGAGTCTTCCAAAGCGAGACATTGCATTGCTTCAAGGCCAAGCCCCTTCAAGGCCTCAACATACACATCAGAGGCTGGCTTTTTTTTCTCAACCATATCCCCGGCTGCGATGACTTCCCATTGCTCTCGTCTTAGAATGCCCCGACGCGAACAGGGCTTCGATATTTGACATGCTTGTCGTGGTGGCCATGGCAAGGCGAATGCCTTTTATCGAGGCTTCCTCCAGGATATTCTCGACCCCAGGTCTGAGGACAAGGTCGCCACTACGAATGCCTTCATGAAAAATCTCATTCTTTCGTATGTGTAACTCATCCACCGCGACCGACAGGGAAGATTCGGTTAAACCTAACATCGCTACATAATGGCGAATCCGTTCTTTTCCGCCAGTAGTTTCCAACAGCCAGGAATATGTCTGACCTAAATTGTCAATCGGCGTTGAAAGTTGACCCATCATCGGCGTCGAAATTTGACCCACCCCGAACGTGATTTTCGGGTGTTGGGGGGAGGCTTTTCCGGGGGCGGCGGCAGGGGCGGGAATGGAGGGAGCCCGGAGGGCGACCGGAATTCCCGACCCTGCCGCCGACGCTTATGCGTCCTGCCCTTGGTGCTGTCCCCTGCCTTGTTTCAGCCTCCAGCTTTCATTGCCTGTTTCGATGATCTCGCAGTGATGTGTGACGCGGTCCAACAGGGCCGTGGTCATCTTGGCGTCTCCAAAGACCTGTGACCACTCCCCGAAGCTCAGGTTCGTGGTGATCAGCACCGAGGTCCTCTCGTAGAGCTTTGAGAGCAGGTGAAAGAGCAGCTGGCCTCCTGACCTGGAAAACGGCAGGTAGCCGAGTTCGTCCAGGATGACCAAGTCGAAGCGCGCCAAAGTCTCGGCCAGCCGTCCGGCCTTGCCGTCCGCCTTTTCCTGCTCGAGCTGGTTGACGAGGTCCACCAGATTGAAAAAGCGCACTCGGGCGCCGTTGCGCACGGCATTGGAGCCGATGGCGATGCTTAAATGCGTTTTTCCGGTGCCCGTGCCGCCTACAAAGACCACATTGATCCAGCTCTCCATGAAGCCGCCCTGGTATAGATCCCTGATCCTGGCCTCACCGACGTGCGAGTCCTGGAAGTCGAAACCGTCCAGATCTTTGCTCACGGGAAATCTGGCGATCCCCAGGCGGTATCGGATGCTGCGTACGCGGCGCTCGGCCTGTTCCGCCTTGAGCAGATCTAACAGAAACCGTTCCAGAGTGGCCCCGGATCGACGACCGTGCTCAAGCATCTCGTCGTAAGCTCCGCGCAGGCCATGCAGCTTGAGCTCTTTGAGCAAAGCCAAGATGTCATTGCGAAGCATGGCTCGCCTCCAATAGCTGGTCATAACGTCCGCAGTCGGCCACAGGCTCGCATTTGATCCTGAGGTGATCGGGGACGCAAACCTCTTGGGTTGGCCTTTGATCACGGGAGCGGTTCAAGATGTTAAGGACCACGTCCCGACTCACCGTGTTCTGGTCCAGGGCCGCCTGGCAGGCGTCGGTTACTGCCTGGAGTCCATGGCTGGGCACCGCTGTCAGGATACCCGCAAACTGTCGGTCCCAGTCCTTATGCCGCCGCAGGGACAGACGGACTTGCTCCCATCGGCGCAGGAAGCCTCCAGTCCTGGAAAGGGAGCGCCGTTGCGGAGCGCTCCGGGCTTACGCTCCAGGACAGGCACGTAGTGCCACGGGTCATAGACAGTCTTTTCTCTGCCGAATCGGCGGGCATGTACGGCCAGCACCCGGCCATCGCGAATCACCGAGATGTGGTCGGCGTACGCCTTGATCTGCGCCGCCTGTCCAGCCGCCTCGCAGGGTACGCTGTACCGGTTGTGATCAAACCGCACCAGACATGTGGAGGAAACCCGGCATTCCTGAATACGGTAGCCATCGAAAGGGGCTGCGGGCTTGATTAGGTTTTCACGCTCCTGCAGGAAGACCTCCCAGATCGTCTTGTCCGTAATCTCCGGATGAGCCTGAGTCTTGGCCCAACCAATAGCTCGCTCCAGCAGCCAGGCGTTGTACTCCTCAAGGCTCCCGAAACGCCATCTGCCGGATAAAAAACGAGTACGTACCAGATGGACTTGATTTTCCACCTGCCCTTTTTCCCAGCCAGCAGCAGGCGTACACAGCGTGGGGTCCACCAGGTAATGAGTGCACATCTGCTCGAAGCGGGAATTGAGTTCGCGTTGCTTGCCGCGTAGAACTTTGTTCACTGCGGTCTTCATGTTGTCGTAAATACCTCGGCCACAAGATCCGCCGAAAAAGGCAAAGCCGCGCTGATGGGCGTCGAATACCATCTCCTGGGTCTCCCGAGGGTAACCGAAGCAGAAGACCATCCGGCTATGGCACAATCGCATGTGCGCGGTCTTGACCGTCATTGGCATGCCGTCAATTTCGAGTTGCTCGTGGCTCCAGTCGAACTGGTAGGCCTCTCCAGAGGCGAAAGTCAGCGGGACAAAGGCTTGCGACACCCTGTGCCCTTCGGCTTCGCGCCAGCGGGAGACATGACGCCGGACAGCATCATAGCCTCCCTCGTAACCTTGCCCCTGAAGCTGCTCAAACAAGACCTTGATCGTGCGTCGATGGTTTGCGTGGAAGCCCGACATCCCGCTCCAACTCGCTTTCCAGCCAGGTCGTGAATTCACCAAGTTTGGGCATGGGCTGGATCGCTCGTTTGTACTCGAAGCGCGTCTCCTCCGAGCGCAACACCTTGCGGACCGTATTCCGGCTCATGTTTAAATTCTTGGATATCTGCCTGATCGGCGTCTCATGCCGGTCATGGGCCACCTTAATCTTTCGAATTGTTTCCACCGTCAGCATCTCCTCGCTGGCCCTCCCGTCACGATTTTCTCGTGACCTTGAGGGGCTTGCCGGGGTGGGTCAAATTTCGACGCCGATTACCGGCTCAGGTGGGTCATATTTGCACGCCGATTCACAGACCTAAATCGAGCGGAGGGGTCTCATTGAAGCCTTCCTCGGCAGAAACCGGAAGAAGATTGACTCCAAAAATGGTGCGAATGGGGACAGCTTGATCGCTGAAGCGTGAAAATGCCACTCGTTTCGGTTGTGATACCAGATTTTTCAGGAAATTGGACGCACCTCTCCCATCGCTGGACATGGAGCGGGGCGTTCAGATCAGGTCCAGACGAATTTTGGAGCGCTCAGGCAGCGCTCCCACAGTTCTTTGAAACGCAACGATTCCATGGCGATCGCCGTGACCTTGAGTACGGTTTTGCCAGCATGGGACACCACCTTGGCGGCGACGTCCACCAAGGTGCGACGCAGTGTGGTCGGGAAAGACTTGACCGGTACCACCGGCTCACTCACATCTTCCTTGAACGCTTCAAACAGGAAGAAGCCGAGGAGCATGGTGTAATAGAAGGCGGCGTTGGGCACGAAGCGCTGGAACGGCAACTCCTCGAATCCGAAATCCTTGAACGCCCTGTGCACCAGTTCGTCCGCGCCCCGCTGGTGGTAGGAGTGGATGATGGCATCGGTTTCGGCCATGAACGCGAGGCCAGCCTCCTGCAATTGCTGATCCACGACACTATCCATGCCAAGGTTGGTGTAGACGATGGTGCCTGGTCTTGATCCGGGTAGCAGGAACTGCTTCTCTTCCAGTAAAGGTCGCCAAAAGATGGTCCTGAAGGACTTTTCCCAGGACTTGCGGCGGTCGCAGAACTCGTAGCACTGCCAGACATCCTCATCGGTTTTGCCGAAGTGATGCTGAAAGGCGGTTTCGGGAAGTGCCCCAATCATGGCCTTGATGTCGCTATAGAACTTGCCTGCGCAGATGAAACCGATATCCAGCCGCTCCATCTCGTCGAAGAGCTCCTGGTCGAAGAATCCGGAGTCCATGCGAATGATGATGGGTACGGTCTTGCTGTAGCGGGTACGGATCATGCGCACCACGTGACGGATCATCTTCGGGGCTGAGTCGCCGTTGAGAGAGTGTTTGTCGCCGCCACGGAACACGGCGTCTATAATGTAGCGGCCCCAGGTCATCTGGAGAGGCTGAAAGCCCAGAACCTTCTTGTAGGTGGGCTTGACGCCGTGACGCTTCGGCGCTTGGTCGTTATCCATGACCATGGTGTCGATGTTCAGTTCGATCACTTCTGGGCTGGTCATGCTGAGTCGCCAAAGGAAGAGTTGCTGCAACAGACGGCGAAAAAGATAGGTCCGTTGTGCGGAGAATGATTGGTAGAACCGCTTGACGGTGTGCGATGAGGCCATTGCTCTTGATGTCTGTTTCGATGGCAGCCGCGTAGCCCGGATCTTTGGTCAGGACATCAAAGTGGGCCAAGTGACGGCTGGTGCCGTCAAAGAGGAAGCAGAGCACCTGCTTGAAAAGTTCATCGATGGGCGTGCCCTTGGGGTTCTTGCGCATGGAGCCGAAAAGGCGGTTGATGTGGGGGAAAAGACCAATGCCACGAATGTAGCGAGCAAAGAGGTTGAGCCCGGCCCGGCTTGTCAGACAGTCGTTCGTGACTTGGACATCGTCGATGAATTTTGCTTTGGTTCTCTTTGAGTTGGACATCCAGCCCTCCACCAAATGGGTGAAACGTTCATGACGTAGTGACTGGATGTGATTGTAAACAAAAACAAGGTGATATGCCAGCTTTGATGTTGTGTCAGGCTGGAGAATCGCTCAGATTAGGTATAACATATTTTGACTTCATCAAGTGAGCCAGGTCCAAATTCCTTGTCGAATGTGATCTGGCTTACTATTTTTTCATACATGAGTTCTGGGGTGAAAGCCTTCCCATAACGGTCATAGGTCATTGTTCCCAATGAGTGACCATCGAATTCATGGAGTAGGGTGCCGTCTACTTGCTTTTGCTTCAAATGGTTAATGACTGTATGCCGGAATGAATGAAAGACCTTTTTCCCATCTGTTATTCCACAGTTTTTTTTGTAGCCTGTTGTAACTCCATCTCCATGACCATTAAACCAACGACTGACGGCTTGTCCGTATCCATCTCTATGGTAGTTGATTTCTGGGAATAGACGTTTATGCCCTTGCTCTTTCAAAAGTTTGACATACATTGGAAAATTTAAGGCATTCACCAAGAATGAATGTAGTGGAATAAGTCGTCTTGCATTTCTATTCTTTACCTTTTTGTCTTTTGCATTGTCATTCACATTGACAACCCAAATACTATCTTTTTCATAAATATCAGATAGATGTAACTGTGCAATTTCGGTTTGTCGCATGCCTGTGAATAATGCAATAGGGCATGCCCAGAACATAAATGGGTGTAGAAATGAATCATTATAATACTGTTCAGAGTTAAAAAGCTTTTGTAGGTCGCTATTGTCGAAAATGCTCCTTTGTTCAGAGTCTTTTTTCGGTAATCGGTATTTCCATTCCTTCGGCTGGATTTGTGGGCATATAGCCGAGTTTCACCGCCAAAGTTGAGAATGGTAGAAAGTCTGTTGAGGTTTTTATTTACTGTTGTGATGGACATTGGATTGGGAACGTCCATTTTCATGATTTGAGCAATTGTTTTTCTCCTATATTTTTTAGATTTTTTTTCTGTTGGCAGGAAGCCTTTTTAACGCATCCCTGAATTCACTGATGAGGTGATAGTTGTCAATCGGCGTTGAAAGTTGACCCATCATCGGCGTCGAAATTTGACCCACCCCGAACGTGATTTTCGGGTGTTGGGGGGAGGCTTTTCCGGGGGCGGCGGCAGGGTCGGGAATGGAGGGAGCCCGGAGGGCGACCGGAATTCCCGACCCTGCCGCCGACGCTTATGCGTCCTGCCCTTGGTGCTGTCCCCTGCCTTGTTTCAGCCTCCAGCTTTCATTGCCTGTTTCGATGATCTCGCAGTGATGTGTGACGCGGTCCAACAGGGCCGTGGTCATCTTGGCGTCTCCAAAGACCTGTGACCACTCCCCGAAGCTCAGGTTCGTGGTGATCAGCACCGAGGTCCTCTCGTAGAGCTTTGAGAGCAGGTGAAAGAGCAGCTGGCCTCCTGACCTGGAAAACGGCAGGTAGCCGAGTTCGTCCAGGATGACCAAGTCGAAGCGCGCCAAAGTCTCGGCCAGCCGTCCGGCCTTGCCGTCCGCCTTTTCCTGCTCGAGCTGGTTGACGAGGTCCACCAGATTGAAAAAGCGCACATCGGGCGCCGTTGCGCACGGCATTGGAGCCGATGGCGATGCTTAAATGCGTTTTTCCGGTGCCCGTGCCGCCTACAAAGACCACATTGATCCAGCTCTCCATGAAGCCGCCCTGGTATAGATCCCTGATCCTGGCCTCACCGACGTGCGAGTCCTGGAAGTCGAAACCGTCCAGATCTTTGCTCACGGGAAATCTGGCGATCCCCAGGCGGTATCGGGATGCTGCGTACGCGGCGCTCGGCCTGTTCCGCCTTGAGCAGATCTAACAGAAACCGTTCCAGAGTGGCCCCGGATCGACGACCGTGCTCAAGCATCTCGTCGTAAGCTCCGCGCAGGCCATGCAGCTTGAGCTCTTTGAGCAAAGCCAAGATGTCATTGCGAAGCATGGCTCGCCTCCAATAGCTGGTCATAACGTCCGCAGTCGGCCACAGGCTCGCATTTGATCCTGAGGTGATCGGGGACGCAAACCTCTTGGGTTGGCCTTTGATCACGGGAGCGGTTCAAGATGTTAAGGACCACGTCCCGACTCAACCGTGTTCTGGTCCAGGGCCGCCCTGGCAGGCGTCGGTTACTGCCTGGAGTCCATGGCTGGGCACCGCTGTCAGGGATACCCGCAAACTGTCGGTCCCAGTCCTTATTGCCGCCGCAGGGACAGACGGATTTGCTCCATCGGCGCAGGAAGCCTCCAGTCCTGGAAGGGAGCGCCGTTGCGGAGCGCTCCGGGGCTACGCTCCAGGACAGGCACGTAGTTGCCACGGGTCATAGACAGTCTTTTCTCTGCCGAATCGGCGGGCATGTACGGCCAGCACCCGGCCATCGCGAATCACCGAGATGTGGTCGGCGTACGCCTTGATCTGCGCCGCCTGTCCAGCCGCCTCGCAGGGTACGCTGTACCGGTTGTGATCAAACCGCACCAGACATGTGGAGGAAACCCGGCATTCCTGAATACGGTAGCCATCGAAAGGGGCTGCGGGCTTGATTAGGTTTTCCACGCTCCTGCAGGAAGACCTCCAGATCGTCTTGTCCGTAATCTCCGGATGAGCCTGAGTCTTGGCCCAACCAATAGCTCGCTCCAGCAGCCAGGCGTTGTACTCCTCAAGGCTCCCGAAACGCCATCTGCCGGATAAAAAACGAGTACGTACCAGATGGACTTGATTTTCCACCTGCCCTTTTTCCCAGCCAGCAGCAGGCGTACACAGCGTGGGGTCCACCAGGTAATGAGTGCACATCTGCTCGAAGCGGGAATTGAGTTCGCGTTGCTTGCCGCGTAGAACTTTGTTCACTGCGGTCTTCATGTTGTCGTAAATACCTCGGCCACAAGATCCGCCGAAAAAGGCAAAGCCGCGCTGATGGGCGTCGAATACCATCTCCCGGGTCTCCCGAGGGTAACCGAAGCAGAAGACCATCCGGCTATGGCACAATCGCATGTGCGCGGTCTTGACCGTCATTGGCATGCCGTCAATTTCGAGTTGCTCGTGGCTCCAGTCGAACTGGTAGGCCTCTCCAGAGGCGAAAGTCAGCGGGACAAAGGCTTGCGACACCCTGTGCCCTTCGGCTTCGCGCCAGCGGGAGACATGACGCCGGACAGCATCATAGCCTCCCTCGTAACCTTGCCCCTGAAGCTGCTCAAACAAGACCTTGATCGTGCGTCGATGTTTGCGTGGAAGCCCGACATCCCGCTCCAACTCGCTTTCCAGCCAGGTCGTGAATTCACCAAGTTTGGGCATGGGCTGGATCGCTCGTTTGTACTCGAAGCGCGTCTCCTCCGAGCGCAACACCTTGCGGACCGTATTCCGGCTCATGTTTAAATTCTTGGATATCTGCCTGATCGGCGTCTCATGCCGGTCATGGGCCACCTTAATCTTTCGAATTGTTTCCACCGTCAGCATCTCCTCGCTGGCCCTCCCGTCACGATTTTCTCGTGACCTTGAGGGGCTTGCCGGGGTGGGTCAAATTTCGACGCCGATTACCGGCTCAGGTGGGTCATATTTGCACGCCGATTCACAATCGTTGGATGGAATACATCCAGTTGATGCTTGAAGGTAAAACCTTGAAGCAATGCGCCAAGACACTTGAGATCAGCATCCCGACAGCCTTTTACTGGCGGCACAAGGTGCTAAACGCCTTGCTGCGATTGGGGGATGGCAACCTGCTTTCAGGTATCGTGGAAACCGACGAGACCTACTTCCTTGAGTCCTTCAAGGGCAAGCGCAATTTGACCATCAGAAAACCCCGCAAACGCGGCGACAAGGCTTCCAAGCGAGGGATATCCCATGAGCAGGTAGCTGTGATGGTGGCAATCTCAAGGGATGGCGGGATTGTTTGTAAGAACGTCGGGCCAAGGTGGAACAACAGCTCCCAAGATTCAAGCAACTGTAGGCCAAGCCCTGGATAGCAATGCGATCCTTGTCACAGACGCGGCAGCGGCTTTCAAGCGATACGCCGAACAACAATCAATGGAGCATGTTGCGATCAATCCGAATAAGGGAATCCGCAAGCTGGGAATCTACCATATTCAAAGGGCCAACGGGTATCATTCAAGATTGAAAAAATGGATACGCCGTTTTAACGGGGTTGCCACCAAGTACCTGAACCACTACCTGTTTTGGTTCAGATTGTTGGAGCAAAGCAAAAATATGGATGATCGGAGCAGACGAAAGAAATTACTCCTCGCCGCATGCAGGAAAACAGATTGGCTTACAATCAGTTCATTCCCAATGCCTGATGCAATGTAATCTCGTTGAAAAAGGTACTAGGTTGTTATGGAGACTATTTAATGAAGGTAAAATGTCACGACAAAAAATACCAATCAGGACCATGTAGAAATTTCCAGCTCTGAACTAAGCCTGTGCAGGGTGTGTGGTTATGATTGGGGGGATTGGCATCCGTGGAAAGACGGAGAGTATCCAACGTACGCAATCTGCCCCTGGCTGTTTTGTAGAAGCAGGCTATGAGGACATATCAATTCAGGCAATCAAAAAATACAGACAAGAATGGATTGATGCCCGGTGCCAAGTGGGCTAAGCCTGAAGAAACTCCTGATGACTGGAGCTTTAAGAAGGCTCTAAACGCAATTCCTTCTGTGTTTAAATAATCACATGTGTGCGAGTGCATAGCATTACAAAGCAACATTTTTTTTAAAAACCGCCTTAGAAAATGGGACTATGTACATAGCTAGTCGGCAAACGACAGCCCCGGCGTGTGGCCGGGGCTGTTATCTTTATTCGTCTGGGCCGAGATAAAATGTAAGCTTGTATAGTCCCCATACAATAGGTCCGTTGCAAAGTAGAGACTTCTGGCTCAAATTGCGCCCAGGAGTTTCATATGCGCAAACCGAGATTCACTGAACATCAGATCGTGCGGATTCTGAAATCCGCAGAAGGTTGACGGACGGTCAAGGATGTCTGCCGGGAGCACGGCGTGAGCAACGCCACATACTACAAATGGAAATCCAAGTACGGCGGTATGGAAGCGTCCGTCATTGAACGGATGAAAGATTTGGAAGCCGAGAACCGTAGACTAAAGCAGATGGTTGCGGATCTGAGCCTTGAAAACATGGCTCTGAAGGACATCATCGACAAAAAAATGCTGAGGCCGGTTCAGCGAAAACAGCTCGTCACGCACATGATCAGTGGAGTCGAGCTGAGCGTTCGCAAGGCTTGTGCGGCTCTCGGGGTTGGCCAGAGTTATTACGCATATAAGCCGCATCCACGAGGCCAGGGGATATCCCTTGAGCCGGAGCCGCCTCCGCCATCCCTCTCGCCGTCGCCTGCACGGATGACGACGCAAGCAAAGCCACCGGGGCCAGGCCGGACCGCGAAGCGTCCGCCCGAAGGGCTTGGCCTTGCTCCGGCGGCTGTTTGCGTCACGCTCGCGGAAAAAACGGCGGGAGGTGAAGAAACCGTGCCGCCGAACCTTGCGCGAAGGTTTTGCGGCGTCATATGGTGGGGCATATCCACCGGATAAATCGGTCATCAGAAGGAGGTAAAACGCACCCAAGGCGCGTTCATAAGTTTTGACGAAGTCTAAACTGATGAACGCTTATGCTGGCACTAACGTGCCGTCACACCAAACACTTCGCTGCCGTTCATTTCCAAACGGCACACTTTCACATCCAAACGCCAGGCTGAAGCACAGCACCCCCGCCGACAAACGACAGGTATCTAGAAATCTGCCGTTGTCGAAATTCCCCCACGGCCACCGCTTTATGCGCAGGACGAACGAGCCTGCGTGGTGGCATCCCTTATTGAATGGATTCTCAGGATTTTTCCTTCTGTGGGAAACGGACATTGATTTGTCCCGTGTCGGTTGTTGTGTGGCGCGTTCGCGCCATAGGCGGACCCGTGGGTTCGCTTTGTCCCGGGGCACTGCCCCGAACTTCAGGAAGGAATCCTCCATTGAAATCCATCGGCCTGGAAAACGTAAAACACGACATAGCGCCGGGGCATCCCCGCAGAATACGTACCCATGACAAGAAATCAGGTTTCAGGTTGTCCGGTGGGACTGACAAGTCCGTCCCACCGGACAACCGCCCTTTCCGCTGGTCGGCCTTGAGGCCGACCAGCGGAAAGGGCTTCTATGGACTCCGGATCGCCTTGGAAAAATGGTTTCTTGGAGGATATCTCCGGAGTCCGCAAAAAGATGCAAATACCCTATCTCGATTCCTTGAGGTCAAAGGTGCCGGTGTGATCAGACTTGAGGGTTGGCCGAGTTGGCGGGCGGGATCGCCCGGTGAAAATGACAACCTGGAAGAATGATGACCTTTGACACCAAACTGAAGACCCGCGTATTATGCGCCAAGGACGTTGCCGCTTTTTTGGGAAAAAGCGTGGACTGGGTCTACGACCATGCCGAAGCCGTCGGCGGCGTCAAACGTGGTGGGTCATGGTTCTTTCCGAACGAGGAAGACATCTATGACCGTCTATTTCAAGGCCGGGAAAGGGTACCGGTACGATTTCATGGTAAAGGGCAAGCGCTACACCAAGGCGTGGTTCAAGGGGAAACAGGCCGCAAAAACGGCCGAAGTCAAAAGAAGGGAGGACGTCGAAAAGAAACAGAAACTGGAAGCGACGGGCGACATGGCCTTGCTTGATCTCCTGAACCTGCGGTTGGATTACCTGCTGGACCGCGCGTACTCGGAGTCGCATTACAAGAAGACCAAGCTCGCGGCCCAGCGGCTTTTGGACTACTTCGGCAAAGTGCCGTGTTCCATCATTACCCGTTTGAAGGCCGATGAGTTCCTGATGGACGTGGTCAAGGAACGCACCCCGGTCGCCGGCAACAACGACCTCAAGGTGCTCCGGGCGGCATTCTCCTGGGGCATGAAGCGGGGCCAGCGGTTCATTCAGGACAACCCCTTTGCGGGGCTGGAGACGTTCCCCAGCGATAAGCCCAGGGAAAGGAAGAAGACCCCCAAGAGCGATGAACTGGACCGGATGATCGAAGCGGCCCAGCCCAAGCACCGCCCCTACCTGTGGGTGCTGCGGGAAACCTTGGCGCGGAGCATCGAGGTCCACCGACTCACCTGGAATCGGGTCAATTTCGAGGAACGGTACGTCGAGCTGGAAACGCGCAAGAACAAGAACCGGGAACCGGTGCTGCGCCGGGTGCCGATGACGGACAAGCTGTACGAAGTCCTTTCGGCCCTGTACGCCGACCGTGATCCCGCCAAGGAATGGGTGTTCTGGACTCGGAGCTACAACGCCAAAACCGGCAGGATGGAAGAAGGCCCCTACAAGCGCGGCCGATACTCCATGCTCCAGAAGCTCTGCCGGGACGCCGGGGTGGACTACTACACCTTCCACCGCTTCCGGGCATCGGGCGCATCCGTGATGGACAACAACGGGGTCCTGCTCCCGGGCATCCAGTACATCCTTGGCCATGCCGACCGGCAGAGCACGGAAATCTATCTGGAAAAACTCCGTGACGTGGAACGCGATGCCATGGACATCTACGAACGGGAAAGCCGCAAGGATGATGACAAAGTCGCCTGACAATTTCGCACATGCGGTTTACACACAACGACAAGACGGTTTGCGGACGCCTGTCCGCAAACCGTTGAAAACCAAAAGAAAGACCAGGTAGCCACACACGAAGAGTGTGACTATTCTTAAGGCCCTCGGCCTTAAGCAGGTCCAGGACAGCGTCCTGGTCCCGCCGAAGGCGACTCCCGGTAGGGCTCTGCGGAGCAGCCCCCGGAGGGCCGCCGGAGGCCTTCTAGTCGTACTGTTTCGGGAACCGGCTCCCCATGATATATTCCATGGCTTCGGGATCGATGGTACCGGAGGCCACGAAGAATTCCAGGCCCACGACCATGGGGTGGTAAGTAAGGCCGTGTGGCAGTTCGTCGCCGGGTCCGTAAAGGTAGCGTTCGGCGGGGATAGCCTCGTTGATGTGGGCCAGGCCGTCGTGGTGCAGGGAGGAGAGGATGACGTGGTCCAGGATCACGCCGCCGGGCAGGGTGGTCCAGATGTGATAACTGCCGAGGTTTTCCTCACCGCTTTCTTCGGCAAGCATTTGCTTGAAGTCCGGGACTGTGACGGGAAGGAGCATGTCGCCATCCACCGAGACGTTGCCCAGGGTGATGATCGCGTTTGGGATGAGAAATTTCTTGGTCAGCATGTGGAACATGCCGAAGTTGACGGACAGGACTTGGCCGGCGCGTTGGGCAAAGGGGGATGTGGCCTGTTTCCTCCAGCGCGTTCAGGATGGTCTGGTCGATGGCGAACGGGGTTTCGGGCACGTTGTGGTTGCCGAGTTTCCACTGGTTCGTGCGTTTGGCCGCTGCCTGGAATTCTTTAAGATATGCCATGAGTGGAGGGGGTAGCATGTTGTTGTGCCGTGCGCAATACGGACGGGCCGCCCCCGTTTCCGGAGACGACCGCTGTCCGAGTTGTAATGGTCACATGAAGGAACTCCAGAGCATCTTGGTGCCGACTATGAAGAGGAGGATGGCGAAGATTCGTTTGAGCTTGGCCACGGGCAGGGAGTGGGCGAGCTTGGCACCCAGCGGCGCGGTGAGCACGCTCATGACGATGATGCCCAGGAAGGCGGGAAGGTACACGTACCCGATGTGCGGGCCGGGGATACCTTCGACCCCGAGGCCGTTGATGATGTATCCGGCAGTTCCGGCCAGAGCGATGGGCAGGCCGACCGCCGCAGCCGTGGCAATGGCCGCATGCATGGTCATGTTGCACCAGGAGAGGAAGGGCACGGTCAGGGTGCCTCCGCCGATGCCGACCAGGGCGGAGAAGATGCCGATGCCATTGCCCGCCGCGAAGATTCCCACCTTGCCGGGCAGATCTCGTGAGGATTCGGTCTTTTTGCCGGTGAGCATCTTGGTGGCCACGTAGTAGAGAAACACGCCGAACAGCACCTTGAGCACCATGGTCGACAGGATTGAGGCGATCCATGAGCCGAGATAGGTGCCGGTAATGATGCCGGGTGCCAGCCGCCAGAAGGCCGAGTAGTTGATCGCCCCGCGCTGATGGTGGGCGCGCATGGACGAGAGGGATGTGAAGATGATGGTTGCCATGGACGTGCCCAGGGCGACGTGCTGGATGTGCACGTCGGGAAAATGCTGCAACTCGAACGCGATGTTGAGCATGGGCACGATGACCAGACCGCCGCCAATGCCGAGCAGTCCGGCCAGCACCCCGGCCAGGGCACCGAGGCACATATAGAGAATGTATGTTGTGATCATGATATGTTTTCGGCTCGTCTTTGGATTGTCGTTAGAAGATGATGCGGCTGGTTGCGGCTTGGATGTTCGCCGATCCGGTCAGTACCATGGCTCCTTTCAGTTGTCCCTTGATGGTGGCGAGGTAGGTTTCCACGCCTTCCCGAAGCCCACCCACGGCTGCCACGGAGATAGGACGGCCGATCATGACAGCGTCCGCACCCAGGGCGATGAGCTTGAGCACGTCCGCGCCCGTGCGCACGCCGCCGTCGACCAGAATGGCGATCTCGCCTTTGACTTCGGCGGCCACGGCGGGGAGCACCTCGGCGGTGCCCGGCGTGTGGTCGAGCACGCGGCCTCCGTGGTTGGAGACCACGATGGCGTCGGCACCGGCTTCCACTGCAAGTCGGGCTTCATCCGGTGTCATGATGCCTTTGAGGATGAACCGGGCATCCCAACCGTGGATCGTGTCGATGATCGTCTTCAGTTCGTCCGGGGTCTTGGGGGCCACGGGGCGGCCCATCTGGCGCAGGGTGATGAGTCCGGCCGCGTCCACGTCCATGCCGAAGCAGGTACAGCCGGTGGCCCGGGCCTTGTCTAATTTTTCGTTCAGTTCGTCGCCTTCCCACGGTTTGATGAACGGGATGCCGTGGCCGTTGTTTTTCGCAATGGCAGCGTAGCCCGTCTCGTGGATGAAGGGCGGTACACCGTCGCCTACGCAGCCGATGACACCGGCGTTGTTGCATCCGCCGACCACGGCGTTGATGTAATCCTCTTCGGAGACCGTGCCGCCCATGTTGAAGGAGACGCCCCCGATGGGTGCGGCCATGACCGGCATGTCCAGATCATAGCCGAGAACCGTGGTGGACGTATCCGGGTCCGCAGCGCCGTGCAGCAGGCGCATGTTCAGCTTGATGTCTGCCAGGGCGGTGATGTTGTTTTTGAATGAAGCGGCGGTGCCCAGCCCGCCCATGCCTGGCACTTCGCCTGCACATGCCTTACCATCGCAGACCTTACAGACGCGGCAGAAGCCCTGCATGAGTTTCCGTGCATTATCGCGTATTCCCTTCATGATTTTCCCTTTATGGCTTGTGTTTGAAAACGATGGATTCCACTTTTTCCAAATGTTCGCGCATGGCTTTTTCGGCCTGTATGACGTGGCCGTGTTTGACTGCCTGGACAATGGCCCGGTGTGCGTCGAGTGACGCCTGCTGGCGGGCGGGTGATTGCAGCCCGGCCACCCGGCTTTCGTGCAGTTCGCCGTGGAGGGCCTGGACCAGGACCCGCATGATCGAGTTGCCCGACGCTTCGGCCAGGACGGCGTGGAGCTGTTGGTCGTGTGTTTCGCCGGTTTTGCCATTGGCTACGGCTCGTTCCTGCTCTGCCAGGATGGTCTCCAACCGGATGATGTGATCGGGGGAGGCGTTACGGGCTGCCAGTCCGGCAATTTCCGGCTCCATGATCTTGCGCACCTCGAAGATATCCTTGAGCACCGGTTGTCCGCGCAGGATGGCCCCGGCAAAGGTGGTGGCGAAGTCCTTGGGTTCATTCCCGGTCTCGCTGACAAAGGTGCCGGACCCCTGGCGGCTTTCCAGTTGTCCCTGTTCGCCCAAGGCTCGGATCGCCTCACGTACCGTGTTGCGCGATACGGAGAACATTTCGGCCAGCCGCCGTTCCGGGGGCAGTCTGTCACCCACGGTCAGTTCGCCTCGGTCGATCATTCCCCGTATCTGTTGTACGATCTCTTCGTAGATGGATTTTCGGTTTACCGGCTTGACGTCCATGGTTTTTCCTTCAAATATTGGTTGGACCAGTTGACCTATTAGACCAATATTCTCCGGCGGTCAAGAATGGGATGCGGGAAAGGGGTGGGAAATTTGCGATTTTTTATGCGTGAGGACCGGATCGAAGCCTGCAACAGAAAAAATGGGGCCGATGGGCAGTTCCCGCTTTGCAAAAATCGGCAACCAAGTGTACATCACCCCTATACCAAACGGAAGAAAGTGACGATGACATTCAAGGAAAAAATAAAAAATCAGGGCTACATCCGCTATCGTGGCGCGGTGGATGCCTCGGTATACGAGTATTTCAACTGCGACTGCTCCTGGAAGGCCGAATGGTATCTGAAAGGCGGCCATTATCAGTGCTGTGGATGCAAAGAGAAATGCGAAACCTCGGACCCTGACGGGTTCCAGCTCTTTTTGGATATGCGATAGACGGGAATACCATGCGACACATTATCCGCCTGACACTCATTATCGTGGCCCTGGCCGCCTTTGCGCAACCTGCCCCCGCGTCCGACTATATGGACATGGACATCTGTCTGGGCAAGCATGTCGTGGCGCGCATCCTGTGCAAGGACCCGGTTGAGGTGAGCTATGTCTCCCGGGTGAAGGAAAACATCTATTTATTCTCGGTATTTTACGCGGACCGGAACGCCCGGTTTTTCGTGGGCGTGTACAAGGACATGATCCGGGTGCAGGGTAAGGATTACCAGACCTTGACGCGGTCCATTCCCTACCATTTCGACGCCGAGGCCAAGTGCGCAGTGGTGGATTACGCCGTGTCCGACTGCCTCACCACCGAGCGGATCGTCTGCTGTTCGGAAAAGACCATTGACGAAAAGCTGGACGAGCGGTTCTGGGACCGCCCCATTCCCGAGTTGTTGGAAGAAGACCTGCGAAAGGCTTTGCAGGATGCCAACGCCACCAAGCCCGCCGAGCCCAAGGAAGGCGAAACTGCTCCCGCCCAATAGGCATTGCCGGAGCTTTCCCGGCGTTCAGATGTTTCGCAACCGGGCGAGCAGGGCTATCAGCGCCACGGCGGGATAGATCGGCCACCAGGTGTCGAACCAGGCACAGGCTGCGGCGATGCCGCCCAGCAGGAAGAGATACCCCCACGCCTCCAGCATGCGGCCGAGGTCGAGCCGCGATTCATCGGGCATCCCCCGGTGCATGAATCGGTCGAGCGGACCGCTTGATCTCTCATTCGGATTCGTTGGCTGACGCGACGATTGCAGCTTTTTTCCGCATTGTTCGCAGAAGCGGTTTTCGTCGTCATTTTTTTCCCCGCATCGGGTGCAAATGATCACGGTGTATTTATTGCCTTTTCGGAAAGAGTGGTCAAGACAAGTCCGAACATGGGGTTGACGAGGTCGAATTTATGTGGAAATGACGCTTCAGAAGATATTTATCGAGGTGCCATTATTTATGGAAAAAACCATCCATCTCTTGATCAAGAAGCCCGAAGTCATAGACCGTGAGGTCCGCAGTATTGTTTCTTCCATGTTCCCGGATTTTGATTTTGCGCTATACGAAAAGGCATTCGGTGACGCGGAGCAACTTTTTGTTGGCGGCTGGCCCGGATTCATGCCCTGCGATACTCCCTATCATGATTGGGCGCATACCTTGGGCACTCTTCTGGCAGCGGCTCGGCTGCTTCATGGAGTGCACGCGGATCGGCAGGAACTGTCGCAGCGTATAGTCTCCCTGACCCTGGTTGCCGCTCTGTTCCACGACTCCGGTTATCTTTGCCGGGAGGAAGAGAAGGGACCAGGCGGTCGGTTCACCGAGGATCACGTCCGACGCGGTATCAATCTGCTGGAGGATTACACACGCGGCCAGGAATGGTCCATGGACGATTTCATGGACATGGAGTGCATGATCCTGTGCACGGACCCTGCATTGTCTCCGGATACCATTGTCTTCCCCAATATCGAGGTCATGCTTGCAAGCCACATCCTCGGCACGGCGGACATCCTTTCGCAGATGGCGGACGACATCTATCTTGAAAAACTGCCCTTGCTCTTTCTGGAGTTCACCGAGGCGGGAATCACGACTTTTTCCAGCGAGTACGACCTGTTCATGAAAACCATGGGGTTCTATTCCTTCATGCGTTCCAAGATGCGCAACAAGCTTTCGAACGTCATTGCCTCTCTGGGAGTCCATTTCCGAGAGCGTCACGGGGTGGAGCGTGATTTCTACTCCGAGGCTGTGGAACGCAATATGGAGTACCTGGCCGACCTGCTGACCGTCCACGGTGCGCAGTATGCCCTTGGCCTGCGGCGGCGGCTTGATCGCCAGGAGCACCCCATTACCTTGGCAGCATAGTCCGGAATATTCTTGTGCGCTGGCGCGTGCCATCCATGTAATCCCGTCCGGTTTGTTCCCGATTTTTCGGCATTTATTTTTTGCAAAGTGCCAGAAGTTGGCTTAGAGTGCCTCGCAAACCGAGTTCAGACAAGGATACGCTATTTCATGACCCAGGCAGCACCATCGGGCCCGAAACTCGACAAGGAACAGCGGCTACGCGCCTACCAGAAAAAACTGGGTGCCCTCAAGGAGCGTTCCTCCCTGCGCGAGGTAATGGAGCGTGAGCTGCTGCTTGAATTCATCAATATCAACCACGGCATCATCAACGAATTTCCGTTGCTCCAGGCGCAACAGCAGACTGTGGTTCAGCTTTTGTGTGGTCGTACGGGTCACCCCGGATACGAGTATATTCACAAGCATATTGGCGACTTCATCGTCCTGCTGGCCCACTACGAGAAAGCGGTCAAGGTCAAGGATAAGGAGCGTGCCAAAGAATTGCAGTCCGGGCTCATCAATGTCGAATCCATGCTTCTCAAGTGTGTTCAGGGCATAGTCTATGCCATGGCTCTGATCACGGACAATTTCGAGGAACTCATCCTTCATTATTTTGGTCAGGATGCGCTCAAGGACTACAGCGCGCTTATCGAGAAGATGTCGTTGGACCAACAATTCTGGAAAGCACTGGTGGAGCAGTTTGTCACCAGTCGGGTGAAAGAGGCCCACAAGGAAATTCTGGAGGGCGAGAAGTTCGATATCTCCAAGGAAAAGAGTTTTCTGGTCATCCGTTTCCTGTTTGACGATATTTTGGCCAAGCTCAATCCCACGAACCAGAAGATCGAAAAGACCCGTATTCAACAGGCGTACGTGGTCAGCCGCATCGAGTTCGATGGCCGCAAGCTGGCAAAGTTCATCCAGAATTTTCTTGCCAAGGGGCTGAGTTCCCTCCCTGGCGCGCAGGATATTTCCTCCAAGGAATTTCTTCAGGCGGCGCGGATTGTCTGCATTGATCCTATCAGTGAAACTTTCCAGGCCAAATATCAGGAGCGGCTCATGGAGGCCCGCCAGTTGAAGGAAAATCCCGAGGCCGGGGCGGGGCGTGATCTCGAAGCGGCCAAGAAAGAGGAGACCGAGTTCAAATTTCTCATGGGGCAGGTGGTGGCCTTGGGTGTGGGCGCGGCCATTGCTATCGGCATGACCAGCAAATACTTCTATCGGGCGCTTGAGGAATTTGTTCCTGATCAGATTGCAGGCATCCTTCCCCTGGCAAAAGATTTCAGTATCCCGACCCTGGAGACGATCCTCTTTTTTCTCCTGGAAAACCGGACCATCCAGATTCTCAAGGAAGCAGGGCGGGCAGAGGGAGGTAAAATCCAGGTGCGCAGTGGCCGCGCCAAGCGTGTGTCCGAGGCCGCTGTGGATGCACTCCCCCACATGTCCAAGATCCGCAAGAAACAGCTTTTCGGCAAGGATACCACCCGTGAGGGCATGCTTCTGTTCAAGCCCAAGACCTCCAAGCAGATGGCCCAGACCTTGAATATGCTCAGTCTTGAGCCGGAGCTGCAACAGGCGATCACCGTCCTGTGGAAGGAGGCAATCTTCCGCGTGGACATCATGGTTCTCATCAATCTGGAATTGGTCGCTCGCTCCACCACCAATTTGACTTCGAAAATTGCCGATATCCTGGCTGAATATGGCGTCGTCAAAAAGAAGAAAACTCCCGAGGGTCTGGCCGCCGAGGGAGATATCCCGGTCGGGGAAGCTCCTGCCGAGTCCTGATAATTTTTCCGGCCAACGGGAAAAGCCTCGCGTCCGTTTATGGACGCGAGGCTTTTCTTATGCGGCACCATGTCAAGAACTTCCTTTTCTCTTCATTCCTTCTGTAATTAGGCTAGGCTCCACCCTCGCCTTATAGCATAATAGTAATGTATTCCTTTTCTTATTCGTGCTCTATGGCACCAAGTACCGATTCGGTACATTAACAATTTAGGATCGCCATTTTTTGTTCGTAGTCTAGGCTACCAAAGGCCGCTCGCGATCCGTTTACGACTGCGCCACAGGTAAGCTAAGCTTCCAGAGTAACGCGGCCAGTTTACGAGCCAAAGCAGCTATCGCCTTTTGAGCAACTCCGCTTTTGCTGTAAATTCGGTTGTAAAATTCTCTCGCCCATTCGTCTCTCTGTTTCCAAATCCATGCCGCCTCAATGAGCAAACTTCGTAATCGCCGTTGCCCAACTGGGCGCAAGCGGCCTTTCCCTTTGCTCAATCCGCTTTGCCGCACAACAGGCGCAAGGCCCAAGTAAGCCGTAACCTCCTTGCTATTGTTGAATCGTTCAGGTCGGAATATCTCGGCCGCAAAGGTGGTTGCCACGACTTCACCCACTCCAGGAACGGACCTCATGGTGGCAATGCGTCTTGCCTCGTCTTGTTCCTGGGAAATGACTCGTAATCGAAGATCAACCTGACGCTGTGCGGAAATGAGATAATGCAATTCTTCGAGTAAGCTATTTCGGGTGTCGTCAGCTCCGGGTGGTAGTGGCAGTATAGCCAGAGCTGCAATAGCGATTTTGCTCCAATGGTCGATCCCAACGGGTTCGGCAATGCTCAGAGATAACAGCAAAGCGCGAATTCTCTGCTTTACTTTACGCAATGAGTCGGTGAGTTGATGTCTTCGACGTTGGAGTGACCGAAAAGCTTCTTCTCTTTCACTAGGAATGGCAATTGGGCGGATCAGTCCTGCTGCGGCAAGTTCAGCCAACTTTCGGCAATCGAGGCTGTCTGTCTTGTTGGTTGCGGTTACTGGGCGTGGTATTCGGCTGGGCGCGGCAACAATCACACGAATACCTGCAGCCTTGAGGCTTCGAGCAAGGCCAAAACCTGTCGGGCCAGCTTCGTAACAAACTGCACCGATGTTAACAGGGAGTGAGGAAAGGATTTGTGTAAGTGATGCCACGTCGGCGGGACTAGACCAATCTTTGATCATTCCGTCTGGTCGTAAGAGTGCAACACTGAATGTCTTTTTGTGAACATCAACGCCAACGAAAATGCGCTGATCAACAAATGCTTCCACAAACCGATAAGCTGATGATATCTTGATACTCGCCATGTCGGCCTCCTTTGAGCTTCACATTTACTGGTACTGTTACCAGATTAAGCCGTGGAGTGCCGACATGGTGTTTTTTGTTCGGCAACCTGCCGAAAATCAGACGTGTCATGATCCCCGGTTGAAGCCGATTGAAACCTCTCCGTCCCGGACGATGACCGGGATTCGGCGTTGACCGTTTGAGAGTTCTATCATCCTTTTGAGACCGTCCGGGGACATGAGGACGTCGATGAACGTGGCATCGGGGTTGGCGTCAAGGGCCCGGCGGGTATGTGGGCAGGTGGATTTTCCGTAAATGATGGTGGGCATGGCCTGTTCCTTTTGCCTCATGGTAGCACCGGTTTTGTGGGGAGGAAAGGCCAGGGTGGGCCGTTTTTTTGCGTGGTGGGGAAAAAACACAGGAAGACGCCCGGCCTGGCATGTGCCAGGCCGGGCGTCCGGTTTTGTTGTATGGGCTTATCGACTAGCGACGGCGAGGGCCACCGCGATTGTCTCCACGGCTGTCGCGACGTCCGCCGCGGTCATTGCGGTCACGATCACCGGGACGGGGAGCGGGACGCTTGAACTCGTCCAGATTCACTTCCTGGCCGGCTTCTTCCATGAGCCATGCCTTGCGGGAGAGACGGATACGTCCGCCGGGCTCCAGGGAGATGCACTTGACCCAGACTTCCTGGCCGAGCTGGACCACGTCTTCCACGCGTTCCACCCGCTCGAAGTCGAGCTGGGAGATGTGCAGCATGCCTTCCTGGCCGGGCAGGATTTCCACCAGGGCACCGACTTCAAGCACTTTGCGCACGGTGCCGAGGTAGTTTTTGCCCGGCTCCGGTTTCTGGTCGTAGTAGAGGACCATTTCCTTGGCCTTTTCCATGCTCGCCATGGTGGGGGCGAAGATGGAGATCTTGCCGGAATCCTCGATGTCGATGCTCGCTTCGGTTTCGGCGGTGATGGCCTTGATGTTCTTGCCACCGGGTCCGATGACCGACCGGATCTTCTCGGGGTCGATGTGGACCACGGCCATTTGCGGAGCGAGGTCGGAAAGCTCGGCGCGGGGTGCGGCCAGAACTTCGGCCATGTGGTCCAGAATGTGGGTGCGGGCTTCCTTGGCCTGGTAGAGCGCCTTTTTCAGGACTTCCGGCGGGATGCCTGCGATCTTGATGTCCATCTGGATGGCGGTGATGCCGTCACGGGTGCCCGCGACCTTGAAGTCCATGTCGCCCAGGGCATCCTCGTCTCCGAGGATGTCGGTGAGCACGAAGTACTGATCGTTTTCCTTGCACAGTCCCATGGCAATGCCTGCCACCGGATTGGAAATGGGCACACCCGCGTCCATGAGGGACAGGGTTGCGCCGCACACGCTGGCCATGGAGGAGGAACCATTGGATTCCATGATCTCGGAGACAACGCGGATGGTGAACGGGAAGGTTTCCTGGTCGGGCAGGACCGGGGTGATGGCACGTTCGGCCAGGGCTCCGTGGCCCACTTCGCGGCGGGAGGTGCCGCGCAGCATGCGGGCTTCACCCACGCAGTACGGGGGGAAGTTGTAGTGGAGCATGAAACGCTTGGTGGCGTCGCCGAGCAGGGAGTCGTACCGCTGTTCGTCGCGGGTGGAACCCAGGGTGGCAACGGCCAGGGCCGAGGTCTCGCCACGGCGGAAGAGCACGGAGCCGTGAGTCTGGGACAGCACACCGGTCTCAATGGAGAGCGGGCGAACCGTGGTCGTGTCGCGACCGTCGATGCGCTTGCCTTCGTTGACGATGCGGGACCGAACAATTTTCTTGCTCATGTCGCCGATGACGTTGCTAACGGCCTTGAGCTTGGCGTCGTCTTCCGGGAACTTCTCGGCGACGGCTTCCTTGGCTTTGGCCTTGGCGGCATCCTTGGCAGCATAGCGGATCATCTTCTCAGGAGTGGTCAGGGCCTTTTCCAGGTCCTCGGTGATGAAGTCGCCGAGGAAGTCGACCAGTTCCTGGTCCTGCTCGGGGGCTTTTACCTCAAGCTTGGGTGCGCCAACCATCTCGCGAAGCTGGTCCTGGATGTCGAAGAGCGGGGTAACCTGCTCATGGCCCCAGGCCAGGGCGTCGGCAACGAGGTCTTCGGAGACGAACTGACCGCCACCTTCAACCATGACCATGGCGTCGCGGGTCGCGGCGAAGATCAGGTTGAGAGAAGAGCGTTCCTCAATGCCTTTGTATGTGGGGTAGAGGACGAACTGGTCGTCCACATAGCCCACGCGGGCACCCACGATGGGGCCGAGGAAGGGCATCTTGGAGATGTGGCAGGCGGCGGAAGCACCGGTCAGGGCCAGGACGTCCGGATTGACATGCTTGTCAGCGGACAGGACCGTGGCGATGATCTGAACTTCGTCGGCAAAGCCTTTGGCAAACAGGGGGCGGATGGGGCGGTCGATGAGGCGGGAGACCAGGGTCTCACGCTCGGACGGGCGGCCTTCACGACGGAAGTAGTTGCCCGGCACGCGGCCAGCGGCATACGCCATTTCCTGGTAGTTGCAGGTGAGCGGGAAAAATCCGCGGTCGATTTCCAGCGGCTGGGTCACGGCGGTGACCAGCACAGTGGTTTTGCCGGACGAAATGGTCACGGCTCCGGAAGCCTGACGGGCGTATTTGCCCGTTTCGATGGTAATGTCCAGATCACCGACGGTGGCGGTGAGACTGGTGGCCTCGAAAGGAATCATTGTCATAGTGATTTCCTACCTTTGTTATAAGTAATAGGTGGATCACTTCCTGCGAAATCCCTTTAATAAGGTTAGCCGGCTTGGGGAGGAGCTTTTGGGGAGAAAATTTGGAACCGCACGGTCCTAAAAACGCCTTCCGTAGCCAACTAAACGTTGCGCGAGGGAGCGCAGAGTGGTCAAAAGACGGCTCCGCCGCAGAAAGTGAAAAACGGGTGGGGGAGACCGAAGTCTCCCCCTTGAACTCAGTTGTAAAAGAACTACTTGCGCAGACCGAGGCGGCCAATAAGGTCGCGGTAACGCTGGACGTCTTTATTTTGCAGGTATTTGAGCAGCTTCCTGCGCTGGCCGACCATCTTCAGCAGACCGGTACGGGAGTGGTGGTCCTTCTTGTGGGCCTTGAAGTGATCAGACAGGTACAGGATACGGGCAGTCAGCAGGGCCACCTGAACTTCAGGGGAGCCGGTGTCGCCTTCGCATGTCTTGTACTCGTCAATAACCTTTTGTTTGTCTTCAGCAGTCATCACCACAGCGATATCCTCCTAGCTAGAATGTTTATGATTGTTACCGGATCGTGAACAACCGGCGTTCAGTCCTGTCCCCAGAGACCGCGCAGTATAGCCCATTTGAGCTTGTCATCCTGAAGTGTTGCCTCCACCAGGGCCAACGGGGTTCCGTCAGGATCAAGCAGCATGGCTTGATCGCCGGAGGTGCCCGCCAACAATTTGCCCGGTTCGTCGTTGACCGGCAACCAGGCCCCGTTTTTGACGAGACCTGTCAGCGTTTCGGTCAACTGGAATCGCGGCCAGTGGGGGAGGGTGTCCGCAAGGGGGATCACCCTGTCCGGAAATGATTCCGGATTCTTCAGGACGTCTGCGAGATCGTGAGCCTGATCGAGTCCAAAGGGCTCGCTCCGCTCACGGTTCAGGCTGGTCAGTACAGCGCCGCACCCTAATCGTGTCCCCAAGCTGTGGACCAGGGAACGTATGTAGGTGCCGGCGGAGCAACTGACTCTGAATGATGCCTCGGGCATGTTCACGTCCAGTACTTCCACATGAGAAATAACAATGGGTTTAATTTTGACCGGAATATCCTCGCCCGCACGGGCCAGGGCATAGAGCGGCTTACCCTCATGTTTGGCAGCCGAATAGGCTGGAACTTCCTGCTCTGTCAACTCTTTCCAGTATAAAATTTCACGTTTGACATCTTCGACAGAGACGTTCACTTCGCATTCTTTGAGCACTTCTCCTTGAATATCAAGGGTGTCAGTCGTCATTCCCAGCTTGAGGGTGCCGGAATACGTTTTGGTGCCGTTGGTCAGGTGCGAAGCGAGTTTCGTGCCGTGCCCGAGCATGACCAGCAGGACGCCTGTGGCCAGTGGATCCAGGGTTCCGGCATGGCCGATCTTGTACTGCTTGAGTTGATGTTTGATGTCGTTCAGGCAGGCGGCCGAGGTCGGTCCCGTGGGTTTGTTGAGCACCAGCACGCCGTCGCGCTGTTCTTTGCTTCGTGTTTTTCGCCTGCGTGCCATCTACCGGATTCCCAGGGTGCCGCCGATAACGTCCACGAGCATCATTTTTGCGTCGTCCAGAGGGGCATTGATGGTCCCGCCGGAGGCGTTTTTGTGTCCGCCCCCGCCGAATTTGGCCGCAACTTCCTGCACGTTGTCGGTGCCGTAGGAGCGTAGGCTGAATTTGTAGCAGTCCGGATTTTCTTCCCGCAGGATGACGGCTACCCGGACGGGTTTGAGTCGGCGGATAAAATTGATGATGTTCTCGGTGTCTTCCGACGTGGTGTTTGTGCGCTTGAACATTTCCCGGGTGATCGCGCCTATGGCGATTTTTTTGTCCAGGTAGAGTTCCACGGTGTCCATGACTTCGGTCCACAGGCGCATGCGCTCCTCGGACCACTGTTTGGTGATGACCATGTTCATTTGGGCGATGTCCAGGCCGTCGCGCAGCATCTTTGCGGCAAGTTCCAACGATTCCGGGGTGGTGGACCCGTAGGAGAAAAAGCCGGTATCCGTGGATACGGCCAGGTAGATGCATTGGGCCAGCGGACCGGTCAGGGGAATGCCGAGCTCTTCGGCCAGCAGGGCGATCATTGATCCCACGGCGGGTTGGTCCACGGCCACCCAGTTCTCTTGGCCAAAGGCGTTATTGCCCAGGTGGTGGTCGATGTTGATCATCTGCGTTTCGTCTTTACGGCTGAGCAGAGGGTCACCCATGCGGTCTGCCGCTCCGCAATCCAGGACCACGGTCCAACGGGGCATGGTGTCGGGTAAGGTGGTTGCGATGGGCGCGGGTTGCGGCGTGAAATCATACCGTGCGGGGAGTCCTGACGCATTGTACAGGGAAAAACGTTTGCCCAAGGATTGGAGAATATGTCCGACCGCGCAGGTGGACCCAATGGCGTCGCCGTCCGGGTTGTAGTGCGCGGCTACCAGGAAGTCGTCCTGGTCCCGCAGGATACCGCTAATCCGTTGAACGGGATTTTCCATAGACCACATCCTCAAGGAAATCATCGAAAATGAATCGGAGTTCAGGCATGAATTGTAGTTTGAGGTTGCGGCCAAGGCGTGAACGCAGGAAGCCGGAGGCCTTTTCCAACCCCGACTGGACTTCTGCCTTGTGATCGGCGTCGCCGGAAACAGTGTAGAACAATTCCGCAATGCGCAGGTTGGCATTCATGCGCACGCCGGACAGGGTGACGAGTTGTAGGCGCGGGTCCTGCGCTTCTTCCACCAACAGGGTGGCTACTTCGCGCATGATCTGGTCGCCCATTCTTACGGCGCGGCGGGAACTTGATGCTTTCATTGTGTATCCTTAGTCACTATCACTGAAAATTTCCGTATTGCAGCGCGTCAGTTCCGCCGGGGAAACGGCTTCCACCATGGCCAGTGCCTTGCCGAGTCGGCTTTCCACTCGCCGGGTTTCGTTGGCTACGGTGACCACACCCAGCACCAGCTTGTCATGGACGTCCATGGCCTCGATCTCCGCAACCGACACGTTGAACTTGTTGCGCAGTTTTTGTTTCAGACTTTGGGCCACCTTGCGTTTCCCCTTGAGGGAGCGGTTGCCATGGAGCCGGAATTCGAGAGTCAGGATACCGAGTATCATGGTGGCTCAACCTACAAAATAAGACGGGCGGCCCAATGAGCAAGTGGGCCGCCCGTCGATTATGCCATATATCTAGTCGATGGTACGGGCGACTTCCTTGGTTTCAAAGGCTTCAATGATGTCTCCGATCTTGAGATCATTGAACTTCTCCAGTCCAATGCCGCATTCGTAGCCCTTGGCAACTTCCTTGACGTCGTCCTTGATGCGTCTGAGGGATGTGACCTGGCCGGTGTAGATGACCACGCCGTCGCGCAACAGACGAATCTTTGCGGTGCGGGTCAGCTTGCCGTCGGCCACAAAGCTGCCGGCGATGGTGCCCACCTTGGGAACGGAGAAGGTCTGGCGAACTTCTGCCTGGCCCAGGTAGACTTCCTCGATGTCCGGAGCGAGCATGCCGCTCATGGCGTCCTTCACTTCGCTCACCAGCTTGTAGATGATGTCGTAGAAGCGGACTTCCACGCTTTCCTGCTCGGCGATTTCCTTGACCTTGAGGTTAGGACGCACGTTGAAGCCGATGATGATCGCTTCGGACGCCCCGGCCAACAGGATGTCGGATTCGGTGATGGCACCGGCTCCGCCATGGACTACATTGATCTTGACCTCGTCGGTGGAGAGCTTGTTGAGAGCCTCGGTAACCGCTTCCAGGGAGCCCTGCACATCCGTCTTGAGGACCAGGTTCAGGGTCTGGGCTTCGTCATTAGGCTTGCTTGCCAGGAAGGATTCCAGGGTGACTTTGGTCTTGGAGGAGAGAATCTTTTCACGCTGCTTCATGGCGCGGGATTGCGCAATGCGGCGAGCCATCTTTTCTTCTTCCACCACAAAGAGTTCGTCACCGGCTTCGGGCAGGCCATCAAAGCCCTGAATTTCCACGGGCATGGCCGGTCCGGCATTTTTGAGTTTTTTGCCTTGGTCGTTGAACATGGCGCGGACTTTGCCGAACTGGACGCCGCATACAAAGCTGTCGCCCTGATTGATGGTGCCCTCGGAGATGAGCACGGTTCCCATGGGGCCGCGTCCCTTGTCGAGTTTGGCCTCAACAATGTGGCCGCGAGCGGCTTTGTCCGGGTTGGCCTTGAGTTCCAAGACCTCCGCCTGCAGGAGCACCATTTCGAGCAGCTCGTCCAAACCGAGTCTTTGCTTGGCCGAGACATGGGCGAAGATGGTTTCGCCGCCCCATTCCTCGGGGACCAGTCCTCGTTCGGCCAACTCGCGCTTGACATTGTCGGGGTTGGCCCCTTCCTTGTCGATCTTGTTGACCGCGACCACAATGGGCACACCGGCTGCCTTGGCGTGGCTGATGGCCTCGCGGGTCTGATCCATGACGCCGTCGTCGGCGGCGACTACCAGGATGACGATATCCGTCACCTGGGCACCGCGCATGCGCATGGTGGTAAAGGCTTCGTGGCCGGGGGTGTCCAGGAACACGATCTCGCCCCGGGCAGTGTTGACGTGGTAGGCACCGATGTGCTGCGTGATGCCGCCCGCTTCGCCGTCAGTGACGTGGGAGAGACGGATGGCGTCGAGCAGGGAGGTCTTGCCGTGGTCGACGTGGCCCATGATGGTGACCACCGGGGGACGTGACTTGAGATCCTCGGCCTTGTCTTCTTCGATCGGAATCAGGAAGTTCTGTTCGTCAAAGGAGACGTTCTCCACTTCATAGCCGAATTCACCGGCCAGGAGTGAGGCAGTGTCGAGATCAAGGGACTGGTTGATGGTCGCCATGACGCCCATGCCGAACAGGGCTTTGATCAGGTCCTGAGCCTTGATGCCCATCTGGTGGGCCATATCGGCAAGACGGATGGTTTCGTCGAATTTGATCTTGCGTTTGGCCGCCCGCATCGGGGTAATAGCCGGCTGCTCGATTCTTTGCTGCATTGTCTGTCTGCGGCCTTTCTTCTTACGCCCTTTGCGTCCTTGCGGGAAGGCACTGTCTTCAAAACGGTTGGTAGGACCTTCCTTCTGGGCGGTGGAAAATTCCACTACCCTCCGGTCTTTCTTGCCTTTTTTCTTTTTGCTCCGGCCATCGGGCAGGCTTGGATCAATGGCGGGAGTTCCGGCTGCCGGAGGTGCTCCAGCAGCAGGAGCATTGGAGCGACCGACAGGACGTTGGCCGGGACGTTGGCCGGGACGCGGACCGGGACGGCGTGCGGGCTCGGACATGGCCTTGGCCGTTTCACGGGCCTGGACCTCGGCCGGGTCGGGCATGGAAATAATTTTGACTTTGGGTGCTTCCGGTTCCTTTCTCTTTTTCTTCTTTCTCTTTTTGGGTTCGCCCTTGTCTTCCGAAACCGGCGTACTTTCGGTTTCAGCCGCTTTTGTTTCGGACGGCTCCGGGGTTTCCTCGGAGAATTCTTTCTGGACGGGCATTTCCGGGGTGACGGCTGTTTCGGACGGAGTGGTGCTTTCCGGCACAGGAGCTTTTTCAGGCGCGGGTTCGGGGGCGGCCTTTTTTGCCACTGGCGTTTCCACTTCGGGTTTTTCGACAGGAGTCACGATCCTGGCCGGTGTGATCACCTTGACCTGGGGTGCTGCTGCCTTTTTGACCTTCCTGGCGAGTTTTTTTGCCACAGGTTCTTCGGGGGTATTTTCCTGGGCAGCTTCTTCGGTCACTTCGACAGGCGTTATTGCCTCTTCCTCGGTGACAGGTTCGGCAGGGAGAGTTTCGACCTGAGGCTCGGACGGGGATTCGGCCTGTTCGTCCCTTTGCGTCGTTGTTTCAGGTTCGGCATCCTTGGTCTTTTTGCGGCGACGCCGGACAATAACACCAGAGTCGGTCACGCGACGCACTTCTTTGCGCTTGTCACCATCTTTTCTCAATTCCGCCTTGAGGCGTTCCACATCTTCATCCGCGACTATCGTTTTCTGGCTTTTGGCCTGAACACCGATTTCGCGAAGATGTTGAATTATATCCTTGTTGCTGAGCCCGAGCTCGGCAGCCAGGTTTTCTACCCGAACACTTGCCGTCATTTAGGTTCCCCCTTGCGTTTTTTCATCAGGCCCCGGATCATCTTCGGGAAGGTTTCCCTGCACCGGGCCTGGGCGCAGATATAATAACCACGTCCCGGTTTGGTATTATCCGGGTCCGGAACCGGACCGTCCGTTTCCAGTTCCAGCGTGGTATCCGGACACACGTACCGCGACAACTCTTTCTTGGGAAAGCGCTGGCGGCAGACCACACACATGCGGACAGGTTCATTTTTCACTGTCGTCTCCATGTGTGGCTTCGCGTATCTATTTCGTCTCCTCGCCTTCGGCGGGAGTCCCGGATTCCGTATCGGTTTCTTCCGCTTCGGATTCGGGAGTCTCTGCGACTTCCTCTGTCTGTGCGGGTTGTTCTTTCTCTGGCTCTTCGTCATCCAAGAAGGAAGTACCTTCGGTGATTTCGGGAGCGAGCATGTTTATGGCGACGCGGATGTCCGCGATCTTGGTTTCATTGAGACCGGAAACGGCGAGGAGTTCCTCGTCCGTGGCCTGGGTAATGGATTCCAGGGAGTCAAAGCCGGCAGTGAAGAAGTTTTCCATGGGAACTTCGGCCACGGCAGCGATCTGGTCCATGCCTTTGTGCGCGGCGTTGATTTCGCCGTAACGCGATTCGGTGAAGATGTCGATCTTCCAGCCGAGCAGTTTCGCGGCCAACTTGACGTTCTGGCCCTTGCGGCCGATGGCCAAAGTGAGCTGATCGTCAGGACAGACCACTTCGAGAGCTTCCTCTTCCTCGTCGACCGTTATTCTGGTGATCACGGCCGGGGACAGGGCGTGCTGGGCGTACATGGCGATGTCCGGACTCCAGACCACGATGTCGATGCGTTCGCCCTTGAGCTCCTGCACCACGTTTTGAATGCGGGAGCCACGGATGCCGACACAGGCACCCACCGGGTCCACGTCGCGTTCGCGGGACATGACTGCCACTTTTGCACGAAGGCCGGGATCGCGGGCCACGCCCATGATCTTGACCGTGCCGTCGCCCACTTCCGGGACCTCGCGTTTGAACAGCTCGACCATGTAGTCCGGGTGGGATCGGGAAACGACGACCTGCGGACCACGGGATTCCTTGAGTACATCAATGATGTACGCCTGGACACGATCACCGCGTTTGTACCGTTCCCTGGGAATCTGTTCGTCCTTGGCCAGGAGTGCCTCGGTGCGACCCAGATTGATGATCCAGCCGGTGCGGTCGCGGCGCTGGATGATGCCGCTTGAGATTTCTCCCACGCGGTCTTTGTACTCTTCGAAGATGATTTCCTGTTCCGCGTCGCGCATGCGCTGGATGATGACCTGCTTGGCGCTTTGCGCGGCGATGCGGCCCAGGTCTTCGATCTTGACCGGGAAGCCCATCTCGTCATCGAGACGGGCATTGGAATCGTGTTCCTGAGCATCTTCCAGAGAAATTTCACTGATGGGGTCGTGAACGTCTTCTACGACGACTTTGAATTCGAAGACTTCGATTTCGCCGTTGTCTTCGTTGAAGGCGACCTCGATATCCATGGTTTCGCCGTGTTTGCGCGCAACCGCGCTCCGCACGGCCTCTTCAAGGGTGTCGATGAGCAGGTCGCGGTCGATACCCCTGTCCTTGCTAATCTGGTCGATGGCTTTTTTCAGCTCCGACATGTCAACCTCCGCTTCTTCCGGCTGTCGGTCCTACAGTGCCGGTGAAGTTCTCGTTTATGCTCAAGGCGAACCGTGTGGCCAGCCTAAAATTCGTGTACAAGGCGCACTTCCTTCAAGTCCGCCCATGCCAGGGAGATGGGCTCTCCGTCGACAACAAGGGAAAAGGCATCGTCTTCACATTGTGTGAGCTCGCCGGTAAATTTCCGGTGCCCCTCAATTGCTTCATAGGCCAGGGCGGAAATTTTCCTGCCCACGTAGTCGCGCAGTTGCGCCATGGAGAAGAAGCGTCGGTCCAGGCCGGGGGAGGATACTTCCAGAGTGAAGGCGCCGGGAATGATATCTTCCACTTCGAGCATGAGGCCTACTTGGCGGCTTACCCCGGCGCATTGGTCGATGGTCACGCCATCTTCACCGTCGATGTATATCCTTATAATACGCTTGGTGCCTTTCGTGGGCGCGGTCAGTCCCCACAGGGTGCAACCCATTCCTTCCACCTCCGGGCGGATGAGTTCGGTCAGAGTATCTTCAAAGGTATGGCGCATTACTATATCCCCAATACAAATAAAAAAGGCGAGCCCGAGCTCACCCATTTTGTGCGAACCCCGCAAGGCTCGATGTCGAGCCATGCGAAAGGCGTTGGAGCGGGTGACGGGGGTCGAACCCGCGACACCAAGCTTGGGAAGCTTGTACTCTACCAACTGAGCTACACCCGCTTGGAAACGAGCCTATTTATACATATACACAGTCGTTGTCAACAAGAGTGTGGCCGTGTTTAAACGTATTTTCTTCTTGGATAGCGGGTTGGCACGCATGGTGCAAATGCTCCCTACGAATAGGAGGACAGCGCCATGCGAGATAGCAGTTTAAGCGCGTTATTCGGGGCTTTATCCAATGAAATGAGGATGTCAACGGTTGCCAATAATTTGGCGAACGTGAACACCA